>JBCBEC010000055.1:0-50133 GCA_038528965.1 Bacteroidota bacterium | reverse complement strand
GCTACTGATCCCACGATCGAGCTAGCAGATTACTCTTGCTTCTTGAGCTTGTCTGATCCGCTACATCACCATCAACAACGATATTGTATACATCAGTAGCACTTACCGTGAACTCGATCAAGTCGTAGCCATAAGGACCAGCAACTGGATCAAACAAGCTCAAGAAGCAAGAGTAATCTGCTAGCTCGATCGTGGGATCAGTAGCATCGATCGTGCCTTCAGCTGTCTGAATGTCGAAATCAGCAGCGATTACTACATCCGTGTCATCTGGACACTCTAGCACTGGATCAGTCTTGTCTTCTGCGAAGATATTACCCCAGCAGGTATATTCTACCTCACCAGCTACAATCACTTCAATCATATAGGTATGATCGCCACAGCCAGTCACGACATTGCTATTGCCACCATCAACGGTGATGTTGATTTCGTCAGCACAGTCGTAGCCACCAAAGAGTACCATTTGAGGTGTAATGGCCAAGCTGCAATCTTCACCCAAGGTTACATTCACATTTGCCAAACAAGAGGCATTCAAGTCTTCTACAACAACGGTAAACTCAGCATCCTGGATGCAACCAGGGAAGGCAGGTGTAGTTCCACCATCTGGAGAGATACCGCCATTTGCATCAGCAGCACCGTCGTAGCTAATTCCAACTACGTGTGTGCCAGCACCCAAAGCAGAAGGATCGAATTCTGTAGCGGGGTTACCATTCACAGTGAAGGCTACATTATCCGCACCGATACCCTCCAAGTCAGTAGCACCAAGAGCGATTGCTGTTTCAAATGAACAGTAGATTTCGTCTAGCGCCGGATCCAATACTGGATTTGGATAGGCACAGTTGTTGGCAATAGTCAATGATTGTCCGATAGCGATGCCTGCTACAGCAGCAAATTGGCTTACGGTAATGCTGTAACCGATGCCATCCACGTGTACAAAATCAAGTACGTAGTATCCCGTAGCAGGATCGTACGTCAATGCCTCACCAATAGCAATTGGGACACCAGCACTCTGCGTACCTACAGCGGGTATATTGTTTGCATCAAACGCTCCCGTAGCAGCCGTAACGCGGAAATCAAATCCGGGAGGAAGCGGTGCACCACCTACACCGGTGATAGCAACTTGTTCAGCAAACTGACCATCTTCACCCCCCGTATTGTTATTCAAGTCAATAACAGAAGCGTTGTCCAGGCAAGAACAAGGGTCTTCAATCGCCAATTCAGTTTCCAGTGGTGGAACGACATGGACGATATCCGTTACGGTAGTAACACAACCATTCTCGTCGGTTACTTCAGCTTCCAGGTCTACGGTCCCTGGTTCGGTTACACCAGAAGTGTTCAGAGTTGGTGTAGCTGAGTCTTCGTCAATCAAGCTCACTTCACCAGCGGCAGAACCACCAGTGATTGACCATGAAAAATTGGTGTAAACACCAGAGCCGCCGTTCACTACAGCAGAGGTAGGAATCAGACCGAACTCCTTATTATCTACTACTGTGTACACAGCCAAAGTGCTAGACTCTTCGCTAGCCATTAAGATTAAGAAACCATCCGTTGGATTATCATCAGGATCAATAACCAACAATGATTCAGGAGCGATATCACCAGCAGGAGCACCAGGAATATACACTACGAAGTATGGAGCAGTAGGATCAGTGATGTTATATACTGCAAAACCACCAGCCGCACGCTCAAAGATGATGAAGGCGTAAACGTTACCACCAATTTCCTTAATGGTTACACCTTCTGGCTCAACACCTTTATCATCAGAACGCTCATCGAATTCAGCAGCCAAGCCGTCGTTCGCGTTGAAGAAACCAGGAGTAATGATCGCAGAGATATTTCCAAGATCACTACCAGAATCGAATACCAGGTCACCTGTAGCAGCGTCCCAGATACTGAAAGAACGACCACCATAGCCAGTGATACGCTCAACAAAGCCGTCATCATCCAAATCACCTTCTACATTAGAGATGCGGATACGACCCAGGTTTTCGTCCATCTGTAGTTCATCTGCATCAGGATACACAGCTGGATCCAAATCCAAATCATCACCACGATCTTCTTCAGAGAAGCCATCATAGTCACGGGCATCACCTTCGTTAGCAGATACGATGTACATATTTCCACCGGCAGAGTAGCACTCAATCCCGTCTGGCTGATAGAAGCCAAAGAATGGCCAGTTGCGGATGTCGATACCGGCATCACGGTTACTAGCGTCAAGATCGTTACCTGGCTCACAGTAGGCTTTTACGCCAAGGCCGATTAAACGAGTTACTGTTGCCGTAGCAATGTCTACCTCAGCAAGGAGGTTATTTTCCTGACAGGTTACGTAGGCAGTTGTGCCATCGTCAGTTACCGTAATAAACTCTGGCTCCAAATCCTGAGCAACTGTTGCACCAGGGCCAAAAATACGGCCACCATCTGCCTCAATTGCTGCTTCGGTACCATTAAAGGCAGTGAAGTCTGCTGTCATTACAGAAGCAGCACCTGCACCACCACTGAGATCAATGATGGAAATGCTACCCTCTGGATCGACTACGTAATCATCATCAGGTTCACCTTCGTTCGCTACCAATAGCTTGGTGCCGTCAGGGGTAAACTTAATCATATCCGGTAGCGGGCCTACCGTTACAGAACCGAGGAACATACCATCCATATCGTAGAACAGTACATCACCTGGCATTTGTGTATCGTCATTAGGAACAGCAGCAGCAAGGATGCCATTGGCGTAAGCCGTGCTGGAAACTTCATCAGCACTGAAGCCTTCTGCTGTTGGTGCTAGTGTGGTAATCAAGGATGGGTTACTTGGATCACTCAAGTCAACCAACTGTAGACCATCTCCACTGGTTACCGCGGCAGTAGTATTATCAGCAATATAGGTCACGATTTCAGCGCCAGCAAGCGAGAACATAGTTTCCAAGCTGAAGCTTAGTTCCTCGACCTGAGGTATAACGGTTGGGTTATCGTTTTCTACGATCAGGATACGCTCTATTTCACAGTCCTCCAAGCTGGAGCGAATAACTACTGTGTAGCAGTCTTCGCCTAGGCCTTCTGCTGTTGCTTCGTCACTAAATGTTTCGCCACCATCGAATGAGTACTCGATGTCGCCACAAGTGTTACACTCAGCAACGACGCTAATGCTGCCGTCTTCTTCACCGGCACAAGACTCATCAACAATAG
This sequence comes from Bacteroidota bacterium, assembly GCA_038528965.1. Classification (GTDB taxonomy): domain Bacteria; phylum Bacteroidota; class Bacteroidia; order Chitinophagales; family Saprospiraceae; genus Lewinella. The sequence continues at coordinate 46,959 of JBCBEC010000055.1, read as the reverse complement.
TAAAGTCAACTAACATCAAATCACAACAATCGGTGATGGCTTCGTTTACCGCACCAATCGTGTTCTGACAAGTTTCTACAAACTCGCCATCTACTAGCTGTAAGGAGCCACTTTCAGGCGTATCGCCTCCTTCCTGCACCCCTACATCAGTACTCACCATATCAACAGCAGGGCCATCAACTGCGGTGAAAGTACCTTCGTAGCTGAGTAACTGGAATGCTGCATTATCACAGGATAAGGCCAGACCGTCAGGTCCACCATTCTGAATTCCAGCAATTAATAAGGAGTAAACGGTAAACGTACCATCATCTTCACCAGCCGTAAATTCGTCAAGCGTATAAGAATCGTAAACCGCACCAGTACCACCTGAGCCATTATAAAGTGACAGGGTAATATCAGATAGCTCCCCTTCGAAGGCATTATCAACGGCTACTTCTACAAATTCATTTACATCACTACCGTCGTTATCATAGTGGAATTCGTTGATAAACACTTCTTCTACGCTAGGGCACAGAATAGGAGGACAAGTAGGAATAGTAATAGAAATCGGATCAGACTCACAAGATGGATTGTTCGTATCTACTACCACGAGTTGAGCGGTCGTACCTTCATCAGCAGCAGAATTCGCTTGTCCGAAGACGGTAACAGTACCGTCAGTCACCGATGTTACTGTCACGCCATAAGAAATGCTGTTAGCAGGGTTCAACATGACATAAGTCGTACCAGAACCTCCCGCAACATCAAAAGACAATGAGAAGAAAGAATCATCTCCGTCACAATCTGGACCTTCCGTAATCATTACGTTGGTAATGCTGCACGAAGGCTCATTATTCACACAATCCGTACTGTGTTCACCTAAGCCATCTACTGTGTTGGAGGCGAAAGAATCCCACTCCAAAGAAGGGTCAAAGTCGTCATTTCCGTTTGGATCACCGGAGGTAACCGTTGATTTTCTGCGGATGGTCTCATTGGCTGTTCCAACGCCGTTCTCATTCCATTCGCTCCCAGGATCTTCACCAATTTTGCCGATAACGTCTACCTCACGGCCATCAATTGCCAGGACAACTACATCATCTCCATTGTAGAAAGAAGCAGTAGATTCTTGATCAGCAGTAAACCCAAGACCAGCAAAATCGGTGTTGTTATCACAAACTACGTGTACTTCGCCCGGAGCAATAGTGCCTTCCAATTCAATACTGGTGCCAGCAGACATACTGCCGTTAAAGTAGAAATCCAGGGTGTATGCTTCGGCAGCTAAGTCTACCGTTTCACTCGTTGGATTGTAGATTTCAACGCATTTGTTGTTCCCACTCCCTTCCATGTATTCGGAGATGAATAGTTCATCGCTACATTCAACAGCCTCAACACCTTCTATTACGATGTTATCAAAAGCGAAAGCTTCTGAGCCGCCGTCGTTAGTCGCTTCGAAGTGTAGATAGAGTACTTCACCTGTACCAGTCAAAGACCCCGAGATGGTTTGGAACACTTCATTCAGAGTTATACCATCTATACTTAGTGGATCACTCAAGGTGGCCATATCTCCATCTTCCATGGTGTAAGTCTGGCTTCCAGCCTCATCCACAGAACTACTGAACAATGGAGTGAAGGTGACATTATCAAAAGAATAGCTGAAGTTGAAAATATCAGACGAATTTTCGAAGTCACCCATGGCAGCCATGTCAATGGATACGGTCAGGTCAGTGGCATCATCGATTTGGAATGCCCAATCAACGGTACCCATCCCGTCCATGTTGTCACCATTATCCAGATCAACAACACCAAAGAAATTACCATCGGGGTAGCTGCAGGTAATGAAACCTTGCAAGTCGCCCCCGAAAGTTCCAGTACGGCAGGTGCCATCAAAAGAATCATCCGCTATAGCGAAAGGAAGGCCACCGGTATTCCCAGTACCTTCCTGGTCAGAAACATTAAACATGTCTCCAGCACCAGTAAAAGTTGAACCGTCAGGGTCGATCATCTGACTGTTCAGGTTGAGCGGCGTATCAAAGTCTTGACTGGCAATAACCGTTTGAGCGCTAACAGTAATGCCAACTGTTGCGCACAAAATCATCACCATGAAAATCCTGAGAAACACCGTAGATCGTAAATCTACACTCATGAGATTAATAATTATGATTTGAAGAAGTAATAAATAACACGCTAAATGCGACCTACACCCGAGAGCGCTTCGGTCACAACTTTTTGATTATCAATACTGTAGCAAAAACATGACCCGGTTGAATAGATAAGGCCGGGATTATTAGGTCGTCGTATGCTTCAAAAATAATAGAACCGAGGTGCTTTTACAGAATCAAATTAGTCTGATTTATCATTTATCAAGAAAGCTTAACGCTCAGTTAACACTGATGCGACAAGTGCTATGACATCCTAATATTTTTGTCCGAACGAGTTTAACTGAGTTACATTAAGCGCAATTCAACGGATGTTTGCTCATTATTTGGTGGTGAGCTGAATTGTAGGGTAGCGTGATTGCGCCTTGCCAGCACCAGGCAAAGCCTTAGACCAAGTCCAGAACCTTGTTCTTGGGCGGTGCCTAAGGTAGGATTTATTGGCTGTTGCGCTCGCAGTCGTTCCTCTAAATCAGCAGGAAAGCTAGTTCCCATACTGGTCACCGTCACGCCGGAAACTTGTTGCTCCAAGGTTTCACAACGAACTTCAACGGTAGAACCTGGTTCAGAGAACTTAACAGCATTATGCAAAACATTGCGTAAAACCACCCTAAGTGCATGGGGTTCAAAGGCTATGATCGCGTCCTCATCTACCTGAACACAAAACTCGAGCTGCTTCGGTTGCGCCAACTCGTCCAACTCTAGAATGATAGCTTTGAGCAAAGCTAAGAGGGGAATTTGTTCCGTTACCAACTCGTACTGCTCATCAAAATGAGCTTGCCCCCAACTAATCATATTATCCAGCAACAGACTGACCTGACGAGCGTTTTGGTCAATCTTTCTACTGAGCCCTACAATGTCCTCTTTCCGATTATGCTGGAGCAAAAAATCAATCTTTTTACTCATCCCAAGTACCCCAAGCAGTGGCCCTTTGATTTCGTGCGTGATCAATGCATATAAACGATCCTTGGCTTGATTAAGTCGCTGCAACTGATCATTTTGCTGGGCAATTAGACTACGCTCTTGTTCCAACTCTGAGGTGCGTTCCAACACCAGTGCCTCCAGCACTCGGCGTTTGTCATCGGCGACTGACAACTGGTAGCGCAAGTAGATTCGAAACAAACCATAGGCCACTGCCAGTAGCAATACATAAAACCACCACTGTTGGTACCACGGTCTACGTACAAAGAATGACCAGCTTGTAGTAGCGCTAAGGGTCTGATCGAATTCTCCCTTTACCGTAAGTTCTAATAGATGCGCTCCGGGCCTTAGGCGTTCTAAATTGAGCCTATCTCCAGCGATTTCCTCCCAAGCCGCATCTTCATCACTGTTATCCAAGCGGTAGAAGTAGCGCACCCCCTCTTGGAAGGGGCTTAGTTGGGCCAAACCAATTGATAATTGCGCTAAATCAGCAGGAAATATTTCGGGCAATACATTGCGATCAGGTGGCGTCAACAAGGAGTCCAAACTCCGTAATTTATAACTCAAATTCGTAATGTAGACCGGTGCTACCGAATGGTTTTCCGTCACAAAAGCCTCTGGACTAATAAGGCACATCCCATTCACACCACCAAACGCCAATCGACCATCATCTAATACTTCCCACGATAATCGGTTAAACTCATTATCCGGTATTCCGTGCGATTCTTTAGTCAGTTGTAACACCCTTCCCGTTTGTGGATCATAACGGTATAACCCATTGTTTGACGGTAACCAATATGCGCCTACTTTGTCCCGAATAATAGTGTGAATGTCGTTCCCAAGTTTAGGCCGAAAGATATCCAACTCAGTTAATCGTTCAACAGAGCGTTCCCAAAGGATGGGATTTCCTTCCCTTGGAACCAGCCACACGCTATCTGCGGTCAAGGGATAGACACTCTCAAAGATGCGTTCTGTACCTAAGGAAAAGGAATCCAGGATCAAGCCTAGTTCCGGATGGAGTAGATACACTCCGTCGGAGGAACTGATCCAAAAGCCTTCGTCGCAAGGAACTATTTGGGTGATGTGGGCTTCACTCAATCCTGCGGCGGCTTCGCTGTAGAACTCATGTACAGTCTGTTCTTCCGGCGAATAGAATCTCAGACCACTCTGGGTACCCACCCATACCTGCCCGCTACTATCAGGTAAGACCAATAGAGCACTGCCGCTAAAATTGCGATAGCTAGTACCTGACAACTTGTTCTCACGTAACCATGTCGTCCTATCTGCAACTAGATAAGAATAAGCGTGGCGGCCAATATAGAGTTGCTCACCTGCATCGTGTAAGGCATAACCACCAATCCCAATTTCGGGTAAAGTGGCACTGAGCTGTCGAGTTTGTAAGTTGTAACGCTGAGCACCATTGTAAGTAGTAAGCAGGAATACACTATCTACCTGCAAAATATCGCGAACACTATATCCTTCTCCACCCGGAATAGTTTCAACTCCTTTGTTCAGCAGCGCAACGACCTGAGCAAAATGGGCGGTAAGAAACCAAAATTCCTGCTGGTGGACTTTACTGCCGCTAACAAATCTCAAATTGGTTTGGAAATTGTTAGAAGGGATGTATAAGGCTTGGCAAAGATCGCTTCCAGCCACGCCTGAACATTGGGCGTACAAGGAAAAACCGCTTTCATCGGCCACCCAAATACTATCCCTTGTACCGTGTCCAACTAACACTGTTTGTTCAAAACTTTTGACGCTGCGGGGAACATCATCACGCGCTAATTGCAACACCTGTACGGAGGAAGGAAAAACATCTCTATTCTTCTGGATATGGGCAATTAGTAAATCATCAAAAGCGGTCAGGTTGAAGGCTTTGAAATCTAACTGTAGGCAGAACTGCGACTTACCCTCTCCATCCCACATGTAGAGGTCGTTACTACTTGCCCAGTAATATTGCTGTAATTCCTCCGACCAAGTGGCCGACAATAATGCATCAGCACAATCTTCATGGTAGAGAAAGTGAAACTTGCCGTTTCGGTAATGGTATATCTTACTATCCGTTGTGAATAGAAAAAGGTGTTCGCCATCGTCAGAAAAGCGAAAGATTTCATTCACCGGGCAGGGTAAGGCTTTGCTAACCTCTTCAGCAGGAAGGACTTTCTGCGTGTAGGGATCGAAAACTTTCAACTCCGTATACCGGCCTTTAATACTCACATCTTTCCAGGCTCTTAAGGCCTGTACCCCAAACCAGATGAGGCCGTCAGCCGTTTGGAAGTACTGCAAAAAGGCATTTCCCGGGACCTCTAGGCCACGGTGATCAAACTTGATGACTTCTCGACCATCAAAACGGAAAAGACTCCGTATGTCACAAAACCAATAATAGCCTAAGGAATCGACGTACAGGTCTTGTAATTGTTGCGCATCCAACCCGTCTGATACATCTACCTTACGCTGTTGTAGTACAACAGGGAGCGTAGCTTGTCCAAAGACGGGCAATGTCAAGCACAGCAGCAAACAGACTTTCCACAAACGCCTCAGCATAAGGGTTACAACTAGTGAAGTTGACCAAATAGGTGATATACTGACGAGAAATTGGTTTTGACGAGCAAAATCCAATTTCTATCAGCATATACTCAACAGAGCGAGAATGGTTTCGTCAAATTCAATTCTGCTGAGTATAGAATAGTTTTTGTTGGAATGTGGGTTTAGACCAAAATGTAGGAACCCTAAGATATTCGATTGAGTCGCTTGGCTAAATCGCTTTTGTATTTGCTACCAATCGGATAGGGCTTCCCCGCTAATGTAAGTTCATTTATAGAAAAGTCCACATTATCGATGTAGGGAATCTGTACGGCAAAATTGCGATGCACGCGAATAAACAATTGGGAAGAGAGTTGTTGCAGCAGCTGTTTCACCGATATTTTCACCACGTATTTGCGTTCATTGGCGTAGAGAATAGCGTAGTTTCCGTCTGCCTCAATGACCCGTACATCCGACAGCTGTACACGTGAAAATCGGTTATTGGTTTTTACGAATAAATGCTCACGTAGGATATGATTTTCCTGGTACTCTTCAAATTGCTCATACTGGAAGGCACGATAGGGCGCATGACGATCCATAATAGCCTCGACAATACTACGCAGGGTTAGTACTTCTACCGGCTTAACCAGGAAAGCATAGGGCATCAAGGAGCGAGCTTTCTCATAAGTTGTACCACTGGTATGAGCGGTCATGAAGACAATCGGTAAGGTAGGTAGGTTATTACGCAGATAACGACCAAAATCCAATCCGTTTTCTGGGCCTTGTAGATGGATATCCAGTAGGATTAAATGAAAACTCTGGCTTTGAATTTGGCGGCGTGCGGCCTCAATGTTATCGACCAACTGATATTCCACCTTATTCAAGGAACTCAGCAGCATTTCTACTTCAGTGGCGAAGAGTGGATCATCTTCGACAACCAAAATTTTGAGGTTGTTCATTTTTAAGGGAGCCTTCGTGTGAAATTAGTATCAGCGGGTCTAGGCGGTCAAACGCGGCAAGGTTACAGAATTCTAGAGCAAAGACCCTTCTTCCACCATCGCTTTGGTGATAAGTACAATGTTTTCACGGATAAGTACAGACAATGGGCAGGTAGGCTCGTCTTTTTGAAATCTAAGATTTAAAAGACTAAATGTAAATATAACAAAAAAGCCTCACCAAAATTGATGAGGCTGCCGGTTACAAACTATTTGCAGTAATGAGAAGTTCCCCCCGACTCATTACAAATTGTAATCCATTCAATGATTACACGCAAGTTTAACACAAGTGTTCCGTTTCGAGCGGCACTTTGGTGGTGAGCTATCTCGGAAGCTTGATAAGATGCAGGCTGATGGTGCTAAAATAATTATCGGAGAAGTTCGATTTCTCCGATAATTAGATTAACCAACAAAAAAGCCCCGCCCAAAGGCGGAGCTCGTTATATACTCAAAACTACTCTCATTCAATTTTAGTGGGGACACATTGCAATGTGTCCCTGCCGGAAAAATTTAACGGCGTAATTTTTCTTTCGGCTTCTCTAGCTTCAGCTGCTCGTTGGTTTCTTTCATTTGCTCCCCAATTTGCTGGCTCGCCACAAAGCTAGCGGTCATATCCGACAGCATATTGCTTGCGGAGTGCGGCGCATTTGGCAGCATGATCAAGTTACTGTTAGCATTCTCACCCATTGATTGTAGAGTGTCATAGTGCTGGGTAACAACGATCAAAGCGGAAGCTTCCTGAGAGTTAATACCCACTTTATTGAGTACCTCGACGCTCTCTTCCAAACCACGGGCAATTTCCCGGCGCTGATCCGCAATACCTTGACCCTGCAAACGCTTACTTTCAGCTTCGGCCTTCGCCTTAGCAACGATACGGATACGATCTGCCTCTGCCTCGTATTCAGCGGCAAGCTTCTCGCGCTCGGCTGCGTTAATGCGGTTCATGGCATCCTTTACCTTATGGTCTGGATCAATATCTGTTACCAGCGCTTTTACAATACCATAACCGTAGGTCTGCATAGCGTCAGATAGCTCGCGCTTGATGGCAACGGCAATATCATCTTTACGCTCAAATACATCATCGAGCTTCAGTTTTGGAACCTCGGCCCGCACCACATCAAATACGTAGGCATTGATTTGCTCGTAGGGGTTCTCTAACTTATAGAACGCTTCGTAAACCTTGTCTGGAGATACAACGAACTGTACACTTACCTTAAGTTTTACGAATACATCATCTTTTGTTTTGGTCTCAACCAATACATCCAGCTGCTGAATCTTTAGACTGACTCGGCCGGAAATACGGTCAACGAATGGAATCTTAAACTGTAGGCCGGAGCGCTTGACACTCTGAAATTTTCCAAAGCGTTCTACTAGTGCAGCAGACTGTTGCTTGACGGTAAAGATTCCCGACATAAGAATTAAGAGTCCAATGACTACAATGGTGATAAATGGTGCCATATATGATTGCGATTTTTGATGCTGTTTGTTTACTGAACCTAATATAAAAGGATTTGCGATAGCAGTCGGCCTTTTGCGATAAATGAAGTAAAAAACTCGATGAATGCACGCCCAATATCGCCGTGGAAGAGTACGGAAAATCATTGTTTGCTTATGTCGACCCAACCCTTTTTAATCGGCCTCTAGTCTAAGCATAAAAACATTACCCGATGAAAAAATCAATCTTCCCCCTATCTCTTTTTGTTTGTATCCTTTGCCTGTTTCAGTGCAATGAAGACCTTCCTGGCCCCAACCCTGGCCCAGCAGTCGATTTTGACTGTAACGAAGAACCCAAAGCGTGTGAATTGACCTCCGCCAATGGTAATTTTGCCATTGATCTCTACAAAACCATCAGTGGTAACGAAGCAGATGACGCTAATATCTTTATCTCTCCCTTCAGTATCAGCACGGCTTTATCGATGACGATGAACGGGGCTAATGGCGAGACCCTTAGCGAAATGCAAGACGCCCTGCGCGTGGCGGGTGTAAGCCTAGAGGAGCTCAACGAAGCCTATCAAATTCTTCTTGATGTACTACCGCAACTAGATCCCGAAACACAGCTCAAGATTGCTAATTCGATCTGGCACCAGGAAGACTATCCGGTACGGCCTGAATTCCTAGATGTAAATCAAGAATTCTACAGCAGTGAAGTAGTCCCAGTTGATTTTGCTCAATCTGGCGTCATTGATGATGTGAATGCTTGGGTTGCCGAAAATACCAATGATCTCATCACCGAAGCATTAAGTGAACTCCCCGCTGGAGTAGTGATGTTATTGATCAATGCTATCTACTTCCAAGGCAGTTGGCAAACTCAATTTGACGCAGAAAATACCGTTAGTGCAGAATTCAACACTCCAAATGGTCCAGTCCAAGCAGAGCTCATGCACCAGCCGGAGACTAATATGCGTTATTTTGAAACGGAGCGTTTCCAAGCTGTAGATTTACCATATGGCGATTCCATCTTCTCGATGAGTGTATTTCTGCCGAAGGAAGGTTTTGAGGTGCAAGATGTGGTAAGTGAGTTGAGCGCCGAAAATTGGGCGAATTGGCTGACCCAGTTTACGTCCACCAACATAGAACTCTTGCTTCCTAAATTTGAAATGGAATATGAGATCAAGCTGAAGGGTACATTACCCACTATGGGTATGCCTACGGCTTTCACCGATTTTGCGGACTTCTCGCAGATGATACAAGGCGGCGGTGTGAAAATTGACGACGTCATTCACAAGGCCTTCATTGAAGTAGATGAAGAGGGCACCGAGGCCGCTGCCGTGACGGTTGTAGTTGTGGTGGAAACCTCAGCGCCGCAATACCCTGTGTTTAAGGCAGATCATCCATTCTTCTTCGTGATCCACGATAATAAGACGAATAGTATCCTCTTTATGGGGCAATTGATGAATCCGGAGTAACGTGGGACCCACCCTAACCCTCCCTGGGAGGGAGGGGAATTTGCATTATACAAAAATTAGTCTTCTCCCTCCCTCCCAGGGAGGGTCGGGGTGGGTCATTACACCTCCTTCTTCAACCGATTCGCATACAACTTGCGGAACTTGCTCACCTTTGGTGTAATCACAAAAGTGCAATAAGGATTGCGCTCTCCCACCTTTTGGTAATAACCATGGTGGTATTCCTCAGCGGCATAGAAAGCTTCGAAAGGAGCTATTTCGGTAACGATAGGGTCGTCCCATACTTGTGGTGCGAATTCTTTCTTCACCTGCTCCGCAATGGCTGCCTGTTCTTCATCGTGGTAGAACACCACCGAGCGGTACTGCGGCCCCACATCATTACCCTGTCGGTTGAGGGTGGTAGGATCATGCGTGGTGAAGAATATTTCGAGAATCTCTTTGTAGGAGACAATTGCTGGATCGAAATTAACCTGAACAACCTCAGCGTGCTTGGTTGTACCAGAGCAAACCGTTTTGTAATCCGCTGTTTCTTTTGCGCCACCACTGTAACCAGACATCACAGATTCAACGCCTTCCAACTGCTCAAAAATAGCTTCAACACACCAGAAACATCCACCACCCAAGGTGGCTTTAGCGATTGTATTGCTCATTCATCTTGATTTTCCTGCCCTTTACAACACTAGGAGGTTTAGGCAGGTTGTGAAAACGGAAAAGATTGTTGGGGACTTATATTGAATTGGGCAAGGTAGTGCAAAAACTGATCGAGTGCCTGCCGTTTATCCGCCGTTAATTGATAGCTGATATACTTGGTAAAATAGGCAGCCAGATCGAAATCAGGATGCGGCGAAGGTAGTAATAATTTTAATTTTGGAATTGCCGCAATTCCATTTTTCATCGCCGTATTAAAAGCGGCAACAAAGTCCTCCGGAAGAGGCTTGGTGCTCACCCAAGCGGCAAAAACAAAAGGTAAGCCCGTAAGCGTATGCCAAGCTTCGCTAAGGTCATAAACAAAGGGGAAGCGCTCTTCTAGACCAATCGTACGATCACCAATGACAACACCACCACGACGCCCGGCAATATCGTCGATGTAGCCCTCCTTAGCCGGCATGTACCGTGGTTCGTTTTGCCACAATTCCTTCATAAGTACCTGAGTGAGTGCTACGGATGTCCGGGAATGATGATCCAGATAGATTTCTTCCATTTCCGAAATGGGAACTTCACCGTAAATATTAACCGTTTGCACCGCCCCCTCGGCTCCAATACAGTAATCCGAAACCAAATGCCATTCCGATAGTTCGGGCAAGATAGCCACCGGGGTGAGGGCCAAATCCACTTCGCCATCGCGCAACTTTCGGGCGCATTCACTGGGAATATTGAGCGACAAGTCGATCTCCTCTGCCAATGGGCCCGTTAACAAACCATAAAGCAAGGGCTTGGTATTGAGATAACTAACGGCCGTAATGCGAATCTTCTTCATACACTGCTATAATCAGCGGATGCTTTTCCACTGATGGTTTTCTTTGGTTAATAGGTGGGTGGTATCGTTGCGCAACTTTAGGCGAAAGCCGGAAGTGATCTGTTCTGCAATCCACAAGCCCGTATTGGAGTGGCTGTAGTTATTCATCTTGGACAGTGGCGTACCTTCCAGCACACACATTAATCCTCGCATGGCACGCCCGTGCGAGCAGACCAGAATGAGTTGCTCCTCCCGCTGACGCAAATGCTGCACAAATTGTTGAAGACGCTCCCCCAACTGTGCGGCCGTTTCCCCGTTTGGCATGGCAGCATCATAGTTACCTTGGCCCCAGGCATTTATCACCGCCTTGTATTCCTGATGACTCTCTGGAGTCGATTTTTTGCCTTCGTGGTCGCCCCAACCCATCTCGTTGATTTCCGGGTGCTGCTCCCACGGAAGTCCCTGATTGATAAAGGGGAGGATAGTCTCACGTGTACGTTTGAGCGTAGAACTGAGCACCACCTCAAAAGGCAAATCAGCATAAGCATTGTGAAAAGCTTGGGCTTGTTTACGCCCGGTCTCATTCAAGGAAGTATCCACTCCCCCACCCTGCACAATTCCTTTCAGATTGAAATCAGTCTGGCCGTGCCGTAAGATGTATACCGTTTTATCCGTGTTCATGTCTGGATTACTTAGCGCCATTTACCACCGGTAGACTGTAGTAGCCGCGATAGTGTTTATCATCCTCAAACTCCACCTCTGAATAGTCTTTGATCAAACCATAAAGGGTATCACGTTCCAGCGGCTTCCTCCCCACGGCGCGGATCAATTTCACTAACTGTTCGGTGCTTAAAGCGGGGTTCTGCTCTTCCGAACCAGCCATGGAATAAATCTTGGTGGTATCATCGATTGTCCCGTCAATATCATCTACTCCGTAAGCCAAGGAAAGCTGTGCCACTTCCCGACCAATCATCGGCCAATAAGCTTTGATGTGATCGAAATTATCCAGGTAAATACGGCTGATCGCATAGTTGCGCAAGTCCTCTACAACCGTACTTTCTGGCACGTGCGACATTTGATTGCCTTTGTTGCGGAATTTCAGTGGAATGAAGGTTTGGAAACCGCCCGTTTTATCCTGCAGTTTACGCAGCTCCTCCAGGTGATGAACCCGGTGTTCAAAGCGCTCAATGTGACCGTAGAGCATGGTGGCATTAGAACGCTTACCCAGCTCGTGCCAAATCTCATGTATCCGCAGCCACTCATCGCCACTACACTTCCCTCCAGCGATCTCATCCCGAATTTCCGGGTGGAAGATCTCTGCTCCGCCACCGGGCATTGAATCCAAGCCTGCCTCCAGCATCAGCTGCATGCCCTCTTCGTAACTCACCTTACCTTTCTTGAAAATATAGTGGTATTCAACTGGCGTTAAGGCCTTGACGTGCAGATCAGGGCGATGTGCCTTGATGGCCTTGAAAAGCTCAGTGTAGAATTGTAAATCGTATTGCGGTAGCACCCCTCCGACTATATGGACCTCCGTGACCGGTTGATCATCATAGCCTTTGATGATCTCCATCATCTCCTCCATGCTGTACTCCCAGCCGTCAGAGCGCTGCTTGATCAAGCGGGAATAGGAACAAAACGTACAAGTATACAGGCAAACATTAGTGGGCTCCAGGTGAAAATTGCGGTTGAAGTACGTATTATCACCGTGCTTACGTTCTCGGATCGAGTTAGCAAGTGCTCCCACGAAACCTAAGTCACCGTGCTCGAACAAATATTGCCCCTCTTCTGGCGTAATTCGCGCTCCTTGCTCCACTTTTTCAGCAATGGTACGCTCGGTAGCCCCAAGTGTTGGGTCCTTAAGAATAGTCTGTATTGCTATGGTTTCCGTCATTTGGGCTTTTATTTTTGCTGTGTACGCGCCACCAACTTTCGATACTTTCAATTTATATTGAAAACATATCTCGCGCTGAAAAGTTGACGGCAAAGGTAAGTTAATACGACCGGCAGTTTGAAAAATTTCCTTAGCTTTACTATCCGTGTTTTAATGAAAGATAGCGGAACACAAAACTATAAGGTGCATTTTGAAACTTTGCCAGTTGCCTGCTAGTATGACGCACTAGTGAATGCAAAACTACTTACAGGCTAAGAAAGGTCTTAAATCCGTGCTGTCTTTCTAGTTTATGACCCAAAACTAACACATGCTGATACCGGTTCCCCTACAATTCAGCAAGCCGCTTTTATTGATTGGCTTAATGCTATGGCTGTGTACTGGAATGGTATACGGGCAGGAAGCTGGTCGTTCCCAAGCGGAACTGTGGGCTACCTATCACGAGAGTGATAATGATTCCATACAAATTGAAGCGCTTTCGGCGCTCGCCTCTTCTTATACCAAGACTAATTTAGACTCTGCCCTGCTCCTAGCGGAAGTAGCACTAGAGCGAGCTCAAACTGAAGGTTTTCGCTCTTTGGAAGGGAACGCCTATGTATCGCTTGGGGAGGTATATGACGTAGCTGGACAAATTGAACCTGCACTGGAGAACATCAATGAGGGTTTGAATATTTCCCTGGAATTAAAAGATAACCAGGAGTCGGCCAGAGCATATAATTCTCGGGGCTTGGCGCGCTTCTATGCCAACCTTGATTTAGAGCTGGCTCGTAAAGACTTTCTACAGGCGAAGTTTCTCGCCGAGCGGGTAGATGATTTGGTGCTTCTCGCAAAGGTTTACCACAATCTAGGAAGGACTCATCAGCGACTACGTGAGCTCCCTAAAGCACTGAAGTCTTACTTACGAGCCCGAAACCTTAAGGACAGCTTGGTAGCCATTGAGTACCCCGGTATATCATCTAGCGACCAAATTTCTACTTACAACAACTTAAGCGTGTTTTATCAAAGTGTGCTACAATATGATAAGGCACGCGAGACTACTCTGCAGGCACTCGATATCATCCCAGAAGAAGAAACCGGACGTCGGGCTGTTCTCCTGCTTAACCTGGGCATCATAGAACATGAGGATTCCAATTACACAGATGCATTGACCTATCTGGACGAAAGTCTAAGCTTAGCTAAAAATGGCAACTTTGTGCGTTACCAGCCTAATATTTATAATGCTATCGGCAACGCTCATTTGGAGTTAAAGTCACACGAAGCAGCCAATGACAACTATGAACTAGCACTAGCCATTCTGAAGGATGTCAACTTGCCCGATGTAAAAGCTGGAGTAGTGGCAGATCAGGCAGAAATGCATTTGCGGCAAGAGAATTATATAGATGCCAGAGCCAAAGCCACCGAGGCCCTCGCAATTATTCAGAATAGTGAGAACGTTGGAAAAGATAAATTCCTACAAAGTCATAAGGTACTGGCTGAGGTCGCTGAAGCCCTGGAAGATTTTCCGGCCGCCGCTTACCACCTCCGACATTATGCTGATACCCAACGCGAGTTGCTGAATGATGAACACAGCCAAGAGTACATTGGGCTACAAGCTACTTCAGATGTAGACCTCAATACCAGTCGCTACGAGCTTCGTCTAAAAGATCAGGCGCTAGCCATTAGTCAAAAGTGGATCTTCTGGTTACAAATTGCAGTTGGTATAGCCGCGCTTTTGGCCTTGGCCTTTGCTATCGCAAAACGCCGAGAAACGAAGGCGAAGCAAGAAGTAGAAGAGAAAAAGGGAGAGCTGGAACAATTGACGATCAAGCAAGTGGATACCAATCAAAAACTCACCCTGGCGAATAATAAGATTCAGCAGTTTGCCTTTGCCACGGGCCACGACTTGAAAGAGTCACTGCGCAATATTACCAGTTTCACCCAACTGGCCAGTATCGAAATGGCCGAAGATACACAGCAGGCTCAGCAGCACCTGAAAGAAGCCACCACCAGTGGCAAGCGCATGCGTAAAATGCTGGATGATTTGCTCCACTACAGCAATATTGGTGGTAACGATACCAGCATTACCAAGATGGCACTGGACGAAGTGATCGGTAGTGTCAAACAACAACTCAAGACCGAAATACAGGAGTGCCTTGGTGATGTCCATCTGGTAACCCCCGCTACGCTGAAAGCCAACCGAACAGAAGTAGAGCAAGTGTTCTTCAATTTGGTACATAATGCCCTACGCTACGCAGCGCCGGATACGCCTCCACGCATTAGGATTGAGGTCATAAAGGTGGGGGAAGAATTGGCCTTCAAAGTAAAGGATAACGGAATAGGCATTCCGGAAGAACACCGCCAGGATATCTTTAAGCCCTTCTTCCGGCTGCACAATCGAATGACCAGCGGCTCGGGCTTGGGGCTGTCCATTTGCCAAAATATTGTTGAGAACTATGAGGGTCGCATCTGGCACGAGTCAGTGGACGAAGGTGGCTCGTGTTTCTATTTTACCTTGCCAACAGCAGAGGTAAAAGCCCAGATTTCCACGCCTACTGTCTGATTTATCTTTCTCTATGCTGTCTATCCTAATTCCGGTTTACTGCTTTGACGTACGGCCGTTGGTGAAGGACCTTTGGGAGCAAGCGCAACAGCTTGACGAGCCTTGGGAAATCTGCCTCTTGGACGACGCTTCACCCAAATCATGGCAACGCAAAAACCGGGAGTTAGCTGAATTAGCAGGGGTAAGTTACGCGGAGCGATCCGGCAATATTGGCCGGGCCCAAATGCGAAATGCCCTGACGGCTGCTGCCCAATTCGAATTTTTACTTTTCATGGATTGCGATAGCGGCGTACCAGACCAGGCATTTCTACAACGCTACGTACAAGCCCTGCAAACCGGTACGGTTCTTTGCGGGGGGCGCACTTACACTTCCGCTCCTAGTACCGAGGAGGTCCAATTACACTGGTGGTACGGTAGCGAACGAGAGGTAAAGACAGCCCGGCAACGACAAAAGCGCCCTTACGAGGGCTTCATGACCAACAACTTCGTGGTGCCCAGGTCAGTCGCACAGCAATTTCCCTTTGAGGCCCAGCTGCAACATTATGGCCACGAAGACACCTTGTTTGGCCTAGAGTTAAAACGCCATCAAGTTCCCATTCAGCACCTGGATAATCCACTGCTGCATATCGGCCTAGACAATACTGCCACCTGGCTACGTAAACAGAAGCAAGCCATTGAAAATCTCTTTTGGCTTTACCGCCGGCACCCTGATCTTCAAACGCGTGCCTTGCGGTTATGGAATTGGCTACACCGCTTTGGGCTCTTGCGCTTAAGTTATAACTTCCTCCATCGCCGCTCTCAACATTGGCAACAGCGACTGCAAACGGAGCAACACCCTCCATTGCGTCTATTGGATGGTCTGAAGATATTTTGGTTGGAACAGGCGTGGCGGGGACAGAGTGAGAATTAGAAGTAGAATTAGAGTGAGAATGAGAATTAGGGTGAGAATGAGAGTGATCCGCCTTCGCACGCAGGTGCTTTCCTCGGCGGCCGCAGTCTTACGCTTGCGCTCGAAGCTACAGCGTAGGCGCATGGCGAAGGACTCCGGACGGAGAGATTAGAATTAAAAGGGGAGCAGTAAAAATGGGAGTTAATAGACTCTAATTTGGTCTAATGTGCCTTATGTGGTTTTTATGTTGAGTTAGTTGAGTTGGTTCGGCCTGCGGCCGTAGTTAGTTGGTTTAGTTAGATAGTGGAGTTCGAAAGTTGTTTTTAGAATAATGGTCTAGTACAGCACACTGCTTTTTGTTGGTCTAACTTTTACTTTTACTGTCATTTTCATTCTAATTCTTATTCTTACCCTCATTCTAATTCCCCTTGGGGATCTTGGTGGCTTAGGTGGTTGAATAAAATTGAAAGTAGAAAACAGCCCTGCACTAGCGTGATGAAAATTGCTAAGCTGGTTGCGAGGAAATACATACATTTACGGCAGAAGCAACCCCCTATTTCATGCGTAATGAATTCATGCTCTTCGCATTTATCTCCATTGTCGGCACGGCACTGCTGGGATATTTGGTTAACCCTGATTGGTATTGGCTATATCTGCTGATTGGCCCAATAGTAGTACTGGGTTTCTACGACATGTATCAGGACAAGCACGCCATCATGCGCAACTTTCCCATTCTGGGCCGGGGGCGCTATGTCATGGAGGAATTACGTCCCAAACTCTACCAGTATTTCATCGAGTCTGACACTAACGGACGGCCCATCAATCGGGTCCATCGCTCAGTAGTGTACCAGCGGGCCAAGGAAGAGCGGGATACCACGCCCTTTGGTACGCAAATGGAAGTCTACGACGAGGGCTACGAATGGATGAACCACTCCATTGCCGCCCTAGACGCACACGAACTCACCGCAAATCCACGGACTCGGGTGGGTAGCCCCGACTGTAAGCATCCTTACGAGGCTTCGCTTTTCAATGTATCAGCGATGAGCTTCGGTAGTTTGAGCAGTGCCGCTATTGAGGCCCTCAACGGGGGTGCACATATCGGTGAATTTGCGCATAACACAGGAGAGGGCGGAGTAAGTCCCTACCACGAAGCCTTTCAAGGCGACCTCGTCTGGCAAATCGGCACCGGCTATTTTGGGTGCCGCGCTGCCGACGGCAATTTTGATCCGGATAAATTTGCCGAGCGGACTAGCACCCCCAACATCAAGATGATTGAGTTGAAGCTATCGCAAGGGGCTAAGCCGGGCCACGGCGGCATCTTGCCGGCTAAGAAAAACACTAAGGAGATTGCTGAAATCCGTGGAGTTGAGCCTGGTACAGCCGTGCTTTCCCCTCCTTATCACAAAGCATTCAATACGCCAATGGGGCTATTGGAACTCATCCAGCAAATGCGGACCCTGAGCGGCGGCAAACCGGTTGGTTTCAAACTTTGTATCGGTCAGCCCAGTGAGTTTATTGGCATCTGCAAAGCCATGGTAAAAAGTGGCATTTATCCAGATTTCATCACGGTAGACGGTGGCGAAGGAGGTACTGGAGCTGCACCACCGGAATTTTCCGATTCTGTGGGTATGCCGTTCAAGGAGGGCTTGGCTTTTGCTTATGATACCCTAGTTGGTTTCGACCTCAAAAAGCACATCAAGCTCTTCGCCTCAGGTAAAATATTCACTGGTTTCCACATCGTCCGTGCGCTTGCCCTGGGAGCGGATGCAACCTACAGTGCTCGTGCCATGATGTTAGCGCTGGGTTGTATTCAAGCCCTCGAATGCAATAAAAACTCTTGTCCTACCGGTGTAGCAACGCAAGACCCCGAGTTAGTAGCGGGTCTGGTAGTGAGTGATAAGAAACAACGGGTGGCCAATTACCACCGCAAGACCGTAGAAAGCCTCATGGAATTATTGGCCGCCGCTGGCTTACGCCAACCAGAGGAAATTAAGAGACACCACATTTTTCGGCGCACCAGCCTTAACGAAGCACGGCGCTATAGTGAAATCTTCCCCTACCTTGAAAAAGGTTGTTTGCTACAGGCAGAAACCGTACCCGAAAATTGGAAAATGGAATGGGAATTAGGGAACGCGGAACAGTTTTAAAAGGCCTGACCATTTGAAAATCAAGAATTAGTTGTATTTTGAAAAAGTGCGACCAGGCTCATTCGAACCTTCGCACCTAGGGAAATTATAAGTAAGCGTTCAAGTTAATAGACTTGGCCACCAATTGGCTTTTCTATTGGTGTGTCTAGTTTAGATGAATCAATCGTCGATCAACTATGAGTAAGCTTTACTTTTTTCTCCTGATGGGGCTAGTAGCCCTATTCCTTCCCACTCATCACGTTCTGGGCCAGTGTATGGCCGAAGCTGGCACCTTTACCGTCAATGACGATGGCGATGGCACCAACCCCTTTGTCGTTTGTTTTGGTGATGATATTGACCTCACCTCTGACGATAATTATACCCTCCCTCCTAGCGGTCCACTACCCGCAATGGTCTACCTGTTTTACTCCTGCCCACCCACCGGGCCTGATCCTGAATCCGACCCCTGCTGGACCAGTTGGTTTTGGACCGGTGAAGATATCCAGACCGTTAATGACGGAGGTATCGTTGGTTCCGTAGGTATCAATACTTTTATTCTGGTACCAGCGGTTATTGATAACAATCAGCCACCACCTAATGGCCCCAATATTGATTCGGATGGAGACGATTGTTACGATATCAACCCCGATGATACCGAGACCTTCACCTTCCTAAATGAGCTCATTTTTACGGAGATAGATCGTGATGATTGCAGCGGTGAGGTTACCATAGAGATCACTGGTGGTTATCCGGAGCTCTTCACCTCTAGTTACCTGGTCACCAATACTGGCCCTGGAATTCTGAGTCAATCGGGTGCTAGTGGAGAGATCATTACCATCTCTGGTTTGATGGATGGTGATGCGCCCAGTTTTTCCCTGGATGATGATGGTAATGGTTGCTCCGGCACCTTTGATGGTGAGCCCATTGATCAAATGCTCGAACTACCGGATTTAGCGTACCCCGACGTCTGTTCCGGCAGTTCAGTCCTGCCCAATGTGGCCTCCCCTGGAGGTGGAGATTTTGACTTTGTGATCAACCCTGGCGATGGCGCATCCATTGATCCTTTTTCTGGTGAGGTGTTTGATGTAATGGGCAGCTACGAAATCAGCTATACGGTCAACGTAGGCTGTGCACCCACTACCAACTTTTTCACGCTTACCGTTCTCCCCTTACCACCACCCCCAATAGTAGATCCACTTTATGAATTTTGTCCTACTGATGCAGCGACGGTTAGCCCTAGCGGGGAACCAGGAGCAACTTTCAATCTTTACGAAGATGAAACGGGCTCGAACTTATTGGCTAGTGGCAATAGCTTCAACATGGACAGTTACTTGCTTCCGGGAGATCCCGAAACCGAGTTTTGGGTAACCCAAACAGTAGGCCAGTGCGAGAGCGAGCCTGTCCCTTTCTCGGTTATAATCTACGGTGAAGCACCTCCGCTAGTAGATCCCTTCTTTGTGGTGTGCGAAGGGGAGGAAGTAACAATTGAGCCCATTTCTGGTAATGACAATCCAAATTCCGACTTCTATTTCTACGCAGACGCTAGCCTAAGCTCTCTCTTATTCATCGGCATCTCGTACACTTTCACGCCGACGATGAACACCACGATCTACATTACGGAGTTAAATGAGTTTTGTGAATCGGTTGCCGAACCGGTCGATATTATTCTGGAAACTCCACCTACCGCTAGCCTCGCGGAACCGGTTTGTTACGCGGGAAACACCTTGTACAGTATTGTGATCACCACCGATGCAGCAAATATTGACCCGTCAGTTGGTTTAGCTACCAACAACAATGATGGCACCTTTACCATTTCGGATCTTCCTTCTGGGGCCTTGGTAACGCTCACCCTAGAAAACAGCGACGCTGATTGTAATACAGAATTAGAATTACCCGAATTTGATTGCGGATGTGCACCACCAGAACCACCGCTAAGTGGAGGTAATCAAACCATTTGCGAGGGCGATCCATTACCTAGTCTAATTGCAACCGCTGGAGTAGGTCAAGAAATTGATTGGTACAATGTTGCCACCGACGGCACCTTGCTCGCTACGGGAAATACCTTTACGCCACCCGCCGCGGGTACCTACTACGCAGAGGCTCGCATTGTAGCCGATGATTGTGTGAGCACCACCCGAACGGCGATAACCCTTACGATCAATCCTGTGCCCAGCGTTACCTCCACTTTAGTAGCTTGTGCCCCCGACCTGTTAAGCTATACCGTTACGCTGGAACTGATGGATGCAGCCTCGGTTACGGCCAGCTCTGGAACGGTTACTGACCTTGGAGGGGGCATGTTCACAATTAGTAGCATTGCGGTAAGTACTGATATTACGTTTACGCTTACGGGTGATGATTCCAATTGTACCCTGGGACCAATAAGTATAACATCTCCCAGCTGCCCCTGTCCTGATGTATCACCTCCCGTGATCAGCTCTAGCTTGATGATCTGTCCCGGTGATCCTATTCCAACCTTAACAGTAACGGTCGACCCGGACCTTACGGCCGACTGGTACGACGCCCCCACGGATGGCTTGCTTTTGGCCGGCAATACCCTATCGTACACGCCTCCATCTACTGGAACTTACTATGTAGAGGCGAAAGATCCGGTCAACAATTGCGTGAGTACTAGAATTGCAGTGACCATCAGTAATCATCCCGCTCCTAGCTTCACGCTCTTAGGTACCAGCTGTGCCCCAGATCTGTTGTCCTATACCATCCAGCTTAGTGTAAGCAATGCTGATCAGCTCATGGTTAGTGAAGGTACCGTTACCGATAATGGCGGCGGCAGCTTTACTATCAGTGGAGTCCAAGCCGGGAATATCGTTATGCTTAGTGTTATCAATAGCACGACCACCTGCTCAATTGTCACGGAGATCTTTCCACCAGATTGTAATTGTGCTGTAGTGGAACCACCTACGAGTAATGGCAATGTGAGCATTTGTGCGGGAGAACCACTTCCTACGCTAAGTGTAAGTGTTGATCCCGGCGAGACGGTGGACTGGTACGACGCACCAGTTGGTGGAATGCAACTCGCTACCAATAGCACTACCTACAGCCCAACGATGGCTGGAACTTACTACGCCGAAACCAGGGTATTGGCCGATGGTTGCGTCAGCTCCGTCCGCACAGCAGTTAGCTTGACTATAAATCCACAGTCGGGCTTTGTCAGTGCGGATACGCTTTGCGCATCCGACTTGCTTTCTTACACACTTACCCTCACCTTGACAGATGCAGCCACCGTGACGGTGAACGCTGGTACCGTTAATGATTTGGGTGGAGGCGTATTTGAGATCAGCGGTATCCCAACGGGGACCGATTTGATCTACACGGCCTTCAATGCGGATATGACGTGTGATTTGGGGCCAACCACAATTGCCTCACCAGTTTGTCCTTGTCCGACGGTTAGTGCCCCAATACCGGCTCCGGTTAGCAGTATTTGCCCCGGTGATCCGATACCTACGCTCTCTGTTTCGGTAGCAGATGGACTAACGGCTGATTGGTATGATGATCCCGTGGCAGGGAGTCAACTGGCAAGTGGCACACTGAGCTTTACACCTGCCATGGCTGGTACGTATTACGTGGAGGCTCGCGATCCGGTCAATAATTGCGTCAGTAATCGCTTGCTGATGACCATTGTTGTCAACCCCGCTCCCACTTATGTAGTCAATAATGCGGTATGCGCAGCGGACCTACTCACCTATGCGGTTGATTTGCAAATTACTAATGGAGACGTACTCGTGGTCAATGCTGGGACGGTAACGGACAACGGTAGTGGAAATTTCGTGGTAGACGGTATTCCAGCGGGAACTGATCTGCAATTGAACATCAGTAACAGTGTAACTTCTTGTGCCATTAGTGACCTGGTGACTTCACCCGACTGTGCTTGCGGCTCCGTTAATCCACCGATTAGTGGTGGCGATGAGAGCATTTGTACGGGTAGTCCTATACCTGCCCTCACTGCTGATCCAGGCCCAGGGGCACTTGTAGATTGGTACGATGAAGCCACTGGCGGAACACTTCTGGCCACCGGCAACACTTTTACACCAATAGCAGCTGGTACGTATTATGCGGAGACTCGAGTAACCGTTGATGACTGCGTCAGCTTTGCTCGAACAGCCATTACCTTGACGATCAACCTCACGCCCTCCGTAGACGATGTACAGGCGGCCTGTGCGCCAGATTTGCTGACCTACAGTGTTGATATAACCACTACCAATGGAGCTAGTGTTAATGCCAATATGGGCACGGTTATCAATACAGGTGCCGGCACTTTTTCTATTACTGATATTCCAGCGGGAACCGACCTGACTTACACTGTTTTCGATGCTACGATGAGTTGTCCAGTTGGTCCGCTCATGGTAGCAGCACCAGATTGTAGCTGTCCTGTGATTAGTCCTCCAGTCTCGGGCGGTGATCAAAGTATTTGTGACGGTGCTCCAATTCCAGACCTTAGCGTATTGGTTGGCAATGGCGAAACAGCGGACTGGTACAATGTGCCCACTGGCGGTACACCACTAGCTCAGAATACCCTGACGTTTACCCCACCTGCTGCAGGAACCTACTTTGTGGAAGCTCGTAATACGACCAATAATTGTATTAGCGAGCGCATCGCCATCAGCTTCTCGCTTAATCCATTACCCAGCTT
This sequence comes from Bacteroidota bacterium, assembly GCA_038528965.1. Classification (GTDB taxonomy): domain Bacteria; phylum Bacteroidota; class Bacteroidia; order Chitinophagales; family Saprospiraceae; genus Lewinella. The sequence goes on along the minus strand of JBCBEC010000055.1, from coordinate 23,939 downwards.
TGTGTTACTCGATACGATTTGTTCACCAGATCTGCTTACCTATCAAGCGATCTTACAGGTCAATGATGCAGACGAACTCATTGCGGGCCTCGGCACGGTAAGCGATAATGGCGGCGGAAACTTTACGGTAGAAGGTATTCCCAGTGGTCTGGCCCTTAATTTCACCTTAAACAACACCACAACAGGCTGCAGCAGCACGGCCAGCATTGCAGCGCCCGATTGCAGTTGTGAAGAAGTAGCACCACCTACCAGTACTGGAAACGTAGCTATTTGCACCGGTGATCCAATCCCCGCACTCATGGTAAGCGTAACTACTGACCATACAGTCGATTGGTACGACGCTGCTGTGGGTGGCACCCTGCTAGCCAGCGATACGGATACCTACACCCCTACTACCGCCGGTACCTATTTTGCGGAAGCCCGCGTGATCGTAAATGGCTGTGTGAGTCTGGAACGGACAGCAATTACGATCATAGTGAACCCCACGCCGATTGTGTTTGGTAGCATAACAACAGAATGCGCCCCAGATTTACTGACCTATACGGTTACTGTGCAGATCAATAGTGCGGCTACCCTCGATGTAAATGCTGGCGTAGTAAGCACGGATGGTAGTGGTAACTTCACGATTACCGGTATTCCTGCCGGTGTCGATCTTGTCTTCACAGCCTTCAATACCGGAATGACTTGTTTTTCTGGACCGCGTACAGTACCTGCACCAGACTGCTCTTGCCCAATCATCAGCGCCCCAACTACTGCGGGTGATCTCAGTATCTGTGCTGGTGATCCACTACCCACGCTTACAGCTAACGTAGAAGCAGGTCTAAGCGCGGACTGGTACGATGATCCGGTAGCTGGGAATGCACTGCTGACCGGTAGCACTACCTTCACCCCCACAGCCATTGGCACGTATTACGTGGAGGCTCGTGATCCAATTAACAATTGCGTAAGTGAACGCATTGCGGTAACTGTTACAGAAAATACCATCCCTCCACCAACGAGTTTAGGCGACCAGTCTGTTTGTGAAGGTTTGCCGATCCCTGAACTGGGTGTTGTGGGTTTACCCAATGAGCTCATCAGTTGGTTTGATGCACCGCTTGATGGCAATCTCCTCGCTACGGGCAGTAGTTTCACACCGCCTGGTGCGGGCACCTATTATGCCGAGGTACGCTCTACGTTCAATGGCTGTGCCAGTCTGACCAGGACAGCTGTAGTGCTAACGGTCTTTGAAAATCCAATCCTAAGTGTAGCTAATATCACTGATCCGGGCTGTAATGATAATGATGGCTCCATATCACTATCAGCCAATGGTGGCCTGGCACCGTACAGTTTCCGCCGTGACAGTGGCGAACTACAAAGCGACTCCACTTTTGTGGGCTTAGGCGTTGACACTTATACTTTTTCTACCATTGATGACAATGGTTGTAGTGATAGCTTGGAGCAGGGGTTAGAAGCTCCAGATGCTGTAACAGCTACTTTGGTCGTTGATGACATTCTTGATTGTATAACCGAAGAGGTCAACCTCGACGCTACTGGATCCACCCAAGGCAATAGCGTCATCTATTCCTGGACCGGACCGGACGGACAAGCACTGCCGTTTAACGGCTTATCCGCTACCGCAAACGAGGCGGGATCATATCAATTGGTAGTAATCGACACCATCACGGCCTGTACAGACCAAGTAACCATCATGGTGCAAGCCAATCTAGACCCACCGAGCGTAGAAGCTGGAACGGCCCCACTAATTACGTGCGATAACGAGTCAGCCACACTTACTGCCAGTAGTAATTCTGCTGCTAACTTAAGCTTTAGCTGGCAAGCACTTGACGGTGGAATGATCAGCGGCAGCCCCAATCAAGCCAGCATCGTAGCTACTAGCGGCGGACTTTATGAAGTACTTATTACAAACCTCGACAATGGCTGTACAGCAACAGATACCGTCCGGGTAGATGAGGTGATTAATACCGAGATAGCCCTCAACATCATAGCGGATGATCCCGCCTGTTTAGGGGACACCAATGGTAGTATCATCTTGGAGCCTGTTGATCCCAGCAGTACCTTATTATTTGCCCCAGAAGGTGAGGCCTTTAGTCTGCAAAATAGCTTCTTCAATCTTGCTGCGGGGAGTTATTCCTTCACCGTGCAGGATGAATTTGGCTGCGAAGTCCTTACTACCGTAACCTTACAAGAGGGTACAGATATCAACTTAGACTTAGGCGAAGACCTAACCATTAAATTAGGAGAAGTAGCCAATTTCGAACCACTAGTCTTACCAGATCCCGGTGCAATCGAAACGGTCAAATGGACTCCAAGGGAGCTACTGGATTGCGATACTTGCCTTTTCGCCTCTACTTTGAATGACCTGACCTACACCAATGATTTCCGCTTGACTATACAGGACAGCTTAGGCTGTACCGCCACCGATGATATCCGCGTAATTGTTTTGCGCAATGGTTCTATTTACGTTCCATCTGCATTTTCGCCTGATGATGATGGCACCAACGATATATTGTTTGCACAAGCAGGCAGTGAGATCGAGTGGATCGAATCCTTTCAGGTCTTTAATCGCTGGGGAGAGCAGGTCTTTAACTTTAGTGATGGTCCACCCAATGATTCTTCCATTGGTTGGGATGGAACGCACCGCGGCGAACAATTAAACGCTGCTGTTTTCGTCTACGTCATAGAAATTCGTTTTGTAGATGGACAGACCACCGTAGTTAGTGGGGATGTGATGCTGTTGCGATGACGAGGAGTTGTTAAAGGGTCAGAAGATTAACAGGGGGGTGCGGTCTTCCTGTTAACCTTCTGGGTGGTGGAAATTAGACTTAGGGTTAGAACTTAGAATTAGGATTAGGATTAGGGTTAGAATTAGAATGGTTCGACTGCGCTTGAAGTTTCATCGGATGATGAGTGAAAGTTCTTGGGTCAGTACGAGGGTAAATTGTTCTAACCTTAGGACTTTCACTTTAAATGCGTTTGCATCGCCCCCTCCCCTAGCAGGATATCCTTTACGGTAGGATCAGAGGGACGGGGAGCATTGGCATCAATAATTTTTCCAGCCTCATCGATTAAGAAAAATCGTGGAATACCATTAATGTTATAGGATTGAGCTACATCAGATTTCCAGGCTCCATCCGCCATTAATTGCAATCCACCCAATTCTCGTTCCTCGATGAAATTCAACCACTTCTCACGGTCCTTTTCCGCATCGATGGAAATACTTACGAATTGGATTCCAGCATCGTGGAGTTCTGCCTCCAAGGCCTTTAGAGACGGTATTTCACGGATACAGGGGCCACACCAGGTTGCCCACACATCTACATACACCCGCTGTCCAGCTAAATCAGCGAGGCGTATTTCTTTTCCTTCTCGGTCTTGGACTAAGAAATCAGGAGCTGGCTCGCCTGGCTTCAATGCCAGCCATGGTTCGACAGTAGCCGTTAAACGGTCCAACAAATACGTATTGGAGACTCGCTCTTGAAAAGCATTGACGTCTGCTTCGGCATGCGTTAATCCACTACCAAAATTGATAAAATCTGTGAGTTGATCATACTCTGCATAGTCACCGACCAATGTGCCAGGGTACGCCTCCTGTGCACTCTTGAGCAAAGCCGTAAAATAGCCAACTGGTGATTCAAAATCAGCATAGTCAATATCCTTGTAGTGCCAAGCACTGACCAGTTGCCGACTATCATCAAACCAAAGCCAGGTATTCTTAGTCAAATCTTCCTTTTCTATTGCTGTATAGAATCCGTCCGGCAGCGGAGGAAGCTCATCTTGACTACCATTATAGACATACTTGTAATTCATAAGGTGGTAGCCCTGCAGAGAGAGTAGATAATTATTAATTGCCGCTTTAAAATCAGCTGACACATTTGCGTTGGCTTGAATCTCCTCCACCAGATCTTCGGAGGCGCTGTATTTCTGATCTAGCTTAATTAGGAAACTATCGGGCTCACTCTTACCCATTTCTCGGAACGACATCCGCTCCGTATCCTCATTTACCGTTTGCGCTAGCTGCAAAAGAAATTCATTCTCCACTGAGCGTTCCCCCACCGGGGCAATTACTAATGGATCACTAGAGATCGTATCCAAAGAAAGTTGATCGCCCGGACGCACGAAGACATAGTTGTAAACACGCCCCAATGCAACGTTCAGCAATGTCGGTTGTTCTATTGGCAGGACGATGCTATCCTGCTCTATGGTAAAGGTTGCTCGAATTTGCTGTTCTATGTTGAAAACAACAACTTCTTCGCTTTCAAAACGATCCATGGGCAATTCCAGCGTAGTGACCGGTGGCTGATCCGGCCCACAGCCAAAAAGAAAAAGGGAAAGCAGTAGAATTATGAAGGAGAATTTAGTGGTATTCATCGAGGTGATTTTTGACTAAAGATAGAAAATTCGAGGGAGGCTGGTTTTGATCAAATCAAGACAAATAGGTGTCGGAACAAGAACATTTTGAACACTTAAATACACACTTTCACCTCCTAAGCTGCAGATTATTTGAACTCGTTCAACTTTTCGGACACTTAGCTCATTATATAATTAGCGAATTTTCGCTAACTTGCGATACTCTTTAAAAATTACCTTTCTCCATAGACAAAAAATCCGCACTACATGAGTAGAAGAATTCGTAAAGCGGCAGTACTCGGCTCGGGAGTAATGGGATCAGGCATTGCCTGCCATTTCGCCAATATTGGCCTTGAAGTTTTGCTGTTGGACATCGTTCCTCGCGACCTTAGCGATGATGAAAAGTCGCATCCTGCGGCCCGGAATCGCATCGTTAATGACGCGCTTAAAAAGGCGATCAAGAGCAAGCCTGCGCCCTTGTATGATAAAGCATTTGCCAGCCGTATTCAGACCGGTAACTTCGACGATGATTTCGAAAAGATCAGCGACTGTGACTGGGTCATTGAAGTTGTTATCGAGCGCTTGGATATTAAGCAGCAGATCTTTGAAAAAGTAGATCAATACCGTAAGCCTGGCTCATTGGTTACCTCGAACACTTCGGGTATTCCAATTCACATGATGACCAAGGGACGGAGCGAAGATTTCAACGCTCATTTCTGCGGTACTCACTTCTTCAACCCACCACGCTACTTGCGTTTGTTTGAGGTTATTCCAACCGAGTTGACCAAGCCAGAAGTCATCGACTTCTTCATGAACTATGGAGATGTTTACCTTGGTAAGCAAACCGTATTGGCAAAGGATACACCGGCCTTCATCGGTAACCGGGTTGGGGTTTACGCTATGGCGAAAATTTACCAGCTGACTACCGAGTTGGAACTACCAATCAGCACAGTAGATAAACTAACTGGCCCTGCAATCGGACGGCCAAAGACTGGCACTTATCGCCTGGGTGACCTCGTAGGACACGATACCAGTGTGAATGTCATCAAGGGAATCAAAGACAACTGTCCGCACGATGAGCAGGCAGCTACTTTTGAAGTACCCAAGTACATGCAGTTCCTGGTAGACAATAAGTTTTTGGGTAACAAAACCGGGCAAGGATTTTACAAAAAAGTAAAAGGAGAAGATGGTAAGCGGCAGATTTTAGAGCTCAATCTAGAGACACTAGAATATATCCCAAAGCCAAAAGTAGAGTTAGCCAGTCTAAAGCTTAGCAAGCAGATTGACGATGTAAAGAAGCGTATCCCTGCTTTCTTTAAAGCCGAAGACAAAGGAGGTGCATTAGTACGCCGTAGCCTGGCTGGTTTATTTGCTTACGTCTCCAATCGGATTCCCGAAATTGCGGATGACTTGTACAGTATAGACGACGCTATGACTGCAGGTTATGCCTGGGAGCTAGGACCATTCGAGTATTGGGACGCCGTGGGTGTGGAAGCAGGTATTGCCGCAGCAGAAGCCGAAGGAGAAACGATAGCGGATTGGGTAAAGGAAATGGTAGCCGCAGGCCACACCAGTTTCTACAAGCGCGAAGGTGGGCAACTGAAGTACTACAATATTGCCAACAAGTCTTACGATGTTAAGCCTGGTACTGAGAGCTTCATCATTTTAGATAACTACCGTGATAGCGAGCCAGTTTTCAAGAATAGCGAAGTAATTCTGCACGATATTGGAGATGGTGTACTCAACTTAGAGTTTGTAAGTGCACACAACTCTATTGGAGAGGGCGTTCTGCGGGGCATGACCGAAGCCATCCAAATTGCGGAAGAAGGCGATTGGCAGGGGCTGGTCATCGGTAACAACGCTACTAACTTCAGTGTAGGTGCCAACCTTATGATGATTGCCATGATGGCCTACCAGCAGGAGTTTGACCAATTGAATATGGCCATTGACTTATTCCAGCAAACTACCATGCGTTGCCGTTACAGCAGCGTTCCGGTAGTGGCTGCCACGCAAGGCTATGTGTTCGGTGGTGGTTGTGAGACTTTCATGCACTGCGATGCGGCGGTGATGGCTGCGGAGTCCTACATTGGCTTGGTGGAAGTAGGCGTAGGTTTGATCCCTGGTGGTGGTGGTACCAAGGAGTTCGCCCTCCGTGCCAGTGACCAATTCTTCGCTGGAGATGTGCAGATTCCAACGCTGATTGAGAAGTTTCGGACGATTGCTATGGCTTCGGTAGCCACCTCTGGTCACGAAGCCTACAATTTCGGTTACGCCTTGCAAGGCCGCGACGAAGTAGTGACCAACAAAGACCGGAATATTGCTTTGGCAAAGCACAAAGTAGTGGACCTGGCTCGCAACTACACGCAGCCAGTCATGCGTGAAGATATTACGGTATTAGGACGTACCGGTCTGGCAGCCTTGTACGCTGCGGCCAACGAACTCATGCTCGGCAAGTACGCTTCTGAGCACGATATCAAGATTGCCAAGAAAGTGGCCTACGTACTCTGTGGTGGTGACCTAACGGGCACCCAGCAAGTAAGTGAGCAATACCTACTAGACGTGGAGCGCGAAGCCTTCCTAAGTCTCTGCGGTGAGCAAAAGACCCTGGAGCGCATCCAGCATATGCTACAGACGAATAAGCCGCTGCGGAATTAGTCCGGTAGAGAGTAGAGGGTAGAAAGTAGAAGGATTTTAGAACTTTATTTGATGCATGATTTCAGAAAATTGACGGTTTGGATAGACTCTTTAGAGTTGGCTAAAGAAATTTACAAAGCAACCAGAAGCTTCTCTAAAGAAGAGGCTTTTGGTTTGACGCACCAAATCAAGAAGTCAGCAGTTTCAATACCCTCTAATATCGCTGAAGGAGCAGGCCGCAATAGCAATGCCGAATTCAATCAGTTCTTAGGTTACGCCACTGGCTCTACTTACGAACTGGAAACACAACTGATCTTGAGTGAAAAATTAGGATTTCTTAGTAGCGAAGAATTGCACGATTTCCTAGAAGACTTACAGAGTATTCAGAAGCGTATTTACAGTTTGAAAAGTTCTTTAGTGAACCAGAAGCGTTAGGAAGTAAGAGTCAAGGTAGTTTTCCTTTTACCCTCTACTTTCTACCTTCTACTAAAATGAAACCATGGAAGCATATATCATAAAAGGCTACCGTTCGGCCGTTGGCAGAGCCAAAAAGGGCGGGTTTAAAAACTACCGTTCAGATGATCTGGCAGTAGATGTTATCCAAAAGCTATTTGCGGATACGCCAGAAGTGGACCCCAAGCTGGTTGACGACGTGATTGTCGGCTGTGCCAACCCAGAAGGTGAGCAAGGACTACAGATTGGTCGCCAGATTTCGGTACGAGCATTGGGCAAAGAAGTGCCTGGAGTGACGGTAAACCGCTACTGTGCGTCAGGTTTGGAGACTATTGCGATGGCTACCGCGAAAATTCGTGCGGGTATGGGCCATATTTTCGTAGCCGGTGGTGCAGAAAGCATGACCAGTATTCCGATGACCGGTTATAAGCTAGCCCCTAGCTATAAGGTAGCCAGTACTACGCCAGACTACCTGGTAAGTATGGGCATTACTGCCGAAGCGGTAGCGGGCAAGTATAACATCAGCCGGGAAGCAGCGGATGAGTTTGCGTATAATTCGCACATGAAAGCAGCAGCGGCCATCGATGCTGGTAAGTTTAATGATGAGATCGTAGCGGTGGAAGTTCCTGATGTTTACGTCAAGGACGGTAAGCGTGTAGAGAGTTCACACACCGTAGCGATGGATGAAGGTGTTCGTCGTAGCACTACCCCGGAAGCACTGGCCAGACTTCGCCCAGTTTTTGCGCAAGGTGGTGTGGTAACCGCTGGCAACTCTTCACAGACGAGTGATGGTGTAGCCTTTACACTGGTAGTCAGTGAAGAAATGGTCAAGCAACTTGGGCTGGAGCCAGTGGCACGCTTGGTGGGTTGTACTGCCGGTGGCGTAGATCCATTGTACATGGGGATCGGCCCTTGTGTAGCGATTCCTAAGGTACTCAAGCAGGTGGGGATGAAGCTCAGTGATATTGAAGCGATCGAGTTGAATGAAGCCTTCGCCGCCCAGGCTTTAGCAGTCATTCAAGAAGCGGGCTTGAATCCAGATATCGTAAACGTAAATGGTGGTGCAATTGCACTTGGTCACCCACTGGGCTGTACCGGTGCTAAGCTAAGCATCCAGTTGCTGAACGAGATGCGCCGTAGCAATCAGCGCTATGGTATGGTTACGGCTTGTGTTGGCGGTGGTCAAGGCATTGCTGGAGTGTACGAGCGCTTAAGCTAAATCGCAGTAGGTTGTCAATTGGCAACGCAGAATACAAACAGAAGAGCTCAGGTTGGTGACAGCCTGGGCTTTTTCTTTTCACCCAACCCCAACCAACAGAAAGAGTTAATAATTAAATTTTATTTGCTTTTTGTTTTACAACATACTAATTCGTACATTTATTGCTCTTGAGCAACCAGACCGCTTGCTCACCATCGAAGCTTTTAACCTCCTGTTCGGTCTACAGGAGCTAATCAGAGGAGTCGTTGACTAAAACGACAAACAACCGCCGGACCTGTTCTCTCAAGGACAGGCATGATAAACGTGTGCTTGCCAGTAAATAATGGCAAGTTTTTGGTGAAATGGAATTAGGCTAGATCTAATTTATAGGGTGGGACCCGCCCTACGGGCTTCTTACATCCCTCTGATTACTCCTCTTCTCCTCTCCCATTCCCCTCCATTTTTTCCTATTCCCCCACCTCTTCTTAACTTAGGGCGCTGATAATCATAATGGAATGAAGCAATTTCTGCGTATCCTTAAGCGGCTTGGTATTGGCTTGCTCCTTTTAGTCCTCCTGGTCATTGGTTTTTTCTACGCAAAGTGGAAATGGGTATCTCACCGGAATCACAGTCTCCTTGGTGATCGAGCACTGATCCTTACGGTGGATGGCTATAGTTATCGCGACTTAAATAAGAATGGTCAACTAGATCCTTACGAAGATAAGCGACTTCCTACCGACCTGCGTTTGGACGATCTAGTTAGTCAAATGACCCTTGAAGAGAAGGCCGGCGCTATGTTCATTACCATGGCCGCGATGAATGAGGATGGTTATTACAATGAGTATCCAATATTCAGCGAGCCAATCACCTTCATGCTGGAGTCCAACACCACTATGATTGCCCGGAAACTGATGAATCATTTCAACATCATCCAGTCTCCCTCCTCATTGGCACTGGCCAATTGGAACAATCATGTACAGGCACTCGCCGAGCAGACCCGCCTGGGCATTCCCATCACCGTAGCTTCAGATCCTCGCCACGTAGCTGGCAATAATGTGGGAGCAAGTATTGTTACCCCCTTCTTTTCCCGCTGGGCATCTCCGCTTGGTTTCGCTGCCATTGGTGATACTGTATTGATGCGGCGCTTTGGTGATATTGCCCGACAAGAATATCTAGGCGTAGGTATTCGACTGGCGCTTTCTCCGATGGCCGATTTGGGAACGGAACCTCGATGGGGGCGCTTTGGAGGAACCTTTGGAGAAGATGCTGCACTAAGTGCCAAACTGACCAAGGCCTATATACTGGGCTTCCAAGGTGATAGCCTTAACCATAGTAGCGTAGCGTGCATGAGCAAGCATTTTTCTGGCGGTGGGCCACAAAAGGATGGTGAAGATGCCCACTTTCCTTACGGCCAGGACCAGGCCTATCCTGGAGATAATTTCGATTATCATTTGATTCCTTTCCGCGATGGTGTATTTCCGGCCAATACGGCTAGTATTATGCCTTACTACGGGGTCCCTGTTGGCCAAACTAGTGAAGATGTGGGCTTTGCTTACAATAAAGAGATTATTAGCGACCTGCTCCTAGATAGTTTCCAATTTAAGGGAGTTGTCTGTACCGATTGGGGACTCATTACTGAAAGTAAAATCAAGCCCCCAGCGGCTTGGGGTGTTGAGCACCTATCCGAGATTGAGCGGGTCGAAAAAATCCTGGATGCGGGATGTGATATGTTTGGTGGAGAATCCTGCGTAAACTATATCATTGAATTGGTTAACAGTGGACGCATTAGTGAGGAACGAATCGATCGTTCAGTCCGCAAAATAATGCGTGATAAGTTTGTCCTCGGCTTATTTGACGATCCGTACGTACCACTGGAAGACCTACACATTGTTGGCCAAGACGCCTTCTGGGAAGCCGGTAAAGAATCCCAGAGACGATCATTGACACTGCTTAAGAATGACGGGCTTCTACCGCTCAAAAAGAATATCAAAGTGTATTTGTCTGGTTTGTACGAGCCTGCGCTCGAATCATTTGCCCAGTTAGTTGATAGTCCAGCGGAAGCAGATGTGATTATCCAAAAAATTGCCACGCCCTTTGATCCGCGGAGTGAATACCTATTGGAGAATTTCTTCCATCAGGGCCGCCTGCACTATACCGAATCCGAATTGGCCCCGATCTTGGAATTGGCTAAACAGAAGCCAACTATTACAATAGTCACCATTGAACGCCCTCCCATTCTGTCGGAAATTGCCGCAGCCAGCAGTGCTCTAATTGCTGACTTCAACAGCCAAGATGACATCATTTTTGGAATGCTATTTGGTGACTTCGCACCAGAAGGGAAGCTGCCATTCGAACTACCATCTTCTATTGAGGCCGTTGAGAACCAGAAGGAAGATATGCCCTACGACTCAAAGGATCCGCTTTATCCCTTTGGGCACGGCCTGAGTTATGATTAGGAGGAGCATTGGCTTAGGCTCCGGTACGTCTGGCGCGGCGGCGTTCTTTGCGCCAGACTCTACGAGTGGCACGTTCCTCCCGCTTATCAATTCGGTATTGATCAGGAGTTCCGCGGTGCTTATAGAGACGCTTATTGGTGAAGCGAAATTTATACTCCATTTCACCATGGTCATCACTAATTTCTACAAAGAGCTTTCCTCCAGATTCGGCATAGCCCGTCTTTGCGGGTAACTCTCCCTCCTGCCAGCTCCGGAGATTCTGCCACGGCAAGGACACCCAGATGTTGGTATTATTATCGTAATTCAAATGCCCCTCTACAAAGAGATTAAAGGCTGTAGACTGAATCTCCATGCGCGGTATGTGTACCACTTTGTGAGTGATCAAGAGGGTATCCGTAATTGGGGCAAAGCGGATTTTGTGCAAACGTTCCGTGCGGAAAAACTTATTGGCCACTTGCTGGATGGGAGCAAAATTCACCAGCTCTGCTTCGTGTAGATTAAAGTGGACACGCCCCAAGAGTCTATCTTTTTGCAGGCCCACGCTATCGATGATTTTCCCCTGTAAGTTTGCTCTTAAAGACACCTTCCCTGCTACCCGCTCAGCCTGCTGCAGCGAGGTCAAGCCGAAGTAATCAAAGGTCTCTACCAGAGCCGCCAAATCAAAGCGGTCGGTTTCTACAGTCACCTCAAATGGGGTTTGTGCTGCGTCCTCAATGTCTACGATGGCTGACATTTGCACCGGGCGTCCCTTAAACTCGAATCCGGTGTTTTGAAACGACACTCGGTTCTCATCCAAAAAGCTCACTCGTGCAAGATTCTCCGTACTGACGAACTGCTGAAACTGAAAGGTGTCAAGCTGAAATGTCAAACAGGGGTGAAACTTCTCGTAAAGTGCTTGAAAGCTAGGTTTTAGTGCCAGCTTGCTTTCAACGGGACGCCCTTCGGCGAATTGCTGCACCGAAGAAAATATCCTTTGTAGATCGTCAAAACCGAGTCGACTGGCCTTAACCTGCACTGACGAACTTACATCAGCGGCATCTCCATCCAGACTGATCAAACTTCTAAAGTGACGCACCTCACCCGTCATTTCAATTGACTGCCCACTGCTTAAGGGCACCCGCATGGCATCAAGTCGCAGATGTTCGCCACTGTAATCTACCTTAAGCTCCTCCAGTGGTAAATGTACTGCGGTGGGACCCACCAATACATCTCCATCCCATAAGGCCAGTTTGCCCTTCGCGTAACGCTGTAGATCAGACCAATGCTCGATTGCTCCACTTACTTGCCCAGCGAAATTAAATGCTCCCCGCTCAAAGAAGAACGTATTATTATCGAAGAGACGATTGAACCAAACGGCTTCTCCTTGAGAGCGGATGGCAAGATTCCAATAAGGCCGAGTAGGCGTAAAATCAATGGTACCTGAGCACGCTAATTCGTTTCCTCCAATGGCAGTGCTCAACTGCTCTAATTGTAATTCAGCATGCTCACTCAAGCTCGTCTTTAACATTACCCGCTCCGCTAGGTCACGTTCCAACTCCAAGCTATCTATATGGCACACTAAACGAGGATTAAATGCCTGCTTCAGCTTGTCCACAACAGTGGCAACAGTAGATTTTTCTGACTTGGAGGCTCCTAATGCTGCCAGGCTAGCACTCAGCGTAGCTACACTTAGATAAGAACTATGGCAGCGCAAAAAACTCTCCGGCTCACGATCTTTGCCAACCTGCCAAGGCCAATTATTGATCCAATATCCTGCTAGCTCAATTTCTTGCTCCGTATCCGCTAAGGCCAGCTGTGCTTTGCGCAATAGCAAGGTATCAGTTTGTAAGGCTAAACTCGCCTGCCTTAGATTGAATCCTTTATGATCAGTTGAAGTGTTCTGCAAGCTCACCTCAGCTATATCCAACTCTGTCTTTTCCAGGTTTTGAAAGAGATCCTGTTCATTTTCTACCTGCCCCGCAAATACCGTATGTAACTGAAACTCACCACCACTTACCCTCCAATCACCTTGCGGTATAAAATCGTTTACGGCCTGTAAGGGGCCTGCAGCTATCAAGCTTCCCGCAAGGTAAATTGGTATTTCTGGTGTACTGCTTACTACTAGCTGTGGAAAGCCCAACTGTACACCTTCGTAGGAAGCCGCTAATTGATCAAAGTGGAGGCGTAGGTTCAATGGGTGCTCCAAGGCCCAATTACTGGTATCCGAACTGGCCCGATTGATCAAGTATCCGCTGGCAGATACGTCTTCCAGTTGCGGATAACCTTTGAGCCCGAATTGGTTATTTACCGTATGAAAATCAATCCGCGCCAGTGGGTTGTCTCCGGCAGCAAAGCCCCCATTCACTCGAATCCGAGTAGCAAGCGGATTAGCAATAGTGTAGGGCGAAAGCTTGCGCCGCAGTTCTGCCGGCACAAAAGCAATAGTGGAAGCAAAGGGAGTGGATTCGTTTTGTAAGTCAAATGAGAAATAGCCAGCCCCTTTTGTTTCTAATTCAGCGAAGGCTGAAAAACGCTCCTCATCTAACCAAAGCTCAAAATCAGGCAGTTTAAGACAGCCTTCCTCGTAGCTCAAATGAGGCTGCATTCGTAAGTTTGCGCCTGCTAGATAGCTTCCCTTTTCCGGATTAAACGTCAACCGTCCAATATCAATGTCGGCGTCCAGTTGGGCGTTTAGCGCTTGGTTATTTGTAGCAATAGTTGTCCGCAAGCTATTCACTCTGCCCTCCATGTGTTTAGCCCTCAGGCTATCCTGGTATAGCAATGAAAATTGCTGCAGGCTGAGAGGTAGATCAGAAGCGAGCGTGAAGCTCAGGTTGAATGGTCGATCAGTGCTTTTCTTTTGGGTCAAGGTCTGCAGAGCACTCATTAAGGAAGAGTTGGCTTGTATCTGGGCGTGTCCGCCCATTATGGCCAAACTATCCAGGCGAACAGCAAACTCCCAGTAGTCTAGTACCTCTAAATCCAGCTTGATATTGTCAAAATGAAGAACAGAGAAGGGATCATCTGGATGCCTGATGCTCACCTTTTCCAGATCAAGGCGCAGTTCGGGAAGTTCGCGCCAGGAAGAGAGATCGGCACCGCCAATTTGCAAATCAAGTTGGTGCGTCTCTTGCATGTAAGCCTCCACCTGAGTGAGCAATGCTCTGGGGTCTTGCATGAAATAGCCCACTATCCCTACCGCGCTGAGTAATAGGGTGACTGATATGAGCAACAAAACACGCAATAGCAAACGCATAGAAATCGCTTAGCTCGTATTAATACGTCTTTTTCGTTGCTATTATAACGGTATGATAGGGGAAATTGTGTCCTTTTGGTACAACTCCACCGATTTATATTACTTGCTTGCTTTAGCCTCCTGCATTCAATTTAGTTAGTCTGCATCCGACAACTGGCCGCCTGTAATGTGGATTTCACGAACATCAGGTGGTAAGTGGAAACCTGCTTTCTTAAGCGCACTTAGGCATTTTTGAATCACCTCTGTCTTCAATGCCAGACTTGACACATTGGGGTCATTAGTATTGAACCAGTATTGAATAGCCAGGCTTATTCCGCTGGGTTGATAATCGGCAATAAATATATTAGGAGCCCGATCTTCCTTAAGCACCCCGGCTACTTCTCCCAGAATTCGGCGTACCAAGGTAATGGCCTCGTCTACATTAGCCCCCGCAGTGAGGCGTACTGTAAAGTCATTGCGTAGAAACCCATCGATAGTCAAGTTGACGATAGGGTTGCGTACAATCATTCCGTTAGGAATATAGACATCTTTACCATCAAAGGTCTTCACGTGAGTATCCCTTAGCGTCAGTCCAATAATTTTACCGGTTTTTCCAGCAATTTCTACTACATCGCCAATCCGAAACGGACGATCAAAGGCCATAATGATACCTGCCAAAAAGTTTTCTCCAATATCCTTAAAGGCAAAGCCAATGATAAAAGCGGAAACTCCCGCACCAGCAAGCAGACCAGACGCTGCCTTACCCAATCCAACAATCCCAAGAAAGAGCAGTAAGCCAAAAACGATCAGCGACACCTTCAATATTTGCGATAGGAAATCTACCAGTAAAGGATCATCCATGGTTTTCCCTAAGCGCTTCTTCAAAGCACGCTTAGCTCTACCGGCCAAGGTCCAGATCACTATAAGAACTACCGTACCCAGTACAATGCGTGGAAGGTACAGGATGAAGAGTTCGTAATACCCAATTGAGACGGTCTTAAGGCTGTTCCAGAATTTCATAAATAAAGGTGATCGTGATTTGGCCCCAAAATTAACGGATCAAGGTCACATCTCCTTGAAACAGCTCTACCTTACCATCAAAAAATTCTACCTCGGCAAAGAATACGAAAACCCCAGGGTTGAGTAGCTCGCCATTAAAGGAACCATCCCATCCCATACTGAGGTCACCCGGGAATAGATTTTCATTTTCAAATACCAATTGCCCTCCACGAGAAAACACCCTTAGCGTGCGGATATTCACTACATCATTACCCGAAAAAATGGTAAAGCTGTCGTTGCTTCCATCTCCATTAGGACTGAAGACGTTCGGTACATGCAGCTGTCGACGCTGATCCACAAAAATTCTAAAGATATCTTTCGTACTGCACAGGGTCACTGTATCCAAAACCGTCACCTCGTATAACAAAGTCTCCGTCGGGCGTAATAGTGCCACATCACCCACCAGCGTATCAGCATGGGACCAGGTAAAGAGCGGATTTTGGCTATTGGTAATTGCTCGAAGGATCACTTCATCTCCTAGTTTGACCTCATCTTCCCCACTCAGTTCAACTGTAATATCAGGCGGTGGTAAAATCGTAGTTGGAATGAGTAATTCACAGCCCGCGGCATCTCTGATGACCACACTATAGCTTCCGGCTGTCAAACCCTCAAACAACGGCACCTGTCCAAAATTTTGATCCTGTAATCCGTAGGTGTAGCCTGGGGTACCGCCATCAACATTCTCCACCGTAATGGCTCCGGCATTGGGTCCATCCACGCAATTGATATCTACGGCAAAGGTTTCAGCCATGATGGTGCTCGGCTGATCCAGGGTATAATTTGCGGTAGCTTCACAGCCTTTTTCGTTGGTGATCAGCAAAGTATAGGTCCCCACATCCAGGCTGTTCACAGTATTTTGCGTTCCACCCGTACTCCAGTCATAACTCAAACTGGCAAAGGGGCCAGTGGGCGCTGCAGCTAATACTCCATCTGCGGCACCAAAACAGCTAATTGGAGTTAACTCAGCAATGCTTACTCCCAGAGGCTCATTAGGTTCGGTTATATTTACGGTAGTTGTATCCAGGCAGCCATCGCCATTTTGCACAATCACTTCGTAGGTGCCAGCCAGCAGGTTGTCCGCCACTTGGCTCATGCTACCACTACTCCACTCCCAGCCTACCGAGTTACCATTATCTGTCACCTGCGCAATTCCGTCCATACCGCCAAAGCACGACACTTCCTGCACCATACTGGCCGTGGCAATAAACTCCGCTGGCTGATCCACATTTACGTCCAGTGTAGCTTCGCAATCATTCGCATCGCGCACCAGCAATTGGTACGCTCCAGCGCACAATTGGCCTGCCATTTCCGTAGCACTATTACTTCCCGTCCATACATAAGTATAGGGCGGTGTTCCACCACTTACGTTAGTGCTTATACTTCCATCACAGAAACTAAAACACGAGGCATCCGCCACCGCCTGCAGTTCAATAAAGAGCAACTCCGGTTCTACCACCAGCACCGTAAACATGGTGTCGAAAAAGTTATCGTTGGCCGTAATGGTGTAACTATCCGCCGGCAGGTTTGGTATATCTGCCGTACCTGCTTCGGTTACAATTTGCCCTCCACCGCTGAGGGTACCAGAGCTATTCGTCCAAGTATAGTCATAGGGTGGCACTCCATTTTCTACCGAAAACGTAATCACTCCATTAGTGTCACCATTACAGGCTAAAGTATCGTTTTGGAAAGTTGGAATAATGGCCGTGGTAAACTCCACGGTGAAACAAACTTCATCCGTGCAGCCGTTCTCATCCACTACCTGCACACAGCACTCTTCCCCCGCTACTAGCATATTTGACATAGTACTGGTTTCTCCGGTGCACCAGGTAAAGGTATAATCCCCTAGTCCGCCTTCTGCTGAAGCTATTGCTATGCCGTTCGTACCATCTGCACCAATAGCGGGTTGAGTTTGCTCTACGGTCAGCACCAGATCTTCTAATACGGTAAGCGTGGTATTTACAATACTGTCACAGCCCTGAAACACCTGTAGGGTATCGGCATAAACTCCCGAAGTATTATAAGTACTGGGTCCTACGGTAATCGTCTCCCCAGCGCAGATGGTGAGGTCCTGATCCGTGATGGGTGTAATATCTCCAGCATCGGTAACGGAGAGTTCAAAGATGCCGCGCGACGCACTTCCCGATCCGTCTACCAATATGAAATAAGGTCGCCCGGGAAACAAGCAGGTCACCTCCATCACTTCGTCTAAATCTTCGGGCGTAAACTGTGCGGTCACAAAGGAGAAAAAGCCGGTACAAGTATTATTAAATGAGCGGTACAAGGCCAGTTGCACACCCAGTGGCTGCTTGATCGTATCCGAAATACCTTCAATAATCACGTGGCCCGAAGGTGGTGCAATGAAGCTAAACCAAACGGAGTGCTGACTGACAAAAGTTGGTAGAAAAGGATCCTGTACATCGGTAGCGCAGAAGTTGGCATATTGCCCCATTGTACCTACAGCTCCCCCTTCAGGTACCAAGCCTAAATCTATCACATCGCACCGCAGATCACCGCCCTCGGGCACCCCTACATCCCATACCTGAAGACCAAAAATGCCACCAAAATCACCCGCTTGATTTGTTCCGTCTATCAGTATGTAGTAGTCCGTATTCGGAAGCGGACATGGTAAACGGAAGTCGTGAAAGTCGCTATTGGTGTTGTTAAAGTTAAACCCAGTCAATGGTACCAAGTTTCCATCGCAGGCCCCATTATCTGTAAGGAATACACCCAACTCAAGGTCAATTGGATCGCCAGTTCCCTCCGGATCACTTAGCGCCTCTACAACAAACTGGCCGCTAGGGTTAGGCCCCGTATTAAAGCGAAACCAAACCCCTTGCTCATTCGTAAAGTAGTACCCCAAATCTTGTGGATTAGGTTCTCCGGTATTTGTAGCGCAAACATTGGAATAATTACCAATGGTCATATCACCTAAGGTATCGCCATAAACGAGGGTACCCAGATCCACCGCATTACAAATCAGGTCATTGTCCGGAAAGGTAGAAGGTGCAGTTTCAATCGTAAAATCTACCGAACCACTGGAAGTTCCCGGCATATCAATCATCAAATTGTAGGCGGCACTACTTCCCGGTGGTGGCACCACAAAATTGTTGCAAAGTATTTCTTGGCAATCCGGCACAATATCACAGCTGAGGGGAGGGGGAAAGAAGGCATCGTTATCGAATACCTGTAAGCACACCTCCACGGTCACCGGTAAATCAGCTGGGCATGAAAAGCTAGCCTGATAAGGGGTATGCGGAAGCGCATTAAAGCATCCAGAATCTTCTGGGTAATAGCTATAGTCATTTCCTTCCACTGCTACCGCAAAAAGCGGATCGGGCGTACCACCAAAGGGGTCGGAACAATCAGAAGAAGCGGTTCCACTATTTACAACCACCTGCACCTCAATTTGGGCGTAGCTAGTAACAGTGAACAGAGCAATTAATAAGGCTAATAGTAAAGTGCGATTCATAATCCGGACTTACGATGAAAATAAAATAACAACAGTACATACTGCCGCAGCAGTAGAACCATCATTCTCAAAAAACACTCGCAAAAAACATTATTTACCGGAAATCGGCGCTTCTGAAGGGCTACCACAAAAGTAAGACATCATAACCAAAGCGCAGGAGTGGATTACTCCATTTTTTGGCCTAGTAGCTGTCAGGTAGCGGTATTGTAGGTCTGTCGGCTCTTTGAACCAGAGTTCAAGAACCTTGATAGTTGCGATTTGCTAACGTTTGGGAGCTGTAAAACATTGCCTCTAATCCTTATATTTCTTTTGGTCCCTACCTGCGCACCACCCTATCTGGCGGTGCTGGGCACCGGGCCTGCCCGCCGTACAGGGTATTCTGTCAGGCGGGCTATTCAGGGCTCAAGGCCCTTTCTATCCCTTGTTTTATCTGCCGTAGTTTTAGCATAAGCAGGGTCCTTGCGCCCTCCGGCCGCCGTCCTCAGCTGGTCGCTTCGGGGAGTGAGACAGTGTGCACTGAACGTAATCAACTGATTATCAATTTGTTATTTTAGGTATAAACACGTTAATGCATGGTTGTATTTATACAACAAGTCTCATTTTTTGACACCGATTTTCAAAAAATAAAATCCCGGACAGCATCACTACCGTCCGGGATTTTTATCAAGTTCTTGGAGAACTCTTAGCGATCTCCCCTCCCCCGCGGGGAGGGGCTGGGGGTGGGTCTACTCCACCACTATCATCTGCCTAGTCGCCGTATACTCAGCGGTTTGAATCGTATAACTCAACACTCCACTCGCACCCTGCAACTGGCCCTTCGTTACATTGATCGTGTTATATCCAGCGGCATACTCACCACGGATAATCTGCAGTACCTGACCACTGGCATCGCTAATGGTCAAGGTGGCTTTGCTGTCTTCTGGTAGATTGAATCCAATCAGCGTACCTTCCCGGAATGGGTTCGGTGAGTTCTGATATAGTTCGAACACCGGACCAGTGGCTAGACCTTGTGTGAATTCAATACCTAGTTCTATAGTCTGATCACCGCGGTAGCTTTCAGCGATCGTGTAGCGGTCATTAATGCTCAGTACTTCGCTTAGCTGACGATTATCCGTTGCGCGGATAACTAGGCTGAACAAGACTGAACTGCTAGTCGTACGGACGCATTGCAATGCGTCCCCACAATTCCAGGACATGGTTAGAAGGCCTTGATCGATGAATGGTAAACCAAAGTTACCTTCTTCTGCCAATGCATATTCAATATCCACTAACTCTGCTCCTTCAATCTGCAGCGTCCCTTGGTAACCCTTGATCTCACTCAAGTTCTCACCAGTAATCGCTACGGTATAGGTATTACCTGCTTTCAGGGCAATGTCCTCGGCTTGTAGATGGAAGATGCCTTCCAGATTACGGTCATCACTTGCTAGGGCATTCGCCTGTGCACTTCCATTCACATCACCAATCTTAACACCCACAAAGTCCGCATCCAGTAGATCACCCGCTAGGTCATTCTCACTGATCAACTCTGGGAACACATCCAACCATGGGTTGGTCAGGTCCGTCCAGTCATGATCCGCATCCACAAAGCGCCAACTGGTGTTGTTCGGGAACTCTGTGGTGATATTCAAGATCAACTTCCGGATTTGGATCAAGTCCAAAGTGGTAATCGTATTCGAACGGTTTGCATCCGCCGCAATCATCTTGTACGGACTATCCAGTGGATTCACATTCAGTACGTGTTGGGAGATCTTAATCAAGTCAAAGGTCGTCACACCGTTCAGTGGGTTCGCATTCAGGTATGGAGTGACTGTGTAGTCTCCTCCCAATGGCAGGTTATTGAAGGCATAAGTACCATCCGTACCCGTCACCATCATATTGTCTACCAAACCGTTCAGATTCACTTCCACGCCTTCTACTGTTTCATCATCTTCGGTAGCAATGATACCAGCTATGGTACCTGTTTCACCGCCTTCACAGCTGGCGTGCTCTTGCACCAGTACATAGGTCTCACAGAAATCGTAGTTGCCTTCTTCATCAAAGGCGTAGACGTAGACTACTGTTTCTGGATCATCATCCTGAGTCAGTACAAGACCTGTGTCGTCTGGGTTTGGCTCAAAGTTAGGATCAGCTTCTACATCACTTGCGCGGTAGATAGCATAGCTCGTTACTCGGAACTGACCCGCTCCATTGGTCTCTGGTCCCTGACCGGTACAGTCAAAGATTGGTGAGCCTTCAAAGTCAGATGCCCAGATCGCCATCTCACAACCTGTATTATCCTCGTTCGGCATTAGTGTTACCGTAAGTCCATTGATACAGATTGGCGCTGGTCCTTTGCAGTCTATTACATCAAAGGTGATGTACTGACTAGTCTGGTTACCACAACCATCTTCGAGTAGGATACGTACGGCGTGGAAGACGTTCGCTCCCATCTCTTCGGTGATGATTGGATAAGTGCCATCGAAGGAGTAAGTGCCATCGCCATTATCGGTGATATTACCGATAACGTTGAAGTCTGCTGCAAATTCACTGCTCTGGATTTGTCCATCTCCACTCGCATCTACGGCAAAAGCGTCTAGTTCTGCTGATACGATGCTGATGACTAGGTTACCATCAGTATCAAACAGCTCACACTCATCTGTAACGCTGAATGGTATGCTCACAGCTTCTTCACAGTTACCATCATCATCTCCAAATTGTCCGGCTACTAGATCCGGACAGTTATCCGTTGGGCCACCAAAGTCACCCACGCTCACTACTGGAGCTGATGAATCGTACACCTTCACAAACTGGGTGTAGATGTAACGACCGTAGTTCGGTAGTTGTGGTGATTCACAGTTGCTTAGGAAGGAGTCACCATCGCGATCAGAGTGACGACGATCGATACACAGACCATCGTCGTCATTGTAGGTCACTACTGGACGCTCATTACCTTCCACTGCTCTATCAATTGGTAGGCTCTCGCCATCATCTTCGGTCATGCGTGGGATCACATAGCCGGTGTATTCTCCATCCCATAGACACCAGTTGATCACATCATAGGTGATGGAGTACTTGTAGCACTCATCGCCAGTGGCTGTGAATAGTACAGGCTCACCGATGTTCACACTTAATACATCACAACCATCAGTAGAGGTGATGACTGTTGGTACATCTGGATCACCACAGTCTGCATCCGCATCTTCTGGGAAATCAATGGTGAAGTCGTGGACCTCGGTAATGATGATCGATTGTGAGCAGCTATTGGTGGAGCGGAATACCTCATTGATATCAATGGCTCCGTTTCCATTCACATCGCCCTCTGGGCGTAGCTGCCATGCTTCAAATCTACGGGTGATACTACCCCATCCACACTCATTGATGTTGATGTTGGGTGTACGCTCTACTATGGTGTCTACCGCACAGTTATCTGTTCCACTAGCGCTACCGAAGATCGCGTTCATCAAATCTGATGTGCCGCCGAAGTCTTCATCGTAAGCCGTCTCAATATCACCAGGGAAAGTCAGTGGTAGCTCGTTACAAGTCAAGGTGACGCTTTGTGGAGCGTAGCAGAATGGGTTCAGCTTATCCTCTGGTGTTACTGTCATCCAGCAGGTATTCTGATTACCACTCTCATCGGTTACTCTAAGTTCGATGGTGATCTCATTTGCAATATCACAGCAGTAGAAATCTACAAACGCTCCCCACGGACTGAAGCGGTTCGCACTGGCATCACAAGTACCATTGCGCCAGAAGTTACGGCGTACCTCCAAGGTCACTGTACCACAGTTATCATTCGAACCTTCGTCGATGTCTTCTGCGAAGACTCTGGCGATACCTTCGATGCCGTTGAGTACATCACCGCCTCCAATGGAGACATTTAGCTCATCATCACAAATCGCGTTGGGTTCGATCTCGTCGGTTACTACGAGGGTATATTCCTCGCAGGTCTCGTTGAGACAATCGTCTTCTGCACAGATGATCAGCGTGTGCGTACCAATTGGGGCTTGAACGATATCTCCATCACCTACATTGCCACCAGCGAAGAAGGTCTCGCCAAAGGCTAGAACCGTATAGGTGGTTGCGATCGCACTACCGCATCCGTTACCGTCTACTACATCAGGTGTTGGTATCATCACATTGGCAGCACAGCTCAATGGTGAGGTCGAGATATTGATCACCTCATCAATACCAGAGATGATGGGTCCGGTAAAGTCACCCACTTTCACAAACTGATCCCAGGTGGTATTATCATCTGGATTACACCAGTCGATCAGATTCCACTCACGGCGGAAAGAGTAAGTGCCTTCACACACTTCAATGCGGGGCTCATCACTATAACTCGCGCCTAGGTTGCAGTAGTTGTCATCCAGGTCTACATAACCTGAAGCGGTCAGTAGGAATGGATAACCGGTTACACTGGCTGCTGGGTTATCATCTGGGCCACCTACTTCGCCATCGGTTGGGAAGTCTTCATCGCATTCAATAGTGGCGGTGAATGGTGGGATAATCAGGTCTGCTATTGTTGGACGACTCAGGGTGATGATCTGCGTACACTCATCGGTACGTGGGGTGCCGATGCAAATACCGTCTTCTCGGTCAGAGACCGAGAAAAGCCGGGTAATGATGATATCACCACAGTCACCGGATTCGGTCAGTTCGTCGGATACGGTCACCAGTACTGGTCCACAGTTATCACTTACATCAGGACGTCCGGTGAGATCCAGGATATCACGCAGTTCTGCTGACATGCTGCCGGGGATCGTAGCTCCGTTGGCGTCTACCAGATAAGTAGCTGGTTCGAGAAGTTGTACCAGACCTAAATCCTCACAGAACAGTGGTAGACTTACTTCCACTGGTGCCGGAGCACTAAATGGTGCGGAGAAGGTGCCGCCATTATCACTCACAATACCAATTACATAATCCGTACCCGCTCCGAAGTCAGCTAAACCATCAGCAATCAAGATTGTGTAGGTCTGACCAGCTTGTAGTGGCAGCGTGATGCGGAAATCCTGATCCAATAAGGCATTGATGCCAAAGAATGGATCTACGAAGTAAGCACCATCCGAACCACCCAGGATGTTTTCACAAGGGTTGTCCGCATTGAACCCACCTTGGAAGATCGCAAAGTTG
>JBCBEC010000054.1:0-51375 GCA_038528965.1 Bacteroidota bacterium | reverse complement strand
ATCTTCACTACTTGCAATTCAAAGCACAATCATAATAGTCACTCTTTTGCTTGCATTTTTACACAGTTCATTCTAATCAAAAACAATACAATGGGATACCAAAGTAGAAAGACCAAATACCGTACGCCCCGGGAAAAAAATGAAATTACCTGGCGAAATACTAAACTCATTTTACTCTTCGCCACGCTTGGGGCAGCAGTATGGATTTTCAAGGACCGGCACGAGTATTGGGCTTGGATCAAGACCTACTTTTATTAGTTTGATTAGTCGTATCTTTGATCATTGACACTTTTGTAACGCAGTCCCTAGTATGAGTAATTTTGTTGTTTCGGCTCGTAAGTATCGTCCTCAGCGCTTTGATGAAGTGGTGGGACAGAAACACGTGTCGCAGACATTAAAGAATGCGCTACAGAGTGATCACCTGGCCCACGCCTTCTTGTTTTGTGGACCCCGCGGGGTAGGTAAAACCACCTGTGCGCGTATTCTGGCCAAAGTACTCAATTGCCAGAACCCTACCAGCGACCACGAGCCTTGTAATACATGCGATAACTGTGTTGCGTTTAGCCAAAACGCTTCTTTTAACATCACAGAGCTGGATGCGGCGAGTAATAACTCGGTGGAGCATATCCGAGCACTGATAGAGCAAGTTCGTTTTCAACCGCAGCAAGGCAAGTATAAAGTCTTCATCATTGATGAGGTGCACATGCTATCGCAAGCGGCCTTCAACGCTTTTTTGAAAACACTTGAGGAACCGCCACCATATGCCATTTTCATCCTGGCCACTACAGAGAAGCATAAGATCATCCCGACGATCTTATCACGCTGTCAAATTTTTGATTTCAAGCGAATTCAAACCCCTGACATGGTAGAACACCTGGCAGGTATTTGTGAGCAAGAGTCTATCCAAGCGGATGCGGATGCTTTGCACATCATTGCGCAAAAGGCGGATGGAGCACTGCGGGATGCCCTTTCGATCTTTGACCGCATTGTTTCTTTCTCCGGAAAAAAAATCACCTACGAGGACGTCATCACGAACTTGAATGTTCTCGACTATGATTATTTCTTCCGGGTAGTAGACGCGCTGCTCACTGAGGATATTCAGCAGACGCTGCTCATCTTTGACGATATCCAGCGCAAAGGTTTTGATGGAGATCTATTCATGACCGGCCTCGCACAACATTTGCGTAATGTGCTGGTGTGTAAGGATGAGCAAACCCTGAGTCTGCTTGATGCCAGTGATAGCCTGCGTGATCGGTACCGTCAACAGGCGCAATTATGCGGAAGCGACTTTATTCTCACAACGCTTAACCTCGCCAATGAATGTGACCTCAACTACAAGCTAGCACGCAACAAGCGGCTACACGTAGAAATGAGCCTCATTAAAATGGCTAGTGTGGGTCGCGCATTCCGTCTAGCAGAGGTAGGCTCCATGCCAGCCCCGGAAAAAAAAACGGCTGACCAAAGCTCCGCACCACCAGCAGAAGTAGCAAACGTTACTGATGTATCAACGGTAGGTGACGCCCCCAGTCCACAACCAGCTCCGGCCGAGGCGAGCAAAGACGCCGAAGCTACACGAGCAGCCAACTCCTCTACAGCGCTCAGTGATACTGCCACCAAGCAATCAGCGGCTCCAATATCGCTACAGCCAAAAGCAAATACCCTGGCTAAGGCCAATGTTTCTAACCTCTTGGCGGAGCTCAAAGCGGAAGAACAGGAAGTAGAGGAAACAGTGGAGTCTGTAACTCAGGAAGACGTGCAAACTGCTTGGAATAATTACGCAGCCGCAGCAGACCGTGATAGTTTGCGCTTACAACTACAGAGTGCTCAACTGGAAGTAGACGAACTGACCATTACCGCAAAGGTAGGCTCTTCTCTGGTGGAAGGAGCACTGCGCGAAGAGCATAGACTAACCGATAGTCTACGAAAATCGCTCAAGGCCCCTGGACTCATGCTCAAGATTGAAATTGATCCAAGCATGCGCAAAGAAGAAGTAAAAGCTAAGCCAAAAATCTTGAATGCTCGAGAGAAGTACATCATGATGGCTGAACAAAACCCGGCAGTAAAGGACCTAGTAAAGCGGTTTGATCTTAAACCGGATGAATAGAACGCTAGACCTTTTCTTCAAATTCCGGACAATCTAACCGGAGTGTTTCCTCCGCAAGTTTCATCTCCAAAAGTGCACAATAATGCCCCCCATCGGAAGGTCGATAATAGCGGCAATTCCGACAAGATCGTTGTACCTGGATCACCCCGGCTTGATTAAGTCGATGGATGAGCTGATTAAGCAAGCGGTAAAATTGCTGTTGCTCTACTTGGCTAAAGGAGTCAATAATTTGGAAAATAGGCTGTCCAAAGGCCCCCGTTTGCTCTACGACCTTTTCACCAGCAGCCGTTAGTTGCATATTGTAGGCACGACCATCTGTAGGAGAGGGGATCTTACGAACTAACCCTTTCTTATTGAGCATTTTCACGGCATCACTAATCGTGGGCTTGGTCATATTAAATTCCCTGGCCAGGGCACTCACATTACACCATTCCTCAGCGTGGTAGCGCATAAAAAGAAGCAGCTGAATTTGTATGGGACTAAGGCCCGTAGCTTTTGCATGATCCCAAAGTAGCACTCGAAAGGACTCTGCCACTCGTTCTAGCCCCGCCACGATCCGCGCCGCCATATCTTGATTCTGGACATCAACATCAAAAACACGCTTGCCACTCATATTTACTATTTAACGTGAGCTTTGCCTCTACATTTTTGCTTTCAGTATAGAACACATAAGCCAACCTCACAGTACTAGGTACTTAGTATTTGGTACTTGGTAAAGGGTTAAAATTGTATCTATTAAATCCAAGTACCTAGTACCCAGTACCGCCTACATCCGTAGGTTGAAGCGTAGTGGGAAAAACATAACCTAAAACAGAGGCACCATCTAACTGACCAGCCGCCGTTGGTAAGGCCTGTCCAGCAACTCCTTCCACTTCGATGCTAAAAATGAGTTGCTCCAAACGCCCGTCGTAAACCACGGAGGTTCCTGAAATAATAAGATCTGTGGAAGTCCCGAAACTAGGATCTTCATTCTCTCCTTGCGCCAGTGCGGCAGTTAATACAAAAAATGATAAAACACTAAAGACAATCGTTTTCATAGTATTGGATTTTAAATTAATTAGCAGTCCTAACTTTTAATTAATCACCGAAAGTAAGCTTAGTTATTTGCTCACTTTATGAGGGATAAATAAAAATTCGGTACAAACATAAATAGGAATCCTAATCAAATCAAACGTGGAAGTAATCCGCTACTCCTAATTAGTCCCTCAACAAGAGTACAAGTTGTTCATTTTCAAATAGATGCCCCTTTTACTTTTTTTGGAAAAAATTCACGAGATTAACATAAACGAAGAAAAACAGACCAAATGGTGTCAAGGTAACGACAACTGATTCACCGAAAATTAGAACGGGACAACTTATTGAGATTCAGCTTACTTCTTTTAGAGTACTCCTGACTTAATCATTTCCTGATGAACCCTATGCAGCTTAATGTACTTTTATAGTTATTAAGCCCAAACAACAAGATTTACCTATACCGGCGAATTCATGGACAGCAATAACTCAATATGGCACCTGGAGAATATTGATGTGAGTGGCATCTTTTGCCCTCAGAAACTAGACTCAGGTGCGCTTGATCAACAGAAGCACCGTACGCACAAAAGAGGGGAGTACATCTTCTTACCAGAAGAAGACGCAGATAAGGTGTACTTTATTTCTGAGGGGCGGGTTAAAATTGGCAGCTATAATGAAGATGGTAAAGAGATTACCAAAGCCATATTAGGACCCGGCGAAGTATTTGGTGAATTATCCATTCTCAATAATAAACACGAGAAGCGTCGGGATTTTGCCTATGCGATGGAAAGCACTTCGACCTGTATTCTAAGTATGGAGGAAATGAAGTCGCTGATGCGGGAGTATACCGGATTTAGCCTCTTCATGATGAAGCTCATGGGAAGACGGATTCTACAAATGGAAAAGCGTTTGGAATCCTTGGTCTTTAAAGATAGTCGCACGCGTATCGTTGAATTCCTCTACGACTTAGCTACGCAAAAAGGACAGAGAGTAGGGTACGAGGTAGTCGTCCGCAAATTTATGACCCATCAGGAAATAGCTAACCTAACTGCTACCTCTAGGCAAACCGTTACCACTATTTTGAATGAGCTGCGCAGTCGCAATATTCTTACTTTTAATCGAAAGAGATTACTGATTCGTGATATGGAGGTGTTGCAAGCGGAAATTGGGTAGGCGTCCTGAGATTTTAACTCCACTTTTCGCCGGTAAAGTCAATATCCTTGATCATCAGTTGTAGTTTCGTTTTACCCCCCCAGTGGTTTTCCTCAATAGAGTAAGCAATCGTAAACTGCTGATTTTGAGAGAAATGCTCATAATAATTACGCATCCCAAAAGCAATAGCGTGAATAGGAGTAGAGCCGTTTTTCACTACCTGTAGCCGTATATGCTCATCTTTCAATAACTCAATCGGCCCGAAGGCTTCCACCTGTTTACTCACAAAGACGGGATTATGATTAGCAGGTCCAAAAGGAGCGAATTGTCGAATGATTTTGTGGAACTGGGAAGTCACATGCTCCAATTCTAATTCGGCAGCGATTTCAATTTTGGGTTGCAAACCGTCTTCCGGCATGGACTCATCTATAGCATCTTCGAAGCGGCGCGCAAAAGAAGGCCAATTGCTTTCTGGTAGCGACAGTCCTGCAGCATTCGTGTGACCACCATAACTGAGCAGTAAATCCTCACAGGACTCAATAGCTTCAAACAAATTAACATTTCCAGCAGAACGAGCAGAACCAATAAGCACATCGTCCGATTTGGTAAGCACTACCGTTGGTCGATGAAAATCGGTGGACAGGCGGGCGGCGACAATGCCGATCACCCCTTTATGCCAGTGTGGTTGGTAGAGTACAAAACTCTTTTTGTCTTCCCAGTTGGGGGTATCTGTCACCTCTTCGCGGGCCTCATCAGCCGTGCGTTTATCGTATTCTTTCCGTAGTTCGTTACGGTTACGCAATTGCTCCGCATATTCCTTAGCTACAGATCGTGTACGCGCTAACATGAGTTTGACGACCAAACCAGCATCCGCCATTCGGCCAGAAGCATTGATAATTGGGCCTATACCAAAAACGATATCACTTATACGAAAGGGATGTTTACGGTTGGTCACTCGTATGAGTGCCTTCAAACCAGCCTTTCTGGTAGAATTCAATTGCCGTAAACCATAAGTAGCTAAAATACGGTTCTCACCAACTACTGGCATAACATCACTGGCAATACTAATTGCCACAAAATCAGTAAGTTCTTGGAGAATTTCATCTGATTTACCCCAGCTTTGTAATAAGCCTTGCGCCAGCTTAAAGCCGACTCCACAACCACTCAAATATTCGTTGGGATAACTACAATCCGGACGTTTTGGATCCAAGACGGCAGTAGCAAATGGCCATTCATCACCGGGCAAGTGGTGATCACAAATAATCACGTCAATGCCATTACTACGGGCATTATCCACCTGTTCTTGTGCCCGAATACCGCAGTCGATAGTAATAAGTAAGGTGACATCTTGCTCTGCTGCGTAGGCTACACCTTCTGCCGAAAGGCCATAGCCTTCTTTGTAGCGGTCTGGAATGTAAAAATCCAGCGACCGATGCCCGATATCTTCGAGAAATTGATAGAAAAAAGAGACTGACATAGTCCCATCCACATCATAATCTCCGTAGATCAGGATTTTTTCATCTCGGCGAATAGCCAGATCCAGGCGATCCACAGCCCGGTCCATATCTTTCATCAGAAAGGGATCATGCAATAAGTCCCACTGTGGCTTAAAAAAGGGTTCCACTTCTTTTGCCCTGGTGATACCCCGCTGCACTAGCAACTGGCAGACAACAGGATGGAGCTCCAGTTGCTGCATTAGTTCTGTTGCTTTTTGGGAATCAGTGGCTACTGGTAGCCAAACAGGACTTTGCATGTCTAGAAATTACCTATACTTAGCGTTCATAATGGTAAGATTCCGAAGGTATGATTTTCTCTACCGCTTACAAAATCGTTTGCACTAACAAACGAAACTCGGCAGCAAATAGTTGGCTAGTATCCAAGGGACGACGATAATGCTTAGGGTAGAGCCGCGTTGCAATGCGGCTCTACCTAAAAAACGAAAGCCGGATTTGCTTTCGCAAACCCGGCTTCGCCTTTGGTATCAGTAAGTTGCTTTACAACGGAAAGCCTAGTTACCGCCTGCAGCTTTTAGTACACCGCCCAAGTCTGGGTTAGGAGCAACTACAGTACGACGGTTAGCGTCACGGCCATCAGATGTCTCGTTGTCACCAACAGGCATTGAATCACCATGAGCACCAAGCGTGATCTGAGATGCGTCAACACCAGCGCTCAACAGGCGACCAGCCACGGCCTTAGCACGTGCATAGCTCAAGTCCCAGTTGTCAGTACCGGCATCAGCAGCAAATTTGCGATCATCAGTGTGACCTTCTATCAATACTTTGATAGATGGGTTTCCTTTCAGCTTCTCAGCCATCTCGTCGATAGCGTTACGCTGATCTCTATTCAAACGAGAAGAACTGCTACGGAAGTTAACTGGCTGCTCAGTAACCAAGTACAGGCGACCGTCACGTTCTTCCATAGTTAGACCAGAGTCCTCGTATGCGGCAAACATGCCGTTGATTTCGTCTTTTACAGCTTGCAATTCAGCTTCAGTCATGCTAAGCTTCTCATTCAATTGTCCGATCTGGTTGTTCATATCGGTGCGCAGGCCTTCGATTTCGCCATTTAGACGCTCCTTCTCTGATGCCATTTCAGCAGCCAAAGCAGCATTATCGTCTTCTAGGCCCTTTACCTGAGCTTGGGTTTCTGCAAGAGCTTGATCAGTAGCATCTTTCGCAGCTTGTAGTTCGTCGAATTTCTTCTTAGATACGCAAGACTGGAAAGAACCTGCTAGCATAACGAAGATCAACGCAGTGAGTATAAAACGCATGTTCCCTTTAAATTTGATTTGAAAATAATTTTTTGAGCTCCAATAAATGGAGCATCTTAATTGCTTGTTGGTTTGTTTGCGTTCGCAATTCCTTGCAAAGCAAAACATTATTTTTGAATAAAACAAAGTTTATCTTCTCCAATTATCCACAGTGGACTGGAAGCCGGTAGAATAACCGGTTGTCAGGGGTGTAATTTTCAGTTTGAAGTAGAAGCCGTCTTCATACTTTCACATCGCAAATATAAGTCCTATTACACATAATGTATTATTGGATAAGGTCTAAAAACGCTATTTTTGCAAAAAATAGCCAATTCCCACCCCTTTTTACCGCCTAATCAGTAATCCGAGTACCCATTGCAACAGACAATGCCTTAATTTACTACATGGAATACCAAATTATCTCTGAGGGAGATTTTCAATACATAGAGACTAAAGGAGGAGAAAAAACGCTTTTGTTGCTACACGGCTTGTTCGGCGCACTGAGCAATTTCTCAGGTATACTACATCATTTTGGGCAGCGCCTCAATGTGGTTGTACCTATGCTTCCTATTTTTGAACTCCCACTCAGGAAGGTCTCGCTTGCGGGTCTCGTTGATCACGTCGCCAAGTTTGTGGAAAAAAAAGGATACCAGAATGTGCATGTCCTTGGCAATTCTTTGGGCGGACACGTTTCTCTACTTTACACACTTGCTCACCCAAATAAGGTCAGGAGTGTTTGCCTAACGGGAAGCTCAGGTCTTTTCGAAAACTCCATGGGGAGTTCCTTCCCTCGACGTGGCGACTATGAGTTTATCCGCAACAAGACCGAAAAGACATTTTTCGACCCCAAAGTAGCCACTAAGGAACTGGTCGATGAAGTTTTTAATACAGTCAATGACCGAAATCGGGCCATTCGCATCATTGCTACCGCAAAATCTGCAGTTCGTCATAACTTAAGTGATAAGCTCGACCAAATCAAAGTTCCAACCCTTTTGATTTGGGGGAAGCAAGATATTATTACACCGCCCTTTGTGGGGGAGAAGTTTAATGAACTAATAGAAGGTTCTACGCTTCACTTGGTTGATGAATGCGGGCACGCTCCAATGATGGAACACCCGAGTACTTTCAACAACCTGCTAGAAAACTTCTTAGAAGAAAATTAAGGAAGCCTACGCCATTTTGCGCAGCCATTCCATCTACCCCTCCAAAGAAAACTTTTTTTGTATGAACCGTATGCTGGCGCTCGTCGCCCTAATCCTCCTTTCTGCCTGCGGCACACCCCGAGTGGCAACCATCGAAGGACCCATTGAAATTGAACAGCGCCAATTAGATACCCTGGTGGTTACTGCCCCTCCGATCGAAACGGCTCCTACCCCTAAAAATTATTCACTTCCCAATTACAATCCAAGTCATACGCAGACCATAGATTTGCTGCATACAAAATTAGAGTTGTCTTTTGATTGGGCAGAAGAACAAGTGCTAGGCATTGCAACCTTACAGTTGCGTCCGTATTTCTATCCAATAACAAGTTTCATACTTGATGCTAAAGGATTTGAATTCAACAGTATTAAGGAGAACTCAGGAACGGAGCTGGAGTACGAATATAATGGACAGGAAGTAGAAATTATCCTGCCGCGACCTTACACTCGAGAAGAGGAAATCACGGTGGTTATCGATTATATCGCAACCCCACGCCCAGAAGGCGGAAGTAGCGCCATAACGTCTGATCAAGGCCTATTCTTCATTAACCCAAAAGGAGAGGAAGGTAATAAACCACAACAGATTTGGACGCAAGGAGAGACCGAACACAATTCGCGTTGGTTCCCAACGGTTGACAAACCTAATGAGCGTTGCACCCAGGAGACATATATAACAGTTGAGGATCGCTTCAGCACCCTTTCTAATGGTTTGCTCATTGAGTCTACTGAAAATAATGATGGCACACGGACCGACTATTGGAAGATGGATCAACCACATGCTCCCTATTTATTCATGCTCACCATCGGTGAATTTGCAATAGTAGAAGATGAGCCCTACAACGATAAACCCGTCGTGTATTATGTGGATCCCGAATACGAGGAACACGCTGAGGCTATCTACCCAAGCACACCAGAAATGTTGGACTTCTTTGCTGAGATTACAGGTGTTGATTATCCCTGGGATAAGTATTCACAAGTAATTGTTCGTGATTTTGTATCCGGAGCGATGGAAAATACGACCGCAGTGATCTTCGGTGATTTTATCCAACAGACCGAGCGTGAGTTGATTGATGTCTTGATCAATGATAAAATTGTAGCTCACGAATTATTCCACCATTGGTTTGGTAATTATATCACGTGTGAAAGTTGGGCCAACCTAACCCTTAATGAGGCTTTTGCCAACTATAGCGAGTACCTCTGGCTAGAGCATCGCTTTGGTCGCGACGAAGCAGATCAACATCTGATGGGAGAATGGGAAGGCTATCTCGGCTCTGTCATGAGTGGCGGTGCCCACCCGCTTATTCACTATGGTTACCTGGACAAGGAAGCTATGTTCGACGCCCACAGTTATAATAAAGGTGGGTCGGTTCTGCATATGCTTCGCAAAACAATTGGGGACGAAGCTTTCTTTGCTGGCTTCAAGCGCTTCTTAACCGACAATGCCTATACTGCTGTTGAAGTAGCTGAACTGCGTATGGCCTATGAAGAAGTGACGGGGCAAGATATGCACTGGTTTTTTGATCAGTGGTTTTTGGAAGAAGGCCACCCAAGCATTAGCCTATCTTATGGCTATGACACTGGTACACAAGAAGCAATTATTCAAGTAGAGCAAACACAGGAAACTGGTAAGACTCCTCCTATATTTCAACTCCCTGCCAAGGTTGATATTTATTTCGCAGGAAAAGAAGAGCCAGTACGTCACGAGGTGTTCGTAAACCAACGTTCACAGGAGATTAGGCTACCTGCGAGCACCGAGCCAGCGGTCATCATTTTCGATGCCGAACACAATATCCTTGCTACCTGGAATGATGATAAAACACATCAGCAACTGGCTTATCAACTTAAAAATGCGCCACTATTCATGGATCGCTACCAAGCTATTAATGGACTTGATGCGGATGCAGAGGACTACATTGCTTTGCTAGAATTAGGTTTGCAAGATCCATTTTACGGCATTCGTTCAGCAGCATTAACGCAACTACCAAGTGGAAACTGGCCCGCGACTACCACAGAACAAGTTGCAAAATTAGCCGCTAGTGACGAACATTCGGAGGTGCGTTCTATCGCTCTATTCTTACTCGCAGAAATGAACTATGCAGGAATCGATGCCTTGGCACAACAAGCACTTGATGCTGAGCCTTATCCGGTAGTAAGTGCTGGTCTTGATGCCCTGGCACTTAACAACCCTGAACTTGCATTAGAGGCCGCTGGCCAACTAGCGGATGAAGATAATATTGACATCATTGAGGCTATTGGTGGCCTGTATGCTGATACTGGTGATGCTAAATACTTACCTTATTTCACGAAGAATCTATCTAATTTAGAAGGCTTTGCTGCTATCAGTTTTTACGAAAGCTTTGGTGTCTTGTTACTTGATATAAAAGGAGAGAGTCTCGAAAAAGGAGTTCAGCAACTAGGGACTATTGGAACTAACCAAAGCGAATCCCCTTGGTGCCGGCTTGCATCAATTAAGACTTTGAGCGAAATTGCTGGTGAACTATCAGAAGAAAACGATGGTACGCAAATCACTCGTATTCAACAGGCCATAGACGCGATCAAGGAAGCGGAAACTAACCCACAACTCCGCGGAATCTATCAGCAGTTCTAACTCTGTTTTCACAAGTTGGACAAATAGAACGGCCTGGTTCCTCATTGGGAATCAGGCCGTTTTGCTTTTACTCATCGTACTTTCTGAAGATATTTCTAGTCGCTGCTAGCAGCAGGAGTGGGCAAATTTAAATACATTTACCGCTTCAATTTTTTGGCCACTGCCCCCATGCTCACCCTAACCTTTTGCAGTGGCTCGCTGGGTCAAAATCTTATGAATATGAAAGTCTTGAAATTCGGCGGCTCATCCGTAGCCAAACCGGAAAGAATACGCAGTATTGTCGAAATACTAAAGTCGTATTACGCTGACGGAGAGCACTTTACAGTTGTATTCTCCGCTTTCGGAGGAGTAACCGACATGCTCATAGAAATGAGCGAAATGGCCGCTAAGGGTAAAGAAGAATACCAAAGTCTCTTTGATCAATTCCACGAGCGCCACAATGCCGCAGTAGAAGAATTACTCAATGCAGACTACCAAAAAGAGGTGCTTCCACAGTTGGATCGTAATCATGAAGTGTTGCGCAATTTGTTGCACGGCATTTTTTTAGTGCGCGAAGCCTCGCCCCGCACAATGGACTATGTGCTGAGTTTTGGAGAACGCAATTCTTCCTTTATCATCGCTCACGTTTTGCAGCAAGCAGGTATCAAAGCCGCTTACTTGGATGCCCGTAGAGTGATCAAGACTGACAAGCAATTCAATTCTGCTAAAGTCGATTTTGACCTGACCTACGAAAAGATTCGCGCTCATTATGCAGAGCGTCCCGAAGTACAGATTGTGACGGGTTTCATCGCTTCCGCCAAAGGTGGACTTACCACTACACTTGGTCGTGGAGGCTCTGACTATACCGCTTCGCTGTTGGCTGCTGGTCTTAATGCAAAAGTCATTGAAATTTGGACAGACGTGGATGGCGTCCTTACTGCTGACCCACGCAAAGTGAAGAAAGCCTTCACTATTCAGAACATGACTTATGCCGAGGCGATGGAAATGTCGCACTTTGGTGCCAAGGTGATTTATCCGCCTACCCTACAGCCAGCACTGAAGCAGCAGATTCCGCTGTACATCAAGAATACTTTCAATCCTGATTATCGTGGCACCTATATCAGTGGACAATCTGATCCGGAGGGAGCACCCGTAAAAGGGATTTCATCTATTGGTGATGTGGCCTTGCTTACACTTTCTGGAAGTGGCCTTTTTGGGGTACCAGGTATTGCTGCTCGCTTGTTTAGCTCTTTGGCGCAAGCCCAGATCAACATCATCTTGATCACCCAGGGATCTAGTGAACACGCCATCAGCTTTGCTATTCAACCCAAGTTTGCCCAAAAGGCAAAGGAATGTGTTGAAACTGCCTTCCAGTACGAAATTGATCGCGGCGTAGTAAATCGTATCAAGATTGAAGAAGATTTATCGGTGGTGGCAATCATTGGAGAAAACATGCGCTACCGCACTGGAATCTCCGGCCGACTGTTCCAGGCGCTTGGTAAGAACGGAATCAACATCATTGCGATCGCACAAGGATCAAGTGAGTTGAACATCTCAGTTGTCATTCCCAAAACAGATGAGACTAAAGCGCTGAATGCGCTACACGAGGCCTTCTTCTTGAGCGACACCCAGGAACTCCACCTCTTCATGGTAGGTGTAGGTTTGATTGGGGGCACACTACTCGACCAGATCAAAGAGCAGGCCGCTTTCTTACGTGAGAAACGGTCGCTGGAGATTAAAGTGGTTGGCTTGGCGAATACCAAGACTATGCTCTTTAATTCAGAGGGAATAGATTTGGACAACTGGAAGTCTAGCTTAGCAGCATCTGAAGAGGGAAGTGACCTACCCACCTTCATCGGCCAGATGAAAAATCTCAATCTGACCAATAGTATCTTCATTGACAATACCGCTAATGAAACCGTTGCTAGTCATTACGAGTCAATTCTGGATCATAGCATTTCTATTTCTACGCCAAACAAGATTGCTACTTCTTCGTCCTATCTCCAATATCAACGCCTGAAGACTATCGCCGCCAAACGTGGTGTAGCTTTTAGGTACGAAACCAATGTTGGAGCGGGCTT
Organism: Bacteroidota bacterium; assembly: GCA_038528965.1. Classification (GTDB taxonomy): domain Bacteria; phylum Bacteroidota; class Bacteroidia; order Chitinophagales; family Saprospiraceae; genus Lewinella. Next base: position 38,492 of record JBCBEC010000054.1, on the reverse strand, counting down.
ACCGGTCATCAGTACTTTAAATGATTTGATTGAGAGTGGCGATCAAATTTTGGGTATTCAAGGTGTACTCTCTGGGTCACTATCATTCATCTTCAACAATTTTGATGGTAGTCGACCATTCAGTGAAATTGTGCAAGAAGCACGTGAACGTGGTTATACCGAACCGGACCCACGGGTAGATTTAAGTGGGATGGATGTACGTCGCAAAATATTAATTCTGGCCAGAGAGGCTGGTTGGTCCTTGGAAAAAGATGACGTCCACATTGAAGCTATTCTTCCACCAGCAGTACAAGAGGCGGAAGATGTTGATGAATTTTTTAATCAATTGATTAAACACGACGGCCATTTCGAAAAAATGCGCGCGGAAGCAGCTACGTCTGGGAAAGCATTGCGCATGATTGCCTCATTAGATGAAAATGGAAAAGCGAGAATAGCATTAGAGGCTGTGGACACCAGTAGCCCATTCTATTTTCTGAGTGGCAGCGACAATATGATTGTCTTTACGAGTGCCCGCTACAAAGACCGCCCACTCGTTGTGCGTGGCCCAGGAGCTGGTGCAGAAGTTACTGCCGCTGGCGTTTTCGCAGAGATTATCTCTATTGGGCAATTTCTGCACTAGAAGTAAAACTATTTTTCAAAATAGCAAAACTTTAAAATGAATCAACTCGATGAAGTCCGCGTTTTTGCCCCAGCCACAGTGGCTAATGTAGCAGTGGGCTTTGATATACTCGGATTTGCTTTTCACGGCCCTGGTGACGAAGTTGTTCTCCGTCGGTCCAAGCAAGTAGGCTTACGCATTACAACTATCACAGGTACGGGGGATAAACAACTACCTCTAATACCAGAAAAGAACACTGCGGGTTTTGCCGCGCTTGAACTCTTCAAGCACCTGGGAGTTGAGGGAGGTTTTGAAATGGAGATTCACAAAAAGATGCCCTTTGGTAGTGGCCTGGGCTCTAGCGCAGCAAGTGCAGCTGCTGGAGTATTTGCGGCTAACACATTACTGGGTTCACCGCTGGAGAAGGAGGAATTACTTCCCTTTGCGGTGGCAGGAGAGCAAATTGCAGATGGTGCTTATCATGCAGATAATGTTGGTCCGTCTCTACTCGGAGGTGTTCTTTTCATTCGGGACAACCAAACCTTGGATGTCCATTCATTACCGGTGCCTGAAGATCTACATGTTGCAGTGGTGTACCCACACGTAGAAATCTTGACCAAGGATGCCCGTGCCGTACTGAGTGATCAGGTATGCCTGAAGCAGCATATTCAGCAGAGTGGAAACCTTGGTGCATTCTTAGTTGCACTTTACGAAAAGGATTATGGCTTAATCCAACGTTCATTGGAGGACCTTATCATCGAACCTCAGCGCGCTCAACTTATCCCTGGATTCCATGACGTAAAAACTAGTGCGTTAAATGCTGGTGCTTTAGGTGCTAGTATCTCTGGTGCTGGTCCAAGTGTATTTGCACTATGTCAGGGCGAAGCAACTGCACAAAAGGTAGCTCAAAAAATGAGCGAAGCATTCACTGCTCACGGCATCACTAACGACAGCTACGCATCACCAATCAACATGGTCGGTGCCATTCAGATGTAGACCTCCTACCCTATTCACCACAAAAGAAAAATCTCATGCAATTATATAGTACCAAAAATAAAGACCTAGTTGTCGGTTTGAAACGGGCAATTTTTGAAGGACTCCCACCGGATAACGGCCTTTATATGCCATCAAGGATCACAGCCCTACCCTCGTCTTTCTATCAAGCATTACCAGAATTAGACTTGGCAGAGATTGGATACCGAGTCTGTAAAAACCTTTTTGGAGATACTATACCCGATGAAGACCTTCGCACCATCGTGGGAAACGCCATCAACTTCCCCGCACCGGTAGTCCAACTTGATGAGCGAAAAGCAATTCTAGAACTCTTCCATGGTCCATCATTAGCCTTTAAAGATTTCGGTGCGCGTTTTATGGCGCAACTAATGAGCTATTTCAACCGAGGCGAAAAACAAGACTTGACCATCTTAGTTGCCACTTCTGGAGATACCGGTGGTGCCGTAGCTGCGGGTTTCTACAAAACACCAGGTATCCGAGTAGTCATACTTTACCCTTCTGGTAAGGTAAGTCCACTACAAGAAAAACAACTCACTACCCTTGGCCACAACATTACTGCACTAGAAGTAGATGGTACATTTGATGACTGCCAAGCTTTGGTCAAGCAAGCTTTTTTGGACCAAGAATTACGAGCTAAGATCAGGATTAGCTCTGCTAACTCCATCAATATTTCACGCCTCATACCACAGTCCTTTTACTATTTCGATGCGTATCGCCAAGTAGTTAACAGTAACAAGAAGGTTGTTTTCTGTGTCCCTTCGGGTAATTTTGGCAACCTCACGGCAGGATTATTGGCTTACAAAATGGGTCTACCCGTTCATCATTTTATTGCTGCTACTAATAGTAATGATGTTGTTCCGGCCTATTTATCCAGCGGAAATTATGAACCTCGCCCTTCAGTGCGCACCTTATCTAATGCCATGGACGTGGGTAATCCAAGTAATTTCGCACGTATGATCGACCTTTTTGCTACCGCAAAAGGACGTGGTGTTTCAACGGATAACACCATTTGGGAACATATGCAAGGGAGTATTTCGGGCTTTGCTTTTACGGATCAAGCCACCGAAACAGCAGTACGTGAAGTACAGAACAAGTACAATTACACCATTGACCCACATGGCGCAGTAGGATATCTAGCCTTGAATGAGTATCAAAAAAAGAACCCAGACACCTTGGGAGTCATTCTGGAAACGGCACATCCTGCCAAGTTCAGGGAAGATATGGACCGCATATTGGACGCTCCTATTGGCATTCCAGAGCGACTTCTGGTACTAGAAAAGGAGAAAAAAGTAGCTACCGAAATGGGTACTTCTTATCCAGAATTCACAAAGTGGCTTTACAAAAACCTGGGATAGTAATCATCCTTTCTTGTACAAGGGCCTTAATGAGTACTTCATTAAGGCCCTTTTTATTAATGTTCCACGTGGAACATTAGGGTCAAAAACACGAAAAAAGGCTGAACTTTTGCCCTTGCTTTTCACTTCTAATTACAATGTTTTCAGTGCAATGTTCCACGTGGAACATATCAATACACATGTATTTTATCACCTTTGTGCCGGTCAAAAAACGCTACAATGACTCTAAAACAACTATCATTATTTAGCTTCATTTTGCTCCTTGGGCTAAGTCTATCTGCCCAAGATGAACGCTATAACCATAGCAAGTTCAAGCAACTTCAATATGAACTCTCTACTCCTAATGTATACAGAACAGCCTCCGGCGCGCCCGGACACATGTACTGGCAGCAGCAGGCAGACTATGTTATCGAGGTAACATTAGACGATGAAAACCAGACGATCTCTGGTGAAGAGACTATTACCTACCATAATAATAGTCCTGATGCACTCTCCTATTTATGGGTGCAACTCGATCAAAACATGCGAGCCAAAGACTCTGACACCTATAAGGCACGGACGAATAGCATTGATGATCGAATGTCTTTGCGCCAAATCAATGGTCTTGAGCCTTGGTTCGATGGTGGCTTTAAGCTGGAATATGTGCGGGATGGAAACAACAAATCACTCCCTCATACTATCGTAAAGACCATGATGCGGATTGACTTACCCGCTCCCCTAGCCTCTGGGGAGAAGACCGAACTCAAGATCAAGTGGTCTTATAACATCAATGACCGCATGCAAATTGGTGGTCGGTCTGGTTATGAATACTTCGAAGAGGACGACAACTACCTCTATACCATTGCTCAGTTCTTCCCCCGCATGGCGGTTTACAGTGATAATGAAGGATGGCAAAACAAGCAGTTTTTGGGTAGTGGTGAGTTCACGCTCCCCTTCGGTGACTATGATGTAAAGATCACTGTACCTTCCGATCACAAAGTAGCATCTACTGGTGTACTCCAAAACCCAAAGGATGTGCTATCAAAAGCGGAGCAAGATCGTTTTGCGGAAGCACGAAAAGCACGGGAAGAACCAGTGATTATCGTAACCCAGGATGAGGCAATCGAGAACGAAAAAGAGAAATCAAGCTCAACTAGTACCTGGCACTTTACAGCCGAGAATGTGCGTGACTTTGCCTTTGCTTCTTCTCGTAAATTCATTTGGGATGCCATGGGCGTGGACCAAGCAGATGGTTCTGTAGTAATGGCCATGTCTATGTACCCAAAAGAAGGAAACCCACTTTGGGAACAGTACTCTACTAAAGCAGTAGCACATACATTAAAGTGGTACAGTCATTACACCTTCCCCTACCCTTACCCAGTAGCTTGGTCTATCCATGCTGCCCGCATTGGTATGGAGTACCCAATGATCTGCTTCAACTTTGGGCGTCCAGAAAAAGATGGTACCTACTCTCAGCGTACTAAGTATGGTATGATTGGTGTGATCATTCACGAAGTTGGTCATAACTATTTCCCAATGATCGTCAACTCAGATGAGCGTCAGTGGACCTGGATGGATGAAGGTTTAAACTCCTTCCTACAATACCTCACCGAGCAACAGTGGGAACGCGATTATCCTAGCCGCCGTGGTCCAGCTAAGAACATTGTATCTTATATGCAGAGTGATAAGGATCGTATTGTACCAATTATGACCAACTCAGAATCGGTTCTGCAATTTGGTAATAATGCCTATGGTAAGCCGGCTGCAGCACTAAATATTCTTCGCGAAACGATCATGGGGCGTGAGCTATTTGATTATGCCTTTAAAGAGTATTCCAACCGTTGGATGTTCAAGCATCCTTCCCCGGATGATTTCTTCCGTACTATGGAGGATGCTTCAGCCGTAGATCTGGATTGGTTCTGGCGTGGATGGTTCTTCACCAACGATCATGTAGATATTGCATTGAGCGATGTGAAGTGGTACCAGATCAATAGTAAGAATCCAGAAGTTGAAAACGCTTTGGCAAAAGCTCAAGAAGAAGAAGGTCCTCGCCGAATTGGTAGTATTCGTAATGAGCAACAAATTGCTCAAACCCAGGACGAAATTGATATAAACCTGCGTGACTTCTATACAGAGTATGATCCACTAGAAGTAAGTATTCTTGATCAGCGGGATTATGATCGGTTCCTATCATCGCTTTCAGATGAAGAAAGAGCTATACTAGAAGCGGGCAAAAATTACTACGAACTCACCTTTGAGAATGAAGGCGGGCTAGTAATGCCAATAATTGTCCAACTCCAATACCAAGATGGTACAACGGAAGATCGCTATATCCCTGCTGAGATTTGGAGACGAAACAACAATAAAGTAACTAAAGTTTTAGTTACAACTCAAGAAGTAGCATCTATCGTTATCGATCCATATTTAGAAACAGCAGATACAGATCGTACTGATAACTACTTCCCTCCGCGGCAAGAAATGAATCGTTTTGAATTGTACCGCCGTCAAAATCGGGGAAGTCGTGAAAATCCAATGCAGCGTTCACGCCGAGCAAAAGAAATGCAAGGTTCCAACTAGTGAAGATGCAACGACAACTTTAAACAAACTTGGCTCGCCTCAGGATACTAATTCTGGGGCGAGCCTTTTTTTAGATAATTGCGACGCGTGCGATAATCTTGCAGATAAGTCCGCTTGGTAGTGGATGCTAAAAAAGAACGTTCTACTAAGCTTGTAACTTCTTCTGTTTTATTGAGGAATCCGTTCAAGATTTTAGCCGCACGTTTTGGGCGCATTTCCCAGCGCGCTGCCAGCTCTAGAAAATCAGCATAGGCAGGATGGCCTTGCTTTTCCCATTCCAAGGATTGGTAATCATCCGCGAACAAACCCTCGCTTAAAGCAAAGTCAGAATCATCTACGTGAATGCGAGTATTTAGCAAATCATAAGCAGGACTCAAAAAGTAGTCTCCCTGCGGACTTTCCAAAACCGAAAAATTCTTGAGGTGTGCATCGCCATTAGAGAACAAATAATTAAAGACAACTAGGCTGAACAGCTTCTCAATCTCCACCCGCCAAGCTGGTAGAAACTGCTTCATCACTTTTCCTATAGCCTCATAGCTGAAATTATATTTAAAATTTGCTCCAGCGTTCTCACTCGTCTTTCCCGCCAAAGAAGCAAAGTCTTCACTACCCCACTTTCGACCAGTACGGGACCAGTCAAATCGCCGGGTTAAATACGCAGGCGTACCATCAGAAAAAAAGACCAATGCGTTGGCCGCTGTGCGCAGATCAAACACTTGCTCTGCGAGCTGCATGGTCAAGTGTTCATTCATTGGAGCCTGGTCTACTTTTTTAAGATCCCGAGGAACAGGCTTTAAAATATACTGCCCTTGTTCTTCAGCTCGACTCAAGCGAAGTTGCTTTCTCTCAAGCACCATGCTCAGTTTCTCCTGCACTCCAGAAACAGAAAGACGTTTGCGATTATCGATGAACGCAGCAGCCGTTTCTTCACTCACAGAAGCCGGAGCAAAATCAAGTACGTGCGATACCTTCGCTCCATCAAATAGAAGACGCAAGGCCGAAGGGCTGTATGAGCTATACCCCTCTGCCAAAGTACTTGGGCAATATTGTAGTTGGGTTGGGTCCATACTTATTCTTCTGGCTGTATTGTTATCGCACCAATGGTGTCATGTATAGCAGTTGCTAAGAGTAGACCAAAATGATCTTGTTCGTCAATTTTTAATTGCTGACTTTGCAAGCGCCGATTTACACCCTCACTCAGCATATTGAAAAAGAATGGAAATAGGTAATCACTTTCGTAAGCCTCCAAGCGCTTTGGTAAACGCAAACTCACCGCTGGAGCATCAGGACTTAGCGCCCAGGTTTCATCATAGGTAAATCGATAACCACCTTGTGGTAATTCCTCAATTTTTCCCAGGCGTTCTCCATTGCGAAAAACTATACCACTCCTCGCCATACTAGTTTAATTGTTTAACCGTGACACTTAGTTCCAAACCTAACACTTCGAATATCTTTTCCAGTATTTCAAGTGTGGGATTCGTCTGGCCACGTTCAATCTTATACAAGGTATTTGTGCTAATCTCTGCCAGCTCCGCCAAATGTGGTTGGGTAAGCCCTAAAGCTTTGCGCCGAGCCTTGATTACTGATCCTATTTGCTGAACTAACACTATAATGTGATTTTGGACTAAAGTAAGGGTATAATTGATTCAAGTCAAGCCCAAATCACACTTCAATGTGATTTAGTAGTAAAAACTTCTTTCTTACCTAAATTAAGTCGCAAGAATCACACTCTGATGTGATTTACGTGTGAAAAACTAATCTACTCATCTTTTGGTCCAGAACTCTGCCTTGGGATGAACCAAACGGAAGCTTCACTCATATTAAACATATCTTTGGCACACCAAAGCCATTCGTAACATCATATGGAGTACAATAACCCAAAGCTAATTTTGGATAGCAGCACCATCGAACCTGGTAAACTTCGTTGGCGGAGTCCAAGTAATATTGCGCTAGTAAAGTATTGGGGAAAGTATGGACAGCAGCAGCCTCGCAACCCATCCATTAGCCTTACCCTTTCACAGGCAGCCACGGATACCACACTGAGTTATGGTCCGAAGGAGAATGACAAGGATATAGATTTGGCTTTTTACTTCGCCGGTGAATTGCGGCCCGACTTTGCAAAAAAGGTGGAGAAGTACTTCCGTTCTTTGTTGTTCGTTTTTCCATTTCTTGGTCAATTGCATTTGCGAATCGATACCGATAATAGTTTTCCGCATTCCGCAGGGATTGCATCTTCGGCTTCAGCCATGAGTGCCCTGGCCCTGATCCTTTGCGATATGGAGCGCAACTTCTTTGGCACACTTAGTGATGAGAATGAGTTTTTGCAAAAGGTATCTTTCTTATCACGTCTGGGGTCGGGTAGTGCTTGTCGATCAGTGTACCCCTACGCAGCAGTCTGGGGAGATAGTGCGAGTATTCCTGCTGCCAGTAATCAATACGCCATCCCTTACGCAGATGAAGTCGATCCCATTTTCCAGACGTACCACGATGATATTCTCATTATTAGTCGAGCGGAAAAAAGTGTGAGTAGTAGGGCAGGGCACCAACTAATGGAAGATAATCTATACGCAGAAAATCGTTATCAACAAGCTAGACAAAGATTAACTCGTTTGGTGGATGCCATGCGTGAAGGGGATTTAGAAACATTCGGAAAAATCACCGAATCAGAAGCACTTACTCTACATGCGCTAATGATGACCTCCAATCCTCCCTATCTATTAATGGAACCGAATAGTATTGCAGCCATTCGTAAAGTGCAAGCTTTCCGGGCGGATACGGGTCACCCACTTTACTTCACACTAGATGCTGGTCCTAACCTTCACTTGCTCTATCCAGACGATGTAGCCGAGCCAGTTAAGCAATTCATCCGTACAGAACTGACTCCCCTTTGTCAAGATGGCCTGTATATTGCTGACCGTTGTGGGGCTGGTCCCGAAAAGTTGGAGCCCTAGCTTTCTAGGCAAAACAGTACCTTTCGGCTGCGTTTAAATTTAGCGTGAAACTAAGCAAAACATTATTAAACTTTAAAATACTCCCTCACGCTGTAAAAGGTAGAGCGTAGAAGGACAAAATCTCTTTATACCTTTTACATTCTACCCTCTACTGGAAGGTTTATTAATAGTCTTTACTGTTCTAAGTTTTTGATGGCGTAAACCTTCCAATGATTTAAAACTACCTGAAATGAAAAAGTCTCTCTCTTGGACCTTCTTTATCCTTTCGATTCTGCTATTGAGCACTTGCTGCGATGACGATGATAACCCTGGACAACCAGTGGAAGATCCCGATCCTTATGAGGGGTGCTGCGGTACTGAACCTGGTGAATATATCTTTGGTAGTATCAATATCTACGTACCCAATGCATTCACGCCAGACAATGATGGTATCAATGATCTGTTTACCATCTCGGCTTCTCAGGATACTACGGGAATCTTTGTTCTTGCATCCATTGTACTTACGGACCGCGAAGAAAACGAACTATTCAGTGCTGTCGATACTCAACCGAATCAAATAACATCTAGTTGGGATGGTCTTGACAATAATGGCCAAGCATACACAGGATTATTCAATTATGAAATCGTCTTTAGTGATGGTTCTGGAAATCAGGAAACACAAATGGGACAAGCCTGTGCCGTACGCTGTGAAGTGGACGATATGGGCAACTTGCCAAACATTTCTGATCCTACTAACTGTGCATTTCCACTAAACCACGATGGCGAAGGCGGTTACGATCCATTTTTACCTTCCGGTGAAAACTCCGATTGCTTTTAAGTCAGAGCGAAGCATTATCTTTGTGCCTTAATCCTAACAAAATGAAGCCGTAAATCAAAGGCTTTAAAAAGTGTGTCTTATGGATTTATTCGCAAAGATAAAAGCAGACCGGGGGCCCCTCGGTAAATATTCAGACTTTGCCCACGGTTACTATACTTTCCCAAAGTTAGAGGGAGAGCTAGGTAGCCGGATGAAATTCCAAGGCAAGGAAATGATTGTCTGGAGTGTTAACAACTACCTAGGCCTAGGTAACCACCCAGAAGTACGCAAGGCAGATGCTGATGCGGCAAAAGAATGGGGTTTGGCTTATCCTATGGGTAGCCGGATGATGTCTGGTGAAACCAAATACCACGAGGAACTGGAGCAGAAGTTGGCCACCCACGTTCAGAAGGAAAAAGGCTTGTTACTCAACTTTGGTTACCAGGGTATTATGTCTATTGTAGATGCACTGCTTACTCGTCGTGATGTAGTAGTGTACGACAAAGACAACCACGCGTGTATCTATGATGGTATCCGCATGCACATTGGTCCACGCTACGCCTTTGAGCATAACGACATCGATAGCTTCAATAAGCAGATGGAGAAAGCTACCGCCAAAGCAGAAGAAACTGGCGGTGGTATCTTGGTTATCACGGAAGGTGTATTCGGTATGCGCGGTGAGCAGGGTATCCTAAAGGAGATCGTTGCCACTCGTGATAAGTACGAGTTCCGCCTGTTGGTTGATGATGCCCACGGCTATGGTACGCTTGGTGAAACGGGTGCCGGTGCTGGTGAAGCACAAGGTGTTCAGGATGAGATCGATGTATATTTCAGCACCTTCGCAAAATCTATGGCGGGTATTGGTGCCTTCGCTGCGGGTGATGAAGATATTATCGATTTCCTACGTTACAACTTGCGTTCACAAATCTACGCTAAGTCACTGCCCATGCCGATGGTAATTGGTGCACTAAAGCGTTTCGAGTTGATGCGCTCAATGCCAGAATTGAAGGATCGCCTGTGGCGTAATGTAAATATGCTGCAAAAGGGATTGCAAGATGCAGGTTTCTACATTGGTAATACTGGCGCCTGTGTGACGCCCGTATACATGAAGGGATCAGTAGGAGAGGCCATCGCTCTGGTGAAAGACCTGCGCGAAAACTTCGGTATCTTCTGCTCTATCGTTGTGTATCCAGTGATTCCTAAGGGTCAGATGATTCTGCGCTTGATTCCAACAGCCTCTCACACAGCGGAAGACATCAACACTACTTTGGAAGCATTCAAAGCTATTCGTTCCAAATTGCAAGAAGGCATCTACGCTGCTGAAGGTGCGTTGGTGACGGATGATTAATTGACAATTACTGCAAGTAAACATAAAAGCCCGCCTAGCTTAAAAACTTGGGCGGGCTTTCTTTATTGGAACCATTTAAGGCATATAAGGGCATTTGAGATTTCCACTTCTATACCTCATATGGTTTTTTAATTCTCCTCCAAATCTCCAAACTTCACCAATTCAAACTCGGGAGTAGCTTCAAATTGCTGCTGTAGAATACCGAGATGCCCAGCACCAAAGAGGACCAATACTCGATCATCTGGCTGCAGGTCCAACCGTTGAATTTTGCGAAAAATGCGCAGGTTACGGTTGTACCAGTACATGGATAAAAAGTCGGGGCCAATGTTTTCACCAAGTGTAAAATCACCAATTAGATAAGCACCATGCCCGCGGCGAATAACATCATCACGATTCATGTATTTGAAAACATCTAGTAAGGGAAGTTCTTTTTCCAGATAAGTTTCGTAGTCGTAAAACTCGGTGTATAACTTATCAAAAAGGTCATCGCTTTGCCAATCGTAGTCGGCAAACATCTCTTCAAAGACGGGTACCACAGGTGCAAAACGCTCATCCTCTCCCATATCCTGGAGGATGGATCCGGCATCACATCCATAGATGGTATCCAGTTCCATACGGTGCATTAAGCGGATGCCAATTTGGTCGCGTTCATCGCGTTTGAGTTCCTCTTCTCCTTTGAGCCAACGCTCGTAGCGACGCATCAGGTAGCCCGTATTTTCGCCAGATTCTACCACAATTTTAGTAGGCTTAAAACGGGCTAGATAATCCAAAAGGGCGCGAACTTCTGCTTGCTTTGCCTGGGATTTCACATCGATTTGATCCTCCTCAGCAATCTTGTGAGCATCTAAATTGGGGTAAGCAAAATGGAACGTTCCTACCAATAAAACTTGCGGTAAAGTGCGATCACCTACAAGGATAGAGTCGGGTGAAGACTGCCCTTGTAGCAAAGCGATACTACCTAATGTTAGTAGCAAACTAAAAAATAAGTATCTCATTTTCATAGCTTTAACTGTTCTGTAATTCGTTTGACTCGAAGATGCAGGACAAATATTAGGCCTGAAAATAAAATCGGTATCTACCAAGATTAACTCGGTGAAGGCTGGTTTTCATAGCGACTTATTTCACCGATTGAAACTGGGGTTTCACCGATTATAGCTCCCGTTCAGAAGTTGAAAACTTACCTTAGTAGGAGTATGAAAAAGAACCTTGGCAGTCTACTGCTATATACCTTTCTCTTTTACGAAGCCTTCGGTCCACTACGCGATTATTTGGAGGGAGATAAATCTCGTGCTTTCTTTAGTTGGTTAGATAGCCCGCTACAATTTCTACTCGTCTCTACAAGTGTGATGGCCTTTATGTTCTATTCTATCGGGGCCTACTTAGTGCTGTTTTATTGCTACCAAAAAACTAGTAAAATTGCAGTATCCGTGTTGGTTCTTAGTGTTGTACCAATTGCGATAGCGTTCCGTTATTTCATACAGGAGATAGTAATGCGCTGGCTAATTGGCGAAGGAAATTATACGGACGGCTATCCACTAGATCTCTACTTTTTGGACAATCTCTACTACGCTTTTGTCTTCATCAGTTTTGGTGTAATTATGTATTTCCTCCGCTACTCAAAATTCAAAGAACAGCAAGAACAACAGCTTCAAATTGAAAATCAGCAAATTCAACTTTCTTTACTGCGCTCGCAGGTAAATCCCCATTTTCTTTTCAATGCGCTCAATAATATTTATGCGTTAGTCAATGATGAAAACAGAAAATCTTTAACGGCCTTGGAAAAATTATCCAGCATGTTGCGCTACAGTTTGTACGAACAATCGGAGGCTGTTCCCCTAGCGCAAGAATGGCAAAGAATGGAAGATTACATCACTTTGGAGAGCATGCGTTTATCTTATAATCCAGCTATTCTTTTTGATGTCCCAGCTGAAATTCCAGCGGTTTGTGTACCACCATTTATGCTTATTGGACTCGTTGAAAACACCTTCAAACATGGTTTACTAAACGACCCAGTGCAGCCCGTTCGCATTGTTCTCAAGCAAATTGATCAGAGACTGCAGTTCAAGATCAGCAATATAACTGCTAAGCGAGAAAAAGATGAGACTGGTGGGATAGGACTACAAAATACACGTCAACGACTCGCATTAATCTATCCTGGAAGTCACCATTTTGAAGTTGATGAAAGTGAGCATTCATTTACTGTATTTCTCGAAATACCAGCGCAGTCATGTTAAAATGCATAATCATTGATGATGAACCCCTGGCAGTCAAACTTTTGTTAGATCATGCCACTCAAACAACTGATATAGAAGCAGTTGCTCACTTTCATAATCCGATAGAAGGAATTCAAGCATTAGAAAATTATCGCCCTGATTTTATTTTGCTCGACGTACAAATGCCAGAACTAAGTGGCATTCAGTTTGCCAAAATTGTGCAAGGAAAATACCCTGTAATACTCACGACTGCTTATGAGCAATATGCCTTAGAGGGCTATCAATTGGATATCGTAGATTATCTACTAAAACCCATTTCACTTGAGCGTTTTCAGCAAGCTATTGCTAAGATACAGCAACGCTTCTCTGGTCAGGTCAAAACAAAAATCGCTTCAGAGACGGGCACAACACAAGACTACATCTTCGTAAAAAGTGGGTACAAAACAGTCCGAATAGATTTTGACGATATCCTTTATCTGGAAGGCTTGAGTGATTATGTCCGAATTCAAACAACGAATGAGGCGATACTGACCCTTGACACCATGAAACATCTGCTGGAAGCACTACCCAACGAACGTTTTATGCGGGTACACAAATCCTACATTATTGCCTTAGATAAAATTGATTTTATCGAGCGCAACAGAATTACGGTAGACGAAAAGATCATCCCTATTAGCGCTACTTATCAGGAAGTCTTCTGGAAGCGTATCAAAACCAGTTCGTGATAAAGTTTAATTTTAGAGTGAGTTTTGCCACCTGCTTTCTTATTGAAAGACTAAAAGACTCCCGGCAAATCTCACTGTACTAGGTACTTAGTATAAGGTACTTTGTATGAGATAAAATTTGCATTAATGCAATCCAAGTACTACGTACCAAGTACCCTCTCCTATAGACTTTAGCCAGGGTTAGTCTAAAACTACGAACTGGTTAATTATAAAACTCACATTGCCTTAAAATGTCGTTTCACTCCCCATATAATCAGCAAGAAGAGTACACCACCTAGCAACCACCAGTAAGCAAACGAGCGACTCACTTGAATGGAGGCTGCGTTTCCAATTTGCCGAAAGGCAGACCAATAATAAGGATGACGCCCCGCCTGGTCAAGAGAAGGATCCTGCAAATAATCTAGTTGAGCCTGTCGTAAAGCAGCATCTTTAGTTGCTCCAGTAGCCAGCTGTTCGTAAAGTCCACCCATAATTTGAGTTGTAGCACGATGATTTACTTTCCAAAGTGTAGTGATCACGCTCTGGCAGCCTGCGTACGCAAAACCACGTGCCAAACTCATGACCCCCTCACCACCAGAAACCTTACCTAAGCCCGTCTCACAAGCACTCAATACTGCTAGTTCAGCAGTAAGGTCCATCGCGTAGAGCTCTGGTAGAAATAGCTGTTGCTCATCAGCAGCACTAAAGGCAATCCAGGAACCTAAGCCACTACTATCCGCGGCCGCATGGCTGGAAATATGTAATACACGATACGATGGGGCTAAACGCTGAAATTCTGCCTTAGTAGCCTCATTTCCCAAGATTATATCTCCTCCTATCAGGCGCTTCACCTTCCGAGCTTCTTCTTCACTAAATTGCAGTGGCGCCCACGTAGAATCATTAGCAAAACCAGGGGCCACAGCTAAAACGGACTCGGTAGAGGTTTGTAGCTGGGGACGATAATTTTCTTCGTATACCGTAGCCGAATAGGCATAGCTCAGCTGATGATCATGAATTAGGTAAGCTGGCTGGTCAGCGGCTTCTTCTCCAAGTGGCCGGCTCAGCAAAACCTCAAAGGGTAAATACCCGAGCATACCTGCCGTAGCGATAAGCGTTCGCGATTTCAACACATCTGCTACGGGACTCCACAATTTTTCGTAGAGCTCACTAGCCGTTTTTGCGTACTGATTGAACATTCTTGGCCCCTCATCAGGTGCCCCAATACCCTCCAGGCAATCCTTCACTAAGGCGGCTACACCATCGGGATTGATCACCCGTTGAAAGCGCCGGCCGTCGGCAGAAAGCGCCAAGACAAACCACTGTCGTTCTCCCACAAAGTACTCCACAAAGGCCTGGTCTCGATCAATCAAACCTTGCCGAAAGGTTTCCAATGGGACCACCTCCGTGTTGTATTTTTTCTGAACGTAGGTAGGATAATCCGTCTCTAAGCGCGTAATGAATTCGCGGTATTTCTGTCGCTGTTCCAATAATTGCCGCCCTTGCCGTTGAGCGATACTATCGCCAACACCCCACTCCAGTTCACGCTCTACCAGCTTCCGCTGTTGGTAAGCTAAATCTACACGCATCGCATTCTCTTTAGCGAGGAGATTTTGCGGGATATTGGCTGCCATTCGTGCTTGGGTCTCCTTCAGAGAAGACAGTAATAGAACAGACTTACTTTTTTCCATAAAATGAAACGCCTGCTCTGTTTGGTCTACATCCGGAGCCACTGCTTGCAACTCGAAAACTACCTCCAGTGCACCTTCATAAATGGGTACCGTTTGCGATAGCAAAAAAAGCACTGACGCATCGGAAGTATACTCTCGTCGCATCCGATCAATCAATTGATCACAAGACTTATAGGTAGATAAAGCAGCCGCTAGATCTGCTGCATCATTAGACTTTTCAAAACGTTTTTGCCAGGTTCGCGCCTTAGCAAAAAGGATTTCCAATAATTCGATATATGATCCTGCCACCGTGTGAACTTCCCAATTCGGTAAGCTAGTAAGATCGCTGTCGCGGAAATTGGTAAACTTATTATGCAGCGCCTGTTGATGAAAAATAAGTGCTTGATCGATCTCCCCGGCAGCCGCACTGACTTCTGCTAAATTGTGGTAGGAATTGGCAATTCTCGGGTGATAAGCGCCCAAAAGTTGTTGCCGTATAGTCAACGATTTTTCCTGGTAATACCGCGCTTGTTCAAGCGAACCCAATTGGTAATAGGTGAAACCCAAATTATTATAGTTCTCCGCCACCTCTATACTTTCCTCTCCTTCTATCTTTTGATTAATTGCCAAGGAATAACGGTAAGCCTGTAATGCCGAAGCATAATCTCTTTGGTCATCATATATATTTCCAAAGTTATTGAAGCACGAAGCCACCTCGGCGTGTTCCTCTCCATAAAGCATTGTATAAATGCGGCGGGCTTCCTCCAATGAACTTAAGGCTTGCTGATACTGCCCCAGTTTACGGTGTAAGGTGGCCATGTTAAAATAACTACGGGCGGTATACCGATGATCCGGCCCATAAGCCTCCGTCAATAAAGGTAGGGCGGCCTGATGGGCCGTGAGTGCATTATCATAATCACCCTGTGAATTGGAGACAATTGCCAGCTCCTGGTACGTACGTCCAAGTCGGTCATTTTCTTCGATGGCTTTGCGGATCGCAGCCGCTTCTTCCAAGGCAGCAATAGCATCGAGATAATTACCCTTCTCTTTGTACACCACACCCAGATTATGATAACTCATACCTACTTCAGAAGTGGTGTGGCCCAGCACTAGATCACGCACACCAATAGCCGTTAGAAAGCAGATGCCTGCCTCATCATATTCATCCAGGAGATAGTGAAATACCCCTAAGCGGTGCCAAAGCATACCAAGAGATGGAGTTGGCAACCAAGCGCTAGTAGCTACATGATCGAAGTAATGATTGGCCGCATCGATTGCTGCTTCTAGTTGGTCCGCAGCGTAAAGTGCTTGTACCGTATCTAAAACCGCTTGCCAATAATCTATCGTATCAGCTGAACTACTTATTCGCTCTTCTGGCTCTAGAGTAGGTGCGGGCTGGTCAGTACAAGACCAACAAGAATAAGCAAGGCAAAACAGCAAAAGAATACGTTGGAACCACATAGGCAATTAGCACATATGATTCCAAGATAGACATATTTACTGGCGCAATAGCTTGATGGCCTGGCTAGCCGAACTAGTCCTCATCTGCAATATGTACAGTCCTTTCGGGCTATTTCGATTAATGTCCGAGATGGTATACCTCTGCTGGCCTTCGCCAAAATACTGCTCGTTTTGCCATACTACTTGCCCCCAGGCATTGAGTAGTGTCAGCTGCATTTGAGCAGCCTTTGGCAAGGAAAATTCAACGGTAATTTTATCCCTAAACGGATGAGGATAAACCGACAAAATGGGTATAGCTGTAGCAAAATTCGCTGTAGAATTCACCAT
Organism: Bacteroidota bacterium; assembly: GCA_038528965.1. Classification (GTDB taxonomy): domain Bacteria; phylum Bacteroidota; class Bacteroidia; order Chitinophagales; family Saprospiraceae; genus Lewinella. The sequence goes on along the minus strand of JBCBEC010000054.1, from coordinate 21,502 downwards.
AACGCAACTAGAATCAGGCGCTACATTCTGAATAGCTAAGAGCGCGGCGGGCAGATCTAATCTAGCTTCGGTAGTAACAAAGCCTTCCAACCCGGTAATTTCTTCCGCGCTACTCAGTAGAGCCTCTCGTACATTAATGTAAGTGAGTTCGGGTCTGGCCTCAAAGAGTCGAATAGCAGCATTGGATACCGCTGCGGCAGCCATGGATGTCCCACTTTTGAAGCCTGTCATATCACCTGGTAGCGTGCTCAATATCCGTTCACCGGGGGCAGCAATATCTACAGATTGGAGACCATAATTAGAAAAGTCGGCCAGGGAATCCAGCATGGTGCTCAGTGCTGCAACACTGATCAAATTATCCAACTCAAAACTGGAAGGGTAGTGCGGAATAGCATCATTATCCTCCGCATTATTCCCTGCAGAGGCAACGACTAAGGCCCCGCAATCATCCCCTGCTCGGCTAATGGCACTTTCCAATAAAGGCGAAGGCAAACCAGCATAACCCCAACTAAGATTAATGACACGAGCATTTTTATCGTTGGCGTAATAGATACCGCAAAGCGCACTAAACAAGGTACCTGTACCATCATCGGTATGACTTTTCAAGGCCATGAGGCGAACCTCAGAAGTAGCCAGTAGACCATCAGTAATGATTCCTGCAACGTGCGTTCCGTGACCATTGACCAGGTCTAGCGGTAGGTTGTCGCGTTTAGCAAAATTATAGCCTTGCAAATCATCAGTTAGGCAATTATCATCATCATCTATATCATTTTCAGACTCCTCCTCATTGGTCCAAGTATAAGCTTGCAGGGCAGTATGGCTTAGATCAATTCCAACGTCAATAACAGCTACGGCTAGGTTGCTTTCATTGGGTGGAGGTGGAGGTAGTGCCGCAATAGACTTTTGAGTGTAAGCATACTTCGCTTGTCTTTTTCCCAGTAATTCAACAAAGTAATTGAAGCCCGTTTCCTCAATCTCTGATTTGGTCATGGCATCCTCTTTGATGCCTTCAATGCCAATAATAATTTCACCTTCCGGTAAGGTGGTAGTATCTGGTAGCAACCATAATTCTAACACCCCACAAAGGCAGCTATCAAGACGAGTTGCCTGATAAAAACTGAGCAATGAGTCCTTCTCCTCCTGGGTTGCTTCATCAACAAATTCCATGATGAGGTGATTGGGAACGTACTCTCCACCAGCAATATCAAAACGAGTAAGGAGTAATCTTACCGGCACACTTGTAAGTATCAAATCAGGGAAGCTAGCGTTAGTTATGGTACAAACGTATTCGCCTTCATCGCTGGCCATCGCATTTGTAATAGCCAATTCTGAATTGGGAATAAAAGGACCAATTGGGGTTTCATCTTGAGCCCATTGGTACAAATTATTAAGGCCCGTTAACGGTAGATCCAGACTAGTATCGCTGCCCGGTGTTACATAGACAAAGCCACCATCGCCCACCGGTGCCTGTGGTTCGTAGGTAAAGCTGGGAATACTAAAAACGAGAAAAGGCTCTAAGTCAGAAAAGGTGAGGCGATTATTAGAGCAATCCAGTTCCAATAAAACAGAGGACATCGTCTGCGGTAACTCCTCCAATTGATTGTCATTCAACAGTAGTGAACTCAAGCCGGGAATATTGACTAGATCAGCGCTGGTTTTAAGTTCATTCCCAGAAAGGTCAATACGCTGGAGCCCAATCAAGGCATTCAACTCCGGGGGAATACCGTTTTGCAGGTTATTGTTCGGAAGTTCCACGGCTATGATTCGGCTATCCATTACCGTTATTCCGTGCCAGGTGGAAACCGGACCACTCAACCAATTGCTAGCGTTAATCCAGTTAGGACCATCGGTAAAATCATAGACACTAACTAAGGCTAAGGAATCATCCTCTGACACCTGCGCAGCAAGGTTTAAGGATGGGCAAAAAATGCACCAAACTAAGCATAGAAATGACCAAAACTGAACACGATACATAGGCGTTTTTTTGGTGTGAGTAAAAGGGGATGGTGGGCAGCACCCTACTCTTTAAGTTACGGATTATAAATAATGTGGGTTTTGCTTTTACTTGATCTGTGGAGTAACTGTATTCTCCCGCAAACCCCACTGTACTAGGTACATAGTATACAGTACTTGGAAAGAGATGTACTTGAAATTATCATATTGAAGTACTAGGTACCACTTACCCAATACCATCAAAAAGTGCATGAGTCTGTCCTTACTGAGGAAGACTCATGCCTTGATTAGAAACTAGGTTTTGAGATTCATAGTCCTAAAAGATTAGACTATGGTTTCATGGGATTTAAGTCTTACCGAGCTTACTTACGGAACCCAACCGCGTAGCGGATAAAGTGTACTTCGTTGCCATTGATCAAACCGGGCTCATCATAAGCGGAAACCAAAGTCACTTTATAACCATTACTCTTTGCCACGGTGATTTCTGCTTCCAATTCATCTTGATCCAACTTATTTAGAGCATACCAGTTATTGTGAGCTTCAGAAGTCCAAACCGCACCAAAGGTGAACTCAATTGTATTCTCTTGAGCAATATCAAGGTGGGTTAAGCATGCGGCCAGCATCTTGATTGTCTTCCATTGCCGTTTGCGTAGCGTTAGGACTCATATTGGATTTAGAAATCCAGCTGCCTACATTCTTCTTATCGAACAAAGCAGTGACGTATTTACTACCGCCAACGAATACTACAGAGCGGTTCACTAACCGATAACCTTCAGCGACGCGATCATCAAAGTAATTCTGCCAGTTGGCGTGTGCCAAACCATGCACTGCTTTATAAGTAGGACCAGCTTGCTTCACAAAAATGGGAGCGTAGCGCACACCACCATTATAAGGATAGCTCTCGATGAACTCCAAGCGGAAGCCTTTATCCGTCATTTCATCAAACTTTGCCTGGTAGGAAGCGGAAGTCAAACCATGGTAAGATGCCCATTCCAGATTATCAGGTGTTTTTTCAAAAACCACATTAAACATAGTGGTATTATAGGCATCAGTAGAGTTACCAGCACGGTGTAGAAAACCGTCGACCCAAACAGGGCGATAACCTTCGCGTGCTCGTAAATCAAACAGATTCTGATAATCTTCAACCAATACTGCTGTTTCTACTTTTTGGTCTACTTGTACAGTTGGTACCAGTACTTCACCAGGGGTAGGAATTACCTCTTCTTTTTCGCAACTGCTAAACAAGAAAGTGGCCAAAAGAAGTACAAAGGTGGAGGTTTTCAACATGGAGAAATTCATAACTATAAGGATTTGAGGTTAAATAATCATGTTGTTTCGCCCTTTGGTACCAGCGGAATGAAAAAACCTAATCACCTTTTTATATTTTTTTCAAAAAAAGTTGAGAAGCCCAGTAAATACTGGCTTGCTGGCGAATATTTTTTATCTCTACTACTAGCTTTTGCTTCCGTGGACCTCTAATATTTCTTAAGAGAAAGGTCCTTTTTTAAAGACTTATACTTTCCTTCCTTCTCCTTATTTTTAAGCGACTGATTACTTTATCCTTATTAAGTGGTTAGGTTTTGACCATCAAATGGTACTTATGTTTGGAAACAGAAAGCTAAGCGATGAAGCAATGATCCAGGCGATCCAATCCAATGGACGGACCAGCGATAGGGCCATTGCTCAAATTTTGCAGCACGAAATGGGAAAGATCCAAGCATTGGTTCGCCAACGCGGAGGCTCAGATGCTGATGGTGAGGATGTAGCACTGGAAGGAGTAACTGCCTTGGTCTTAAATATTCGCCGGGGTTCATTCCGCGGCGAAAGTGCGATCGGCACCTATCTGTTTGCCATTTGCAAAGGCATCTGGTACAAACGTTCCCAACGCCGACAAAGAGAAAATGAGATCAAAGACCAACTGGCTGTAGTAGAAACGGATGAACATACGCCAGTAATGAGTATGATGGATGAAGAGCAAAAAGGGCTATTGCATCAACTATTTGCTCGACTACGGGAGAAGTGCAGCGAAGTACTTTTCCTCTGGGCTGGCGGTTATGCGATGGACGAGATTGCCGGGCAGTTGGCCTACCGCAATGCTCAGGTAGCCATGAATAAAAAGAACAAATGCCTCAAGCAGTTGCACAAGCTGATGGAGGATGATCATGCGGTGCAAAGTATGGTACAACTCCTTTACACCCGCACCTGAATAAAATTATCATGAATGATCGAAACTATACATTCGAAGAAATTGCCGCCTATCTAGCAGGCGAACTGCCGGAAGCAGAGCGGACTGCCTTTGCGCAACAACTGGAACAGAACGAAGACTTGGCCACTCAAGTGGAGCAGCAACGCCTGACCCATCAGGCGGTTGATCTGTATACCCAGCTACGTACCAAAGAAGAGATTAAGGCGATTTACAAAAATGGCGCACGAACGCGTAGTCTTCCTGGCAGAACTATCCTAGCAGTAGCGGCCAGTGTAGCTTTGCTATTAGTGGCAGGTTTTTTATGGCAGAAAAACAATTACTCCAATACCGCTCTAGCTGACCAGTACTCCACCCCCTATCCAGATCGGCTTACCACTATGAGTGGCGACGCTGAAGCTCAACTCACCGAAGCAATGGAGGCTTATAACCGCGGTGATTATGCAGCTGCTATTCCCTTACTAGAAGGTTTACCGGATAGCTTATCCACAAATGGATTAACACAACTCTACCTCGGAATCGCTCAATTAAAGCAAGGCCAGGCAGCCAATGCCCAAACGAGCCTGGAAGCAATTCCTTTGGATAGCGCTTATCAAGAAGCGGCCAATTGGTACTTAGTACTAAGCGAACTGGCGCAAGGACAAGAGGTTGCTGCCCGCGAAAGATTAGAATCAATCATTACGGCTGAAGCTTACCCCGGCCCGGCAGCGCAAGATTTGTTGAAACAGCTGAACAGTTGGTGGCACTAGACTAACTTTCGGATCGCCAGCATCGTGCCCATGTGCATAGCTTCGTGCGCTAAGTTGAAATTAAATGCCTCCTCAATACCGGTTAATTCAACACCGTAGCTGGTTGGATAAGTCTTGAACGTTTGGAAAATTCCTTTTTTATAATCTTCCTCAAATTGGTTCAGGGCGGCCACACTCAAAGACTGCAACTCCTGAAAGCCTGCTTGGTCCACGTCACCATTAGGCGCGGTCCCTTTCCGATAGGCTTCAATAAGCGACTTATCCACAAAAGTCTTTTGTCCTGATAAGCCGTAACACAACAATTGCTGAGTGACGATCACATGGCCATAGTTCCAAATCAAGTTGTTTCGGAAACCCTCAGGGATAGTATTTAGCTGTTCTATCGTGAAACCCTGCATGATACGCTCCATGTTGTGGCGAGTTTGGCGAATACAATTGAGTGTAAATTCAAAACTGGTAGTCGTCATAATTTTCTGTTTGTTGGAATGATTTAACGAGAGGTTTCTGATGTACTATTTGCAAGTTATCAAATACTGACACCTCGCGTTGTAGAGGGAAGACCTGTTGTAGTCCTTATACCTTCTACTTTATACCCTATACGGGAAGATGGGCTAGTCTATACATCACGTAAAAGAATTGCTCAAGCCCAATCTGACTATTAATAGCAAGCTTTCTATTTTTGCTGCACAGCAAAGGTAGAATTCATGCGAGTAGTTATTCAACGAGTTAGTGAGGCTTCCGTTACCATTGATGGAACAGTAAAATCTGCTATTGGTTGGGGCTTGTTGGTGCTGCTGGGAATTGAGCACGAAGATACGGATGATGATATCGCTTGGCTCTGTAAAAAGATTACTCAACTCCGCATTTTTGGCGACGAGGAGGGCAAAATGAATCGGTCTGTACAGGATATCAATGGCGAAATCTTGGTGATCAGCCAGTTTACCTTACACGCTAGCACCAAGAAAGGAAACCGCCCGAGCTACATCAAAGCTGCCCGCCCCGAGGTGGCCATTCCCTTATACGAACGCTTTCTGGACCAACTCAGCATTGCCCTGGGCCAAGAAGTTGGCAGTGGAACCTTCGGTGCAGATATGAAAGTGCGTCTATTGAATGATGGTCCCGTAACCATTTGGATCGATTCGCGACAGCGAGAATAGGAGGGGCGAAATCGGAAATCGGAAGTGGGAAGTGGGAAGTGGGAAGATAAAAAAGTAGAAGGTAGAAATATAATAACAGCTTTCTACCCTCTACTTTTAGCAGCTAATTAATTCACGAACAAAATCTTCGTTACTGCAGCATCTGGTTGAGCCAGGCCGGCTTCACGTGGGTTAGTGGTGCTGAAAACAAGGTATACTCCCGTCTGGACTTTGCGGCCATTATAGTCACGACCGTCCCAAACAGCTTGCCCGCCCAGGGCTTGGGTTTCGTACACCAGCTTTCCATTTACATCCGTAATTTTCACATTGGCGTTTACAGATAGGCCGCGCACGGTGATTGGCCCTTCGTATTCCGGACGAACCGGATTAGGGAATACCAGTGGGTTGGCGCTATTCAAACGAGTACCTTCGATAGCATCTCCCTGGTAAGCAACAATCCCTTTATCTGTTCCAATGAAAACTTCGCCAGTACGCTGATTGAGCGCAATAGTACGGACTGAATTATCAGGAAGGGGAGAGTTCTCCGCAGTGAAGTGAATCAGTTCTTCTTTACCGTCCGGTGAGAGGAGATAGGCTCCACTTGTCGTTCCTACCCACTTGCGGTTGGCACCATCTACAGCGATAGTCTGCACGGTTTGAGTTTTGAACAAGAACTCTAGAAAACCATCCAAATCAACGGTACGCAGAGAACCAATACAATTATCATCAAAAGCAGCACCACCGCACTCGAAGATGACGATACCCTGATTGGTGCCTACCCACACATCACCATCTTGATCAATGGCCAGGCAATTTGTATCATTCGTAGGGACGTTCGAGTTATTAGCAGTAAAAGAACGACAGCGATCATCATTGGGGTTATCCAAGTCGCCTTCGTCAAAGAGTACAACTCCTGCAGTATTGCTACCGCTAATGATCCATTTATAACCATTGGGATCAATCTCTATTTGGAACAGGTCATTCTGGCCACAAGTCTCATTGAAAGAAACCCAGGTACCATCTGGTGCCAGTCGATGCAATGGCCGACCTTCCAAGGCGCGATAATTACTTACCCATAAACCACCTTCCTCATCAACTGCCAAACCACTAACACGGGTCCGGTTTTCATCACCATTGGTATTACTCAAGGGGGTGTTTGAATCGTCTAATAAGGATACCTCCTCCCCGTCTATCTCAATCAAACCAGTATAGTAAGAAGCACCATATATCTTATTTGTTACGTCATTCACGGCCACTTCAATCAGTGCAAAGACATCATCATCGCGCGCATCGGAGGCTGTGTTGAAACCTTTGAAGGTCTCATTGCTCCAGCGATTGTAGATGGTCCATTCACCAGATCCAAAAGATGCCATGCCGTGGTCAGTAGGTACCGGTGTGCGAGTATTTTCATACGCACCAGCTGCTACCCACAGGGTATCTTCGTAGACCTCCATATTCCATACCCTTTGGCTATAGGGAGAATTGATTTCGAAGGTATTACAGAATTCGTCATTGATATTATCTATCCAACGAAAGCCCATCCAATCATCACCAAACCATATCTGCCCAGTCTCATCTTCGATGGCATAGTTAGTGCGCCCAACACAGCCACGCGCCAATGAGCCACCACTAGCATCCGCTGATAAGTAAAGAACTTGGCCATTTCCACAACCTCCGTCCACACAACGGTATCCTGCCAGTAAGTATTCACCCTCGGCAGAAAAATAGCGAAGCCCTAAAGCTGAATCCTGATCAGAAAAAAGAACTGGAAGTCCATCTTCCAAGCGGTAGATATCCTCGTTGATACCTATATATAATTGCCCTTCGTAAACGGCCAGGGCATTAGTCGAGTAATCATCGGGAAAACCGTCTTCCGTACCTAGGAAATCCCAAGTACCAAAATCATCTGCATTGGGGTTATTGATGCTAGTACGGTAGATGCCTTCGGCAGTACCAGCATAAATATTTCCCTCAAAAACCGCTGTCGATAAAACATTAGCCCCTCCCATGAATGTGGTAAAGGGGAAAGAGGCATTGTCTAAGCGAAAAGCAGATACCCCATAGCTCCCCGCCAAGAAGACCGTACTAGCATCCAGCTCAAAAATATCATTGACTGTTTTTTCACCGGTAATATTGGTAAAGTTCTTAATCGAACTGACCGTGCGGATTTCTCCATCACGGTACAGATCAATGACGCCGTCTTCGTAAACGATAATGAGCTGGCCGGTAGGTTCGTGATAACGGATCAAACGAAAGTCTACTCCCGTTAAACCATCAACGGTAGTCAAAAACTGGGGCGCCATTTCATTCTTATCCATGATCATGATCGCTGCCCGAGTGGCGTAGAAGATTTGATCGCTACTTTGGGTAACGGAAAGGCCCACTCGCTTGGGAGGGAAGGAACGCCAAGCACCAATGGGTAAAACGTTTTGCCCTCCCAGCAGGAAAGGTAATACGGCTAGAAGAAGGAGTAGTTTGTTTCTCATGCCACGCGTGGATGTCTATTATAGAAGGTAAACCCAGAAGCCCTAAAATGTATTGCTTCCGACCGCAAAATTAGCATCTTAAGTTAAGTCAACGACAGAAGACTTTGCTAGAATAAAGTCAAAGGGTCATCATTGACGGCTTCGTGTAGGTCAGAGCCGTTATTTCGTACGGAATTTACCCTTTGACTAACGCGATAATGCTTAAGTATACCATCAGGTGGCGTTTGCAGTAATTCCAACGTATCCTCCAATGGTAACTCCTGCAGCCACTGTTGCTGTTGCTCATGGTTAAGCAACAAGACAGGCATGCGGTTATGGATACCTTCCATCTCAGCGTTGGGTTCGGTGGTAATAACAGAAAAGGTGTACAATTCTTGTCCGTCCTTGTGCCAGCAGTCCCAGATCCCAGCCATGACTAAGATGTCGTCATTGGATCGAAGAATACGATAAGGTAATTTTTGCTGTCCAGAGCGGCGCCATTCGTAAAAGCTATCCGCAAAAACCAGGCAACGGCGTTGGCGAATAGGAATGCGAAAAGAAGGTTTGGTGGCGATACCCTCGCGTCGAGCGTTAATTAATCGCGCACCATGACTGATATCTTTAGACCAATGTGGGACAAGTCCCCAACGGTAAGCTTGTAAAGTGTTCGGGTGCTCGTTGGTTAGCACCATCGCATCTTGAGTAGGCGCTACATTATAATTAGCGGGAATACTGAGGGCACTAGAGAGCGGAATTTGCAATTGCGCCTCCAACTGTTCAAAACTATACACCTGTGAATATCGACCGCACATGGACTTTGATCTGGAATTTAAGTTTTCCACACACCAATTTTGGCGCTTGACGTAAGTACGTAAAAAACAGCACTTTATCCAAATCTATTTTCCACACGATCCGTGGATAACTCTGAGGAAAACTTGCACTTTTTTGACATCATTCCACACACCACTAGTGGATTTTTTTTGTTCGATCCCCAATGGAGCGTTTTTCGTGTAAAACGGAAAAGGTTATTGACACTAAAAGGTCAAAAATCAAGGTGCGATTTTAAAAAAGTTATTCTGTTAGCACTTATTAACGCGAGTGTGAATAAGTTTGCATTCCCCTGTTTTTGAGGCAGTTCAGATGTGGAATAAATGTTTACGTATAGCTTACTTCTATTAACAATGAATTAACCTAGCGTTTACATTATTTTTTCTCCACTAAACTAACAGCACTAATAATAATAAGGGAATTCAAAAAAAATTATAATTAACTATTAATAGACCTTATTACCGAAACCGGAAATTTGGCTCTATATACACGAATAGGATGATTGATATGAGTGACGAAACAGCTCAAAAAGCAGCAGTAGAGGAGCAAAGTGAAAATGCAACAACTTTTCAATACCGGCCTATTGTGAAATGGTGGCTGGTCATTGGAGTAGTTATGATTATTGGGCAGGTGGTTATTGGTGGCATTACCCGTTTAACCGGTTCTGGCCTTTCCATTACCAAGTGGGAGATTGTTACGGGCACCTTACCGCCCACGAGTGCTGCACAATGGGAAGAAGAGTTTGAATTATACAAAGCGACCCCTCAATACGAGAAGATCAATGAGGGAATGTCAATGAGCGAATTCAAGTTTATTTACTTCTGGGAGTATTTTCATCGCCTCTGGGCGCGTTTAATGGGATTTGTGTTCGCTATCCCCTTTTTCATCTTTTGGCGCAAAGGGTGGCTTGATAAGCCGCTTATGAGGCGATTGGGCATAACGGTCCTCCTGGCTGGCCTTGTGGCTTCCTTTGGTTGGATTATGGTGGCCAGTGGGCTAATTGAGCGGCCGTGGGTAAATGCCTACAAGCTTACCATGCACCTTTCCTTGGCGTGTATTTTGTATGCCTACCTGCTCTGGACTGTATTCAAAGTATTTCAGCCTCAGCCACTTAGTTTTCCACAACCTATGTTGAAAACCTGGGCGAAAGTTATAACTGTTGTCACTGCAATACAGATAATTCTGGGTGGAATTATGTCTGGCGCGAAGGCTGGACTTTTTTATCCATCCTGGCCAGATATGAACGGAGAATGGATTCCATCGGTACTTTTAGAGGGTAATATGTGGAATGTGGAAAACTTTGTGAACTACGACGCAACCCTCTTCTTGCCGGCTTTGGTACAGTTTACCCACCGTTCAGTAGCTTATATATTGACTATCATGGTCTTGTACTTCGCTTGGCAGCTATTAAAACGCACCGAAATTCGCATCATTCGATGGTCTGCATACATGTTGGTAAGTATGTTAATAATTCAGGTTGTCCTCGGAATTCTAACAGTTATCAACAGTGTAGGTATGATTCCTGTGGCCCTTGGCGTCTTACACCAGGCGGGAGCGATATTCCTCTTATCCACCGTCTTATTCGTTGATTATCAAATGATCAGAAAGTAATTAACAAAAGAGTGTGGAAAACCTTGTTGGTAATTGTGTTTACTGCGGGTTTTCCACTGATATTCCACAACTTAAGAGTGACTTTGTCGCTCGAATTCTATTGCTTTTGGGTAGGGTAAATGATGGTTAGGGAGTTGTATTTCCGAAGATTCTTCTTCTGGGATATTCACTACTCAACTGCTCTTACACTCATGATTGAAGTTGCAAAGTTTCTTATTTACATTGGTATAGGCATTAGCTTCTTCTTTGCTACACTTTTACTGAGTGCAAAAAAATATCAACAGTACCCTAATCAGTTTCTGGCGTTTGCACTTGTGACTTTCGCCCTGGTTATTCTACAGGCTAGTGCAGTCGTTTCGTTTCCGTTGCTTGCTGAGGTCTTCGAGTTTCTTCGTATTGAATATTTACCTCCAGTTTTTCTCTATCTTTTTGTTCGTCTGAAGCTCAGGCAAACAGTTAGTCGAAGTACAAAACTGTTGTTACTTAGTCCTTTTCTACTCTTTAGTTTCCTTCATACCGTAATCTCACTCGCCGATTGGTGGAATTACCATACACTGGGGGCAATTGGAGAATTGATAGAACCATTTGAGTTTTATTCAGCGCTTGGCTTTTTTATCATTATGTGTGCCTTGAGTTTGCGCGAGCTGAGTAAACAGGAAAAAAGACAAGGCATAAGCAACTGGCTAGAGGCTAACTGGATCGCTATAATTCTACTTGCCTGCTGCTTACTGACCGGAGAATTGTTAGAAGGCGTATTTGGGCCGGTGTATTGGCAATTATTATGGATGCTAGCTGCAGCGGTGATTATTCGTTTAAGCTATACCGGAATACAGGAGTTAGTATTGGATAGGTCTCCTAAAAAATATCGGATTAATACCGGTGATACACAAACAGCCATTTCGGTCTCTTCCTGCGCATTGCATTTTGCCAATATTCAGCGCCTGATGCAGGAACAACAGCTTTTTAAAGATCCTGGTTTGAACCGCGATACCCTGGCTAAAAACATTGGTGTAAGTCCCAGTACCATTACTCGGGTGCTGAAGGAGGAGGCTGGCTTGCGGTTTAATGCATTCGTAGAGCAGTACCGGATAGCCTTAGCTAAGGATATGCTCGTCGATCTGCGTTTTCAGCTCTATTCCCTGGAGGCCATAGGAAAGGAGGTAGGCTTTCGGTCCAGGAGTAATTTCTACGCGAGTTTCAAGAAAAGCACGGGTTTGACCCCCGGAGCTTACAAAGAAAAAGAGGGGTTTGTCCTGGATACTCGCATACGCTCCAATACAGGACATGCGGCCCCCTTGGGGATATAATTCTTGGTTAGAACACTCCCGTTCTTTATCGCAAAGAACTGTTTAACCGAAAATTAATAAGCATGTCAAAATTAGTAATGAATCAGCTTTCAATGCTGTTCTTTCTTGTCTTATTCTGCCTTGTATCAGCTTGTGAAAAGGAGGAGGTTACTCCAAATACGCCAGGGCCTACTCCTGGAACACGCTATCTAGACCTGCTCTTCAGTGAAGTAGATTCTACAATTGGGGTGCAGTACGGAGCCAACACCAATCAGGCAGGAAGCAATGTACCACTCCTCATGAATATCTATCAGCCCGCTAACGATACCGAAAATAATCGGCCACTGATTGTTTTGGCTCACGGTGGTGGTTTTGCTGAAGGTGATCGGGAAGATTTTAATGATCTTGCCCGTAAGTTTGCTCGGGCCGGCTACGTCGCAGCCTCCATTAGTTATCGACTCATGGGTGGTGCTGATGATCCGAGTTTGCAAATTGCTGTCATTGACGCAGTTCAGGATATGAAAGCGGCAGTACGCTTTTTCAATTTGGACAACACTTATCGCATTGACCCGGACAATATCTTTATCGGTGGTTTTTCGGCTGGAGCCGTCACCGCATTGCACTACGCTTACTTTGACGAAGCGGAAATTAGCGCTGTGCCGGAGGAGTTGCAGCAATATATTTTATCTACTGGCGGTCTTTCTGGCAACAGTGGTAATCCTGGCGGAAGCGAACAAATCAAAGGTGTTATCAACATTTCCGGCGGATTATTAAAAGCTGATTTGGTAGATGCCGGCGATCCTATTCTGTACAGCATTCACGGATCCTTGGATAATTGCACGATTGATCCAGATTCAGAGAATAATCCAAACGGTGACTTTATTGAAGGCTCGTGCCTCATTCATCCTATTTTGGATTCGTTCGGAATTACCAATCAGCTACGCTTGATTGAGGGCGGAGACCACGGTGCCTACTTCAGTTGTGCAGACTGTGATGATGAAATGCGACGATTTATTTTTGATAACTTATAAGACCTCAATTCTGCAGGATTCGCGCGCTAATATTCTTTGGAGTGTGCGGGTCCTGCAAAATAATCTACTCCTCTTCGTCGGGGTAAGGCTCCAGCCAAAAGCTATTAACTTCTGCGCCGCCAACTAGCCGAATTTGCTGTAGATTGAGTAGTTCTAGCAGGCCTAGGAAGGTCACAATAGCGTGGATACGGTTCTTGCAGTGGCCAAATACATCAATAAAATTAGGTCGAGTACCACCGGCGTGCACCATGGTAAGGATGTGCTGTTGCTGGTCCTCGATGGAATAGTTGAACTGCACAATTTGGTGCACGGTAGGGCGCCGGTTTGCGTCCTCCATGCGTTGCATAACACGCTCAAAGGCACGCAATAATTTGAAGAGGGTAACGGACTCCAATTCAGAATCTACCAGCGCTTTGGTCGCTATATCTTGGAGTTCTCTGCTTACATTACCTCGATAGTTACGGAGGCTTCTACTTTCCTCCAATTCGCGCATCTCCGCCAGTACACTCTTGTAGCGTTTGTATTCCAGCAGGCGCTGTACCAGTTCTTCGCGCGGGTCAATTTCATTCCCTTCTTCATCAAGGGGTTTCCGCGGAATAAGTATTTTGGCCTTAATACGGCACAGCGTAGCAGCAACGAGTACGAACTCACTAGCGAGGTCGATATCCATCTCTTCCATCTGACGGATGTACTCCAGGAAATCATCCGTAACTTTGGAGATCGGAATATCGTAAATGTCCAGTTCGTCCCGCTCGATGAAGAACAGAAGCAGATCGAACGGACCTTCAAATTGGGGCAACTTAATTGTATAAGTCGTACTCATGCGACAAAGGTACTAATGAAAACAGCAAACGGAAAACTCTACTTACTTCCAGTACCGTTAGGTGAAGATGCCTGGCATACCGTACCACAATACGTCATAGATATTATTCATGAGCTAGACGCCTTTGTGGTAGAGCGTGCCAAAACAGCACGACATTTCCTCAAAGCCATCGAATTTCCACGGGCTTTTGATGATTGTCTGTTTTTTGAGTTGAACAAAAGAACAGAGTCACACGAAATTCCCAGTTTCCTCCAACCTACTCAAGATGGTCGTTCTGTGGGTTTACTTTCCGAGGCTGGCGTTCCCGCCGTAGCTGATCCGGGGAGTCAATTGGTTTTGGCCGCTCACCAACAACAAGTAGAAGTGGTGCCCTTGGTTGGGCCTTCCTCCATCTTACTGGCTTTAATGGGGGCGGGTATGAACGGGCAGTCTTTTGCATTCAAAGGCTACTTAAGTGCCAAGCGGCCACAATTGGGTAAAGACCTCAAGCAATTGGAGCAGCAGGCCATGCGCCGTGGCGAAACACAGATTTTTATCGAAACACCTTACCGCAATTCTGCTGTATTCGAAACGGCATTACAAGTCCTTGGGCCGCAAACTTTGTTCTCCGTAGCAGTTGATATTACGCTACCTACACAATGGATCAAGACGATGACCATTCAGCAGTGGCGTAAAGCTAAAGCTCCGGATTTGCACAAGCGGCCAGCCGTATTTTTGGTGGGAAGCAGAAAACGCTAGAACTGCGGCTAATTGTTGAATTCGATGTTAATAATGTGCAAGGTGGTGTGTTAAGGAAGTATCTAAGCCGCAAGTCAGCTTAATAGCGTAAGAGAGTGATGACAATCAAACCTACATATTGAAATTTTGATTGCTATTGCCATTTTAATTCAATAAACTGCTACAACTGCGCCAGCAACCACTCTTTCTCCGTCAGTGGCTCGGTATCCATGATCTGTTGCCTTAAGGCCAGGCGTTTTTCTTGATCGTACGGTGGGAGTTTCATCAATTGATCTGTAAGGGAAAAGATATTTACGTAAATCTTTTTGTGGTAGCTATCTGTCTTTACGCGGCGTAGATAGGCGCGAGTATTTTTGATATGAGCCGCTAGCAACTGGAAATCACCGCCCTCATAGAAGATCTTCAATTGAATAATTTTCGCACTTAGGGTGTGAATAAAGTCACGATCCGAGAACTGATGCAAGAGGAGCATGGCGTCGCGGTGTTGCCCTTGCTGATAGGCAATGCGAGCGGCGTTCAAGGCGTGAATGGCTTGCCGGCGTGTGGGTTCCAACTGCCGACGATACTGTTCGATGAAGCCTTGGGCCCAATCTAATTCCCCCGAGCGGATGGCGATGATAACGATATTGCTAAAGGTGAAGGCGGAGAGAAAACCATCTTCCCTTAGTAAATCTTGATCTAAGCCCTGTCGGTACAGCGCTAGGGCTTCCGCAAAATAAGCCTCTCCTTTTTTGTTGATTTGCCGGATACAAAAGTTGATCCCTAGCAGTACCAAGTCTCGACCTTCCTGATTGGGAAATTTTGGGAGGTGTGTAAAAAGCAGTTGTTCGAACTGGCGAAAAGCGGCTTCGTTATCCACATCTTGGTACATCAGGTAGGCGTGGTAGTAAACGGCTATGGCTGGCTCATTAGCGTAGGTAGGTGTAGTTGCCAGCTGTAAAACTTCTGGCAACATGGCAATCTCGTACTGTGCACCAGAGACTCGTTGGTGAGCTAAGCTCAAGCAAGCTAAGCGGAGTTTGTAGCTCAAAATTGCTTTTTGTAGAGCATCTTCCTGCTGTTGTAGATTGAGTGGTCGACCCCGGCCTGCCCGTGATTGGAAGAGGTATAATTCTTCCTCAATCAAGTACTGTTGATAATGAAACCGATGATCGCGCCGCGAACTCTTTGCTTGCAATCTTTGCGCCTTTTGCGCGGCTCTGTGGAAGTGTTTCGGTAGACCCAAATTTCGGTAGGCACTCAGTAGCAGACTTTGATCTTGGGGCGCTTTGGACCAACTCCGCCAGCGGAGCCATTGCTCCAGGTTTTGTAGTAAGTAGCTGCATTCCAGACGCAGTACTTGATCATTATACTCCTGCTCTGGAAAAAGGGCGGCAAAGGCCCGCTCGCGCTCGGGAGGGAGGCATAACTCAAAATGGAATTCCTGGAGATGATCAAACAGACGAAGAGAGCTTTTCCGCTCATTATGCAAAGGCGACTGTAGCCATTTGCGTGCTTCTTGACGCTCGCGAAGACTAAGAGATGCAATTAATGTTGACAATAATGTATTTTTCAAAATTTAATATGATCTACAAAATTTATACTTAAGTACTATTTAAAAGGATATATAGGCTTCTTGTAAATATAATGAAATTACAAATGGATAAAAGATAGGTTGTTCTGCTGCTACCTCAGCAGCATATTTGTATTATGAAAAATCTTCTTACGTTCCACTAGCGCTATAAAATCTGAAAGATGCATAACAAGCTACTTCTAACCCTGGTTTTACTGGTGATTTCTACCGTGTCGGTATTTGCCCAAATCACCGTTACTCTCCCACCTTCAGTGGTCATTTGTGAGGGGGAATCTATACTCCTTGAACCCATTATCACTGGTGGGGATGGAAATTATGTTTATGCTTGGACACCAGCGGATGGGCTTACTTGTTCGGATTGTCCTTTTCCTACTGCTTCACCTGGTATTAGCCAAAGCTATCTCCTGGAAGTTGCAGACGGTGCGGGGGCAACTGGGAGTGGCTCTATTTTTATTGAAGTATCCGAGCTGCCGCAAATTGATGAAGAGCAAACGGTAGTAACAAATCCTAATTGTGTTAGCACTTTTTCTGGGGCTATTGATCTCGTAGGTTTTTTCGGACCTTCTCCCAGTTACAACTGGAACGGCCCCAATGGCTTTAACGCTTCTACGGAAGATATCTCCGGTTTGGAAGCTGGCCAGTATATGGTTACCGTCACTAACCTTGATGGTTGTACTAGTTCCGCCACTTTTGAATTGACAGCGCCTAGTAGTTTTCCAGAAATCGATGAGGCAGGGACCTTAGTCACCTCTACGGATTGTAATGGCAGCGCTACTGGGGCCATCGATTTAGTAGTTGATGGAGGTACCTTCCCGTATACTTATGTTTGGTTCGGCCCTAATGGTTTTAGTTCTACAACGGAAGATGTTATTGGACTCGAAGCAGGAACCTATACTGTAGTTGTAACGGACGCTAATGGTTGTGAAGACCAAGCCAACTTTAATGTGGCTGAACCCTCCTCCTTATTTATCGATGAGGATGCTACTGTTATCACTTTTGCTGATTGTAATAGCTTTAGCGGCTCCATTGATTTGGTGGTGGGGGGCGGTACGGCGCCCTATGCCTTCTCTTGGACTGGCCCTAATGGTTTTACATCCAATTCTGAAGATCTGGATTTTCTAGAGGGGGGAATCTACACCATTGTTTTAACCGACGCCAATGGTTGTGAAGTTCAGACTTCTTTCAGTACCAGAGATCCCGATCAGATCATAATTAATTTTTCGGAGACTTCCATTTTCGATGAAGATTGTGCGGAGCTCGGAACGATGGCTATCGACCTTAGTTTTGATGGTGGAATACCTCCTGTAAATTTTCAGTGGGCCGGCCCCAATGGTTTTTCCGCTACCACCCAAAACATAAACGGCCTGGAAAGTGGTATTTACATGGTTACCATAGCAGATGCCTCCGACTGTGATGAGACTCGTTCCTTTTTTGTAGAAGAGGTAAACGTTCTGATCGATCTGGATAACACAGCGGTCACGGATGCGAGCTGTGATGGTGGGAGTATTGATCTTGTTATGGCAAACGGTGAACCACCCTATACTTACAACTGGACTGGTCCGGACGGATTTACCAGTAACGAAGAGGTACTAGCCAATGTTCCACCAGGAGTTTATGCGGTGACCGTCACCGATGACAATGGCTGTAGTGCAGAGGAGAGCTGGATCATCACACAACTACTAACCTTAGACGCAGCTGGTGATGTAACAAACGGAGACTGCGAAACTGGTGAAGGTGGCTCTATTGATCTGCTTGTTGTAGGAGGCACCCCTCCGTATACCTATTTATGGTCTACTGGCAATACAACCGAGGATATCGGACCTATCAGTACAGGAGATTACTTTGTGACGGTAACTGATGCGGCCGGCTGTAGTGTAGAACGCGATTTTTTCGTTACTGGCGCACCGCAATTCGAGCTGATCCCAGAATATCCGCTTTGTGCTGGTGAGGCAGGAGGCGCGATTGAAGCAGTTGATGCGGTTACCGGGGAACCCATAAGTGTGGTGTGGTCAGGAGGGTTTGGAATAGGAACAACAATCATTGATCTGCCCGCCGGTACTTATTGTGCAACGGCAAGCGACGAACTGGGGTGCGAGGTAGAACAATGTATAGATATTATCGAGCCTCCGCTGCTGGAAATTGTGATCACTACCACTGATATCAGCTGCGTAGGAGAATCTGATGGAACGATAACAGCCATTGTTACCGGCGGTACTCCACCTTACTTCTATACCTGGGCTAATGGTGAACAAGGTTCAGGTACTATTACCAACCTAGTAGAAGGCATTTACAGCGTAACTGTTACTGATTCGAATAACTGTACAGCTATTAACTCTGGAGAAATTAATGAGCCAGAGAATCCGCTGGAAATCGCGGTAGCGGGCATACCGACGGAACCTTGTACCGAAGAGTTTACCTTAAGTGCAGTTATCGAAGGAGGTGCTGCGCCTTACACCATTGAATGGGAAGATACGTTTGGGGTGATTGGCACCGACGAAGACCTGGTGAACCCTCCACCTGGCATACTCCAACTTGAAGTCTTTGATGCCAATGGCTGCCGGGAAGTAGAAATTTTTGGTGTTCCTTATTTACCCGAGATTGTGCTCTCTGACGATCATTATCTCTCTTGTGCTACCGGCGAGGCCACGCTTGACGCCAGTGCCTCTGATAGTAGTCCAAACTTGCAGCACGAGTGGACGGGGCCAGATGGTTCGGTTATTAGCAATTTGGCGGTGATCACGGTTGATCAAGCTGGTGAGTATACTTTCACTGTTAGTAACCCTGATGCCGAGAATTGTAGTACATCTAAAACAGTGTCGGTTTTTTGGGTAGAAGACCTCTTTGAAGAAGACATAATCATCAATACCCTGGGCTGTGGTCAGTATTCTCTGAGTGGATTCGTACCCCCAACCTATTTTGGAGAAATCATCTTCAACTGGACTTATCCTGATGGTTCTACCGCCGAAGATGTAATTTCGATTGATGCTACCCAAACTGGCGTTTATGAACTTGAGACGATTGTACCTGGCCTGAACTGTACTTTCTACTCCACGGCATTTCTGGACCCGGAGGCTGATGCTTGCGCAACTGTTCGAGGCTACATCTACCGCGATACATCCGACTTGTGCCTATTAGGAACGGACAATCCGGTCTTAACAGGCTGGCAAGTAGTCGCTCAGTTTGGCGGAGAAACCCTGACTGCTTTTACAGATGATGATGGCTTCTACGAATTCATAGTACCGGCAATTCCAGGGACTGTGGTTGCCCTACCACCCTCTTCAAATTGGGAGGATTGTATTTCCATCTTCACTTTGAATGAAGTCATAGCAGGAGAAGTGTACGAAGGTAACTTTTGGTTTGAAGGAATGGAAGAGTGTCCAGTCTTGGAAGTAGAGTTAAGTACACCGTTCCTAAGACGTTGCTTCAATAGTTTTTATCAGCTAAGAATAACAAACGAAGGTACGGCCCCAGCAATTGACGCAGAATTGTTCTTACAATTGGATGAATTCCTATCCTTCCAGGGCGCTTCTGTTCCGCCGGTGGGTGTGGTAGATCAAACAGTGGCCTGGAATTTTGCAGAAATTCAGCCAGGGGAAGTGATCTTTATTGTGGTACAGGTGCTCGTGAGTTGTGATTCGGAACTTGGGCAGGTACACTGCACAGAGGCTTTTGTGACGCCAGATCCAGATTGTGTAACAAGCGATGGTTGGTCTGGGACCAATCTTGAGTTGGAAGGCATCTGCAATGGTAGTGAGGTTTTATTCACTATCACCAATACTGGGTCAGCTGAACTTGCAGAAAGCGTAAACTTCATCGTCATAGAGGACGGTGTTGCCATGATGCAGCAGCAGGTACTGGATGATTTAGGTGGGGACCAAACCGAGAGTTTTAGTTTCCCCGCAAACGGCTCTACTTACACCTTCCAGTTAGATCAAGTCGAAAACCATCCCTTTACCGAACATTTAAGCGTATCGGTTGAAGGCTGTGGAACAGATGATATGAATAGCTTCAGTACGGGCTTTGTAACCCAGTTTCCGCAAACGACTTCAGGGCCTAATTCAGATATTCTCTGCCAGGAAAATATCGGTGCTTATGATCCGAATGATAAGAGTGCGCTGCCAGTAGGCTATGGAGCACCCCACTACATTGAGCCTGAAACAAAGATTGATTACCGCATTCGTTTTCAGAATACGGGTACGGATACTGCCTTTACAGTAGTTATACGTGATACACTTTCTAGCTTACTGGATCTCCGTACGCTAGAGTTGGGCAATAGTAGCCACACCTACTCCGCTGCTGTTGATCTTGGACGCGCTCTCACATTTACGTTCAATAACATTCTTTTACCCGACAGCACTACTAATTTGGAAGCCTCCCAAGGTTTTGTGGAGTTCAGTATTTATCCTTTCGATGACGCTCCGCTAGAGTCCGTTATTGAAAATGACGCGGCTATTTATTTCGATTTCAACGAGCCGATTATCACTAATACGGTCTTCCATACCCTGGGGCGTAATTTTCTGGAAATTGTTGATGTGACTACCCTACCTGGCGTACGCTTTGAATGGGAAATTTTCCCGAATCCGGCTAGCAATCGGTTGGTGGTGTCCCTAGACGGAGAACTTCCTGTCGAGCTAGATTTAATCATACTCAATTCGCTCGGGCAGTTAGAACAACGCCAACGTTTCTCCGGCAACCGCCTCGAGCTCGATGTGGAGGCTTTAAGAGCTGGTTGGTACCACCTGCAACTCCGTTCTGTAGATGGACAGGTACTGGGAAATGCGAAACTTGTGAAGGAGTAGGGGGCTCGCGTTGCTCGCGGGAGGAGTTCGCCTCCGGCTCACGGGGGAAGCTCACTTGCGTTCGCGGTTTTAGTTCGCTTCGCTCACGGGTTAAGCTCACTCCATTCGCAGGGGTGTTCGCCTGCGGCTCGTGGGTTTGAGTTTAGCTTCGGTTTACAGTGAAGGCTCACTTTGTTCGCGGAATGGTTCATTGCGCGAATGGGGTGGGCTTTTGTTTTGCCAGTATTAAAGATATTATTCTAAGCCTTGAAAACTGCTGATTCAGCAAATTCGAGCGATATTAGAATATGAGATTGAAATTGTTGTT
>JBCBEC010000053.1:0-52912 GCA_038528965.1 Bacteroidota bacterium | reverse complement strand
GCCCGCTTCGTTCAAGAAGATGCGGATCGTGTTACACACAGGTGTTGGTGCAGTGGTATCCACTACATTGATACGCTGGGTATGAGATACCGGATTACCACAGTCATCTTGCGCCGACCAAGTACGGACTAGCAAGTATTCTTGTGGACAGTCGGTATCGGTGCGTACTTCGTTGAAGCTCACTGGCACCTCTGGATCACAGTTGTCCGTGGCCGTTAGTACTGCAGCCATTGGTACGGCGTCGCACTCCACTGTCATATCCGCTGGTAGTGCTTCATTGAAGGTTGGGGCGGTTGTGTCCTCCACATTCACAATCTGAGTGTGAGAAACAGGGTTACCACAATCATCCATTGCACTCCAAACACGGGTCAAAGTATAGGTTTGTGGACAAGGTCCATCCGTACGCGTCTCATTGAAACTCACTGGCACCTCTGGATCGCAGTTGTCCGAAGCTGTCAGAGTTTCTTCCGTTGGAACGGCGTCACACTCTACCGTGATATCGCCTGGCAAGGCCTGATCGAAGGTCGGTGAGGTTGTGTCCTCTACGTTCACTATTTGGACGTGTGTAATACCGGGGTTACCACAATCGTCATCTTCCGTTGTCCAAGTCCGTGTTAGGGTATAAGTCTGTGGACAAGCTCCGTTCGTGCGTACTTCATTGAAAGAGACCATGATTTCTGGCGTACAGTTATCAGAGGCCATTAAGGTAACTGCCATCGGTACCGCATCACATTGTACAGTGATATCGCCTGGGAGGATCTCATTAAAGGTTGGACTCTCTGGATCAAAGGTAAAAGTGAACGTCTGCTCACACTCATCAAAATCGCCGTTCTGATCTGTAGCACGGTAGGTACGTGTTACAGTACGCGTACAGCCGTCATCACTGATCACATCATTGGAGGTAATCGTAACTAAACCGCAGCCTTCGTCTACTGTAGGTAATGCTGGATCAGGATTTGCTGCTCCGGCTACATTAAAAGTAGTAGCTGCTATCGGTACTAGCGGGTTACAACCCGCCGGAAGTCCGAAGTCATCAGCTGGACAAGTGATAATTGGTGGAGCATTACCTACCATCACCACTTGCTGTACGGTCTGCACACAACCCGGTGCCGAAGGCGTTGTTCCGCCATCCGGTGAAATACCAGCATTTGCATCGGGCTGGCCGCTGAAGGTCATCAGAACGGTGTAGGTACCGTTACCTAAGGCAGCCGGATCAAATTCCGTAGCAGCGTTGCCATTAATAGTGAAGGTCACACTATTGGCTCCGTTGCCGTTTGTATCTGTACCACCAAGGGTAATTGCCGGATCAGTCTGGCAAATTTCCTCCGTTGGCAGGGCCGGATCGAAGATCGGATTCGGGTACTGGCACAAATTGGCAATACTCAGCGTTTGGTTACGCGGGTCACCCGCTGCATAAGGTCCTTCAATTACCACATCATAACCGGCTTCGTCGTAATGGTAGAAGTTAAGGTTATAACCTTCGTTGAAGAAGATTAAGGTCACGGAACCATCTGTAGGAATTGGGGTACCAGGCGTCTGCATGCCCTGGGTATTTGCGAAGAAGGCATCAACGCCTCCAGAACCACCAACCACGCTCCAAATCTGGCCATTGTTCAGTCCACCACCATTCATGCCAGAAATTCTGACAACCTCAGCAAACTGACCATCATCGCCGCCTGTACCGGCATCCACATCAATTACTGTGGCATTATCTAAACAAGCACAAGGGTCGAAGATTTCTACCTCACAGCTGTTGACATCAATAAAGGTAGTGGCCGTATTCGTACAACCGTTAGCATCCGTGAAGGTATACGTAATGTCGTGCCGAGCGATACCCGCTGTAACTGGATCGAAGAAGAATTCGGTACCATTACCCGCATCCGTCACACCAGGGCCACTGTATACACCACCGGCAGGAGACCCTCCGCCAAGTGCAACATTCTGAACCGGTGCATCCAAGCATAGGAAATCAGTAGCGTTGTCGAAGGTAACCGTAGGCAGGTCAAACACCTCTACATCATCACTGGCATTGCCACTACACCCATTCGCATCCGTGAAGTCATAGGTTATCGTATGCACTCCTACACCTGCCGCCATTGGGTCAAAGCTGTAAGTCATACCATTACCATCATCCGTTACGCCAGTACCACTGTAGGCACCACCTAAAGGAACACCTCCGCCTATATTAGTTATCACGCCGGCATCAACACAAAGGTCTGCTAGTGCGGTAAAAGTTACGTTTGGTAAAGCAAACACCTCGATGTCATCGCTGTCACTATTGCTACAACCGTCCTCGTCAGTATAAGTATAGGTCAATGTATGTACCCCTACTCCTGCAGCAGCCGGATCAAAGCTGTAGGTCTGGCCATTGCCATCATCCGTTACGCCAGTACCACTGTACACACCCATGTCGCCATTGGCTGTGCCTTCAGGAGGCGAACCGCCGCCTAAACCCGTTAGTACGCCGGCATCAACACAGAGATCAGCAGGAGCCGTGAAGGCAACAGTTGGTAAAGCTAGGACCGTAACGTTTACATCTAGTGTACGGATACAACCATTGGCATTCGTCAAAGTTACCGTCACTGGTACAATGCCTACGCCATTCACACTTGGGTCAAATTGGAAATCATCACCATTGCCGTTGTCGGTAACACCAGTACCAGAATACACGGCTCCATTACAAGGCACACATAATGGTCCAAGTGTCTGCACTCCGGCATCGACACATACACTTTGTGGGAAAGTAACATCAGGAGTCGAAGGAATGCTGAATACTTCTACATCATCACTAGCGCTGCCACTACAGCCATTCGAATCGGTGAAGTCGTAGGTAATCGTATGAACACCTATGCCAGCAGCAGTTGGATCGAAACTGTAGGTCATGCCATTGCCGTCGTCCGTTACACCAGTTCCGCTGTAGACACCGCCGGTGGGCGTTCCACCATCTAAGCCGGCCTGTACGCCAGCATCAACACAGAGATCGGCGGGCGCGTTGAAGGTTACAACCGGTGCCGCAATCACTTCTATTTCATCAGTAGCAGTAGCCGTACAACCATTTGCTACCACTACTTCATAAGTTACGGTATGCGTACCTACACCAGCCGTAGCGGGATCGAAGGTGAATGTTGTACCATTACCATCATCCATAACACCAGGGCCACTATATACGCCTCCGTTAGGAGTAGTATCCACACAAATCTCTAGTGAGAATATCGTTCCTACATCTTCCGCTTCAGCATCAGCGACGTATAGCGTCCAAGTACCATTCAGGCCATCGCTCTGCGCAAATAAATCGGCGAAATCATCAACGACTGCTCCGGGAGCATCAGTGATCGTGACACCATCTCCGTTTGGGAAGTACTCAAACCCACCGGTTTCAACACCGACAAGATCATTACCTCCAATATTAACAACATCCTCCAAATCATCCGGGAAATTGTCATTCCAACTCAGTGGCATGCTTCCTGGTGCATTAACATCAATTTGAGTACCGGAACCTGCTAAAAGTTCAGGAAAACGTGGACGGCTGATCAATGGCAGAATAGTTCCATCAGGAGCCTGTAGCAGGAGTGTAATATCTCCGGTATAAGTATGCGTTAAGCCTATTGAGGCCGTAATATCATAAACTGTCACACCAGCAGGTAAGCCACTCACATTCGTGCTAAAGGTGGTCATGTTGACTAGTGTAACTACTTGGTTATCATAAGTATCATCCGGAACACTAACTCCCGCGGTATTCGTGGTGATACCACAAAGATCGCCGAGGTCTGTAAGCGGATCTTCATTTTCACATACTTCTTCCGGCACGCTGAGGAAGATCATGGGCACAGCCAATACCTCCACCATATCACTAGCGCTGGCACTACAGCCATTCGCATCAGTGAAGTTATACGTAATGGTATGTATGCCTACACCCGCTGCAACCGGGTCAAAATTGTAGGTATCATCTCCATTATCTGTTACGCCAGGGCCACTATAAACGCCGCCAAGTGGGGAACCGCCACCTAAATTCATTTGTACACCATCATTTTCACACACGTCCGCCAAAGCAGTAAAGGTTACCGTCGGCAAACTGTACACCAGAACCTGATCAGAGGCGGCATTGCTACATCCGTTTCCATCTGTGTAGGTGTAGGTAATGGTACGGTTTCCTGCACCCGCAGCTACAGGATCAAAGGAATAAGTAATACCATTACCGTCATCGGTCACACCAGGACCACTGTAGATACCGCCAGTAGGCATTCCACCACCCAAGCCGGATTGTACACCAGCATTCACACATAGATCTGCGGGGGCAGTGAAGGTTACAGTCGGTAAGTCAAGCACTTCAATTACATCTGATGCGCTACCAGTACATCCGTTGGTACCCGTAAATTCATAAGTAATGGTATGCGTTCCAACTCCTGCTGTTGCTGGGTCAAAATCGTAAGTACCATCACCGTTATCTGTCACACCAAGGCCACTAAAGGTGCCGCCGTCAGGAGCAACATCCACACAGATCTGCAGAGAGAAGATGGTTCCCAAATCCTGCTCTTCGGCATCACCGAAGTAAAGTGTCCAGATACCATTCAAGCCATCACCCTGAGCAAAGAGATCAGCAAAATCATCCACTACCGATCCTGGTGCATCGGTAATAGTGACTCCATCACCATTCGGGAAGTACTCAAACCCACCAGTTTCAACACCAACAAGATCATTGCCACCAATATTAACAACATCCTCCAAATCATCCGGGAAGTTATCATTCCAACGAAGTGGCATACTACCTGGCGCATTTACATCAATTCGAGTAGCGGAACCTGCTATGAGTCCAGGAAAACGCGGACGGCTAATTAGCGGCAAGATCGTTCCATCAGGAGCCTGCAACAGGAGTGTAACATCTCCGGTATAAGTGTGGGTAATGCCAACAGAAGCCGTGATATCTTCAATTGTTACACCACTAGGGATGCCACTTACTTGCGTGGTAAAGGTGGTCATATTGGCTAAAGTCACAACCTGATCATCATACGTATCATCAGGCACATCCAAGCCAAGGGAGCTATCGCTTGCACCACAAATATCACCAAGATTCAGCAAGGGGTCTGCATCAACGCAAATCTGCTCGGGTACACTGACATAGACAGTTGGCGCAGTAAAGACCTCCACATCATCGCTTACCGTTACGCGGCAGCCATTGGGATCTTCGAAGGTATACATGAGTGTATGAACACCAACACCGGCAGTAGCAGGATCAAAGCTGTAGGTCATACCATTACCGTCGTCGGTAACACCAGGGCCTTCATATAGGCCTTGTGCATTGGTTGGTGAACCGCTCAAACCGGTCAACACACCGGCATTTTCACAGAGGTCATCCGGTGCAGTGAAGGTCACTGTTGGGGCTTGTAGCACTGTAATTTCCGCATTAGCGGTGTTGGTACAGCCGTTACTCCCCGTAACAGTGTAGGTAATAATATGAACACCAACTCCCGCAACCGCTGGATCAAAATCAAATAATTCGCCATCTCCAAAATCTGTTACTCCCGCACCACTAAAGACACCTCCGGTTGGTGAAACATCTGGGAGAATAGTGTATTCAGGTTGATCAGAACAGACCGTTTGATCGATAGCAAAAATATTAAAGGAAACATTGGGCAAGGCCAATACCTCAAAATCTGCGGTAGCTGTATTTGTACAGTTATTACCATCAGTAAAGGTATAAGTAATAGTATGTACACCGACCCCAGCAGCAGCAGGGTCAAAACTATAGGTCATACCATTGCCATCATCGGTTACACCATCACCACTGTATACTCCTCCGCTAGGTGTTCCGCCGCCTAAACCGGATTGAACACCGGCATTAAGGCAGGTGCCGCTCCCCGAAAGGACGAGGCTAACCGTTGGTACAGCAAATACTTCAATATCATCTTCGGCAGAAGCAAAACAGCCGTTTTCATCAGAATAGATATATCCGATGGTGTGTACCCCTACTCCAGCCGCGACTGGGTCAAAATCATAATCTCCTTCGTCGCTATCGTAGGTTACACCGTCACCGAAGTAGCGTCCTGCTCGCTCCAGAAAACTAATGGTAATAGTGCCGGAAATTAGATCACCGGTGCCTCCCGCATTGGAGTCATTAGCGTAGATTTTCCAAATACCAGATAAATCACTACTGGCAATCAATTCTGAGAAACTACTGACAATTGGACCAATAGCATCCGTTATGGTCAAAAAGTCGGCCGAAGGCGCAAAATCAAATACACCATCATCGCCCACGACACTAGCTGTAGCGTCGCCCATGTCCTCTCCGCTCGTTGTAAAGCTATCATTCCAGTTGATGCTACCATTAGCAGCAATTAGGTCATCATCGTTCCCTGTTCCACTTTCACCGCGTCCAGGACGCGCCATGAGCGGTAACAAGGTACCGTCAGGCGCTTGTAAAGTAAGCGTTAGATCGCCAATGTTGGTGTGCTCTATTTCTATCGATACCGTAATGTCATTAATGGTCGTTTCAGGTGGCGGTGGTGGAGTGGCAATTGATATGCTCGCACCATTAGCTAAGGCAATCGTTTCGTCACTATCCAAGGCATCGGGAATGCTCACAGCTGAGGAAATTTGAGCACTTGGCAACTCATTTTGTCGCAAATCATTAGCTGGCAATCCGCCATCTAGATCTACTAAAGTCCCCGCATCTATACAGAGATCAGCAGGTGCCGTGAAGGTAACATCAGGAAAATCTAGTACCTCAAAGCTATCGCTGGCTGAATTTGAGCAGCCATTGTCATCAGTATAGGTATAAGTTACCGTGACAATATCTCCAGGGCTTAGGGAAGCTGCATCTAAAGTGTAAGAGAATCCATTACCATCATCCGTAATAAAGGCACCACTGAACACACCGCCAGTAGGAATTGCTAAGGCCGGTGGCCCGGGTAAAGCGGCTACATCATCTTGGGTCAAACAGTAGGTTTCGGAAGCAAGCGAAAAGATCAATTCTGGTAAATCGAACACCTCTACATCAGCAGTTGCGGAAGCAGTACAGTTATTACCATCTGTAAAGGTATAGGTGATCGTATGCGTACCTATACCCGCAGTAGCCGGATCAAAACTGTAAGTCAGTCCATCGCCAGCATCCGTTACACCAGTACCACTATACACCCCACCTGTTGGCGTACCGCCACCAAGGCCAGTCTGGACGCCAGCATTAATACAAGTACCCGTGCCAGTAGCCGTAAAAGCAACTGTTGGCAAGGCAAATACCTCTATGTCGTCGGACGCTTCTACTGTACAACCGTTAGCATCCGTTGCCGTATAGGTGATCGTATGGGTACCAACACCTGCGGTGGCGGGGTCAAAACTATAGGTCATGCCATTGCCATCATCGGTAACCCCTGTACCGCTGTAGCTACCACCCGTTGGGGTACCTCCCCCTAATGCAGTTTGTACACCAGCATCCAAACACAAGTCAGCCGGAGCGGTGAACGTCGCCACTTCGCCTGCTACCACGGTGATATCTGCGGTAGCCGCATCGCCGGTTATACTAGATCCACCTGAATCGTAAGTTACCGAACTCGTCGTGTTGGTATAAGTACTTGGAGTTGTTCCGCAAGGTATCATTACCTCCACATCAAAAGAACAACTGGCACCAGGCGCCAATTCACCACGACCAAAGGTAATCGTGGATGTTCCTGCTGCTCCGGAAAGGGAGCCACAAATGCCGGACTGTGGCAAACCCGTTGCCACCATACCCGAGATCACCGCGTCCAGATCGTCCGTGAAGTTGATATTCGTAGCCGAATTTACCGGATCAGAATTGGTGATTGTGAAGGTTAGGATTGTTGTTCCACCCGGAGCAACATCTCCAGCAAAGGCTTTAGTCAACATCAAGCCTGTGATATCCAAATTATCCGTGGCTGGATCACCAACAACAGGAACGCCACCGATATCCCCGGTCAAGCTACTGCTTGTTGAGGTATAGCTACTACCGAAGACTGCATTAGACGGCACACTTAATGGAAGGCTAAACGTACAAGAAGCCCCCGCAGCCAAGCTCCCCCCCGTGAAGGACACGGAGCCGGTGCCACTGATTTGGGAGCCCGCTCCACAGATGTTATTCAACGGTAAGCCCGTTGCTGCTAAACCAGAAAGAATAGCATCAAAGTCATCTGTGAATTCAATATTATCAATTGATTCTGTTGCACTTAGGTTGGTTAGGGTGTATTCTAAATTAACGGTAGAACCAGGGTTTACTGGATCATTCGTGAAGCTCTTGGTAAGCTGGAGAAGCGCATTATTAACTGAAATTGGTGCTGATGCCCCGCTTATCGTTTGGGTGGCCCCGTTAATCGTTACACTAAGATCAGAGGTCGTATTGATGTAATCTCCATTCTCTGCACTGCCAGGGATGACCACATTTATATCGAAAGAGCAGCTTGTTCCTGCCGCAACTTCACCATTGAAGAACAAAAAGAAGGTCGTTCCGGTGGTGAGGGATGAAGCACCGCAGGGTGCTGCCGGCAAAGGAGCTTGGGCTGCCATCCCCGAGATAACACCATTTAGATCATCTGAGAAGAAGATATCGGTGGCATCAAAAACAGAAGTGTTTTCAATGGTAAATCTCAAGGTCACGATATCTCCCGGCAAGGCATTTGCTGGGATAAACTCTTTGGTAAAGTTAAGACCGCCAATATCTAAATCATCGGTAGCCGTACTACCCGTAGTTACTTGCCCACTAACGGTGGCAGTAAGTGCCGAAGTGGTATTGGTGTAGCTACCAGGCGCAACGCCGGCAGGTACTTGTACCGGAACAGCAAAGGTACATTCATCGCCCGGCGACATTGTTCCGCCACTAAAGGTCAGGTTGGTTGTACCACTAATGGAAGAGCCGGTTCCGCAAACATCGTTCAATGGTAATCCTATCCCAGCCAGACCAGCAATCACCGCATTTAAATCATCAGTGAAACTAATGTCCGTTGCATCGCCAGTAGCAGCTTCGTCGTAGGTGATCGTAAATTCTAGGTTTACAATTTCGCCTCCGTTTACCGGATCATTAGTGAACTGCTTCGTGAGTCTAGGAACAGCCAAAACCGTTAAATCATCCGTAGCTGGGTCAGCCTGTACGGAGTTACCTCCCAATAGTCCACTAAGAACAGAAGAGGTATTCGTATAGCTACCTGCTCCCGTATTATCAGGGATCGTCACATCTATAGAGAAGGTGCATGAATTGCCTGGGAGGATGTTAGCACCTATAACTTGAAACACGGGACTATTACCTCCCACGGTAGTAGTAAGGAAAAATGAGCCTGCACCACACGAGTTGGCAGCCGGTAAGCTCGACACTTGTGTGCCGCTTAAGAAGGCCGCTATGTCATCAGTGAAGGTCAGCTCCGTTAGGGTCTCGGTAGTGCTAGTATTGGTAATGGTAAATTCTAAGGTCGTTGTTCCTCCAGCAAAAATCGGATTCGTCAAAAATGTTTTCGTGAACGTAGGAACGCTTTGGATGAACAAGTTCTCCGTGGCAGGACTACCAGTCACAGTAGAACCATTAACATCAGCAGTAACATTACTGGTTGTATTCGTATAAGTTCCCGCCGCAGCTCCTGCTGGCACCTGTACAGGTACGCTGAAGGTACAGGTAGCACCGGGATCCAAATAACCATCAGTAAAGCTAAGCAGGGTCGTTCCGGTTAAGGCTGAACCTGAACCACAAGCCGCTACCAGCGGAGTTCCGGTTGCGGTCAAACCAGCAAGCACACTGGTGAGGTCATCGGTGAAAGCAATATTGGTTGCCGCAAAATCTCGACTACGATTAGTAAGGGTAAATTCCAATTCCGTCATTCCACCAGGCGTAACTGGATTAGTCAGAAAACTCTTCTGAATACTGATTTCTGCCGGCTGTGACACTTCCAACTGGGCAACCGCTTTACCACTCGTGAAAACTTGGAAGAAGTTGTTCCGACTGGTCATGTCGTCACTGACATTACCCCAGGCACCCACAGCAGCCCCTTCTACGTCAACGCTAACGGTGCAGGTCGCTCCAGCTGCGACGGTTGCATCCAGGATATTGACACCCTCGTAGGATATTATGCTACTTCCAGGAGTAGCAGTTACAATTCCGCCACCACAAGTTACATTTGCGTTCGCTGGGCTGGCGACTACCATCCCCGTTGGTAGATTATCAGTGAATTCAATGCCGCTGTGATCTACCGTATTGGCTGTATTATCAATCGTAAAAGTCAGTGTACTACGCCCACCAAGCTCGATGGCAGTAGGACTAAAACTCTTAGTGAAACCTGGGCGGTTGGTAAGCACCTGCAAATTGGCGCTAGCCGTGCCGCTATTACCCAGAGTGGAGGTAAGGTCTCCCGTTGTATTCGTGTGTGTACCCGCAGTCGAGCTCGTTACATTAACCGAAATGGAACAGTCGTCACCTCCGGCTATTACTCCATCAGTTAGACTAATTGAACTGCTTCCTGCCGTAGCCGTAACCACTGCGGAACCACCACAAGTAGAGGTTACGTCGGGTACTTCAGCGACAGTCATTCCCGCAGGAAGGTTATCCACAAAGGCGAGATCTTCTGCTGCGGTACCAGAAGCAGCGTTATCAATGGTAAAGGTGAGCGTACTTACACCACCAGGACCAATTTGGTTACTGTCGAAAGCCTTACTGAAAGTTGGTGGAGTTAAGTTAAGTACTTGCACATCATCGGTAGCTGTAACACCACCAAGCGTATAAGTAAGGGTATGGATTCCGAGGCCAGCAGCCACAGGATCGAAAGCATAGGTCATTCCATTACCGTCATCCGTAACACCTGGTCCACCGTAGACACCGCCCGTTGGGAAACCTCCGCTCAATCCGGTTTGCACTCCGGCATTAATAGATAGGTCATCAAGCGCTGTAAAGCCTACGCCATTGAAGTCCTCCGCACATACCTGTAAGGGAAGCTCCGTTCCTTGCTCGCAACTTTCATCATCATCCGAGTTGAACACAAAGATCAGGCACTCATCAGCAACAGTTGCCTCGATCACATTACCGCTCAAATCACTTCCGGTAGAGGTGAACACCGAAGTACCTGAGCTCCCAGAGCCCGTAACTCCTTGATAAACGGTTAGGTTATCTCCAAACTGATCAATAGTACCTTGATTGATTGTAGCACGCGCAAATTGGCTCGCCGATGGGCAAACCTCAAAGGCAACCAAGTTGGTCTCATTGTTTCCGTAGCAATAGAAGAAGGTGGTGGTGCCAACCGGACAACCACAAGCAGCCAATACTTCTACCGCATCAGTAGCAGAACCCGCACAGTTACCAGGAGAGGTATATACAATGGTGATTACTCCCAAACCGGCAATTGCTGGGTTGAAATCATAAGTACCATCACCGTTATCCGTTACTCCAGGGCCACTATAGGTACCTCCGGCTGGCGAACCACCAGAGAGGTTGGTGAGGGTCCCTGCATCTTGACATAGATCATCCGGTGCGGTGAAAGTGGCGGTTCCAGCAGCAAAGACTTCTACATCATCACTGGCTGTCATACCATTAGCGGTATAACTCAAGGTATGTATCCCCACGCCGGCAGCCGCGGGATCAAAACTATAAGTCATACCGTTACCATCATCAGTTACCCCATCACCACTATAAACACCTCCGCTCGGATTGCCGCCAGAAAGGCCAGTTTGAACACCGTCATCTACACATAAATCCGCAGGAGCAGTAAAACTCGTAGCAGGATCTTGTCCGTTCCCACAAACTTGCAGTTCTACAACATCGCCGTCTGCACAGTTGATAGCAGAATTATCACTATTGACCACGAAAATCAAGCACTCATCCGCCACGGTGGCAGTGATCACAGGAGAACCTGCTGCTACATTTCCATCTACTGGCCCAAAGACTGGAACAGCACCCGTTCCTGAACCCGTTCCAGTAGGTCCTTGGAAAACGGTTAGGTTATCAAAGTCTTCCTCAAAAAAGCCCTGGATAATGGTCACACTAGCAGTTTGCCCGGCATCCGGACAAATCTCAAAAGCCGTCGTATTGACCTCGTTATTATCGTAACAGTAAGTGTAGAGATTTTCACCCGGACCACATTGCGAGAATACGGAGGGTGCGAGAAAAGCAGTTGCACAGAAGAGAGCAATACTGCTAAGCAGCGGTACATTTTTCATGGTCGATTATAATTTGCCGGTTGGTAGTCGCCTACCAGAATATGGGAACGATAGCTCTTTACCATAACAGCAAAAAGCCAGTTCTTCTTAAAAGCAATTTTTTAGGTCGTATAAGGAAAGATGGGCAGGGTACAGCCCTATTTCAGTCCAGTGCTTCAAAGATAGCAAAAATGGGCTGTTGGCAATCGTTATGATTGACGCTTTGCGGGTAGAATCAAGAGGAAGGAACGAATCTAGTGGGGTAGCAGGCCGCGTAACCCCCTCTTTATGGGGTCAGGTGTAAGTTGAATTACAAAGTTGGCAGCAGAGTAAACTGTCACAAAGAAGAGGCCTTACTACAAAAAGAAGCGGCCCGCACATGGCAGGCCGCTTCTTCAAATTTTTTCCATCTGATACATCTTTTGAGAGAGTCAAGTTGTCAAGATTAGGGAGTCATCCGACAACTTTTCTCTTCTCTTTATCTTTTACGCCTGCACTACATGAGATTCTGATTTGCTGACGATTAAACTCAAAAAAAAATTATAATTTGTTATCAGCAGGACGAAAGACAGTTGCTATTATTTCGGTCGATATGCCAAAGGTACACTAATTCAATTGTGACACCTTACGAAAAAAGCTATACTTAGAAAACGGTACGTTTCGGCTCCCCATCGGGGTAAAATCAGCAGGGATCGGTCAGTCTTTTATTGCCTCTGGTATGTTAAAAATAGGGAACGGTAGCAAAATGATCGTGACCGGAGGTAAGTAATTAGCATTCGTAATTGTAGTCTAGATTAATCTTCCAAAGAAGGCCCCTAATAATAGGGTATTATCCACTCTTTGCTTCTTCCCTACTCAGATATTCCTAAAGGAGTAAAAATTAAAAACACAAATGTGCTTTAAAATTTCAACAACACAAAAACTTGATCATTAATCAAAAAAGTGTTAGTTTTACCATATTGTTTATAAAGCACTCGTTGAATTATTAGATTTGACGAATGCACATGCCCTTGTGCTATGAAGAAGCAAGTCGTTAATCGTAAGTATAATTTCCCTGACGCTGACCTGTATGTACAGTGCCTGGAACGCATTCGCTATGCCAAACGCGATATTGATCGCTTCCGTCAATACAGCTACGATGAACATCGGCTGAAAGCCTTTTTAGATAAATGTGAACGGTTTCGGCAATTGCCTGATGATGATGAAGTACTAGGTGATCAAATGCTAACCACCGAGAAGAAGAATACGGCATCTGAGAAACTGAAGGGGGCTATCCGCTCCGTCATGACCCGGGTGGCGATGAAATACAGTAACCGTTCGGGCCGTTACCGCAAATTTGGCACGGCTAAGATGGGCGACATGACCGACCCTCAACTTCTGTTCTGTGGGCGGCGAGTAGCTAGAGTAGCCCGCCAGCAAATAGATTTTTTAGCGGAGGTTGGAGTGAACGAAAATGTGATTCAAAAAGTGACTGATGCTTGCCGGCAGTTCGAGAATGCACTGAATATTCAACAAGATAAAGTCGCGGAACGCGATATTGCCGTGGAGCGCCGGACGGAACAGGGCAATGTTCTTTACGACGAACTGGTTACGCTCTGTAACATTGGAAAAGATATCTGGGCAGAAACCGACTTGGCGAAGTACGAAAATTACACCATCTACGAGAGTAATAACGATCAGAAGATAGCCCGCAAGCAACGAGAAGTCGCTAGCAAAAAATCATAGGTTTAGCGTAGCGGTACTGAAGAATCTGTACAACACACCACTGGTTATAATAAAGACCACTAGATGGAACACCAGTACTAAGGCAAAAATCAAGTCGGTAGCCCGCTCTTGGCGAGCGCGAAAGATGGCGACTAAGCCTAAACCCGAAAACAGCCAAAGACCTGCTACACCTATAGTAACGAGGTCAGGGATACCATCAAGCCCAACGTAACCCATACTGGGATCATTGCGAAACTGGATAACCATTAACCCTATTCTTGCCCCAACTAGAATGGCAATTCCGAGATTGTAAAACAGAAAGCGTAAGGACCGCCGGTATTGATCGGTAGTCGGGACTCCTTCCTCGCGCCAGTCGTCTAATACACTCTTATCTTCCATTCAATTGATCTTTGCTGACAATACCCCCGAATTCGACTTGTAAACGTACCTTTGCCCGCATGCCACAAGATAAACCAATTGCGTTATTTCCTCCGCATCTGCGAGCCATCGCTCAGGCCTTAGAGGCCATCTTCCAGAACGGCTATTATGCCGATAAGGTCATTGAGCGCACCTTGCGAGCGGATAAGCGGCGTGGTGCCCGCGACCGGGCCTTCATTGCCCAGAATATCTACGAAATTGTTCGCTGGTACCGCCTCCTTTATTCCCTGCGTGGTAAGGAACCTAAGACGGAAAACGACTGGTGGGAGATAATTGGCATTCGTTATATCATAGATGGTCACACGCTCCCAAAATGGAAAGAGTTTAAGCGGCTGGATCCCAAAAAAATTGACCAACGCTACCGCCGGATGAAGAATGAACGTGCCATCCGAGAATCGATTCCCGATTGGATAGATGAAGTTGGCATGGCTGAGTTGAAAGAGCAGTGGCCCCCTACCCTACACGCGCTCAACCGGCCGGCAGATGTAATCCTAAGGACCAACTTATTGAAGTCAAGTCCGGAAGCACTGGTACAAGAGCTAAAAAAAGACAGCATTCGAGCCACCGTCCTCGATGCTGCGGCCTTGAAGGTACTCGAACGTAAACGCCTCTTCTCTTCCCAAGCTTTTCGCAGTGGATTGTTTGAAGTCCAAGATTACAGTAGCCAGTTGGTTGCTCCATTTTGCGAGGTGGAGCCTGGTATGCGGGTAATTGACGCTTGCTCCGGAGCCGGAGGAAAAGCCCTGCACTTGGCAACCCTCATGCAAAATAAAGGGCAGCTCATCGCGCTAGACACTGCCGCCTGGAAATTGGATGAGCAGCGCAAAAGAGCCCGACGCAACGGTATCCATATTATTGAGACGCGCCCTATCCAGAGCACTAAAACCATTAAGCGTCTACGCGAGTCCGCCGATCGCTTATTATTGGACGTTCCCTGTTCTGGCCTGGGGGTATTGCGGCGCAATCCAGACTCCAAGTGGAAGCTCTCTCAGGATTTTCTGGTGAAGATTCGTCAAACCCAACAAGAGATATTGCAATCCTACGCTAAGATGTTGCGTGCTGATGGCAAACTTGTTTACGCCACCTGCAGCGTTCTGCCCAGTGAGAACCAAGAGCAAGTCAGTAAGTTTCTAGCTTCTGAGGCAGGACAAGCCTTCACGCTAGAAGATCAACAATCAATCCTACCGCAAGATCAAGGATTTGACGGCTTCTTTATGGCTCGTCTGGGCAAGAAGTAATCGGATCAAAAAAAACCGATGGCCAACATAGGGGGTAGCATCCATTTTGGTTTCTATATAGACAGAGTGAAAACGTTCACTTACTGAAAAGCAGACTTGATAACGATCAAAGCCGAGTTGACTAAATAAGGATTCAGAAGAATTTGTAACTCCTTTAACTTGCTATAAAATAAAATTGCGACTAAAGGAGTTTTGATTGCGATTCTAGTCCTGATAAAAAGTAGCATCGAATCCTGGACTTTAGTTAAGGCTTTTCCCGAAATTGAAGAAAAAGTGAAGTCCGCGTGCAGCGTTTTGAGCCGTTACTGCATATTAACAATAGAGGCAAAGCCTAAAGAAGTTGTTAAAATAACAGTGGCGATATGAAAAAAACGTTAAATCTCGAAAGTGCGGGAGCAAATGCGGATCACTGCCCGTTATATTTGTAACAAGAACAAAACCTAAGACCCCAATGACACCATCTGACTGTAGAAACTTGATCTGAAGAGTTTTTGAACAACGCGCGCTCCGCCGTAGGCGCACTGCCCAACGGTACTGAACTGTAGCAAAGTGAGCAAAGTTTTGGAATTGAATTGCTGACCATGCCATGACGGCACTGGGCTTAAGGCATATTGTCTCTTAACATGATTTAGCATCAGGTTAAGCCGAAAGAGCTATGCCTGACCCCAAAAAACCATTGAAAACCATACCCAACCATCTTTTAAAAACCCCGATATCATGCGTTACTACAAACTGCTCCTTTCAACCACCTTATTTATTGTTTTGATGCTTTGTAATTCTTTTGAAGCCGAAGCCCAAGGAAGAAAGAAAATGCCTAATTGGGAAGCTCGTGCTGGCATTGGTTTGCTGCCAACTTTCCTGAAGGATCACACCAGAACCGAATTACAGCCCGTTTCTCTGGAACTGCGCTACCGTCCAACCCAAAAATTCAGTATCGGCTTATTGGCTGGTATGTCAATTAGCCAGGCCATGCAGGAGCACCACACCGGTGAAACTCGGACGGTAAGAAACAACTTCCAAATGTTTGCCATTCGTACCGCTGTTCACTCTAACCCATTCGAACGGTGGGAGGTCTATGGTGGTACTACACTGGGCTACACCGATAGCGACGTTACTTACACCGACGGAGAAAATCCAAAGACTGGCAACGAAGGTCCAAGCTTTTTCCCAGAAGCTCGGGAACGGGATGGCCTCTTGTTCTCTGCCTTCCTAGGTACGAACTACCGCGTGTACAAGAACGTAAACCTATTCGGTGAGATTAGCTACGGCCTATCGTTAGCTACTGCTGGTGTGGCGGTACGTTTCTAAAGTAGTGAAATTCAAGTTCTGCATACTAAGTACCAAACACAGCGAAAACTGGGGAGTATAACTAAATGATTATCAGAACATTGAGCCCTAAATTCGCGACGTAGCAGTCATAAAATACAATGCACCTTACACCTAGGCCCTATCTGTAAGGCATGGAGTTCCAGACTGAAAGGAACTACACCTCACAATAGCGAACCAATACCATACAATCGCCTACACTAAACACAAACAGGGCTGTATTCACTTGGAATACAGCCCTGCTTTTATTAGAAGGTTGGTTGCGAATTCACGCAATTACCAGCTCATGTCATCTTCCGTATCGACCTCTGTTGATTCAACAGCCTCAGCAGTTTCCTCCAGAGATTTGGCTTGCTCTTGTTGAGCCTCGTACTCTTCGTGCCGACGAGTGAACTCATCGTAATCATAATCCGGGATCAACTCCGTCTTCACGTAGTTGATGGCATCTTCTAAACCAGCGATGAAACGGTTAAAATCTTCTTTGTAGAGAAAAATCTTATGGCGTTCGTAGCCATCATCATTAAAGCGCTTGGTACTTTCGGTTAAAGTGAGATAATAATCATCTCCTTTGGTGCGACGAACGTCAAAGAAGTACGTTCTCCTTTTTCCTGCGCGGACTCTGTTCGAATATACACTGTCCTGGCGTCTTCTGTTGGTTTTATCGTTGTCCACGACCTGTTTTTTAATGGCAAATAAAGGTGGTTACTTTACAAAAGTAATTATTTGCCTAAAAAACCAAAACATATGTGCTAAAAATCAGACGGCTTCCTCCAGCGACTGCTTTTCGTACATATCAAAATAATAGCCCTTTAAATCCAGAAGTTCCTGATGAGTTCCTTGCTCGACAATTGCACCGTCTTCCAGGACTATGATTTTATCGAAGGTGAGCAAACTATAGATTCGGTGGGTAATGATAATGGTCGTTTTCTCTGCCAGGAAGGCATTGAAATAACCAAGGATGTCTTTTTCGGTATTGGTATCCACCGCCGATAGGCAATCATCCAGAATAATGACATCCGGCTTTTTGATCAGCGCACGGGCGATGGAAACGCGCTGTTTTTGTCCACCGGACAAAGTAACTCCACGCTCCCCTACCATGGTATCAAAGCCTTCCTTTAGGCCGTTGATATCATCATAAACCGAGGCATAGCGCGCAAACTGCTCAATCTCGTCCTGCTCAGCAGTGCGTTTACCAAAAGCAATGTTTTTACCTACCGTATCAGAGAATAAGAATACATCTTGCGGTACATACCCAATTTGTTGGCGCAAATTAGCCAAGTCGTGTTCTCTGACATCCTTATCATCGATACGAATACTGCCCTGACTCACATCGTACATCCGTAACAGTAAGTCTGCCACGGTGGTCTTACCAGATCCCGTTTTACCTACTATGGCAAGTTTTTGCCCGGGTTCGAGGAGCAGGCTCAAATCACGAATAGCTTCAATGCCAGTATCAGGGTAGGTAAAAGAGACATTATCAAATTCGATCTTACCCGCCAGTGGTGCAACCGCCCCTTCCGCAACGGGATTCTCAATTTCCGGCTGTAGTTTCAAGAATTCGTTGATCCGCTTCTGCGATGCCGAGGCCTGTTGAATAATCGAGGCTACCCAGCCTACCGCCGTAACGGGCCAGGTGAGCATATTCACATAGATCACAAACTCGGCAATATTGCCCGGGGTAATCGTGCCCTTAACCACCTGCAAACCACCGATGTACACCGTAAGGATCGTACTGGCCCCAATCATGACTATCATTAAGGGGTAGAAGTAGG
Organism: Bacteroidota bacterium; assembly: GCA_038528965.1. Lineage (GTDB taxonomy): Bacteria > Bacteroidota > Bacteroidia > Chitinophagales > Saprospiraceae > Lewinella. Next base: position 34,320 of record JBCBEC010000053.1, on the reverse strand, counting down.
CATCCACTCGCGCCAAATCCAGCGACTTATCCTTAAACTCATCCGATTGCTCGGCAAAAAAGCCGCGGATAGCTCGCTCTTGTACGTAGCTTTTGATCACACGAATACCACTGTAAGATTCTTGGGCCGTACTATTTAGATTCGATAGCTGTTGCTGAATGAGGTAACTGCGCTTATTGATGATGTTACTTACGTAGTAAATACTTATCGAAAGAAATGGGAGCGGTGCCAGCGAATACAGCGTAAGTTCCACACTTACCTGCAACATACTGTAAACCACCAATACAACAGTGGAGGTGAGATTAATACCATAGAGCACAGCAGGCCCAAGATACATTCTCACCTTGCTCACATCCTCGGTCACCCGAGCCATTAAATCCCCCGTCTTATTGCGCTTGTAAAAGGCAGAGGTCAAGCGCTCGTATTGCGCAAAGATTTCTTTCCGTATATCGTATTCGATGAGCCTTGACATTACGATAATCGTCTGGCGCATGAAGTACATAAATATCCCCATCACCAGGGCTAAGGCCAGTACCAAAAGACCATAATACAATAGAGTCCGAGCCAAAACACCGTAAAAGTCAGCCTGGAGCTCAAAGCCGTTAAAGAGCCGGTACATCCCGATATGATCTACGACTAGATCAAAGCCTTCACGTATTACCTGCGGCTGCAGTACCCGAAAGTAGTTAGAGAGGGTAACGAAAATAATACCCAACAAGAATCGGGTACGATACTTCCAAAAGAACTTATTCAGATACTTTAACTCCTCCACTAATTGGTCGTTTGCCGTAGAAATCTTGAGTAAATGAAACCAGTAGGAACCTTAATGGTTTGATCGAATGGCAATTAGTTACCCTGGCCAAGGCGGAAGTCCTCGTAAGACTGAGATTTATAGTGATCCGCACCAATGAAAGTCAACTCGATTTTCATGGTTTCCGCATCTTTATATCCTGGAGAAATGCTAATGCGTTGTTGTTCTTCGCTCAGATAGATGTAGGAAGGATAACTCATCCGGCCGTCCAGTAGGGAATAAGCCAACTCGTGTACACCACGCCGCCCCACGTCGCTGCGGTAGACAAAGGTGTGGCTATCGTATTCAATCGTCTCTCTTTGTTCTGCATCTAGCTTAACCGCATAGAAATGCTCGTCCATTAAACTCACTATCGCAGGGTCCACAAAAGTGGTGGCGTCCATGCGCTTACACCAGCCGCACCAGTCGGTATACACATCGACAAAAATCTTCTTGGGTTCAGTAGCCATCCGCGCGATGGCCTCATCCCAGCTAAGCCATTGGATTTCTTCAACCGCTGCAGAGGTGCGCTCAGCACTAGTTGTCTGGCTGCTAAACGAAGCACCAGCCAAAATCAAAGCAGCGAAAAAGGTGAGTTTTTTCAAAGAGGAGATTCCCATTATTACTTGGATTAGAGATTTCCGTAAAGATAGCGAATAATGGTGGGTGCCATAAAAAAGGGCTCTGCCGTCCTGCAGCAGAGCCAAAATATTTAAAGTCACCTAAGTACGCAGAGCGTACCTAAGTTTCTCCCCTAATTTTTTGGAGTTAAGCACGATATTCCGTTTGGGTTGGGGTAATGGATGTTCAATTGAATGAATATGGGTCCTCGTGCTTTTCGGTGAATATGGGTTCTTGTGTTGGTTACAAAGGTAGAGCATTGCGGTAGCTGGTGTAAGGGTAGAAAAACCCGATTTTAAGAACGGTAAACAGTACCTGACCAAAAGCACGAAGATATGCGGGGAGTCAACCCCGTATTTCTACCTGATTTTCTCTAAAGCCCATAGATTGGTGGCCTGTGAATAGCAGATATTCTTACATTTAGAAGGCTGTCCAATTCAGATAATCCTGAGAGACCCTTGGATGGCGATTATACTTTTCACCCATAATTCACTGGTTTATGTCTAAGTATGACAAAGAGTTTGCAAATTGGCAACAAATTCTACCCACCAACTTACCTGTATCCTTTACCGCCTTTGATCCAGATAGTGGCCAAACTGATCGCGTAGCCTGTTACGGCTGCCCTGGATATGCCCTGAATGATCTGCTTGCGACCTTTCCTAAGCGCTTGCGGATTAAAATTGGCATTGCCGAGGGTGCCAACTATGATCAAATTCCCACGGAGCCCTACGCCCAGTTTTTTGTAGAAGGTGTAGAACCCCAAAACGGAGACACTATGATTGAGCGGCTGGCCTGGATTGCTAACCCACCCTTTCTGAGCGAAGGCTTTGCCGGACCGGATAGTGGCGTTGATGAAATTCCATCTGAAGGGGCGCTATTATTCTTAATGGGCTGGCTAGAAACAAATTATGCGGATATCGCCAATGCTTTTGACGGCCTAAATCCGAAAACCAATCAGGTACAACGAGTTCGTTATTACACCTTTAGTGAAGAGGAAAGCCAGAAGATTTTCAACCTAGTGGAGAATAATCTCAATAACAGTATGCTTTACATCTATATGGGTAAAACGATAGCGGTGAGCATGCACCCGATGGAATTCCGCCCGGTAGTGGAAGTTCGAATCAACGAAACTGCCGACGATAATGGCGGTGGCGGCGGTAGTCACTTCTTTGATTTTTCTAATCCTTGCCCTCCTTTCTGCTAGGGGCTAAGGCTTTCTATCAAAGCTATGGACGAAAATGTAGCAAGGCTAATTGCTGGATTATCCGCTTACTCAGCAGGCTTACCACTTGTGGTGGGCCTGCTGGGTTGGCAGCGGTTAAACCGTTTGCAAAAACTCATCCTATGGCTAGTCATTTGGTCAATCATCATAGAAGTCCTCGCCCTCTGGACTGGCAGTTATTTGCATCTACCCAATTTGTTTTTGGTACACATCTTCACCGCTGGTCAGTTTCTTCTGCTATGGACGATCTTTAGGCAAAGATTGCTCGTCCCACTTCGCGAAATTCACTTCAAAGTAACCTTAGTAGCGTTTGCTATTGCAGCTATTCTTAGCGCAACATGGATTGATGGATTAACCAACTTCAACTCGCACGCCCGATCATTCGAGGCAATCCTGGTTATCTTCTTTTGTCTTACCTACTTTTATCAAAGGTTGCAATTACTAGATTTGGAAGATCTAGAAAATGATCCTTTGTTTTGGCTTTCTACTGGTAGCCTCGTTTATTTTTCCGCGAGCTTGATCATGTTCATTGTGAGTAACTACGTCGCCGCTGATCAAGGAATGTCGTTGACCATGTGGGCTGTTCACGCCATTCTTAATACCTTTAACAATGTATTCCTGATTATCGCTTTATGGGTGAAACCAACCAAGTAGGTCTTTCTTTCCCTTTACTATTACTGATTGTCATTGCCATGCTTTCGTTAGCAATTGCAGTAGTGGCCTTCTTCTTGGTATACCAGAAGCGCCTCTTTCGCCAGCAGAAACGCATTCGCGAAATAGAAGCAGAGCAGCAAAAACAACTCATGCAGGCGGTCATGTCAGCACAGGAAGAAGAACGCCGTAAGCTGGCCTCAGAATTGCACGATGGAATTGGTAGTTTACTCTCTGCAGGTAAGCTGTACCTCAAGAAGATAGAACATGCTGACAGTATAGAAAATTCGCGTCCGCTCCTATCTGAAGCCGGGAATATACTGGATGAAAGTCTGAGTACAATGCGGGAATTAAGCAGTAATCTATCTCCCGCCAGTCTACAACGTTACGGCCTCATTGCCGCTCTGGAAGATCTTACCCAACGCGTACAAAAACTCCAAACGCACAAAGTGGAATTGCTATGCACTGGGGAAGCCATACGCCTGGCCGAAGAAATGGAGAGTTCCATCTTCCGAATTGCACAGGAACTCATCAACAACACCCTCAAGCACGCGGAAGCCGATGAGATCAAGTTGGAATTAAATTTCCTACCGGAAACGATCCAGTTCAGTTATAGTGACAATGGCAAAGGCTTTGACCTGGAGGCCAAAAAACAAGAAAAACGTAGAAGCTTCGGCTTAATCAATATTGAGAGTCGTGCGCGCGTACTCGATGCCCAACTTCATTTTGACACCAGCCCGGGAGCCGGACTCCGTCTCCTGTTGGTGATACCTAAAAACATGCCTATTCATGTCTACGATCAAAGTAGCTCTGGTTGATGATCAAACCCTGTTTTTAAAAGGCTTACGCCTGATCTTGGAAGGATACGAAGAAATTGACATCGTAATTGAAGCCACCAGCGGGGAGGCCCTCTTTACCGCTATGTCCACAGTGGTACCTGATGTCATTTTACTCGATCTCAAAATGCCCGGAATGGACGGCATTGCGGTAGCGGAAAAACTTCGTCCCCAATACCCTAATGTGAAGATCATTCTCCTTACCATGCACGACGACGAGCGCTTTATTCAGCACGTTCTTTCCGTAGGTGCCAATGGTTATTTGCTGAAGAACGAGGAGCCCGAAGTCCTACGCGACGCCATCAACAAGGTGCTTAACCAGGACTATTACCTCAACGATTACGTAGCCAAGGCACTGTTCAACAACATCAAAAAACAGCAGCCTGGCGCTTCCGCCGCACAACCCTCAACTCCACTTAGCCTCACCCCCCGAGAGCAGGAAATCCTGGAGCTGATCTGCAAAGAGATGACCACCGGAGAAATTGCCGAAAAACTCTTCATCAGTAAACGAACTGTAGAGGGCCACCGCCAAAACCTCCTTGATAAGACTGGGGTGCGAAATACTGCGGGTCTGGTGATTTTTGCGTTGAAGAATCAGTTGGTGAGTTAGGGGGATTGGTGGATTTAGTTCGGCCTCCCATGTCGGCCTTAGTTAGTGGGGTTAGTGAATTTAGTTGGGTTAGTTGAATTAGTGATGCCACCTTCGCTAAAGCTCCGGCGGCCGTGGTTAGTTGAATTGGTTCGGCCTCCTGTGTCGGCCTTAGTTAGTTAGGCCTTCGACCCTGGTTGGTTGAGCTAGTTGGTTAGAGTGCTCGTTTTTTCAGTACCCCCAAAATTCTCTATTACTCTAACTCTAATTCCAACGCTCCCCGTCCGCCGGAGTCTTAACGGAGGGGGATCATTCTAATTTGCCCGCCGCCACAAAAACAATAAGCCAACCAGTAGTAATCCGACTCCCGCGAGGAGCGCATAGTACCAGTTAAAAGCACTTTCTAACTGCAGTGGGGACGCACTACCGTGTAAACCAAATGCCGCCCAGTAGTAGGGAGACTTTTGGAAGGTAGGCACCTCGGGGTCAAGCAAGTAATTGAGCTGAGCTTGGTGTAAGGCCTGGTTTTTATCTCGATCTGCAGAAAGGGCAGTATAGAAATCAGCCAAGATTTTTCCTGTACTCTGGGCATTAACGTTCCAGAGACTGGATACTACGCTGGCTGCACCTGCTTGTACAAAGGCCCTACCTAAGCCCAGAATTCCTTCTCCAGGAGCTAAGCGACCGATTTGTGTCTGACAAGCACTGAGTACCACCAATTGCGCAGGAATCCGATACTGGTAGATCGAGCGTAATTGTAGTAAGCTATCGTAAAAGGCGATGTGGGGCGATTGCTCGGCTGGAGAAGAAAAGGCGTGAGTGGATAAATGGAGGATACTCGCCTGGGAAGAAAGGGCACGCCATTGGGCCAGGCTGGCGGTCTCATTTTTCCAAATTTCACAACGAAAGCTCTCGCCGATATAGTCCAACTCATCCGTGCTGAAATCCAGCATAGGGTAATCGACCAGGGCCGTACCATCCGCAAAGGGAGCAAAAGCCGTGATACCAGCTGAGCACACCGCACTGGTTTGGCTCTGGCGCAACAGTATAGCCGCCGAATAGCTGTAATGAATAGCATGGCGATGCAGCATGTAAGGTAAGGCTGATAATAGCTCACCGGCCTCTACCGGGGCAGTAACCAAAGCCACAAAGGGAAGATAAGTGAGTGGCCCGTCCGGAACTACTAGTAGGCCCTTACCTTCCTGTAGCCCTAAGGGCGCTATTAGCTGCTGATAAAGTGCATACGCAGCTGTGGCGTAGGCTTGAGGATCTTGCTCAATCAGCGTTGGCTCGGCAAAGTAGGCTAATACAGCATCCGTAAGTACTTGCACTTGTGAACTGGAGCCTAGATCAAAGGTTCGCACCCCATCCTCGCTGACCCGGAGGGCGTAGACCCGTTCCATTCCCCAAAGAAAATGGACCAAAGTCGTTTGCAAAGGCTGTAAGTGCGTTTGATAGAATTCCTTTGAGGTGGGAATAGGCAAGTGCTGTGTAAGTTCCCGATAAGTGGGATATTGGGTCCGTATCTGTTCCCTAAATGATTCTAAAGCCCGCTGCTCTTGTAGGAGTTGCTTGTACTTTTCCTGCTGCGACTGCGGTGCGGACCGAATAGCTTCTTGCAAATCATGGAGCCGCTCGGAAAGCTTTACTTCTATTTGCTGTAAGCTATCCGGAATAGCGAGAAGAGCATCACTGTCCAGAAGGCCTTCTAGCAAGAGAACGGATTTACTTTTCTCAAAGAAATAGAACGCCTCCTCTCTCAACTCGGACTGGTGACAAAAGGCAACAGCTCGCTCGTAGAACGGTAAGACCTCCCGGCGCCAAAACAGCTTGGTATCGGCGTTCAAATGGCCGGAGCGGATCAGGTCTATAAGGCCATCAGCTCGCTGAAAAACGGTGAAAACTGCACTGGTACTCACCGAACAGTCTGCTTGCCTTAAGCACTGCTCTAAGGCGCGAACCTGATCGTTGAGATACACAAAAAGATCCAGCGGATTCGCGCATTGTTCCAATTGCTCTGCACTAGGCACATCGGTAATTTGCTGAGGCTGATAGCTTGGAATTAAAAGTTGCTGTGCCTGCTGGAAGGCCTCAATGGCATCAGTGATACGATCAGACGCCAGGTAGTACATACCGAAATGATCATAACTCTGTGCAGCGTTCACTGTCAAGTCGCAAGACTCGGATAGAGACAGGCCTTCTTCCAATAGCGGCAGCGCCTTTTCTAACTGTTCATTTTCCACGTAAAACACCCCGAGCGTATTACTGGAGTTGGCAATATCCTGGCATTCTTCCAAACTTCGGTACAATCCTAAAGCCCGGAGATATTCCTGCTCAGCCTGGGTGGTTTGTCCCAATTCATCCGTGGCCCAGGCCAGGTTGTGAATGGTCCGAGCATGATTGGTTGAAACAGGAAACTGCTGGTATATTTCGTCGGCTTTGCGTAGGACGGATACCGCTTCGGCGTACTGCCGCTGTTTGAGGTGCAGCAAGCCCGCATTCAGATAAGTGCCGGCTAAGCTTTTTTCTTCGCCCTGTTCTTGGTCGTACAGCAAGGCCAGAGCGATCACAGCTTGCGCTTTCTGATAAGCCCCAACGCGAGTGTACGCCTGACTGAGCTGACCATATGCCCGGCGTAAGCGAAAGCCAATATCCAGATCATCAAAGACTGTGACAGCATATTCCAAATGAGGAATAGCCTGCCGGTACAGACCTTGTAGCACCAGGAAAGACCCTAAATTGAAAGCAGATTTAGCTCCACCTTCCTGTTGGGGTAGCTCCTTCCACTGATTAAGCGCCAAATGGGTGTAGTAAGACGCACTATCCAGCGCTTCATCCAAGTAGTACAATGTCCCCATTCGGTGTAACACCAGAGCCAGAGAGTCCTTTTGTGTGGGGCAAGTCTCTAGCTCCACAATCAGCGTGCGATAGGGAGCCTTGTCTTTCTGGCCCATGACTTCCCCTACCCTACCTGATTCAGGGCACTGGGCCCGCAGCGAAAATGCTACGAGCCCCATACAGAAGACAATGATTAATGATAGATACCGCATCACTGCTTCATAATTTTACCGGTCCACTGATAGTCTGCCCCCAGAACGCGCAAAAAGTAGACACCCGTTGGAATGCCTACCAGATCTAATCCTAGTGACTCGTCTTGGTACCATTGATCACTCTGCCACCTGCGGACAATTTGCCCCTGGGCATTGATCAGATCCACCTGAGCCGGCGTTCGATTTTCCTGTGATCGTAGCCAGAGCGACTCTCGGACGGGATTGGGGAAGGCAAAGAAGCCATTTTGGCCATCCAGTATTTCGATGACTTCATCCACGTTGACGATACAGGCGGGGTCAGGTGTTATCTGGAGAAATCGGCCCAAATTTACCTCTCCAGACAGGCCGGTATATTCAATTGCCCATCGTTCGAGGACCGTATCTCTGGCCGCCCAGACCAGATCATTATCCAAGTCGGCATCATTCTGATTACAGCAGTAAGCAATTGCGGCGCCGGCAGTGACCATTGGAGTCGCCATTGAAGTACCACTACGCACGATAGTGGGCATCGTTTGCCAACTTGGCGCAGCACTTTCAATTTCAAAACCAGGAGCCATAATATCCACGTGTATGGGACTGAAGTTGGAGAAAAATGCCCGAGCGGGAAACAGATCGCCGGTCTCTGGATCTTTTGCAAAGCCAGCGGTAGCTCCGACGGTCACAATACTGTCCATTCCGTTATACGCATAACAGGCGGGGTATTGCTTCTGATTGTTCAAGTTAAGACCATCATTACCAGCCGCCGTTATAATCAGAATATTATTGAAGGCCGCGGTGTCCATAGCGCCCCGCAGAATAGGACTAGGCTGCCCGAAGAAGCCCCAACTATCATTGATAAAATCAACACTATCCAAAACGGATTGGTAGGTGGCACAACTCACCTTAAACAGCGTACTTACCCCATTGCGATCATGGGTCTTAAACGGAATGAATTCGTAGTCGCAAATGGTGTTGTAAGCGCTAAGTGTGTCCGCAATAATACCCGCAACGTGGGTACCGTGCCCATTGTCATCGAAGGGGTTATTATTCTTGTCCTCGTAGTTCCATCCCAGTATATCTGCATCCAAACAGGGAGTACTTTCCTTGACTCTCACGAAGTCGCGGATATCTGGGTGCTGGTAGTCTACTCCTGTATCCAGAATAGAAATCTTGTAAGCATCAGGATTAGAGGATTGCAGTCCCATAATATCGGAGTCGGTAAGCGGTGCATTAGGTACCGTAGGACCAACATTGAGTAGCACTCCGTTGTAGTAGTTCAGGTCAACAGTGTCGATGATAGGTTTTTCACCTGCTCCATCTTTATTGGTAAGAATACTATTGGTTCCGCCCTGAGCACTCTGCTGGCCCATTGGGTCGAAGAAATTAGAGCCATCAATTTCCCATAGCTCTAATTTTCCGCAGGCACAGCTATCTAACAATACGGCACCAAACTCTTCCCGTACGGGAATTCGCTGCGCTTCGGGCGTACCTTCGATAAACTTAACTACCAACTCATATGGCACGTATGGCGTTGCGCCAATGCCGTTATCGTCATCGTACGGAAAGACCTCGAAGGGGTATCCATTGTTGTGTAGGTAATCACCAATGGTATCAGGTAGGGAGCGCGGATAGGGGTCACCGTCATAAAAGGTGACGTCATCTAATAACCAGAAATAATTCCGACCATTCTGAAAAAACTCAATCTGGATACTGTCCTTATTGGCTACTACCTCAGAAAGATCAATGATCACGGTATCAGCGGCGTCCGTTTCTACATTGCCACCGACGATGGAGTTGAGTGAATAAGTCTCCAGCAGTTCTGTACTATTCTCGTACACCCGCAATTCCGTGGAAGAGGTAAACGCTCGATAATACTGATGGAAACTGAGAAAGACGTTGTCTTCGCCGGTAAAATCTAGGTTTAATTCTTGTCGGGAGCGCATCGTTAATCCATTAGGATCTTCCCGGAAGAAAACCGCAGCTCCCCCTAGCGAAGTAGACGCAATGCGGTCACGACCATCCCAGAAATCATCAAAGAAAGCAGCGGTCCCATCGGGTGTCCAATTGACTAAATCGGTATTCCGAATCCAGTTTCCCAAGTTAGGGTCATCAAATTCGTAGGGGCCATAGAGTACATTTTGGGCTTGTAGGTTTTTAGGTAAAAAAATGGCACAGAGTGCTGTAAATGTTAAGGTTGCGATAAGGATTCCTCGTAGGTTCATACGTAGACAATGGTGTTTATTAACGTGAACTTAAACGCTATGCTCCTGAATGTTAAGCACAGCAAAAATGACAGCTAAGCATATTCTGTGCGGCACAAAGACCGCACTTTAACTGAATTCGCGAATCCCTTAGCTGCTGTTTCAATTGAGTCAAATGGAATGGCTCAACTGTTACTTTTCAGCATCAGAAAAATTAAGTCACGTATGTTAAATAATAGTGTTGGTTACCGTTCTTAACCGCACGGAATCAGGAGTGTAGCACTATTACACGAGGTTTGTCCAGGCTCAGCACTACTTATGTTTACGGGAAGGTAGTGCCAGCTGTTGGACGTTCAGTCTGTATTCCAGATCAGGAGCTATCGCAATTATGCTTCTTTACTGTAGTACAGCTGTTGGATTTACTCCAATTCGGATCGTAGCGCTGCGGCCTTTTCCTTAAGCAGCGGTTCCTTGAATTGGTTCTTTTGGAGTAGTTCTATCGCTTGGGGGAAATTATCACTTCTAACGTAGGTCATAATTTGGTACCAAAGACCGTATTCGCGCTGGGCCGAGGTGCCGGCAGCAAGCGGAGCAAAAGTGCGCTGCGCTTCCTCAAACCGACCCGTTTCCAGGGCACTGATCCCAAAAGCCAGCTGTAGTTGTGGGTTTCCTTCACCAGCCGCAATGGGTCCCTGTAGGGATTGATATACTGTCTCATATTCCTTAGCCCTGAACGCGCGCTCAGCGGTAGCGACCTGCTCTTCTAGTGAGCCCTTCACTACAAAGGCCAAAGGCGGATGCTGTACGTAATCTGCATACAGTTGCGTTCCCGAAGGCGAAAAAGGATTCCAAACAAACAGCAGTAGCGCAACAACTGCTGCCGCCGCAACGACATAGAGCAGTCTACGACGAGCCATTTGCCGCACTCGGGGCTTAGCCGCATCATCAAAATACTGCGTACTGAGCCCCGCCATTTTTTTTTCAAGATCAGGCAGTTGGGCCTGAGTTCGCAGATAGGTATTCATTTGCTGGCGTACATTTAGTTCATCCGCCAGATCAGGTTCATCCGTCAAACGGGCCTCGAAGGCTGTCTTTTCAGCTTCCGATAGCTCATTTTGTAAATACTGATCTAATTTTAAGTAGTCGTCTGCCCGCATGTGATGTTAGTTTTGAGCTTGAAATAAAGTTCGCCAGCGCCCAACACACGCATTCTTCCGGCGGTAAACAGTATTGGCATCAGTCATACCTAACTGAACCGCCACCTCGGCAGATGACAGACCCGAGATCAGTAAACGGAGTAGTTTCTGGCAAAGCTCACTTAGTTGCTGAAAGGTGTGGTCCAATCGCTCCTGGCGAATTTGTTCCTCTTCCACTTGTTCCAGTACGGAAACCAATGAACTTTCATCCTTATATTTCTCCGCTTCCCAAACCCTTACCTCTGCTTCTTTATTTTTTTTCCTGAGTTGGTTCAACCACTTGTTACGACAAATGCTAAACAGCAGTCCACCCAAGGGACAGGTGAGCACAAAATCCGGATCGTTGGCCTTTTGGTGTAAAGCAATTATCGCATCCTGAAAGACATCCTGCGCATCGTCAGAGGTGCCATTGTTCCGGACAATCCAATTCCGAATAGAAGAGGCATGGTCTCGGTAAACTTGATCTAGGACACCAAATTCACCATTCCGGAGGGCGACAATAATTTGCTGATCGGCATGTGCTCGCATAGTGAAGCAATGATAATAAATCTACCCGATTAAATGCGGATGAATTGCGGAACAGGATACTATTGTGCAGGATTATGCAGTATTTTCTGCATTTTAGCGCTACTGTAAAACTCACCAAAGCCTAGTAGTCCCCATGCTCCTAAACTGCCCAAACTGCTCCAGTACCGTAGGAGGTGACGAGATTAACATTGCTCGAAACATCGCCCACTGCTCCAATTGTGACCACGTCTTCCGCATCAGCGATGCTATGGGCGAGACCTTCAATAACGATCATAAGACGCAAATTGTAATGCCAGAGGGTATTCAGGTGGTTCCGGGCTTACAATTGGATATTCAACTTACCTGGCGTAAGCTAAGTCGCTGGGGACTTCACCTCTTTATAGGTCTTATATTTGGCGGCCTACCTGGCTTCATGCTGTTTTTCATTACTGCCGTTGAGAACGATGTCCCGTTTTTTGTCTATCCTTTTCTGTCCTTGTTTATTCTCGTAGGAGCTTACATGTTTTTCCGAGGCCTTTCCTACTTCCTCAATACTACCTACATCACAGCTTCCTCCTTTGAAGTACGAGTGGATCACCGACCTATTAATTTTTTGGGTTGGCGAAACTTAAGTATTCCTAAAAGTGAAGTCACTCAGCTTTTTGTGGAACGCATCGTAGAAAGCAAAACCAATAACCGGCCAAACTATGCTTATAATCTACTAGCTGTTCTGGAGAATGGAGAGCAGGAGTACCTTATTCGCGGCTTAAAAAAAGCGGAAGTTGCTTTCTACTTAGAGCACCAGATCGAACAGCGCCTGGGCCTTGAAGATCAGCCTATGGATGGTGAATTTATTCCTGGCCAATCAGGGCGAAACCTGATGTTGCAATCCTTGGCGCAATTGGAGAAAATGCCAAAATTTTTGCAGCGAATAGTAGAGCGGCAGTTGGATAAGCAAAAGTTCAAGTAATTACCCAAATGTAATTCGGCCAATCCTCACTCCCACCGATTGGTCTTTCCAATTGTAAAAGCGAGGTAGACTCTACTCCTCTTTTCGTGCTGAAACTAAGGTGATGTTGTACCTTTATCTTGACGAAACGCCCTTTCGTTTTTATGGACCAGTCAAACTGGAATACAGCAAACCAGAACTTAACCAATTAACCACCACCACACATGAGTCGCATCGTTACCCTCGATGAATTCATCATTAAACGTCAGAAAGATTTTCCTTATGCCTCCGGCGAATTAACGGGCCTACTCCGCGATATTGGCGTAGCGGCCAAGATTGTTAATCGTGAGGTCAACAAGGCAGGTTTAATCGGTATCCTAGGCCGGGCCGACAGTGAAAATGTTACCGGCGACGACGTGCAAAAACTTGATCTGTTTGCCAACGAAAAGCTGATTGAATGTTTACGCAACAGCGGTGAATGTGCAGGTATTGCCAGCGAAGAAGACGAAGATTTCATTCCGCTTAGCCCCGTAGATGGAAAAGAGTCTAAGTACGTGGTCGTGTTCGATCCACTGGACGGTTCTTCCAACATCGACGTCAATGTTTCGGTAGGCACTATTTTCGGTATTTATCGCCGCGTGACACCTATGGATAAAGGCGTGGCCAAAGATGATTTTCTGCAAAAAGGAACAGAATTGGTCGCTGCTGGCTACGTCCTCTACGGTACCTCTACTATTCTGGTATACAGCACGGGCCGTGGTGTAAATGGCTTTACCTTGGATCCTAGTATTGGCGAATTTTGCCTGAGCCACCGTGACATCAAGATTCCGGACCGTGGCAATTACTACTCCGTCAACCAAGGTTACTACCTGAAGTTTGATGTAGAAATGCGCCGCTACATTGACCACTGCTCCGATTCTAACCTTCGGCTACGCTACATCGGCAGTATGGTGAGTGATATTCATCGAATTCTTTTCCAAGGCGGCATTTTCTTGTATCCCAATACCCGCAAATACCCTCTGGGTAAACTCCGTCTGGTCTACGAATGTAATCCGCTATCCTTTATCGTAGAACAAGCTGGTGGTAAAGCTATTACCTGCGGTTTAGAGCGTATCCTAGAATTGGAAGTTCGGGAACTGCACCAACGGGAATCTATCGCCATTGGCTCTCCCGCTATGGTAGACGAGATGAAGGCGTTTGTGGAGCGGTACAGCGTTCCGGGGAGTAGGTAGGGGGAATTGGAATTGGGATTAGAATGAGAATTGGGATTAGAATGAGAATTAGGATTAGAATGAGGGTTAGGATAAGGGCGAAGGTAAGTTAAAGTGACAGTGAAAATTAAAGTGACGGTGGGGCGTTCGCAAGATTTGAGTAAACGCTAAAATTCTAACTCTATTTCTTATTCTCACTCTAAATCGGTCTTATGTGCACTCTTGTGTCTCGGGTGGTCAGAAAGTAGTCAGTTTTCAGTAGACAGTGGTCAGTTGAGGTCAGTGAAAGTAACAGTAGAAATGAAAGTGACCGTGGGGCGTTCGCAAAAATGGAGTGAACGCTAAAATTCTAACCCTAATTCTAACTAATCCTATGTGCCCTCAAGTAGTTAGACGGTAGTCAGTTGAGGTCATTTCAGGTGATAGTAAAAATGGAAGTGAAAGTGTGTATGATAATTACTCTATTTCAAGTGCTTTCACTTTCACTGTTACTATCATTTCACAACCAACTCGGACCATTACGCAATAGAAGGCCAACAATGCCTGCAAGCAAAGGGGCCAAAAAGCAGATAACCATAAAGCGGTAGTACACTTTCGGTACTCGGGAGCGGTCTACCAGTTCCACTATTTTGGCAACCAGGTAGAGGAATAGGGCAATACCTCCCAGAATGAAGCTGAGTATAAAGGCGAGATAATCGTTGAGTAGCCAAATGAGTAAGTAGGCCACGATTTGTATCAAGAACGCTTCAATGGAGACGAGGCGGTCTAGAATGGGATAACGGCGTTGAAATTGGTCGCTCACAGCGGGGTGATATTTGCTGATAGAAGGAGCAATAAAGGTAGAATATTTGTCGAGTTTGACAAGACTTTTGGTCTCTTAGCAGTAGGGGTAATCAGACGTTGAACTCATCCCTAGAACAGTTGACGCCCCAAAAATGACCATTCATTGGCTTTTTTTAGATTATTTCGAAAAGTGAGGCAACCTATTTGGCGGCTACATCGTTCTTAAGGCGCAACCAGCGAAATTTCGCCAGCTTACTTGGCGGCTTCTTCGGAAGCTTTCGGTCTACTTAAAGAACAATCACACTATACTTTCATGACCATGAGAAACCAAGCGACGACAATCACAACCCCTGTTGAAAATCAAATCTTGAATACGATTAGCTGGACTCTAAACGTATCTACCCAGCGTCTACTTCCCTACATGCACTTCACTGATGACTTGCACCTTGATGATATCGACTTGTTGTTGTTGATTGCCACAATTGAAAACCAGTTGGGTGTTTATCTTACCCGTGAACAGGCCGCTAGCATTCAGACGATTGGCGATGTGACTCGCTACTTCTCCGTCAACTAGGCGCGTACCAGGAGCAGAAATGGGTATTCCCTGGCCGGCTAGTATATTCCAGAGGGGTAAATACTACTACCTTATTCAAGTTTGGTTTTTCCCGAATCGTCTAATAGTCGGACAGTAATCTACGTGCCCGACGGCCAATATTATCTCTAACCTCTTCTCCACCGAAGAAATCATCTGGGTGTTCTCCTGGGGAATCCCGATAGAGCTCCAATTCCCATTGTGGGTTTTGCCGCTCCCCTATCACATCCGAGTGGAGTAAGATGAAATCATCTGCTGCTAGAGATGGGTTGTAGAAAATAAAGCGGACGTTATTCTGATTGGTGCGCTCCATCTGGTTGTAAGACCATATCTCGTAAGGCGGGGCAGAAGGTTCATTCTCATTGCGAGAAATATCACTAGGTTGTCCGTACTTCATGTAAACGTAGCCACGGTCGGTTTCGAAGCCGTGACGGAAGCCAGAATTGTACATATTATCCACCGCTCGGGCTACCTCCATGTACTGATCATAAGTCTGCTTGGGATTGATTCTATTTTCCTTCAACCAAAAGCCGTAGAGATACATACGTTGGGCACGAATGCTATCATTACGCAAGAGAATATCAACGAGTTCTACATCACTTTGTGGCAGAATGGGACCAATAGCTCGCAGACTATACTCTAGCTCGCTTTCATCCAAGTCATAAACAAACTCTTCTTCAATGACTACTTGGGCCATTGCCTCTTCGAATTTAGCCACATCAATCATCGGGTTGCTACGTTGGAAAGCGATAGAACGACTGCTAAGCAGGGTACGTTCGCGATCTCTTACATCTACCACAAGTTGATAATTCCCGGAAGGTAACTCACCAATATCCATTTGCATTACTATCGGATTCACAGCACTAGGTTCCTGACGCTTATGGCCAATCAACATGGTGTTACCCGTACCATTTTCAATTTTATCAATCCGATAACTTACTACGAAAGGCCCCGCTATTGCGGTAGCGCTATTGTAGATTTCATGATAGAAGGTTAACACGTTAGCACCTCGGCCGTAGTAATTGAATGGTAAAGGCTCCATCAGCAAACCATTCTTGACCATTGGGCCTTCCACTTCAGTTTGCTCCACGGCGGCTAAGAGCTGGATATCTGACTGGGCCACTTCCGTAGTTGAAAATTCCAGGTCAATGCTAGTACTATAACGGCGAATACGCTCCGGTACTTGAGCATCACTAATCTCTACTTTGAGGTCATAAATACCGGCAGGCAGAGGATAACGCTTCATATCTACAAAGTCCACAATACGCTCGCCGGTAGGGCTGTTTAAACGATATTTATCGTAGCTCACGACTTGGCCTTCCTGTTCAAAAAAGATAAGTACGTCCACGGCCGCCTGATAGGTGGAGTCGTTGAGTTGTTGGGGCTCAACCGTCTGACCCGCCACGTGCAAGTAAAGCTCCAAATAAGTGCCCTGGGGGCTAGAAAAGCGAGCAAATGACAGACTTGCGTCAAGCGCTTTGCCGACTGTACAAATGCTTGCCCAAAACAGAAGAGTGATCCAAATTCTCATAGCCATCAATTTCAATAAATACAACAGGTACTAGGCCTTTCCTCAGTTAACGAAGATAAGTAATAATGCTCCGGTGAGCTGTAAATTTTACCTAAAAGTCAGGTTGCTGATAGTTATTGATCCGCCTGGTCCAATACTATCCGGAAGTGTTTGCCTTGAAGCGTAGTAGTGATGATGAGTTCTTCCTCTAAGAGAGACTCAATCGTATAATCCGTCTCTATGGTACCTTCACGCTGACGAATTTCATCGCCACTTAGTTCAAAACTGTAGCTTTCGTCTGCACCAGTCATATTAGTCTTCAACTGGCCGTCCTCAGAAAACTCAAAATACATCCCAACCATGGTATCGGTTGATTTACCATCGCGATAAGCTTCGCGGATATCCCAGCGCCCGACCAGATCGGAAGTCTCGATATCACTATCATTACCGCAAGCACTCAATAGAAATGCGAAAAGCAAGCCCAAAGCAAGAAGGGGGGCAAAATGAAACTTCATAGTAGCAGTTAATAGCAACTTAGCAAAGTTTGTATAGAACGTTGCTCCGTTTTGGTGTAGTGTGATAGTCAGACCGCAAAAGTAACGGGAAGTTGCGAATTAGTCGTCGTATGACTTTTAAAAATAAATATCAACGTAATCGGTTAGCATTCCACCTTCGCAATTGGTTTTCTCCTGCATGCGCCAATATTTGCGTTGGCCAGATTGTCGAAAATGCAAAGGCCCCGTTTTAACACAGGGTTCTCCTCCGTTGTTGTGTGAGACTCGGTATTCTACCTTTCCATCAAAAATGAAGGTGCGTTCATCCTGCTGAACCAAGCTACCGTCAATGGTCAGGTAATCATCATTTTCTTTACTGCGCTGCTCACCAAGGATGCGGTAACGATTGTCCGCCTCCAGGCTTACCTCTGCTGTACCAGGATGATCCCAGCCAATCCATTGGAGAGTGATATTATGAGTACCCAAGCGAATGGGGTGCTCTACGTTTAAATTACCTTCATCGGCAGCAGGCGATGTTGAGTCATCGACCGTCTCATTGGAATCGTTCTCTTGCGCGGGCAGTGCAGCCTCGCGTTGTTCTAGTTCCGCTTCTCGTTCAGCTACCGCCGCCTCTCGCTCGGTGAGGGCCGTTTCGCGTTCCGCCATTCGTTCGCAATTTTCACAGGGACCACAAGAAATAATGACCAGAGAAAGGATAAAAGTGAGAGAAATAAGAATGCGTTTAGACATCATGCATCAAAGTTTGGATTCGATGCTAAAGATAAGTAGCAAATATATTAGCTGGAAATTGTAGCTCCGCAAGCCCAAAGGCGAGGAGGTAAATTCATTTTATTTTTTTCGATGAGCTTGAGACCGAGGGGGATTTTGCAATGATGATTACGAACATAAACCAATGGTTTTCAGGATGTTAAAATTCACAGCTCGCTCATCGAAAAAATTAAATAACTCGATTTTTAATCCTAGCACCTGGCCAGCAGTCAACGATAATAAACGCCCCAACTCCAACAGCCATTACACTGTTCTAGTCCAATCCCACCTCATGTCCTTTTACACTTAAAATTCCGCAATCGACAATTGCAGCTGCGGCTTTGGCTCCAACTGCTTCCCTAACTGGATATAGTCCCAAGTAGCTAGAGCAATCATGGCCGCATTGTCCGTAGACCACCGTAGGGGGGGTAGGCATAATTCAATGCCCATTTTGACACAAAGCTCGCCTGCTTGTTCGCGTAACTGAGGGCTAGCTGCTACCCCACCTACTACGACCAAAGACTTTACCGGGTATTTTTCCAAAGCCTTTCGACACTTAGTCAGCAAAATTTCCATGGCGGCTTCGACAAAGGAAGCCGCTACGTCTTCCACTACTGGTTCTTCGTCCAGTGCGTCCAGGTATCGAGCAACAGCAGATTTCAAGCCGGAAAAAGAGAACTCCAACCCTTTGTGTAGCATGGGGCGCGGAAACGGTATGGTAGCGTTACCTTTCTTAGCAGCACGATCTACTACCGGCCCGCCGGGATAACCTAGTCCTAGCATGCGGCCTACTTTATCGTAAGCTTCTCCCACAGAATCATCACGGGTTGATCCCAGTAATTCAATCTCCGTATTGCTTTGCATATGGGCCAGAAAAGTGTGTCCGCCAGAAACTAAGAGGATAATAGCCGGGTATTCCACGCGCTGCTCCTCTAAATCTGCTGAACGCAGGTGTCCCCGCAAATGATTAATGCCAATCACTGGTACGTCCCAGCCCAGTCCTAAGCCAGAAGCGGAGGTCAGACCCACCAACAGCGACCCAATTAAACCAGGGCCGCGGGTAACGCCGATCGCTTCCAGGTCATTTTCAGTGATCTTGGCATCTCGCAGCGCTTTTTCCACCGCTGGAAGAATCGACTGCACGTGCGCACGCCCTGCTAGCTCGGGGAAAACGCCACCAAATTCAGCGTGAATCGCCGCTTGGGAGGCAATTACAGATGATAATACTTCACCTTGCCTGGATACCACCGCCACCGCAGTGTCGTCACAAGAAGATTCTATGCCTAATACATACTTTTCCATGTTCCTCTATTCGTTTAAGAGCGCTACAATTTGAGCTGTAGGGATCACCCCTTCGCGTTCTACCTTGGGCGGATCAAATTGGCAGTTAACAATGGTGGAAGGAATCGTTTCAATTGCTCCACCGTCGATGGCCAGATCGGGAGTACCGTTTAATTGTTCCAATATCTCCCCTACATTTCTAGGGGTGTTTTGTCCAGAAGCATTGGCACTGGTAACCAGCAGCGGTCCAGTAGCCTCTAGCACCGCCAGCAAGCGTTCATCATTTGGGATACGAATAGCCACTTCTTCTCTGCCGGTTAACCAAGGGGCAGTAGGTTCGTTCACAAAGCCCATCACTACGGTCAAAGCACCCGGCACAAAATCGGATTCGAGTAAGCGTCGGGCCCGATCGTTAATGGCAATACCCAGTGCTTCCATTGCTGCTATGTCTGCTACCATGATGGGTAGATTCATATGGCGAGGCCGCTGCTTTAGTTCATAAAGTCGCTCCACCGAGACTGCGTGATCGGGGCTCACTGCCAAACCATACACGGTATCCGTAGGAACTACCACTACCCCACCCGATCTGAGGCTTTCAACTATCGTTATTACTTGTTCCTCTATTGCTACTGTAGACATACCTCCCAAATTTATGCCGTCACTTTTTCGAAAATATCAGATTGCTCCGTCAGCGGCAAAACGTAGTGCGGAAAAATCAAACCTCGTGCCTCCAGTTCCGGTAGGAATTGTGCGATATCGCTGGCCAAACCAAATTTCTGACCAGTATCATGAATCTGGCGCTGGGGAAACAGCTCTTTCACTTTTTCCCGGTGTGCACCTGCTACCGCAAACTCCGCTTGGGTATCCACCAAGGCTTTCACCACTTCTTCCAATGGTCCGTACAGCGTGTGTTGTAGCTTGCCATCAGCGTACCAACCACCGTAGGCCGTACCGCGAATAGATTTTACTGTTATTAGAGCCGGGCACGCGAACCGTAGCTGTGCAGCTACGCCCATGAGTTCAAAGGCATTAACCGCAGCCACCGGAATCTTGAGGCTGTACGCCAGGCTATTTGCAAAACTGACGCCTGAGCGAACAGAGCTGGTTCCACCTGGTCCTTGACTGACCATAATCTGAGTAATCGCTTGCGCTTTTTTGGCCGTTTGGCGGAGCGCAAATTCTACCAGCGCCGGTACATCCTTCAAAGTGTTGAGTTCTTCATGCTCCAAAGAGTTGAAGATGAGCTTACCGTCCTCTAGCAGAACGATACCATACGGCAAGGCCGATGATTCAATCCCCAATACCAATGTCGTTGTCGCTGACATGATCTAAGCTTTCAGTTTTTCCAATACTTCCTGGGCGCGGGCACCAACCGCAGCAAATTGATAGTGCCGTTGCTCCTTTTCCTGCCCTACAAAATCAATATTGATCACGAGATAGTCCTCAAAGTCGTCGGCCACTTTATCTCCCCACTCGATTAAAGTAATTACATCGGGGAAGTATTCCTCCAAGCCAAGGTCACGAAACTCTTCAATGCTTTCCAGGCGGTAGGCGTCCATATGTAGTACGCTACCTTGAGGAATATTATAGAAGTTCGCAATCGTGTAAGTGGGACTGGAAATATAGTCGGTACTGCCCAGTGCCTCCGTCAAAGATTTCACGAAGAAGGTCTTGCCAGCCGCTAGTGCTCCGTTGAGAATAACTACATCGCCAGGTGCAAGGACTTGTCCTAAACGCTCCGCCAGCGCCACACTTTCTGCTTGATTCTGAACCTCGACTGTTTGCATACACCAAAGAATTATAGCCAGTTAACACCTTGAGTGTGAAAAAGTGCACAAAGATATAGAGGTTTTTTTTGAGCTTAATAATTTCCTCACATTCTTCCCTATTTTCACGTCAGCTAATTCTAACCACAATGAGAAATATTCTTTTTGTCTTATTCACCACATTTACACTACTGCAGGTCCAGGGGCAATCCTACCCCTCTCCGGTTACACCTGCCGAACAACGCATAGAAGCAGCCAAAACTCGCCAACAACTACAGGATAAGTCCCTGGTAAAGGGCCTTCCGTTTAAGAACATTGGCCCCAGCGTCCAGAGTGGCCGGGTTGTTGATGTAGCCGTTAATCCCAATGATCCCACCGAGTTTTACGTGGCTTATGCCTCTGGGGGTTTGTGGTACACCAATAATAACGGAACCACCTTTGAACCTCGTTTTGATAATCAGGCCGTTTTCACCTTGGGTGCAGTGGCGGTAGACTGGGCCTCTGGCACCATTTGGCTAGGAACGGGTGAAGTCAATTCCAGCCGTTCATCCTATGCCGGCTTGGGCGTTTTCAAAAGCAATGATCACGGCGAAACCTGGAGTCATAGTGGACTGGGGGAAAGCCACCATATTGGTCGTATTATCCTTCACCCCAATAATCCTAACACTGCTTGGGTAGCTGTACTGGGTCACCTCTATTCACCCAATGAGGAGCGCGGCATCTATAAGACTGCCGATGGTGGCAAGAGCTGGAAAAAAGTACTGTTTGCCAACAACAATGCGGGTGGTATCGAAATGGTGATCGATCCTAATAATCCCGACCACCTCTACGCCGCTACTTGGGAGCGTACCCGCCGGGCTTGGAACTTTGTGGAGTCTGGTGAAGGAAGTGGCATTCACGAAAGTACTGATGGTGGAAACAGCTGGAAACTCATCAGTGGCAAGGGAAGCGGTTTCCCGCAAGGGGCTGGTGCTGGACGTATTGGCTTGGCCATGGCCTATCAAGGACGTACTCCAATATTGTACGCCTCAATTGATAACTATGATCGCCGTCCGAAAGAAGCTGACGAAAAAGACGAACTCACCAAAACCATGCTCAGAAAAATGAGTACGGGCGAATTCGCAGAGGTAGAGGACAAGCAGTTGCAGGCTTATTTGCGGGACAATGGCTTTCCTAAGGAATACTCCCCCGAGCGGGTAAAAGAAATGGTTGCTTCTGGTGAGATCACACCGCTCACCTTAGTAGAATATACCGAAAGCGCCAACAGCCTTTTGTTCGATACCGAAGTGGTAGGACTGGAAGTATATCGGATGGCCGGACGTGGTGGCAAATGGGTTAAGACACACGATGACTATATCGATGGCGTGTACTTCTCCTACGGTTATTACTTTGGGCAAATTCGGGTTTCACCTCACAACGCTGAGCAGCTGTATGTGTTGGGTGTTCCAGTTCTGCGCAGCGATGATGGTGGTGCTACTTGGCAAGGCATCAACGCTGCCAACGTCCACTCCGACCATCACTCATTGTGGATCAATCCGGATAAAGATGGCCACCTGATTCTTGGTAATGATGGTGGAATCAACATTTCCTACGATAATGGCGACAATTGGATCAAGTGCAACCATCCCCCACTGGGTCAATTCTACTACGTGGCCGTTGATATGGCCAAGCCTTACCGAGTTTATGGTGGCTTGCAAGACAATGGTGTTTGGATGGGTGAGCACACCTATAGAGCCTCTCCGCGCTGGCAATCCAGTGGTCAATATGGTTACGAATCAATCATGGGTGGTGACGGTATGCAGGTAGCGATTGATCCACGAGACAATGCGACCGTCTATACTGGCTTCCAATTTGGCAACTATTTCCGCCTGAATACGCGAACTGGAAAACGTGCTTACATTACCCCGAAACATGAATTGGGCGAACGCCCCTATCGTTGGAATTGGCAGGCACCGATCCACTTATCTGAGCACAACCCTGACATTTTCTATATAGGTTCAAATTTCGTACACCGTTCTTTAAATCGCGGCGATGATTTCACGAAGATTTCTGAAGACTTAACTCACGGTGGCCAAAAGGGTGATGTGCCTTATGGCACCTTAACTGCGATACACGAATCGCCGCTACGCTTTGGCTTGCTTTACGCAGGTTCGGATGATGGTCGCGTGCACGTTAGTAAGGACGGTGGCCACGAATGGACGGATATTTCTGCTGGTCTCCCTCCTGATATGTGGGTAAGTCGCGTACAAGCCAGTCAGTACGAAGAAGGTCGGGTTTACCTGTGCCTCAACGGCTATCGTTGGGACAACTGGAATGCCATGCTGTACCGCTCGGATGATTATGGTGATAGCTGGGAAATGATTGGTCGTGACCTCCCACAAGAACCAATTAACGTAGTAAAAGAAGATCCAGAAAACGAGCAAATTTTGTACGTCGGCACAGACCATGCCGCCTTTGTTTCGTTCGATCAGGGTGCCTCCTTCATGGGTTTCCAAAACGGGTTGGCTGGTGCTCCGGTGCACGATATTGTGGTGCATCCGCGTGATAAGGATATCATCATTGGTACGCACGGCCGTTCACTCTACCTGGGCTCCGCTCGTGAAATCCAGTTGATGACCGATGATCTCATGGCAGAAGCCGTTCATCTCTTTGCCTTGGACGACTCGAGAAGGGGACGATCTTGGGGAGCCGACAACTGGTATGAGCGTACACCACCCAAGCTCACCTTGCCCGTATACGCCAGTGCACCGGGTACGGCCAGAATCAGCATACACGTTGGTAAGGATGATTTGATGCTGACCAGTTACAATACAGACGTAGATCGTGGTCTCCAGTACCTTGAGTATGACTATACCTACGGTAAAGATGGCTGGCCGAAGTATAAGCAATATCTGCAGAGTCAACTAGAAGAAGATGAACGTCTTCCAAATATGGAGTCTGCTGACGATGGAAAGTACTATCTACAGACCGGCACTTACAAGGTGGTGATCAAGATGAATGGTGCTTCTAGTGAGCAAATGTTTGAGTTGAAATAGATTTATCATCAATAACCGTAGCGAAGAGCAGGCTACACTCAGGTTGCTCTTCGCTCCCCCTCTACTATGCGCCTCGGACGGATTAAAGGATTAGTGCTTTGCTATTGGTTAATTACCGGCCTTACACCCGGTATTTGGGCACATGCGGTATTTTCTTCCATCGCAGTAGATCCTAGTTGCTCTGCCAATTTGGTACAGAATGGCGATTTTGAACAAAGCACCCCTACGGCTGCGGACAACGACATTTCGGAGGCCAACTTCTGGGGTCCCATCTGGCAACCTACCAATGGCTTTAGTACCGGCGATTTCTTTAGCACCAATATCAGTATCCCAACACTCGAAATCCCCACTCCCCTGGAGCAAAATAACTACGGCGGCATGTGGTGTGCCCTGGCCAGTAATCAGATATTTCGAGAGGGGATCATGAACGAATTATCCAGTACCATCTTACCCAACACGGGTTCCTACGAGCTCACCTTTAAGGTAGCTTGCCTGGGTGGGTATTGGGGTACCCCATCGCTAAGTGCCTGGGGTGTCAATGCAGCGGGGTTAGCCACTGGTGCCAGTCCCACTAGTTTTAGCATGCCCCGAAATGAAGGGTTTTACGGTATAGACAACAGCTTTGAAATAGCCGCTTATACTTTTGATTCCGACTGCGATGAGGCATACGTCGACGTGAGGTTTACGCTTAATACTGCCAGTCCGAGCTTTCCAGCGGCGGGTATCAACCATATTTTCTTTACCCGGCGAGATAACCTCTCAGGGGGTGTGTACATTGCACTTGATGACGTTTGCTTACAGCCGCTCATTCCGCTTGAAATAGCACAATTCGATTGTACGACCAATACTGGCACCCTCCAGGCCAATATCGAGCAGGTGGACCAAGATGTAATTGAGTACACCTGGATACTAGATGGTGTATTTGCCGAATCCACCAATGTGCCAACACTTTCCATTGACCAAATTGGCACCTATACCGTAGAAGTAGCCTTAGCAGATGGCTGTAGCCTAAACTCCGAACAAGTAGAAGTAGTCCTTACTGATAATGCTCCACTTATAGAACAACTCGTCACTACAAATGCCACCTGCGATGAAGCCAATGGCACTCTATTGATCGAAACCAGCGGTGGAAACGGTACCATCACATTTAGTATCAATGGCAGTGCGGAACAACAAGAAAATGAGTTTCTCAATCTAGCAGCTGGGGACTACGAAATAGTCATTGAAGATGAAAGTGGTTGCACAGCTACTCAAAGTGTAGATATCTTGAATGATGGAAGTGCTCCACAGATCGTGGAAGTAATCACCACTGATGCCAGCTGTTCAGGAATGGACGGAACGATTACCATAAGCGCTGAAGGAGGTACAGGTTCCTTGCAATACTCCATTGATAACGGCGCAAATTTTCAAGCTTCCGCTAGCTTTAGTAATCTGACTCCAGGGGAATTCATGCTATTGGTACTGGACGATAATAACTGTTCAGCAATTCAATCCATAACTGTAAATAGTAGTGATCAAGCTCCCGAATGGCAAGACATTTCTGTAACTCCTGCCTCTTGTAAAGAAAGGAACGGTGAAATTTCCGTGCAAGCTAGTGCCGGCACTGGAACACTAATGTACGCGCTAGAGGGAGGAGTCTATCAAACGACGGGCCTCTTTATCGGCTTAGAAACGGGGTCGTACTTATTGAGCGTGCAAGATGAACTGGGCTGCACCCGTGATTCTCTGATAAGCGTACCGGCAAGCGCCTGCCCTATATACGTCCCCAATGCCTTTTCGCCGAACCAAGATGGGGTTAACGACCGCTTCCAAGTTTTTTCCGCCGATGAAACAGCGGCCACTATTAGGCACTATGCCATTTTTGATCGTTGGGGAGCGCTCTTGTACGAAGCCACTAATTTCTCCCTATCCGACGTAACACAATTTTGGAATGGCACTTTCCAAGGGCGAGCCCTGGGTCCTGGGACCTATGTCTACATGATGGAAGTTAACCCCGGGGATGGGCAAATCTTGCTGCTAAGTGGGGATCTACTGTTGATTCGATGATAATCCGCTACTCTCCATTGCGATAATACTAGCACTGTACGTGAGCATACTCCTGGTTGACTCAGGTTCCACAATTTCATCCACTCCACTATTTTCCCTATTCATCCAGTAAATTAGGCTGTTCAGCGAGTTTGGTAACGGAATCGCGTATAGAGGTATTAAATTGCAGATGTATTGCGGAGAAAGCCGCTGTTGTGGATGTAATTTGCAAGACGTTAAAGAATTTTAACAAACCTTTAAAATATTCGGACACAACAAGATGCGGCAAAACCAAGTTTTACATGCAAACCAAATGACGAAGCTTAGTAAGCTCTGAGAGCAAAACGGCAAACACACCAAATAACCCAATTCCCCAAATTACCCTTTGAAATTGTAACCATGAATACCCGAAAAATCAAACTTGCGCTTACGGCCGGCCTAATCAACAAAAATACCAATGGTAATGCGCTTGATGCCGTGACCGACCTAATGAACGCCTTCGCCAATGAGGTGGGCCGTTTCATGGGACTTAAACCACTAGGTAATGCTCGTATCGGCAATGCCGTACGTGAGAGCTACGCCTTGAATTACGAAAATTGTACGTTGAATGTCGAAGTGGTTTCACATCCACAGGCTAAACGCCAAACCATTCAGCGTTTCCAACTCCGATAACGCCATAAGGTAGGCCTTGTAATACCTGCTTAACCAAATAGAAAACACGAAGAGCCTTTCCTCACGGAAGGGCTTTTTTTTGTTTAGTACACTTCTACCAGAACTTTGAGCAGCGCTTCCGTTTCCTTGGCGTTACGAGAGAAGTTAGTCCCTGTGTCGGGTGGAGTTACAGGTAAAAGTTCTGTATTGATCTCCGCTACTGGCAAATCGTCGACAGCTGGGAGGTAGATCGTATCATGTACAACACGTTCTCGGTAAATTACCTTTAATTCGGGCTCCACTAGGCGTTCTAGATAAACGGTATCACTGATAGTCACAGGCGGTTGTACTAGTTCTTCTCCTTCCCTCGCCGCTGAAGGCGTTGTGGTCGGCACAAAAAAGGAGCGGCCAATTAGCAAGCCAGTAGTGAAAAGCAATACAGCTGCGGCCACTCGATACCACTGGAGGTGTCGCTGACGCTTCAGCTGGTCCATTTTTTGCTGGAGCTGTCCTTGGATCTTAGGATTGGATGCTACGCTCGGTGGGGTATCAAATAACTGTTGACTCAAAAGCAGCACCTCGCGCTGACTCTCAAAAGCTTCCTTGTTGATACCTTGCTGGGCCAGCCAAGTCTGATCATGATCGGATAGCTGGCTAAATTCACCGCTGAGCAAAAGTTGTTCTAATCGTTCAAATGCCTCCATGGCTCACCTATTTCTTAAACTGTTTTTTTCATGACTGCCGGCAACGTTCCAGTTGCCGGGCCAAATGCCGAATTGCATAGTGCAAGCGGGACTTAACGGTACCTTGTGGGCAACCCACCACTTGACTGATGTCTTCAATGCTCATTTCCTGTTGGTAGCGCAATAGGAAAACCTGGCGATGTTTTTCCGCCAGGTTTTCCAATGCCACTTCCAATTGCTGGCGCCAGAATGGCTGATCGAGTTGGTGAATTGAAAATTGGGCCACCTCCTCTTCAAACCGAAACTGTAAACTGTTTTTCTGCTGACGATCCCGACGCCGATATTCATTTTTGAGCATATTGGCCGCAATGGTAAACAACCAACTGCTAAATTTTCGGTCAGCATCATACAACTCCTGCTTTTCCAGCAACTTGAGGAACAACTGCTGCGTAAAATCCTCCGCCACTTCCCGATTATGCGCTAGGGCCCGGCAGAAGTACGCATACACCTTCGTACGGTAGCGTTCGTACAGCACATTGAAAGCCCGCTCGTCACCACCTTGCAGGTAACGCATCAACTTTTCATCCGCCCATTTAGCGTAATTACGAAACAGCGTTAGTGTATTTTGGTATTATTCAATGACATCCATGACAATCCGGAACCCTACGTTTGGGCTAGGCAATTCCGTTGAGCGGGTGACGCCTATTTGCGTATAGTAGGCAGGGTCCTGCCATCCTCCTCCCTTGGTCTGGCCTTCTTCTTGTACCATCTCAGCTACGTTCCCACTTAAGTTGTAAAGCCCCATACCACTTGGGTGATAGGCATCCACTAAGACCGGAAAGTACCCGCCATCCTCATCAGGAGATTCGGGATCATCGGCGGGGCCAAATAGCGGCTCGGTTTTACTTTGACTTACTAGGTAGGGGTTAAAATTGGACAAGTAGCAGCCTTTAGCATTCTGGTTGTATGGCCCTCCCCAAGGATAAGGCGCACCTTCGTGCTGGCCCAGGCGAGCACAATATTCCCATTCCTGGACCAGCGGTAGGCGAAAACGGACCTCTTTAAACTGTTTTTTACGATGATCGGACTTATTGTAAAGCTCCGTTAGCCAGTCGCAAAAAACAATAGCGGCCTCGTAAGAGATATTCACTACTGGAGCCCTGTCATCTTCGGGGTGTCCATTACTAAATATCTTTTCGTCCGGAAGACTTTGGTAGACTTCTGGAAGTAATGACCGCCAATCAGTGGTGTGGATTTGGCAGATATCTAATAGATCAAACCGCTTGGCAGTTAGCAAATCCTGTAAGAAGCTTTGGTACAAGTCATTACTAACCTCAAAAGCCGACATATAGAGATTGGGCTTCATTTGGCGTAAACTCTTTTCCAGTTCGCGCAGATCTATATTGGTTTCCTGATCTGGAATAAGTTTAGAAGGAGGCTCCAGCAAAGCTGCAACTTCGTTCCGTCGATCCGCCTTAGTAGCCAGATTTAGAGCTAGAGCAGTAATATTTTCCGCTTTTGCGGTAGCTCCTTCACCCAGGTAAAGATTGCGCAAAAGTGTAAGCGCGGGGATGTAATTCATATTCATGTGATCCACTACGGTCTCGCTAGGATCCAAGGCCAAAGGATAAAAAAGGTAGTCGGTCAGAAACTCATTCTCAAAACGATGGCGGATCAAGCGTACATTATCAATGAAGCGCAGATTATACTCAAAAGCAAGTCCGGTCAAATAAAGGTTGCTACCGTGTACCTCACGCTGCGATGCTGGCGTAGATATACCAAGATGCACCGGCCTAACGCAATGATAGATGATGTGCCCCAGTAAATCCCGGACCTGCACATCTATTGCAGAAGTGAGGGAACGCTGAAAAGTATCTGGTATATCCAAGTCTGCGAAGATGCGTGAACGATAATCTTTTTCGGCCAGTAAGAGGTAGATATTGACCACCATTACATCCTGTCGTACTGCTTTTACCTCTTGTAAGACCCAGGCAGGATAGGTATCGTTGTCGCCTTGGGTTAGCAATACGCCATTTGGCCGTACCGAGGCCAGGGCATTGTAATTCCACTGTAGAATACCCGGACTCAAGGTCCCTTGCGTATGCAGTTTATGGCATTGCTTGGCGTAGGCCTCTTGCGTACCACTTATTGCGTAATAGTGCATGAGATCATGTACCAATTCTGGACGTTCAGGACCTACTTCATACGCCTGCAAGAGAGCATCGTAATCCCGCTGAAAGAGATTGCTTTGCCAATAGGTTAGGTAGTGTGCCTCGAAGGATTCGGGCAAATTTTCATGGACATTTGCTATGATTGAACTCAAATCAAAACGAGTCTCGCCATGTAGGACATTAGCATTTCGAGCAGCCGTATAATAATAGAGCCAAGCCTTGGCATTTTGGGGCTCTTGCTCGGCGGTCGTAGCCCAAAGCTCAGCTTGTTCCTGGTAATAGTCAGCGGAGTACATTGCCTTGGACAAGGGCAGTACCGGCTCTGGGTTAGCTGCCGACAAGCTTTGTAACCACAACAGTGGGGTGATGAGGAGGAGGTTCCAACAACGCATGTTTCGGTGATTTTCTTCTGTGTACACCGCTTCAGTCCAGTGGTTCAAAATAAACTTATTAAATTGTTTTCGGGGTCAGTCTCTTGCCAGGGACTTGCGCCACATTAGTGCCTTACACCTCAATCTAAACGACTATGACTCCTAGTGATCTGTTTCAAATATGCAATACGGTGGTACTTCCCGCCTGGCTCCTACTCATTTTTGCGCCACGCTGGAAATGGACACCAAGGATTGTCCTTACCGGTATCGTCATCTTTCTCTGTGTTGTTTATGCTATTGGTTTAACTGAAGCGATCGAAAAAGGCGGGTTGGACCTGACCAGTTTTGGCTCCCTGCCCAATGTAATGGAGCTCTTCACTGAGGCCAGCTCGGTGCTTATTGGTTGGGTGCATTATTTGGCTTTTGATTTGGTTGTCGGTTGGTTTATCGTAAAGAATGCCGAAAAGCACGGTATCAATCAATGGCTCCTGGCGCCGTGCCTCCTGTTCACTTTCATGTTGGGTCCGGTGGGCTTTTTACTGTACTGGATTATCCGCACCGTAAAGACCAAGCAGTACTGGCCAAATTAATCGTTCACTGGTGTCATTTACTCGCGAACTCCACCAGCGCAACTCCCTGCTACATATAGTCGGTTGGATCTACCTATCGGGAGCGGGAATATTACTGATGATCATCCCACTTTTCCCGGTGGAGGTGCTTGGAATCAACGCCCTGGTCAAACCCACAAAATTTCTGCTTTCCTCTACTATTCTGGTATGGACGGCAGCCTGGTTAATGTACTATTTGGCTGCCCAGCGGCAGGTTCAGATTTATAGTTGGATTGTGGTGTTGCCCGCTAGCTGGCTATTATGTCTTTCGCCAAACCCGCTGGTTAATTGTGTTTGCAGTCATTTATCTAGCGGTGGTGACTGTAATAATGGTGCAGGCGGTGATGGGCATATCGCTCCTCCCTAGCTAAAATGAGATGAGGTTAGCAGCAAGCTGACGGTCATCCGTTTTACTTGTTACTAACCTCACGATTGTTATGCTATTGCTGTACAGCCGCACTAGGCCCAATA
This sequence comes from Bacteroidota bacterium, assembly GCA_038528965.1. Lineage (GTDB taxonomy): Bacteria > Bacteroidota > Bacteroidia > Chitinophagales > Saprospiraceae > Lewinella. The sequence goes on along the minus strand of JBCBEC010000053.1, from coordinate 3,309 downwards.
GTATTCGGGAGCGTCTCTTCGGTATTAGTTACCGCTACCCAAGCGCTTGGCTTCATCTTCCAAACCTGTCTTACGGCGACGAGACTTCACGTTTTGGTTACCAAAGTTATAGCTCAAGCTAAGGGCGACCCGGCGGCTATCCCAGCGTCCAAAGCCAGCAGATACCAGACCGTTAAACTCCGAAACACCATCCCAGCCACTCTCGTAGAAAATATCACTCACGCTCAGACGAGCGTTTAGTTGGTCATTCAAGAACTTCTTCTGTAGACCAAGATCCAGGCTCCACATAGGGTCGTATTCAAATACACCACCCCAGATGCCAGGGCCGGAGAACCAACCAGAGATTTCTCCTTTAAATCCGTACGGTAAGTCAATCGTCTGCTGTTGGTAAATAGAGTAGGTAAAGGCTTGTACATCTACCACGGCGCCGTTTCCATAATCTGCCTGGTTATCCAGGTGAGAGGCGCTGAAGTTGATGTAAGAGTTCCATCCTTTGCGCACCTGGAAAGGCGCACTGATGTTCATACTATAGATAGTTTGGTCGGCCAAGTTCTCCCAAGTAATGAAGTTAGCCCGAGGGTCTATCTCATCCGGTCCGATCAAGCGAGTGATCTGATCAATCGTACGACTGTAACCGATTTTGAAGTTATAGCGATACTTAAGCGTGTAGCTCAGCTCAAGGTTATTCACAATCTCTGGTTGCAAGAAAGGATTCCCTTTTTCGTAGGAAAGCTGGCTCAATTGGTTGTTGAAAGGATTCAATACGTTGTAGTCGGGGCGGTTAATTCTCCGTCCGTAGTTCAAGGCCAGTGCATGCATCGGAGCAACTTGCCAGGTTAGTCCAGCACTAGGAAACCAGCTCAGGTAATTCAGCTTTACTGGTGGCTCATTGAAATCCTCATCGAAAGGAGTCAAATTACCCATTGCGTCCGTTTGCTCAGCACGCAAGCCAGCGGAGAAATTCCACTTTTCATTGATAGGGCGAGTGTAGCTTACATAACCCGCGTAAACATTTTCGACATAATCGAAGATATTGGAGGTGCGGTCATTGCGAACCGGCTTACTATCGAATACATCAAAGACCAAGAAGGTATTGTCTGATTCTACGCGACTTAACTTAGTACCAAAGCCCAGTGTACCGCCCAAGAATTGTTGCTCATAATCCAGCTTTGCCGTGTAGATATCAATGATTGTGGGCGTATCGAAGGTATTGATCACCTCGGTTAGGAGTTGGTCTTCTTCCGCATCAAAATACTGGTTAGGTTGGAAACGCTGATTCTCGTTATCATAGTGGCCGTAATCCAAATCAATGTTCAACGTACGTCCCTGCCGGTTGTCGTAGCGGTAGTTTAGATTGTAGGTAAATCGCTGCCGATCCCAGGTACCGTTGTTATCGGAAACCAAGATGCTATCGATCAAGGCTGGCGTTTCCTGCTGCGCGATCGAAATCCGGTTCAGGTTAAAGTTATCGCCGGTGTAATCATTACCAGAAAGCATGAAACCCAAGGTATTCTTATCATTGAGGAAGAAGTCCGTACCCAAGCGGAAATTGTAACCTCTAGAGGTATTCCGCATACGGTTAGTTTCCGTAAGGAACAAGCTGTTCTGGAAACTCTCAAAATCCATATTATTGAACCGCTCCGCATCATTGCCACCCAGCGTAAAAAAGGTATTCATCCACTTGTTACGGTAGTTGCCAGAGAAACTACCATTCATAACTGCATATTGACCCTGGCTAAAGGTGCCGCTAATAGAGCCGTTCGCACCCAGGCTCTTGTCTTTCTTCAGACGGATATCGATAATTCCTGCATTCCCTTCAGCCTCGTACTTTGCCCCAGGGGTGGTAATGATATCGATGCGGTCAATCTGTTCGGCAGGTAAGTTTTGCAGGTAGGCAGTGAGGTCATCGCCGGTAATTGGCAATCGTTTTCCATCTACATAAAGTAAGACTCCAGCGCGACCCAGCACGCTAATGTTATCGTTATTATCGACGGTTACACCTGGCGCTTTGCGCAAAAGTGAGATCGCATCCGCCCCCGTACTGTTGATCGTACCTTGTACATTGAAGACGGTACGGTCTGGTTTTACCTCGACCATTGCACGAGTAGCCGTGACGGTCGCCTCAGCGAGTTCAACCGCAGTGCTTTCGAATTGCAACACGCCAAGATCGATCTGCTGATCAGCAGCCAAGGCAATTTCATTCTTCCAAAAATCCGACGCACCCACGTAAGTAGCGGACAGGTTGTACGTTCCAGGAGCTAGTCCACGAATGCGGAACACCCCTGAATCGTCAGTGGTCTCCACTTTAGTAAGGCTACTATCAGCAGCATTGTACAAGGCCACATTGGCAAAGACAACAGCCTCTCCATCAGGATCTTGCAGTTGACCAATAATGCTCGCTGTTTGAGCTTGAAGGCCTAGTCCAAGGACTAGACAAAGAAGGGTAATAAAATTCTTCATAACAGTCTGGAGTGATTCAAATTTGTAAATAGTGAGTGATCTTCTTATCGGTAACGACCACAATATCTATGTAAAGTTGCGGTCAGGAAACCATTAATCGACGAGTGACCATAGAGCGATGATGAGTGACCATGGATTTGCATTAGGTGTAAATAAGTATTCAACAAAAGGTGTTATTCCAAAACAGCCTACAAAATTAAAGAACATTTATTTGGTTTAATGATTTTAATTAAATTTTTTGTTAAATTAAATACAATCCATTATATTGCAGATGAGCTAGCTAGAAGCCACCATAACAGTAAGCATAAACTTCGCCCACCCTAGAGCTCACCAGGGGCGATGACCATAAAGAACAATTTTCGGTTTCCTAGCCTCAAATAGGATTATGTGTGCCTGAGAGAAGTTCCATCTTCGCTCAGGGTGTGAATCCTATGCCTCAACTCGTAGGGCGAGTTGAGGTTATGACCGGCTCGGGTGAGGGTGGGCTCTGACGATCGAATAGAAATTCGATGTCAGAATCCTGATATTCCACCTTAGTTGAATCGTCAGGACCCGCCGAAGGCCATTTGCATCAAGAGAATAAAATCACATATGATTTGAATTGAATGTGTTGGTCTCAAGTGATTAAAAAACTGCTTAGGTTTATGATTGTCACCTCATACCTAAGCAGCTAAAAAATGAATATTGCCAAAGTTAAAGAAAAACTAGAGCAACTTCCTTTAGAGGACTTAGCCATACAAACTCGTTTTATTAAAAGGCGAGGATACAAAATTACTCCGCTAGCCTATATTCTGGGCTTTCTAGAGATGCTCTTAAATGGTTTCAATACGCTTGAAATTTGGGCTAGTA
>JBCBEC010000052.1:0-53274 GCA_038528965.1 Bacteroidota bacterium | reverse complement strand
CTTCATCGTAAGCGTTAGTGAAAGCCTCGCTTACGATGAAGCAAAGCACCAAGTTGGACTTTTTACCATTGACAAGGAAAGAGCGCTACGGCCGCTTAAGGGCAATAAGCTCTGGGTAAGCCCCAAGACGGGGAAATTTCGAGTTGCCCCAGCTGGGTTTAAAGGCATTAATGAGCTACGCGTAGGTTCCAACTTTGATGTAGAACCTGTTCCCGGAGGTTTGATGTGGTGTATGTGTGATAGTGCTAATGACAACTGTAAGATATATTTATCTGTAGGAGACAACGCCCTCATCTATCTTTGCGACGGTTCTTGCACCTGTAATAAGTTTTATGAGTGTGATACTCCGGTCATGGCCTATCAGACTGTGGGTACCCTTGATTGGAATCCTTTGTAGGTGAAACCACGTTTTTCCTTTTACAGCGCCGCAGATTCCGCAGCAGCCCATACCAGAACAGTATTACTTTAGCTAAGCATAACGTGAGGTTGGACCGAGCGGAACTTATAAGCATTTGAAAATTAACACCTCACGTTGTAAAAGGTAGAAAGTAGAGAGTAGAAAGAGGAAAATATCCTTCTACTTTATACCCTCTACCCCCTACCGGAAGGTGGGGCCTTGATTAACAACACTTTAGATAATTGACCAAGCCCAACCTGACGTTCAGTACATTAAATTAATCAAGCTAAGATGCAGCACAAAAAGAAAATCCTGGTAGTCGAAGATGAGGTGGCCATTGCCCAAGACCTCCAGGATATTCTATTAGTGGCTGGTTTTGACGTTCCCAAAATAGCATACACCTATAATCAAGCTATTACCCATTTGGCGGGCGTGGCGCCCGATTTAGTTTTCCTGGATATTGCCCTGCGAGGAAATAAAAGTGGCTTGCAAGTAGCGGATGTCATCAACGCTATTTACAAGATCCCTTTTATTTTCCTCACCTCCTTTAGTGACCAACATACAGTGCAGGAGGTAGTAGCGCGCAACCCCAGTGGTTACCTGGTTAAGCCGTACAAAGAGAAGGACATCGCGCCGGCAGTAGCCCTGGCTTTCGCCAACAATCGTTTTCAGAAAAAGAGCGTCTTTCCGGCCTACGAGTATATCAACCAATTTCTAGATAAAGCCCTCAGCCCGCAAGAATACGTAGTGTTGCATGCCGCATGGGAGGGCAAGAAGAATACGGAGATTGCCACAGCACTTTTTGTATCCGTAAATACCATTAAGACTCACTTGATCCGGATTTACCAAAAACTTCAGGTAAATTCACGGGCCAGCGCCATTCATAAGATTATGAATTTATAGTCCTCCAAGGCAAGATTTGTGAAAAATTGACGGTGCTATTTTTTCGACTCACAAGGCGAAACCACGAAGTAGCCGCGCAGCGAAACGTAGACATAACCGTAGTTACGGCTAGGCCTGTCCGGCTGGCCAGACGGGCTTTTCAACGCAGTGAGGCGGAAAAAGAGCAAGTCAAAATTCATAATTTCTGCCTTGGAGGACTATCTAGGCGAACCACACGAAAAATATGATGGTACTCCAGTCTTGTCAAATTTACAGTCGCTCCCTCAAGTGGCCCCTCGCCCCCATTCCAATTCTACCCCCAATCCCCATTCTAATTCCCATTCTAATTCTAATTTTAACCCTAATCCCCCCCAGTCTAAACGCCCAAACACCCCTACCGGACAACCCCTCTGTAGATGAACTCCTAGAGTTAGCGGCTTCTAGCAGTGATACCCTGGATGCGGACTTACTATATGCAGAAGCTCGAAAATGGTACGCTCGCGATAGTAAAGTGACCTATACCCTCATGCAGGCCAGTCAGCATTTGAGTGAGCGTTTAGCTTATCCAGCTGGTCAATTAAACGCCTACCGGGGCTTAGCTGCGCTGAATGCCTTTAGCAGCAGAATAGATTCCGCCCTGTATTATGTGGAGCAAGGAATGAAGATACTCCCACTCATCCCCAATGCGCAAGAGGAAAAAATAAATCTGCTCATCAATAAAGGCAGTGCTTACACCCAAGGAGATCAGGTAACCAACGCCATCTCGGCCAATTTAGAAGCTTACCAAATTGCCAGCGAGCACGGTTTTCCTGCCAAGGCTAGTCTTGTTCTCAACAATATGGGGATTCTCTATCGCAAGCAGGAGCGCTATGTAGAAGCACTAGATGCCTATCAAAAATCACTTGCGGTTAAGCGTCAACTACAAGACTCTCTGGGGCAGGCCAATACCTATTTCAATATCGGTGCCGTATATGCGAAAATCGATAGCCTTCCACAGGCAATTGAAGCTATTCAGCAGGCCAAGCAACATTATCTAGTGCTTCAGCAATTGACTTCCATTTCGGAGTGCGACCAAGCACTCGGGCATGCTTATTTTGATACGGAAGAATTCGCTAAGGCCTATGATTTACTGGCCCCGCTGGAGCGTAATGATGAGTTGACTTTTACGCAAGACAAGGTGTACATTCTGCATCTTCTTTTAGCAGAACTGGCATTGAAGCGCGAGGAATACGCCGAAGCCAACCGCCTACTTGGGGATATTAAAGGAATTACTACCTCTGAATCGGAAGAAGAAAAAAGTGTCTACTACAAATTGAGAAGTACCCTGGCTGAGAAAAGAGGTCAACCTAAGGAGGCCTTAGAGATGTACCAACTGCACATTGCTCATCAGCAAGCCTTACAAACGCGGGAGAATAGCCGCTACCGCGAAACCTTGGTACAACAGTTTCAGGCCCGAGAAAAGGACTTGGAAATACGTAACCTAAACGAAGTAAATCAGGCTCAGGGGCAGGCCCTTAGCGTGCGCAATACCGCCTTGACTTGGGGGAGTATTGCCCTCTTGCTAATGGCTATATTACTGTACGCACTCTACAGTTTGTACCAAAAAAATCGCAAAAATCGACAGCAACTGTACGAGCAGAATGTGAAAATATCTGAAGCACTAGACCAAAACGAGCTGCTCCTGAGAGAGATTCACCATCGAGTCAAAAACAACTTGCAGGTGATCACTTCGCTGCTCAGTATACAAGAGCGTAAAATGGTGAATACGGATACTAGGGATGCCCTGCGCTCCAGTAAATTTAGGATCCAGTCGATGAGTATTCTTCATAAGATTCTTTACCAGGGAGATGACCTCAAGGAGGTAGCCGCCAGTGAGTATTTGCGGGAACTAGCTCACCATGTACTGGATAGCTTTCAACCCGATGCCGAAATTAGCCTACAAGTCAATGCCGCTCCACTTAGCTTGGATGTGGATACGCTGGTTTCCTTGGGACTGATTAGCAATGAGCTAATGACCAACGCCCTAAAGCATGCTTTTTCGGGGCGCACAAAAGGCCACATCCAACTTGATTTTCATAAGCAAGAAGGCAATCTAATACTCTCAGTTTCCGATGATGGTGTCGGTTTTAGCGGGACGGATTTTCCCACGCAGCAAGGTTCCTTAGGTACCCGCTTGATTCATGCTTTCACCAAACGACTTGATGGGCAATTAACAATTGATCAGGCTCCAGGAACCCGTGTGGAGATCGTTTTTCCCTTACCAGAAACGCTGGCCGAAGTAGAGTAGCATGATTACAGGTACATCCGAATAGTATAGACCGCCACAAATTTCGATCCGTGCGTAATACGCAAATCCATTCCCCACTTACCACTTTTTCTCCCCACCCTGCCTACTGATTACGGTCCACCGGCTACCGACTGCTGTCCACTGTCTACCAACCACTGTCCACTGTCCACTCCTAAACTTAACATAGGTGCAGTACATCCGCTTGCACAGGGCCGAACTTCGCATGGTAAAATCAAATACGATGAAAGTTCTAACCATTGCAACACTAATGTTGATTACTATGAATGCTACTGCCCAAGATTCCGAGCCTACCAATAAGCATTTCTGGTACAGCCTTCCGACTACCGCCTCCGCGGAACAAATCTGGCAGGTATGGACGGATGTCCCCAACTGGAAAAATTGGGATACCGGCTTACAGGATGCTACCCTCGAAGGCGATTTTATGCTAGATGCCAAAGGCACCATCTTGTCGTTGGAAGGGCGCACCTCCAAATTCAAAATTGTCGACATTGACCCCGGGCGAAGCTACACCATGAAAACGAATTTACCCTTAGGTGGCCTTTACGTAAAACGCTATCTGGATTCCTCTGACGGTCAACTTACGTTCACCCACGAAGTATGGTTTACGGGCCTGACCAAGGGCATCTTCGCCAAAGCCTTCGGTGAAAAATTTCGCAACATGCTGCCAGAGGTATTGGAAAATGTAAAAGCGATTGCGGAAGCAAAACGATAGCAAGGTCGGAGGTGGGAATTCGGAGGTGGGGGAAATAAATTCCACGACGCGATGAATCACGTCTCTACGTGTTCAAACGGGAACTTCTTCCCATCTCTAATTTCCGCCCCCAACTTTTATTTTACATCCTTAAACCGCACTGACTACTGCCTACTGATCACCAACTACTGACCACCTTCAATCCTTATTTCTAATTTCCGATTTCCCACTGCCCACTTCCGATTTCCTGACCGTATCTTTCTCCCATGAAAATCACTCTCACTCAATACCAACCCAAAGCTGGAGATCTTGCCTACAATTCGGAACAACACCGTCATTGGATTCACCAAGCCCAAAAAGCTGGAGCCGACTTAGTCGTTTTCTCAGAGTTGTCTCTAACGGGTTACGAACCCGATCTGGCTGCATCATTAGCTGTAGAGCTAACTGATGAGTACTGGCAGAGCTGGCAACAGCTGAGTGATGAACTGGCCATCTCCTTTGCTATGGGCATGCCCGTACGTATGAATGAAGGTATCGTCATTGGTCTGGTTTTATTCCAACCGCAACAGCCGCATCGCATTTACGCTAAGCAGTACCTGCACGTAGACGAAGAACCCTTCTTCGTGCCTGGTACTGTCTGGGATGGGTTTTGGGCAGAGCGACAGTTAGCTTTCGCCATCTGTTACGAGATATCGGTACCCGCCCACGCGGAACAAGCTATTCGTAATCAGGCCCAGTTGTATTTGGCTAGTGTTGCCAAATTTGAGCATGGTATCGCACCCTCCTTTGAACGCTTAGCTCATCTTGCTCGCACGCATGGCATACAGACCATGATGGTCAATGCGGTAGGACCGGCAGACAATGGCCTTTGTGTGGGGCAGACTGCGGTGTGGGATCGGAACGGGCGTTTAATTGCCCAGCTGGATACAGTGGAGGAGGCTTGTTTATTGTTAGATACGCACACGGGAGCAGTAACTGTGTTGAGGTGATGATTCATTACTATGGTGCATCACAAACACAACGAAACCCCTTATAAGCATGTCGGTCATCGGGTACGTCACTCCATCTATTGGTCACCGTTGCTGCACCTCGACTGTAAAACCAGGCGCCGCCGCGCAAAACTCGATTGAAATCCTTCTTTACCTCTTTTTCTACCCATGCAGATCCATCGGTTGGCGCGTTGTTGTAGTTGGCATGCCAGTGGTCTTCTATCCATTCCCATAAGTTGCCGCTCATATCGTAGATGCCTAGATTGTTGGGATGTTTAGTGCCAACCGAATGAGGCTTGAATTTTGCATTACTCCAGTACCAGCCAACCGAATCCAAGGCGTTGCTGCCTGCGTATTTATAGTCAAATTCTTGCCAGTGTTTTCCGCCGCGAGCAGCGTACTCCCATTGGGCCTCAGAGGGCAAGCTACCCCCAGGGTATTTCCACTTACAGTAAGCACGAGCACCATACCAGGTGGTGTAGGTTACGGGAAAGGTTTCTTTGCCCGCAATGAGCTCGAACCTGATTCCCGCATCCGATTGGCTGAGCACAATACCGGATTTGAGCACCGAATCAGTTTGCCGCAAAACATCAATGCAGATATCTTCTTCCTGCTTTATGCCCCAGCTAGCTGGGGAGACTACATCCAGGCTGTCCATCTCTAATTCGCTGGCGAGCGCATTGAGAAATTGCACGTAATCCTGATTGGTTACCTCGTACTTCTCGATATAAAAACTACTGAGCGATACCCAATGCACCGGATGCTGTACCTCATAGGAAAAGTGCTCATCCGGATTACCCATCGCAAAGGAGCCACCTTCAACGAATAGAAGATTTTCATGCTGCAAGGACTCGGAAGGGTTGGGGAATGCCCATTCGACACTGCACAATGCTAGGATGATAAGCGGGCTACTAAAACGCATATAATGAATTCTATTGTCTCAATATCTCTGTTTGCTTTGGTCTCAGGGCTAGGATTGCGAGGCATAATACGTATGGCGCGCAACAATTCAAGCGGAAAGGGGGCAGCAAGGTTGCCTTAGCCCTTTTTCGGACTGTCTCCCTGAGCACCGAGTCATTTAAATACCCCACTGGAACTCACGATGGTCTTATTCATACAGTCCAGGTTCAAAAGCCCTAATGCGGTACTTATTTTTTTAAAAATTTAAGTATATGAAATCTCTTAAGACTGTTGTTTTCGTTCTACTTTCTTTCACTGTATCCGCCCAAGTGATCGATGCCAATTGGATGTTCTCCGTTGGCGATACTGCTGTACTCGAAAGAGTGGAGTTATTAAATGAACTTTTTGACCCTGGGCCTGGTGGAGTTGATGTTGTTTGGGACTTCTCCAGTGTTGATATGGATTCAGTGTCAACGCCTTATTCGATTCAGTATAATAGCGCTGATGCCTATGGTTCAAATGCTTTATCCCAGACGGCTACCTTTTCCGCGTTTAATTCTTCCTCTCCGCAGCGAATTCTATACTTTGATTTCAATGGGGAGGAATTACTTTACCTCGGTGATAGTTTGCTGTATGGCCCAAAGAGAATCTATGATATCCCGGTTACGCAGTTTCCATTTCCCTTCGAGTTTGACCAGGTCATAAGTGAATTCGCTATTCTCGACTATTTTGATAATATGGGAGATCTGGCGTTTGAGAATGATGTTGAAATAACCCGAACTTTTGATGGTGTGGGGACCTTAATCACTCCTTTGGATACTTTTACCAATTGCGTTCGCATGAAAGAAGAACTTATCTTTCAACCCCTAACTTTTCCTCGGCGTTATGAGACCTACTCTTGGTACTACAATAATTTGAGTAATGAAATGGCGCTTATTTCACTTGACTATACTTTGAACAAAAGTTTTATCGACTGGCAGGTTGATCAAGGTCAAGTGGTAACCAGTACTCAGGATGTCAGTGCAGTGGAGCCAGTAGTACGGTACCTGAGGAATGGCCAATTTTTTGCGGAAAATCTAAGCGGGCTACATTCTGTTATCGTATTGGATGCGCTGGGCCGGCAATTGGGATCGGACCAGATTGATTTTCATGATCATACCACCTATTTTGCTTTAGATCATGTGGCAATGGGTAGTGGTGTGCATTTTCTGGTACTCGTTAATGCCGCAACTAAGGAGTTCTCTATTCATAAGTTTGTTCCCTAACGGAACCTGGGGGACGTTGCAGGGAGCACTAGCCTTGCTTTCTATTCCTTGTAAGCCATCGCCTTAAAAAAGGTATAACTAAACGTTCCCCCACCCGCAGCGGTGTTTAGCAGGGCCTCAATGCCACGCTTCATTGTGGTGCCATCAACGATTTGCTCCGCTACGGCATCTTCAGCAATGCCCTGGATCATCGCGGTGAAGGTGTTGCGAATGAAGCCATCCACCAGTTTCGGTTTAGCGTCATCGACATAAACCTGGCGGGGACTCACTTGGATTTGCTGAAAATCCTGCTGTTGCAGTAAAGGATAGAGGCGGCGACCAATATTGGCGTCGCCTCCCCCTTTTTGCTGGAGGGTAACCTGAGCTTGTACGGCAGCCCTGGCCGCGTCATTGTCCGGGTGGAAAAAGGTAGATCCGTGATCTCCTTCTACTACCGTAATGGTTCCATTAGGTTTCAGAACGCGGTTCAGCTCCTGTAAAACCACTTCTGGTTTTGGTAAATGCTCTAAAACGAAACACACAAAAACATGATCAAAGCTGGCGGAAGAATAGTCCAGCTGTTCCGCATCGCCCACTGCAAAGCTGACGTTTTGTAACCCTTGCGCTGCAATCCGCTCCTTAGCCATCTGCAACGACGATTCTGAAATATCAATCGAGACAAATTTCGTATCTGGGTTTTGCCGCGCAATGATTTCCGTTTGTGCGCCTACACCGCATCCAACCTCCAGCACCCGTTCTCCTGCCGGCCAGTGGGAGTCCCAGTGAATAAAGTCGGTAACACTTTGAGCTTGGTCTTGCAAACGCTGCGCCTCAGCAGCGCTGTAGCCGTGCACGTATTGGTCTTGCTGCGCAATACGCAAGGTTTCCATTTCTGTTTCCAGCGAGTTGAATTCACCAAGAATCTGCTCGGCCTTTTCGCGGAAAGCCTTACCCGCTGCGGTGAAATGAAGTTGGTTGTTTTGCCGCCGAAATAGAGGAATGCCAAGCTCTTCTTCCAATTGCCGCAACTGATGACTGAGGGCCGACTGGGTCAAATGAAGTTCTTTAGCTGCAAGACTTAAGGTGCCCGTTCGTTCAATGGCTGCAATCAGCCGCAAATGCTTTACTTCGATCATGTTCTGCGATAATTCTTACAAAACCGAAGGTAGCAGAACTAGTAAGCCGGTGGGGTAGGGGAGGCTTGATTTTTTCTCATGCTAGCATGAAAGTTTTTACTTCCGACCTCCCACTTCTGATCTCCGATTTTACAATCTCTCCTTACTTACATGCAGAGTCTTGCCCCACCTCATTCGGATACCACCTATTATTCCACCAAATCCCATCTGGCCGGCGCTGGGCTAGGTTTTCACCGGCGGGGCGAATCAGGAGTTCGTCAATCCGCAGAGGACCGTCTTTCATGTCATCATTACGGACAATGAGTTCAATGCGGCTATCCGGGCGCTGGCGGGGGAGGGAGAATTCAACTAAGCCCCAACCTTGATCATCAAATACGGCGATACTTTGGTGGGTACTGCGTTCTTGCCGGAAGAGTTCTGTTCCGGTTTCCGGATCGTATTCAGCCCACGCAATGGTCGTTCGAGCGGCGCGGTCGCTATTGAGGAAGTGCCAAAAAGAGATGGTGAGCTCTCCGGTGTAGGACGTTTGCCAAACGGTATCTACTAGACGGTTCCAATAGCTCATGTGGCCCACAAGTTCTCCAGCACCTCGATAAGCATCAGCCACGGGTGTATCATCGTAAGTCTCCTGCCACCACTGTAGAGTACTGTCAGTGCTTAACCAACCATCTTGCAGCAGGTACATACTATCGGTTTCGGCTTTTACTTTGTTTACTTGATCCACAATGCGGCACTGGAAGCTTTCTAGCGGTAGTTCATAGAGGTGTAACCAGTCGTTGATGTACAAGGCTTTCGCCCGTTGGTTGAGATGGATGAAACGATTGCCGTATTCTTTTACCCGGGCATCATCCCAGAAGAGGAGTAAGGGTTTGTCGTTGGGGTAGTCAGCAAAGATTTTGGGCTGACGGTAAGGCTCCGTGACCAGTTGAAGCTGGTTTAGCGTCTGCTGTAACGAAGTACGCGTGAGCATCGCAGAAGTAAGGGGAAGCCCAGTTTGTAAAGACAACGTATGTGGTTTCTGGCTAATCCAGCCTTTGGCGGCCCACCAGAAGTTATCCGAACCAATATTGAAGTACGGAATAGGTATACAAGCCTGGTACTGACTATAATCAACTGGTCGATCCGTAAAGTATTCGTTCTCCTCCCAGTTCTCCACCTCGTCCAGGGCCAGGTTTTTTTTCCAGTTGTAGTTATAGCTTTCAAACAATAGCAAGCTCAGCGGAAGCATTAATAGGAGACCCTTTTGCCAATTAAGCTGCTTATGCTTCACCCATTGAAATAGGTAGTAGAAAGCACAAATATTTACGGCGTAGTAAAACACCCAGGCAAAACGCCCTATAGATCTGAATTGCTGAATGGGCCCTGCGTACTTCAGTAGCTTTTCACCATACGATAACGTAAAAGGTAAACCAAAGGCAAAGAGCAAGATTAGTGTACCGCTGATGAGTAGGTAATTCAAGAACTTCTCTCCACTGTTTTCTGCTGGTACCGGCCAATCCATGAAGCGCCCTCTGAGTATTCTGAATACGGGATAGAGTAAGAACAACATTGCCACTAAACCGATGTAGGAACGTCCTTCTATCCCGGCAGCGTCGAAGCTGGAAATGTGTTCTTGAAACCACTGCCAATGCGGTTGCGAAAGATCACTGAAAATACCACTCCTCCTACTATTGTATTCGAAGAACCCCCAGGGCACCGGATTGCGATCTGTAATGGGGTCCGGATAGAGCATCCAAAGGAAGAAGAACATTAGCGGGAGCCCCAGCATCAATATACCATGGCCTAGATATAGCAAGGTTGCTTTCCAGTCGCGCTGGAGCAACCAACGTACACCTACCCAACCAAATATGGCAAAACTGACAATGGCAAAGTAGTAGAAATGCACCAAGGAATAAGCCCATACTACACCTCCTATTGCTAGCGCCCACTGCCACTGCATCTTTTCATTCCAGCGGAGTAAAAGATAGAAGATAATGGGTAGTAATTCCGGATGCGCCAGGCCATAGTGTGCGCCTAGGCGATCAATCTGGGGAGCCAAGAAAGTGAGTCCAATGGCAACCAAAGCACTGTACCAGGGGGGCAACTTGAGTCGCACAAAAATGAGGTATAGAAGTAGTGCGCATAACACTAAGCCCAGCAAAAGAAAATAGTGCAGTAGATCGGGTTGATACCGCTGAAAATCAAGCCCGACATCCTTTAGTACCTTCAAAGAATTACTGAGTAAAGGTTGGCAAGCTCCTGGTACCACATGCTCGCCGTAGGGGTAATTCATTCCCTCGAAATGGGAATACGTACTGTCGTATTGAACGTGGTAAAAGATGGCGTGGTAAGCCTTGTAGCCATCGCCCCAGGGTTCGATGAACCGTTGCTGTCCTAAGGTGAAATAGTCAGGTAGGCGCCACCATAGTAGTAGCATCATCACTACAATCAGCAATAAGGGATAAGGCAAGCGTTTCATACCAGTAGTTACACCTTCCAGAAGCGTAGAATGAGTACTTCCAATGCCAGCCAAACCAGGGCTAGAATGAGACACCAACGCCAGAGTACAATGCCTTGGCTTTGTTCGGTGATGGCCGTGGTGATAGCGTTATCATCGGCGGTATCAATCATACTCACCTGCTCACCCAAGCGATTCTGTAGGTCTTCAGGCGAAAAATAATCCAGGTCCGACTCTCTGCGGCTGTAGTTAAAAGCGAAGTGGTCCAGCGGTTCTTCCCGATTGAGGAATAGTTCGTAGAAGCCCGCTTCGGATAACTGCTCGTCAATGCCCAAGAATACCCGGGTGCCGACGATTCGCTGCTCGGGAATAAACTCTTCTCCGCTACCTTGTAATTTGTACACTAGTTCACCGGATGTAAGTTGATGCGTAGTCTCCACTACCTCGTCTTCACCAATGGTGTAGGCCAATGGGCGAGCGGTACCTGCAGAGATCGCCATTTTGTACAACATCGGTACGAAAATCTCGGCGTTTTGCACCAGATCGTTCATTTGTTCGTCTACAAGAGCGGCCAGGAGGTAAAGGTGGCCTTGACCAGAGCGATACTTGGCCAGATAGGTACTTCCATCACGGTAGGTCATCAGTGCTTCTTCCTGGCGTCCGCCAAAACGGCTGAGCGGGAAGTTGCCCTGAGTAGTTGGTAAGCGCAGGCTGGCGGTTCGGTTTTCGAATACATCATTGAAGACAAATTCTTCGGTATTGATGGTACCTACTGTGCGCGGCGTTTCATCAAAGGTTTGCAGTTCATTAGCGGGGAAAGGAGTGAGAAAACTGCGGTAGCTGTCTAAGTCGGCATTCTTTGGTGGAAACACCAATAAATTGCCCCCTTGTTGCGCGTAGGCTTGTAGCTCATTGGCCAGACCACTGGAAACCGTCGGCAGATCTTCCAGGATGATCATCTGGTAGTTGGATAAACTGCTGTAATCTATGCCTTGACTGGAACGGAAATCGGCGGCAAAAACGCCCAGGCCTTCCAATGCTGCGCGTAGGAAACGGTTGTTGTTACCTGGCGCAATAACCAGTACACTAATTTTTTCGGCTACTTGGAAACTCAAGTGGTACTGATCATCAAACTGAATGGGATAATCCGTAATACTCAAAGTTACATCCTGCCAGCCCGGCTGATTTACATTGATGTTAACGGAATCAACTACGGTAGTTCGAGCGGGTACCGTGAGTACACCCTCTGGTTTTTCCTGCCCGTTGTAGCGCACGCTCAGGCGTACATTATCCAGGTCTTCATCACTGTAGTTGCGTACGCGTACCAGGAGGCGGTTATTTTGGTTGAGCAATGGTACCGGTGCTTCAAACCAGGCGGAATCTAAGCCCACATTGCGTTCGCGGATAGATTGCAATGGTACCAGTGTGAGATTGGTCGTAGTATCTTCCCAACTTTCTAGGTCAGTAATGTTGCGTTGGAAATCAGAAATTAGGTAGATGGCGTGATTATCAGCTTGACCGGTATTCAAGGCTTGCTGCTGCCGGGCCGTTACGGTGCTGAGGCTACGTACCGCTGGTCCAATGTTTACTTCATCGATTAGCGCTAGGGCTTCTTCCTGACCGAGTAGACGCTGATTGCGACCAGAGAAGTTGTTGGTTAAGATCTGAAAACGATCTTCTACTCCAAAAGCATTGACAATCTCCCGGGCCCGCTGCTTCGCTTTTTCTAGTAGCGGCACATCTTGGCTCAGCGCACTCATGCTAAAGGAGTTGTCGACAAATATACTCACCGACTTATTACCGGTTTGTACTTCCTGGGTTTGTGGAATGAATGGTTGGGCGAAAGCCAATACCAGAAACGCAACAGCTAGTAAGCGCATGGCCAGTACCAGTAGGTTGCGTAGGCGCGAACGCATACTCGTTTCTTCCTTGACCTCCTTCAGGAATTTGACATTCGTGAACAACACGCGCTTGAAGCGCCGAAAGTAGAACAGGTGTATGATGATGGGAATGGCGAGTGCCAGTAATGCCCACAGAAAAGACGGGTATAAAAATTGCATATCAATCAATCACTTTGGGGCCTGCTTATTACCTGCCCACAGCTCATGTTTCCTATTATACTGACGTCGATGAGGTTTGGGAATCCAAACCTTCTTCAAGTACAGTATATACTGACTGAAGTGGTGCGGGCTTCACCCGAACCACTTCGCGTCATGTATAACGGTGGCGGTTCCCAGGATGTTTCCAGAAGGCCGGTAAAGGTAAGAAAACTTGTGTGGATTGCGACTGGGGTGCAGTGGAAGGAAATCTCCTAGCCGACACTCGCTTACAAAGGCCTTAGTGTAAATGAGGAAGTAGGGCAAACATCCGCTATCTTGGGAGACAGCTGTTTACCTAAAAAACTGAATTTATGACCACCAATTACCTGGAAAGCGCGAAGAAACAATTCCACTATTACAAAACCCTGGGAGAACGCACCATGGCTCAGCTGTCGGACGCGGATTTACTCTGGCAGTACAATGCGGAAAGCAATTCCATTGCCATCATTGTAAAGCACCTTTGGGGGAATATGCGCTCCCGCTGGACGGATTTCCTGACGGCCGATGGTGAAAAACAATGGCGCGAACGCGAGGCCGAATTTGATGCTGATCTACACACCCGAGCTGAAATCATGGAGAAATGGGAGGCAGGTTGGTCGTGCCTCTTCACCGCCCTGGATTCGATAAATGAAGACAACTTTAATGCTACTATCTACATCCGCAATATGGGCCATACTATTCCGGAGGCCATCAACCGACAGATGTCTCATTATGCCTATCACGTGGGCCAAATCACCTATATTGGTCGCATGATTAAGGGTCCGGATTGGGAGAGTTTATCGATCCCACGCGGACAGTCTGCTACTTACAATGCCGCTAAATTTGCCAAGCCCAAACACCGCGAGCATTTTACCGAGGAATGGGTGGATGGTGATGAAGAGTAGGTGGAATTAGAATAAGAATTAAAATTAGCGTTAGAATTAGGGATGGAATTTGTGGCAGTCGTATCACATCTTGACTTTATAACCACCTGAGACACCTAAGCACACCAAGAAAACCTGGTCTACTGCCCACTGGCAAACTGCCCACTGACTACTGGTAACCTGCCCACTGACTACTTTTTTCCAACTTGCTAATCCCCCAACCAACTAACCTAACTAATTCAACCAAATTCACTAACGCAACTAACCAAGGCCGCAGGCCTAACCAATTTAACCAACCAATGTTCTATTCCTTCAAAGGCTTCATCCCCGTTGTTCATCCTTCTGCCTACGTCCATCCTCAAGCGGTGGTGACGGGGAATGTCATCATTGGTGCCGACGTCTATATTGGGCCCAGTGCGGCTTTACGTGGTGATTGGGGAGGCATTGTCATCGAAGACGGTTGCAATGTACAAGAGAACTGCACCATTCATATGTTTCCAGGGGTGACCGTCCGTTTGCAGGAGGGTGCGCACGTGGGGCATGGTGCTATTATCCACGGAGCGCAGCTGGGCAAAAACTGTATGATCGGTATGAATAGTGTGATTATGGATGAGGCCGAAATTGGCGAGGGCAGTATTGTGGGAGCTTTGAGTTTTGTGAAAGCCCGAACCATCATTCCACCCCGGAGTTTGGTGGTGGGTAATCCCGCCAAGGTGATCAAGCAAGTGAGTGATGAGATGCTAGCCTGGAAAACGAAGGGTACACAGTTATACCAACAATTACCAGGCGAACTGCACGCACATTTGGAGGCCTGTGAACCTCTAGCGGAAGTACCAGCGGACCGCCCAGCGCAAGAACAACTGTATGCTACCTGGGAGAAGATTAAGAAGGCGTAAGGGAAAATCCGTAACTTGCTTAGGTAAGATCGTTCATCCCAAAAACACTCCCTTTGCTCGCGCGAATTTTTCTTCTAATTATTAGTGCTGGTTTTGCCCTGGGCCTAAACGCCCAAGCACCCACCGGGCTTTCGCCGGAACTGAAAGTACTCAATGATGAGTTGGAGGCGTGCTTGCGAGCAAATCCTGATTCCTGTCAGCTGATTGAGGAGGAAATAGAGACCTATTTACGCGAATTTCCAGTAGATACCACCGCCGCCCGTTATGCTTTTGGTATTGTCCAAACGCGCGAATTGGTGGGGGTTTGGGACGAAACTACCGAAGACTTAATCCGCCTATCAATAGCGTTGGAACAAAAAGGAAATAATCCATGCGGTGCGGCCTACGCCCAATTGTGGTTAACCCGCTTCGCCTTATTTCAAAGTGATCCAGGGGAAACTTTGGCTCGTGCTGAACATGGCCTCGAAATGGCCGAATTGTGTGGGGAAACCAAGCACATTGCGCATGCTTACTCCTTTATTGGGGCCGCACAAATTGAGCAAGCCGCCTATCGAAAAGCCCTCGAAAGTCTGATTGAATCCGAAAGACTTTACCTCACTACGGACGATCAGATGGGCCTGGCAATGGTCAAGTTAGATTTGGCGGTAGCTTATATGGAACTAGATGACCGCCCTAAATCACAACAGCTGAGTTGGGAGGCGGCTAAAATCTATAAGGAACAAGGCGAGGAATTGCGCTATGCTGTAGCCATTATTGATTTGTGCAATGATTATTTGGCTACGGACCAATTGGACAGTGTAGACATATATCTACCTCTGGCAGAAGACATCGTGCGTGATCAGCACCCGTTAGCACTGGCTTATGTGTACCAGCATTATGGTCAGCTCAACCTCAAGAGGGAAAACTACGGGGAGGCGGTGAAATCCTTGGAAAAATCCCTAGAAATTAACGAGGGGATCGGCCATCTGGATCTGGAAATTAATGATCTTATTTTCTTAGGCCGTACACATTTGGCTACTGGTCAGCATCGTCTGGCCCATCAGCAAGCCATTTTGGCGGAGGAAAAAGCTGCGACCTTGGGTATTACTTTTCTTCGCCTACAGGCTTTAAGCCTACTTGCCGAAACAGCCCATCAGGTTGGCTCTTACCAGCTGAGTTTTGATACGCACGAGCAATACATCTACTGGAGTGATAGTTTACGCGGTGCAGACCGCCTACAGGAAATCACACTGCTGGAACAAACCTTTGAGGCCGAAAAAAGGGAGATAGAGATCAAGCGCCAGGAAGAAGAAAATCACCTGCTCACGGACAAAAACCGCGCATTGAATATGCGGAATGGCGCACTCATTGCTGCGCTGTTTCTACTGGGGGTAGCTGGCTACGCGATCTTCCTGCGCCAGCGGATGCGAGCCCAACAACAAGAGGCTCTCCTGCGGGTGAAAGCCCTGGAAAACGAGAGCTTGAACCAAAAACTCGAGTTCAAGAACCGGGAGTTGACGGCACGCGCGCTCCAGATTGCGCAAAAGAATGAATTGCTGAATAGCCTTCAATCTGATATTGAAGCGCATCGCGCCCAACACGGAAATACTATTGCGATGAGCAAACTGTCCAGTAAGATTCGCTTTGAGTCTTTGATCGATGAGAACTGGGAACAGTTTACCCGTCAGTTTACGGAAATGAACCCTGCTTTCTACCAAATCCTCAATGAACGGCACCCAGGACTTACGCAGAATGATCTGCGTTTAGCAACCCTGCTGCGGATGAACCTGGCCTCCAAAGAGATTGCACATATCTTGAACATTTCGGATGAGGCAGTAAAAAAAGCTCGTTATCGCTTGCGCAAAAAGCTTGGCCTTGCAACTAGTGATAAGTTGGAAAACTACGTGCTGGCAGTGGGGTAGCGAAAAGCCAATAAGTCATCTGAACACTGCTCTTCCATGATTGACCAATTATGGCTCAAGAAAAAGCGTTGAGCGGCTTTATCTGCCTGGTATTAGCTTAACCCGGGATACTGGCCAATTTGGTTAATTCCAGGATGTGGATCCGCCCCGCCCGAATATCGATGTAGCCGCTTTCGCGGAAATCAGTGAGGGTGCGTATCACACTCTCTTTTGCTGTACCTACCATCTTGGCGAGGTCTTCACGCAGGATATCAAAGTCGGTATTACCCTCTTTTTCTACGATGCTCACTAGGGTGTCGGCTACGCGCTTGCGGATGGAGTCGTAGGCTAACTGCATGAGTTGCTCCTCCTTGTCAGCCACATTGTTGGCCAGGAGTTTGATCATTCGAGAGGTGACATTCGGATTGGCATTGAGTAACTTCTGAAAGTCTTCTCTGGGGATCAATCGCAATTCGCTATCCTCCATCGCCGCGGCGGTAAAGGTATATTCATCCTGTCCACTAATGAGCGAAGTGTAGCCCAGGAATTCCCCGGGTTGGCAGTAGTTGATGATGTATTCCTTTCCCAGGTCATTGGTTTTGTACAGCTTCACCTTGCCCGTTTCCACTAGGAACAAGTAGCGGGGATAATCTCCTTCGGTGAATATTTTCTCTTTCTTCCCGTACGGCCGCAAACGGTGATCAGTGGAGAGCTTTTTGAGCTCTGCCTGCCCGCGGGCTTCGTCGATGAAGGCGGTGAACTGGGTAGATGTTTGGGTAAACTGCCGCTTAAGGCGCTCTTGCTTCGCCAAGCGTTGCTGCACCACCTCCAGCAGTTCGTCCTTGTAGATGGGCTTGGTCAGGTAATCATCTGCTCCCAGGTTCATACCCCGCCTGAGGTCTTCCCTTTCGGTTTTTGCCGTCAGAAAAATAAACGGAATTCCCAGGGTGGTGTCTTTCTGACTTAGGATTTTTAGAACGCCGTAGCCATCTAACTCCGGCATCATCACATCGCAGAGGATTAAATCTGGTGGGGCAGCCAGGGCTTTTTCCACCCCTTCTTTACCGTTTACAGCCTCTTCGACACTGTAGCCATACAGCTCTAATATCTCCGAGAGGTTTTCTCTTACTTCTACGTTATCTTCAATTACGAGTATACGTTTCATAGGTGGTGGCAGTCTCGTTTTATTGTGGGAGTTGGATGCGGAACACGGATCCTTCGCCCAATTCACTGGTAAACTCTATTGTTCCTTGCAGGAGGTCCAGGTAGCGTTGTACAATATGCAAACCTAGTCCGGTACCTTTTATGTTTTCCACATTGTGCGCTCGGAAAAAGCGGGTGAAAAGATGTTTTTGATCTTCCATTGGTATGCCCATGCCGTGGTCTTCTACGGCAAAATGATAGGCATCTTCCGTTCTATTTACCCTTAGGTGTACCGTCTCCGATTCACCTGAGTATTTGCTTGCGTTGGATAGCAGGTTAAGCAAAACATTACGCAAGAATTTGGGATCCGTATGGATAGTCCAATCTGCTGGCACGGCGGTAAAGTCGAGCGTTTGTCCGTTTTTTATCAGTACTCCTACGCTGTCTTTGAGCTCTTCCAGGAAGGCGGATAAATCCACCATTTCGAAGGTAGCTTGGAGCCGACCTTCTTCCAGCTTACTAAGAGAAAGAAAGTCGTTTAGAATATCATTTAAATTACCAACCGCGGCCTTGATCCGGTTGATGTGCTTGAGGCGCTTCGGGTGTTGTTCGGTGTTTTGGTACATCTCTACCAGTTCTACCGAGCTCAGAATAGTGCTCAAGGGGGTCCGGAATTCGTGGGAGGCCATGCTCACAAAGCGACTTTTTAGCGCACCCAGTTCTTTTTCTTTAGTTAGGGCCTCTTGCAATTCTACCTCGTTCTCTCGAAGCTGGTTTTCGATGGTCTGCCGCTCTTCAATTTCTTGCTTGAGCAGTTGATTAGTAGAAAGGAGTTGATCAACGGCATTGGCCAGGTCTTCGGTGCGTTGGACTACCTTTTCTTCGAGCGCTCGATTAAGCTCAATGATCCGGCGCTCGGCAGCCTTAATATCGCTTAAGTCATGCACAATACCCGTGTACATGCGCTTTTCGTCAATCCGCATTTCACTGACCGCCAGTCGGAAGGGGAATACCGTGCCATCACTACGCAAACCTTCCACTTCTCGCCCAATGCCAATGATCTTGGCTTGGCCGGTGCGATGGTAGTCGCTCATGTACTGATCATGATCCTGACGGTAGGGCGCGGGCATGAGTACATTGATTTTCTGCCCTACGACTTGCGAGGGGGAGTAGGCAAATAATTCAGCGGCAGCAGGGTTGATGGTTTCAATAATTCCACGCTCATCAATGGTGATGATTCCGTCCGTGGCCGTATTGATAATGGCTTCTAAACGCTTGGCTTCAGCGGTTAATGCTCGCATCTTCTCCATAGATTGAAAGGTAATTCATATCACCTTTTCGGCCAAATTAATGGGTCTGTTCTTATTGGCAATTCGGATAAATCATCAGTGCTGGTGATAAAAATCATCATAGTTAGGCGGTGTTTCCGCCGATCTTGCAATTGCATCCAATTCAGAGGAGGATGTATTGTTGACTAAAAAAATGTGATTATGAATATTGTTGCTCCAGTTTCTTCTATCATGAGTACGCGCCTGATCACGGTGAACCCTGATGATAATTTAGAAAAAGTGAAAGCGTGTTTTGATGAAAACAACATTCACCATTTACCAGTAGTGCGCTACAAGCAGATTGTGGGCATTATTAGTTCTACTGACTTTAACCACTTCCTGCGTGGGTTTACGCGCAACGAGCATGACTCTTTGCTGGAGAGTGTGCGCCTACGTGCCTGGAAGGCGGAAGATATTATGACGGAAGGTTTAGCTAAGGTTGAAACTACCGATCCAATTCGGACGATACTTGAGGTTTTCAAAACTAACCGTATTCACGCCTTACCCGTAGAACAAAATAACGAACTAGTAGGTATTGTCACTACCTATGATATCATTTGTGCACTAGCTGAAGAGCCAATTCAACTGGAAGATTATAAGCAGCGCTAGATGCTTTGAATCGTGCCTAAAAAGCCAATAAAATATGATAGCTATTCAGCTATTCGGTATAACAGAATCCAAAAGTCTCGTTAGCTGGGAAGACCAGATTAATGAGGTGTTGGAGGAGTTAGAGGTAGAGTACATGATTCAGATTGTTAGCGATTTGGAACAGTTTATCCATTACGATCTCCGCGGCATTCCTGCCCTGGTGATTGGAGAAGAAGTACTGTTTGAACGGCAGCTACCAGATCTGGAGGAGTTGAAAAAAGTGCTGCGTGAGAAAATTGACGATCGGTTGTCTTCTCAAAACGTAGCCTAGCGATAGCTATACAGGAACGGGAGTTATAGTAGAATCATATAGTGCAAGCGGAGGTGAAAAACTTTTCACCTCCGCTCTGTTTTTTTACCAATTGCTGCCTTTGGAGAAGAGCAGCTTTATATTGCAAGCCGTACTTAGTTGGCTTTGCTTGTTTCCGCAAATTGCAGTTTAGATGCATTGGAACTCATCTTACCATTCTTGGCAGAAGAGTGCAAATCCATGGTCTCTTCATCTAGGCCAATAAACTCCAATTCGATATTCTTATAAGCTGCATTGGCCTTAAAGTCAATGATGATGTCCTTAATATCGTAGTCGATATGAACGGTTTGGCTCGCATCAATGATCACCTTACTATTAGCGGGAAGCTTTTTAAGACTAAGCAGAATGCTTGCTTTATTCAGGAAGGAAACATCCTCTGCTAGTTCCAGGTGAATTTTACCATCCTGTTTGAGCTGCTCATCTACGAAGTAAGGCGTCTTATAGTTATTGAGTAGGATGTAGAAAATCGCTACGGCCAAACCAATACCAATACCAATAAGTAGGTCGGTAAAGATGATACCCAAGATAGTAACGATGAAAGGCACAAATAACTTTGAACCTTGCTGCCACATCTCCTTGAATAGAGATGGCTTAGCTAGTTTGAAACCTACGATGATCAGGATAGCTGCCAAACTGGCCAGTGGAATCATATTGAGCACAAATGGGATAGCCAAAACACTACCTAGAAGCATCAGACCATGAATAAAGGCTGCTGCTTTAGTCTTACCACCAGACTGGATGTTGGCAGAACTACGAACGATTACCTGTGTGACGGGTAGACCACCCACTAGACCACTTACGAAGTTACCCAAGCCCTGGGCCTTCAGCTCACGGTTGG
Source organism: Bacteroidota bacterium (assembly GCA_038528965.1). GTDB lineage: Bacteria > Bacteroidota > Bacteroidia > Chitinophagales > Saprospiraceae > Lewinella. The sequence goes on along the minus strand of JBCBEC010000052.1, from coordinate 32,285 downwards.
TTGGGGTAAGGCGCTTATAAGGGTCAAGTTTATCGGTAGCCTCCACACAAAGTAGCGTTTCCAGGCTGGCCACAATGGCAATAGTAATTGCCGTTACCCAAACTTCGGGATTATTCCACTCCTGAAATGCTGGCAGGGTAAAGAGTGATGTGATTTCGCTCCACCCTTCTGCTACTGGCAAGTTCACCAAATGCTCAGGATTAAGGCCCCAAGCTGTACCGTTTAAAGCCTGCTGCAGGATAATACCCAAGGCTACTACTACTAATGGTCCTTGGATGATATTGAAAATCTTGAACTTCTTGATGAAAGGGCGCTGCCATAGCAACAAGATCCCGAGGGAAAGAACACTTATTAGAACAGCACCGGGGGTAATAGCACTAAACATATGCTCAAGTGCAGAGAATGTAGTCTCTCCATCTACCTGGTTGAAGGACATTTCTCCTTCGGGGGCGCTATCATAACCAAAAGCGTGCGGAATCTGCTTGAGAATAATAATGATGCCAATACCTGAAAGCATACCTTTAATAACAGAAGAAGGGAAGAAGTACCCAATTACCCCTGCTTTGGCAAAACCCAGTAGGATTTGGATTATCCCCGCAATAACAACTGCCAATAGAAAAGTCTCATAGCCTAAGCTTTGAATAGCGGTAAGGACAATTACGGCTAGTCCCGCGGCAGGGCCACTCACTCCAAGGGGTGAACCAGAAGCTAGTGCTACCACTGTACCCCCTACAATTCCGGCAATAATACCAGAGAAAAGAGGTGCTCCTGAGGCTAAAGCAATGCCCAAACAGAGCGGAACTGCTACTAAGAATACGACCAAGCCGGCCGGGAGGTCATATTTTAGTTCGGAAAATAGTCCGGATTTCTGCTCATTCATGGCTAATATTTTTTGCTTGAGGTAAAGAAAATTTAGGCAAAGTATGGCCTTCAGTAAACAACACACAATGATAGTAATAGTTTTACTATTTCGGATAAAAAAATATTAGAATTGTTTATTGTAATCTTAATCGTTGTTTATGGTAAGGCCAGCACAAAAAAAAATCTGCTATCAACGATAGCAGATTTTTACAAATTTCTTGAGTGTTTTAACCCTTGGCTAATTGCTCAAAATGTCTTGTAGGTTCTTACTTTGGTAGTCGCGTTTGATCTTTGCTTTTAGCAATTTTCGCGCTTGGTGAATGCGGCTCTTGACGGTTCCGAGGGGGAGTCCCATTTCCTCCGCAATCTCTTCGTACTTGTAACCTTTGAAGGCCATTAAGAAAGGCTTACTCAGGCCTTTATCAATTTCAGACAGGGTTTTCATAATTTCCTGCATCACCATTTTTCGTTCCCCGCCATTGCTCACCGGAGTACTCTGAGAGAAGGTCACTCCCGGAATTTGCATCTCGGTGATTTGTTGCTTGCGCTTGCGTCTTCTCCACTCATTAATGAAGGTGTTGCGCATGATTGTCATGAGCCAGGCTTGCAGGTTGGTTTTAGGCTTGTAAAGGTGACGATATCGAATTGCTTTGTATACGGTGTCCTGATAAAGGTCTTCGGCGTCATTCTTATCGCGGGTGAGTTGTAGGGCAAAGGCCTGTAGGTTGGGGATGTGTTCTTGAAATATCTGTCCGAAAGTATTAGTAGTCATGTATGGTAGTGTTTTGAGCTTCTTGATACAACAAAGATAATAGTAAAACTATCATAAAAGCAAATAAAACTAACTTATGTGATTCATTAACTTTTTTTATGCACCTTTTACAGCTCATTGTTGTTATAGACTTTGGACACGCTTGCCCTAAGGGCATAAATGATATAATCTCAGATGGCACAGAACTCTAGCATAAGCTCATTACAAAGGCTGTTTAGGCTGCTCCAACCGGATCGTAAAGAGGTAGCATACATCTATATCTTCGCTATTTTTGGAGGGCTACTCACGCTGACCCTTCCATTAGGCGTGCAGGCCGTAATTGGCTTGGTACAGGGCGGAGAGGTATCTTCTTCGTTGATTATCCTCATTGCGGTGGTTACGCTGGGAACCCTGTTTTCCGGGGTTTTAAAAATTATGCAGTTGACGGTAGCGGAGACCTTGCAAAGGCGCGTCTTTGCTCGTTCTGCTTTTGAATTTGCCTTGCGTATTCCTAATCTCCGCTTGGATGCCTTGCAAAGGGATTATCCGCCAGAATTGGTTAATCGCTTTTTCGATACCCTTACGGTCCAGAAAGGTTTGCCAAAGATTCTAATGGACTTCTCTACGGGGATCGTCCAGATCATTTTTGGTCTACTGCTCATATCATTCTACCACTCCTTCTTCGTCTTTTTTGGCATTGCGGTGGTATTGGTATTGGTAGCGCTTCTGCGTTGGACAGGGCCAACTGGCTTAGCCTCAAGCTTAGTAGAATCCAAGTATAAATACAAGGTAGCGCACTGGCTGCAAGAAGTAGCCCGTACGATGATCACCTTTAAATTGGCTAGTGGAGCCCGATTATCATTGAGTAAAACCAATGATCTGGTCGACGGCTACCTCGATGCTCGTGGTAATCACTTCCGCATTCTGGTTAATCAGTATGGATACATCGTTGCTTTCAAAACGGTAGTAACGGCGGTCTTACTGGCTTTGGGTGGCATTCTGGTGATCAATAATCAAATTACTATTGGACAGTTTGTAGCTGCTGAGATCGTGGTGCTCCTTATTCTGAATTCCGTAGAAAAGGTAATCCTCACCTTAGCGGATGTCTACGACTTGTTGACCGGGCTGGAGAAGATCGGCTACTTCACCGACCTGCCTCTTGATCCACACGAAGGGATGAAGTTCGATAAAGTGGATACGGGTAAAGGTATGGAGCTGCAAGTGCGGGACTTATCTTTCCAGTTTAGCGATAGCAATCGGAAGACCTTGAAGAAGGTGAATTTTGAAGTTCAACCGGGAGAGAAGGTTTGTGTAGCGGGCTACAACAGTTCTGGTAAGTCTACGTTGATACAGATTATTTCAGGGATGTTGCTCGACTATAATGGTAGCGTCAGTTATAATGGTGCGCCGATGTTCAACTTCAATTTAAAGAGCCTACGGCGTTATATCGGCGACCACGGAGCACAGGAAGATATTTTCCAGGGGACCCTTTGGGAGAACATTTGCTTGGGCCATGAAGATATCAACATGGAGCAAATCGTTTGGGCTACTCGCCAAGTGGGCTTGGAAGAGTTTGTACAAGGTTTGCCGAAAGGCTACGATACTGTATTGCTTCCTGGTGGCCGAAACTTACCGCAGAGCGTACAGACCAAGATTTTGTTGGCAAGAAGTATCGTTTCTCAGCCACGCCTATTGGCTTTGGAGGAATTTCTCAATAAGCTGCAGCCCAGCGAACGCGAACGCATGTCGGATATGTTAACGGCGCGTAGCCAACCCTGGACACTGCTGGCGGTATCTAACGATCCACTACTGGCGGCTCGCTGTGAGCGTATTATCCTCATGAAGGATGGTGAGATTGTAGCCCAAGGTAATTACACCGAGTTGCGCGATAACCCTCACTTCGAACGGGTTTTTCAGATGAATATGCCTAATGGTCAGGCAATTGTTCCCAATTGGACCCCACTAAACTAAGACAAGAAAGATGCTAAATATATCACCACAGAACTCAGTCACAAGACGGCTTCCGCAAGGGCAGTGGACCTGCCTTGAGCGCAATCCTTTACCGGCGAGTAGTAAAATGATGCGTAACTGGTTACTCAGTTTGCTCGCCATTTTTCTGGTGCTTTTGATTTTACCCTGGCAGCAAAATATCCAAACCAAGGGTAAGGTAACCACCATAGATCCCAGTGATCGACCGCAAACCATCCAGGCCACTATTCCTGGCCGTATCGAAGAGTGGTTTGTACGGGAAGGGCAGCTGGTGGAGAAAGGCGATACCATTGTGTATATGTCGGAAATTAAGGTAGAATACTTTGACCCCAATCTGGTAGATCGGACCGATCAGCAGGTGGCGGCTAAGGAAAATTCGATTGTGACCTACGAGCAAAAGGCAGGAGCACTGGCTGATCAGATTGAGGCAATGCGTCAGGAGCTTAAACTGAAGCGCGAACAGCTGGAGGCCAAAGTGAAGCAGTCAGAACTAAAAATCGTGAGCCAGGAAGCGGAGGTAGTACAGGCTCAAGTTGCATTTGATATCGCCAAACGACAGGAGCGTCGAACAGATACTTTGTTCCGTCAGGGGATTAAGTCTCGTACGGACTTGGAAGATAAGCAGCGGAAATTGCAAGAAAGTCAGGCCAAGTTGGTATCCGCCGAGAATAAGTTGCAGGAGAGTGAGCAGGCTTTGAGAGTAGCGACACTAGACCTGAGTAATGTCGTTAATGAGTTTAATAACAAAATTGCCAAAGCTCAGTCGGATCGGTTCAGTACGCTTTCGGATCGTTTTACGGCGGAGGGTGATTTGCAGAAGATGCGTATCCAGGCAGAGAGCTACGAACGACGGCGTGATTTCAATTATATCCTTGCCCCCCAGGATTGTTACATCACACAGGTGGTTAAGCCGGGTATTGGTGAAACCGTGAAGGAGGGTGACCCTATCGTCACCATCATGCCAGCTGATTTTGATCTGGCGGTAGAGATTCACGTTCGTCCGATGGACTTGCCGTTGATTCGTCAAGATGCCGAAGTTCGCTTCGTTTTTGACGGTTGGCCGGCCATCGTTTTCTCCGGTTGGCCTGATCTCTCGGTTGGTACCTATTCTGGTCGGGTTGTGGCCATTGACAATAATATTGACAAGAACGGCCGCTACCGCATCCTGGTCGGACCAAACGGCGATGACCGTGAATGGCCCGAAGCCTTGCGCCCAGGTTCTGGGGTACAGGGGATTGCGCTACTGGGGCACGTTCGTGTGTGGTACGAGCTCTGGCGTCAGTTGAATGGCTTCCCACCCGATTACTATGGTGTAGAAGATGCGATGAAAGAGGAGGAAAAGAAACAGGATGCTCCAATAAAATCATTGAAGTAGTAAGGGGCACAAAATGACCTCTACTTTTCGATAGGTTCATCCGTCGGAAAGAGATAGAGAATTTTGCACCAGTGCTAAAACACGATACCTTGAAGAATAACTTTTTCTCGCTGTTGCTATTGATGGTTGCGGTCTTTGTATGTACGCTGCCGCAAGCTTGGAGCCAAACCATGGGGCCAAACGACTTCTGGCAAAAGGTGAAGACCAATCACCCCATCGCTCGGCAGGCAGCACTGCTACTCGAGCAAGGAGCACAAGAGTTACTGTACGCCCGCGGGGGCTTTGATCCTAAGCTGTATGCTTCCCAGGATCAGAAGGTCTATGATGGAAAGGATTACTACCGTTATGGCCTCGGGGGAGTGAAGGTTCCTACCGCTTGGGGTTTAGCCTTTAAGGCCGAATATGATTGGACCGATCCAAATGGTTTGTACTTCAACCCTGATCGCAATATACCGGAAGGCGGCCAGGCGATTGTCGGAATTGAACTTCCTGTATTACGAGGCCTGTTCTTTGATGAAAACCGATCGAATTGGCGCCAGGCACAATTGGGACAAGACCGTTACCGGGCAATGGCTGATGAGTTGCGCAACGTCCTTTTTATGGATGCCAATAAGGCGTATTGGGATTGGTCCTATGCTTACCATAGCCGTGAGATAGCCGTGGAAGCTCGTACTTACAGCTACGAAAGACTGGATGGTATCAAAGAGAGTTTTCGTGCTGGTGACAACCCCGCTATTGATACCCTGGAGGCTTTTCTGCAATGGCAAAGTTGGGAGCTAGAGGTACAGGAAGCCAATTTGCAATTGAATCATGCCATCGCTAAGATTCAGGCCTTACTTTGGGAGCAAAATGGTCAGCCCGCCAACTGGCAAGACAGTTGGGAACCACAACATCCCGAGTTCTTAGAGCAACGACCGGACTTGGCTACACTACAGCAGCAGGTACAAGAGCATCCTAGCTTGAGGGCCTATCGCTTCCAGCAGCAGCAATTGGCCATTGAACGCCGCTGGAAAACAGAACAATTTAAGCCAGAGCTGACCTTCAACTATAACTTTCTGGCGGAACGCCTGAATTTCGATCCAGCAGGAGAGGGCGGTCTGCGCAATCTAGTTAACGACAATTATAAGTGGGGTTTCACTTTCAGCTCTCCGCTGTTCTTGCGTAAAGAACGGGCCGGTGTGGCACTCACCGATATTAAGATTGCCCAAACGGACTGGAAACAGCAGCAAAAACAACAAGAGCTTACTACTAAACTCAATGCTTACTGGCAGGAATGGGAGAACCGCAGCCGCCAGCTGATCCTCGCCAATTCTGTCGTTGATAACTATCGTGCACTTATGGACGCCGAACGCGTGAAGTTCCGATTAGGAGAGAGTTCGGTCTTTCTACTCAACTCCCGCCAGCAAAAACTACTGGAAGCTCAACTCAAGCAGCTTAAAACTCAGGCCGAGTTGCAGAAGGCCGTCGTGGCATTGTCCTATACGGCTGGTGTGGTTTGGTAGTCAATATCAAATCAATATCAATTACAATGGCAATCAAAATTTCAATAAGAGTACTAATTGAAATTTTGATTGCCATTGCTATTTTGATTGGGAAACAACTACCCCTAAATCCTAATTCTAATTCTCACGCTAATTCTAATTCTCCCCCACCACTACACCCTCCTCCGGATTCCACTTGTCGTATTCCATATAAAAGGCGGTAGCTTGAGCAGTTTCCAGACCATAGATGCGGGCAACAAGGTGTAAGGCACCGTCAATGCCAGCAGAAACGCCGGCTGTAGTGATGATCTTTCCGTTATCTACCCAGCGGGTATTTTCTAAAACTTCGGTTTCGGTCGCCTTTTCTCGGAGTGACTCAATGGCATTGTGAAAGGTGGTAGCCTTCTTGCCCACTAGCAGTCCTGCCCGCTCCAGAATAAAGGCGCCCGTGCAAACGGATAGTGCGGCCGTTAAATCAGGCTCTACCTCCTGTACCCACTTGATGACATCGTCATTGTCCACTGACGGCCCTGAGTTTCCTCCGGGTAATACAATGATATCCGGTTTGGGACAATCGTGAATAGAAAATTCGGGTTGGATATGCACAAAGCCCTGGCTGACGAGTAGATCTTTGGTGGCGGCAACCGTGTATACTCGAAAGCCGCCTTTATCAGGACGGCTAGCGGCGAACACTTCTCCAGGGCCACTAAAATCCAGGATCTCTACGCCATCGTAGAGAAAGATGGCAACGTTGAGCTGATTTCGCTTAGAGATTAAGTTCATACCACAATGTGGGCATTGCCCAGCTTGATCATAAGTTTGAGAATCACAGGAGCCATCGCCGCAGGGAGGGCATACATAGACTGCTGCGATTTCATTCTGCGCATAAAGGCCCGCCGGGACCAATACAATAATAAACAGGCCCAAGGCCAGAGAACAAAGATATTTCATATCAGGTGATTTCGTTATACTGCGAATATAGATGGGTAAGGCTGCGGATTAGATAATTGTCGATATTTGACATTTTAAAGTCTAATATTGACTATTTGATAGATGAGAACAGTAGCTTTTTTATTGCTGCCAGGTGTACACCTAATGGACTTGGCTGGCCCCGCGCAGGTATTTTATGAAGCGGGTCAGCTTGGTCGTTTTCCGGTACGGATCCATTATGTTGGCCTGAAATCTGAAGTGACGACAGCGCAGCGCTTGCAAGTAATGCCTACGATTAGCCAAACGGACTTAAAGCTTGGGCCAGACGATTTTCTGTGCATTCCGGGTACTGATTTTATACGCGTAGAGCGGGGCGAACTAGATGGAATTATTCCAGATTTACGAACTTGGTTACTGCCTTTGCAAGAGCGGGGTGTTCTGATCGGATCCATTTGTTCAGGTGCTTTAGTGTTAGCAAAGTTGGGAATGCTCAATGGCCGAGCTTGCACAACACACTGGAAGTGTATGACTTACCTGGAGCGAGCGTTTCCCTTAGTTCGCCTGCAAAGGGATCGCCTGTACTGTTTTGACCGGGGTATTTATACTAGTGCTGGCATGACTTCTGGTATTGATATGTCCTTGGCATTGGTAGAACGCTGGGCCAACCCCTTGTTAGCTGCTAAGGTCGCTAAGGAAATGGTGATTAATGTTCGGCGCCTTGAGACGAGCAGCCAGGAGAATACCTTTCTCAATTTTCGCAATCATTTTCACCCCAAGGTGTATCAGGCCCAGGAGTTGTTGGCGCATAATCTGAGTACCGACTATACGGTTGAAGAATTGAGTCGGGAGTTACTCATTAGTAGTCGGCAGCTAGGCCGGCTTTTTAAACGCCATGCTGGGCAGACGATTCATGCCTTTCGCAGCCGTCTGCGTCTGGAACGAGCGGAACAATTACTGCTTCATTCAGAACAATCGGTCAATGAGATCGCACTGGAATGTGGCTTTGTGCAAGCCCGCCAGTTTATCCGTTTTTGGAAACAGGCGAAAGGAACTACACCCGGTGAATGGAGGAAGCAAAAGATCGGAGTAGGAAAGGATTGAAATTAAAGTGACAGTAGAAGTAGAAATTTGAGGAATACAATACTTCTACTGTAACTTTAACTTTGATTTACCCTACCGTATCAGCAAGCGTCGGGTACTGCGTGCCTGCTCTCCTCTATACTCCACGAAGTAGGTGCCAGCTGGAAGCTGACTTACATCTAGTTGACTGTTGGTACCAAGAGATGTCCAGGCTTGTAGCTGACGGCCATACATATCCAGTAAGCGCACTTCGGTATCTGGCAGAGGGTTGATTGTTTCTATGTATACTAGGTCTCCATCGTTCGGGTTGGGGTATATTTTGAACCCAATTCCTGCTTTTATGTCTACGGTGGAAGAGGTGAGACAATCTGGCTCCGTACCGTTGGTAGCTGAAAAACTGCCTGATTGTGCGGACCAGTTCTGCCAGGAGCCGCCTTCATTGGTGAGCCAGTCATTAAGATCAATAGAATACAGGCCAGTTGGGGTACCTTTTACGGCATAGACCTTTACTGCTTCACCATTGTGATCCCAGGTGAGCTCTTCACCATTGGTGCAAACTTCTGGACTAGTATCCGCCAGGCCACAGTTGGGAATTAGGAAATAGGCATTGTCATCAAAATCGGGATAAGTGCCATAGATTCTTGCCAGGCCGCTTTCATCGATGCAAACTGCAGTATATTCATCACAAGCAATTCCGCGAAAGTTCTCCCCCGTATCCGTCATCGCTCTTGCCAAAAAGGTTAGGTGACGACCGCGGCGATCTGGATTGTCGTAGTGAGTATCTGTGATTACGTTTTGCAAGTACGGCACGCGGATAAAGGGCGTATGATCCACAGCCATGGCACTACCGTAAGGATTGCTCAGGGCGGTAAAGCTATTGACGGTACCATTGGCGGCCGAAAAGTAGGAACCACCTAAAATGGCCATTCCTGCACTGGTGCCACCGATTACGATATTACGCTGCAGTAGCCCTTCGTTGATCAAGCTGGCCACCTCATTATTGCGCCAGTAGTTAACGTAGTTGGCCTGGTTTCCTCCGGCAATCCAAATGGCTTCTGCTTTACTGATACGGTCTAAAACGTAAGTATCAGCTGCGGCTGCGGCATTGTGAAAGACAATGGTTTCAACGGAGTTGACGTTTACGCCTAGATCACTATACAAATAACCATTGTAACCGTCAGAGCCTGAAGCTCGGATAACTAATACATCTCCTCCGTTGGCTCTTTCCAGAAACCAGCGCATGGCATTATCATCCTCGGTAGCGCCCCCCATCAGGCAGACACCACCCAGCGCTTGCGCGCTGAGGTCGCTTTGGTTACCAGTGAAATAGGAGGTAAAGTTCTGCGCCGCCACATTGAAGGCAAGGCAGGCTGTCAGGCAGCATAAGGCGATTCTTTTCATGAGTATGTTGTTGCTATTATTCGCGATTAATCCGGTGGCTTTTGGGGCCACTATGAATGTTAGACAGGTATCAAAGATAAAGATGAAAAACCTGACTGATTATTTTGTTTTTGCGGAAGCTCATCGAAAAAACTAAATTTTTCTATGGTGCCCTCAATGAAACCACAATTTGATTGTTAATTGTTTCATTTACAGTGTTTTAGGGTCGATTTTCTATCGGTCGCTTTAAGGTGAAACTGTTGTTTGTCTAAGGCCTCATCGAAAAAATTAAATTTTTCGCAGGAGCGCTACTGATATCCAATGCATTCCACTAAATATGCCCCTTGATAACCGAGGTTCCGCAATTGGTTTCGTAGGCTGAGGGCCGCACTTCGGTTGGCAAAGCTTTCCCGCGATTCGATCACCCACACTTCTTCACAAGGCCGGTAACGCGCTATCAGTTTTTCGTGAAATGGATAGCCGCTTGGATCTGTATTCCGTAGGATGGCCACCTGCACTTTGTATTCCTTAGTGGGGGTTGTCCCAAATCGAGGAAGTGAAGGCCTGCTACTACCAACACTATTGGCTCCTTTTTCGTAAGTAGTTGGTAGGTTGTCACAATAGGCTGGGCGGCTTTCTTGTGCTCCTAAGCTGCTCGCCAGGAATAAAAAAACAGTAATTACTGTAAGTTGTATCAGATGTCGCATGCCATGGGAGTTCGGTTCTTGGCAATGGGTTAATAGTCCGAGCTTAGGACGAAAGCAAAGCATTAGGTCACCTAATGCAGATGGTTCGTTGCTACCAGGACATAATTCAGTTACGAGGAATGGTGCTTTTTACCGGTCTTAGTGTTAGACTGAGTCCGTCTATTGTTTGTGCAGTTTCGCCGACTGGCGAATCCTGAGGAATGACGAGATAAAAATAGTGATATTTTGCTGGCGTGTTAGTATTGTGCGAGAAATTATTATTGGTCGGTAAGCCTTCTTTACTTTGTATCGCCCTTTGTATAATGGCTAAGATGTGTGGTTCAATCCTTATCTTGTTTTTGATCTGACCAAGAACTATGTTCAAGAAGCGCTTTCCATTTTTTCAACAGCTGGATATTGTCGACTGCGGCCCTACTTGCTTGCGGATGATTGCGGCTTATCATGGAAAGAATTATCGCCTGCAATACTTACGTGAGTTGTGCCACATTGAACGCGATGGCGTCAGCTTGTTAGGCATCATTCAAGCCGCTGAGAGAATTGGCTTTTCAGCGGATGCATTCCGCTTACCCTGGGAAGGACAAACACCAGAACATAGTGGCCTGGTAGATCTTGAAACGCCTTTCATCGTTCATTGGGAGCAGAATCACTTTGTTGTTGTTTACGGATTGAATGCCAATTACGTCTTGGTCGCCGACCCCAAATCCCCGGGGGTGCAAAAGATGAGTCATGGTGCCTTTTGGGCTGGCTGGTGTTCTACCGGCGAAGCAGAAGGGATTGTTTTAATCCTACAGCCAACGGCTACGTTTTACGAGACCGAATCTCAAAGTGAACGACCGCTGGGCTTTCGGTACCTATTCAATTTTCTTGGGCCTTATCGTCGCTTGATTATTCAGCTTTTGGTTGGCTTAGTCGGGTTAAGTGCTTTGCAGCTGCTCTTTCCATTCTTAACCCAAGCGATTGTCGACGTTGGTATTGCCAATCAAGACATCTCCTTTATTTATCTCATGCTGATTGGAATGCTATTAATTTTCATCGGAGAGATAACGATTACGCTCCTGCAAGGGTGGATACTACTACATGTGGGCACTAGAGTAAATGTGGGACTGGTGGCCCAGTTTCTGCAAAAGGTAATGCGCCTACCGCTCCGCTATTTTGATCAAAAATCCACTGGTGATTTTCTGCAACGTATTTATGACCAAAGCAGGATTGAGCAATTTTTGACCAACACCACCTTAGCAGCCTTCTTTTCTTTTGCCAGTCTTATTGTCTTAGGAGCATTGTTGGCTTGGTACCATCCAGGTATTTGTTTGTTGTTTTTTAGCGCGGCTATTCTCTATGTAGGCTGGGTGTTTCTGTTTCTTAAGAAACGAGCAGTAGTAGATCATCAACGCTTTCGCGAAATGACGGAAAATCAGAATACGCTGATTGAGTTAATTCAAGGGATGCCAGAGATTAAGCTACAGCAAAGCGAGCGCAAGCGACGTTTTTCCTGGGTGCAAGTTCAGAATAAGCTGTTTCGGACCAACACAAGGTTTCTTACCCTCACGCAGTATCAGGATACAGGGGCCAAATTTATTAGTCAACTCAAGGATATTTTGATCCTCTTTATCTCTGCTCGTGCGGTGATCAACGGAAATTTGACTTTAGGTGAAATGCTGGCCATCCAGTACGTGATTGGCCAGCTCAATGTGCCCTTGCAAAGCTTGGTAGGGTTTACTCGCGTAGCACAGGATGCCCGGTTGAGCTTGGAGCGCCTAGGTGAGCTGCATGAGATGGAAGAGGAAGAGCCACGACCAGAAGAAAAAAGACATGAGCTGCCAAACGAAGCCGATCTAGTTTTGAATCAAGTGAGCTTTTCTTATAGCCCTTTAGCGGGAAAGGTGTTAGAGGATATTCAACTCCGCATTCCGCGTGGCAAAGTCACCGCAATTGTTGGAGCGAGTGGAAGTGGTAAGACGACGCTGATTAAGTTGTTGTTGGGGTTTTACGAACCAGATGAAGGGCAAATATTATTAGGGGATATACCGCTATCTGGCCTTTCAGTCCAAGCTTGGCGAAGTGCCTGCGGAGCCGTTTTGCAAGATGGTTTCTTGTTTTCAGATACCATCGCCCGTAACATTGCCGAAAGTAGCGCGGAGGTTAACCAACAGCGCCTTTTGCAAGCGACAAAAATGGCGAATCTACAAGCATTCATTCAGCGCTTACCACAACAGTTTCTGACTAAGATCGGTCCCCAAGGCAACGGGATTAGCCAGGGTCAACGCCAACGTATCCTGATCGCTCGTGCAGTGTATAAGAATCCCCAATTCATGTTCTTTGACGAAGCCACTAATGCCCTGGATGCGGAAAACGAAAAGGTGATCGTAGAAAACTTACGAACCTTTTACCAAGGCCGTACTGTGATTGTGGTCGCGCACCGGCTGAGTACCGTAAAGGATGCGGGCAATATTGTGGTATTGGAGCACGGACGTATTATAGAGCAAGGCACTCACGCCGAGCTAGTAGCACAGCAAGGCCGGTACTTTGAGTTGATTCGCAATCAGTTGGAATTGGGGGGGTAGAGGCGGTGACAAATTTTTCGATACCATCAACTGAAGATTAGCGCCAATCTTGTTAAATGAGATCATATGCATGGCAATCCACCTAGAAAAACCTTATCTTTAAAAGAAACGCAGAACTAAATATATGACTACCCTTGCTCCCAAAAGGATCAGATTTACAGTAGACAGCTATTACAAAATGGCGGAGCTTGGGCTATTAGATGAAAATCGGCAGGTAGAGTTGATTAATGGTGATATTATTGATATGAGTCCAATTAAAAGCTATCATGCTGGTACGGTTAATTTTCTTAATAGAGCCTTGACCTTGAGCTTAAATGATTTAGCAACTGTGTGTGTGCAAAATCCAATTAGACTGGATAACTATTCTGAGCCTGAGCCAGATATAATTCTTGCTAAATTTCGATCAGATCTTTACCGAAGGAAACACCCTACTCCGGAGGACACCTTATTGGTCATCGAAGTAGCTGATTCATCCCTCCAGTTTGATCGTGAAGTAAAAGGTGAACTTTACGCAACAGCTGGAATCCCCGAATACTGGATTGTTAATCTAACCGATCGGCAGCTAGAGGTCTACACGGAGCCGAGGGTAGGTTCTTATCAGTCAAAACAAATTTTCAGTGATTCAGCAGATCTTCAAATGACTGTTTTGGGTAAGTCAATCGACCTAAGCGAGCTGTTTTTGAAAGATGAGTAAGCCGTAAATTACCAACGCGCACCCTGCCAAGCCTGCTGTTGCTTCTTACTGAGAAAAGTCCAAGCTAATATCCTACTTGTCTTATTTCCTTGTGCCATGGGGATGACGCGCCGTTCGGTAATGGGCACTCTGCCTAGCAGCTTTTCCAATGGCTTTAGGTTAGCGTCGCGTGCTACCAGCGTGGTGTACCAATAGCATTGAGTAGGGTAGGAGCTGCTTTCTTGAATCAATTGCCCCACGAATGCTCTTTCTCCACCTGGGTGCCATAGTTCATTAGCTTGGCCGCCAAAATTACGCTTGGCCTTTGGTGGTGCTCCCAGCCCTTTTCGCTTGCGCTCGTTCTCGGCCTGCGCTTCTTGTGCTGAACTATAAAATGGCGGATTACAACAGACTAAATCAAAGTACTCGCCTTTTTGCAGAAGGTGGTCCAGAATAGCTTTACGGTTTTGCTGAAATCGTAGACTGACTATAGCAGTTAAACGTTCATTTTGATCAATGATCTTCTGTGCAGAAGCCAGCGCTGTATCATCTATATCGCTGCCCACAAAGGTCCACCCATATTCCTTACTACCAATAATTGGATAAATGAGGTTAGCTCCAGTTCCCAGGTCAAGGCACCTAATGTGCTTTCCGCGCGGAACTTTACCCCTGTTCGTGCTAGCCAGTAGATCTGCCAAGTGGTGTGCATAATCCGCTCGTCCGGGCACCGCAGGGCACAAATATTGATCTGGAATATCCCAATAATCCAGCTGGTAATGCGTAATCAGCAGCGCTTGATTAAGGCATTTGACGGCGTGGTCGTTGTGAAAGTTGATAGTTGGTAAGCCCTTTTTGTTTTTAGTGAGGAACGACTTGAGCTGTGGCCAACGTTCCGTCAATTGGTCAAAATCATATCCTCCTTTATGTCTATTGCGGGGATGCATCTCAGCTTTATTCTTGTGCTTAGCAAGGCAAAAGTACAAATGCATTCATTAATGAGTTGACGCGATGAGTCGCGTCGCTGCGTAGTATTAGCCTTTAGACATCGCTGTATTCTACAGTTACGGCCATTGATGTATAGACGCATTGCAATGCGTCTCTTCTACCGGCGGCCTAAACCTCCGTCTTCAACCACTTCCCCTTACGGAATAGCACGTATGCTAAAACCGTAAGCATCGTCTCACCTGCAATAACGGACCAAGTCACCCCGGCTACTCCCATGCCCAGGTGAAGCCCTAGGAAATAGCCCAGCGGCAGTTCCGTAATCCAGAAGGAAATAATATTGATAATCATGGGTGTTCGTGTATCACCGGCACCGTTGAAGGCTTGGCTATAGATCATGCCAAACCCATAGAGGACGTAGCCTACGGCAAAAATTTGTAAGGAAGCTACTCCTGCTTCTACTACCCCTGGGGTGTCATCGAAGAAGCGGATGAATTCGGGGGCGAATAGAAAATAGAAAATGGAAATAATTCCCAGGAAAACACCGGCCATCAAGGCCGCAATATTCACCGAGCGAACCGCCCGATCTGGTTCTTTGGCACCCAGGTTTTGCCCTACTAAGGTGGCTGTAGCATTAGATAGTCCCCAAGCCGGAAGTAGGGTGAAAATGATGAGCCGGATGGCAATAGTATACCCTGCCACAGCTTCACTACCAAAATGTGAGACGATCCGCATCAAAAAGATCCAGCTAGCTGAAGCGATTAAATATTGCATGGCACCCGACGAGGCAATGCGCCCTAGTCGTTTGAGGATGCTCCAGTCAAATTTCCAACCGCCGGTACGCAGCTTTATCGTACCGCGCCCACCAAATAGGATATACAATTGGTAGATAACTCCAATACCACGGCCAATAGTGGTAGCCACAGCTGCTCCCGTTACGCCCATTTCTGGTATGGGGCCCAGGCCATGGATGAAAATAGGATCTAGGATAATATTGATACCGTTAGCCAGCCATAGTGCACGCATAGCGTAGGCCGCATCTCCCGCCCCACGAAAGATACCGTTCAATAAAAAAAGCAGCATGATTACTACATTGCTGCCAAAGAGAATTCGCGTGTAATTAACACCTGATTTGATGAGCTGATCACTACCGCCCATCATGCGTAGGATGTCGTCCGCATAGATGACGCCGGGTACACCTAAGGCGATACTTACTCCGATTGCCATGTACATGGCTTGCTTAGCTACCCGGGAGGCGCCCGCTTCGTTCTTCTCTCCAATATAACGGGCAATCATAGCCACCGGCGCCGTACTGATACCAATAGCGACCGAATATACCAGGGTGATAACTGATTCTGTCAGTCCTACCGTAGCCACCGCATCGGGGCTCACCTGCGCCACAAAGAAGGCGTCCACGAGGGCAAACAGCGATTCCATCGCCATCTCCAGCACCATCGGGATACTGAGCATGAAAATGGCCTTGCGGATAGAACCAGACGTATAATCATATTCATCCCCGCGAATGGCGGAGCGGATAAGTCGGATGGTTTTTCGCATGTAGGGTGATCGTGGTTTTCGTTACTTGCAAAGATGGGCTAAATCGGTGGTTATTCCGTGCTAATGCGAAAACCGTGTTAGCACTGATATAGTTCCCAAAGATGTTGATCATTGCGTTACTTGCTATCAAAACTTCTTCGTGTGCGCTGAAAGAGTCTCCAAAATATTCTTTGTATTTTTCTGCTGCTTAAACTCAGCAACCCCTTTCCGAAAAATATTTCCTGTACTAGAATCAGCACGCTTGCCTGGCAACTGTTGTACAAGTACTACTCACCATATCTAAACCACACCCATGCTCGCAACCCTCAACATCGTCCTCGGACTCATCTTCGTCCTGCTTCTTTTTAGTCTTTTGACATCTACCGTAATGGAAGTAATCGCCTCGGCATTATCGCTGCGGGGTAAACACTTGGAGAATTTCCTGCGCACCATGATGGTGGAGCATTTTGAAAATTTTAAAAGACATCCGCTGTTTAAGCAGATTTCGAATGCTACTACCGGGAAAAACCAGAAAGCTACCTATCAGATGCCTTCCTGGATTAACCGCGATACTTTTACCGCTATTGTAGGTGATATGTTGGATGTGAAGGACCCGGAACTCCTCAAGAAACGCATTGCTGATTTAGAGGAGGGAGATGTGAAGAGTATGTTGCAATTCCTCTTACGACGTACCGGTGGAGATCCAGAGGCCTTCGTCAAGGAAATGGAATATTGGTTTGATGAGATGATGGAGCGGGCATCTTCCTGGTACCGAGATAAGATGAAGTGGTGGCTCTTCGCAGTTGGTTTGACCTTAGCTACCATTTTTAATGTCGACACGATCAAGACCTACCAGACCATTTCAAAAAGTACGACGATCCAGAATTTTTTAGCGGAAGCAGCTACGCAATTTGAAGCGCAAACAGATACGATCGGCGGTATCAATTTCGATAAATCAATTGAGGAGAGCCTCGATGATCTGGACGCTTCCTTGCAGCGGTTTGAAGAGCTAAAGTCTCCGTTGGGGCTAGGATGGGATGAATCTGAAACCGGAGAGCAAAACTTGCCGTGGTGGCTGGTTAAGGCCCTAGGACTTTTGCTGACGGGGATAGCGGTTACCTTTGGCGCTCCCTTCTGGTTTGACTTGCTGAAGAAAATACTAAGTATTCGCAGTACCGTAACCGGAGGTGCCACACCGGCTGCTAATGCCACTGGCAGTGAGGCTCCAGCGGAATCTGGCTCGGCTGCAGAACCCCCAACCTCTCTTACGGCGCCGCGGGGCTTGGAGGATCCAATTGGTCATGATCCAAATGCACCAAAAATAGCGCCACAAGGGGATAAGAATGAAGAATAGGAGCGGAGATAACGTTTAATACAAGAGGCCGAAGACTATCAGGACTTCGGCCTCTTGTGTTTCCGTATAGATTTTGACGCCGTTCTCCTATGCTGAGGTAAGGAACAAGCATGGCGTAGCCTACACCAGGCTACGAGGATTTGGTGTTTACCAAGGGAACGGAATGGGGGAAAGGGAAAGAAAAACCGCCTACGCTCTGGTGAGCTTCGGCGGTTATAAGCTGTGAGAGAAGGATTCGAACCTTCACAGGGTGCTTAGCCAACGGACAAAAGTAATTTGTGGTCAACCCATATCCGACGTTTATCGCATGATCCCTACCCCCGAGACAGGAGGGCATGGCTGCCAATTTCATCACCTCACAATTTGGAGGTCGGAAGTAGGAGGTGGGAATACGGAGGTCTTTACTTCCTATTTCCCAATTCCGCTTTCCGACTTTGTAGCTGTGAGGGGAGGATTCGAACCTCCACAGGGTGCTTAGCATAAGTAAGACTCTCAACAAGCCAGTAGCTCATTCAGAGCCGTACTTTGTTTATCGCATGATCCCCACCCCCGAGACAGGAGGGCATGGCTGCCAATTTCATCACCTCACAATTTGCAGGTCGGAAGTGGGAGGTCAGAGGTGGGAAGTAGCTACTTCCGAATTCCGCTTTCCTATTTCCGACTTTGTAATCAGTTGCTTTCAACTGTTGATATGACAAATCTAAGGGGAGTGCGTATTTGATACAAATATTTTAAAGAAAAAAAATAAATTTTACAATATTGATAATTATTTAATGATTTTGATGAAATGTTTAATCATTGAATAAAAATAGGATTTGCAAATTATGAAATCTGCAAATCCTACTTTTTGGGCCCTCAACAGGGGGCTTTTTCCGAGCTCTAAAGTGGTGTTTTTCTTATCCGCCCACAGCTGCTTGCATCAACCATGCACAGATCAGTGCGCCATAAGTGCCTAAGGCATAGCCCAATACCGCCATAAGTACACCTACAGGGGCCAGTGCTGGACTAAAGGCCGATGCTACGATGGGGGCCGATGCGGCACCCCCCACATTGGCTTGTGAGCCTACTGCCACGAAAAAGAATGGCGCTTTAATCAACCAAGCTACAAACAGTAATAGGATGACGTGGACCAACATCCAGATCGCTCCGATGGCAAATAATCCTAGGTTATTTACAATATCTCCCAGAGCCATGTGCATTCCAATCGTGGCTACCAAGATGTAAATGAATATGCTGCCCCAGCGGCTAGCACCAATCCCTTCTAGTTGACGATACCTCGTGAAAGATAAAGCCAGACCCAGGGTAGTAGAGATAACCACTAACCAAAAGAAGCTACTAAGTAATGAGTTTAAGCCTGCAGCTTTGAGTGGTTCAGCAAAGGGAGCTAACCAACCCGTGATCAATTGCGAGCCCCAATGTGAAAGGGCAACGCCACCAAAACCGACTGCCAAAAGGGTATAGAGGTCGTTTGCGGCAGGAATTTTCTTGATGCTTTCCTGGTAGTCAGCTACCTTTTTCTCCAAATCTTTAATGGCTGTATTATCGGCCTTAAGACGAGCGTCAATCCGGTCGGATATCTTGGCGCCATATAAAAGGAAGCCCATCCAAATATTGGCTACCACAATATCTACAACCACCATGGAAGCAAACACGCTTCCCTTTACTTCGAATATCTCCTTCATGGCCGTCTGATTCGCACCGCCACCAATCCAACTTCCAGCAATGGTACTGAGGCCGCGCCACAACTCGTCTGTGGTAAAACCAACGAGGTTAGGGAAGAGGTAGGTCAGAATAATTAAGGCAATAGGGCCACCGATTACAATACCGACCGTAGCGGTAAGGAACATGGCAATCGCCTTAGTTCCCAAACGCATGATTCCCTTGAGGTCAATACTAAGACACAGCCAAATGAGACTTGCGGGAAGTAAATATCGACTCGCCACAAAGTAAAGACGTGAACCACGCTTATGCTCGCCATAAACAGACTCTTCTATACCCGCTTGACCAAAGAGTTTTTCGATTTCCGCGGTGGAGGCGTTTTGGGGTAGATTGATTCCCAGGTCTTTTGCTAAATCATAAATACTGGGTTCAAACCAATCAAAGGCGATCAGGTTGAGGGGCCAGTGTAAGAGCGCGGGAATGAAGTAACACAAAAGAATAGGAGGGAAGAAGGTATAAAAGCGCTGCCATCCTTTTTTGTCGCTGCTAGAAGTATTGAATACAAAAGCTAGTGCCAGCATCAAGATTCCGAAAACGATGGCATCGTTGGTAAAAAACGGCTTCATCAGAAATTGTTAGTGGTGGTTAAAACAAGTAACGGTCAAATAATTAATTCCCGATTTCAGGCTTTTAGTGAAGAAAAAGCGATTGCTAATAAGCTTTTTTGAGCTAAAAGCCTGAATTGAAAGAGGGAAGCTAATTTTTGACTAATACAAGTCGCAGTGAATGTAAGGAATTATCAATCAATCTCCCGCCAGTAAACTTACCAACTTCCACTGAGCGTCACCGTCCTTTTGAAAGCCAGCTCGGAAATCGAGAGGAGAACGGTAGAACTTACCGTAAAGGAATCCTTCCGTACCATCTACCAGCTGCACCTTCACCCAGGGGTGGGATTCACCGCCAATGTTTTCTTCGATAGGGGTGGTTTCGATGTATTTAACCAAATCGTAGGAGAGGTTCTTTAAGACCTGAGTATTTAGGCTGGGGCCAGAACGAAAACGCACACCCGCACCGGTCACTGCACCGTATTCGTAGGGCTCTGCGTCATGGGGCCAGCAGGCACTCAGGTAAGGGGCCTCAAAATAGGCTTCGTTACCACCTCCGTGGAAGACGCCACCAAGCTCAAGTACGGATTCCAGTGTTGGCCAAAGTCGAGACTGCGGAATCTTTTCCGGGCTATCCAGTTCCCACATTTGAATAAAGGACTGTAGACCGTTTTCTGCTCCAAACCCGGTTTTGATATTCTGGTGCACGTGTGGCAGCAGGCCAAAGATGTCCTTATCGCGAATGACCTTTTTTAGGTTCTCGCGGAAAACGAAGAACAGGGTATCCTGTGGGGCAGCGTCGGCGGCATTTACTTTTCCACGTTCCACCACGCATTGGGGAGGGAGCCGATCTTCCAGCAGCTCTAAGTAAGTTTGATAAAGATGAGTGATACTATCAGTAATGGTGGGCACACTGGAGGTGCTGGTCTCATTAGTTTGACTTTCGCTCTTAGGTTGATCTGCCTGGCAGGCGCTGAGCCATGCCAAGACCAGGAGGAGGGTAGTACATCTCATAATACGCTCAATTCCGCTTTTGAATGATGGATGGTATAGAGCTTGTTGAAAAGCTAGATTTTGGGCTGCATTCGCTGAATTTAGCACTGCTCAGCATTGCTCTTCGGTTGCGTAGCTGCCGGCTATGCGCCCTCATCGCGTCTTGATCAGAGCAAAATTTAGCTTCTTTCGCTCCAAAAATAACCACGCAGTAGCCGCGTAGCGAATTCCCAACAAGCTCTCAGTTTCCAATGGCGGGGCGGCAATTATGGGACAAAAATAGCAGAAAATAAAAAGCCCGAAGCCTTTGTTTAAAGACTTCGGGTAAACAGTTTGCAGTCGTGCTTGACTGTTATTCCTTAGTTCTAGGGCGTTGGGAGCGGCGATCAGCCTTACGGGCAGCTACTTCTGCTTCGAAAATAGTTACCTGCTCTGGCGTCAGGATAGCCTTAATTTCTTCTTGTTGTGCGTCGCGCAAGGCTCTCATTTGCTGGCCAACGGCGCGGCGGTCGGTACTGTTATTTTGGCGCAATTCGCGGGTTTGTGCACGGTAGTTTTTGTTGATGGTATCAAACTGTACAATTTGATCTTCGGAAAGGTTCAGCTTAGCGATCATTTCCTCCCGCTGGGCTTTTGCATCGGCACGACGATCAGCATCTGGACGAGCACGCATTTCGGGCTCTACTCTTAGCTGTGGTTCAGGAGAGGGCGCAGGATCTACGGTTTGTGCTTGGAGGGCGAAGGAGAAGGCCAGTGTCAGGCCTAGTAGAAGCATTTTGTTTTTCATCGTTAATGTGTTTTTTGAAGATTGTCTTCTATGCGTTTAGACTCACCCTTTAGACTAAAGTAATGCTACGTTTTTTCCAAAGATGGGTTAAAATTTTCTTAAGGTCTAGTGTGTTGGGGCCTAAATCGTTCATCCTGAGCTGTTTCTGCTAAACAGTAAAGCAAATCAAAGTGACGGTGACCGTTAGAACGCTAGTGAAACAGCCTAAATGAATGCCCCTTCATCACTTTCACTCTTACTCCTACTCTCACTTTCATTCCCATTGATAGACGAGACCCACAAACCAAACTCGCTGACTATATAGCGTAGGAAAAGTCTGGCTGTAATCTTCATTGAAAGCGTAGGCGCGCAAGTTAGATCGGTTGAGCACATTATTGATATTGAAAAAGGCAATCATAAAGCTGTCTTCAAACAAGATGGTTTTGGACAGGCCAAAGTCGAGTCGCTGGAAGGGCGGAAGCCGCTCTCCCTGATCCAGGGCTGCGTAGATGGGGACGAAGGCCTCGATGGCCGTTTCCCATTGGCGTCCGCTTAAGGGTTGGTAATACTGGCCTTGGCGCAATAACCAGTTGCCAGTAATGTTGAATTGTGCAGGCAGATCCCAGCGTAGTCCAGCCCGCAGCAAATAGGCAAAATCAAAGGCTGAAGGGTATTCTTTTGTATTAGTTTTGATTTTACTGGATACATGACTGCTAGCGCACCAGAACTGCAACGGATAGGCCCGGTAACGGATCAGTGCTTCAGCTCCGTAGATCTGATTGTCTTGGTTCTGCCAGCGCCCCCAGTGACGATATACGGCGGCCTGGGCCGACCAGCGCTGATGTTCGTATTGCCAATCGAGCGCTAATTGGTACGAACGATTGTACAGCAGACTTAGCGAGCCACCTCGCGGGTAGGTAAGCTGGTAATATCGGCCTCCCGCCAAAGTAAGGGACTGCCTTTTGTTGATAGGGTATAGTAAATGACTTTGGGCGGCCCATAGGATCCGCTCTTCAGTGGCATCGTAGCCTAAACGATTACCGAGTCCCCAGACGAGTTTTTTCCCCAATGGTCGTTTTACAAAGGAAGCTAGTTCGGGCGTTCGCATGCGCCCTACCTCCGCATAGCTGCTACTGGGGTCATTTCCCTCCCAGGCCCCGCTGTAGATCGGAAAAGTGCCAGCACTTTCCTGTTGGCGTAAAGTATAGTGTACGGCCAAGGTGCCATTCCAAGCGCCTTTTCGCCAATGAGCCATAAGGTTGCCGTGGTAGTCGCGCTGACGCAGGCGGGTAAGGATATTACCCAATTCATAGCGAGCTTTACTCCAATTGAAACCTTGGTTCCACTCGAAGCGCCAGGATCTGGCACGATGACTGAGGTTTAGAATGTGCAACTGCCGATCCTTATGTTGGTTGAATAATCCTTGGAAACGGCCACTGGTGAGTCGGTAACTGTAGCGCTCACTAATCCAAAGTTGGAAATAACGGAGCTGGGTACGTTCGCTAAAGGCATGGGTAAAATAGGCGGCTCCGTCAAATGAGCGGAAGTAATCAATATCTTCCAGCGCGCTGGGATTAGCCCCCTTGAGAAAACTTTGGTTGCCATAGTTGGCGTAAGCTAATAGGCCGCTCTTCTCACCCACCGGTTGGCTGTATTGTAAGCCTCCTCCAGCAAGGTGTAAGTTGAGGGCACGGGCCTTTCCGCGTATCTCATCACTCGTGTGGATACTCACGGCCCCGGAGGCTGCCTGCCCCAAATGTAGGGGGGGATTTGAAGGATGAACCTCCAGGCCTGTAATCGTACTGGTATTGAAGATGCTAAATTGCCCTACACCATTAGGTTGATCCAGTCGGACCGCGTCGAAGAGAGGAATATTGTTGAGGAAAATACCGGTGGCCTCGTACGGGCTACCGCGCAAGCTGACGTTGGCCGTTTCGTCTGGGTTGGTGGCTGCGGGGAGGCTGTTTACGGCTAATAGGACATCGGCTTTAGCCGCCGGATTGAGATAAATGTCTAATCGGTTGAGCTGTTCAGTGGCGAAAATCTTAGCTGGCAATCTATCTGCCACCACCATTATTTGTTCAATGACCTGGGCATCCTCCAGCAGGTAGATATTTAAGAAAGTATCAGTTGGTAGGACAGACTGTAGGTAATTTTGATAGCCTAAGTAGGTTACTAAGATGGTATCGGGCAACTTCGTAGTCTCCAACTCAAAATTTCCGTCAAGGTCTGTGGTCGTGCCGATGGTAGGTTGATTTAGCCAACGCAGATTGGCACCAATAAGTGCTTCTTTGCTGACTTGATCAATTATTTGCCCGCGTATAGCCTGGCCGATGACCAAGCTGGGTATAGCCAACAAGCAGGAGAGGAGCAAGGTAGAGGGGAGACGCATGGGCAGTGGATTTGGTTAATATCCTCGCGTTGGGAGAGACGCTTGGGAACAAATTGGGATTAGCATTGGACGGAGTAAAAGTCAAAGTGGTAAGAGGTGCATCATGTGAGTAGGTTTCACAAGGTTTCTAACGGTCAGTTTGAATAATTTGCCTGTTTTTGAGAGAAGGCATGCTTTATTCAATTTAAATTAACGTGAGGATTAGAATTAGAGGAACTCCAGAAAGACAAGTTTCTCATCCATTCTAATCCTAATTCCCATTCTAATTGTCTCCTCACCGCATCGCCTCTTGCGTCTTTGGCAACAATTGGTACTTCACCCAGCCGAAATTAGGCTCGTGTTGGAGAGCCAGCTGATACATTTGCTGAGCTTGGGTGTATTGTTCCATTTGGTGGTGGCTCATACCCAGCCAAGCCAAGGCATTGAGGTACTCCCAGTTGTGTTCCAGAGCACCTTGCTCGTAGCGTTCTTTAGCGTCTTGCAGGTAGGTGGCTGCTTTTTCTACACTGCCGCCCCAGGTAGCAGGCGTGTTGTAGGCACTGGTGCCCAGGTGATAGTAGGCCAAGGCACAGTTGTCATCTTTAGCAATAGCCTCGGTGAGGAGCCGGCTGGATTTGGGGCCAAGGGTCATGCCGCGCATGGGTTTGAGACCAATTTTCATGCCGTAGATGCCGGCTAGCAGGGCTTTGCCCTCGGCGTGGTCTTTTTGATGGTCGAGAAAAAGAAGCGCGTATTCTTCGGCTTGGTCGGTCCATTCGGCGGCTTTGTCCATGTCTTGCTGAGCGAAACAGCTGCCGATGGCTCCGTAGGCACCTTTCGCCATTAGTAGGAGGAGATTGGCATCCTGGCTTTGTTCGTAACTGCGGGACAATTCGGCAATGGCTGCCGACCAGGCGTCTAAGTCGTTTTCGAGATAAGCCTGGTAGAAGCGTTGATCTATGTCTTGGGCAGACAAGGTAAATAGGCTAAGGCTGAGGAAGAGTCCGGTGATAGCAATTATTCTGTTCATGATTACGTGTGGTTTTGTATTTGTTATAAAGGTGAGGGGAGAAAGCGGGTGCGGGCAAGGATGATTGCTGAATGGTGAGTTTGGGTTGCTGAGTGGGGGAGGTTCGCGTTGCTCACGGTTTTAGCTCACTTTGTTCGCGGGGGGACTCGCTGGTGCTCGTGGTTTTAGCTCACTGCGTTCGCGGTTGGGGTACGCGTTGCTCACGGTGGATACGCGCTAAGGATGGGAGCAGGCCGGCGGAGCCGGAGACCCACCGGAGTGGAGCGGAGGTGTGGGCCGACCTTGGGGAGCTGCGGACAGCCTGACCGGACGGAGGCCAAAGCAGGGATGTTGAAAATAGCGGGGATGGTGAGGAGAGGTATATGGCTCGCCTTCGTTGATACTTATGCTTGCGCCGAAGCTCGGCTACAGCATAGGCGCACGGCGGGCGAGGAACGGGAGCGCCCAAATGAATTTTACCACTTAGCAAGAAAATGGAACTATTCAGCAAGTTTTGGAAAGGGGAGTGGAGGTAGCTTTATTATATTGAGTGAATAATCTAAGGCTGATGCTATGACAAAACGAGAGGAGCAGGTGATTGGCTTGATGAATATACCGCTGGTGTATCATCTACTATATTGGTTGGTGTATACGGTGTTTTGGCACGGTATCTTTTCGCCGCGTTTCTGGAGTGTCGGAGGCTTTTTTACGAGCTCGATCTATACAATGATACACGCGGTGGTGAGCTATTTCAGTATCTACTGGTTGGTGCCACGCTTGTGGCGACAAGGGCGCCGCTTATGGTTTGTGCTGGCCTTGGTGTTTTCGATTTTGGTGGGCGCACTGACGTTGACTCTGTTGTTGTACTTGTGGTTTGAGGGAATGAGCCCGGAAACGACGGCGGTCTTTTTTGAGGACTTTCAGGTGGTGATGGGCTCTACGCTGGGCAGTACGTTTTCGGGTGTGACTTTTGCGATGGTGCTCTTTCTGCTGATTCAACGGCGTAGAATGGAGCAACAACAAGAGCGGTTGGAGCAGGAGAAGATGAGTGCCGAGCTGCAATTTTTGCGGAGCCAACTAGACCCACATTTCCTGTTTAATGCCCTGAACAATATTTATTTCCTAATAAAAAAGAATCCGGATGCGGCCGCGGAGGCCTTGTCGGGGTTTTCGGAGCTGCTGCGCTACCAGATTTACCAGGGACAGGAAGAACGGATTCCACTACGCGAGGAGTTTGCGTACCTGCAGCGCTACGCTAATTTGGCGGCGCTACGGCTACCGCACGAGGCAGAGGTAGAGGTAGCTTTGGAGGTGCCCGATAGCAGCGTGGAGATTGCTCCATTGTTGCTATTGCCGCTGGTGGAGAATGCGTTTAAACACGTAGATAAGGATGATGCGCAGGTGAAAATAATGGGACTGCTGGTAGAAGGTGAGCTCCTGTTTGAGGTGGCGAATACCTGTGTGCCTTTGGAAGAGCAGGCACAGGGCGTAACGCAAACCAGTAGTCGGGTAACGTCTGGGATTGGTTTGGGTAATCTGAGCCAACGCCTGGCACTGCTATACCCTGGGCAAGCCAACTACATCGCCTGGCAGGAGGGAAATGAATACACTGCGAAATTGAAAATAAAGGGACTATGAAAGTGCGCTGCCTGATAATAGACGATGAACCCTTGGCCAGGGAGGGCTTGGAGCAGTATGCTGCTGATGTGCCCTTTTTGGAGCTGGTGGGAACAGCGGGTAATGCGCTGCAGGCCTTGCCAATGGTGCAAAAACTAGAACCAGATTTACTTTTTCTAGATATAGAGATGCCGAAGTTGAGTGGACTTGATTTCATTCGCACGCTAGCTCGGCCGCCGCTGATTATCCTGACTACGGCTTATCCGGCCTATGCCTTGGAAGGCTTTGAACTGGAGGTGCTGGACTATTTGCTCAAGCCGATCACCTTTGACCGCTTTTTGAAGGCCGCCATGCGAGCACAGCGGCGATTGGCAGAGCGGAAAACGGATGGGAAGACCGATGAAGAGCAGGCAGGACCAGTAGCCGCGACGGTAGAAACAGAGGTGGAAGCTGATCATTTCTTTGTCAAAGCAGATGGCCGGATTGAGCGTATAACCCTAGCGGATTTCTATTACGCGGAGGCCATGCAGAACTATATACAACTGTATACCCGGCGCGGCCGTTTTACGACCTTGCTCTCTTTGCGGGAGTTAGAAGCTTCGGTGCCTCATCCGGATTTGATGCGGGTGCACAAGTCGTTTTTTGCTCATCTTGGGCAAGTCAGCACCGTGGATGGTCGACAGTTGTTGATTGCGGATCGTAAGATTCCCGTGAGCCGGGCCAAGTGGGCGGCGGTTGAGGCGCGTTTGTTGGGAGGGCAACTGTTGGGGTAGGCAGACCCGCGAGTCTAACACCGCCGGTCAGAACCTTTGGTGCCGAACGGAGACACTTGGGAAAAATCGTGAATTGGAAGTTTTGAAGAATAAGACGTAGTCACGCGATTTATCGCGTCGGGATAAATCACAAAATGGATGCAGCGTACAACTCAGGTGCCTAGCAAAAGGTTCTTCAAATTAAGTTGGTGAGTTATATTTGCCAACCTTACCACAAGCGATCCACACCAGACCATATGCATCCACTACACCAGCATATTAACGAATTAGTGCACTTGAATGATGAAGAGTTTGCCTATGTACTCGAGCACTTCACGCCTTTGCGTAAGCGTAAGTACCAATATTTGGTGCAAGAAGGTGAACCTACGCGCCGTGAGTACTGGGTGGTTAAAGGTTGTTTAAAGTCCTCTTATCTGGATGAAAAAGGCAAAGAGCACGTCTTGAGTTTTTCTATGGAAAACTGGTGGGTGACGGATTATAAAGCCTTCATTCATCAAACTACTGCGGAAGTAAATGTCGATTGCCTAGAAGACTGCGAACTGCTGGCTATTACTTACGAGAACCGGGAGAAGTTGACCAATGAGATGCACAAAATGGAGCGCTTTTGGGCCAAGAAAACCAAGTTTGGCTACGCTGCCTTGCAGGGGCGCATACTTTCACTTTTGCGTGACTCAGCCGCAGAGCGTTATGATTTATTGCTCAACACTTATCCGCAATTGGCACAGCGGGTGTCCAAAAAATTGATTGCTTCCTATCTAGGTGTTACTCGGGAGACACTCAGTCGACTGGGTTCTTAAAATGTGATCTACATCACGCCAAACTTGTGAGTTAGGTCCTCGCGTAGGGGACACTCATACCCCCATCTTTGTGGCATACCTTTTCAAAAAAAGCAAAAGTGTTATGCCATACATCAATATTAAAGTTACGAACGAACAAGTCAGTAAAGCGCAGAAGCGACAGCTGGTAGAAAGAACAACTCAGCTGCTGGTAGACGTGCTAGACAAAGACCCCGCTACCATCCACATCGTCATTGATGAAGTGGAAGTAGATAACTGGGGTGTGCGCGGGCAGCTCTACTCGGAGCTCCGCAAGTCCTCCTAATAACCAAAGAATGAATCTCCTAGTAGTGGATAGTTTTTGATACCATCCGTGAGAAGGCCAAATGGAAAGTCTTCTTCCGGCCTTCTCGCCGGATGGCTTTAAGGACTGCACTGACAACTAGGTTGACTTCTATTTTCTACAATTTTCAAAAAACCAAAAAGCAAATGAAAACAGCAATTGTAACCGGTGCTTCTACCGGTATTGGTAAGGCCATCACCCGACTATTCCTTGATAAGGGAGTTAACGTGATTATGAATTCGGTTTCCCCCCAACGCCTAGAACAGGCCTACCAGGAACTGGGTGCTCCGGCGCAGGCGATAACGATTACCGGTGACGTATCTAAGCCAGCAACTGGCCAACGGTTGGTCGCTGCCGCGCTGGAGCATTTCGGTTCACTAGACGTGCTGGTCAATAATGCCGGGGTGTTTGGACCCAAGCCATTCCTGGAAGTGGAAGAGTCGGATATCGACCGCTATTACAACACTAACCTGAAAGGCACCTTTTTTACCAGCCAGGCGGCTATTCCTGCTATGCAGCAAAGTGGAGGAGCCATCATCAATGTAGGTACGGTACTGGTTGACCACGCCATTGCGGGCTTCCCTGCTAGTGCAGCGGTAGTGAGCAAGGGCGGCGTGCACGCATTGACCAAGCAGCTTGCCGCTGAGTTTGGCCAGGATAATATTCGGGTTAATACCATCTCTCCCGGTATTATACGCAGTCCGCTCCAAGGTAAAATTGGTGTGGAAAATGCGGATGATTTGGCGGGCTTACACCTGCTGAACCGCATTGGTGAAACCAGTGATATTGCCGAACTGGCTTACAGCATAGCTACCAGTACGTTCATTACCGGCGAGACTATTAATGTAGATGGTGGTCACGTAGCGGGCCACGCCTTTGGATAGGCGTCCACGCATTTCTTAATCTTAAGGTGAGGCTGGGCATTGATTAACCGTACTCCGGAGAACCCTCCAGGCCCAGCCTCACTTTAATCTTCTAAATAAACATAACATGAACAAGGATTTTGTGGCCATTAGTGAAATGATTGAAACCTATTTCACCGGCCTTTATACAGGAGATATTACAAAGTTGGAAGCGGTATTTCACCCACAATCTTGGCTTTTTGGAGATATCAACGGCCAGCCATATTCCAAGGCACTGCCGGAATATTTAGATGGTGTGAAGAACCGCCAGAGCCCAAGTGATTTAGGCGAAGCCCAAGAAATGGAAACGATATCGATTGAAGTATTGAACGATATCGCCCACGTGAAACTACACGTACCCATGTTGGGTTACAACTACTATGATTACCTGCTGCTGATCCGCACAGAGGGTGGTTGGATGATTAGCAGTAAATCTTTTACCAACGTACAAACAACAGCTGATGTGGTACAAAACTAGAGTCACTGAACTCCTCGGTATCCAATATCCCATTGTACAAGGACCATTCGGCGGAGGGTACTCCTCTGCCGAATTGGTGGCCGCGGTTTCGAATTTAGGTGGAATGGGCGGCTACGGCGCAAATGGAATGCAGCCAGAGGATATACTGGCCATTAATACCGATATCCGGCAGCGTACCGATAAGCCATACGTCATCAACCTTTGGGTAGACCAGGTAGATGAACAAGACGAATTTGACGCAGCTCATTTTGCCAAACTTACTGATACTTACCGTCCGCTCTTTACCGAATTAGGTGTTCCAATACCGGAGCGACCAGCTACCCGCCAAAACATTTTTGATCAGCAGTTAGAGGCGATACTTGAAGCAAGTCCGCCAGCGTTTAGCTTCATTTTTGGTATCCCTTCTACGG
Organism: Bacteroidota bacterium; assembly: GCA_038528965.1. GTDB lineage: Bacteria > Bacteroidota > Bacteroidia > Chitinophagales > Saprospiraceae > Lewinella. The sequence goes on along the minus strand of JBCBEC010000052.1, from coordinate 1,963 downwards.
AAGCCCTACGCGCGTGTCGGCAACGAGGTATACTAACTATCGGAAATGCTACTACTGTCGACGAGGCCCTCGCTCTGGAAGAAGCAGGGGTAGATTTGATTGTCGCTTCTGGTTTTGAGGCCGGTGGGCACCGACCATCGTTTTTACGAAAATCGGAGGAGTCTCTAACCGGGACTTTTGCCTTGATTCCACAGATCGCCAGCCAGGTCCATACGCCGATCATTGCGGCGGGAGGAGTGGCTGATGCTCGGGGAGTGGCTGCGGCTTTGCTACTGGGCGCCTCGGCAGTGCAAGTGGGAACTGCTTTTCTAGCCTGTCAAGCTTCCAATGCCAGCGATGTCCACCGTTCCGTATTGTTTTCGGAACGGGCAAAATACACGACCCTTACGCGGCACTTTACCGGACGTTTGGCGCGTGGTACAGCCAGTGGTATAGCCAGAACTGGAGAAAAAGAGGATCGGCTTATTGCTCCTTATCCGCTGCACTCTAGTTTTCTGGGGCCACTACGCCGCGCGGCCTTAGAGCAAGGGCGAACGGATTTGATCACCTTTTGGGCTGGCCAGAATGCGCCACTCATTCGGCATGATAAAGTAGCCGCCGTAATGAATTCTTTGATACAGGACGTAGATGTCCTCCTGCAAACATTGTTAGCCGGGGTGTAGTAAAGATGGATCAGGCTTTTAGCCCGTTGTAATATTGCAAGCTATTAATAATGAGTTCTGCCGTAGTCGTCTGATTCACTTTGGCCTGGCCAGCTGCCGGCAAGAGGCTGAAATTGATGCGGTGATCCTCATTTTTCTTGTCTTGCCGCATAGTAGCCAATAGCTGCTCTTTGGCGCTGAGTGGTACCGGGTGGTGCCCGTAGAGTGCCAGGAAGTACTGTGTAATATCGGCGAGGTCTTCTGATGAAAGGCCTAGAACTTGTTGCGATAGCCAGGCTTCGCAGATCATACCGATAGCGATAGCCTCACCGTGCAGTAAGGGGCTATCGCTTTCTAGGAAGTAACTCTCTACCGCATGGCCAATGGTATGCCCGAAGTTTAAGGCTTTACGCAAACCTTTTTCGTGGGGATCAGCAGCTACAATCTGCTGTTTGATCGCTACGGAGCGAGCCACCCAACTGGCCCAGTCGATTTGATTGAGGTCAGTAAGCTGCTGTAGTTCTTGCCATTGCTCGATATCAGCAATCAAGGCGTGTTTGATAATTTCGGCAAAGCCCGAACGTAGCTCTCGTTGGGATAGCGTAGCGAAAAAGCGAGGGTCTGCCCAGACTGCCCGTGGATTGCGAAACAGGCCCACACTATTCTTCACCCCATAAAAATCGATACCCAGCTTACCACCCACCGAGGCATCCACCTGGGCGAGTAGGGTAGTAGGGATTTGGATAAAATCGATGCCCCGCTTGTACGTGCCCGCACAGAATCCGCCCATATCTCCAATCACACCCCCACCAAGATTAAGCACGCACCAGTTGCGGCCGGCACCGACCTGAAAGAGTTGTTCCCAAATTCGCTGGGAGGATTCAATGGTTTTATGCTTTTCACCGGCAGGTACTTCTAAATAGACGGGATTGAAGGGAGCCAGGAGAGGCTCCAGGAGCGGACAACAATGCTGACTGGTATTGCTGTCCATCAGTACTGCTAGTCCGGCAAAACCCTGCGCTTCTAACCACTGCATGTGATCCGTTCCGATAGGACCAATTTCAATCTTGTACTCGTCAAGTGATAAGGTGGGCATAGTGATAAGATTTTCTTAAAGGGCAGAGTTACGGGATTAAGTGCACAAGGAAAAGCAGATGCGCACTTTTCTACTGCGGTTTTACAATTCTGCCAGGGTACCTACACTCCAGGCGGCGGCCTTTTCTGCAAAGAGTGGTTTTGTTTTGGCCCAGGTGGAGCGGAAAAGTTCGGAATGACGGTAGTTCTCCAGCGCGTCTTCGTTTTCCCAGCGGGAGAAGGTAAAT
>JBCBEC010000051.1:0-53816 GCA_038528965.1 Bacteroidota bacterium | reverse complement strand
TTTCATCGACATGAAAAAAACAGCTACTGTTTAGATCTTTTTGTCACTAACTGTTCAGAACTCTATGTCATCCGACATACATTAACGCAGCTACACCAAAAAACAATCACCTGATAATCAGAGATCTACATTAACCACCCCCAACTTCCACCCCCGAAAAAGGATAATAATTCTCCACCGCTTGTTTCCGGTCTGCAATCAATCCGCCTAGCATTTCTTCTAGCTTTTGGAAGTGAAAATCCCACGTCCAATACGTCTGCATGAAGGCCTGGGCGTTTTGCCCAATTCTAGCTCGCTCTTCGCTATTCTGGAGTAGCTGGATCACCTGATCAGCAAAATCTTGGGGTTGTTGAGCTTCCACCAGGACTTCCCCCACTGGTGCGCCGATGCCTTCGTTGGCAATTGGAGTTACTACCATTGGCAGCTCGCTAGCCAAACTTACCAGGATCTTGTTTTGTAGCCCGGCAGCTACCCGCATAGGAGCTATCCCCACCGTAGCTTCTTGCAAAAATGGTCGAATATCTGGTACGCGACCAGTAACCGTAACGCTTTGGTCTTTTTGCGCCAGTTGTAGAATGCTGGGGTGCGGATTGCGCCCCACCAGCCATAACCCAGTATCAGGGACAGCCGCCTTGACCAGCGGGTATACCTCTCGATAAAAGAAGTGCGCACCATCCATATTCGTTGGCACACCAAAATCGCCGTTCATCGCTACCACATTTTTACGACGAGCACGTTGCAGATCCTCGGAGTAATAGGCCACATCCACCCCGTGTGGATTGAAGAAGATTTTATTGTAATGAGCTTCTGTCGCAACTGCTTTACGATCGTGCGGTGAGATTAGAAGGATACGATCAAAAGCCGCTACCACCTGGGGTTCGTACTTCTTAACCCGGCGGTACTCCTGGGTATAAAAAATTCGGCGCAAACGATTTTTCTCGTGTTGAATCAGGCGACCGTAGTTGAGGGTTTGGGCAATTTGCATACCCACCACCGTAGGTATCTGTCGGTGTTTTTCTAAGTAAGACGATGCCCGTATGAGGTGAGCATAAAGTACATCGGGTTGATGTGAGGCAATTAGTTCATCCACGATCCGCTGCATTTCTGGACGACCATAGTAAGCCACCTGAAACGGATTGTCCGACAAGATATTGAGTCCCATATACAGCAATTTCTTCCAGCGCTTCATAGGTAAAACCCGGACCTCTTTGCACATGGCCTTCAACTCTTCCCGCTCCTCGTTCGAAAAGCGCTCCTCATTATCAAAGGTGGCCAAAATGATCTCGCGCCCCTGCTTGTGGAAATACTCGATCATGTGAAAAACCGTCATACTATCCGCCTTCCCCTGTCGGAATGGAAAACGGGGCGAAATGATCAAGATTTTCATAATTGGGGTGTCAAATGTGTTAGTTGAGAAATATAACTTCCTTGTCGCCGGCGTACTCAGATACCCAGTCTCGATAAATGCCTTGGGTATTGGAAACTACAATGGTATCGGCAAAAGCGAATACCTCCTGAGCATTATCTAAATAGTGCGACTGCCAGGTAGGAAGTAACTCGTCGATATAGCTTTTATTGCGTCCCATCAGGTAGCGCAGCTCCAGATTAACGTCGTGCATTTTCAGCTCTACGCCAGCCGCAATTAGGCTAGCAGCCAACTTCAGAGCGGGGCTTTCCCGCAGGTCGTCTGTGTCATTTTTGAAGGCCAGTCCTAGTAGTCCCACTTTCGCAGGCATTTTATTTAAAATACTCGTCTTGAAATGCTCAATATGAACATCATTACTCGGCAGGATGGATCGGAGCAGGGGAATATCTACTGCTTCTTGCTTAGCAATGCCATCAATCCCACGCAGGTCCTTAGGTAAGCAAGAGCCCCCGAAGGCAAACCCTGGCCGCAGGTATTTTGTAGAGATGTTTAGCTTGGTATCTGCACACAGTATCCCCATCACCTCTTGACTATTAATACCGTACGCTTCTGCAACCCGGCCAATTTCGTTGGCAAAAGCCACCTTAAGTGCGTGAAAGGCATTATTGGTGTATTTGACTAGTTCAGCCGTGCGGGTGGCCACCCAAAGCGTTTCTGCTTCGATCCCTTGATAGATAGGTTCCAGTCTAGCCTGAGCCTCTGGATCATCCTGGCCAAAAACGATGAGTGCCGGGTAGAAGAAGTCCTTTACAGCTGCTCCTTCTCGCGTAAACTCTGGATTCATAGAAAAGAACAAGCGACATTCTTTCCCCTTTGCTGCCAGTGTATCTCTAGCAATACTCGCCATCCGATCGGTAGTGGCCGGCGGTACCGTGCTGCGAATCACTACGGTGTACTCGTCTTTATCACTTTCCGCTAAAGTCTCTGCTATTCCGCGTACACAACGCTCTACAGAAGTTAGATTTACCTGGCCATCAGCAGTACTAGGGGTTCCTACCGCAATCATGGCGCAGTCCGTATTCAATACTGCTTGCCTAGAGTGCGTCGTAAATGTCAACTGCTCCCCGTCTAGATGCTTGCGGAGCAATTCATCTAAACCGGGTTCCTTTACTGGAGCCCCTCCTGCTCGCAAGGCTTCTACTTTCTCTTCCACTAAATCCACACCAATGACCTGGTGTCCTAGATCAGCCAGACCAGCAGCGGAGACACTCCCAACGTATCCCAATCCGAAAACACTAATGCGCATGATAAATAAAGCCTTTTTGAGGGTAAGAATGCAAGTGATGGAAACTCGGCACTGCCGTATTAGTCATGGTGCTCATTGTTTCTTTGGTTAACCGAAGCCAGGAGCCTCTCTTGTCCGGATACATTTAATTGTAGTTTTATGACCCTCGCATCGGTTTGCAGGGCTAGTTCTTGTGTATGCCCACTAAACACCCAGCCCGCTGGACCAAGCACGGTTACACCCCGAAAAGGCAATGGCCCTTCGTACGCTGCCTGTAGATGTAAAGCCGGTTCTATCTGGCCATATTGAAAGGCCACTAGCCCTTGCGGACCAAGACTTTTATCCCCTAACTCCAGCTTGTTCGGCATCTGAGCCCACTTTCCGGTAGGCGTTAAATGATAAGTACCAAACTGCCAATCTCCTTGCGGAGTGTGTAGTACCCTTGCCTCAGCGCCCTGCGTGTACGGGAAATTCGCCAACTGCCAATTGAGTTCAATGCGATGCGCAGTTTTTGCCAATAAGTCGTCTATTATCAGCCAGTAGTCATCCGCAGCTACGATGGCCCGGCGGTGTAGAACCGGATCATCCAGGCGCTCGTAGCCATCGTGTTCCGCTTCCAATATTTGGATGTGCTCCGCTTGCTGCCAATGCAAAATCCGGGCATTGTGCCAGTAACCCCAGGTGAACCGATAAGCTCGCTCCATCTGATCTTTCCCATCTACGACTACCGTATTGTGGAAGCGGGTATGTTTGAAGGCATCCAACCAGGGTTGGTGTCCGTAATAGAGGTAGGTGCCAGGATCAAAACATATATTTTGCCCTCGCCACCACAAATCAACGTGCAGCGCATCTGCATGAGCGGGGCGATCAGTATAAGACTCCGCGTGTGTGAACATCCAGGATTCGTGCGAGCGCAGCGTATACACTCCACTACGGTCAAATCGTTGTCCGGTAGCGGAGGCTAGTCTGCGAGTAGATTGCTGTAAAGCGTCCACCCCAAAAAGCCAAACCAGATCTTCCAGGTACGGTCCCGGTGCAAAACAAAGATCCTGATGAAAGAAGAAATGGGTCGCCGCCACCGTGGGGCGAAAATCTCGAAAATCGGCACTATTGAGCGGCAGTACTAAAGCACCATCATTACTCCCAAAATTTGGTAAGTAGCCACTCTGCTCATCCATCACAGCATGCATATAGTGCAACGCAGCCTTCATTCTATCCTGCAATACGCCTTCAAAATCATCACCATTGAGTTGGCCCAACTGCAGCACAAACAAGTAAGCATGCCCAATGAAGCGGAGATAGTTATGCGATTTCTGAAAGTAGGTGCCGTCTTCACGGAAAAGAAAATCAGCGCGCTCCTCCAGGATATGCTTGCCCAGCTTTCGCCACTCGGCAGCTTTGTGCAACTGAGGAAACAGCAGACCAGTGGCGTACAGGCCCAAACCTTCGCTCACCGCGTGGTTACTCTGTTGCAGGTAGGAATAATGATAATCTTGACTCACCCGTTCTGCCTGGGCACCTACGGCACCCAAAAAACGAGCAAAACGTGCAGGAGTGGTGGCGGGGTGATCTTTAAAAGCGTAAAGGCCAAAGTACCAGGCCATTAGGCGCAAGGAAGTCTCTTGGCCACATTTCCAATGGGGCCCGGTATTCGGCGGGTTATGCTCAATCCAGGACTCTATCCATTCCCAGTAGCGTTCTGGCGCCGCTTCGTTGTCGTTTACGACAAAGTCACGGACCAAATCGTAGACAATGGTGAATCGGCCTGGTTCCCAAATAAATTTCAGATCCTCGTACTCCGGTGAGTACATTGGATATTCTGACCAGTGCAAATCCGCTTGGCAAGTGGTAACAGGCTGGGTAAATGGATTTGTAAACCAGCCTTCGGGAAACGGACAATCATAAATGGCTCCCGAAAAATAACGAGCTTTCCCTTTCGGTGGTGCCGCCGCTACTTGTGTACCGAGTTGCTTGATCGCTGCCGCCATTTCGGGGAATTGCGCTGGCGAAAAGAAGAAGCGAACGGCTTGCTGCTGCCATTGACTGAGCAATTCTTCGGCTTCTAATTCCGCCTTCAACCAATAGTGATGCTCTCCTTCTCGCCACGCGCGTTTTGGCATCTTGCGTTTATGATGCCCGGTGCGTAACTGAAGTTCGTAGAACACCCGCCGAATGGTCCACCCCAAGCCAAAGTCTTGGGCGGTCTGCCAAGCCGTTTTAATGGTCTGCCAATTCAATTTGCGCCCTTTTTCATTTGTCGTTGCAATTGCCAGTTGTACAACCAGCGTTGCGGCGCCCGCCAGGTCAGTAACGGCTTAAGCAAGGCTTCCTTCCAACTGGCCCCGGCACTATCCGCGCGCTCATACCCTAACCGGGCAAACCATTCCTCGCAGATACTTTCAATCACTCTGACCTGATCTCCACTCAGGGCCTTTCTCCACTTCTGCGTATTCTCTTTAAGCATGGGCTGGAAAGTATTACCCTTCCATTGCATCTCGGAGGAATCGACTAGCTCGCGGGCAGATTGTTCCAGGTTCAACATCTCTGGCTCAAAACTTAGTCCTAGAAATGCCAAGAGCTTGGAGAGCGTCTCTTTTGGGGCGGTGACCAAGTCCTCATACGACAACTCGTAGTAGTTGCTGCCAAAAAGTGCTGGTCCGCGCTTGCGCCCTTCCTCCATCTGTATCTGGCTGATCATCGCATTCAACCAGTAAGGCCGATGGGCCGACCAGTCCGCCTTAGTCTTCGATAACACTACATCGCGCGGATCGCGGTAGATATGGATAATCTTAGCCTGTGGGAAGGTGGTCGCAATTCGATCCAGGTAATCCAGATAACGAGGGTCTTTATCACCAATAATCTGCTTGCCTTTGCGGTTGAGATACTGCCTTAAGAGTTGCTCATATATTTCTACCAGATCAAAGTCTCGATCTTTGGATACGTAGGGTTGTAGCAGTTCCGCTGCGGATATGTTGAGTCGCTGAAAGTAGCTATCTACTTCTAAGGTTGGCTGGAAAGCTGCTGCCCCCTCTTGCTCAATACTTGCCTGAATTTCGGCTGTACCCAAATAGTAGCGTAGAAAATGAGTTTCCGGTGTAAAAGCTATTTTCGAGTGGCCATTCAAGAGGGTCATCAACATGCTGGTACCAGAACGACCAACACCTACTATATACACAAGAGGTAGCTCCACTAGCGGGGTAATTGTTGTGTTTTTCGATCAAAAAGAGTCAGAAATATTTGCTTCGAAAGGACGTCCCTCGCCAACATCCGCAGGAAGTAACCCAGGCGTTTACGAAAGGGTATGGACACCTCCACCAATTGCCAATTTTCCATCCGGATATCCTTGCGACGAAAAAGCGCCTTAAAGTTGGTCCACTGATTCAGCCAAATTCGGCGCCCTGTGGATAGCGAGCAAAAGTCCTTTGCTCGAAAAGCGTTTTCCAACTCATAGCCTAGTTTTTGCAGCAAAGGTCCCTGGATGCGCTCCAGCTGTCGTATTTCATTTACTGAAAGTTCTTTGCGATAGCTATCTATCTTGCTGCTAGATAGCCGGTCTTGGACGTACGACTGGTCACCGCCGGTACGTTGATGCTGGCTGAGGTCCAATACGAGGGGATCAAAATCCAAGTCTAAAAACGTACAGATTCGTCCCATACTGCCCTCGGGATCAGTGAGTAAATCCTCATAACGTATTACCAGCATTTGCTCTTTGCCCAAAATATATTGATGCTGCAAGGCCGTTAGGTTACCATCTACCCACCGTTGCGCACTCCACATCAGATGTTTACGTGCTCGCTTGCGCATACTAGCAGCGGTAGCACGACCGTCTCGCACAATATGGATCAGCTTGGCTTGCGGCATTAACAATAACAACTCAGGTAGCCAGTGTTGTAGACCCGGGGATTTGTCCCCCCAATAACTGCGCCCTTCTTTTTGTAGCTTTTGCTGAATTGAGCGAGTAATGAGTGCCCTTACGCTGTCCACTTCTTCCAGTTTTGTCACATCAATTAGCTGCCGCAAGCGACCTTTGTAATCATGCTCCACTAATTGACTAATGATTTCCTCCTCCGTAAGGTCCAGGTGCTTGGGCAATACTCTGCTATAATTCGTCTTCAAAGCTTGTATGATGCGGAAACCCAGCGAATATTCATCCAGAAAAACAGCAGGATGATTACTCAGCATGAACGAAAGCAAAGTTGTTCCCGAACGTTGCAAGCCCGTGATAAAAAACACTGGCGTCATGCTTGTTCAGATATTGGTAGCGGCATCAGTTTCCGAATATTTTCCAGGGCGTGCTCCAGCACTTTCTTTTGCTCAAAACACACCTCAAATTGCTGCCTTGCCTGAATGGACCATTTGCGATAACTCACCTCATCTATCCCTAAGATCCCCTCAAGCAGGGCATCACTATCTCGTGGAGCAATGAGTCGGCCGGTTTCCCCATCCAGCACAATTTCTGGAATGGAGCGCCACTGCGTGGAAATGACCGGCATGCCAAGGGAATAAGCCTCAATGATCGCTCCTGGATAACCTTCGCCAGAAAAATAAGTCGGTAGCAACAAGACATCATATTCGTCCAGTTTGGCCAGCACCTCTCGGCTGCTGAGCACCCCTTGATAAATAATACGCTCCGACGCTAAATAGTCATATTGTTCCTCCTTGATGGGACCGTACAAATGGATCACATATTCTTCCGGAAGTTGCTCCCAGACGGCGAGGATTTCATCAATGCCTTTCACTTTTTTCAGGTGCCCCAAAAAGGCAAAACGTTTCCGGTAAGTACGCGGAATTTCTTCCGATTCAAACGCAGGGAGTTCTCTACTGGTGGGCAAATGCGCCAGATGACGACTCAGTGGCTGAAAGTAATTGATTAAGGATTGAGTCTGTAGAAAAAGTAGATCCGCTTGTAAAACCGTTCGTTCGAAGCCCCATTTCGCAAGTCCGCTCAAAGAGTCGTAGGTCTCTCGCAATCGAGAACCGAAGGGGCGTAGGACAATTGGCTTTCTACCAAGGCGAGCTAAAAGGTACAGTACGGGCCCAAAAAGGCGAATTCCTCCGTAGCTCATATTTCCCCAGACTACATCCACTCGTCGCAGATACCACAAACAACGCCAAATGACCAATAGTGGATTGAGGATCCGTAACCATCCTTGTTCAAACGGGCGGGTTTCCACCAAATAAAAAGGTATCCCTTCCTCCTTTAAATAATCGACCAAATGCTGAAAAGATACTCGGGCTCCACCTACCAATTCCAAGCCTGGTTTTGGCAAAGGACCTACAAGTAAAAAATGAACTATTCTCTTGTTTTTCAGAGTTTTACTTTATAAAATCTAGCCCAACCTAATAATTGCATGAGCATCCAAAGGCGATGGGCAGATTGAAACACACTCAGCCGGGCTGTATTACGCCGATGCTTTAGTCCTAGGTTTAATGCACGTTCCAAGAAAGGCCTTGGGAAAAAGCCTTCCCAGGGGTTATTATCCAACAAGAGATCATTGGCCAAGGCCGCAAAAGCCTCATTTTGGTACTTATAGAGCGGAATGGCGAACCCTTGCTTGGGATGATCAAAAACCGATGCCGGCAGATCTTTTCTCATCATTTTCCGGAGCAGGTACTTTCCTTTTCCACCACGGATTAATAAATCATCTGGCAGCTGCGCAGCGACGGCAAACAAGTCGGGATCTAAAAAAGGTGCCCGTACTTCCAGTGAGTTGGCCATACTCATCCGGTCTACCTTCACCAGCATATTGGTCGGGAGTGTATGAGCGGTTCGATAATGCATAATCTCCCGCAGGCTAGAAGGTGCAGTTTGCGATGGATAGGTCTTTAGATCCTGATAATGGTGTTGGCTTCCCAGTACTTCGTCGACGACGGAGCCAGAGTAGAATTCGTTGAGGGCCAGAGGAACGTCTTTTGCTTCCAGGTTAGAGGTCTTTAGCACGCGACGGACTTTGCGTAAAGTGGAAGCCGAATTGAGACCAGGCAACAGTGTCAAACCATCCAAAAGTCCGCTCCCAAGTTGACGCACCGGTCGGGGAATTTTCCGCAGCTGCAGAATCTGCTGGTACCATTGAAAAAGTGCATAACCACCAAATAGCTCATCTCCGCCGTCGCCCGATAAAGCCACCTTCACGTGCTTGCGAATTTCGCGGGTAATGAAGTAAGATGGAATAGCCGAACTATCGCGAAACGGCTGGCCCACTTGCTGAATGATCATCCAGAAAATTTCGGGCTCAAAATCGTAGTTTGGGATGGTGATCTCGTGGTGATCCGTTCCGCAATATTCCGCCACCTGGCGAGCAATTGGACTTTCGTCAAACGCAGCTTCTTCAAAACGTACGGTGAAGGTTTTGATCTGCTGGGTAGATTGCTGCTGCAACAAGGCCACCACGGTACTACTATCAATCCCCCCCGACAAAAAAGCCCCGAGGGGTACATCACTTACCGTTTGGCGGCGCACCGCTTGTTCAAGAAGTGGGCGTATGTACGCTACGGCTTCGTCTTCAGAGCTAAACTGTCGGGCCTCCGCATAATCTAGCGTGAAGTAAGGCTGGATGCGTAGGCCCTGCCGACTGAAGGTCAGAAAATGACCGGGAGAAAGACTCTGCACATCGAACAAGAAGGTATTTGGTTCCGGCACCAGTGAGGTGCGCAAGTAGTACGGCAGGGCAGAATAATTCAGTCGCCGATCAATTGCTGGATCTTGCAATAATGCATTCAACTCACTGGCAAATGATAGCCGGCCATTGTGGCTGTGATAGAAGAGCGGCTTTTCGCCAAAGCGATCACGAGCTACAAAAACTTGCTGCGCTACCCTATCGTAAAGGCAAAAGGCAAACATGCCGCGTAGCTTGCTCAGCATATCAGTACCGTATTCCCGGTACATCACCAACAACACTTCGGTATCAGATTGGGTTTGGAACGAATGGCCACGTTGTTCTAAATCCGCTCGGAGTTCACGATAGTTGTAAATCTCTCCGTTTTGGATGACGATCAAGTTGCCATCGGCACTATGTAGCGGTTGGGAGCCCCCTTCTAGATCAATGATAGAAAGCCGGCGCATACCAATGGTCAGGAAAGTATCGGAATGCGTGCCTCCTTCATCTGGCCCCCGGTGCAGCATGGCTTGATTCATCGCAGCAACGATGGACTGGCGCTGCTCCTTGGGAGCTGGATTAGTGAAGTTTACAATACCGCAGATACCACACACAACCTTAGAGTTCTTTCAGAATTTTAGCGGGTACTCCCCCAACGATCACAGCATCCGGTACATCTTTATTGATGACGGCATTGGCTGCAATGACTACGTTGCTACCAATCGTCACTCCCCGCAGAATAGTCACCTTATCCGCAATCCAGACGTTGTTACCAATCTTGATGGGGGCGGTATCGTAACCGCTCAGTTTAAGCTGCCCGTCTTCTAAGTCATAATGATGATCATGATCCAGGATGCTAACCATTTGCCCAATGGTAACATGATCGCCAATTTCGACGCGCTCGTGGGCAACGATCCGGCTGTAGCGGTTGATTACAAAGCGCTTACCCAATTGTAGTATGCCCGAGGACTGGGTCTGTAGCATGACATGGTCGTTTACCACTATCCGGCCCGCACAGTTAATTTGGCCCTGTTTGGAAATATGTACACCGCAGTTGCGGCCAATCATTGAGAGTTGTGTGCAACGAAAGCGGCTCCCATAATAGGCACGTGCCACAAAGTAGCGAGCTACCGCCGTAATCTTGTACAGTAGGCTATTGTACCTTAATCTCAAGCTAGTTTTTCCTTTAGGGTTTGTACGACATTAGGGCCGTAGAATTGCTCAGCGGTTTTACGGGCAGCTTGTACCAATTTTTCTTGTTGCTCCAGGCTACCGCTCAGATGATCCAGGGTATCAATAATTGATGACTCAGAAGCTTCATCCACTAAACTAGCGCAGCGGTTTTCGCTGATAAAATCATTGAGGAATGAATTAGGCGGAGAATGGGCAAATATGGGCTTACCAGAAAGCAGCATGGGAATGGTGCGAGTAGGGAAGATCGTTCGGTATTCTACTTCGCCGTAGCCACCGCTGAAGCCGTGGGTCAAAACACAAATATCGTACTGCTGGAGCACATCATGTACTTCCTCTGGCTTGACAAAGCCCCGTAGATGGAAAGCAGAAGTATCCAAGCCTCTTTGCCTTAGTAGCACCTCAGGTACATGTGTATATACGTTGAGTTCATAACGATCATTGGCCTTTATCGCACGCAAAAATCGACTAGTGGCCTCAATGTTCGATTCATTGAAGTTGCCTATTGCTACTAGCTGATACAATGCTTTATCCGTCCCTGGCAATCCACTTAAGCTTTCCGCGGGCGGGTAGGCATCAAAAGTGTGTACGAGCGGAACAAATTTATCTAGTTGATATTTTTCTTCGTAAAACCGCTGCATGCCCTTACTCATGACAAATATATGCTCGGATTGGGCAAATATTTCGTCCTGAATATCCTGTGCTCTGGGATCAGTAATATTGGTATTTTCCACGTAAGTGTTGTGGAAATAAGAGCTAAAGGGAATACCTAAATTCTGCGCAGCTCGGCAAGCCGCGTGGCAAAAGAAATCGGTGGGGTAAACGCCAATGATATAATCGATTTTCCGCTCCCGCACCAATTGTTCAATCTTACGTACCAATGGTTTAAACTGGAAGCGAAGCATCCATTTGAAATAGCGGTAGCCACGTCCCCAAAGCGTAAATTCACAAGGGAAATCAATAAATTCTGGGTGATCCGCCGGACGTTCGAGGTATTTTCGCTGAAACAAAGGCGCGCCTCCCAGTACGATCAATTCATCTTTACGAAAGTTCTGCGCTAATTGCTCCACAATCACACTGGAACCACCAGGATACGGCAATACACTACGGCTGACCATCAGTATTCTCATACCGCCAAGCGTTTTTCCCAACTTGCTGCAATTTCTTCGAAGGTAGTCTGCAAATCCTTAGTAATGTCCCATTGTGGATAATGTGCCTTCATCTTGCTAAGATCAGAGATGTAGCAGATGTGGTCCCCCTCCCGATTTTTGTCGGAATATTGGTAGCGCATCGCCTTACCAGTGATAGACTCAATGCGTTGAAAGGCTTCTAAGATAGACGTTGAATTATCACGTCCCCCGCCAATATTGTAGACCTCGCCAAAACGAGGGGCAGCAAAGAAGGCCTCAATAAAACGAGCCACATCCAGCGAGTGAATGTTATCACGCACCTGTTTGCCTTTATAGCCAAAAATGGTGTATTCTCCCTCGGTGATATTCACCTTGATCAGGTAGCTCAAGAAGCCGTGTAATTCCACACCAGAATGATTGGGTCCAGTAAGACACCCCCCACGCAACGCACAGGTGGGCATCTTGAAATAGCGGCCATATTCCTGTACCATGATATCCGCCGCCACTTTGGAAGCGCCAAACAGGGAGTGTTTGGATTGATCTATTGTGAAGCTTTCTTTAATACCATCGTAGTACTCCGGACTACCGTAATCCCAGCGCGTTTCCAGTTCCTTTAGATCCAATTTATTAGGGGCATCTCCGTACACCTTGTTGGTACTCATGTGTACGAAAGGGGATTCTGGGCAATACAAACGAGCAGCCTGCAAGAGATTCAAGGTCCCCACCGCATTGACATCAAAGTCATCAAAAGGCCGAGTGGCTGCTAGATCGTGACTGGGCTGCGCGGCAGTATGGCAGATGTAATCCGGCCGCAAACGCTCCAACAGTTCGAGCACCGACTTGCGATCACGAATGTCCAATTCCACGTGCTCAAAGTCGGGGCAGGTGATTTGCAGTTGCTGCTGCGCCCAGCGGGTATCCCCTTTGTCTCCAAAGAAATCAGCTCGCATATTGTTATCGACGCCGTAGACTTTCCAGCCCAGTCGACTAAAGTAGCGGACGACCTCCGAGCCGATCAAGCCCGATGAGCCGGTCACCAGTAGTTTGTTCATGTTTACTTTGCAGTTTTGTTTTGCTGGTGGATAGTGCCTCACCAGTTTCATAAGTGCTTTTTGTACTGAGGGTCAGTATCATCCAATACAGACCACTCACAAAGTTCTCTGCCGCAATTCCAAAAATAATTATGGTCACCAGGCCTAATAATTGCATCCGGTATATCGCTCGATCAGAGGTGGCCCACAGGTAGTGCAGTACTTTCCAGATCGAAACCAGGAAAAACAACAGAAATAATACCAAGCCAATTATGCCATAAGTTATGAGCACCGCCATGTAGTCGCTATGCGGCGAGAGGTGATAGCCATAACTGAGAATCTCGTAAATCAGCAGGTTGTTCTCTTCTTTATAGAATTCTGGGAAACGGGCCTCAAACTGTCCTAAACCCAAGCCAATGAAATGGGTTTCTTGAGAAGCCCGGATCACTCCCTCCCAAATAGGGAAACGAGGGTCATCAGCAATTTCTCGATCCTGAAGCCGTTCTTCTAAGATGGTATTGTGCCTAGTTGTCCTGCCAAAGTCAGCACCCAGAAAGAATACAGGACTGATCACAGCCAAAAATGTCAAGCTAATGAGAATGGACCGGACGGATTGAAAACTAAGGATCAAAAGTGCATTAGCGGCCATTACCACCGCTCCAGTACGGCTGCCCGCAATGAGGAATGACATACCACAAACAGCAATCAGCACCAGGTACAAGCCCTTAGTACTAAACTTGACGCGTTCGAAGTTTGCAGCGATATACCCTAAGGCATACAGCATACCGAGAGACAGATAATTCGGATTATCAAAAAAACCAGATTGACGGCCGAGCGTGAAAATAACATACCGACTAAATACCACATAAACACCATTGACTGCCAAACCCCAGAATAGGTATTTTTGTAGTTTCTGCAGCTCTTCACGGGTCATTGGCAAGCCCTTTACCATGACAAAGACGGAAAGATAAAGACCAGTTTGAAAAACTTCATTATAGAACTTAGCTAAGGAAAACTCGGCCACAATCATATTGTAGAGCGAGATCAAAATTCCGTACAAAAAGACCAGGTACAGAAAACCATCCTGCTTAAAATCGCGGCTAAGCTTCAGACTTCCGCCTCGTATTAATCGAAATCCGTAAAGAAGTATGAGGATCAGGCAGACTACCCGATAGGGCTTAAAGACGGTATCGATTCCGAAGAAGATTTCCAGCACCAACTCAAAGGGGACAAAAAAGGCATAGACACATAAAAGTCTAAACAAAAGCCGATCTAAGTCAATATTAATCACGTCGGACTATAAAACTCGTTGTATGCTTGTGTCATTTCTTCAATTAGCCTCACTTCCGTTGGCTTAAGTCGGTCTTGCCAATCTTTACGCTCTTCAATCTTACGATCTTTACCCAAACGCATGCTGGCATTGCCCATAATATGTTGTTCCTGGCCACGAAAGTCAAGGGAGAACTGTTTTTCATCCAGTTGGAGGTACTTTAAAATTCGCTGCATTTCCTCCAGGGGGTTGCGGCACAGTTGTTCATAACGGACCGGCAGAAAACTAAATGCGCCTTTGCGCAAATGTTCTTCATAGTGCTCCATTTCCTTTACCCAAGTGGCCGCTGCCTGTTCGACGGTCCAAGAGTTGTATTTCAAAGCCGAACTCACCTGGGCACGTGGATCACGGGAGAGCCAAATGACCTTTAGATCAAAGGCTTCGATCTTTTGCAGGTGCTGTAGCTGCTTATAGGTTTTGGAGGAATCCAGAAACACGGTTTTATCATCAAGTGCCAGAATTTCTTCTACCAGTACTTGATTGGCTTGATACAGCTTGGCGTAACGGCCACGAAACAGTGCCGAAAAATGCCATCGATCCCAAAGCTTATTAAAAAATGGGGAACGAAACAACTCAAACTCGGTGAAATTGGTGGTCAAGTCTTGCGGCTGAAGGCGTTGCTGTACCCGTTTAGAAATGCGCTGCCAATGCGAACAATCCGTGAACAATTCTCCACAGGAACAACGCTGCGCTGGGCCACTATCTGGTCGCATTGCCTTGTTGTAGAATTTCCGGCGCTCTCCAATTGTGGCAATATCAGGATGGGTAGCCAGCAGGAAACTCAGCAAGGTAGAACCGGAATACCGTTGTGATAAGATGTAGATGTACTGGATCCGGCTCATATTTTTGCTGTAACGGCTGCTTGCTCTCGCTGCTCCTGATCGTTCAAAATTTGCAGTATAGCCTGTTTCACCCTTTGGGTAGCCTGACCATCTTGCTGGTAACATTGTTGGAAACTAGCCGAACGCCGTTCCTCTTGCTTCCAGCTACTATCCTCTAGGTACCGACTAATCACCTGGTGCAGCTGAGTCTGATCCTTGACTACTGAGATACCGCCCAAACCAATCAATTTTTTCAAATGAGTATAGTCAATGAGTCGACGCGCGGATTTCCAATAGGGCAATTGGTGACCCGCGTCGAATGAGGTAAGTATAACCGGTTTGTCGAGTAGCTGCGCCTCGATTGAAATGGTCGAACCGGAATTTAAGCACACGCTACAACCTGCTAATAACGCGGCTAAATGCTGCATATCTTCTTGCTGCAAACTCCAGCGCAACCCTCCCTTAACGAGGCGTGGCCAGTCAACGGCGACCCGTTCTCCCACCAGCTTTTGCAAGCGCACTTGCCAGCCTTTACGGGTCATATTGCCTTGTACAACTTGTGGATGTGGACGTACCACTAACTGCAGTTTCGGACCAAAGGCGTCCGCTTGGATTGCGGCTGTCAGTTGCTCTACAATGTCAATCTCATAAGGCGTGAACCGCTCTGCGCTCATGGCAAAAAACAGAAATGGTGCACTAGGTTGAAGCCCAAGTTGTCTTAGCTCTTCTTCATGTGCGTTTCCTCCTCGGTATGGCTCGTAATAATCGAAATGTGGCACACCACACAAATGGATGTGCTCTTCGGGAACCTGGTAGTATTCCTGAAGTTCATCTCTCATCACCTGCCCCCATACGATGTATTGATCAGCAAGAACAGGAAAGCGGCCTTTGCTGGTAATATTATCCCAGCTTAGTAGGTGCAGCAAGGTGGAAATACCAGCTTTGCGAGCGGCGTACAATACCTGTGCCTCAAGGATATTAACAGGATAAGTGGATACTACTAAGCGTGGTTGAATCTCCCCTAATAAGGCCGAAATATGGGTGGATTCAAGATGTCGCTTTTCCCTGCGAAGAAAGCGCTTGCGAATGCCCGGACATCGCTTAATCAACCGATGGATCAACATGTAATACAGCGGGCGAATCCGCCGCCAAGGATGCTTCGACTTGCTGTAATACAGGCTATACATATGCTTTTCCCACAGAGCGGGATTAGCCTTTATTTCTTCGAGGTAATATTTACGTTTATAAAGATAATCCTCATTCCACAGGCTATTCTCAACCGACGCTGCATACAGCCTTACATCAGACTTCGCCGCTAGGGCCTTTAGGTTCTCATCCTCGATATCAGGGGCAATAATGGCTACACGCTTGCCCGCTTGTACCAGCTGTTGTATAAGTTTTGTCTGCAGCAACATCCGTGCTGCGAATCCGAAGGATACCACGTAGCAAATGTCTATAAGCTTCGGCTGAATCATGGTTCTTGTAGCATTTGTTCTGCCCTACGCCAATCGTCGGGTGTGTCCAGATTCACCTGATGCGGGTTATGCAGAACGATATAGCCGATTGAGTTTCCATAGAGGGATTTCTGTTCCAAAACCACTTCCGACTTTGTAATGTATACAGAACCATCGCGATGATAAGCCTTGGGTAAAGCTTGCCGACGGGGAATAATGCGTTCCTCACCGGTGGCAATTCGTAAGGATCGCTCTGTATCATCGGGCAAAAATACCCAGTGTGGATTGTATTGATGTGGCACCTCACGAACGGAAACCAGACAGTCAGTCCCAGCCTCCCGAAATCGCCGCACAGCTAGCCGAATGTCTTTACTAGTCCTAAAAGGAGTAGTAGGTTGTAGTAAACAGAGGGCGTCAAAAGCTTCCCCTTGGTCACGAAAATATTGCAAGGCGTGGACAACGGTATCGATGGTGGGCGAATCATCTTGAGCCAGTTCCTTAGGTCGCATGAAAGGTACCTTTGCACCGTAATGCCTACTGATTTCGGCTATACCCTCATCATCGGTTGAGACTACTACTTTCGCCAATTCTGCACTCTGGAGTGCTGCCTCAATGGTGTAGGCAATCAACGGCTTACTGCCCAGCAGCTTGCTGTTCTTCCCCGGAATCCCTTTGGACCCCCCGCGTGCAGGTATGAGTCCTAGAATTCGCATCATTTCCAGAGTTCGATGATGTAGCGCCCAGCCAGGGAAAGTACTTTCTTGTTCACTAGCGCATTATCAAGCGCAAGCGCCATTCGCAAAAACTGGCGAAAAAGAGTCGTTTTTCCGATACTATTCTGTCCACGGTCCGGCAAGGTCTCATCAGAAGAGTAGTAGCCTAAGCGTTTGAGCATATACAGGAAGAAATAGCCATCCATTTTGACCTCACTGAAATTTTGCCCAAAGGCCTGCACACGCTTAATGGTCAGCGGTACATCCCCTAATTCTTCTTGGATTGTAAACCTCCGCGCTAGTGCGATTAGGGGGTTACTGGCGGCGCCTTCCAAAAAGACGGCACATGCCCTCGGTTTCATGATCCGGTGCAACTCTTCTGCTGTGCCCGGGTATTTGATGGTATGGTGTAGCACCGCCTTACCCACAACTAAATCAAAAGACTGATCATCGAAGGGAAGTGCCTGCGCATTAGCCACCACAAACTCAGTTTTTGCCACTAAGCCCTGTTGGGCAGCAAGTCGTTGCGCTACCGCAATGCCTTCGTCCGATAAATCAAAACCCGTTACCTGGTATCCCAAGCTAGCCAAAGCTACACCCAGTGCGCCCGTTCCACAACCATAATCCAAAATGCGTGCTTCTCCGGCTGGATAATTAGCTAAAATCTCTCGTAGCCGCCCCAGAAATAAGTGGTGGTCTTGCCCATACAAAGTACCGCCGAGGTGAGGCGGCCGAGCCACTAGATTATAGAATTGCTGCCAGGCAAACGACTGCTCCAGTAGTCTGTCTCGTTGCTTACCGTAGAGCGTATTGTGCTCCTGGCGTTCCTGTTCTAGTTGCTGGCCTTCGTCCACTTAGCATGTTTTTGAATGATGGGAGCTATTGCTTTGGAATAAATTCGAGCACCCGCTGCGTTGAGGTGATGATCATCCGAGTAGTGATGCTCATCTTTGAGTATTGGTAACCGATCTCGTATGAAGTCGTAGTAAGGCACTTCCCACTTTTCCGCAAGATCACCGAAGTACGCGTTGGCTTGTCCGTAAATCCCCATGTGGTCTTCCGCCATTTCTGGTATGGGTGAAACTGTCAGCACTAATGGTATTCCTGCCGCAGCGCAGCGTTCTTTTATTTTTTCAAGATATGCTATGCTACTCTCCGTAACGAAGTCTAAGTTTTCGACTGGCTTGGTAACCGCCAATACTTGCTGGAGCTCGGTCAACGTAATGGTATCGGTTAGTTCAACGAAGCCCTTTTCCACGTAGCGCTCCTGATGGGGGCGCAAGTAGCGCATACCTAGAAGTTTTTTCAACTTCGGGGCAGCATGGGCCCGGTATTGGTAGCTTGGAAACAGACTCAAAACCTTATGTTTCAGGGGAAACCCTTCCGAGAAGAAATTACGACGGCCAGGCCCTGGACGCATTGAAATTAGATTTATCCGAGCGTTGGACAACTCCCTATTTTCGGCGAAGACCATGATGTAGACATCCATGATAACTACAGCTGGACGGTGCATACGCAAGACCTCGTCCAAAACATAGTAACTGGTAAGTGGATTCTGGCCCGAGCTGCCAAAATTGAAGACGGTAGCTTCGTTCAGATTGTCCTCCAGAACCGTCGGGTGATAGCTCCGATAGGCATGTGAGGATCCCAAGACCAGCACATCAATGTTACCCTCTTGCGCATAATATTCATCCCAGCGAGTGGCCGGAAAAAATTGGCCATTCTCCTTTAAATCTACCGTTTCATAGGTTTGCAAATAGCGTCCCAGCAGTAGATTGAGCACCATGAGCGCCGCCGCGTATAAGCTCAATTTGAGTAGGAAGGATTTCAAAATTGGAAGTAGATAAACACCGATTCTTCGCGTGGCGCCAGTAGTAGTATGGCCATCGCAGTAGACAAATAAGCAGTAGCCCTCAGGAATGGATTTAACTCTCCGGGGGTTAGTTCTAGCCCGTGTTGACGATCCCGCTGGCGCCACTCGACAAGCAGGAGCAACACAATGCCTACCAGTAAATACTTTGCCTTGAGAATGTAGTAGAGGTCAGGTGTGAGGTTGGAAAATAGGGCACTGATATAGGCAAATGCCGAACTGATGTCCGCACTGCGGAAAAAAATCCAGGAAAAGCAGACTAAACTGAAGGTACTTAGCATTGCCATTAGTTCACTCAGACTGGGTAAGAAGCGCCCGTGGGCAATCGGTCCTAAGTGCTTGCGGTTGGTTCCACGCAGGATACTCGGCAGAAAGAATAAAGCGTGCAAACCACCCCATACGATAAACGTCCAGTTGGCCCCGTGCCAGAACCCACTGACCAGAAATATGATTAGAATATTCCGAATGAGGAGGGCTTTACTATCCACTCTGCTACCACCCAGTGGTATGTAGAGGTAATCCCGAAACCAGGTAGATAGCGAAATATGCCAGCGTCGCCAAAATTCACCGATGCTGCGGGAGAAGTAGGGGTAGGCAAAATTTTGCATCAAGCGCACGCCAAACAATCGTGCCGTACCAATGGCAATATCTGAATAGCCAGAAAAGTCGCAGTAGATTTGGAAGGCAAACAGGACCGCTCCTAAGATCAAGTTCAGGGTTCCCAACTCCTCATACCCCGTGAAGATGCTATTAACGAAGACGGCACAATTGTCGGCAATAACGATCTTCTTGAATAAGCCCCAGAGAATTTGGCGCATGCCGTCCTGCGCTTGGGATGCATCGAATGTCCGCTTAATGGAAAACTGCGGTATCAGGTTAGTAGCCCGTTCAATGGGGCCGGCCACTAGCTGTGGAAAGAAAGCTACATAGGCAAAGAACACCGTCCAATCAGAAGTGGGTTCCAGTTTTTTGCAGTACACATCAATGGTGTAACTCAGTGTTTGAAATGTATAAAAACTTATACCTACTGGGAGAATAATGCTTAAAGTCTGGGGTTGCAGTTCAAGCCCAACACTAGAAAAAGCCGTTACAAACTGATCAACAAAAAAATTGTAGTACTTAAAGAAGCCAAGTATCCCCAGGTTAAAAGCTAGTGATAACCATAACAAGCGCTTACGCTGGGGTGCTTGCTCTGTTTTGCCCAGCTGTAAACCCAATAGAAAATCTACGAGTGAGCTGGCCATAATCAAACTCAGAAAACGCCAATCCCACCAACCGTAGAAAACATAACTGGCCAGGATGATCAGGATGTTCTGCCAACGCACCCGCTGCCGAATAACAAACCAGTGCAACAGAAAAACTAGCGGTAGAAAAAGCCCGAATGTCAGTGAATTAAAGAGCAAGTACTAGTAGGTAAGTCGCTTTGAGAAGGTCAATGCTTGCGTAGCCAATATTTCCGCTATCTGGCCGCCAGCAGTGCCATCACCATAAATATTACTACCTGGGTAGGCAGAATGCTTAACCTGAGCTAAAACGGCCGACTGAATTTGCTTCCGGTCGTAGTCCACATCCATCACATTTGGTCCTCGTTCTCGGCCATCTTGGCGCACCCCAATGTTGACGACTGGCACCCCTAGAAAGGAACACTCCCGTATGCCCACACTGGAATTCCCCACCAGACACTGACTGTTGATCAGCAGTCGTAGAAAATCATTCGGCTCCATGTTCTTGAAAAAATGGATGTGCTCGATATCGTGGTTTTCACGAAAAGCTCGAATCCCATTTGAGGTTCCATCAGAACCAGCATCTACATTTGACCAAAACCAGAAAGTTGGTATACCCAATTCTTGAACGGCGTGCAATGTCTCTTCTACGTGGGTCCGCGAGGCTTCGTATTCCGTCGTAACGGGATGCTGCATGACCACCAGGTATCCGGCACGGTAATCAGGTAAAGCCCCTACCCCACCGTATTTCTCGTAGGGATTAAAATTGAGGATGGGCGCTTGCTGCACCTCATGAGCAATATCTACCGACGGACAACCTGTATGAAACACACTGCTTGGTTCCTCTCCCAAGCGCAAAACTCGATCTTTTGCACGTTGTGATGAGACCAAATGCAGATCTGATAATTTCGTAATGGCGTGGCGTACTTTTTCATCAATATTGCCAGTCACCTCGCCACCTTGCACATGCACCAGCGGGATATTCATGTAGGAAGCTGCAATAGCGGTAGACATAGTTTCGTAACGGTCAGCTATCGTGAGGACAGCATCCGGTTGTAGTTGCTCAAAGACCGTCGAAAGTTCGATGATGCCAAGGCCAGTTGTCTTAGCTTGAGCCAGAAGATTACCACCTTCTAAAACATTAAACACCTTATTGGCAATTACAAATCCATCCTGCTCAATGGCATTCACTGCCGTGCCATAGCGCGCCAGCAAAGCGGAAGCAGCAACAACCAGTTGGAGCTCTAGAGCAGGATGATCATCAATAGCTCGCAGTGCCGTTCTGATCCGACTGTAGCTGGGCCGGGCCGTAATAACCACGCAAATCTTTCTTTTGTTACTCAAGGGGTTAAATGTCTTCAGCAGTGAGGAATTCGTACTTTTTCTTGGCCCGTTTCAAGGGACGCCCCAGCAATTCGCGAAAGCTACTAGCGGGTAGGCCTTGCCCGGCAGGCTTCTTCGTTTCCAAATCATCAAAGGTCAATTCGTGGCCAGCGGGTAGGTCTTGCCGTACAGCCAAGCTCTTTTCAAAGATGGCTTTCAGGCCTACGTAGGCACTATTATCATACTTATCAACCGGGTTGGCGAGTGCTTTTTCCAGAAAGCGAACTCCCCGCACCAGTTCTGCAATTTGATCTATGCTGAGTGAGGATTTGGCGTCTGGTCCGAACATACGCTTATCGAAAACAGCGTGAAACTCCAATATTTTCGCACCCTGAGCTACAGCAGCTAGTCCCGTAAAGATTTCACTGGTGTGTTCAGACAGGCCAATCGCCAGCTCGGGATAACGCGTCTGCATCTCTGCCAATACGTTGAAGCCGATGCGCTCCGGTGGCGTAGGATAACTGGTAGTGCATTGTAGCAAACTCAGTTCATTTCCAAATGGCCGAAGAAAATCGATAGCAGCATCCAATTCAGTGTAGGAACTCATACCAGACGATAGAATGATTGGCTTGCCGGTCCTGGCAATTTTCTCAAGCATTAGGAAGTTAGTCACTTCGCCCGAGGCAATTTTGTAGCGTTCCACTTCCAGGTGTTCCAACAATTCCACCGCCGTCTGCGAAAAGGGGGAAGAAATGAATTCCACACCGGCCTCATCACAGTGCTTTTTGATTCCCTTCCATTGTTCTGCGGTGAAGGACATCCGCTTCCAATAATCATAGCGCGTATCATCCTCGTAAGAGAATCTCACCCGAAAGGGTTCGGCCAATGAACTCTCCGCTTCAGCGATATGCGTTTGGAATTTTACGGCATCAATTCCAGTGGCCGCTAAGGCATCGACATAGGAATGCAGAATCCCCAAGCTGCCTTCGTGAGCTTGGGCAATTTCAGCGATTAACAGTGTACTCATAGCCATTTTTTAGTTGTAGCGGCGGAATAAATTCCGCAGAACGAAGTACGCATCGGGAGGACGGGGAATCCTACAAAGTCAAAAATTCCGCGAAACGGGAGGTTGATATTATTCCCGGTAGTAAACACTCTGCCCGTAGCTATTATAGCCATAACCGTAATAGGTTCCTGAACCGCCGCGGATGCCATTTAGCACCAACCCAGCATTTGGGAGCTCCCCCCGCTGGTACATCTCTTCCAGATGCTGTACCATTTTGCGGTTGGTATAATTGTGACGAACCACCAGCAGCATTCGCGATACGTAGTCACGCAGCAGCATTGCATCAGATACCATTCCGATAGGTGGGTTATCAATGATAATGAAATCGTACTTGCTTTTCAGCTCCTCAATAATGGCCTTCATGGCCTCGGAGCCAATAATTTCCCAGGGATTAGGGGGAATGGGCCCGCCGCAGATATAGTCCAAGCCCTGGTAGTGCTGAATGACTTCAGACAGGCTATTCTCACCAACTAAAACGTTGGTGATTCCCAGTCCAGTGTCCTCTCGATTGAGGTAACGACGCAGCATAGGGCGTCGTAAATCCAGCTCTAACAGTACTACTTTCTTCTTAGACAAGGTATACGTTAAGGCCAGATTAAGCGCAATGAAGCTCTTTCCCTCACCAGAAACGTAAGAGGTGACTGCCAGCACTTGTTGCGGTTGTCCCAAGGTCTGGTAATTCAGATTGGTCCTGAGTTGACGAAACATTTCATTGATGGCCGAGCGCCCGCCCGACTGCACAATGACATTGTTCTTATCCTTGTGCTGGGCTATACGGCCAAAGATAGGGATTGAGGTTAAGCTCTTAAGCGCATCTTCGGAAGATAGGCGTTGGTTGATAAGTTGGTAGAAAAAAACACCAAGAATTGGGACAAAGAAGCCTAGTAATCCGCAAGCCAAATACACCAGATTTTTGCGTGGATACACTGGACGCCGTGTACTCCGGGGGGGCTCTACAATCCGGTTCCCCGCCGTTGCGACGGCAATAGAAAGTGCCGTCTCTTCCCGCTTTTGTAATAATGTCAGGTACAGGTTTTCTTTAATACCTTGTAGTCTTTTACGCTCGAGTAGTTCTTTTTCAATCCCTGGAACACTTGAGACACTACTTTCCAGATTTTCTACCTGACGACGTAAGCGCGCGAGGGGAATATCCAAATCGCTTTGGGAATTTTGAATACTTTCTAATAAGGAAACACGAATATCGCGCAATTCCTGCTCCAGGGCCCTGCGGGTAGGGTTTTCCGCACTAGCAGTAGTGATCAGTCGTTCCCACTCTAAAACAAGATTATTGAAGGTCCCCACTAACTGCGCAACGGAAGGATTCTCTGCTACCAAGTTGGCTGGCAAAAGCCGAATAGAATCCTGCATGTTTACTACAATTCCTTCGAGTGACTGTAGCAAATCTTTTTTGGTTTCCAGGCCGGCAATTTCTCCCAGGGCCGTTCGCAATTCTCCCAGGGCAAAACTTTTGCTGGAGGAGGCCGTCTCATTAAATACTTCGTTACTGCGGCGGAAGTCTTCGATACTTCCCTCGACCGCATCGAGTTCTCCGGTGAGTATACCTAAACGCTCGTCGATAAATTCAAGCGTGCTGCGCAATACCTTGTTTTCATCCTGTACTTCCTCCTCATTGTAAACCTCAATTACTTTAGCAATAATGTCTTCCGCTTTTTCGGGAACAGGATCCTTCATGGCCAGGCTTAACAAACTGGAAGAAATGACACTTCCAATGCGTTCTACTACCAACTTATTGCGGTAAAGATCAGCGACCAAGTCCGTGGGCCAAACTTGAATTCGATACGTTCCGGGCACGAACGGATCTGGCGTGGCAGAGGTCAAGCGTAGCTGGCCAAAAGGCATATCAATTAGCTTGCCGTATTCGCCTCTTATCCCGTTTGCTTCATCCGCATCCAGCATGAGTAGGAAAGAGCTCTCATCCACCAGCTTCACAAAGAAGTTGGCTTGTCTACCCTTGAGAGCAATACTATCGAGCACCACCGGTGCATCCTGATAA
The DNA here is from genome assembly GCA_038528965.1 of Bacteroidota bacterium. GTDB lineage: Bacteria > Bacteroidota > Bacteroidia > Chitinophagales > Saprospiraceae > Lewinella. The sequence continues at coordinate 29,403 of JBCBEC010000051.1, read as the reverse complement.
AACTCTTGTTCTTTTAAGCGGCCCTGTCGAAAGTAACTAATATTAATACCCAGTTCTTCGACCACCTTCTTCATGATCGGGGAAGATTGCAAAATCTGGATCTCATTATCCATGCCCTTCTGCCCCGCTTGGAAACTTTGGTTCAAGATAATATTCTCTTGGGTCAGCAGATCTTCCTGTCCTGTATTTTTAATCAGTAGTATCGCGTTGGTTCGGTAATCATAAGTAGCATAGCGTAAGTAAAAATTCCCCAGGACCAGGGCGATAGCCATACTTAATAAGATAAGCCACCACCAACTCACGAGTTTGCGAAACCAGCGTTGGAAGTCAATTTGAATAGTGTCAGTGGTGGGGCGTTCGTTCACAGTCGGTACTTAAGAATTACAGCTACTACTTGGTCTGATCAATTACGGGTAAGGGTAAAGACAATCGCGGCTATACCCGTGGCAGCGCTTACCCAAGTCAAGGCACGAGTCAGTGGATCTTGTACCGTCAGTACTTTACGTCGTAACGGTTGAACGTAAACCACATCATTTTGCCGGAGGTAAAAATAAGGCGAGCGAAAAATTTCTGGCGAATTAAAGTCAACATAACCGAATGTTCGATCGCCGGCTGACTCCCGAATTACCATTACACTATCACGGCGGGAATAGGAAGTAAAATCACCAGCTAAAGTCACGGCTTCCAAAACCGTCAAACGCTCATTGGGCACCGTAAAGGTACCGGGCGAGGCGACTTCTCCATTTACGCTCACATTAAAGTTTAGCAAACGAATATCCACAATCGGCTCGTTCGTAAAATAAGGTTTGAGTTGGTCCAACAGAAAGACTTTAGCCTCCTGCATGCTCATACCTCCAACTTTAATCGTACCAATACTTGGGTAATTGATGGTTCCTTCAGCACTTACCAGATATCCATTAATCAATAGTCCCTGGGCATTATTTCCCCCAGCAGCCACTTCACCACCCTGCATTACGAACGGTTGAATCGCCAATTCATTGGCACTGCTCAAACGAATGTGCAGGATGTCATTGGGTTGAATAAGTAATGGCTTGTAATTATCAATCATTTGCTCCGCAAAGGGAGTTTGGGCTTGCTCGTAATTCAACAGGGAGTCATAAGGAACACAGCCAGTTCCAAGCAAAATAGTCGCTGTAGCAAGGTAGAGGAGGACCCTGGTTTTAATCATGCCGCAATTTACATTTAATTCCCTTTGCACCAACCGCTCTGCTGTTTGATCTTCTGAATTGCCATGACCTGATACGGCTTCGCCGATGATAAGTCGCAGGGGACTTAATCTCAATAAAAACAGCATTCTTTGCGAGCTTGTATTACGCAAGCTTTTGTTGCGGTTATAGTACACCGCTATTAATGAACTGGCTTCTCCATCAGCCACAGTGGACATTGGATGTCGCACCATCGAGCACGAGCAAGCCATTTTTTCATGGTCGATTTCCAGCTGAAATCTATCCGGTATCAGAGAATCGTGGCATATTTGCAACCATCTCATCAACACATCTGAGCGGCTATGAACTGGAGTGCTTACCTATCGCGCAAATTCTTCCTCCTGCGAGAGGCCAGTAGACAAAAGACTATTGTCTTCATCGTGTCTACTATGCGTTCTGGTTCCACTCTACTCAAGTCTTTACTCGCTACTGCTCCCGATATTTCGCACCTACCGGAAACTGATTTCAGCAAATACCGCGGCAATCGTTCCTGGCGGCTCAAGACCCTAAGTTCTGACCCCATTATCGTGATAAAGAAGCCAGCATCTTTCGAAGATGAGAACTATCCTCATCTGCCACAGCTACCGCGTACCAAAACAATTATCCTGATTCGAGACGCCTACGAATCCGTTCGTTCGCTGAAAAAGATGGTCGATGAGGTATATCCGGCCCTTGGCGGTCAGTGGGGTCTTCAAGAACTACTCGAAAACTACTGGTTACCGATTACAGCCTCCCTAACAAAGGAAACCGAACGGCTCACGCCAGATCAAATATTGATCCGTTACGAAGACCTTATTCAAGCGCCGATTCCCACTACCGAAAAGCTCTTTCGCTTTGTCGGTTCAAAGCAGCAGGAAGGGATTGATCAGTATACTCCTCCGTCCACCTACGATTGGGCCTGGGGCAACGACGATGGCGGAGATAAAATCAAGAGTTTCCGCGTTCAATTCGAGCCTCCAGTGCGAACGGATGAACAACTGCTTGAACTCATCGCGGCTTCGCCAAAAGTTATGGCCTTGCGTCAGTACTTGGGCTATACAGAGAAAAAATAATTGTCAGGGACCTGGCCTTTGCCTGGTTTGAACCGTCCCATTTTCACAATATCCAGACACGTTACCGAACCCGGCCTCTGAAACAGCCTAAAGCAGCTTATTCCATTACAGACCTCGTGACGAAATGGCTGCGGGAAAAGTACAAAAAATTGCCAGCGCCAAGCAATTTAGATAGTCTGACAACAAGCCTGTTCCCAAGCGGAGGCAAGACTATCTTGTTCAGTAATTAATCCGTCATCCCAATCGTTTGTTGTTTTGCTTGCTGGTCCAGAAATTCCACCACGTAGGAAGTCAACACCTCCTTTTGGTGGTAGCCCTCATACTGTTGGTGCATTCGTTCTAGACTTTCCCGAAAACTAGGATTCTCTAATACATTTTCAATCTTTAATTCAATCGTGGCACTGTCGTCCCGATCTTTATCGGCCATGATACCCAATTGGTGATAGTGAACCCGTGCCGCACAACCATTTTGATCGGAACGTTTACCGGAATATACCAGCATCGGCACCCGACAGTGAATGCATTCATTAATCGTATGAATACCGCCGTGATTGATCGAACAATCCGCCTTAGCCAGAACCTTCAGCTGCGGTATCCAGGGAAACGGATGCACATTTTCCGGAATTTCGCCCAAATCGGTCACCTTTAACTTAGCTCCAAGCCCTACTACAAGCCGCCATTCTGGCCGCCGCCCTACCGCCGCTATCAGTCGCTGCAAAAAGACTGTATCACCCGCCTTGAATGTACTCACTGTGCAGCAGATCAGGTGGTTCCCTTCTTGTTCACACCTAGCAAAAACGCTAGACAACTGGCTGTCGATTGTATTATCATGCTTCACATCTCTTCGCTGATCGTTAACCATTGCCCCTACATAAGTTAAATTTGGATGTGCCACGTGCGGGAACTCCATCTCCTGCATCGTCATACTGATCATTGGCAAGCCACTGTAGGTAAAAGGACCAGGCCAGTAATTATGCGGAATATAACGGTGTGAGAACCCTATCTTTCGCGCGTATTCCCGCAGGATCGCCCGTCGGTGGGTACCGACTGTGCGCAAGCTCTTTTTACCAAATATCCAACGCCTTTGCCAACGCCAGCACCACCAAGTCCAGGCCAGTCCCCACGGTGAGCCGCGCCAGCCCTCTCCTGGAATAGTCTGCTGCATGAGCGGTGGCAAACCAGGCTGCTGCCAAAGCGAAAACCATTGGCTTAGCAAAACAGTCGGAATACCCATTGCCACTGCGGTCATAATATGCTCGTGCAGTTCAATATCGATAATGATCAGGTCAGGGCTGGTGGTTCGTAAAAAATGGGCAAATTCATCCATCCCCAAGGCTTCAACAGCCTCCACTCGCCTTTGCTTTCGCTGGACCAGCCTGTCTTTCCACTTTCGTAGACGTTGCACCAATCCTCCGCCAACATGCTCCTGTCCAGCAGGAAAAAAATTGACTGGGGCCAGTTGTTTGTACTGAATTCCATTTGCTTCCGCCAAATCCGCTATTGGCCGTGGACTACCATACTGGACACGATGCCCTGCTTCCTCCAAACGATGAGTCAGCTCAAAGCTCGCGTAAGCGATACCCATTAGACCAGAGGTTAAGCATAGAATTTCAGCCATTACAGTTGTCGTTGCTTTTTTGCGGATAGGTTTACAGAATCATTGAAATAGATTATTCGTACTTATTCAGCGGAGTTTTGGTCCTCCAGATCGGATAGAAGTTTCGCCAATATTTCTTCCACCCGCGCTGCGAACTGTGCTACTGTGGGTTCTTGGAAAATCATGCTCAACGGCAAATCCAGCTCCAGGATTTCGTTGATCCGAGCCATCAAGCGAATTGCCGATAAGGAAGTTCCTCCTACCGCCAGAAATTCATCGTAGATACCCACCTGATCTACCTGCAGTATCTCTTGCCACATATCTGCGAGGAGTTCCTCTACTTGAGTACCAGGAGCTACATATGATTGCAGGCTTTGGTTCTCCCGCTCCATGGCACGCAAGGCCTGCCGATTGATCTTACCGTTCGGTGTAAGCGGTAAAGCTGGTAGATATTGGAATTGACTTGGTATCATATAAACCGGTAATACTTTAGACAAGTAGGCCCGAAGCGCCATCACATCTACCGCTTGGTCACCACTGTAAAAAGCAACTAATATTCGCTTGATACTTTTTGACTCATCAGCAACTGAGGGAAGTTGCTCCAGCAACTCCACCGCTACTCCTTCCACACCGGCATAATGGGCTAACTGCGCCTCAATTTCCCCAAGTTCTATCCGTATACCACCAATTTTTATCTGCTGGTCAGTCCGGCCCACAAACTCAAGTTCTCCCGCTGTATTCAAACGGGCGAGATCACCAGTTCGATACATCTTTTGACCAGCCTGAAAGGCATGCGTTACGAAGCATTCCTGCGTGCGCGTTTCGTCCTTCCAATAGCCTTCTGCCAATCCCTTACCGGCCACAAAGAGTTCACCGACTATGCCAACTGGCGCAAGATGCCTGTGCTCATCCAATACGTAAGCTTCCATTCCTGTTGTCGGACGGCCAATTGGAACGGAACCTGTATCCAAATCCCTAGATTCATAGTGGTGAACCACACACCCCACCGTAGCCTCGGTAGGGCCATACTCGTTGTAAATTTGTAGTTCAGCAGGAAAAGCTGCCGTAATGGCTTGAGCTAGACTCGACTTGAAGTCTTCACCACCAACGATCATGAGACGGATACGGGAGCTGGACCAATCGTCAGCACGTAACAGCTCCAAGTGCGAGGGCGTCAACTTGATGATATCAACAGCATTATCTCGCATCACATCCAAGACCGCTAGATCAGGCCCAGTATCCTGTTCAGGATAGATCACTATTTGCCCACCACACGTAAAGGGAGTAAAAATTGAAGTAACCGTCAGATCGAAGCCAATGCGGGTAAAAAGCGCAAAAGTTGACTGATTGGGCGCTGTATATTTCTCTCTTGCGTAGTCGATGTAATTCGTCAGCGCCGCGTGGCTAATCATCACCCCTTTTGGTTGGCCCGTAGAGCCGGAGGTAAACATTAGGTAGGCCAAATCTTCCCTATTTGCCACGGCCGGCGGGTTTTCGACCTTAGCCGAATTCCATATTTCTTGATCAGAATCCAATACTGTAGTCGAATAATTGGCAAAGGTTCCTTGGGAATGGTCCAAAGTAGTCAAGACCAACTGGCAGTCGGCAAGCTGTAACAGTTCATACCTCCTGTCGACTGGCGAGTCAAAAGAGATCGGCACGTAGGCTACACCTGCTTTTAACGCACCCCAAATGGCAATGAGCAATTCCGGCGAACGCTTTAAGTAGATCGCAACGCGTTGGCGCACACCTAGACCAACTTGTTGTAAATGAGCAGCTAATTGATTGGCTTTTAGATTCAACTCCTGATAGCTTAGCTCCTGATCCGCACAGCGAATAGCAATTTGCTGCGGTGTCTGGGCAACTTGCTCTTCGAATTGTTGCACCATTAATTGGCCATTCGCAGCTACTACTGCTGTATTGAGCTTTTTCAACCACAAGTCTTGCTCCGCCGCTCCGATCAAACTTGGAGTGGTAAGCAACTGTTCCTGGTTTTGCAAAAAAGCATCAAGAATACTGAGGTAGTGGACTGGAGCTTGCTGTCGGAGGGTTTCGTCAAAGACATCTGCATTCAGTTCAAAGTAGAGCTGCATCTCCCCCGTTTGGTCGAAATCATAAACCAACATCCGCAGATGATGTCGTGGATCGCAATGACCCGGATGGATCCAGTGCGACTTCACCTCCAGGCCTTCAATGGGTGGGAAACTGGTGTGGATATAATTTAAAACCGTACCAAAAGCCCGGCTCGTTTCGGCGGAACTTGCACCTGGACGACCATTCATTAGAAAGCTATTCACCTCAGTCTGCACCTTCTTATACAAAGACAAAAAGGTCTCTCTATCCTGTATTTCCACCACGAGCGGGAAGAGTTCAATAAACACCCCCAGCGTTTCCTTAAAGGCTGGCTTAGTCCGGTTATGTGCGGGTGAACCAATGCAAAGACTACGCTGACCACTGGCCCGAAAAAGGTAGGCGAACAAGGTGGTTAAGAAGATATTGAAAAGCGTAGCGTGAGGAGTCCAGGAGCGTAGTTCTTTGCGGGTTGTCAGCGCCCGGAGCTGCTCCGCACGTTCTAGCGTAAATGGGATTGCGATGCGATAAGCCTGGCTGCCAGCTTCCGGGCGGCGAAAACCATACAAGCGTGGTAAGGAGGATGGATACTCCTTATTACTCCAATGTTCAGCCGTTTTCGCATTGGCCCTTTGCAGGGTTTCAAAATCAACGTAATTCGCAAATTGCGGCGGAACGACTGCCTGGGCTAAAGTGCCTTGAAGTGCCAATTGGTAGTACTCCATGACGGCTTGGTACAGGACGGTTACAGACCAGGCATCTGTGATCAGGTGGTGCTGATTTAGATACCATAGGTGCCTATGCTCTTCCAACTGGATCAATACGCTGTCGAAACAGCATTGCTCAAGATCAAGCAATTCTTGGCTGCGTTGGGCAGCCCATTTTTGCAATTCAATTTCGCCTGGTGGTTCCTTTCGCCAGTCCAGGACTGGAAGTGAGTAGTGAAACACTTCTGGTAGCAACTGCTGTGGTTTCCCATCGGTGAGATGGAACACCGTACGCATCGTATCATTTTGTTCCACCAGCTTGGCAAAAGCCATTTGAAAAGCCTTTTGTTCAAACTTGCCCCGTAGGTCGAACAAAAACGCCATATTGTACAGCGGAGCCTTGGGGTTAAGCTGCTGCCCCATCCACAGTAATAGCTGGCTTTGTGTAAGTTGTTTTTCCATCCTAGCCGTTTATGACTGCTTGGAGGCTACGTAAGCACAGATTGCATCCACCGAAATAAAATGATCGATGGTCATGTCTTCAGGAGGAATTTCAATGGAAAAGGCCTCCCCAACAAAACTGACCAATCGCATCACCCGTACAGAATCAATGAGGCCGGTTGTCAACAAATCTTCATCACTGCTAATGGGCTGATCATCATCGATAAGATCACTTTGAATGAACTGTATAAGTGTATCCTTAGTCTTCATATAATCATTCGGGGCCAGTTGGCCAGTTTGCGTTTACAATGCTACTTCTTGCAGTAGATTTCGATCAATTTTCCCGTTCGGGGTGCGTGGGAGTTCCGGATAATTAACCCAATTTTCCGGTATAGCGTAAGGAGGAAGCTTCTTTTTCAAGAAGGATTCAAGCTCCTCAACCGGGAGTTCCTCTACCCAACTGATAGCGGCAGCAATTGTTTTAGATTCTCCGCCAGTAGCAGCTTTTGCCAAGACCGCTGCCTCCCGTATTTGTGGATGCGAAAGGATTGCAATTTCTACTTCATCTAGCTCCACCCGATACCCACGAGTCTTTATTTGGCGATCCTTGCGACCTAATAATTGCAGCAAGCCGTCTTCGTCGAGTTGGACTAAATCGCCGGTGCGGTAGAAGGTACTCGTCAAACCGGTTTCGGTGGTATGTTCGTAAAATGACTTTCTGGTACGTTCGGGATTGTTCCAGTATCCCTGCATCATCGTCGCTGAGCGGATGAGCAGTTCTCCAGACTCTCCTGCTGGAACTTGCTGGTCATCTTCGTTTAGAATAAGCATTTCTGTGTTATCCCAAAGGTAGCCAATTGGTACAGGCGTATCCCCTGCTGGAGGCCCCTCCAAATTATAATAAGTGCACTGGTTAGTTTCTGTAGGCCCATAGATATTGCTGACACCTGTATCGGGTAGTAATTCCATCAACTTGCGTAACTGATCCAGCGGAAAGGGTTCTCCTGCATAAAACAACCACCGCATGGCCGACCAGTCAAGTTCGGGTAGAATGCCCGCCTGTAGAATTTGTACCAAAGCCAGCGGCACAGAATACCAGACAGTCATTTGCTCTTTTTCAATCAGTTGGCCAAGACTAGTTGGTAACATCACATGTGCATCCGAGCTGATGATGGTGCGTGCTCCCACATACGGAGCTGTGAAGTAACCAAGTGTGCAGATGTCAAAGAAGATCGGTGCGTGATTACCAATTATGTCTGACGCTCGCAAATCATAAAGTTGCGCTGTAAGTCGGGCGTAACTGAGGCCACTGTAATGCGTATGCATCACGCCTTTAGGTTGCCCGGTTGATCCTGAGGTGTAGAGAATATAGGCTAAATCAGTCTCCAATTGGCGAGGTGTAGCAATCAAAGGAGCACTCCAAACTTCCGACCAGCTAATTGTAGGTACAGCCCAATCTTTATCTAAGCCGATAACCGTTCGCAACAGGCTGGCTTCCGCACCAAATTTAGCCAAGCGACGAGCTTGAGCGGGATGGCTAACTAAGCACTGGATACCGCAATCCTGAATCAGAAAACGGACGCGTTCTTCTGGCAAGGTAGGATCAATGGGAACGTAGACAGCCCCAGCCTGTAGGATTCCGTAAATCGCGAGTGCCGTTTCTAAGCAGCGATGCAGAAAGATGCCTACCCGCTCCCCGCGCCGTACTCCAGACTCCTGCAACACCTGCGCTAACTTTTGCATTTTAATAGCCAGCTCTCCGTAGCGGTATTCTTCTCGTCCGCAACGAAAAGCTACTTGATCGGGCCGCAATTCGGCTTGGTGTAGGATATTTTGGTGTAGTAGAAAAGTCACTCGGTTCTCTTTGTGGAGATATTTTACGGAATTAGACAAATGCGGCTACAAGCCTAAAAGTTTAGCGATAATATTGCGTTGAATATCTGAAGTTCCTGCGTATAGCACACCGCCAATAGCATCGCGTAAATTTCGCTCCACTTCGAATTCTGTGAGGTAGCCATTACCACCATGAATGCGGATAGCATCTACACTAGAGGCCACAAAACTCTCGCTCAATTGCAGCTTTAATAGTGAAGCCTCCATGGTACAAGGTAGATTATTTTGTTTCAACCAGACCATCTTATGTAACAGTAAGCGGGAGGTTTCCAAGCGCAATTTCATATCAGCGATACGGTTTGATACAGCCTGAAACTTACCAATCGCCTGCCCAAATTGTTCGCGCTTTTGGGCGTAGGCCACCGCTTCTTCCAGTTGCCGTTCCATAGCACCTAATTTACTGGCCATTACACAGCAACGGTCATATTCCAGCGACTGTTGCGTAATGCTAAAACCAGCACCCTCCTTGCCCAAGCGGTTGCCTTCTGGCACAAAACAGTCGTTAAACGTCAATTCTCCGAAGGGTACTGTACGGCAACCCATTTTCTTTCTTACCGGACTCCGGGTGGCGCCTTCGCTATCCATTTCCACCAAAAAAGCACTAATTCCCCATTTGCCGTGTTTTGGGTTGGTGCTGGCAACCACCAGCGCCATATCGGCAATGGGGCCCAGGGTAATCAGGCGCTTTTCACCGTTTAATACGTATCCCCCCTCAACGCTGGTGGCAGTAGCTTTCATGTTAAAGGTATCCGAACCCGACTTTTCTTCCGTTAGGGCATGGGCACCCAGCCAACGCCCCTCTGCCATCGGCCGCAGGAATTTTTCTTTTTGGAAATCCGTACCGAAAATGGAAATAATGATCTGCACTGTCCACATTTGGGCGCTCAAAGCCAAGGTTAGGCCATTATCCTTACAGGCATATCCCAGCCCCTGCATAGCCAGGACGCCTTTCATTAAGTCAATTTCTTCATCTTGCCCTCCGAAGGCAGCCGGAGCAGCAAGTCCTTGGATACCAAAATCGGCACAAAGTTGCCATAAATCTCGAGGGAAGGTACCGCTTTCATCACGGGCGACCACATCATCCTGTAGATGCTCCCGGGCAAAGGCAATTACCTTTTTCTGATATTCTGTGTAAGCTGTTGGTATTGTAAAATCCATGAAAAACTACCGCAAGTTTTAGAAGCATCACCCTCGCTCTTGAGCCAGTAGAATGAGTGTGCAGCTGGATTGTCATTGTAATTTAGCCCTGGCTTCATTGATTTGAACATCAATAGATCGGACCGTTGTGCTGGATGATCTTTATCCTAACAGAACCGCCAATAGCCAGATGGCAGAAAGCTGTAGCGAGGTCGAATACGGTTTCCGGTCCCACAACTAATTCTCTCAGGGAAATCGAATGATCTTTAACACTGCAGGTTGAATACTGTCGCCATATTAGTGTGCACTTTCACTGATGTGTAGTGCGTCTATTTTTGGAAACACGCAGCTCATAATAAGCCCAAAATACAAGTAAATCAGAATATCAAACTACCGGGATCAGTAATATTCTTAAGTCTAGACAAAATATGACAAAAGCCGCTTTTCACACAAAAAAGTAGCGGGGGATAAATTCAGTTATCAGGTAGAGAATGTATTTTTCCGAATTCCTACTTTTGTGCTGAAACGCTGATCGCAGCGCCGACAGTCCGAAACATCCTCTTACGCTATAACTCAACATCAGTGTTGTTCCAAAAACTCAGCGGCATCTTTCAAAGACGGGAAAAAATCCGCTTCTTTCGCCTCATGGCTGCGGTGCTACTGCTGGGTTTGTTGGAAGTAGCAGGTGTAGCATCCGTCCTACCCTTTATGGAGCTGATGGCCGATCCGGCAGCTATTAACGACAGCAAATGGCTGCGGTGGGCCTACAATTTATTTGGTTTTTCCTCCGCACGAAACATGCTGATTGCCAGTGGCACACTGGTAGTATTGCTTATTACTTGTTCGAACCTATTTGGTATTTATACCATCTGGAGTCAGTACCGTTTTACTTGGAATATGTCGCATCGGCTCAGCATGCGCTTACTTAGAACCTACTTGGCTAAGCCCTACGCCTATTTTTTAGGGATTAACACCTCCGAGCTGCAGGCCTACTTAATGGGAGAAGTGGTAACCCTCACTTCGGGTTTGCTGTTTCCAGTCATTGAGTTTATTTCTCGCTGCACGGTGGCTTTCGTCATCTTCGCTTTGCTTATTCTGGTAAGTCCACTTATTGCTTTTTCCAGTCTGGGCGTCCTAGGAGGGATTTACCTAATTATTTATCTGATGCGGCAGCGCTATTTACAACAACTTGGTGAAGATCGTATCAAGCACAATATCCAACGCTACCAATCCCTATCCGAACTTTTAAATGGCATAAAAACGATTAAAGCCAATAGTAGCACCGGCTTTTTTTTCCGCCGCTACGAGCAAGCCTCCGAACTCTTCTCTAGCATCATGCCACGTTTTTTAGTAGTGACGATGTCACCAAAGTACGTTTTGGAGATATTTGCCTTCGGCGGCATTGTGCTAATTACCCTGGCACTCTTTATCCAATCCGGCAACATTCAACAAGCCCTACCTTTGCTCAGCCTATACGCAGTGGCGGGCTACCGCCTACTACCAGCACTACAACGGGCTTTTGCGGCATTGAGCAAAATTCGCCATAACCTGCCTGTACTGAATAAGCTGCATGCCGATTTGGTTAAGAGTCTCAGCTACGAACAGGCGCAGCGAACCAATGTTCCAGCCCTGCCATTCGAAAAAGAAATACGAATACAGCAAGTATCATTTGGATACGAGAACGGTCAGGTTCAAATCTTCGAAGATTTTGATCTCGTCATTCCCAGAGGGGAAGTAGTTGCACTGGTAGGCTCCACCGGATCGGGCAAGACTACACTGATTGACTTACTAGTAGGGCTACTGCATCCAGAATCGGGCGCAATAAAGGTAGATGGTCAAGTAATTAACGAGCAGTATCAGGAAGCTTGGCGGCGGAAAATTGCTTACGTGCCACAGGAGATATTTCTCTTTGATGATACTGTACTGAATAATATTGCTGTATCAACGCCAGACCAGGAAGCCGATTTAGAGCGAGCCCAACAGGCCGCTCAAATGGCTAGTATATTTGACTTCATCAGCGATGAATTGCCTCAAGGATTTCAGACTCTGGTCGGAGAGAAAGGCGTGCGACTTAGTGGTGGCCAGCGCCAAAGACTAGGACTTGCTAGAGCACTGTACCGCAATCCAGAGGTTCTATTTTTGGATGAGGCTACCAGTGCGCTAGACAACATAACCGAAGAAAGTATTGTGAAGGCGCTAGACAAGTTACCAGCGGAGCTCACGCTCATTATTATCGCTCACCGCTTGTCTTCGGTGAGACGTGCTGATATAATTTACTTTTTACAGAATGGAAAAATCATTTCCCAGGGCTCCTATGAGGACCTCTTGGAAAACAATGAAACTTTCCGGGCCATGGCTAAACTATCATAAAATCCTTATCACTCCAATTTAATTCAAGCATCTGTAATGAAGACCAACCTCTTACCTGTCCAGCTACTAATAGCGTTCTTTGTTTTTTGCGCATTTCCCTCCTTGCTCGAAGCCCATGCTCCAGACCAGAGTTATGTCTATATGCGCATTTATGGCGATGGTATCGGTGGCCGTTTTGAGATTACAGCTAAAGACCTCAACCGTTCCCTAAACCTCAATCTGCCAGACCGCATGAGTATGGCAGATATCGAACCACACATCGGTACAATTCAAGCCTATCTTGATCGCATCAGTGGTTTTAGTGCCAATGGAACGACCTACGAGCTCACTTTTAATGAGGTGGAAATATTGGAGTTAGATGAGATGGAATATTTCGCCATGTTTCATTTTGCGCTGCCCGAAGTTACCGAGGTACCAGAAGCCTTACAAGTACGCTACGAAGGCTTCTTTGACACCAATGATCAACACCGAGGGGTGCTGATCCAGGCGTACAATTGGAAGGCCGGTATTGTTAATAATGAATCGCTCATCTCGCTCATTTTTGACCCAGGAAGTACGGTTCAGGAACTCGATTTAAAAGACGCCTCCATTTGGAAGGGCTTTTGGGCCTTGATCAAACTAGGCATGTGGCACATCTGGATTGGATTGGATCACATTCTTTTCATCATTGCTTTAATCCTCCCCGCCGTAGTTCGCCGCCGCGAGACGCTGGATGATATGAGCCTGGTAGATACCGCCGTTGCCGCCAATTACCACAGTAGCTGGTTGCCCGTGGCCCGATTCGGTCCTGCCTTTTGGTACATCCTCAAGATTGTTACCTTCTTTACCATCGCACACTCCGTAACCTTGGCCCTGGCTGCACTGGATGTGATCAACCTATCTTCTCGCTTTGTTGAATCGACCATTGCCATCTCCATTGCGCTGGCTGCCGTGCACAACATCACGCCGATCTTCAAAGGGCGGGAGTGGCTGATTGCCCTGGTATTTGGTCTATTCCACGGTTTTGGTTTTGCGAGTGTACTAGGTGAAAAAGGTTTGAGCGGCGACTATATGGTACTCTCCTTACTGGGCTTCAATGTGGGGGTAGAATTGGGTCAAGTGGCCATTATCTGCCTGGCCTTCCCGGTCCTCTTCTTGCTACGGAAGACCATTGCGTATCCTAAGATTGTCACCTATGGTTCAGTACTATTGATCTTAATCTCTTTATACTGGTTTATAGAACGTGCCTTTGAGGTAGACTTACCGCTGGGCCGTATCCTAAGGATGGTCACCGGCTGATCCCATTTAGGCGTTTCTTAAGCTGAATTAGAGGCTGTAGTATAATTAACGTGAGCTTTGCCTTTTACCTCCTGGCAAGAACAACTAAAATCAGAGGCAAACCGCACAGTAGCAGGTACTTACCTGCCTGCCATACTGCCAGGTAGACAGGGTAAAAGTTACCTGGTGTAACGCCAATTGGCAATAGTGAAATCCAAGTACTTTGTACTATATACGGTGAACTTTAGGGACTATAGTAACTCATTAACTATCTGCAAGTTAAACCAGAAGTTTACATTAATTAGAAAGGAATGGACAGTTCCAAACCAAAGAGTAATTTGGACAAGTGGTTGGCGCTCAAGAAGAAGGGGCAACAGACCAATAAGCCCAAAGGCATTGGCAAACGCCCAACGAGCCCAACGGCACCTTTGTCCTATGGTCAGCAACGCTTGTGGTTGCTGCAGCAGTTGTATCCGGAAAGCCCGTTTTACAATTATGCACATCTGTACCACTTTCGTGGAAAGCTGGATCAGCATCAACTACAGCAGAGTTTGGTGGCCACGGCACAGCGCCACCAAATGGCCAGCACCGTTTTTCGGCAGGAAGAGAACGGTGAGGCCGTACAATTTCAACAAAGTGACCGGGATTTACCCTACATGTACCTTGACTGGAGTGAACTGGATAATACGTCCCAAACAAAGCAGCTAAGTACCGTTTACGAAGCCCAGCGCCAGCATCTCTTTGATCTGGAGCAAGATGCGCTCATTCGAGTCACCTTAATTCGCTTAGGCACCGAGGAGCACCTGTTGGTTTTACTATTGCACCACATTATCGGAGATCGTTCCTCACTGGGCATATTCAACCGGGAATTGGCGGAGGATTATCGGGCTCAAATCCAGGGTAAAGCCATTGCCCCCAACAGCTTGAAGTTGGAGTATGCCGATTACGCCTACTGGCAGCAACAGCAGAAAATATCGGAGCAGAGCCTGAGCTATTGGACAGAGCGGCTTACTGCTCCACGGTCAGTATTAGAGCTCCCTTCCGATTTCCCCCGCCCGGCGGAACCTAGCTTTAGTGGGCAGACCCTTAGACGTAAGTTGCCGGCTACCCTTTCCAAGCAATTGAAAACCCTGGCGAAGGAGCAGCAAACTACACTTTTTGTAGTGGGACTAGCATTGTATCAAGTCATGCTTTATCGCTACAGCGGACAGGAAGACTTACTCATCGGCGCTCCTTTTTCAACAAGGGATCGTTCTGAACTAACGGGCATTGTAGGATTCTTCAACGAAACCCTGGTCTTACGTACCGCCCTATCCCCCAAAGATGATTTTCTAACCTTATTGACGCAAGTCAAACAACACACGCTAGACGCCCTGAACCACAAGGATGTACCTTTTGATCGACTTGTACAGGAGCTAAAACCAGAGCGACAAGGCAGCAGTAATCCACTGTTTCAAGCTATGTTTGTGATGAACGAGCCGGCTGAAAAACTTGATTTCGGGACGGACCTCCAATTAGAGGATCGCGTTCTGGATTTAGGAGTGGCCAAGTTTGACCTCACCCTCTTCCTCAGCGACACTAATGATGGTCTTGAAATAGCGTTAGAATACGCCAGTGATCTGTTTGAGAAAGCGACCGTTGAGCGCATGCTAGGGCATTTAGAGGTCGTAGCTGGGGCCATTGTGGCACAACCGCAGCAGTCCATTGCTACCCTGCCGCTTTTAAGTGCAGAGGAATCAACTCAATTGCTTGAAACTTGGAATTCTAGTACTGCTCCCCTGCCAACGGCTAAAAGTATACTCTCCTTTTTTACAACTCATGCCCAGCAAAAGCCGGAGCATACAGCGGTACAATTTGGCACGAACCGCTTGAGCTACATCGAACTCGCCGAACGCGCCAATGCCGTAGCGCACCGCCTCCAGCAACAAATGGGCGCGGAATTGCGCAATAAGATTGTCGGTCTTTACACGGAGCCTTCGGTAGAACTATTGGTGGGTATTCTAGGTATTCTCAAAGCAGGTGCGGCTTACTTGCCGTTAGACCCCGCCTATCCTGAACACCGGATCACCTACATGCTGGAAGATGCGCAGGTAGACGCGGTGGTGACAACAACCGGACTGGCAAAGCAATTTCCAGTACAATCTGTCAGCTTAGTGATCCTTGATGAAGAGCAACAGGCAATAGCCCCCGAGGTGCAGTATCAGGGATCAGATTTGGCGTACATGATTTACACTTCGGGCAGCACGGGCAAGCCAAAGGGAGTGCCCATTAATCATGCCAATCTGGTGCATTCTACCGCCGCCCGTTTCCATTTTTACGAAGAACAACCAGGAACCTTCCTGCTGCTATCTTCTTTCTCTTTTGACAGCTCCGTGGCCGGTATCTTTTGGTCCATCAGTAGCGGAGGCACTTTGGTATTGGCGCCTCGCCGGATTGAGCAGGATATGGATGCCCTGACGGCACTTATTCACGATCGGCAGGTTACGCATACCCTGCTCTTGCCTTCCTTGTACGGCATCTTATTAGAGTTGGCACCTGCCCAGCAGCTGAGTAGCCTGGAAGCCGTGATGGTAGCAGGAGAGGCTTGTTCTGTACAGCTAGCCAGTAAGCATTTTGATCTGCTGCCGCAAACCGCTTTGTACAACGAATACGGTCCTACGGAAGGCACCGTCTGGAGTACGGCACACCAGATCAAATTGAAAGACTTAGAGCGGGCTGTTCCTATTGGACGTCCCATCCCGTACACTACAAATTACATCCTGGATCAGCACCAACAACTGTTGCCAGCCGGGGTGCATGGTGAACTATACATTGGTGGATCTGGTGTAGCGCAAGGCTACTGGCAACGCCCGGAATTAACCGCAAGCCGTTTCATTAATAATCCTTTTGGCGAAGGCCAACTGTACCGCACAGGTGATCGAGTGCGCTATCGCCCCGACGGCATCATTGAGTTTTTGGGGCGCGTGGATCAGCAACTCAAAATAAGGGGGCATCGGGTGGAGCCAGGTGAAATTGAGCGGACTTTATTAGCGGTGCCAGCGGTGCAGGAAGTAGTCGTGCTCGTCAACGAAAGCATGCAGCTCCTGGCCTGGGTACAAGCCGCAGCCGACTTTGACCTTAGCATAGCGCGCCAATGGCTTCGCCGACAGCTACCGGCCTACATGATGCCAAGCAAGATCTGGCGGGTGGATGATTTTCCGCGGCTTCCTAACGGTAAATTGAACCGCAATGCCATTCTGGAAACAGCTACCTACGAGGAGTCACCGCAAGAAGATACCGCCACTTCTGAATTGGAGGAACAACTCTTGGATATCTGGCGAAGTGTCATCAACCTACCCAGCTTAGGCGTAAATGATAACTTCTTTGATGTGGGCGGAGATTCCTTACGGAGTATTCGAGTAATTGCTCAAGCCAGAAAAGCCGGAATTGCCCTGGCACCCAATTTGCTATTTGAATATCCGACGGTTCGGGAGCTGGCCTACTACCTCACGGATGATAAGGAACACGCCACCACCTGGGAAAGCATCAGCACCTTGCAGCAGGGTGAAGGCACTCCCCCACTCTTCTGCCTTCACTCTGGAGCAGCCCACGTATTTTTCTACCGGAACCTCGCTAAATACCTGGGTAGTCAACAGGCAGTATACGCCCTGCAACCGAAGGGTTTAGATGGCCAACAAGCGAACCACAATTCCATCGAAGAAATGGCCGCCTATTATTTACAAGAGATCAAGAGGATTCAGCCGGAAGGCCCGTATACCTTACTAGGCACCTGCTTTAGTAATGCCGTTGGTTTAGAAATGGCTCATCAGCTTCTCGCAGACGGGGATAGTATTGCTCATCTCATCTTTGTGGATTCGGGCCCTGCACACCTGCAATCACTGCGTCAAAAAGAAGGTAAACGTACGATGCGTCGCTTTGGCACCATGCTCAAACAGGGTGACTGGAAAGCGATCCGAAAAAAGGTGCGCAATCGCTTAATTGTTACGAGCAGGAAAATCAGTCAGCCCTTCAAATCGGCAGAAGCCCAGAGCCTGCAAACCACCATCAATAATTTAAACAACCTCTACGCAAACTACAATTGGAAACCGGTTCCGACCACCATCCATTTCATACGCAGCACCGAGTTTGCGAGCCGCCCCGACAAAGATTACCATATCGAGCAATGGAGTAAACTAGCAGGAAAAACATTGGAAGTAGCTGTTGTAGATGGTCATCACCTCACTTTGTTTGAAGAGCCCGAAGTTCAGGGACTGGCTCAAGCGGTGGGGGAGATATTGGTTAGTTGATTTGGTGAATTTAGTTGAATTGATTCGGCCTGCGGCCTTAGTTGGTTGAATTAGTGAATTTAGTTCGGCCTGCGGCCTTGGTTAGTTGAGTTAGTTGGTTTAATTGTTAGAAGGTTCGTTCTTAAGTGCTTCCAACTCTAAAACGCTAATTTTTCCATCCGACGAAGCTTTATGCGTGGTCGGATCATTTTGATGGAGATTGCCATCGCTCCTCAGTAAATTATCAGAAGCTAGAAGTAAGAATTAGAACAGCTCCTCACTCTAATTCTCACCCTAATTCTTATTCTAATTCTAACCCTAATTCTAATTCCACTTGTAACGTCCTTGTCCTACACCGTATTAAAGAGGTAAAGCATAAGGCGGATCATTGACTGGGTCCGCTAAACCTAAAACCTCAATTCATGAAAAGTCTTTCCCTATCCCCTGTAGTGCGTATAGTGCTACCATTTTTAGTTTTTTTCTTCTTTTCCTTCACGCTTTCCGCGCAGTTCACGACTTGTGAAACGCAAGACTGTGAATGCGAAGGCGATATCGTGGAAATGACGCTCTACTACTTCGGTGACCATAGTGCAACCATTACGGTGTACCGGGATCAAGCGCAGACCCAGTTTGTGGATCAGTTTGTCGTTAACAGTGGTGATGATTTTACGGTGTCTGCGGCGGGCCTACCTGGTGGTACGTTTCCTTACTACCTGTATTTTGAAGTAGACGACGATGGTGGTGGTTTGTGTACTACACGTATTTTCTCAGAGTGCCCACCGAACGCCTGGCCAGGCTCATTGGATGACCTGGATGTTTTGGGCAAAACCTTTGGTAACCTCACCGTATTCTCCTACACCAGCACGGGTGACGCAACTACCTGTGATCTGGACGATATTGAGCAAGACTGGCACGTAGGTGGTAACCTAGTTGGTCCCATGATTAAAACGCTTGGTACGCGTAATGCAGAGGATATGATCTTCATTAGCAGCGACCTGGAGCGCGGTATTCTAACCCGCGATGGTGATTTTGGCCTGGGTACTATTAGTCCCAATGCGCAATTAGAAGTGAGTGGCAAAACCTACCTGAATGACAATGCCAATGTTTTGCGACTCTTAGGTGCAGATCATGCGTACACCGAATATTACCCTCAGGGCGATGGGGCAGGCCTACAAGCTACTTTGGGCTACACTAGCCCGGGCACTGCCAACTTCAGCATAAATAATTTGAGTGCGGGTGGGCACCTCTTGCTACTCCCGGACCAAAATGTAGGTGTAGGGCTTAGTACCCCCATGAGTCGTCTGGATGTGGATGGTCGTGGCCTGTTCCGTAATGATGATGCGGCCTTAGGGCTAGTAGGTAGCAACCGGGCCTTCGGTGAATTCTTCCCCAATGGTTTAGGGGGTGGAGCACAGGCGAGCTTTGGCTTTATGACCGGTGGAAACGCAGATTTCTCGCTGATCAACAATCAGGCGGGTGGTGATATCTTGCTGGAGCCCAACCAAAATGTGGGTATTGGTACCAGCGATCCGGCAGAATTGCTGGACGTAGATGGCCGTGGCCTTTTCCGTAATAACGGATCTGCGCTAGGGTTAGTAGGTACCGACCGGGTTTACCTGGATTTTGTGCCAAGCGGAACGACAAATAACGCTCGATTAGGATTTTTGACTGGCTCAACAAGCCGCTTAAGTTTAGAGAACTCTTCGATGGGAGGTGATATTTACCTGGATACGGACGACGATTTACTAGTGGCGTCAGATGCGGTAGGCATAGGCCTGACTGCACCGAGTACTAAAGTGCACGTGCAGGGTGATCGACTCCGTCTGTCTAGTGATGGTCTGCTGAGCCGGTATATCGAAATGAATACGGATGCCAACGGTGTAGAGCTGAACGGCGCTAATGACGACTTGTACATTAGTTCGCTCAATAATAACCACCTTTTCCTGAACGCACAAGCAGATAACGGAAAAGTAGCTATCAACACCACTGATGTACCGGGTGGTCATGAGCTCTATATTGGCGGTAGCATGATTGCCGAAGAAGTAGTGGTGAAGCTGCAAACGAACTGGCCAGATTACGTATTCGCAGAAGATTATCCACAGCCAGACATCAAAGCTTGGGAGGCCTTCATTCAGGAAAACCGTCACTTACCAGGTCTGCCTTCCGCAGCGGAAATGGAGCAGCGTGATGGTGTAGCCCTGGGCGAAACACAATTGCTGCTGCTGGAAAAGGTGGAAGAGCTAACGCTGATTATCATCGAACAGCAGAAGGAAATTGATGCCCTAAAGGCAAAGATGGACGATCAATAGACTAAGCACATGTAGCTATTGTAAGTAAGCTTATGCGAACCGCCAGCGGTGAGCAAGGGGCGCGGAGCGCGCAAGGGCTAGGGATAACAGGGCCGACCTAAGGAGCGCCCGAATAGCCCGCCTCCCATCTTAAGGTGTTCGGCGGACAAGCCGACACCGACAGATGCAGGTGGAGCCCCCAAAACGACTTATTTACAAAAAGCCTAACATCTAAACACCTAATAGTGATGATAAATAAAAGCATAAAAAAGGTTCTGCTGGGGATACCAGTATTGTTGGTGGTGGTATTGCTTTGGACAATACGCACTAGTGAACCATCAGGTGGGGAAGAAGAAGCCTCGAAGTGGAGCCGTATAGCCGACCGTTTTGATCAAGATTTTCAAATGATGGTGGACCCGGAGCTGGGGACGATCCCTTACGACCGGATGCTAAACGCCATGAAGATTGCGGAGCGGAAACGGCAAGATCTACTACAGAAATCGGGCATATTGCCCATTTATTGGGAAGAACGCGGACCCAACAATGTGGGAGGACGTACACGTGCCATCCTCATTGATGCTAACGATCCTACTGGCCGAACTATTTGGGCGGGCAGTGTCTCCGGCGGACTGTGGCGGACTACGAATATCGACGCTGGTGCCGTTAATTGGACGCCTATTAACGATCTATTTCAAAACCTGGCTATCTCCAGTATTGTGCAGGACCCCACCAATTCCAACCTAATGTACTTCGGTACCGGAGAATGTTGGGGCAACTTTGATGCCGTGGGCGGTTTGGGTGTATGGGCCTCTACCAATGGAGGAGCTACCTGGCAGCAACTACCGCCTATGCAAGCCTTCGGATCGCCTTGTGTTAACAAGCTGATCTTTGACTCCGACGGTACGCTCTATGCTTGTACCACTGCGGGCTTGTTGCGGTACGACCCGAGTGATGATAGTTGGGATACCGTAAATATTATCGGCGCCGCCAGTAACTGGATCGCGGATATGGAAATTGCGGCCAATGGGGACTACTACGTAGCTACCCTGGGCGACGGTATTTACCGCTGGGATAGTGCTACCGCCACCTGGGCGGGCGTTCCTACCGGGCTACCAACTAACGGTTTCCGTCGTATTGAGTTGGCTTGTGCGCCGAGTGCAGCGGGTACTGTATACGCTATCTATGCGGACACGCGTGATATGATGTCGGGGCAGTGCCATAGCATTTATCGCACCACCAACTCGGGTAGCATGTGGAACCAGCGTACCTGCCCGGCCAACTTTGGTAGCCAGGCCTGGTATGACCTCATCCTAGCCGTAGACCCTAACGACGCAACGCGCCTGTGGGCCGGTGGAGTGGGTATCAGTATATCAGATGATGGTGGTGGCTCTTGGGACGGCTTGGGTGGCATCCATGCAGATCATCATGCTATACTGTATTACCCGGGCAGCTCGGATCAAATCCTGTTCGGCAACGACGGAGGCGTGTACAAATCGTACGATGGTACGGCGGCGGCTCCTTCTTTTTCGGATAAGAACTTGACGTACAACGTGACGCAGTTTTATGCGATGGCCCTGCACCCAAATGCGGGTTCCAACTACATGCTAGGGGGAACGCAGGATAATGCTACCCCAAAGTTTCAGAACGCAGGTGTAAATAATACGAGCTGTGTA
The DNA here is from genome assembly GCA_038528965.1 of Bacteroidota bacterium. Taxonomy (GTDB): domain Bacteria; phylum Bacteroidota; class Bacteroidia; order Chitinophagales; family Saprospiraceae; genus Lewinella. The sequence continues at coordinate 7,427 of JBCBEC010000051.1, read as the reverse complement.
CTCTGTTGTTGTGATGGCGGTTGGGCTTTCATTGATCGGGATGATCCTTCCATTCAGATTGGCTCTACCCAAAATGGTTCATTTAATCTATCGACGGATGGTGGCAATACCTTCCCGACGAATATCGTAGCGGGTGATAATAATCGCATTTTTATTACGCCCGCCGAATACGATGACGACGCCAACGTGCTGTACTATTCTGACCTGCCCGGTTGGTTGGCCCGCGTGACGGATATCAGTGGAACCAATAGCAGTAGCCGTGACACGATCCCTGCTTTGGGGGGACGTACTATTACAGCCTTGCAAGAATCGCCCACCGTGAACAATCGCATGTATTTCGGGACTACCAACGGCAGCCTATTTCAGGTGGATAATGCGCACATTAGTGGCGGTACGACTTTTACCAACCTCAATGCTCCCGGAGGCGGATGGATGTCCTCTATTGCGGTAGACGCCGGAGACGAGGCACATATCCTGATCACGATGAGTAACTTTGGTATTGTCAGTATTTGGGAAACCTATAATGCAGACGACGGTACAACGGCCACCTGGACAGCCGTAGAAGGCGACCTGCCCGATATGCCAGTGCGCTGGGCGCTGTTTCATCCATTTGATAGCGACCAAGCGCTGGTAGCGACCGAATTGGGTGTTTGGTCTACGGATGACCTGAGTGGAGCCAATACGGAGTGGTTTCCAACCAACTCCTTTGGCCTAGCTAATGTGCGAGTGGATCAACTCCAGCACCGTACCTCCGACAATCTGATCTCCGCAGCCACACACGGTAGAGGTATTTACACCTCTGATTATTTTGAGCAGTTGGAGAATTGTGTGCCCAGCTTAACGATAAATGGAGTGGTAGCACCAGGCATTTACATGGCGGAAATTGACATTACATCAGATGCCACGGTGACACCCGGGCGAGGTGTGGTGTACCAAGCAGGTTATGAGATTGTGTTGGAAGAGAACTTCCATGCCCAACCCGGCAGTGCCTTTGTAGCCGCTATACAAGATTGTGGAAGCGGGCTGGAGCCCGATGGTAAATACGAAATTCAGTCTCCACCGGAAGCTGATTTCCATACCGTCATTGTGCAGCCCAGTATGAGCTGTTTTCCGAATCCGGCTACGTACAGCATGTCGATTCAAGTAGAACTAGCGGAAACGGACTGGCACCAACTGTATGTCAAAGACTTACGTGGTGTAACAATGGCCACTATTGCAGCGCCTACGGGTACGCAGGTGGGTCTGCATCAGTACGAATTAGATGTGGCGAATTTCCCGTCGGGATATTACGTCCTAGTACTACAAACCGCTCAGGGAGCGGTAAGCAAGCAGTTTATTGTACAACATTAGTGGATCCGTGCAGGGCGAAGTGGAGCTGTGGCTTTTGCTTCGTCCTGTTTTTTTGTTTGATGTGAGTTTTTGACTCGTACTAATCAATGCAAAGCTTGTGTATAGCGTTCGGCTTTACGCAACATGAAGTACTTCGAAGATTAGGTGAGAGCTTACGTTTTTCAGTTGCATAGGATTAAGCTGGCTTGAACGATTAGTTGTAATCGTTCAAGGTGTGAATCCCTTGCCTTAGTCTGCCAGGCAGATGAAGGTTAAGCTTGGCCTTGGTAAGGGAGGGCTCTGACGATCGAATGGAATTCGATGTCAGAATCCTGATATTCCACCCTTGTGGAATCGTCAGGACCCGCCCCCTCAGCCATCCCTTTGCGTCGACGGCGGTTACCACGCAGGAGTAAGGCTATGGCCGCCGGTGACCGCAGGCGGTATGTCCCAAAACCACTCCCCTCCCCCTACTCCAGATTTTTCTCTAACTTAACCCACCATTATTTGTTCACGATCCGTATTCCTCTTCAAGGCCCAGCAGCATGGACTTTAATATTCTGACGAAAATCTTGACCGCAGGCGCGATGGGCGCTTCTATCTTCTGTATCTGGAAAGTGTATGACCTACTGGGAAAAGCGCAGGAGCAAAACCCGATCGACCCCATCAAGGTGCGTACTATTTATGCGGCGATGATTTTTGCGGTGGTCATGACGCTGCTATCCTTGTACATTGAAAAGGTGCGGCACGATATGCACATGGAGCAGACCAATAATCCGCAGTTGGCCCGACAGTTGGAGCGGATTGCGGCCGATGCCTACTATTCCTTGGATAAAGAGGGTATACCGGCTGCCATTTCCATACCTAGTGGTGATTCTTCTCTTTTACTAAGTGGCGCTCTACCTAATGATTTTTTTGCGGATCACAAGCTGATTATCAGAGAATTGGAAAACAAATACTTGGTACAAAGAGAGAACAAAGGGCAGCTTACTACTGCTGGTTTCCTACCGGCTGATCAACTTAATGGTATAGCGGGTTCTTCCACCGACACTCCGCCAACGCCCACTGAAGACCTGAATGGAGAAAATCTTCTGAATCTAGGACTGGCTTACACGCCGCCCAGTATTACTAACCAACTCAACATTCCAGCTACTCGTGATCTCGCACTTGCGGTCAATTATCTCATCCGCTTGCTAGCTGATGATTTTCAAGACCAACCTAATCTGCAGAAGAAGGCGGTTCGTTTGTTGACCCAACCACGCTTGATGCAGCAATTGCAACAGCAACAGTACGAAGCTCTTATTACGGCTTTGGAATCCGATCGCATCCGCCGGGCACCGTATAACTCCTACGAGTTGGCACAGGTGTTTCATAGCCGGGCGTATCAGGCTTGGAACAAAGAAAATCGCCAGCAAGATATTGATCGCTACCGCGACCACTTGCGGGATTATGTGGGCTACTACGAGGCCAATCTGTGGATTCAAGACGCCGGCGAACACCCCACGGAAAAAGCTTGGTACGAGCTGGCAAAAAATGAACTCCGCTAGGCGAAAGCCACTGGATTTGTCCAGAAATCCAGAAAAAAATGACTGTTCAGAACATTTTCCTGACTTTGTTTCAAAGTACAAAGGTCAGGTCCTATCTTACCAACATGGCCCAGTAGTCATTATCTCTAAACTTGATTTGAGGCAGATCAAACCTCAGTGACTGAGCCCCATCCCAAAAAAGTTTTCCCTCCCCCACTTACCAAACGTGTTTTAGTAGCCATCTACTAACGCCCCCTACAGGATAACAAAGGCATCGGCCAAATACTGGTGCTCAACCTACAATCATGTGTTGCGAGCTGAGGCTCCTATGCTATGAACAAAATTTGGAACAACACAAAGCACCAAGCCCTGAATAGACAGCCACCGACCGTTGATTGACCCAAGCGAACAAACACTGAGACACTCTACCCTAAAGCTGTCATTTGTATGAATACCCTAGTTCAAGAACTAACAACCAACTTCCGCTACCACAGCGAGAGCATTCACCGCTTGTCCCTTTTTGCTGATCAACCGTGGATCATGCAAGAGGCACAGCATAGCAAAGGCCGTCAAGTGTACATCTTCCGGCAAGAAGGCCAGAAGCTGCTGATCTTCAGGGATGGTGTCATCCAGCAACAACACGAGGACGCCACCTGGGATTACATTGAATCCATGAATGCCCTACTCCTCAAGTACGATGGGCAAACGATGCTGTACCACCGCATCTTCTTCGATCCCTCCGTCCTGATTTTGCGGCGGGATGGTGATACCAAGCTCCAAATGCTATTCAATGACCACCATCTGGAAAGCACTCCGGAAGACTTACTCCAACGCGTAGTACAGAAGTACCGCCAGCTGGACCACTCGAACCGGCGTAAACCGCACGCTGGTGATTACCATTACGGTTATCAAGCACCGGCGCATACGGAGTCTACCTGGCAAAAACGCCACAGCATTCTGGTAGGGAAATATTCGGAAATGCAAATCCACTTTGCCGATGGACACAGTGGCCCCATTGGCCGTGACCGGCGCGGGCGCTATTTTTTCTGCAAGAAAAGCATACTCCCCACCTACTACTTCTACCTGGATCGGCGCTCTTGCCTCAATGGCCTACATCACTACCTAAGCACTAAACAGATCTTAAGAGAGAACTTCCGCTCCGTGCAGCGCTTTCGGGATCTGCAGTTTAAAGGCTTGTTTTGGTAAAGCGAGCGGGGGTGTGAATTAGAGTGAGAATTGGAATGGGGGAGGCTGTTCTAATTCTTACTTCTAGCTTCTGATAATTCATTGACTAATGATGGCAATAGTAATCAAAATTAAAATGACAGTGACAGTGAAAGTCAGGCCAACAAAAAGGAGTGTGTTGTACTAGGCCATTATTCTAAAAACAACCTTCCAAACTCCATGAATCAATTACTGACACTCAAATACACAAGTGTAAAAATCAACAGTTACGGCCATTGATGTACAGACGCATTGCAATGCGTCTCTTCGGCCAAAGAAATCTACTCGATCATTTATTTACAGAAGAACCATCTAACTAACTCCATTTTATCCGCCGAAGTCGCAGGCGAAGGAGGACCAAACCAACTAACTAAGGCCGACGCAGGCGGCCGAACCAACTCAACTCATTCAATCAAAATGGCAATTTCAATTCCAATCAAAATAAAAGTGACAATAAAAGTAGCAGTTAAAGTGAAAGTCAGACCAACAGAAAGCTATGCGCTGTACCAGGCCATTATTCTAAAAACAACCTTCAAACCATCTAACTAACCCCATTTTATCCGCCGAAGCCGCAGGCGAAGGAGGACTAATTCAACTTTATCCGCCGCAGGCGAAGGACTCCCCTTCCACATTTCTAATCTCAGACCAAATCCTCCCCAAAACTACCGTTCAGAACATTTTCACCTACCGTTCAGAACAAATCCTTGCCATTTCCAAAAGTTTAGCAAGTCATCTTCTATCCTTGCTGTCCGTGAGTGGGAACACACCCCAAAAAAGTTTTTTTAGAAAAAAATCCTCCCACCACTTACCTCTCCTTAAAAGGTAGACATAGACTTATGAACACCAGATGGGCACACACTCATCTGATTTTTACACTTGCATTTAAACCTTGCATTTATGAATCGTTTTTTTAACACTTTACTCTTTTGTTTATTCCTGAGCACCACGGCATTTGCCCAGGTGACTGATATCTTAACTGGACTTCAGTTCCCCTTTGACGCTGCTCTGGACGGGAATGATCTTTATGTTGCTGAACTCGGTGGGGATCGCATCTTCAGAATTGACATAACAGACCCTATTCCTCCCACTATTGATCCCATACTAACGGGTTTAGGAAATCCAGCATCCTTGACCGTTGAAGGAGACCTTCTATACTACAGCGAAAGTAATTTTAATCGGATATCTAGTCTTGATCTTTCGCAGACCAATCCTACTCCTGAAGTGGTGGTAAACTTAGGTGGCTTCCGCCCGGATAATTTGTTCGTCGATGGCGACTTCATGTATATCTCAGCGGGCCAACAAAATCAGCTGGTTCGTATTAATCTTACCGATGCTACTCCTACAGCAGAGGTAGTGGCGAGCATCCCAGGCTACCCAATAGGTATTGCTAAATTTGGCGACGATCTTTATCTGTCCACCTTTACAGGTGGTTCGGTTGTAAAGGTTGATATCACTCAAACCCCAGCAGAAGTAACAACGGTTACAACTGGCTTTTCCTCAACTGCTGGTGTAACCGTCAACGGTGGCTTCCTTTACGTTGCCGAAGCTGCTCGGGTTACCAGAGTTGACCTGAATGCCACTTCCCCCATGCCTGAAGTAGTTGTAAGTACTGGCATCAGTGGTTCACGCAATGTAGCCTTTGATGGCGTCGATCTGTACATTACCCAAACCGGTGGTGGTGGGTCTAACGGCTCTTTATCAAAGCTTACCATCGCGACACCAGCCTTTTCTACCCTGGCTAATGTTTGCCAAAACGAAATGCCTACTATGCTCACCGGAGGCTCACCAAGTAGTGGAGTATACGCTGGCCCTGGCGTAACGGATAATGGCGATGGAAGTACCTTTTCTTTTGATCCAGCAACAGCGGGAGGCCTAGGAACTTATACCATTACGTACACGCTGGGCGGTCAAATGGCATCCAGTACCCTTACGGTAGTTGAAGCCCCCACCGTCACCTTCAGCACCGGAGGCCTTAGCGTAGCAGTAGATGCAGGTGTACAAGCTGGCCTGAGCGGCGGTATGCCCACTGGCGGTGTATACAGCGGTAATGGCGTAACCGACGACGGCAACGGCATGACCTACTCCTTTGACCCTGCTGCCGCTGGCGAAGGCGAAAACGTAATCACTTACACCTTTAGCGATGCCAATGGCTGTGGCGGCGAGCAAGGAGCAATTATTACCGTAACATCTGCCGTACCTCCCGGTGACAACTGTGGTATTGCCATTGATATCAACAGCCTCTTTGGCCAAACGCCAGGGGAAACCCAAACATCTGAAGAGTACAACACCGAAGCCTACAGCGACGACCCTAGCGACCCGAACGAAAATGTGTGTTTCGGTACTTATACTAGCGGCTATATAGGTCGATCCATATGGTTTAGTTTCACTGGCGATGGTAGCACTTACACCATCAATAGTACAGGGGATTTCGATCCATTCATCAACCTGTACACCGGAGAATGCGGAGCACTAACGGAAGTAGCTTGTAACGATGACACTGACGGCCTGAACTTTAGCGTAGAAATAGCGACGGAGACAGGAGTAGAATATTCCATTTACATTGCTCAAGCATCATTTTCCTCCGCTCCCTTCAACCTTGAAGTAACCAGAGCGATCCTACCCGGTGAACAATGCGATATCGCCATCGACATCAACAACCTCTTCGGCCAAGCAGCAATGGTACCGCAGGCCTCAGATACCTACGATAACTATGTTGATTATGACACCGACGATACGGATATTGTTCCTTCTTGCTTCCTTAGCCTGCAACCAGGCACAGGAACCATCTGGTTTTCATTTACTGGCGATGGAAATCGCTACACAATCAATAGTGCGAATAACAGTTCAAGTAACGAATTAGCAGGAATAGTCTACACCGGGCCTTGTGATATGCGCACAGAATTAAGCTGTAACGTTACAATTGGACAGCCTAACTTTATGATTGACCTGCAAACCGAAGCAGGTGTGGAGTACACCATAATGGTAGCGGAAGCAAGTGCTAATCAAACTGCATCCTTCAATCTTGAGGTGACTAACCAAACTACCACTAGCGTCCAAGACATCCGCAACACCGAATTCAACGTTTACCCCAACCCTACCAATGGCTGGGTACAACTAGACGGCTTTACCGCTGATCGTATTGAAGTACTGGACCAATTGGGCCGTACGGTACGTACACAAACACAGGCTGGTAATGGTGTGGACTTGAGCGGCTTGCCTGCTGGTGTGTATGTACTGCGCATGCAGGCGGAGGAGCAGGTGATTTCGGCGAAGGTGGTGAAGGAGTAGACCCACCCTAGCCCTCCCTCGCCAGGGAGGGAACTACGTTACTCTCCCCTCCCTGGTGAG
>JBCBEC010000050.1:0-54266 GCA_038528965.1 Bacteroidota bacterium | reverse complement strand
GACTTAAGGCAAGTCACAACTTCTAATTTAACCACCGCAGCACAAGGTGAAAATAATCGCCTTGGAGGAGTCAAGGGCTTTGGTTCTTTTGCCCACAAAAGAACACGTACATTAATTCTCCAACATCGAATCAAAATACACTTGTTGGAAAATTCAAACACAGCACGTGCTACCCACAAAAAGTTCTACTCCTAGCAGAGGCGTAAAATGCCGAAAGTCGAGCTAAAACTAGAACCACCCACGCCACCCCTTGGGCCGGTCTTTTTCCACTTGGTAATATTCGTAGTGAATAGCCCCAAATTGCCGCGCAAAATCGACTTGGTTAGTGGCGCTATTGAAATCCATAGACTGCGGCTTACCCGCTTGTTGGCGGATCATGAGATCGTAAAGGTATTCTTGGGCGTAGATTTTCTGACCAGCAGCAGTCACCACCGGCGCCAGGCTCATAATACGACCGTGACTAAAGATGAAAAAATCGGCCGCCAGCACTTCTTTTTCGCGGGTCATAATGCCGGAGGCAAAACCCCAGCCCCGGTGCAGAATATTGTACATGATACGCTGTAAGCCATGAAACTCAGGCTCTGACAAAACGCCTTTACTTTTGCGAAACAGTTCTGCGATGCGCTCCGGTTTCAGACTAGATACCGGAAACAGATCCGTCTCCTTTGCTACTTCCAGGCGGTCAATTAACTGCTGAGAATAACGCTCTCGGATAAGCTCATAGGGTTCATTGAGCGGCATAAAGTAATTCGTTAGCTCTTTGTTGGTCCACCCTTCTACCTTGGGCTGACTGAAGGAGTCTAGCTTAAGATTCACCCGCTGGTATTCTTCCGGTAGGGCGTCCCAGAAAGCCGCATTGCGTTTATTAGACGGAGGATTCACACTGTAGATCGCTAGCTCTCTGATTAGCGGAGGTTGTACTAAGCCCTGTTTGCGCCAGCCTACCTCTTTATGCGTCAGCGGCATTACGGATTCGTAATCTCCTTCTACCAAGGCATCCCATTCGCGAGCCATAGCATCCAGATACCACATATAGCCAAAGATATTACCGTTCACTGCGTAATGAATACAGCTATTCCACTTTGTTTTATCAATCTCCTCCCGTGGGACCAGGCGTATGCTCATGCTATCGTTTATACTTGCTGCAATAGGTACAAAGGAAAGCTGGGGTTTGTTGTGAGAAGTGGAAGAAATACTACTGTGACTTCTATAGGGTGCTACCGGAGAAAGACGCATCCTTCTAGTGAATCTGCTCAGATAATCAGCGCTACCCCAGTATCATGAGAACAAGCCTCTACTTATTTGCTCCGCTCTTTTTATTGATTCCAATACTCCTATCCGCTCAACTGACCGCTGATGACCATTTGCGGATGGAGCGAATCTCTAACCTACAAGTTTACGGAGATCAGGTTGTATACCGCATTACGCGCAAGCGAGCTAATAATTGGAACTCTTACCCGGCTATTGTAAAAACAGACCTTAGCGGAAGGGACACGTTTCACCTCACCAGTGATCACAACGACTATGACCTTAAGTGGTCGCCCGATGGCGGCAAGGTTTCTTTCATTGCCTACCGGAATAACTTACAGCAAGTATTCATGATTCCTGCTGAAGGGGGCGACATACGAATGATTTCCGATGCCCAGGCCTACCTTTCCAAGTACGACTGGATCGATAATAACCGCATAGCCTACGTTGATGATGAGCCACGTGATAGTACTTTAGTCGCCGAAGAAAAGGCAAATGGTGGCGGGTACTGGGTGGGTACTGAGTTTTTCACTAATGCCTTATGGGCATACGATATCACTACTGAGCAGAAAGAGAAATTGACGGATGGCTCCTTCCGAATCATTGAATTTGACATTAGTCCCGACGGCCAATACCTGGCGCTAATTTGTGCCAAAAATTACGATAGTTACGAGGCAATCACCAACAGTTGGGTAGCGGTTTTGGAAATAGGTACAGGTCGTTCAGTCTACCGCTTCGCTGATGCCGAATCCTTCAACCATCTCCGGTTTTCACCAAATGGGGAACATCTGGCCTTTGCCGGAAGTACAGCGGGTTTTGCCGCCAATGATGGTTTGTTCTTAGCAAACCTAACCAACGGATCTACCCAAAATCTCACCTTCGATTTTGATCCCACCATTTATGAGCTCCAGTGGATGGATGAAGAGCACCTAAGTTTCCTGACACCACGGGATGGAAAAACGGGCCTATATCAAACCAGCCTACAAGGTGATATAAACACCCTCATTACTCCACACTGGGTGATATCAGAATACCAGATTGCAGCACAGGATATACTCTTCATTGGTTCCTACAGCACTAAGCTACCACAACTCTACCGCCTGCCAATGGAACAAGCACCCGCAAACGCTATTCCATTGACGCAGACCAACGCAAGCCTGCAAGACAAGATTAAAACCAGCAGTACAACCATTACTTATAGCAGTGACGGTCTTCAGGTACAGGGGATTGTAACCTTCCCTCCTAATTACGATAGTACTACACCGTATCCACTTATGGTCATCCCACACGGCGGCCCCGATGCTGTCGAATTAGACGGCTATGATCGCTTTGCTCAGTTTTTTGCGGATAATGGCTACCTAGTCTTTCGCCCCAACTTCCGTGGCAGTATTGCGTACGGCCGAGCGTTCTACGCTGGCAACCGGAATGCCTTTGGCCAAACGGACTTTGCTGATATCATGGCCGGTGTGGATCAACTAGTTGAGATGGGCATTGCCGATGAGAATCGATTGGTAATTGGCGGCTGGAGTTATGGTGGCTATATGGCCAACTGGGCCATTACACAAACGGATCGCTTTAAGGCAGCAATCAGTGTAGCAGGCATCTCTAACCTGGTCAGTCTCTATGGCCAGCATGAGTTTAGTAATCGGGATATTGGCGTCTGGGAATACTACGCACGACCAATTGATGCGGTGGAGAACTACCGAAAAGCCTCCCCCATATTCTTTGTTGAACACGCAGAGACACCACTATTAATCCTGCACGGTGCCAATGATAACCGAAGCCCTACGCTCCAAGCCTGGGAAATGTATCGGGCTATGAAAGACGCAGCTAAAACAGTAGAAATGATGATCTACCCAAGAGCCAGGCACAGCATTAGTTATCCCACGCAGTTTCGGAGTGTGATGCGGCAGTGGTTAGAGTGGGCGGATTCACACATCAGCAAACAAAAATAGTTTGAAATAAAATAATTAAATTATTTTTTGTTTAATTCGTCAAGTTTTATTACTTTTACTGTGAGATTATTGAAAACCGCGTTCTCTGAAGTTGCTTTACTTCACCTTTTCCACTCAATTTATAATCGTGGAGAATTTAGAGCTCTAGGTGAAAGTTTCTGATATCGATACTTCTGGGTTTTCTGCTCACATAGGATTTTGTTGGCCAGTATTGTGACATGTCACTTTGCTGGGTGTGAATCCCGTGCCATTTCCCAAAAACTAGGAAATGGTCATGTCCTGGACCAGGTGAGGGTGGGCCCGCCGAAGGCGGTCTGTCCCGAAATCATCACCTCCATCATTTGACTATTATTCTAATGATGAATTGTCTCCAACATGCCCCGATTCAAGTAGACACAACAAAATATATTTGTATTTTCAACGCCTCTGCACAGAAAATCACTAGAGCTGATCTAAATCGCAGGCGGTATGCCTCAACCCCTCATACCTTCAACTTTCCTCCCTCCCAACCCCACAATCCCCTTATCTTTGCAGCTCATTTAACAATAATACCATATGCGGTCCCCTCAGCTTCTGTTCTCTCTCTTGCTTTGCTTAGCCGTTTTTGCAACCTGTTCTTCCTGTGGTGACGACAATCCGCCACCTCCGCCACCTACTACTACTCCCACGCCACCAACCATACCTGCCTTTAATGCAGACTCTGCCTATAACGATATTGCCGCCCAACTTTCCTTCGGTCCTCGCGTAATTGGCAGTGAAGGGCACGCCGCCTGCAAAGACTGGCTGGTTGAACGCTTCCGGGCGCTGGGGACACGCGTACAACAGCAGGAGTTTACTGCTGATCTATATACTGGAGCAAGCCACCGCGCCACCAATATTATCGCACAAATCAATCCTGACGTTTCTGACCGGATCCTGCTGTGTGCCCACTGGGATACCCGCCACATTGCGGATAGCCCGCTGAATACGGAACGCCTGGAGGAACCCATCCTTGGAGCAGACGATGGTGGAAGTGGTGTAGCCGTGCTATTGGAGATTGCTAGGCGCATTCAGGAAAACCCCATCGGCATTGGTATCGATATTGTCTTATTCGATGCGGAAGATCATGGTGAAAGTGGTGGGGCACCTGAGTCCTACTGCCTGGGTAGTCAATATTGGTCGCGCAACCGGCCTACGCCTTACAAACCACGGTATGGTATTCTGTTGGATATGGTGGGTGCCAAGGGAGCTCAGTTCCCTATCGAAGGGTATAGTGCTTACTACGCCCAGCCCATTGTGGATAAAGTCTGGGGCATGGCCAAGCGTATGGGGCGGACTAACTATTTTGTCAGTCGCCGAATGCAAGGCGGTATTACCGATGATCACTACTTCGTCAACTCAATCGCGGGGATTCCCACCATCGACATCATCAACCTCAGTGGTACTACCCAAACTTCCTTTGGCCCACACTGGCACACCCACGATGATGACATGGACATCATTGACAAAAACACCCTAAGGACGGTAGGGCAAGTACTCCTTGCTGTTTTGTATAATGAGGATGCCGGATTGCTTTAGTCCTAAGCCTAACAATACAAATGCTCCGCACAAACAGTCTGGTGCATCCTTGTGCGGAGCATTCTACTCACCTACCCCATTAATCGTCATGCAACAAAAACATGGCATTCCTCAGCGAACTATCCTTAAAGACGCTCCTGGCAAGACCCGCCGGTTTGTCTTCTGGGGGCTAGTCATCTGGTGCTTGTCCGGACTACTGTACTCATTTGTACACTACCAAGTATTACAACCAGGCTTGGAGATCGACATCTGGATCTTTTACATCAGTCTGATCATTGTTTACAATTTTCTCTACATCCTCACTTATGCCATTCCGGTAATCCTAATTTTCGCAGTACTGCTAAAAGGCATGGAAATACTTTTCCGTAGATGGACTCCAGGTAAGTGATGCTATCATCTCCTCGTGCACCTCTTCCGTGTAAACACGCTGTTACAATTCTAAGCGTAATCCTATACGTTTTCTACCTTCTACGATTCAACTGCCAAAACTTACAATTCACCGGAAAGACGTTTCTCTCCGTAGTGGTTTCCCGCAACTTTGGGCTGTGATTAAGATCACCCGCACTTTGTATCACTTAAGCTCAATGTTATCATGCTTCGACTATTATTACCCCTTGCATTTGTACTTTCTACCATTAGCTTATTTGCCCAAACTCAAACCATAAAGGGCTCGATTATTGACCAACAATCTGAAATGCCACTCATCGGAGCAGCTGTGGAGCTGTTAGGGAATGAGAACGTTACCGGTACGGTTACTGACATTGATGGTTACTTCCGCCTGGAAGGTGTTCCTATCGGAAGACAGGTTATACAGGTCACTTACCTGGGCTATGAACCGCTTACTGTACCTAATATCGTAGTGAATTCCGGTAAGGAAGTCATACTACAACTGGCCATGGAAGAGGCCATTGCCGAACTCGACGCCGTAGTTGTAACCGCCACTGTCGACAAAGACAAAGCCCAGAACGAACTAGCGACCATCTCTGCCAGAACCTTCTCCGTCGAGGAAGTCAATCGTTATTCGGGTGGCAATAGCGATGTCGCCCGCTTGGTCAGCAACTTTGCCGGTGTAAGTACCGCCAACGATTCGCGCAATGATATTGTCATTCGTGGCAATTCCCCGACTGGTGTCCTCTGGCGAATTGAAGGTATCCCCATCCCCAACCCCAATCACTTTTCTACCCTTGGTACTACTGGTGGTCCGGTAAGCGCTCTGAATCCTAACCTGCTGCGCAATTCTGACTTCCTCACCAGTGCTTTTCCCGCAGAATACGGTAATGCCTTGGCGGGTGTATTCGACCTAGGCTTGCGCAATGGTAACCGTGACCGCCACGAATTTATGCTACAGCTAGGTGCCTTTAGTGGCTTGGAAGGCATGGCCGAAGGCCCGCTCTTTAATGGTGGTTCTTACGCCGTAGCTGGCCGTTACTCCTTTGTTGGCTTGGCATCAGAACTAGGCATTCCGGTAGGTACAAACGCTACACCTAATTATCAAGACTTAACTTTCAAACTTGACTTTGGCAACACCAAGGCGGGCAAATTCGTCCTCTTCGGAATTGGTGGCCAGAGTGACATAGACTTTCTGAGTGATGAAGTAGACGAAGACGACCTTTTTGCGGCAGCAGATGAAGACGCCTTCGCCGTATCTAGTTTTGGTGTCCTGGGCTTACGCCATAACCTTATCCTTAGCGACAAAGCCTACCTGCGAACCGTAATTGCTGGTTCCACCTCGGAGAACACCTTTACCCAGGAGCGTTACTTTCTCCAAAATACTGAGGAAGAATTTTCCGTGCCTTACGGTGATGTAGACAATTTGGAGAATCGCTATTCGATCTCATCTTACGTCAATAAGAAATTCAATGCTCGCCTGACAGCCCGTGCCGGTATCCTGGCAGAGATCTACGACTACGACCTAAATGCGCTAGACGCCGAGGAAGGCCCAGATGAAGATGGTGACGGCGTTCGAGAATTAGTCACGGTTTACCAATTCCAGGATCAAGCTACTATTCTGCAGCCCTTCGTACAAACCCAGTATCGTTTTAATAAGGCCTGGACCTTAAACGCTGGCTTGCACATGCAGTACCTGGACATCAACTCGTCCACTGCATTAGAACCACGTTTGGCGCTGAATTGGGATTTTGCACCGCGCCAAACCCTGAGCCTGGGCTACGGAATGCACAGTCAGACCCAACCTATCCCGATTCTTTTGGCTACTTCCCCTAATGCTGATGGTACCTTCAGCCGGCCTAATGAGGACCTGGATTTCACCCGCAGTCAGCACTTCGTACTGGGCTATGACTTCAAATTTGCTGCGGATTGGCGCTTGAAGGCAGAGGCTTACTACCAGGATGTATCTGATGTTCCCGTTGATCCTTTCGCGAGTTCATTCTCGATCCTGAATACTGGTGCCGACTTCATTTTCCCACGCAACAAATTCGGTTTGGTGAACGAGGGAACGGGTGAAAACTACGGCGTAGAACTTACCCTGGAGAAATTCTTTAGCAAGAACTACTATGCGTTGGTTACCGCTTCCATCTATGATTCACGTTACACGGGTAGTGACGGTGTAGAGCGCAGCACTGCTTTCAACAACTCTTACGTACTCAATGTCCTAGCTGGTAGAGAATGGAATTTCGGTCCTAACAAACGCCACGCCTTCACGATTGACACCAAAATCACCACCGCCGGTGGGCGCCCCTTCACACCAACTGACTTGGAGGCATCACAGGAAGCAGGGTTCCAGGTGGATGTAGAAGAACTGGCTTTCAGCGAAACACTTGATTCTTACTTCCGCTGGGACTTGAAACTAGGTGTAGCTTTAAACAGCGACAAGCGGAAACTGTCGCACCGCTTCTACCTCGACTTTCAAAACCTGACCAACCAGGAGAACATCTTTGTGCGCCGTTATAACCGCCAGACTAACGAGGTAAATGATGTCTTCCAGCGTGGTTTCTTCCCAGACTTCTTGTACCGAGTTCAGTTTTAGGAAGTCAGAAATATCAATTCGGAAGTGGGAAGTCGGAAATCGGCAATGGCGTAAATACCCACTTCCACAAACGTAGCGATGCGATTCATCGCGTCGCCCAAAAGAATCTTACCGCACAAATAAAAGAATAGTTGGTTTTAGGAAATTGCCCTAGTCATTTCAACCGGAAATGATTGGGGCAATCACTTTTAATAACTTTCACTTCCCCTTCTTCCGATTTCCCACCTCCCATTTCCGACTTTAAATTTCTTACCTCTTATTTCCTATTTCTAACTTCCTGCAATTCGTTTGGCCAGCCCACAAAAGTTAGACACCTTTGCAGAAACAGTTTCCTACCAATGGCCAAAGCTCAAGCGATTCTGCGCCCGCACGCCGAAACGGCTTATGCGAAAGAGATCAAGGCGCTCAAAAAGCAAGACCAACATCCTAAGCCGGCTGGCTGGCAGATGTCGCCGCAGGCGGTGGTTACGTACCTATTGGGTGGCACCCTGAAAGACGGCACGGAGATAGAGGCCAAGTACTTTGGTCAGCGCCGATTGATAGAGGTGGCTGTCGCTACCTTGGTTACCGATAGAGCACTGTTGCTGGTTGGTATTCCTGGTACGGCTAAGACTTGGGTGAGTGAGCACTTGGCAGCCGCCATCAGTAATGACTCTACTCTTTTGGTACAGGGTACTGCCGGGCTTAATGAAGAGGCGCTGCGCTACGGTTGGAACTACGCGCAACTTTTAGCCAAAGGGCCCAGCATAGAAGCACTTGTACCCAGCCCGGTCATTAATGGAATGACCAATGGACAGATCGTGCGTATTGAAGAACTCACACGAATTCCCAGTGATGTACAGGATGCGTTGATTACCATTCTTTCGGAAAAATCGCTCCCCGTTCCCGAACTCAACACCGAAGTACAAGCTGTACGCGGCTTTAATGTAATTGCTACCGCAAACGATCGCGACAAGGGGGTAAACGAGCTTTCTTCGGCCCTTCGTCGGCGCTTTAACACTGTGGTCATGCCGCTACCTGCGAGTCTGGAAGAGGAAGTCAAAATTGTAGAAACTCGGGTAGCCCAAACCCAGAATCAGCTGGAAGTGCCAGCCGCTAATCTACCTTCGGAAGAGGTGCGCCGACTGGTGACCATCTTTCGCGAGCTACGTAGCGGGAAGACGGAAGATGGCCGGGTAAAAATCAAATCACCCAGCAGTACCCTGAGTACAGCGGAAGCGATTTCTGTGATCAATAACGGCCAGGCACTGGCCACCCATTTTGGCAATGGAAAACTACAAGCAGACGACCTGGCTGCTAGCCTTACCGGTGCCATCATCAAAGATAATAATCAGGACGCTCCACTGTGGGAGGAGTATCTGGAAACCGTGGTGCGCCAACGCAAAGGTTGGAAGGACTTGTACGATGCTTGTCGTTCCTTGCTGCGGTGATGGACAGGCAAAGGCAGTATTATTCAATTGTTCCACAGCACTACAGTAATCTAAACTGCCCCATTTGTGGTTTCGCGGAATTCATTCCGTCTTAAGATAAGACTACGGAATGTTTGACTTTGAAAAAATAGCCGCCCCAATAGTTGCGGATAAGTTCGTGGTACTGCACGCTGTTTTATCAGTAGGCAGCGGAATGAATTCCGCGAAACCGGTTAAAAATTATGGGTGGGTAGAATACCATACAAATCATAGCAGGCATAAACGCACTATCAAAAGTGCGACTGCCTTGGCAGGAGCCCGGTGCCGGGACGGCGCAAGGGCTAAGGATAGTAAGGCCGACCTATGGGAGCGCCTGGATAGCCCGCCTGACAGAGTGCTATCCACGGCGGGCAGGCCTGACGCTGGCCTGCCTGTTGGCAGGGCTAAGCGGAGCCCCCTCTAACACCACCCCATTCATTGTACTACACGTCTCAATGTTGGCACGAATCTCACAAAAGCAAAAAGTCGGCTAGTGCGAAGCGTTGGCGACATTAACGTTAAGAGCCTCCTTTGGACCAACCTTAGATTCGTAATTATTCTCTATTTTGAGGAATATAAAGTAGCTATCTCCAAATCCATCAACGCTAACCACTATAGCTGATAAGCAAAAGTGGTCCACCTAAGTACCTAGCTCAATACTTAACACAAAGTATAGGACACCCCAATTAGACTCGTACTTTGTAGATAATAACATTGTACATAACAACAGCGTACACCGTACATTATAACATCGTACATCAAAAAATCTTGTCCCGAAAGCATACATGAAAAAGGTCATTCTGCTGCTCATCTTAACTCCCCTTTTCTGCCTGTCCCTGGCCACAGCGCAGACGGAAGATGGTGGTTGGATTATTCTGGATGACATAACGGTGGAAGGTCATAAACGGACCCGAGAGGCGGTCGTCTTGCGCGAGCTCCCTTTTAAAATTGGTGATACCATCCCCTTGGATATTCTGGCCGACAAGATCATCGAGGCCGAGCGCCAACTGATGAATACGGGCTTGTTTAGCCAAACCAGTATAACTTATAAGAATTGGGAAGGCGCTACCCAGCGCGTGCACTTGCTGATTGAATTATTGGAAAACTGGTACCTCTACCCGGTTCCAACTTTTGATCTGGCGGATCGCAATTTCAACGTCTGGTGGAAAGAGCAAAACCGTTCGCTACAGCGGGTGAACATTGGGCTAGAAGTCAACCACACCAATTTCAGCGGCTGGGGGGATGAATTGGAAATAGGATTTGAATATGGTTATACGCGAAGCTTTAATGCTAGCTACAGTTTGCCTTACATCAACAAGAAACAGACGTTGGGTATTGGTACTAATTTCCAATATGGTCGTAACCGGGAAGTGAACTTTGCGACCCTCAATAACAAACAGGAGTTTTACCGCGATGATGACCAATTTCTACGTCGCAAACTCCAAGCGGACGCCAATCTTAGCTGGCGCCCGAAACTCTACGCTCGTCATACCTTTGCACTTGAGTACCATCATGAGCAGGTAGATCCGATCATCATTCAGGAATTTAATCCGGACTATTTCGGCGATAGTAAGACTGATTTACGTTTTTTCCGCTTGCTCTATATATTCGACTATGACTTTCGTGACAATCGTACCTACCCGTGGTCAGGCTATGTCTACGGAGGGGAATTGATGAAAGATGGCATCGGCTTCTTTGATGATCGCTCTGCGCTCACGCTGCAACTCTCCGCAGCCAAGTATTGGCCCGTGGGCAAACGCTGGAGTTTTGGGCTGAGCGGCGGTGGTAAATATTCTTTCATCCGGCGACAGCAAGCTTCGCGTTATAATCGTGCCTTGGGTTTTGGGCGCAACCGCGTCACTGGCTTTGAGCTCTACGTTTTGGATGGTTTAGATGCCGCCTTTGTCAGCAAGAATGTACGCTTTCGCCTCTGGGAAGGGGACATAACTTTCGGCAAATGGGTCTTTTTAGAAGCCTTCCGTCAACTGCCTTTCCATCTCAACCTGACGGTCAGCAACGATCTGGGCTACGTGAACAGCCCGTTCAATGATCGCCCTAATCCACTCAATAACACCCTGCTCTGGGGCGGTGGCGTTGGGCTAGACTTTGTCTTCTACTATGACTTTGTACTTGGCCTGCGTTACAATGGCAATCACCTGGGAGATCGTGGATTCTTTCTGGATTTTGAAATTGGGATATAGCAAGCACAATCTCAATGACAATATCAATCACAATGCGCCAACCACCGGTGCCTAAGAACCTACTATCATAAGGTAGCCAGATAAACATTGAGATCCTGCTCCTTCTCCAGCTGCAGTTTCTTCTTGAGTCGGTATTTAGATTTTAAGACACTGTCTGGAAGTACATTTAATAGAGAAGCAATTTCTTTAGTCGTCAAGTTCATCCGCAGAAAGGAAGCCAAGCGAACGTCGTTCTCTGTGACTTCACTGTTTACCTGCTTGAGATTCTGATCAAAATCATTGTGAACTTGGGAAAAATAGGATTTAAAAACCTCCCAGGTTTCGTCTTCACCTGACTGGCGGCGTAAAGAAGACACCAGCTTATGAAATTCCTTTTGGAACAAGTTCGGCTCCTTTTTGATCTCCTCTAGCTTTTCCTGCATTTCTTGTATGAAGGTATTCTTCTGTACCAAGTGCAGGGTCTGGGAGGTGAGTTCTTTTTTCTTATAATCTAGCTCCTGACGAAACATTGCTTCTTGCTGTTCGCGCTCCAGTTGGTTCTTTTTCATTCTTTGGCGAAAGCCAAAAAAGAGCAAGCCGGAAATAAGAATAAAAGACACCATCCCGGTACCGTAGAGTGTAGCCGATAATCGATTGGCCTTTGCTTCGGCGTCTAGTGTTTTGATTTCTTCGGCTTGTAGCGCCAGTGCAGCTTCCTTCTTTTCTATTTCAAAGATGGTCTGCAACTCATCAAAGCGCCTGGTGCGTTCCTCATCGTAAATTTTTCCGTCTATGGTTTTGTAGGCTTTGTAGCAGGCCAGGCTATTCTTAAAATCTCCTAAGCCCTCGTAAGCCTCTGATAAATACTTTTTGGCTGCTGCCTCGCTAGCCTCTAAGCCAAACTGAACAGCCGCTTCCTTACCGGTCTTTAAATACCCTATTGCATCATTATACTCCCCAGTAGCAACCAGTGTTTTCCCCAGTGCAACATTATGCATAACCTGGTTAAGGGCTTGCTCCTCTCCTGCAGTCTGCTTTACGAGCTCAAGCTGGATGCTACGAGCTTCTGCCAAGTCCCCTTTTTCGTAGGCTAGCGCCGACGCTACATGGCGCGCCTCATGTACGATATTGGGAGCATCTAATTCATAGGCAGCGCTGAGCATGTTCTCCACCAAGTCATCTACTTCCGGGTATCTTTCGTAATCTGAAATAATTAACTGCGCCAGTAACAAAGCATTAGAGACGTATTGCCGTTTTAAGTTATTCGCCTGAAAGTATTCAATCGTCTTTTTGTAATACTCAACGGCATTCAGCGTGTCTTTCATCTCACCGTAGAGGGTGGCAATCACCATACGATTTTGATTAAGGTCACCTCCCAGCGCATCATCTTGCTCAAAGATGCGCTCGGCGGCAACCGCCTCATCAAGAGCAATGGTATAATAACCTTTCATGTAGTACACCACCGCCACAGAATTGTGGATATCCGCAATGCCCACGGAATCATCAATCTGGCCAAAATTATCTCTTGCCTGCTGGTAGTAGTACAGGGCACTATCCAGCTCACCTGTCATGTTAAAATCTTGACCAATGTTGCGCTGTACGCTGGCTATTGCTTCGTAATTATTTGCCGCCTCGAATAGGGTCATCGCCTTGCGGAAGTACACCCCAGAGCTATCAAAATTATTCATGTAGGCATGGCAGACTCCCTTCTTGTAATAGCCATTGCTTCGGATGGTATCCAACTGTAGCTCATTCCCTACTTGAATTATACGCTCAGCTTGCTCGAGTGCCAGATTGGGATCACTATTGATGTACTCCGCCCATAAGCGTTCGGAAAGTTCGAAAACGTGTTGCTGATCGGAAGTCGACTCCAATTCTTCCAATAAGCTATCGATCCTGGGTTCATTTTGTCCGAAGGAAAGCGAAGGAAAAAACAATAGAAATAGGGTAGCAAACGGGACAATGAAAGCTTTCATGCACAAGGATGTTAGTCAAATCTCCTGTAAAACAGATGCAATAAATCTCTTGCCGCAGAGACGCATTGTAAGGCGTCTGTACAACAATAGCCATAGTGATTGATTTTGCCCAACAATATTTGTGTACCAAGAATCAATTAATGACGATTAAAGATAGTTAAGTCCAAGACTTGCAGGAAATACTTATTTCAGACTTGTCCATACTCACAAAAATCACCCAGCCAAGCAAAAAATACACAAAGCACTCATAATCAAACTCTTAAGTATATTTGTCGAAATAAAGAAAAGAAGAAATAGCATTTATTTTTTCCTTGTCCATGCTTTGTCCATGCCCCAAATTGGCGTTGGAGGTGGTTCTGCCCCTATGTTTGAAGCGTCAAATATTGACACCTAATTTTTGTGGTGGCTTACACTCATCAGGCTGCAGATTGATAAAGTGTAAGCTTCACAAAAAACTACGTTAACACAAATCCACAAAAGTTTTAATCATGACAAAGCACAATTTTTTCCTGAAGTTCATTAAGTATTCTTTCGTCTTCTCACTGGCTATCGTAATGCTCAGTTCCTGCAGCGAGGACGAAGCCCCCGTAACCCCCGTAGATGAAGATGTAACCTTTGAAGTACAGCTACTGAAAATGCAAGCACTGGAAATCAAAGAAGCCGAAGGTGATGCCCTTGAAGTATATGGCAACATTGACACCAAACTCATCCGCGATAATATTGTAGAAACCAACTCGATCTGGAGGGCCTTGATCGGGGAAGCCATCAGCGTAGGGCGGAGTGATGTACCCGTAGTTGCCGCAGTAACGTACACGGTGGCAAAATCTCAGATCGCCAATAGCCGTATCGAAATAGATGCTGATCTTTTCGATTCGGATGGCGACCCAGATGACAATGCGCCAGAAAATCTAGGCAGAGAACAGATTTCAACCAACCTCAGTGATATTACCTCATCTGTGACCCTCTCTATCGTATTGGCCGACTCCAGTGGGCAACATGTGGAGGTGACGTATTCGATTACTCGGAAGTAGGCTCGCTGGCTCACTAGCGTTCGCGGGGGAACTCGCTGACGCTCGCGGTTTTAGCTCCCTACGGTCGCGGTGGAAGCTCACTCCGTTCGCGGGATAGCTCGCAAAGCTCGCGGTTGGAGCTCCCTGCGGTCGCGGTAGGGCTCGCGAGGCTCGCGGTAAAAGCTCCCTGACGGTCGCGGGAGAACTTGCTCCTCGTCCAACTGAGTATTTCATGGAGGTGTGAGCATTCATGTATGTAGTTCGCAAAACTCGCAGTTTAGTTTGGCTGCCATAAACTGACGTTAAAGTTTTAGCTTAAGCGTCCGACGCAG
Source organism: Bacteroidota bacterium (assembly GCA_038528965.1). GTDB lineage: Bacteria > Bacteroidota > Bacteroidia > Chitinophagales > Saprospiraceae > Lewinella. The sequence continues at coordinate 39,574 of JBCBEC010000050.1, read as the reverse complement.
TGGCCACAAGCACGAGCTTTGCGAACTTTATCCGCGAACGCAGTGAGCTTAACCGTGAGCGATAGCGAACTTTATCCGCGAACGCAGTGAGCTTAACCGTGAGCGATAGCGAACTTCCACTATCAAATCCACGGCAAACCCGCCGGTGTGAAGCTATCCAGAATCAAGTGCGATAAATAGCCTGCCGCAGCTACTGTGAAGAAATGTCGAACCATATCGTGCAGTTCAGGATTGGTTTCCGTTTGGTAGGTAAACCAGACGATCATGGCCAGAATGGTGTAACTGTGGAAGAACTTTCGGTGCCGCCAGTTGCCGTTCTTGGCGGGTTCTATGATATCTGGCATTAGGCCAAATTGACCGCCTACGGCCGCACTGATCAATACAATGGTCAAAAGTGGTACTTGTCCGAGTAGATCACCTACACTTTTGATTGACTCCGGCTCCAAGTACTGTAACTTCATGAGCGCTACAGCGGCGCCGGTGAGTACGCCCGTGATGAGATGAGTTGGTTTATTGGGCACTGCTAGATTTCGGTTGGTTACTAATGGCGCGCAAAGTACTATTGTTTTGGTGATTGATTGGTTGTGTGGTAAGAAATTGAGCGACTTTAGACCCACCCCAAACCCCTCCCTGCGAGGGATGGGCTTTTACTATAATATTTCAACCTCCTTCAGCCAAAATTTTAGCGATAGTAAGAAGTGTTTGTTGCTATTCATGTGGCCCCAAGAGACGAAGCCCGTCAGCGGCTTCGAGCACGCAGGGCTCGCGAAAGCAGGGTTTCGTCTAGCGAAGCGGCCAAGGGTGGGTTCTTGGCCAAAGCTTCAAAAGGAGTGCATGAGCAGAGACGCCACCTTCTAGCAACAAGGCGTTTTTGCTACTTTTTTCGCGGAAAAAAGTAGGGCGGTGTATGCCCAGGGCTGTCGAATCACGTAAATCCTAATATGAGTTGCCGTTTTTCATCTGATAGTGCACACGCCATTCGTGTTGCTTTGATGGACTTTTTACCACGGTGCTGTTCAATCATGTTGAGTGCAACTTTTCGGATCAAACTGAAGTTAGCCGCCTGATTACCAGTTCGTTTTCGACTATGGTCCTCTTTAAATTCGACATCAAGTACCCAGTGTAAATTGTTCTCTACCTGCCAGTGTTTTCTAATAGCATTAGCCAAATAGGCTATGGGCTGATCACTACTAGTGATGTAAAAGTGAATTTCATCAGATTTTTGAGCCTGCTTTTTTCTTAACACCTCTCGCTGTCGTCGGACTCTTATGATTTTACATAAACCAGCGTATTCCTTGATTTTATCATGGCCAAACTGATCTACCCGAATGGCATGGTAGGTTCGCTGCTCTGAGCGGCCGTGTGCTTGCTCATCGGTATGATGAGGCATTTTATCTATTCGCACATCGTCGAAGTACTGTTCCGCTAATTCCTTTAAAAGAGGCTGATTGCCTTTCAAAGCCATTAGGTAATGGCCCTTTTTCTTACGAATGCGTTGTAGTATGTCTTTGGTACAATAATTACCGTCACCTGTAATGATTTTATCCTTAAGGTGCAGTTGTTCAATCAAACGCTTTGCCCCCTCTTTCTCATCACCACTCTGGCTTACATCCGCTTGCGCTACCACGGTCTTAGTATCTGAGACATAGGTGTTTACAATTAATGAAGCACTCTTGCCACCTTTGCTCGCTGACAAGCCCTGAAGTTCTTTATCAACGCTACCCGATATTCTTTTTCCATCAATATGCAGTAAAGAATTAGACGCAATGCCAAAGGCCCGATTAACCCATTCTCGAAAAGCTTTTTCAAAAAATTGAGTGTCAATAAGGCCAATAATATTGCCTATCGTACCATGGGTAGGAATACCGTTATTGAAAGGAAAATACTGTCGTAGCCAGTCTAGCTTCAAGCGCCCAAAATCCTCAATGGCCCGATTTTCCTCATAGCCACTGATTACACTTGCTACAACCAAAAACAGCGTTTCCTGCATTGGGTACATCACGTGATCTTGATCTCTACTGTCAGGTATATCCTCAAAGCACTCAATAAAAGTACTAGATTCTATGTCACGTAAAGACTCTGAAATAGATCGATTCGCCAAATTGCCACTCATTTCATTTGATGATCAAATCCTTAAATATCGGAATTTTCAGATTCGACAGCCCTGCGGTGTATGCCCCCCTACGGTCGCCAAAGGCTTACCGTAGGCGAAGCACCCCGACCCTCACTGACGTTAGCAGTCAGGATCAGAAGACTCCCTGGAAGGGATGGACCTTTACTTGATCTACTGTTTCACCACCTTACCTTGTTTAAGTAACTGTCCCTCATCCCACAGTTCGTAAAAATAAAGGCCCGGCTCCCAAGCATTTCCATCTACCGTATTCCATCCCTGGTGAATCCTTTGCTGGTCAATTTTGCGCCCCAAACCATCAAACACCATCAGTTGGGCATTTCTCGGAAAATAGTCGTTCATCACTAAGGAGAAGTCTCGTTGAAATGGATTGGGGAAGACTTGTAGCTCAACATCTAGTTCTACTTGTTCTGTAGCATCAACCACCCCAAGGAATAGCGTATCGCAAGCCGTGTGACTACCGTTTGGGTTACTCACGGTCAAACAAACCTCATAGACACCATCTCCCCCATAAATGTGGGTGGGTGATACACTCTCGCTTGTAAATCCATCGCCAAAAGTCCAGAACCATTCCTCGGGCTCATGGTAACTGAGATCTTGGAAATAAAATTCGAGATAGTCTGAGCTATCCTGATCTGCTCTGAAATTTGCTCTTGGAATGTTATTAATCCCCAGCGTATCACACGGGCTACCGTCAATTGGCCCGAGACGGTAATTCGGATTATTCGGGATGGAAAAAGAATTCAGGGTTGGCAAGCGAACGCTGTGCTGTTTTACCAAGCAGGCCTCGCCGGGTTTATCAGGGTATTCAATCCGGTGCATGACGGGGACACTGTTCGGACAAATAACATAGATACGACCATCAGGAGCAAGTTGAGGAGCAAAAAAAGTTGTTGGTAACCAATCCACATTTAAGTCATAGATAGCAACGGTATCTTTACTTTGTGCTATGTCGCTTGCCCCAAGGTCAAATTGATAAATGTACCAATTCGCAGATAAATACAAATAGTGACTATCAGGTGAAAAAGCGATGCCACCAGAACCGCTATCATTATCTACAGGGATATGTACTTGACTACTCAGTAAACCTGAGCATCGATCAAAATGATAGATATTTAGTACACCTCCAACATCATCACTAACAGTATTCAATATGGCATATTTGGTGCCATCAGGAGAAAAAACAGCTTGGCCTGTACCCTGATAAATTGGTATACCTATAGTTTGCTCACCAATTACCTGAGGACCAGTAGGTGATACAAGCATCCTGTAAAAGACGTTGTCATCAAGCTTATTCTCTAAATACCACCAATCTCGACCGTTTGCATGCCGAACAAGTGTAGACTTCCCCCAATTAACCGTATCCTGAAGCAAAGAAAGTCGCTTATTTAATATTTCACCTTCACCTAAACTAGCATTCATATCTATTCTGGAATACAACAACTCGGTTACTTTCCATCTATGGTCATCATGATCTGGAAAGAATCCACCTTTGTTTTGTAGAAGGATGTATTCATTACTCAATCCTGGCCATGGGACAACAACCCCTCCCTGCACCATTGCATATCCCCCATCTTCTCCTGTTGAACCCGGAAATCCACTCATCCCATCACCATTTTCCATAAGCTGGTGTAGATAATTATTTACTCCTACTCCATTGCTATAAAATTGCAACTCTCCATCAATATTGGATACAGAAACGTTGAAGAAGTCCATATCAAAGGAACTGTCTTTCTTACTAAATGTGTCCACTTTCCCGAAGTCTTGAAATCGTAGAATGGATAAGCCAAAATCTGGATTGCCTGTGTTTGAACCATAGCCGGTAATCCAGTTATAGTCGTGTTTTTGGGCAGGCAAAGTCAGTGACAAACAACAAAATAAAATCAGCAATGATAGTAGTATAGCGTACTTCATATAACAAAGAAATAAGTACCTGCTACACTAACTACTTAGTGCAGCAGGTAAAATGATCTTAATTTAAGGCAGAATTACAATTCTTCTATTTACCAAAAAACTTCCATCAATTATGATACTCAACCAATAAGTTCCTGTTGGCATCCCCCGTATGTCCAACTGCTGACTTAAAGAGCGAGAAGGAGTCCACGTTTGCAGTTGTTGGCCATTAATAGTCAACAACTTGAATTCGATTTTTTTATCAGAAAAATCATTTGGTAATTCAATACTTAGATACTGCTGCGTTGGGTTGGGGTAAACTTGAATTTCCGCAACGGTTTCAGAATAAAGATCAGTTCTGATCGTAGAAACATTAGAGGGTCTAGCCTCATCGCCTGAAGCTTGATATGCTTGAACCAAAGGGCAGTTATCCTCAAACCAACGGTTTTCAGCCAATTGATACAACGCCCTCGCCCGGTAAACTGCTTTACCACCTTCCATTACACATTGTTCTGCTATGGATTGAATAGCAGCAAATTCCTCCACACTTAACTCATAACTTTCTGAAGCAATTTTTGACAAATATAAGTCGTTGACCACTTGTTCATTTTGAGCAAAAATTGAACTCACAGGTAAGTTGGCATTACCACTTAAAAGATTTAGAGCTTCTTGTTTCTGCGACTCAATTTCCGCTGACTTCAGTGGTATAAATTGTTCCCATGATGTGGCAAGCGCCTCTATGGTTAACTCCCTTTCAGCAAGCAATTGTCCAATGGCAACTTCATCTGTAGCAACTTCCAGTGCTTGATAGAGACTAACCAGTCGAGAGGAAATATCTCGAATATCATTTACTCTAACATAATAGTCCTGAGCATAGTCATATTGATTTTTGATGCTGTTTCGCAGTAGCTGAAACTGCCCCACCTCTGTTGTGATACTTGAAGAATAGAAATCGAAAAGTGTATTGCTTCTACTCTGCAAATCTGGTATTCCACTTAATTTGCGTAGTCTATACTGGTCTCGTTCCCAGTTTAACATATCGCTATGTTGCCCTGTAAAAATATAGTCTTTGTATTGTGTTAAATCTGTCTCTTCCTCCCCAGCTAGTATTGTGGACGGACATAAGAAATTATCCGTCTCGCAAGTGGATGCGGTACCATCGTCAACTACAAACCACTGGATTGAGCTGCTTGGCGTACTAATACTTGGAGGCCAAATTGGCGGAGAAGGAAATCCTTCAACTAGGAAGCGAGACTGCGTAATATCAAAGTTAGCACTCAAATTTCGTGCGCCAACTAGGCTATATGTTCCATTCCAAAGATTTCCTGTGTGGCGATGAACAAAACTAACCAAACCTTGCTGATTTTCAGTGAGTTGACCAATTGTGGTCCCCGCCCATACATCAAGGCCAACAGTCGCATTCCCTAAATCAGTATGCCTCGCAGTCGTCCCTTCCGAATGACCAAAGAAGAACATATTTGTATGCCCGTTATTGATAACACTACAGCAAGCCTCAGATGCAGTGGTATTGGAAAGCATCAAACCGTGGTAAAATGCCCCTGGGTGAATAGCATCAATATTATTATCCCGGAATAGCAAATCTTCACAACCAAATGATACGATACCAATTGTTCCTTGATTTGTTGTATTACCGTCCCCTGTATAATCAATATCAGAACGTAGCACATTCCAAAGACCAACATTGACTAGATTAATGGCTCTTTGATTCTCTGTTGGAATAGTGAAAATATTGTCACTGATCACCTTATTTCCACTCAAGACCGGGATTCCTGGATTATTGAGCCAAATAAAATCTACACGCTCGGTGGTTGTAGAGGAAAACGTATTCGCGTCTATTATTGCAGTAGAGATGGCATCGGAATTAAACATCAATATTCCCGCTCCTCCATCATTGACAGTGACGTTGTTCCCTATGGCTGTAAATTCTTCATTATTTGCATCAAGCAGTTCTATACCCCAAGGGGTAGTGAGAGCATTATTTCTCGCATCCAAAGATGCTCTATGTGCCAAGATGCCAATGTTGTTGGTACTAGAAGAGGATATGTCATTCTTCCAAGCTATACCCGATGAATTTTGCAGCAATATTCCGGTACCAGCATGCACCTCTAGGTCGGATAAATTAAAGGTAAGGTTTGGCAAGTTAGTGACTTCAATTCCGTGTATCGCTACAGCAGTTTCACTCGTGACAATACCGTTGTTTAAGCCTTGGAAGGTATTTCGGTTTGTTGGATCTTCACTCTGCCCAATTTCCATCACAGCGTTGTTCAAGAAGATACCGATATGTGCGTTTTGGCCCTCATAAGGAGGTAATAGTACGCCACCTTTAAAGGAATTCTTGACCAAGGGAGTCACACCATCAAAGTCAATGGCTTTTATTTCGCCGCCAGCTTCTGTGTAGAGCGTAATGTAATTGGAAGCGAAGGAGTTTTCAATTAAATCAATGACCGACTTAGCATTCATAGTAACTCCAAATGCTGCATCAGATAGCTCACAATTTTGCATAAACAGCTCTGTGCCACGAGTAGAAGTAATGCCTTGCCACATTTCTTCACAACCGTGTATACCTTGCCCCTGATTTACATCTTGTAAGGCCAAACGAGCAGCATAACTACTAATGACAATTTCCGCACCAGGTTGCATACGTATCTCTCCTCCCAGAATGCCAAAGTCGACTACCTCTCCTGGAGCTGTTTCATCAATAAGCAAGCGGCCTTTGATGGCGATACATCCATTGGTATTATCGTAGGTAGCAGGAGATAAGGCATTTGCTGTGGCTAGATCCCACAATGGGGTTTCTGTAATAGATAAACCATCGCCAGCATCAATATTGTAATTAACCATGCCAGGATCATCACAAGCGCACGCGAAGGCGGTAACTGGTGGACAACTTGTCAGGTCAAAATTGATAACATAGTCTTCGGTAGGTAAGCATGCCCCATTAGGATCAATCGTAACATTGAGTAAATTAGGAATGCTTATATCTACATCTTCACCAATGATCACTTGTAAAACTGCAGTTTGACAGAACTGTCCATCTTGTTCCACAAAATCTGTAAGGGTAGCTGATCCCGCAATGAAATCACCACCGCTTCCAAAGAAGAGATTGAATGTATCGAAGTACGCATCTAAATTAATTGAACCGGGGTCGGTATCACTGCAAACAGTAATTGGTATATCTACTGTTTCTCCGGGGCAAATCACCTCTGGTAGTTGGTGTGATAATGTGATATTGGGGTTCGGAATTGCCGTAATTCTAAGATCGTCAAACAGGGTATAAATCCGGTCTGGTGGTTGTACTACGTCTAAAAAAAGTAGTAAAAATCGACTCGCTTCAGTCGCTGTAAACTCAAATTCACGATAAACCCAATCAGGAACATTGTCTGAATCGATATCAGTAGAAGATTCCTGCCTATCAATTATTTGTAGATTATATGTGTAGGTTTCGCAATCAACTGGTTCACTATTGAGCATAGCGGGTAGAATACTGATACTCATTTCCTCTGGGCAAGCCTTCGTAGTACTAAACCCAAAATTTATGTCCACATCGCAACCAGAATTTAGCCAATAAGAAAAGTGGTACAGTTGCCCTTCTTCCAAAGGTGACCTCAACTTAAATTCCCAAGCTTCAACATTATTTGGATTACTTGTCAAACCAATATGTTGGTCTCCTTCAATGGGCAATAGAATACCACCTGGATAGGTATTCCCACAATAATTCGGAGCATCCTCCCCTGTTATCAGTTGGTATGAGTTTTGTTCCCAATAGATATCTGAAGTAGGGCTATTGGAGGTTGTTCTAAAATCTAAGTGACAATCTCGATTTTGATTGGTAACTCCTTCAAAAGAACCATCACAAATTAAATTACAATCTGATGTAAGTGGACATGGCGAATTTAAGAGACAATTTGACCGCACATAAACCGCAATAAATAGATAAGCCCAAGTACCCGGTGTACCGTCTGCGCACATTGGCAAATACCGTGCAACGACATACTCTCCAACTATCTGCCCATTTGCAACAAATGTGAATCCAAGTCCACCGCCAGTATCTGTAATCTCACCACCATTAATACTCGTAGCGACCATTTCAAAGCTATTCGGCACATAACCGGCAGCATTAATATCATTTTCGAGAAATTCATTTGCCGGAACCTGTAGTGGTGCTCCATCAGAATACGCAACTAATGGGGGAAGGGGGAAAAAGTCATTTACACCTATCGCATTACAAGTCTCTTGGGTGCATATTTCATATTCAGCAAATGGGATGTTTCCACCGGTACTCCCCCCAAAGGAATCTGTTCCATACTGAGAGTTAAGCGTATACCCTAAATCACAAAGAATATCAACTTCTTCTGGGGCAGGAGATCGTTGATTATAACCTGGAGGGCCACAAACATTCATGACGTAACCATTATTAGTTGCACATCCAAGTCCGATCTTATTAGTTGGATCACAATTAAGATGAGATAATCCCGAACTCCTCCAAGGAAACGGCAAGTACAGATCCTGACTCGGTAGTGCATCTCCTGAATACTCGGCATCTGCTGAGCACAATGGATCCTGCACAATACTATTTGTAGCTACATCAACTTCATAAGGTATACTTGTAGGATAATTGAGGTAATTAGGTGTGCCATTCGACGTTAGATTCCCCCCCCCTACTGTGCGAATTCGAGTGTCATATTTAGAATAATTTGATAGCCCGATAAGACTTTGATTATTGTTTTCTGCATCTATCAAGGAATAAAATCCAAGCAAATGCAAGCTCTCGTGCAAAGCAACGGTGTAGAGATCATGAAGAGTTGAGGGTGCAGAATCGGCAGGGTTCGTATTCAAGAAAAAGTCAAAATCTTGGAAATTAAATCTGATCTGCCCGTGAGCACTCGTGGTTGAAACGGTATTATCATAAAATTGCATACTTCTGTACGGATCAGCATTAGATTGCACTGCTCTCATAACCATACCGGGTGAGATTCCGCCAACAAATCCAGTGAAAATTACAGGAGATGCTCTGGCTATGACACCATTTAAAACGTTAACCCCAAAACCTTCAGACGGGGCTACAAGTATGCGCACATGATCCGTGGGGATAGAACCATCAGGATTAAGAAGTTCTGAAAGATCTGCAAACATTTGGCATACTACTGCCTGTCTAGCAGGTCCGAGAGTAGGGTCCGAAAAACCATAATCGCGATCAATACAAACATCCTCAAACGTAAGTTCAAAAATCCCCGACCCGTTCGGACAATTACACCCACCACCTAAAATATCTGCTGATGGGGAGAAATCAGTTTGTAAATCCTCTGGTGAAAGCTCATTACCAAAGCGATCATGTATGGTGAAGCCAGGGCTAAAATCAGTAGGATCAATATTTTCTTGAACCAAAAAGTATGATTCATTCAAGGACTGTATTAATGACTGTGCAGGTATTGAGAATAGTAATATCGCTGCAATAAATAGAAAGACTAGATATCTAGTTCTTATTAGATAATTAAACATAATTAGAATTTATGGTAAGTGTTATTTGAGAGCGCTTACCTGTTAGAAAATGAACTTGTGATATTCTCCAGTGATTAAGGTTACAATATCAAGAGTGGAGATCTATAGAACGAAGAAGTAAATTGGTTGACAAACTTAGGCTTGAGGAAGTGCAATACATTAATCATAGACATAGGTATTTTAGCACAAGCAGAGCCATGTAACACTCACTTGTAGCAATGAAAAATCAGCCTTGCTTTAGGTCGCAAAGCAGCTTATTAGTCCCGCTGCATCTTCCGTAAAAAAGAGAAAGTTGGATGGTCATCCGGTGAGGGATGAGCGCGTCATATTATAGAGTAGCAAGTTATTCGTTTTTGCAAAGCGGCGCAATCTTAAACCTAAATTTTAACAGTCTTAATTGTACTATTCAAGAATCACCCTCGCTCCATAAGAAAATCGTAACAAGGGTCAATTATCCATTACCCTTATTGCGATCTTATAGCATAGTACGCTCTAAATCAAGTCTTGATCAAGCATGCACCAAATTCGGCAATTGGTCCAAAGTCTTCAGATTGAATGGCGCAACCCGCCTACCCAAACTTCACACTCGTCATCGTCAAAGAGCCGCCCAGGGGCTGGTCATTAAAAAGTAAAGTATCTTCTCTTTTATCCTTTAATCCTAAAGTATACAGCAAAGGAAGGTAGTGCTCCGGCGTAGGAATAGCCAAGTCAAACGCTCGTCCGTGCTTTCTAAAATCAATGAGGCTTTGGTCGTCTCCTTCTGCGATCCACTGCTTCATTTTGGTATCCGCTTCAATGGCCCAATCGTAGGCGTAGGGGCTGTCTAGTCGATCCCAAGCGACACGGCGGAGGTTGTGGACCATGTTGCCACTACCGATAATGAGTACACCTTTATCGCGTAAGGCCTTAAGTTGCTGCGCCAGCTCATAGTGGTACTGGGGGGGCTTGGTACGATCAATACTGAGTTGGATAACGGGTACATCAGCGTCTGGAAACAGGTGTTTTACCACTGTCCAGGAACTATAGTCCAGGCCCCACTTATCGTCTAGATGAACGGTATTAGCTGGTTGTACAAACTCCGTCAATTCTTTAGCTAGTTCGGGATGTCCGGGAGCAGGGTATTGTACTTCGTATAGGGCCTGCGGAAACCCACCAAAGTCGTGAATGGTTCTGGGGTTTTCCATAGCAGTGACATAGGTACCGTTGGTTTCCCAATGTGCAGACACTACAATGATGGCATTCGGCTTCTCCAGCTGTGCTGCTTGCGCTTTGAATCCGCGCACGAACTCATTGTCCTCTATTCCATTCATCGGCGAACCATGCCCTAGAAATAAGACTGGCATTCGTTGCGTATTGCTAAAGGAGGCAGTAGCCTTTTCTAATTTACTGAGTGACGACATGATAGGAATCGATATTATACCTAGCCCCGCTGCTTTCAAAAAATCTTTCCGTTTCATTTTATGTCCAGGATTTGGTTAAGCGTAGGCTTATGACTGATGCTAACTTTAATGGTACATCTCTGAAGGCAGGAAGGTTGAATTCCGAGAAAGTGCGAGACCTCTCCGAACCAGCAATATTGCTACACCCGTTCGGAGACGGGAATCAAGTGATGTTTCATTACAGATAATATCGAGATACTGCTAGTACTCCAAATAGTACTAGTAGAAAGAGGGTGATCATCATGGAATCTCGATGCGCAATATGGGCCACTATAGCAGTAATAATGAATAAGCCTACTCCGGCATACGCCCAATCCTTTACATAAGTGGGGATATTTGGGATTAGCAAGACTACGGCCGCAATGATCTTAAGCACACCTAATTGGATGCGGAAGAAGTCAGGAAAACCTAAGTCCTTTAAACCATCAATGGTGCTCTCACTGAAAAAATAAGTGAACGAGCTTAGCAGTAGTAGGCCGGAAAGTACGGTAGTTGACAGCCAGTAGATAGAAACGCCCATTACAAGAAGTATTCTTTCACCTGGTTTACCAAACGGGTACCATCAGGGTCGGCCTGCGTTTTCAAACTGCACAAGTTCTCTGCCCATTCTGATGTCCGAATTCTTAAGGGTGGGTTTTCCATTTGAGCCACCTTTAAAATTACTTCAGCTACTTGGAGGCCAGTCTGGAAAGACGAGGTATCGCCACTGCTTGCTCTGCTTTGCGCACCAGCTAGATACTTTTGAAAGATGGGCGCGTACTCGCCGGTGGCCAGTTCACCTTTTTCGTTGACGGTTTTTGCTACTGCATTATTCATGAAAGCCGTAGCGATCCCTCCAGGTTCAACAAGTGACAGCTTAAGCCCAAAAGGTGCTGAGACATAGGTAGCGAGTGCTTCCGTAAATCCTTCTACCGCAAACTTTGCTCCGCAATACAACTCATTGAAAGGCTGTCCGACCAAACCACCAACCGAGGTCACGTTAATGATGTGCCCATTTCTCTCCTCGCGCATATGGGGCAGTACAGCTTTAGTCGTTCTTACTACTCCGGTATAGTTCACATCCGTAACCCAATCGATTTCCTCCTGCGAGGCCTGCTCCAAGGTCTTAGCAAAACCGGCGCCGGCATTATTGAGGAGAATATCGATTTTACCATCCTGAGCTAGAATCGCATTCACGGCCGCCTCTATCGAAGCACTATCCGTAACATCAAGCTGCAGAATTTCAATAGCTAAATTGCCTTCCGCAATTTTCTCCTTGAGTGCATCTGCTTTCTGTACATTCCTCATTGTCGCATAGACCTTGAAGCCAGCTTGTGCGAATAGAATGGCGCTTTCAAAACCAACTCCGGTAGAGGTTCCGGTAATTAAAATGTTCTTTTTCATTTGCTAATGGCTTGATTCGGAATGAATGTTCATTCCAAAAGAGGTTTAAAATTTTTTAAGCCTTTATCGCATCCCAAACCATTTTTAGCTGATTTGGAAGAGAAGGCTCTCTTTTTCTGTCATCCTGCAAGCGTGATCGGAGGTAGGATACAATTGTTCCACCAATAAACTGCATCAGTTCTTGTGTATCAATGTCCTTGATGACCCTCTTCTCCTTACCACTCTCTATCAGTTCCAATACGAATGTAATGGCATCAAGTCCCACCTCTTTGCTTTCAGCAGTGATTATAGGAGATGCCTGCAATTGCTCTACAAAACTGAAATACAATGGGTTATTGACAAAAAACTGAATAACCTCCGCATAGTATTCGTCAAACTGTGTTCTTAGAGGTTTTTGGCCATCAAAGGCTACAAAGATTCTTTTCTCGTCTTCTTTAATGGTTACGTATATCGCGTTGATCAAAGCATCCTTATTCGGGAAATGATTATAGATCGTACCCATTCCCGTCTCTGCTTCTTTCGCAATAGCCGACATTGGTGTTGCATGAACCCCTTTTTCGGTCAGTAGCCTTAAAGCCGCCTGCAATATGGCTTCCCTTTTTGTCATAGTACAAAGGTATAAGAATGGAATGAACATTCCAACCTTCTTAGATTCTTTTGCTACGAAGTTTTCTTGCTTTAGGTAGAGCTCTTCCTGCTTCTATTATTATCTCTTGTGCATTTTCAGCACATATAGCTGAATGTAAAGCTTACCAAAATTCGCTCACAATTACCATCTTTGCGCCAGCAACAACCTAACCACCAATGTCTAAACCAGCCTTACTCGAATGCGTGCCCAATTTTAGTGAGGGGCGCGACCTCACCATTATCAAACAGATCACCGACGCTATTGAAAGCGTGGATGGCGTAAAGCTGCTGGACGTAGATCCTGGTTACGCTACCAACCGCACCGTAGTCACCTTTGTGGGTGCCCCTGCAGCTGTAGTAGAAGGGGCTTTCCGGGGCATCCAAAAAGCAGCCGAACTCATTGATATGAGCAAGCACCAAGGCGAGCACCCGCGCATGGGCGCTACCGATGTATGCCCGCTGGTACCCGTAGCTAATATGACGATGGAGGAAGCCGCACAATGGGCCAAGCAACTGGGCCGCAGAGTGGGCGAAGAACTACGTATTCCTATCTATCTATACGAAGCTGCCGCTACCCGACCAGCGCGCCAAAATCTGGCGACTATCCGTGCCGGTGAATACGAAGCCTTAGCCGACAAACTGAAAAAGCCCGAATGGGAACCCGACTTTGGCCCCGCAATCTTCAATGCTAGTGCCGGAGCCACAGTGATCGGAGCACGTGATTTTCTCATCGCCTACAACGTAAACCTCAATACCACTTCTGTACGGCGGGCCAACTCGGTGGCCTTCGACATCCGCGAAAAAGGCCGAATTAAACGGGAAGGCAATCCAATTACTGGCCCAGTAGTAAAGGATGAAAATGGCGAACCTATGCGTACGCCCGGTGCCTGCAAGGGTGTGAAAGCTATTGGCTGGTTTATCGAGGAATACGGCGTAGCGCAAATCAGTATGAATATCACGGATACAAAGGCGACAGCTCTACACGAAGCCTTTGAAGCTACGCGTGAAAGTGCTACCCGCCGCGGCCTGCGCGTAACGGGTTCGGAACTGGTTGGTATGGTACCCCTGCAGGTCTTACTAGACACGGGCAAGTACTTCCTGGCGCAACAGCAGCGCTCACTAGGTATTAGCGAGGGAGAGATCATTAAAATTGCGGTGAAATCACTCGGGTTGGATGAATTAGGTCCCTTTGATCCGCAGCAGAAAATTATTGAATACCAATTGCGGGCAGACGAAGCTACCCCACTGGCAGATATGAGTTTGCGCGCTTTTGCGGACGAAACAGCCAGCGAAAGTCCTGCCCCTGGTGGTGGTTCCATAGCCGCTTACGTCGGTGCCTTAGGTGCTGGTTTGGGCGGCATGGTTGCCAATCTGAGTAGCCATAAACGTGGCTGGGATGATCGCTGGGCCGAATTCAGCGAGTGGGCCGAGCGCGGGCAGGTGATCAAAGATGAACTTATTGCCCTGGTGGATCGCGACACCCAAGCCTTTGAAGGCGTAATGGCAGCCTTTCGTTTGCCGAAAGGCAGTGAGGACGAAAAGCAAGCCCGTAAACACGCGATTGAAGAAGCTACTAAGAACGCAATGGCGATTCCATTTCAGGTAATGGAAACCGCCAGCAAAATATTCCCGCTCTGCCGCGCCATGGCAGAAACTGGCCTCCAAGCCTCCGTATCTGATGCTGGCGTAGGTGCCCTTTGCGCGCGGACGGCCATACACGGTGCCTTTCTGAATGTACAAATCAACGCCGGAGGTTTGAAAGACGAGGCATTCAAAGAACGCCTGCTTTCGCAGGGTGCCCAGCTGATTGCAGAAGCCGATGAGGCGGAAACGGCTATTATGACGATGGTGCGGGAGAAGATCTAGAACAAAAGTAATGGTGCTGCACCAGGAGTGTTGCGGCACCATTAATAACTACTATGCAGTAGACTGTACTGTGATCCGACAAGAGACTAAGGCCCTATGCTTGCTTGATATTCTCGACCGGGTTGACCCTGGCGGTCTTTAATCCTCGAAAGCTAACCGTCCCGAATGCGATAATCAGAGTAATCAATCCGGCCCCGGCAAAAGTCCACCAATTCAGGTTGGTCCGAAAGGCAAAGTCGTTGAGCCAGTAGTTCATGCCAATCCAGGCTAGTGGCGAAGCAATCAGTATGGCAATCAAAACCAGCTTTAAAAAATCTTTTGAGAGCAGCCCAATGATTTGTAAAATCGTTGCGCCCAAAATTTTGCGAATGCTCATCTCTTTCATTCTTCGTTCGCTCAAGTAGGCCGCCAAAGCAAACATGCCTAAACCGGCAATGATAAAAGCGAGAACAGCAAAGTAGCTGAATATTTTAGCCAGTCGGCTCTCTTTGAGGTAAAATTCCTGAAAGGTCTCATCCAGAAAAAAATACTCTAATGGTCGATCCGAAATCTCTGTTTCCCATACCGCAGCAATTTGATTAATGTATTGCTCCAAGTCGTTGGTTTGTAGGCGAATCACGAAGTTGTCCAAGAAGTAAGAAACCGGGGCCACAGTAAGTACAACGGGCTCCATTTCGTGGTGTAGCGATTTGAGGTGGAAGTCTTTCAATATCCCAATCACCTCCCCTTCTTTAGCCTTTCCCCGTGCGACCTTAGTCATGTTAATTCTGAGTCCGTCTAAATCTTTGATCCCAAATTTTATTGCCGCGGCTTCATTTAGAATAAAGGCATTACTACCATCACTGCCGAAATCTTTGGAAAAAGAACGACCGTCCATCATTTCCATATTCATGGTTGATATGAAGTCTTCTTCCACCAGTAAGGTTTGCAAATTAGCGTCAATCAATTTTCCTTGACCAGAAATAGTAGATTGAAAATTATAATAGCCACGATCCCATGGGAAATTGGAGATAGCAGACACGGAGGAAACACCGGGAACACCTAGCAATAATTCCTTGGCAAGCCTGAATTTATTTTGAATACTATCATCTCGAATTGGTATGATCATCACTTGTTCTGCCTGCAAACCCAGATTCTTCTGTTGAATGTAATGGAGTTGTTGTTGAATGGTAAACGTGGCAATCAACAATACAACGGCAGTGGCAAATTGGAAGACCACCAGACTATTCTTGAAGGTGCCGCTGCTCTTAGCTCCGGCTGTTCCGCTTTGCTCCCCTTTTATTACACCGTATAGTTTGAATCTGGAGACGGCTAAGAAAGGAAAAAGGGTGTTCATCAGCCCCATTAACACTAACACCGCTGCTGCTCCACCAATCAAGTGCCAATTGCTGTTTTCCCACAAACTCAGTTCTCGCCCTATAATATTATTGAAGCTTGGTAGGGTGATCATCACCAAAAGCAGGGCCAGAACTAGGGCAATCATCAAGTGTGAAAAACTCTCAACACTCAATTGCGTGAAGATGTCTCTATTGTTTGCTCCCAACACTTTCCGCATCCCAATTTCCCGAAATCGTTGGACGCCTTTTGATAAGGCCAGATTGATATAATTAGAACAGCCAATGGTTAGGATTAAAAAAGCTACGGCCAGTAAAATGTACAAAACGGAAGGATTACTAGTGGTTTCCAGATCGCCTTCCAAGGCTTCAAAGTGAACCTTTCGCAGCGGTTGCATGGTAAAGCTCTTCTGTTCAGCTAGCTTGGGGGCAAGGTGGTTATCACTGAATTTGTCCATGCTTGATTCGATCCGCTCCGCGTCTGCTTGATTCGAGATTTTCGCAAAGGTGTACATGGGGGGGTAGTACCAGGCCTGCTGGGGATCTAAAACCCAATCACCCATCACTTTTCTGATGACCGACATCGTGGCTAAGAAGTCGAACTGTAAACTACAGTTAGCTGGTATATCTTCAATCACTCCCGTCACTCGAACATCAACGCCTCCTTCTAATAGCAGGGATTTGCCAATTGGATCTTCTTCGTCAAAATACCTCTGGGCAGTAGATTGGGTAAGGACAACGGAATTGGGCTGCGTCAGAACAGTAGAAGGCGCACCTTGCTTGAACTCAAAAGAGAACATTTCAAAGAAAACAGAATCAGCAAAGAAGAAACGGCCTTCCTGGACTAAAAGGTTGTTTTCGGGATTCTTAACCGATAGGCTCCTGGGAAAATACCGGCATACTTGTTCCATTTCCGGAAAAGCGGATTCCAATAAGGGTGCAAGTGGGGAATAGGAATTGGCAAGATGACGGACAACCCCTTCTTCTTCGGTTTCTATAGTCGTAAATCGATAAATCGAATCGGAATTTTCGTGAAAGGCATCATAACTCCACTCTTCGTTTATGTACAGCAGGATAAGCAGGCAGGCAGCGATCCCTACGGCTAAACCAAAGATGTTGATTACCGCATAATTTTTGGCATTTAGTAATTGGCGACCAGAAAATTGAAGGTATTTCTTTAGCATATCCGTATTATTTTGGAACAAAAGAAATTTGCGATAATTGACAATGCCTGGGCGAAAAAGCAATAGTACCTGATAATTGAAATACCGATTGGCTTTAGAAATGCCATCTTGGGAATATTTGATTTGGTATCGTTCCAGCAAATCTCCTTCGATATCCTCTACCATTTCCGGCAAGCAAAACCACCGAAAAAAGCGGAGGGCCCATTGGGGAGGATTCTTTATGTTTTTGTCTTGCAATTGTCCTGCGTTTATTGCTTAATCAAAGGCAATTTTCGGGATGGCATCCCAGAGTTGCTGACGTTGTTCTCTGGTCTCCTGCAGTGCTTTTTGTCCGTACTTGCTTACCAAAAAATAGCGTTTGCGCTTGCCGCCACGCATGGCTGTTGATTCTCCAAACCTTGAGGTTAAGTAGCCTTTCTTCTCCAAGCGATTAAGTACCGTACGTAAAGAACCGATACTGACTCCCCTATTCAATCGGCTTTCCATCTCATTCAGAATGGAGACTCCGTATGCTTCTCCGTAAAGAACAGCTACTGTAAGCAGCACTAATTCTTCGAATTCACCCAAGTGATGTTTACTCATCAAAATCATTTTAGACTTAAATGTAGCTATTTAAATCAACATACTGAAAGAAGGCTCTAATTTATGATCCTAAAAGAGTAGATACGGTTGCCTAAATCTTTGTAACAATAAGGGATACATCGGCCACTTCATTTCTCAATCTGGCCATTTCAACTATTCTTCTAGTCGCTTCACTTGAATTGTCGCCCCGTGCATGATGAACTGCGGCTACCTTTGTCAGCGTAAACAAATCACAAGGACCAAAACGGTTTAATTTTAATCACCAACCTCATTACCAAACACCATGAAATCAGTAAAAAATTTCATCCTTTCCTTAGGGTTATTCGCTTTTGCAACCACAGCTAGTTTTGCTCAAACCCAAGCACCGGAGGCAAGCAGCGAACAGAAGGAACAAATGGCCCAAGCCATGGAAACGTTTGTTGAAGCACTTAACCTCACGGACGAGCAGAAAATCGAATTTAAAGCGATCAGCAGTAAATACAACGAACAAATGATGGCGGTTCGAGACAGCGACATGAGTAACATGAAGAAATATCGTGAAGTGAAAGCCATCCGGAGTGCCCGCAATGCGGAAATGGAGGAGCTACTGACCGAAGAACAGTACGAGATCTACCTGGAGAAACAGGAGGAGATACAACAGCAGATGAAGGAGCGTCGTAATCAAAACAAATAAACCAGGAAGGGGCGACACGCGTATGCGCGTGTCGCTCGCCAAGCCTAGCGCAACCAAAGTTTGCGGTAGGCTTTACCCTTATCATAGAAACTCGCCTGTTTTTGGGTATTGAATACCCGATCGCGCGGGTCATTGCCCACACCGGCAGCGTAGATCCAATTGCCGTAGTTGCTGGCCACATCGTAATCGATGAGCATTGATTCGAACCAGGCGGCACCGGCGCGCCAGTCTAGGTTGAGTTTGTGGACCAGGTAGGAAGCTACATTTTGGCGACCCCGGTTACTCATGAAGCCAGTAGTCTTGAGCTCAATCATGTTGGCATCCACAAAATCATCACCGGTTTCGCCATCGATCCACTTCTGCATAGCACGGGGACGATAGCCCCATTTCTTGTCCTGGTTTTTAATCCCGTTAGCGTGGAAGATGCGGGTACCATAACGCATGGCGGTGTACTTGAAGAAGTCGCGCCACAGCAACTCGAACTTGAGCCAGTAAGTAGAGTCATTCTTTTCTACCTCCTCCTCATACTTCTCCACCTCATCGTAGATGGCACGGGCCGAAATGCAGCCGTGCGCGAGCCAGGGTGAGAACTTGCTGGAGTAATCCGCCCCGACCAAGCCATTGCGCGTCTCTTTGTAAACGGAGAGTTTTTCGGTATCCCAGAAATAGTGTTCCAAACGCTTCCATGCTTCCATTGCCCCGCCCTTAAAAGGGAGCACCGCACGCTCATCCGCTTGTAGTTCTTCAAAACCAAAATCAGTCAGCTTCGGCACTTCGTTTGTCTCCAGGCCTGGGCTGGGAATAGCCTTAGGACTCAGGAATGGGGCACGCACTTCCGAATAGCGCTCCACTTTTTTGCGGAAAGCCGTAAACACCTCTGGCATGCGGTCAATAGCAAAGGTGACATCATCTGGGTGGATCATCGGGCTGTTGTGGAAGAGGCGTACATCCACGCTTTGCGCTAGGCCCCGTTCCACTGCAATTTCTTCGCTGGTGTATTCCTTAGAGGCGTAGACCGTATTGCATTCGTATTTTTCTGCGAGTGCTGTGATCAGCGTAAGCGGATTACCCCGCTGAATAATCAAGTCACTCCCCACCTCCTTAAGATGCTCCTTCAAATCTTGCAGCGACTCTAGCAAAAACTGCATTCGGTAAGGCCCGGTGCGCTGGAAGCCCCAACGATCTTCGCCCAGCCATTGCTCATCAAATATGTAGACGGGAACTAGCTCATCACTTTCTTGGAGGGCGGCCTGTAGGGCCAGGTTATCACTAAGTCGAAGGTCGGTTCGAAACCAGAGTATTGCTCTGCGCATACTGATTTTATTATTAGCGGTATAGCTAACACCAGCTTGCACCAATGGTTCCGGAAGCTCCGTGAGTGTAAGGTCTTATTTATGTAAAAATGGGAAAGGTCTCACTGAGAAAAGGTGGGGCGCAGGTTATTTCCTTATTTGTATATCGCGTCATTAATCCTAATCACTTCTCTGAATCTTCAGTAACCGATAACAATCCTTTTTGAAATACCTCAATCGCCATTAATACTTGCAGTCTATCTTTATCCTGCTCTTCTTCCGTAAGCTGCGCGTAGGGAAGTTTCTGATTGTCTGGCGCCCATTCCGAATTTCTGACTAACCATTCAACATGAACCTTTTCGCTTGCTTTCTCAATAAAGACCGTATTTAATTTCACGCCTCTCTCGTAGGCTGAAAACACTTCGCTCATCGCTACCGTGGAAGCAGCAAGATTTTCTTCCTGCCAATCCGTTGGTAAGTCTGTGAATGAGGTATTTGCAATATCAACTTGGTCCGTATTATTGCTATTGATCCAATTATTATCCGTAGTTGTTTTTAGCCTGGGCTGGTATTTTCCATCAGGCAAAAGTCTGTTGTTTCTCCATTCCTCGTGTAGAACAGATGCCAACCCAATGATCATTTCCTGTTTATGACTTTCCCTGATGGACGGCCTTAGCATATCAGTTTCTTTGTTATTATTCTCAGTTGCGTTCTTGGCTTCATTGCATGACACTAAAATCGGTAACATAAGAAGTGGAAAATAAAGTCTTTTATCCATTATTGCGCCAATGTTTGAAATAAACCAGATTAAGTTACCTCAATTTACTGCGCTCTGATGACTTTCATTGCAGAAATTGAGCAAGCCTGTGTATCATGCTTTCCACTCCCACTGAAGCATGGCATAAATAATGTCGTCTACCCACTCTCCTTTGAAGTACAGGCTCTCTTTAAAATGGGCTTCTTTACGCAATCCCAGGCGCTCGACTAACTTAATGGAGGGAAGGTTCTTTGGGTCAATAGAAGCTGTGATTCGGTGTTTGCCCAGCTCACCAAATAAATAGTCTATCAATCGCGTGACTGCCTCCCTGGCGTAGCCCTGCCCCTGGTAATCTTTATCAAGCGTAAAGCCAACTTCTACTTGCTTGTTTTGACTGCCGGTAAAATGGACCCCCAAGTCACCGATCATACGCTCACTTTCTTGGTGCACAATAGCCAGTTGAAACCAGCTATCGGGAAGGTTAAACGTCTGGGGTTGTTTTTGGATGAACGACGCTACCTCCTCCATGCTTTTGGGCACCCAGCCCTGGTACTGGTTCGCCTGCGCATCAGAGCGGTAAGCGAACATTGCTTTTTTATCAGTTAGTACAACTGGCCTCAGTAGTAAACGACTGGTTTCTGCGATCATTATAGCTGGAGCATTAAGTGGACTAACGTTTGATTTAGCACCTGCATCATATTACGTTTATAATTCTTTGTCTAGCGATTGCTCATCGTGTCCGTTGCTATTTTCCATGGTAATACTCAAGACACTAGCAGCACACACTTGAACCAGATCTGAGGTACGGACCTTTATTAACAGCCCTCGCATCCCCGCATTCACCCAGATCTCACCCAACGCTTCGGCTGAAACATCAATATAAACCGGCGGCTTACTTTTCATCCCGATGGGGCTACACCCTCCTCGAATATAGCCCGTGAGTTCTTCCAGTTTGTCGATGGGTGCCAGGTTAATTTTCTTATTCCCGCTGGCTTTCGCAATCGCCTTCCGATCTAGTTTTTTATCACCCGGAATCACAGCTACCAGTAAGTCGGTCTTATTGCCTTTAGCCACCAAGGTCTTATACACTGCCTGAACCGCCATCCCGTTATCCCGGGCAATCTTCCGTACATCTAGATCTTCCGGATCGTAGGTGTATTCCTGCAATTGGTATTCGATCTTGTTGCGTTCGAGTATGCGAATGGCGTTGGTCTTCTTCATTTTATAGATGTGTTCACTTAAGCTAGATACCCATAGCCTCCAATGGCATTAAGCGGAGGGTGTAGAAAACCGCTTCTTTAATAAGAACAATAACACCCTGAAAATAATTTCCACTTCAGACTGGTTACTCGAGCGATCATAAAAATTATACTCCCATATCAAACATCATTTCTATTGTAACCCGATCCTCAAAGAATAACATTAAGTAGTATAACCCCATATATTCATTTAATCTCAGGTACTCTATAAGTTCATCTCTCTTGTCAAATTCATCGATCGTATGATACGCAACTGCAAGGTTACCAACAACAACAGGTTCGACACTATCTAAACCGTTTCTAATAGAGTCTTCTCCCAAAGAAATTGCTACATCAGCATTACCCTTGTATAGCTCGAGTAGCATTAAACTCGATTTCGCACGATAATCATTGGGATTACTCCTTAAGGCTCGATAATAGCAATCTTCCGCTTTATCAAATCGTTTTTCACGCCGGTATATGACACCTAAACCAGTTAAGGCATAACTGTACATTGGATCATAATCTATACTTTTCTCAAAAGCAGTTTTAGCCTGTTGTAGATTCTCTAATTCCAGCTCTACAGCCCCCAATAATGCCCATGCCCTTTTCGATTTCGGAAAGTATCTTAGATAGTAATCTAACTGTTTCTTTGCTTCCTTATGCCGTGATCCCTTTATTAAGCTAATAATTATTGCAAGTCCTTTCCTCTTTCCATACCACCTTATCATCAACATGATGAGCATAAATACCACGTACCCTATTAAAAATACTGTTATGAAAATTTCAAATCCACTCACCTTATGATCATTTACAGGTCTTTATTCAATCGCAGCCTATTTCTATATTAAAATCCTTTGTCAATGGAATATACTGCTTCCTAATAGTTTTCTCCGGATCCATACAAAACGTATACAAAGCAAGCAAAAAGAACCACTCCAAGGGCTTCATCAAATAGTAAGTCAAGTTAGACAAACGCTCTGTATTGACCCGCTTAGACAAGTTTAGTCCGTACTTATCATAACAAGATCTGATTATCCGATGGGCTTTGGGAAATCGCTCTTGAATCATAAACTCAAACGCATTGGCAATTTGCAGCTGCCTATTGACCACGATTGGCTGATGGTTTCTAAGACCGATGGCAATTGGCTTGACAATGCTTGGAGCGCCCAGCGCGGCTACCGTGCACAAGTAGTGGCCATGCCGATCATCTACCGTCGGGGGATGAATATGTTCCGAAAACCTCCAAGTGGCCGTTTCCGAATACACCTTCGTAAATGCATCAACATCTTGGCCAAACAGTACTAAAGCTAGCATAAGCACTAAGAACAGAGGTAATGTGAGTAGTACCGCAAAAAGAGGTAGGTTATTTACTTCGATTAGTCTGTTGTTAATGGCGGCTAACCACTTATTCGAATATTCAACACCACGATTTAGCTGTGCTTTATTTCGAATCATCTTCACTACTATTTCTATTGATATCATTATTAATAAAGCCGGATACATCGCTAAAAAGACACCCGCCCGATCGCCCTGGTTCCACAAGTGAATTCTTGAGGTATCGTGCCATGAAATTTGGTAGATAAATTGAAAATTTAAACCCACACCGATAGTAAGCAGAACGGTACAGATCAGTATTTGAATGGGAGGTATTTTATATTCTTTGAAGTACAACATCATCATGGAGAAGACAGCCAGCAAGTGTAGCAAGATTAACCACCAGGAGTGCTCGTACGATATGGGACTGTAACAGGGTTCAGAAAATGGATCAATCTCTTTGTAGTAGGGAGTGGTATGATTATTTAATACTATGATGAAGGTTAAGCAAGCAAAAATAGTTGCCATAGCCACTAACTTCTCTAGTGCGTTGGCTGAGGGTTTTAAAAGGCCCCACAGTTTCCAGAGTAGTATAGGCACACCAACTATCAGTAATAAGGCGAGTAATATCATTAAGGTTCCCATGCAGCGCTTCATTTAATGCTAAACCTCCAACATCTTCCGCGTTGGTACTATTCAACCTTAGGCTGGATGCAGGAGCTTCGGTTACAAGTTAGGGAACAATATTGCCTGCAACAGATTCTCATGAGTAAGTGTGAAGGCTATCTGAGTATTTGATCTAGACAACTCAGCATTCTAGGGTTTCTAATCTTAACCCATAAGCACCGCCTCGATCCGCTCGTTATCCACCCGGTTTTGTACGTGCTTGGAATTTTCCAAAAGAATAGCTTTGCGCAATGATGGAAAGAGCTTACGCGCCCGCTTGATCATCTTCTCACCAGGGAAGAGAATGTCGTCTTTGGCCGCAAAAAGGGTGAGTGGTGTTGCTATAGCCGCTGCCTCTTTCCTACTGATTACAGGCAGAGGACTGAAGTCCATCTCAAACTCGAGGAAAACCCTGGACAAAAAGGGCAACGCAAAGTCATCTCGTTCCGTAAACAATACGTCGATCACACGATCTACATATTCCTGCTTTTTAGTGCTCATGTAGCGGCGCATGGGAATGAAGATATTCCACAAGGCCTTGAAGGGGTTACCGTTGACGATGTAAACGGGAGCTGCCAGAAAGGCTTCCTTAATGCGGCTTTCGTTATGAATCAAGGTTTTCAAAATCACCAAACCACCAAAGGAAAAGCCGGCCAAGGTGACCTGATCCAGGCCAAGATGGTCAATAATGGCGTTGACCCACTGCCCGTAGCTATCATCTTTCATTGATGGGCGAACACCAATGCTCTTGTTCGGCTGGGCCAGAACATCGATAGCATAGACACAATACGCACTGCTAAGATTGGGGTAAGTTTGCAGCGCAATAGGAGCACAGCCGTTCGAGCCATGCAAAAGAATCAGCGGGGGATTCGCCGGATCACCGGAACGAATAACATGTGTTTCGCCGAAGGGCGTTGGTACAAACTGAGACTCGTAATCAATATCAAGTTCGGCTAATTTCTTGTCGTAGAGCGCTAAAATTTCCGTGCGACCGGCTTCCGATTTGAAGAATGGAGGCATTTGTTCTATTTTTAGGACAAATTTACTAAAAAATACAATTTAGGACAAGTTTACCAATGACAAAAACCAAAGAAAAGATAAAGTCCGCCGCTTTATCTCTTTTTAATGAGCACGGTTACTTCAGCATTACCATCCGCCAGATCGCACAGGAACTGGGCATGAGTTCTGGTAACCTTAATTATCATTACCCTAAACGAGAAGATATTCTGGAGGCGCTGTACTTCGACATGGTACAGCACTTTGATGCCCGCGTGGCGGCGCTACCGCAACGGGAAATATCACTGAGCCAGATCAGAACCGACATCTACGACAGCATGGTCATCATGGCCAACTACCGTTTCTTCTGGACGGACCTGTACCGCCTACTACACCTAAGTACGCTTATTAACGAGCATTTCAATCAAGCGCTGAAGCAGCGGCGGGCGGGATACAGTTACCTATTTCAGGTACTGCAGCAACAGGGCCTGCTTAATCCACCCAGTTTTGCTCAAGAGTACCAGCTCCTAATCGAACGGATGATTAGCTTCAGTAACACCTGGCTGTACGCTTCCATTCTTTACGAGGGACAATATGAAGATGAGCACTATATCGCCCAACAAGCTGATATGCTCCTGTTGATGTTGCATCCGTATCTTCAGTCTGAGGGGCGGGCGGAGCTACTGAAGCTTGTGAAAGCGTCGATGAAGTAAGTCCAAACAAGCGCCTATCAACTCTCATCAACAATGCCGATAATCTGTTGCCTCCGAAACTGAAACACCGAACTACCTGTGAGTTCTAATAGCTCTCCGGCTTTCATTCCGTTAGGTAAATCAACGGCCAGAACACCACGGTAAGCTATACCAATCCGAACCAAGTCCGGTGATACATACTCCCAATTTGTGATGGTTTGCCGGCGTTCGCTGAAATAGTGCTTAGCGGCCTCTGCTTGTTCCCGAAAAGCAGTTTTGCCTTCGGTCTTTAGGTTGACTTCACCACCACTAATATTCTGAAAAACCACCTCTTCGTGTAGATCGCGCAGCATTCCACTTATATCAAAGCGGTTATAAGCTTCCACGTATTTTTCAATTATCGCTCGTTGTTCGGCTTTAGTCATGGTATTCCTTATTGCTTAAGTTAAGATAGGCATGTCCATTATCAATACACTAAACGGCACAAGGGGAGTTCCAGACTATTTGGGTAATTAGAAAATTGTAAGTAGGAAAGATAAAATTTTGATCTATGCCCATAACGGAAAACCCACATGTAATAAAATTAAATTTTAATTTGCTATCTTGAAACCTGTGGGGGCTTCAAACAGTATACCTACCTAACAGGTGCCGCTTTGCAACTCACTCCTCCCCTAATACACTGCACCAGTATCCCCTTTATCGCAAATTGATTGTTTCCGTAAAACAGCTTTTTAGACCAAGCAAGAGGCCACTATGCGGTTTTCTGTGCTGTACTAACTTGATTTACTCGAAGCAGTATCTCTGGTACTGACTATTTTAAACCTGTAATACTAAACAATCGTATCCATGAAAGCCCATCTTCAAACTGCTCCCAACGGTCCAGGACAGTCGCCGACTAAGCGGGAAAATGCAAATTCTCCTACCCAATCGCCAAATCTTCGCCCGACTTACTTCGAGGAAGACACCCTGTGGTTGCAAGAGGTAACGGAATGCATTCAACAAAACATCGCTAACAATCATTACTCCATTGCCCAACTAGCCGATGACGTGGCAATCAGCGAGCGTCAATTACGACGGCGACTCAAGAAATTATTAGGGCTCCGCCCCAGGGAGTATATGACGCAAATTCGCTTGCAACATGCCCATTATCTAATTCTACAGAGAAAGTACAGGACATTGACCCAAATAGCGAAGGCTGTGGGCTATCGAGACACCGGGGCCTTTCGCCATAGTTTCCAGCAGTGGTTTGAGAAAAGTCCGCACGAGCTGCTGCACACTTAAATAAAAAAAGTCCGAATAACCCCGCCTTAAGTCCGTTTAACCTCCTTTTTTGTCCGATTCCACCCAAATATAGCACTGATATTTGTACCAGAGTTATAAACAGAAAGTAATGTAGTAACTCTAATATTTACTAACCCATTATTCATTTTTCAAAACTTCAGATCATGGCTGATCAAGTACATGTACTCATCAACAACACCACTAGCGAACCTATCAACTGGAACATCAGCAACGGAACGGAGATCGTTGCTTCTGGTAGCCTTGCGGGTAACCAGAGTAACAGTGGTTCAGAAGCTACGGTAGTACCTGGCACGCTTACTGGTGGTGCAGGTCAAGTTCCTAATGGTTTAATCGTTACTGTTGCTCCTAAATAATAGCTGTAACTCCCTTTAGGTTTGGAGACCCTAGACGTTGTCGAGTACAGCTTTTAGGGTCTCTTGTTTTATTCTTCCCCCCTGCGCAAGTGTCAGGCCTCCTAAAAGCACCGTAACAATTTACTTTCGTAAGTGCTCATATTCACACATTACCAATAACCAACTGACACCATAGCTGCAAAAAACCATTCTAGAAAAGTGCGGCAGTGGCGCCATATGATACGCCACTGCTCGCACTGAGATACAATAAAAAACTTATTGCTTTATGATTCTTCTGGTCAGTTGACGCTGACCAGAACGAATTTGCAATGTATATATCCCAGCCGTCAGATATGAAATATCAAATACTTGTTGCCAGGTCCGAGTATTGGGGCAATCTTTTTCGTAAACGATACGGCCATTCATATCACGCAAAAACAGTTGACCACTTTCCAGTTCCAGCTCTTGCGTACGAATTGTAAATACATCCGTAGTTGGGTTGGGAAAGATATCAATGGCAGCAGCCAATTCCTCATCCTGGTCTACACTAGTGACTACAGTAATGGATACCGTTCCCAGGCAAGAAGAAAGGTTACCAGCTTGATCGGATACCGTAATGGAATAGGTGAAATCTGGTGCATCATCCGATCCGTAGGTCATCGGTGCAAAATCGGTAACAAAAACAGCGCCACAATTATCGGTACTAAAGGAGGCTATCGTGGTGGTATCCAGTAAGTACTCAACCCCAGGTAGTTCCGGTACGTCTACTGTAAAATCCGGGCAGTTAGCCTCCGGGAATAGGGTATCCTCTGCTTCAATGCTAAACGCTTCGGAAGCTTCTGTGCCACAGGCATCAAAGATCTGTACGATAAAATTGCCAGGGTAAAGGTCACTACCGGAACCAAGTTGAACCTGCTGATCGGAGTCAAACCAGAAATACTGGTAGGGCGCTATCCCTCCATCAGGTGTTGCCATTGCTGCCCCATCTGTAGCGTCGTCACAGGTAGCGTTTGTGAGGTCCAGAAAAACATCTTCTAAAGGAGCCAGGAAGCCACCGGCCTCTGCCGTTAACCGAAAGACGCCATCGCTGACCGCATCGAAACCTTCTACCACCACGTAATACTGTCCTGGGCAAAGGGCCTCTGTAATAGTAGATCGCAGGTTACCCGATGCTACATCATCATTGTCCGCCAAGAGGTTGCCATCCGCATCCAGGAGAAAAAGGTGGGTATCAAAGGCGGTCTCCGAATGGTTGGTCGAGAGCGTCACCTCGCGCGCATCACTCAACGAGAAGCTATAGTATACATCAGCCGAAGGGCTACCACTGTATTGGTTAGTGTAGTTGGTCAACCCACCGGAAGGGCTAGCTAGTTGATTGTTACTATTGAGATCAAACCGTTCACCGGCCGCTACCAAGTCGCCCAGCAGCAGTGGTTCATCCAGGTTATCACCATTCATGTACCGCCAAATGATCTGGTACTTAAAGTCCCATAAGCCAGTTTGCGGCAGCAGCGTACTTCCTACCCAGCCAGCGCCGCCGACGTTAGCGGGATCGGTAATCCACTCTGCGGGTGGGCCCGCGCAAGGCACGCAACCACCGTCTAGAACAGCAGTACCCTGATAATATTGATCATCGCCATCATCGTAAGTATCCCGGTCTTCATCACTGAAACTATCGTCCTCCCAGCCCCGAACAAATAGGGCAAAAATATCGCCGTAGCTCACGTTCTCTTCCACAATATTGAGTCCAGCTATGCTGGTATTATTCCCGACGTCACCGTCCATTAGCGAAATAGCATCGACGCCCTCTCCCTCTCCGTCAAGTTGGTGCTGAAAGGTCATCGTCCATTCATTATCAGACTCATCTACCGCAATGGTATACGTTTGGGTAATGCGATAGAGAATACTGATCTCATTGTTCAATACTTGGGAAAACACGGGAAAAGTAAGCCCGAGAAGAATAAGTGTAGTGAATAAGTTTTTCATTGTATCGTGCATTTTGTTAACATCAAATCTAGACCGGCCGCATGGCCTAGAATTGCTTTTGGACACGAGTGGTAAAGCCCTTGGACACGAGCGGGCGTTGATGTGACACGAACGGAAAGCCTCTTTCCCAAACCCGCCCTTACCCCCCGACGACATCTTGCGTCAGCGAGCTACTAAAAACTGCTATCTTAACAGGTAGAAAGATTGTCCCCAGATGAAGAGAATGTTTTTCACCTTAGCCCTGGTCTGGGCTGGTGCCCTTTCATTAGTGTGTCAGCCACAGCAGCTACAACAAGCCTTAGAAAAAGCACAACAGGAGGAGCGCATTTCGGCGCAAGCTGAAGCTTTATTGGCACTCACTGACTATTACTTACAGCAAGAAGCGGATTCTCTCGCGCTCCAGTACACCCTGCAGGGGCTCGAACTTGATCTGAATGCTGAACCAGCGCTACTAGGGCAACTCCTATTCCAAAGAGGATACCTGCACCGCGCCCTGGGGCATGATAATCAGCTCAGCTTTACCTACATTGACTCCGCCCAGCAGTATTTGGCACAAGCAAATCTGCTGGAAGACAATTTTAAATACTGGCGCGTTTACGGCGGGCAACTCATTATGCAAAACCGTTTGGATGATGCCTTGCTGGCGCTAGAAAAGGCAGAAGCCATTGCGCTAGCTGATAATGAAGTAAACGATGAATTGATCAATGTTTACAACAACATGATCGCCGCCCTACAGCTACAGGCCAAACTAGAAGGTGCCCTGGAGGTAGGTCGCAAGGCTATTCTATACAGTAAAAATAGTACGCACTACGAATACCGTGGTGACCTCTACTACAATCACGGCAACACTTTTTTCTCCATGCTGGATATGGAGCAGGTAGTAGCAAACTACCAGCAAGCAGTCGTCTTTTTTCAGCGGGCAGAACTGCCTTACTACGAAGCCTACACCAATACGGCACTAGCCACCGCCTATGCCTATATGGATCAGTTTGAGGACGCGCGTACCAGCATTGCGGCAGCGGAGGCTTACTACGCTACTATCAATGATGATGCCGCTATTGTGAATCTTTACCGAAGTCAGGCCAATACCTTATTGCAGTTGATGGCTTATGAAGAAGCGCTCCTCAACGTCAATAAGGCTTTAGCTTATCACGAAGCCAATGAAGATATGTACGCGGCACATGGTTTAAACCTGATCAAGTCTGATTGCCTTTACGAACTCAATCGCTACCAAGAGGCTGAAGCCGCAGCATTGGTAGAGCTGGCCCTTGCAGAAGAGGTAGGTTTAAAAGAAACGGAACTCAATTGTTACAATCGCTTGAAACGTATCAGGCATACGCAGGGCAACTATGGAGAAGCATACGCCTACGCTCAAGCAGAATTGAGCTTAAAAGACAGTGTTTACAGTCAGGACTTACGGGCGAAGACGGCCGAAGAACGTATCCGTCAAGATGTAGATACCGAACAGCAAGCCCGCGAAAATGCCGAACTACAGGCGCAGTTACTCCGTTCGCAGAACCTGTTGTACAGCGTTATTACGATTGGTTTACTAGCGCTTCTTTTGGTTGGAGCCTGGCTGTTTTATCGTTTACGACAAACGCAAAAAAAATTGGCGCAACAGAATACCGAACTAGCCAACCTCAACCGGACCAAAGACCAGTTCTTTGGTATCATTGCGCACGACCTGCGCAGCCCGATCACGGCCCTTGGTGGTGCCGGAGAGCAGTTGGCTTTTTACCTAAAAAAAGGAGATAAAAACAAACTCAAAAGACTTGCCACCCGTCTTGACGATACAACCCAAAACCTAAGCAAGCTCTTGGATAATCTCTTGCAATGGGCCCTGGTGCAGCTAGAGCAACTTCCTTTTCACCCGCAGCAAATGCAATTGCACGAAATTAGCACGGAGGTGGTCCATTTGTACGAACCAATAGCGGAAGCTAAAGGTATTACGCTTACCAATGAAATTTCTGCCGAGCTCCAACTCCTAGCTGACCCCAATGCAATACGTACGATTCTGCGCAACCTGATCAACAATGCACTCAAATTCACTTCCGCCAGGGGTGAAGTTCGGCTCACAGCACAAGCAAACGGAACTGCCACTACCATTACGGTAAAAGACAACGGCCGAGGCATGGACGATGCGCAAGTTCAACAGCTTTTTGGAGCTCACCCCCTACCAACAACGGGAACGGCTGGAGAAAAGGGAATGGGCCTGGGTTTAGTACTTTGCCAGGAATTAGTAAAACTGCACCAGGGAAATATTGCGGTAGAAAGTATTCCGGATAGGGGGACAAGCTTTACGATTCAACTTCCCACAAACCAAGCGTAAATGCCAGAAATATCCGTACTCATTATTGAAGATGAAGCACTCTATGCTGATCAGCTCGAGATGCAGCTGGAGCAGCTCGGTTATGCCCACTTGGGTACGGTAGATAACGGTTCCGCCGCACTACGTGCTCTAGAAAAACAACTACCACAGTTGATCTTGATGGATATTCACATCCGTGGGGATCACGATGGTGTGGAGTTGGCAGATATGATTACGCAGCGTTACGATATCCCCATTATTTTCATCACCTCCTTACAGGACGACCTCACCTTTAAGCGGGCTAGCCGCACCAAACCTGCCAGTTTTTTAGTTAAGCCATTCCAGGCGCTTCAGCTCCAACGCACTATCGAATTGGTCACCAGTCAACTTCCACCAGCAACTGAGGCCGAAGCGTTAAATATTCAGGATGATCAATTCTTTATAAAAAGTCGTCAGAAACTGGAGCGGGTACGTGTTGCTGATATTCTCTACCTCAAAGCCGATGGTCGTTACACTGAAATTCATACGGCCCAAAAACGACATCTTTTGCGCAGGCCCTTGCAACAGCTTTCACAACAACTCGCCGATTATAACTTCATGGCCACCCACCGCAGCTACGTCGTTAATCGGCAGCACATCGATGCCGTTGATATAGAAGACAGTGTGGTGATCCTGGGGAATGTTCAGGTCCCCATTAGCAAACGCTATCGTGAAAGTGTGATCACACAACTCGGAACATAGAAGAGCGCTTTAACCTAAAAAGCCGCCCTGACAATAAATCAGAGCGGCTTTCATTCCCTTGTGAAGTGGAAGCTGCGCTTAGAGGCTCAACTTCTGTTTTACTTCTACAATCTCGTAAGCTTCGATGACGTCGCCTACCTTAATATCGTTGTAATTCTTGATGGATACACCACATTCCATTCCTCCTCGCACTTCTTTGACATCGTCTTTGAAGCGCTTCAAGGCCTTGATTTCGGCGACCACACCTTCCTTAGTAGGATAGATCACGATACCTTCGCGAATGAGGCGTACGTTGTTTTCCCGGAGGATCTTACCTTCCGATACGAAACATCCGGCAACGGTACCCACCTTACTGATCTTAAAGATTTCACGTACCTCAAGTTGGCCAAGGACATTCTCTTCCTTGATAGTATCCAACATACCCTCGATAGCCAGCTTGATTTCTTCAATGGCCTCGTAGATCACCGAGTAGGTCTTAATTTGTACACCTTCACGCTCGGCAAGCTTCCGTGCTCCGGAAGAAGGACGAACCTGGAAACCAATGACGATCGCATCCGAAGCTGTAGCCAGCAATACATCCGATTCGATGATCTGACCGACAGCGCGGTGGATCACATTTACCTGAACCGTTTCCTGAGACAACTTGATTAAGGAATCGGAAAGGGCTTCTACAGAACCGTCCACATCACCTTTAACGATGAGGTTAAGCTCTTTAAAGTTACCCAGTGCCAGACGACGTCCGATTTCATCAAGGCTAATCCGCTTGGTAGCACGGTTGGCTTGCTCACGGGCAATCTGGCCACGACGGTTAGCAATTTCACGAGCTTCCTGCTCACTTTCTACTACTTTGAAGCGCTCACCTGCCTGTGGGGCACCGCCAAGACCAAGAACAAGTACTGGGGTAGAAGGTCCTGCTTCCTTGACGCGCTTGTTGCGTTCATTAAACATCGCCTTCACTCTACCAGAGTGTTCACCGGACACCATAGAGTCTCCGATACTTAGAGTACCAGTTTGTACCAGCATCTTGGCTACGTATCCGCGGCCTTTATCCAAAGAAGCTTCCAAAACCGTACCGACAGCATCGCGATCTGGATTAGCCTGGAGTTCTTTCACTTCTGCTTCTAGCAAGATTCGCTCCAGAAGGGCATCAATATTGGTACCCATCTTTGCCGAGATATCCGCAGAACCATATCCACCACCCCATTCTTCAATGAGGTAATTCATAGATGCTAGCTCTTGCTTGATCCGGTCTGGGTTCGCACCTGGCTTATCAATCTTGTTGATCGCGAAGACCATTGGAACACCGGCCGCTTCGGCGTGGCTAATAGCCTCCCGCGTCTGTGGCATGATGTTATCGTCAGCAGCGATGATGATCACCGCAATATCAGTCACCTTCGCACCACGCGCACGCATGGCCGTAAAGGCTTCGTGACCAGGTGTATCTAGGAAAGTAATGCGTTTCTTATCTTCTCCAACCGCTACCTCGTAGGCGCCAATGTGCTGGGTGATCCCCCCGGCTTCGCCTTCGGCTACGGTAGCCTCACGGATATAATCCAATAAAGAAGTCTTACCGTGGTCAACGTGACCCATAATAGTCACGACGGGAGCACGTGGTTTCAGATCTGCTGGATCATCTACTTCGTCCTCCTCATCTTCATCTACCTCTTCTACTGAAATGAATTCTACCTCGTGGTTAAATTCTTCGGCCACCAGCTCGATAATCTCTGCATCAAGACGCTGGTTGATGGATACGATCACCCCTACATTCATACAGGTCATGATCACATCGGTAGCTGCAACGTCCATCATGTTGGCAAGTTCCTGCACAGAGATAAACTCTGTTACCTGCAACTTGTCGGTCTGTGACTCCATTTCCCGCTGTTCCTGCTTTTCACGCAGGCGTTCGCGGTTATCACGACGTAGTTTCTGGCGTTTCTTTTTGCCACCGCCCGCCATGCGGGCCATAGTAGCCTTGATTTTATCTTCGATTTCCTTTTGGGAAACCTCTTTTACTTCGTCTCTCCGAGAGCGACGGTTACCACCTCTTTGATTGCCACCACCACGAGCATCGCGCGCAGTGATTTTCTTACGGGTTCTGGGGCGACGCTTACGTTCGCCTCCGGCACCTTCACCTTGTTTCTTAGCGCCACCTGCTTTAGATGCACCTGCCTCGGCTGGTTTACCCGTTTTGCTTTTATCTTTCTCCTTATCCTTCTTACTCTTCCCACGACCAGACCCTAGCTTACTGGTATCGATTTTACCAAGAATCTTCAAGCCTCTCAGTTCTGGCGTCTTGGCGCGAGTAATTCCACCGGGCTGCTTGGGAGCTTCGTCTCCTCCAGCAGGAGCGCCATCGGCAGCTGCTTTCGGAGCTTCCGCTTCTTTTCCTGCTTCCTCACCGGCTTTGGCAGCAACAGGTTCTTCGCTAGCTACCGGTTCAGCAGGTGTTTCTTCTACTTCTGGTTCGGGAGTAACCTCTGCTGGGGCTTCTTCTGCTACAGGCTCAGGAGTTTCCTCTACTTCCGCAGGTGCTTCTTCCACTTGTGGAGCTTCCTGCACCGGCTCTTCTTGCGGCTCTTCCTTCTTGGGTTCTTCCTTCTTAGCACCTTTTCCAGCTGCGTCGAGGTCAATTTTGCCTAGCACCTTCAATTTCGGGCCAGTATCTGCTGGCTTCTCTTCGGGTACTTCCTCCGCTACAGGCTCAGCGGGTGCTTCTTCTACCACCGGTTCCGGCTCGGGCTCAGGATCCGCTGGCGGAGCTGACTTAGGAGCAGGAGGTGCAGCTAGCCGTGTCTTAAGAATGGAGGAACCAGGCACTTCAGCAGCCTTACCCAATACACTCGGGCGTTCTTCCTGAACAGCAGCGTCGTCCTTCTTACCACCACCAGCTGAAGGCCGAGTACCTATCACCAATTGATCGGCCTGTTCTTTGATCGACATAGAGCGCTGGAACTCCTGAAGCAGTTCCTGGTACATCTCCTCCGACACTTTGGCCGTTGGTTTAGGGTCAATATCGTGCCCCTTGTCTTGCAAGAAGTCTACGATCGTTGACAAGCCAACATTTAATTCCTTCGCTATTTTGACTAAACGTCTCTCCATTCTGAAATTTTAGTCCTTGGCCTCACTCCTATTAGACATTTAATAGCCAGCATCGACCAAAAACACTGCAAAGATAAACTTTATAAGTAGTTGGGAACAATATTGAAAGCTATAAGTTAGGGTACAAAACCCTATAAATCCAGCCTTCTTAACAACAAAATCAAATCAGCTTGTTCCCGGGTATCGTAAAAAGGTCAAGCTGGCCGGGGCCAGCTCAACACTTATTCGGTAATTATTCTTCGAATTCCGCGGCCAGAATCTGTAGTAATTCCTTAGCCGTTTCCTCCTCTAGTTCCGTCCGGCGAGCAATCTCTTCCCAGCTCAATTCCAATACACTACGCGCCGTATCACAACCAATATTTTTCAATTCTTCGATGATCCAATCTTCGATTTCATCCGCGAATTCTACAAGTTCTACGTCATCGATTTCTACCTCATCGTTGTTGCGGTATACATCAATTTCAAACTCGGTCAAGCGGCTGGCCAGTTTGATGTTGGTACCACCTTTACCAATAGCCAGGGATACCTGGTCTGGTTCGAGGAATACATTAGCCTGACGCTTATCCATATCCAGGTTGATGCTCGTCACACGAGACGGAGTTAAAGCACGCTGGATGTAGAGTGAGATATTATTGGTGTAGTTGATAATATCAATGTTCTCATTCTGCAATTCGCGCACAATTCCGTGAATACGCGATCCCTTCATACCTACACAAGCACCTACTGGATCGATACGATCATCATAGGACTCAACCGCCACTTTAGAACGATCACCGGGGATACGTACAATGTTACGCACCACGATCAAACCATCTTCAATTTCGGGGACTTCTTGCTCCAGTAGTTTTTCCAAGAAGAGATTAGCAGTTCTAGAAACAACTACAATTGGATTATTGTTTCGCATCTCCACTTCCTTGATCACACCGCGCACCATATCTCCCTTACGGAAATAGTCGCCGCGGATGGTCTCTTGGCGTGGCAATACCAATTCTGTACCGGTCACATCATCGATAATGAGGATCTCGCGCTTCAAAATCTGGTGTACTTCACCAAGTACAAGTTCGCCTACGCGTTCGGTGTACTTGCGGTAGATCTCGTCTTTCTCCAACTCCAGGATCCGAGAGATGAGCGTCTGCCGGGCAGCCATGATGGCACGACGACCGAAATGCTCCAGGAAAAGTTGCTCGTAGCATTCTTCCCCGATCTCGTAGTCTTCATCGATAGAAAGGGCCTCTGAGATGGAAATCTGGCTGCGGTCATCTGTCACCTCACCATCGGGTACAATTTCGCGTACGCGCCACAATTCCAAGTCACCTTTCTGGGTATTAACAATGACGTCAAAGTTTTCGTCAGATCCGTACTTTTTACGAATCAGCGTGCGGAATACATCTTCCAAAACCCGCACCATTGTTGGGCGGTCGATGTTTTTCCCGGCCTTAAACTCCGAGAATACGTCTACTAGATTCATTGCACACTCTATTTATTTACTGGCCACTATTTGGCGTTTGCTTTTAAATCCGGAGCAAACACTTAGGGCTTATTGAATGATATTTTCACTTTTGCTTGCTTGATGTCGGCGAAGTTGATCTTCGTCTGTACTTCTTCCGTCACCTTGCGTTTGCCTTCTTTACGGCGGACTTTATAGGTTAGGGTAATCGCCTCATCCGTCTTTTCGGTAAGACGCCCTTCGTAGGTTTCGCCTTCGTTTGTTTTTACTTCCAGTTTGCGCCCTAGATGCTTGGTGTACTGACGTGGGCGTTGTAATGGACGATCTGTACCGGGCGAAGAAACTTCCAGGGTGTACTTCTCTCCCAGCCATTGCTCTTCATCAATAAAAGATTCCAGGTAACGGCTGATTTTACGGCAAGTATCAAAGGTTACTCCAGTATCGCAGTCAATGATTACCTCCAGCTTCTTATTAGGTAGAAGCTTTACATCTAACCAAAAACAATTGGCAAATTCGGGATCCGTAAACTTTTCTTCGAGTAGATCAATGATCTTTTCTTCCACAGACGAGGTCGATTAGTACCGTTCAATTAAAGGCAAAAGAAAGAGGGAACCCAGGGGCTCCCTCTTCATTGTCTTTCCGTAAAGACGCTGCAAATATACTAACTTCCCACGAGCTTTGCAAGTAGCAGATGTTCAGGGCATAGCGCCCAGTCAAAATTCACCCTCAGCGCATAAAGCAGCACTCCGGGGACATCAAATAGGTATTTTCGCTACCAAAAGCCCAATTTAACCCCTCGCTTATCGTACCTTATAGTAGTCTTCACCCGTTATAGTATTTGAAAACAATTGAAATTACAGACAAATGAACAAACTACTCTGGCTAGCAATGGCCTGTGCTGTACTCTGGTGGCAATCTTGCAGTTGTCCACCGAGTGAACAGATGGGAGAATTGTCGCTAGGCACCCTTGCCAAGAGCTTTTTTACTTACGATGGAACCGAGATGCTGGTTTTCCGCAATGAAGAGGGCGAAGAAGAAACGTTTCGCGCCCCGGAAGGCCAGGTACTCAGCACCGACGATCTTTGCTACCGTACCACCTGTACCGAAGCGAGCTTCGGCAGCCCCTCCTCCTGTGAATTTGTAGCCGCCGAAAGTGAGCGTTATACTTTCTTCAATGAGAACAATACGGTCGTACTAGACCTCCTACTTTTCTCCGATGTTTACGACTACGGTACGGATGAATTCTACGACGCCATGCAGGCGGGATTTTCCTTTGGCACACCAAGTATTACCGGTATTCACCTGCTGGAACCACGCTTTACTGGTACCTTTGAGCCCGAAACATTGATGCTAATGGAAGTCTTTGAAGCACAGGCGACCCTCACGCTAAACGATAAAACGTTTACGGATGTCCTCAGCTACGAAGACGGTTCTTTCGGCATCTACATCGAACCCGGGTTCGGGGTGATCGGTTTCAAAACTGCAGATCATACCTGGGTACTTGTAGACTAAAACAACCCTATACGACTAGCATAGTCGTTCCATTACCAATACATTCACCAACAATGACCACCGAAGCCTTACCAACTACCGTAGTTCGCCGCAAGGCACATCCTGGAAGCACCAGGCAGAAGGACGGCAATGGAGGTCCACAACCTACTACTATGCGAATATTTAAGCAAACAACTTTAGTATTGTTCCTCCTACTGGGTGCGTATGCTGCCCAAGCACAAGTGGCACTGAAAGCGGGTGTCAATTTTTCCAATATGCTATTCGAAGAAGATGAGCAGTCTGTTGAGGATCTTGCTCGTGATGGAGCCGTTAAATTCATCGGCGGCCTTTCCTTTATACTTCCGCTTGGCGACGCGGTAGCCATTCAGCCCGAACTCCTATTTGCTCAAAAAGGAGCAGAAACTACACTCACTATCCTGGGCGAAGATATTACGACAGACTATACCTACAATTACCTGGAAATTCCGCTGCTTTTGCGCCTTAGCTTGGGCGACACACACGGGGAAGGTTTAGGTATTTATGTGAATGGTGGTGTCTACGCCGGCTACGCCTTTAGCGGCAAGACAAGCACCACTTCCGTTTTAGGATCAGTAGAAAATGATATCGAATTCGACGGCGAAGATGACCAGCGCCGTCTGGATTATGGCTTTGCCCTCGGCGGCGGACTTACCCTCGGCAACTTATTCTTTGACCTTCGTTATACCCACGGCACCAACAACCTATTGGATGATGATGCCAACAATAACAACGACAACGGTCTAAAGACTTTGCAACACCGTGGCTTGGCTTTAACCACGGGTTTGATTTTTTAGTAGGAAAATAAGTTCTCGGATATCTTCAAGGCTACGGTTGGGACACATCTAGTGGCCACTGTTTAACTAAAGCGACTCCATTATAAGTTGCGGCAAAGATCTCCAGGCCCCTTTGTAAGGTTTTTGGTCCTGGAGGTCTTTGTTTGTTTTCTGGTTTCCATCCCCCCATACGAGCGATGATCCAGACTGCCCAACTCAGTTGATCTGGAGGGTGATGATTCTGCTGGACCTGGGTTTTTCCTTGATATCTTGTCAGACATAATCCTAGGACTTCAATTTGTTGTTTGGTAAAATCATCTGTGATGACAAATCCTTCATCTCGATCTCTAGCACTGATCATTTTCATTACTAATGCACTTGCTTTAGCGGCCATAGCAATAACTATTTGTAAAGATTGAAGCGATTGTTGTTGTGCTCGTTGTACTTGAAAGCCGTCCTTTTTCAG
>JBCBEC010000049.1:0-54451 GCA_038528965.1 Bacteroidota bacterium | reverse complement strand
GAGGCAGAAAAGTACCGGTGAAAGGTGGAGAACCAGCAGTAATACAAGTAGCTGCTGCATCGTCAAAAATAGTGCCGGTATAGTTATCGCCACTGCCACCATTACCATCGGATAGGGTAAGTCTAGTAGTCGCTGGAGAGATCAACGTGATCTCAAGGTCACCATCCCAAGTGTGGGTGATGTCGAGCTCAACCTGATCTATGGAAGCATTGGTACCGATAGTACCGTCGGTAGTGACTTCCAAAGTGGATGTTGTACACCCAACATCCTCATTAGCGGGTAGGGGCAGACCTGTCCCCGAGAAGGTTTGTGCCGCCCCCAGAATAGGAACAGCGAGCATCAGCAACAAGCCTAGACTTGCTTGCCACGCCCAATTAAGCGTAGAGTTCGCTTTCTGCATAAGATTACAATTTGTTGTTAAAGGTTTTGTCGTCAATATATACCTCTAGGAAGCGCTCCAGATGGAACTGCTCCCAAGAATAAATGCAAATTAGGTCGTCGTTGGCAATAGCAGATTGCACAGCATCTATGCTGTTGATCGGGCTATCACTCAAAAAATCTTAAACACGGATTTCTCATAAAGGTAATTAACTTATTGGTAATGTGAGGGTTGCTCCAAGTCGGAAACGCAAAAAACTATTCATTTCAAGCAACCCTCACGGTAAAGAGTAGAAGGTAAAAAGTAGAAAGATTTTCAATGAAACCATATTCAAGCCTCCTATTAACCAACCTAAAAAACTCAATACCAACAACTTAGAGCATTTAAATACTCAAAGTCATTCTGCAAATTCGTTATTTACTTCAATACTAAGATTTCTCCGCGGACAACTTCCACAAATCCATCTTCGTACTCAATTTCTGCAAAATAGATGTACACGCCCTGGCTTACTTCTTCTCCTTTATGCCTTCCATCCCAACCATTTGCGGGATCATTGGGCAGAAAGTCCTGCTCTGCGAAAAGGGCACTGCCCCAGCGATCGTACACTTCAAAGTTCTTGATGATCCGCACTCCACGCCCTGCGTTGATGAAGAATACATCGTTCACCCCATCGTTATTCGGCGAGAAGACTTGCGGAATGTAGACGTTGAAATTCAAGTTTACGGTTACTACTATCTCATCACTTACACTACAGCCATTACCGTCAATTACGGTAACCGTATAAGTAGTGGTTTGTTGTGGACTAGCCGTTGGCTTATCACAGTCGGTACAGCTCAGGCTAGGATCCGCGTTCCAGATAACCGTATCGATAAAGGCATTGGTAATAAAGGACAACTGCAGGCTATCGCCAAAATCAATTTCCTGATCCACACCCAAATTAAGGGTGAGGATATCCGCTGCCAATACAGACACCTCAACCGCTGCTTCGCAGCCCTCGGCATCTTGTACCATTACAGTATACAAACCAGCTTGCAAACCGGTGAAGATGGGGGTGGCCGTAAAGCTACCGTCATTCAAAGCATAGAGGTAAGGCTCTTGCCCACCCGTCACCTCATCTATGGTAATTGCACCATCGGCAAATCCAAAGCAGGTCTCTCCTATGGTCGAAACTTGCGCCTGGATATCGATAGCTGGAATAATGATGTTCACACTGGTTTCGGTAGAACAACCTTGATCGTCCGTTACCTCAAGCGTGTAGACACCTTCTTGTGTAATATCTAATGTAAGTGCCGTACCTAACACATTGCCGGCCAGGCTCCACTGGTAGCTGATGTTTGCGCCAGTTGAAGAACCCGTTCCGTCTAGTGTAATACCGTTGCCGGCCTGCAAGTTCTCGCAAGTCAGTTGCGGACTCGGGTCTTGAATATTCGCAACCAGGGT
Source organism: Bacteroidota bacterium (assembly GCA_038528965.1). GTDB lineage: Bacteria > Bacteroidota > Bacteroidia > Chitinophagales > Saprospiraceae > Lewinella. Next base: position 52,632 of record JBCBEC010000049.1, on the reverse strand, counting down.
ACAAGCCGTACCTGCACAAGGCACACAAATGCTGCCGTCACAATCCAGGATGGTTTCTACATCGTTGACCGTATTTGGATCACCATCATCACAAGCTTGGGTGGTGGTAGGGCCAGTCATACAATCCAATGGTGTACCCATACATGGAACACAGATACTGCCGTCTGAGAGTAGGATGGTCTCCATATCATTGATGGTACAAGGATCGCCATCGTCACAGGCTTGGACTTGCTCACAACTACCATCCGTACCACAGGGCGCAGGCGTACCTGAGCACGGAACACAGATGCTGCCATCCGCGAGCAGAATCGTCTCCATATCATTTACAGTACACGGATCGCCATCATCACAAGGCTGTACTTGTTCGCAGCTACCGTCTGTACCACAGGGCGCAGGTGTGCCCGTACACGGAACACAGATGCTACCATCCGAGAGCAGAATCGTTTCCATATCATTCAGCGTACAAGGGTCGCCGTCATCACAGGGCTGCACTTGTTCGCAGCTACCGTCCGTACCGCAAGGCGCAGGCGTACCCGCACATGGAACGCAGATGCTACCGTCTGACAGTAGAATCGTCTCTACATCATTTACGGTACAAGGATCACCATCATCACAGGCTTGTACTTGTTCACAGCTGCCATCTGTACCACAGGGCGCAGGGGTTCCTGTACACGGTACGCAGATGCTACCGTCAGAGAGCAGAATCGTTTCCATATCATTAATGGTACAAGGATCACCATCATCGCAAGCTTGTACTTGCTCACAACTGCCGTCCGTACCACAAGGTGCAGGTGTACCGGCACATGGCACACAGATACTACCATCGGAGAGTAGAATCGTCTCCATATCATTTACGGTACAAGGATCGCCATCATCGCAAGATTGTACTTGCTCACAGCTGCCGTCCGTACCACAAGGTGCAGGTGTACCGGCACATGGCACACAAATGCTGCCATCGGAGAGCAGGATGGTCTCCATATCATTTACAGTACACGGATCGCCATCATCACAGGGCTGCACTTGTTCGCAGCTACCATCCGTACCACATGGCGCGGGCGTGCCAGAACAAGGCACACAAATGCTGCCATCTGACAGGAGAATGGTTTCCATATCGTTTAGCGTACAAGGATCACCATCATCACAGGCTTGTACTTGTTCGCAGCTGCCATCTGTACCACAGGGCGCAGGGGTTCCTGTACACGGTACGCAGATGCTACCGTCAGAGAGCAGAATCGTTTCCATATCATTAATGGTACAAGGATCACCATCATCGCAAGCTTGTACTTGTTCACAACTACCATCTGTACCACATGGCGCAGGCGTACCGGCACATGGCACACAGATGCTACCGTCGGAGAGCAAAATGGTCTCCATATCGTTTATGGTACACGGATCGCCATCATCACAAGGCTGCACTTGTTCACAGCTACCGTCTGTACCACAAGGAGCGGGTGTTCCAGCACATGGCACACAAATGCTGCCATCGGAGAGCAGGATCGTCTCCATATCATTTACCGTACACGGATCGCCATCATCACAGGGCTGCACTTGTTCGCAGCTACCATCCGTACCACAGGGCGCGGGCGTACCAGAACAAGGCACACAAATGCTGCCATCTGACAGGAGAATGGTTTCCATATCGTTTAGCGTACAAGGGTCGCCATCATCACAAGGCTGCACCTGCTCACAACTACCGTCGGTACCGCAAGGGGCGGGTGTTCCCGCACATGGCACACAGATGCTGCCATCGGAGAGCAAGATCGTTTCCATGTCATTTACCGTACACGGATCGCCATCATCACAAGGCTGGACTTGTTCACAGCTACCGTCCGTACCGCAGGGCGCAGGTGTACCCGAACACGGAACACAGACACTACCGTCAGAGGGCAGGATCGTCTCCGTATCATTGATCGTACATGGATCACCATCATCGCAAGGCTGTACTTGCTCGCAGCTTCCGTCTGTACCACATGGCGCAGGCGTACCGGCACACGGAACACAAATACTGCCGTCAGACAACAGAATCGTCTCCATATCATTTATGGTGCAAGGATCACCATCATCGCAAGGCTGTACTTGCTCACAGCTACCATCTGTACCGCAAGGTGCTGGCGTACCCGAACACGGCACGCAAATGCTGCCGTCAGATAGCAAGATGGTCTCCATATCATTTATGGTACACGGATCGCTATCGTCACAAGGCTGCACTTGTTCGCAGCTACCATCTGTACCGCAGGGCGCAGGTGTACCCACACAAGGCACACAGATACTACCATCGGAGAGCAAAATGGTCTCCATATCATTAATCGTACACGGATCGCCATCGTCACAGGGCTGCACTTGTTCGCAGCTACCATCGGTGCCACAAGGAGCCGGCGTACCCATACAAGGCTCGCAAATACTGCCATCGGCATCCAGGATGGTCTCCATGTCATTTATGGTACACGGATCGCCGTCATCGCAAGCTTGAGTTGTGGTAGGGCCAGTGGCGCAATCGCCGGTAGTCCCCATACATGGAACGCAAATGCTACCATCACAATCAAGGATCGTTTCCATATCGTTGATCGTAGTAGGATCACCGTCATCGCAAGCTTGGGTTGTGGTGGGGCCGGTGGCACAATCCTGAAGCGTACCCGCACATGGAACGCAGATGCTACCATCAGAGAGCAGGATCGTCTCCATATCATTGATCGTACATGGATTACCATCATCACAAGGCTGTGTCATCTCGCAGCTACCATCTGTGCCACAGGGGGCAGGGGTTCCCATACAGGGTTCGCAGATACTGCCATCCGCATCCAGAATGGTTTCCATATCATTGATCGTACACGGATCGCCATCATCGCAAGCTTGGGTTGTGGTAGGGCCAGTAGCACAATCGCCAGACGTACCCATACACGGCACACAGATACTACCATCACAATCGAGGATAGTTTCCATATCGTTGATCGTGGTAGGATCTCCGTCGTCGCAAGCTTGGGTAGTGGTGGGGCCAGTGGCACAATCCTGAAGTGTACCGGCACATGGAACGCAGATGCTACCATCAGAGAGCAGGATCGTCTCCATATCATTGATCGTACATGGATTACCATCATCACAAGGCTGCGTCATTTCACAGCTACCGTCCGTACCACAAGGGGCGGGGGTTCCCATACAGGGCTCACAAATAGTGCCATCCGCGTCCAGGATGGTTTCCATATCGTTGATCGTACAAGGATCACCATCATCGCAAGCTTGAGTTGTAGTTGGTCCGGTGGCACAATCACCAGGCGTACCCATACAAGGCACACAAACGCTACCATCACAATCAAGAATGGTCTCCATATCGTTGATGGTGGTTGGGTCACCATCGTCACAAGCTTGGGTAGTTGTTGGACCTGTACCACAGTCAATTACGGTTCCACCTCCACAAGGGATACAGACAGAGCCATCGCAATCCAGCGTAGTTTCTGTTTCACCAACTGTACATGGATTACCGTCGTCACATGGCAATGTAGTCGTTGGGCCAGAGCCGCAATCTACTACCGTACCGCCTCCACAAGGAATACAAACGGAACCATCACAATCAAGGATCGTCTCGGTTTCACCTATTGTACAAGGATCGCCATCGTCACAAGGCACAACGCTCGTTGGGCCAGAGCCACAGTCTACCACAGTTCCGCCCCCACAAGGCACACAAACAGAGCCATCACAATCCAGGATAGTTTCCGTTTCGCCAACAGTACACGGATCACCATCGTCACAAGGCAAGGTGGTCGTTGGGCCAGAGCCGCAATCTACCACCACTCCATCTCCACAAGGCACACAGATGGAACCATCGCAGTCTAGTATAATTTCCGTTTCGCCTATCGTACAAGGATCGCCGTCATCACACGGTACTGTGGTTGTTGGGCCAGAGGCACAATCTATTACTACACCATCGCCACAAGGCACACACACGGTACCATCGCAATCGAGGATAATTTCTGTTTCACCGATGGTACAGGGGTCACCATCGTCGCAGGGTACCGTTGTTGTAGAGCCGTTAGAACAATCAACTGGCGTACCACCACCACAGGGCACACAGACGGTACCATCGCAATCCAGAATGGTTTCCGTTTCACCGATGGTACAGTCATCACCATCATCGCAAGGAAGTGTTGTGGTAGAGCCCGTAGCGCAGTCTAAAACGGTACCACCTCCACAAGGAATACAGACAGAGCCGTCGCAATCCAGGGTAGTTTCTGTTTCACCTACTGTACATGGATCACCATCGTCACACGGCAGCGTAGTGGTTGGACCACCGCCAGCACAGGTCACTGGCGTACCGCCCCCACAAGGAATACAGACCGTACCATCGCAATCCAGTGTTGTAATCGTTTCGCCCACCGTACAGGGGTCGCCATCGTCACAAGGTAGCGTCGTCGTTGGTCCGCCTCCTGCACAAGTCACGGGAGTGCCGCCGCCACAGGGAACACAGACCGTACCATCGCAATCCAGCGTTGTAATCGTTTCGCCTACTGTACACGGATCACCATCGTCACAAGGTAGCGTCGTCGTTGGGCCACCTCCCGCACAAGTTACTGGAGTGCCGCCGCCGCAAGGAACACAGACTGAACCGTCACAATCTAAGATCGTTTCAGTTTCGCCCGTGGTACAAGGGTCACCGTCATCACAAGGCATTACGGTAGTCATTCCGGCCAAACAGCCTGTTCCCGTACAGGATTCTAAATCTGTCTCAATGGTTACGGTAATTACATAGGTATAGGCAACATGGCCCGCATTGATGGCATTCTGGCCATCCACACAACCAGTTGTGTACACCGGTACGATATCCGCGCTGAAATTCCCATTAAATTGAAAATCAGTAGCCGTACAACTATATGTGGTATTGAAAGGAGCGCCGGTGGGAGGGAAATTCGGTTCGTCTAGGATATTGACTGGATCACAGGTTGCCTCCATGCCTGTGTAAGGCATGCAATCATAGTAAACATTATAAAAGGTAGTAGGGTGCGCACAACCCGCTGGTATAGCTGGTGTATAGCTGGTGATAACAATATCTAACTCGACAGAGACGATCCGTTCACAACCGCTAACGCTAGACCCCAAATCAAAATCGTGGTGATACCCCTGACTGTAGGGGCCGCCGAAATCTTTTCGATCCAGCCCGACAGTTGCGTCCGCCTCCGTTTGGGTTAAAACAATTGTTCTTTGAGCAAGAAGGCTCGAAGAAGATATACCCAAAAAGAGGGTAAGCATAAAGCAAGGTACAATCTTGAGAAATTGTCCATGTGATAACCATGGACCAAAGGCCATGCGAAGTTGATCTGCACTTTTCATTTCGACTTTCTATATCGGCCTTTGGGGTCTGGCTATAAACTGCAAGTCCTGTAAATATTGGAATGATAAGGACTTTCAATGTGGCAACAATGATATCACACAATCATTGATTCTTGCCTATTAAGCACTACATCATTACTACTACAAAAGGGGGAAATAGCTGGTTTTAACGCATTATCGACAAGTTCTCGGAGAACTCGGAGTTCTCGGAGAACTACAAACATCAATTTTGTTTTAAAACAAGAACTACTGCAACAAATAATAAAACAAAGCTTCGTTACTCAACCCAAATGATGTATCTTTGTTGTTTCGTAGTATCAACATCTCCGCATGAATTCTGTCCGTTCCCAAGACAACCTAACGAAGGCTGATTTACGCAATGCGATCTTCATCAAAGGCGCTCGTGCTAACAACTTAAAGAACGTTAGCCTTGAGATTCCAAAGAATCGCTTGGTAGTGGTTACTGGTGTATCTGGTTCCGGGAAATCCTCGATAACCATGGACACGCTTTTTGCCGAAGGGCAAAGACGCTACGTAGAGAGTTTATCCTCCTACGCCCGTCAGTTTTTGATGCGGATGAAGAAGCCGGATGTCGATTACATTCGAGGTATCTGTCCGGCAATTGCCATTGAGCAAAAAGTGAGTACAGCGAATGCTCGTTCTACCGTGGGCACGCTAACTGAGATCTATGATTATCTCCGCTTACTCTACGCACGAATCGGGCGTACTTTCAGTCCCGTTTCCGGAATGGAAGTTAAAAAGCACGAGGTATCCGATGTGGTGGATTATATCCTGCAATTGGATGAAGGTAAACGCGTGCAACTCTTTGCGGTAGTGCCCCCCAAGTACCATGATCGCACGCTGGGAGCGGAATTACAGCTGCTACTGCAGAAAGGGTACACCAGAGTCTTTTGGGAGGATGCGCTGCAGGACATCCAAGACTTAATGGAATCCGGCAAAGCCAGCCTGCAAAAAACACTCGATAAGCAGAAGGAAGAACTCCTGATATTAGTAGACCGCTTCGTCGTAAAACCCGGTGACGAGGAAAACACCAAAAGGATTGCCGATTCCGTACAGACCACATTCTACGAAAGTGAGGGCGACTGCCACGTGATCACCCTGGATGGAGAACGCAAGAGCTTCAACAACCGCTTTGAGCTGGATGGAATGATCTTTTTGGAGCCGTCTCCGCAGCTTTTCAACTTCAACAACCCCTATGGTGCCTGCCCTAAGTGCGAGGGTTTCAGTTTGGTAATGGGGATTGATGAGAAAAAAGTTATTCCCAATCCGGCGCTGAGTCTATACGAAGGCGCTATTGCCTGCTGGAAAGGGGAACGCTACGGACGTTGGCTGGACCGCTTCATGCGAGTAGCGCACGAATTTGACTTTCCAGTACATACTGCTTATCAAGACTTAACCCGAGCGGAACAACGGCTTATTTGGAAAGGCAATAAATACTTTAAGGGTATTGATGCCTTCTTTGAGGAGTTGCAGGAGAAAATGTACAAGATCCAGAACCGGGTCATGCTGGCGCGCTACCGCGGACGGACTCGCTGTACGGAATGCGATGGCGGCCGATTACGCAAGGAGGCCACCTATGTCCTGGTCCAGAATACGCCGATTACAGATCTGGTAGAATTGCCCGTTAAAGACCTTCTCACCTTTTTTGATCAATTGGAATTGAGCCCAAATGATCAAAAGATTGGTAAGCGTTTATTGTTGGAAGTAGGCAATCGTTTGCGCTTTATGGTCAATCTAGGGCTGGGCTATTTGACCCTTGCTCGCTTGTCTAATACACTGAGTGGGGGGGAAACGCAGCGGATCAACCTCACGCGTACCCTGGGTAGCAACTTGACCAGCTCCATGTACCTGCTGGACGAGCCAAGCATTGGCTTACACCCACGTGATACCGGCCGCCTGGTAAGTGTACTGGAACGCTTACGCGATTTAGGCAATACCGTTGTCGTAGTGGAGCACGAAGAGGATGTGATCAAAAGCGCTGATTACCTAATTGATATCGGGCCAGCAGCCGGCATCCACGGAGGTGAGGTTGTCTTTGCGGGCCCTTATGAGGAAATCTACGATGAGGCTACCGAAAGCCTTACCACCAAGTACATGAGTGGACGCATGGAGATTCCGGTGCCGGATACGCGGCGCCCAGTGAGCAACTTCTTGCGCGTGCGTAGTGCTCGTCAGCATAACCTTAAAGGTATCGATGTAGATATTCCCCTAAATACCATGACGGTGGTGACGGGTGTATCCGGCAGTGGTAAGACCAGCCTGGTAAAGTCGATCATTTTCCGAGCGCTGAAAAAGGAACTAGAGGATACCTACAGCAAAACGCCCGGTGTCTTCAAAGGCCTGGAAGGGGAAGTAAGTATGCTTACCCAGGTGGAGTTGGTGAATCAGAACCCGATTGGTAAATCTTCTCGTTCCAACCCCATTACTTACGTCAAGGCCTACGACGAGATTCGGAACTTGATGGCGAGTCAGCAGTTGTCAAAAATCAGAGGTTACAAACCCGGGCACTTCTCTTTTAATGTAGATGGTGGCCGCTGTGACGCATGTAAAGGCGAGGGTGAACAGGTAATTGAAATGCAGTTCCTGGCCGATGTTCGCCTGGTATGTGAAGTATGCAACGGCAAGCGCTTCAAGAAGGAAATTCTAGACGTAACCTACAATGGTAAAAACATCTTTGACATCCTAGAATTGAGCGTGGAAGAAGCACTTGACTTCTTTCAGGACCAACCTAATATCATTAGTAAAATCCAGCCCTTGTTTGATGTAGGATTGGGTTATGTCAAATTGGGGCAGGCCTCCTCTACCCTATCCGGTGGCGAGGCGCAACGTGTGAAGCTGGCCTCCTTCTTGGCTAAGGAGAATTCGAAAGAGCACATCTTCTTCATCTTTGACGAGCCTACCACAGGGCTACACTTCCACGATATCCGTAAGCTACTGGACGCACTTAACGCACTAGTGGAAAAGGGTCATTCGGTACTCGTAGTAGAACACAACCTGGAAGTCATCAAATCAGCAGATTGGATCGTTGATTTGGGACCCGAAGGAGGACAAGAGGGCGGTCATCTCGTATTCCAGGGGCGGCCAGAGGATTTGGTGAATGTGGAGGCGTCTTATACCGGAAAGTATTTGGGAGAGAAGTTGGGCTAGGATTGTAGCTTTACAATTCTAAAACCGCTGACCTACCGATTCCCTCCTATCAATGAACCAATTAGCCTTCACCACCAATACACGCAAGCATATCCTGATTGGATTCTTGCAAGGCATGTGGGTGTATCTGTTTTTGGTGATTATTGGTCCTTTTGATACTTACGATCTGAGTTTTTGGTGGCGCGCAGAGCTGATGCTTGGCTATTGGTTTTTCTTTGCTGTGGCCTACTGGCTGGCGATCCCCGTACAAAATTGGTTGTATTTACGTAGAAAGCGGTGGTCCTGGAGCCTGGAAATACTGCTTGTTATTCTCGTTTACCTGATTGCTTTTCCTCTCATCTTCAGCTATTACAAATCAGATATAGTGGAGGGTGAGTATACCCTGGCTGGCTTTGGTTTAGGAGTCTACCTTCCATCAAGCTTCATCTTATTACCGGTCATGATCGCGCTAAGGCGGTTCATCATGCGGAACGAATCCGCGCCGGAGCAGACCACTCATTCTTCTGATAAAATTACACTCAGGGGTAAATACCAGAAAGACATCCTGCACATCCGCCGGGCCGATTTAATTTGCATAAAGAGTGCTGGAAATTATGTGGAGGTGTATTATTTGCAGGCAGGACAGGTAGAAAAGAAACTTTTGCGAAGCAGTACACAAAAGATGGAGCAGGAATTCCCTGCGCTTGTTCGAACACATCGATCTTATCTCATCAATCCTGATCATTTTATAGCCTGGAAGGATAGAAAACAGTTGGTCATTACTGAGCTAGAAGTACCCGTATCCGAAAATTATCGCCCGCTGATTGAAGAGCGCTTTTTAGTTCGTCCCTAAAAGAGCGGTATTCGCCCCTTTCTTCCTCATTTTCGTGATTGTCTAGCTTTGGACTCCTAGTTTTATTGAAAAACCAGACTGTTATGCACAAGCACGTTCTCCTTTTACTGACAAGCTTATTTGTGTTAGGCTGTTATCACCTATTCGCACAAGAGGCTCCTCCAAAAAATCTAGATTTAGCCCGGGAATTGATGATGATGCGTAAGCCCGATCAAAAACTACGCATCCAGTACGTGAAGCTACTACAAGCGGGCAAGCAGGGCACCAAACGTTACGAACGGGTGAGGGATCGCCTCATCGCTACTGATCGGCAGAATACGGCACGCATGCGTGAAATTGTGGAGGAATACGGCTGGCCTACTTACGATTTGGTAGGGCGGCGAGGCAGCAGTGCTGCCTGGATATTGGTGCAGCATGCCGATCGGAGCCCCTTGTTTCAAGCCCACTGCCTAAAGCTCTTAAAAGCAGCAGTGGATGAAGGGCAGGCCAGCCCGCGGAATTATGCGTACTTGTACGATCGGGTGCAATTGGCTTTTGGCTACCCGCAACTATATGCCACCCAGACCACCAAGAACGAATTTACCAAGCAGTCTTTCTTTCAAACCATTGAAGACGAAGCTGGTGTTCAGGAACGCCGCGCAGCGATGGAGATAGAGGAGAGCGTTGTTGATTATGCTGCTCGGAATGGATTTACCTACACCGTCCCAACGGAAGCAGAAGCACAAAGCCGCGCCGATAGTATTGCACAAACGTATGCGAAGTACCGTCAATTAGCGGAAGCAGCGATGGCTGCCGAAAATTATGCGGAAGCCGTAGACTATTACATGTGGGTCAACTATTGTGACGGTCATACTACATCAGTGGACTACTATGAATTGGCCCGGGCGATCTCTCTGGCAGATCACAAGCACAAGACCTGGGCGTCCTATTTCTTACGCAAAGCGATACTTAGAGGCCATGCCGGCAGCGCTAACTATGACACCGATCCGGATTTACAGAATATCAAAAATGCGAATCCTGAGAACTGGGCAGAGATGCTGGATACGAGAGAGGAGATGCATGAGCACATTATGGGGCTAGAGATTAATAAGCGGTAGCTATGCGTGCAAGCGGATGCTCTGAAATTGAATGTATCTGAATTTCAGGGCATCCGTTGGGGTTTTTGTATGATTATCCTAGTTCGACTGCACTAACCATACCCCTCCTACAATTAGCAATACACCGCCCACCTTAGACCAATTGATCTCCTGTACCGGCGAACCAAACCAGCCGTAATGGTCAACCAGTAGTGAGAAGCCCATCTGGCCCGCTACCGTAAGGCCCAGGGTAAGTGCTACACCCAAACGCGGCGTAAGGATGATGAGGGCCGCCACGAAGAAGGCGCCGCAAAAGCCTCCCAACCAGATCACCCAGGATTCGGAGGTAGTGGCCTGGATTTGTCCAAAATCAACACGTAGTACCAGAATTAAAGCAAGGAGGCCAAGGGTACCCACCACAAACGCCAAGAAGGCCCCGTACATCGGGTCACTCACCGCTTTACCTAATTTCACATTCAGTGCAGCTTGTACCGGTACCAACATGCCGGCTACCAGTGCCAGAAGAATAAATAATGCTAATTTCATGATAGCAAAGGTACGGTCTAATTGGAATTAGGGAATTGTCTCCCGAAGGCAGTATGCCTAAGCTCGATCATTCAAGCACAGCCAAAATATGGAAACACCGGCTCCTAAGATCACCATTCACATGGTTGCCAGTTTGGATGGCTTTATTGCCAAACCAGATGGGAATGTCTCCTGGATGCAGCCTAAGGATCAGTACGAAAAGGGTGAGACCTTGACGGTGGAGAAAATAGAGGCCTTCTTACAATCTGTTGATTGCTACGTACTGGGTTCTTACACCTATGAACACGCATTGGAATTGGGTTGGCCCTACGGCGAAAAACCAGTTATCGTTTTAACCAGCAGGCAACTAAGTGCAAAACACAAGACCGTAGAATTCTACTCCGGAGACCTAAACCAACTCGTAAGGCAAAAGCTCCAACCGAAGTACCGGAACGTCTGGATGGTCGGCGGAGCTCACTGCACAAAAGCGTTTCTGCAAGCCCAACTGGCAGATGAAATTGTGATCACCATCATGCCCATCCTTTTGGGCGAAGGCACCTTATTTTTCGACTTTATCGGGCAGGAGCAACCCTTACACCTCAAGGACGTAACTGCTTATGATAATGGAATGGTAGAATTGACTTACCAAGTGCTGAAGGCGGAAGCTACCTTCTAGCGGTAACGACCTCCAAGGACAAAGCCCCGGCGTCCGCAAGCACCTTTGGCTATACCACCCACGCCAAACGAGAGCTCTAAACCAAAACTGATACGGAAAGGTGTGGTGTCGCCTTGATTATTTAGAACACTATCGACGGAAGGATAACCGTTGGCCATACCATCGGCAGTTACCAGATCGGTGAGGCCGTATTCAGCCCGCAGGCCAGCTTTGAAAACGAGTGCTTCCGAACCGGAGAGAAAAGCTCCAATTCCCAGCACTCCGGAAATATAGCTGTCTTCGTACTGCCCATCCACCGGCACAGGCTCGATACCAGAGGTCTGGCTAATTTCATCAATGATGGTATATTTTGGCCCTACCTCCAGGTACATACCAGACTCGGGATAGTAGCGGTAGAGGGCATAAAGATCAAAGACTTCCCACTCTAAGCTATTCCGTAGAGAGGTCCCGGCATCGGGGCGAAAAGTAAGATCTTGAAAGTAAGTACCGGTGAGACCCTCGAAATTAAGACCGTGATGGTCGCCGATATTGATCCCCATGGTCAACCCATAGCTATAGGCCAGGTTGAGGCTGTAGTCGTGTTGAGAATCGTTTGCCAGTGTAGAATTGAAGTAACCGGACGGTCCAAAGGCTGCTTTAGGACCCAGTTCTAACCAGAGTTGCGCATGACCAGATACGACAAAACAAAGTACAATGAGCGTGGGGAGTATTGTTCTTCTCATAGTTGTGTGACAGATGATTTTATCTCAGAGTAAAGAGGGGCGAGGTGCAACACCATAAATAGCCTACCTACATCGGTAAGATACGGTAAAGGAGCAAAATGTGCCGAAACTTAACGTTTTTCGAAAAAAAGAAAAAAAGGCTATCTATTTAATGGGATTAGTATTACCTTTGCAGACCGAAAAATTCAAGGCTAAGATAAAATTCGCATATACAGCGTATGGCACATCATAAATCAGCAAAGAAACGTATCCGTCAAGACGCAAAGAAGCGCTTGCACAATCGTTATTATAAAAAATCTGCTCGTTCAGCAATTGTTAAGTTACGCGAGATGGAAGATGCTGGCGAAGCAAAGACCTTCCTCCCTAAGGTGATCAGTATGATCGACCGTCTGGCGAAAAAGAACACTTGGCACGCTAACAAAGCAGCTAACCTCAAGAGCAGCTTGACCAAGCACGTAAACGGCTTGGGATAAGTCTTGCGATTGATTTTTCGGTGACGCCTTGCATTTCCAATGGACGAAATGCAAGGCGTTTTTTTTTAGTACCTTTGCGAACGAACGTTCATTCGTATACCTATGCGTCAGTTTTATCCCCTTACCGTAAATGATATTCGTCGGGAAACCGCGGACTGTGTATCCGTTGCTTTTGAGGTTCCGGCAAGCGCGAAGGAGGCTTTTCAATATATACAAGGACAGTACATTACGCTTCGCACTACGATAAACGAGGAGGAGGTTCGTCGCTCCTACTCCATCTGTAGCAGTCCGCTTGATAACGAGTTGCGAGTAGCCATCAAACAAGTACCCGAGGGACGCTTCTCTACCTTTGCCAACCAACAACTGGAAGTTGGCACCACCCTAGAAGCTATGCCACCCGATGGCCGTTTCTACACCCAGGTCAATCCAGAGAACCAGAAGCACTACCTAGCCTTTGCTGCTGGTAGCGGCATTACGCCAGTGTTTTCTATCATGAAGACCATCCTCCTCACGGAACCGGACAGTAGATTCACGCTCTTCTACGGAAATCAGCGTACCGACAGTATCATCTTTAAGGAAGCAATTGAGGGGTTGAAGAACCAGTTTTTGAACCGTCTGAGTGTATACTACCTTTTGAGCAGGGAGCATACCGGTAGCGATTTGTTCAGTGGTCGGATTGATCGGGAACGTTGTCGGATCTTCTTTGATAAGCTTATTCAGCTGAAAGATATCGATGAGTGTTTCCTATGCGGTCCGGAAGAAATGATCCTGGGGGTAAGGGACGAACTCATGGAGCAAGGGTTTACCCGCGAACAGATTCACCTTGAGCTATTCGGTACATCTGCGGCAAAAACAAAAAAGGTAACTACCGCTGCTGTTGATAGCGACTTCAAAGCAGAGGTAAGCATTCAACTAGATGGCAACACCTTCAAATTTGACATGACCAACTCCAACGAAAGTGTACTAGAGGCCGCCCTGCGCCAGGGGGCCGATCTACCCTTCGCTTGTAAAGGAGGTGTGTGTTGTACCTGTCGGGCCAAATTAGAAGAAGGTGAAGCACCAATGGCCGTCAATTACGCCCTGGAACCCGACGAAGTAGCGGCAGGCTTCATACTCACCTGCCAAGCCTACCCTAAAAGTGAGCGCATCGTTGTGAATTTTGATGCCTAATGCCGCTCATTACGTACCTTTATACCTAGAACTTTGAATCATAGCCAATGGCTACAGTTGATATCTCGAAAAAGCAAATGATCATGGAAGCAGCCGCCAAGCTGTTCCGTGACCGTGGCTATTCCGCCACCTCTATGCGCGATCTGGCGAAAGCCGTACACCTCCAGGCTTCCAGCTTGTATAACCACATCAAGAGTAAGCAGGAAATCCTGAAGGAAATCTGCTTTCACAACGCACGACACTTCCTGGCGGGTATTGAACAAATTGTGCAAGAAGAAGCCAGCCCAGCACAGCAGTTGGAGGCCCTTATCTTACTGCACCTCCGCGTAGCCACTAGCGATGCCACCTCGATCACCTCTTTTAACGATGAGTGGCGGCACCTGGAGCAACCCGAACTCGAGCAGTTTATTAACCTCCGCAAGCGTTACGAAGCACACTTCCGGGATATCATTGAGAAAGGCATAGCCGCGGGTGACTTCCGGCAAGTAGACCCCAACATCGTTATGTACACCATTCTTTCCTCCTTGCGTTGGGTATACGACTGGTACCGTCCGGAGCGTGCAGACTCTATAGAGGAAATTGGGCAAGAAATTGTTTCTCTGGTATTAAAAGGTCTGCAACATTAAGCTTTCGCAAGCGTTCTCAGTCCAAGGAATGAACCCCACGGAAGCACAGGTGTTTTTTTGTTAATTTTGCGGGGCTACGATCAATGATTATATCGTTGATCGTTCAATTCAATTTCACTGCGGACTAATCTAATCATTAGCAAATGGCGCTGGATCAAGTAGATGTTGATCAATACGAGTGGAAAGATGGCGAATTGCAATCTGGTGATAACACAGAAATGTCCTTCCTCGATCATCTGGAGGAGTTGCGCTGGCACATCATCCGCTCACTCATTGCGATTGCAGTTGCGGGTATCGTCTTATTCCTGTTTCGGACTTGGTATTTCAACGAAGTTATCCTTGGCCCGGCCTTCAACGATTTTGCTTCCTACGGTTGGTTCTGTGATCTATCGAAAAAGATCGGCGCGGGGGAAGCCCTGTGCATGACCCTACCCGAGTTTAAGATTCAGGCCGTCAATTTTGCCGAGCAGTTTATTACCACCATCAAGCTCTGCTTTGTGGGTGGTTTCGTAGTAGCCTTTCCCTATGTCTTTTACGAAATCTGGAAATTCATAGCGCCAGGCCTTTACGATAGCGAACGCAAAGCCACACGGGGAATCGTATTTATTTGCTCGGTGCTGTTTATTATGGGAGTGCTTTTCGGCTTTTTCATTATTGCCCCTTTTGCCACGAACTTCCTGATGGGCTTTACGGCTTCCGAAACCGTGGCCAATAATCCCACCCTGAGCTCTTTCGTACTGTACATGGTGATGTTTACGCTCCCCGCAGGCTTAATCTTCGAGCTCCCAATAGTAGTTTATTTCCTGGCCAAGCTGGGAATCGTTACGCCGGAGGGCATGCGTAAATACCGCAGGCACTCGATCATTGGCATTCTCATGCTATCGGCTATTCTTACGCCTCCCGATGTCGTCACCCAGTTTCTTATCGGTATTCCGCTTTACGTACTTTACGAGATCAGTATTATCGTAGCCGCTCGCATGGCCAAGAAGTACCAGCAAGATCTCCAATAACTACCGCAATAGCTAATGCAGCGATTAAGTACTAATCTGACCTTATTCTTCAAGTTTTTCATTCCGGTATTTTGGCTGGTTTTCTTTGGTGCGTTCTTAGCAGCCATCTTCATTTACGGTGATGAAATGGCAAGCGGGTTTTCTAGCCTGAGTTTTCGTCTGGGCGCCCTTGCCTTTTACCTAAGTGGACTAGTGCTCTTTTACTTTACGCTTTTCCCCCTCAAGCGGATCGAGGCGGATGCTGAATTTGTCTATGTCAGCAATTATTTCAAGACCTACCGCTACGGCTGGGATAGCGTGGAAGCCATTAAGGAGAGTTCTTTCTTATTCTTCAAGCTGGGTACGGTTGCACTAAAGGAAAAGGGGCTGCTAGGACAAAATCTGCGCTTTATCGCTAGCAACAGAAATTATCGACAGTTCTGGAAGGAGCATCCAGACCTGGGAACTTTAAAAAATAAAGACTAAATTATTTTAATTCATTCTTTTTGTTTATTTATAAAAAAACATTATCTTAGACACCGGAAAAGAAAATCCTCCTGGGGTACTACCTCCCCAACCAATCAGTGTATTTATTCCTTGCCAGTGTTCAGGTAGAACAGGCGCCTAAAGCAGAACCGGCAAAAATTAATCAGAGTTCTTTTCTAAACACTTTCACGCCTGCCAAAGTACCTTAGTACTGCGCGCAGGGCTGGGCTCTACTGTCATATAGAGCATGATATTCGTGTGTCTACTCCTCAGGTTTGGGATGTAGATGCGAGGTGAATAATTAGGTCCTAATTTAGGATAAGGGTGGGAAGCCCGCCCAAGGCGGGCGCTGTATCCAAGCTCCATTTCTCTCTACCCGCACCATTCCAATCAACGCCTAATCCACTACCTTAGCTCTACACAACCACCAACCCACCGCCTTGGACAATCTCCTACTCCTCACCGTATCCATCTTAGCCGGCTTTGTTCTGCGTCGATCCGGCCTTTTTGGGGCGGAGGGGCCGCGCAGTCTGAATCGGCTCATCATCTACTTCTTCATTCCGGTAGTGGCTTTGTACCACATCCCCAAGATCAGCTTAGAGCTTAATCTCATTTGGCTTACGATCACCCCTTTTCTGATTTTCTTTGGTAGTGTCCTGTTTTTCCAACTGCTGAGCCGGGCAGTCGTGATGACTCCATCCACCAAAGGTGCCCTTATGCTCACCTCGGGCATTAGCAGTACCTCCTTTGTTGGCTTTCCGATCTTTGAGCTGCTTTATGGCCCAGAAGGCTTGGCCTACGGCATCATCCTTAGCTTAAGCGGTACCCTACTCGTGTTCAACACAGCAGGAATTTCCACTCTCTTTTACCTCACCAGTGGTCATAACAGTATTTGGCAAATTGCCAAGAGCGTCCTCCGCTTCCCGCCATTTATCTGCTTTGTGCTTGCGCTACTCCTCAATCTCCTCTCCATCCCGTACGCCCCTTGGCTAGACCAACTCTTAGGCAAGTTAGCTGCTCCCTTTGCGGTCATTGCCCTATTGAGCATTGGCATGCAGATCGACCTGCAAGACAGCCGCACACAATGGAAGTATCTGCTCTGGGGACAAGCCTACAAGCTGCTCTTAGCGCCAGTACTGACCTACCTCCTGGTCTGGCATGTGTTGGGTATGCAAAATCTAGTGGGTACCATCTGCATTCTTGGTTCCGCTATTGGCCCTATGAATGCCATGTCGATTCTTACGGCTGAAAAAGGATTAAATCCACCACTGGCCATTCTCATGCCCACAATAGGCATCCCCATCTCTATCCCCATGTTATTCCTTGTCGACTGGTTATTAACTGCTTTTTAAGTGGCATTTCAGGCTCAAGTGCCATTTCAGCGCACCCAACTGCCTTTTTGTCACTAAAAATTAATCAAAGATGTCATTTTGGCACCTAATTTTCAGTTTTGGCACCCCAAAAGCACTTTTTGGCCTACTGGCACACCCTTTGATCTATGTGAGGCGTAACATGAACTTAAAAAACCAAAACATAAATCGATCATGGGACTTGTAAGATTCAATCCTAACTTAGTAAACCGCGCATTCAATGATTTCTTTAATGCTGTACCTACTCGTCCGGCGTTTTCTGGCACATTGCCAGCGGTAAATGTCAAGGAAACTGACGACGATTTCCAATTGGAATTGGCGGTACCGGGCTTGAACAAAGAAGACTTCAACGTAAAGGTGGAAGATGGCGTATTGACCATTTCCGCGGAGCGGAAGAATGAAGACACCGAGCAAAAAGAAGGTTACACGCGCCGTGAATTCCGCTACGCGAACTTCACACGTCGCTTTACCCTTCCAGAATCTGCCGACGAAACAAGTATTGCCGCTAACTATACCAACGGTATACTAGCCGTAACGCTACCGAAGAAAGAAGAAGCTAAGCCTCAACCAGCACGCCTGATTGAGATTGGCTAAGAGCATAGCACTAAATGAAAGTATAGATTAATGGGTTTTCAGTCGATCATGACTGAATGGAGATCATAGGGTTTTATAGTCAGTCACCCTGGGCACGGCTCTCCGCCAGCTCAGGGTGACTTTTTTTTGCTTTTACCGCAGCACCGTCACGGTACCTGTTTCGTTAACTTCTTCGCCGTCACAGCGGTAAGCTATACGCCATAAGAAAACGCCTGGGTTTACAGCCTCTCCCTTAAAGGTGGCATCCCATTTCTGGAAGGGATCGTTCGTTTGGAATACTACCCCACCCCAGCGATCAAAGATTTCCAATGAAATGAAATCAGTGAGCGCAAACGGGTTGCTTACGCCGTAGGTATCATTCAGATTATCCCGGTTCGGAGTAAATGCTTTAGCCATTGCTGCCTGGCAGGGCAAAGTATTAGGATCCACAATCGTCAGGCGAACAGAATCTATTGCTACGCAGGTAGAGACTTGATCGCTGATCTGAATAAAATAGGTGAAGTTGCCCGGATCAACCGCATCTATGGTAGGTTCGGCATCATCAGGATCGAAGAGGTTGGTAGTAGGTGACCAGTTGAAACTCGTGCCACAGGTATTGTTGAGCTGAATATCGACTGAATTCCCTTGAAATACAATCGTATCATTCGTAGCAATCTGGTCTGGTGCTCCGTACAGACCAGCTACTTCTTCATCGTCCAATGCGCGATCGTAAATCCGAAACTCATCAATCACGCCAGAAAAAGGCGTCTCTATTCCTCCGATACAATCGCTGCCCCCAATGAAGATCGCCCCTTCCGTTTCCAGGTCAATACGGCTAGCTGTGCCCAGTTCAGACTGAAATTCACCGTTTAGATAGACCTTCACCCGCCGGTCATCGCGTACTACCGTCAACTGTTGCCAGCAAGATTGGTTGTTGACAATATTGATGATGTTTACATCCTTATCCTCATCCTGGGCCAGAATAGTACTCAAAGTTCTGGAAGTCGGAACATAGCGCAGGCTCATTTGACGCGGATTAGTACAAGCTGTATTCCGCTTGGAGAACAGGTACTGGGTTCCATTAAAGCCCACTGGCTTAAAGTAAAAACTAACGGTTAAGTCTTCTCGATCAAATTCCCGCGCAATGGTGGAAGAATTTGGTATCCGCACTTGATCGTTGGCTCCATCCAGCAGAATGGCCTGCCCTTCTACCCCACACACAAAAGTGGGCGTCCCAACCGGTACGCCGGTATTGGAGGTATTTCCGGTACGATCAATAAAATCACCATCAAAAGTGTAGTGGGCTACCAAACCAACTTCCGTCTGAGCAATGAGAAGTGGAGAAGAGAGCAAAAGAAGCAAAATTAGCCGCAGCTTCATAGGAAAGAAGTTCTTGTTAGTAACGGTCGAATAATTAACTCCCGACTTCAGTGTTTTAGTGAAGACATAAGCGAATGATAGTGAGCATATTCAAGCTAAAACACTGAATTGAAAGAGGGAAGTTAATTTTTGACCAATGCTTAGTGGCAAAATGCACGCAAAACTAATGGCTTTGTGCCAATCCCCAAAACCACGATCCAAAGCACGCAACTTGGCTAATGGGGCTGTGGGACATTACCCTTTCCTGAACGCCAGGATACGTGCAATATTATCCTTCCTGACAAGTTAAGGTAGTACTGCCGTGATTAACCGAAAAGTCCGCCTAAACCGCCGGGAAGCATATTTCCGAGTAACGACTTTCCTTCAGCAGCTTCCTTCAAGGCCGCTTCTTCCAATGCCCGATTTGTCGCGACCAATAGTAGATCTTCTAGCGCCTCGGCGTCATCCAATAAGCTGGGATCAATCTTGATGTTGATAATCTCACGAGCACCATTGGCCGTTACGCGCACCAGACCATCACCGGCCTCACCAATCACCTCAATGGCTTGCAACTTCTCTTTCATCTTGGCCTGCATCTCTTCCATCTGGCCCATCATATCTCCAAACATCAACTTTGTTTTTTCTGGTATACTATGCTGAAATACAGCAATTCCTATTTGCTGCAAATTTACGGAACTATCAGCATTTTGGGGCCCACCTGCGGGTAATAACCCTCGGTGCCAGGCCATGTCCGCCGTACATATGTACTATGGCAGGCGAGGCTATCCGTTACGGCTGGCGCCCCACTTCTATCCTTGGTCCTCCTCGTCCCTCCGGTCGGGCTCCGCATGGTATGCTTCGCGGTAGATTCAGACGCGATGAATCGCGTCTCTACCCTTTCTAAATAATGCTTAAGGCGTTAACTTACGCAGTCCATTTGGGCATTTTCTACCGGATTCATTTCGTATAGCCACTGTATTTCTTCGTCGTTCAACGCGCGCTCGTACACCCGCAACTCATCAATTACCCCTTTAAAGCGACGCATCCTTCCATTACGTACGCAAGGGCTATTGCCGATGGAAAACGGCGCATCATTACTGATATCAACGCCACTGCAACGCCTTGCTTCCTTCACCAACTGTCCATTAATATAGGTACGCGCATACACCCCTTCCCGCACCAGTGCATAGTATAGCCATGCCCCCTGGGGCACCGCCGGCCCAAGTTCTCGAAAGAGCTTGATATCTGATTCTTTAAACTCGGTAGTGATTTCGTTGAGGCGTCGGTCTAGCGCAATATCCAGCACGTGATTGTCATCACAGGCATCCCGCTTAGAGATTACACTCTGGGGAAAGATCAACTGCGCCTCGGGTTTTAAATAGAAACTGATCGTAAAATCAGAGGTGGTAAAGTAGTCGTTTACAGGCCCGGTAAAAGTAATATTAGCCCCCTCACCGTCTAGTAGTAGCCCGTCATCTTCTACGCCACACCAGCAGCGCACATTACCTAGCATTTGTCCGTAACTCCCATATCCGCTATCATCACGAGCATCACAATTATTAAAAGAAAAATACGCTACTAGCCCTTTTTCTACATCGTGTGCCGGATGCACACTCAGCAGGAGCGCAAGGGTAAAACAGCTAACTAGACAGAAGGGAGTATATAGTCGCATCGTCTTTTGATCCTTAATTTAGGATTATTTAAGCACGAAGACAAGCACAGCAGGCACCGGCGCCCATTTCAGTGCTTAACAAAATATCCCTTGCCGACTGTACGACAAGGGATATTATTAGCCTCAGCCAACTTAGGCTCACCACTATAAAGCAGTGCCTTACTTTTTAATAAACTTCTGACTGTGCTGCTGATTCGCACTCACACTTCGCAAAATGTACGTACCAGCTGGCAGCTGCTGCAAGTTCAGCGTAGTGCGAGTAGACTTGTCTGTTATCACCCGTTCCAGTAATAACTGACCAGCTACATTGTACAACTGTACCGTCCACTCCTGATCCGAATCCAGAAAATCTATCTGCAAAACATCCTGAGCAGGCACAGGCCAAATCTGTGGTTCATAAGTATCCTTACCCTCAAAGCGTACCGAAACTGGGCCAAAGAATTCGCTAGTTCCGTCGAAATCAATTTGCTGGATACGATAATAACTGAAACCAGCAAGGGGCTTGGTATCTACAAAGCGATAGCCTACCTCTTGTTCGCTATTACCTTGGCCTTCTAGTCGGCCAATATCGCTAAACGTGCGACCGTCTGCGCTGCGCTGGATCAAGAAGTGGGAGTTATTCTGCTCAGAGGCAGTGGAGAACTTCAATTCTACTTCCGCATTACGGACAAAGGCCGCCAAACCAATCAATTCCACTGGCAAGAACTGAGCATCGTTGATATCACCTGGGGTTTCGTTCTTAGGTCCATCCCAAGTGAGTCCGGTAGGACAATTGGTGGTACAGGTCCCAACACGTTGCAAAGACTGGCCAGCAGCCGTTGAACTAGTCTCACTTACACCAATATCTGTACTCGTAACACCAGAAGCAGGCCCATCCGTAGCTGCAAAGGAACCCTCGTAACTTAGGAACTCTACAAGGGTGCCACCGTCAGATAAGGCAAAGCCATCAGGCCCATTTTGGATGCCATCAATTGCTTTAGAATAGAAGGTATACCCTCCGGCAGTTGTCCCAGCTGTGAACGTGGATAAGTCATGGCTATCGTAGAAAGCACCACCACTTCCATTGTAGAGGAAAACAACTAAATCTGAGAGGCTACCCGCAAAATCAGTAGAAACCGCTACCTCTACAAACTCTCCGACATCACCACCAGCATTGTCGTAGTGAATTTCGTTCAAGAAAGCGAAAACCGGCTCCATATCATCGTTGGTAATCGTCAGCGTATGCGCATCCGTTCCTAGATCTGCTGTACCAGAAGTCACCGCCAAATCTAGATCCACTGTTTCGTCTGATTCTACGTCAGTATCTCCAACAATTGTTACGTCTACCGTCTGTGTACCATTTCCAGTAAAGGTCAACACCTGGGTGGAGAAAGAATAGTCCGTTCCACCATCTGTAGCACTACCGGTGCCCGCATCTGTAATCGTTACTTCTACTGCACTACCCTGGTAGTTACTCAACTCAACGGAAACAGTTTGCGTAGCGCTACCGGCGTCTCCTTCCGCAAAACTACTCGTAGCGGTGCTGAAGCCAACTGTTGGGTTAGTCGCACTAACGCCGGTGACCCTGATATCATCCAATGCGATATCCTCATCACCGTCATTTAAGTTGGAAATTGTGATTACTAGATCGAGCGTACTTCCAGTACCCGCAATAGCAGCAGAAAACGCTTGAAAAGCATCCGTAATCTCAGTACCATCACCAAGTCCATCAAAATCGGTATCTACACGAGGCTCCGAATTAGTCCCGGTTGAAGAGGATTCGATTCTAAAAATTTCGGTTAGCAATCCACCATCAATAGCGTATTCTACCTTCACCTGCGAGTTTCCATCCCAGTCCTCATTACTGCCGTCATCATCTTCAGCAAAAAAGCCGCTAAAATTCAGACTCGTAAATCCGGAGATATTAATACCGGAAAAAGTAAGCGTGCCAACCGCTCCACCTTGAGGCTCACCATTGGTGTCTTGAGCACCAAAAAAAGATGACCCTTGAAGATTAGTAAATACGACACTGCCATTAATATTAGATCCATCCGTACGGATCCAATAATCTTCACTACCATCCGTAAACTCAGTAAAACTAGAAGTGTAATTGATCGTCGCGTCTTCGAAGTCTTCCAACATCAAAGTCGTTTGCCCCCAAACGGGCAGGACCATGACGGTGAAAGCGAGTAAAAAAGCGTAGAGTGTTTTCATTCCCATGATTATTGAAGTGGTAAAATAAATTAGGGGATGCCACCAGCCATAGAGCTGGGGCCATAGTTCATTCAATATGGAATAGGTTGCTTATACAGTTAAAGTCAGAATGCAGTCGGTCGTCTGCTAAAGGATATGGGTTTAAAAAGCACGTTGTTTGGGCGTAAAGCGCAACAAAAATAAAAGATTAATCAAATTAAGATTGGTAATTGAGTTTAAGTTATCATAAAATAACTTTTGTGGTAGATCAACCGGCTGGTCCAGTACGAGCCGGGCAGTTCACTCAACAAAAAAATCCCCCGCCACAGAGTG
Organism: Bacteroidota bacterium; assembly: GCA_038528965.1. Classification (GTDB taxonomy): domain Bacteria; phylum Bacteroidota; class Bacteroidia; order Chitinophagales; family Saprospiraceae; genus Lewinella. The sequence goes on along the minus strand of JBCBEC010000049.1, from coordinate 29,091 downwards.
GCGAGGGATACATCATTCATCATCTTTCAATACTCGTTCCTGGGATTTATTCTTTTATCAATCTTGTAGTCAATTGTTGATTTTCGCCTAGCAGGCGAAGTATATACTGGCCAGCAGGATAAGCACTTAAATCAAGCGCCTGGCTTCCGCCAAACGGGCGGGACTCCAACGACCATTGCTGTAAACTGCGCCCCTGCATATCCAGTAGTTCAAGTTGGTCTCCAGGTGTGTTCCATTGGACCGTAGTTTGGGTTTGTACCGGGTTGGGGAATAGGCCCAATTCCGGCTTACCACCACCCGCAAAGTTCACACTTACAATACCCAGCTCGTATTCCGTTCCATCAAAGTCGACCTGGCGCAAACGGTAGAAATTCTGACCATTAAATGGCTGGCGATCGTAAAACTCATAATCGAGCACCTCCGCACTGAAGCCAGCGGCTGGAATTTTCACAAGCTCTTCAAAAATCCGTCCGTCAGGACTGCGCTCCAGAATGAAATAGTCACTGCCAGACTCGGTGATGGTCTGCCAGTAGATTCTTGCTGACTTGCTCACGGGCTCTGCCGCCAGGAAGCCAAGTTCGACTGGCAGGATGGCTTGTCCGGCGTTCAACCGACCACGCGATTGGGGTAACTGCGCCCAGAGAAAATCTTGCGGACAATTGCCTTCGCCAATACGCTGGATAGAAAAACCGGGTGGATCCAATGCGGTTTCTACCAGACCTTCAATAATTATCCAGGGGTTAGCTACATCTAATTCCACATCTGGCAGACTAGCAGCTACTAGAATGCCCACGCTGCTATCGTACCCAACAGCATCCACTAATGCGCCGGTTAATCTGTTCTGTAGGTAGATTATCGCACGGTTAGTAGGCATCTGCGCTATTGGAAACCATACGGCTCCGAAGCTCTGGCCTTCATCTCCTACTATGCCCGACAGAACACTACGGTAACGCTCTATCAATACCACACCAGAGCTACCAACCACCTGCATGATGATCAGCTCATAGTTACTGAGATCGGTACCAGAAGGTCCTGCTATTTCTACGCCTTGATCCTGGGCTACGGGGCCATTGTTGTAATGAAATTCATTGATAAACACCTGTTCGCCGAAAGGCTGATCACAACCTTCCTCCGGGTTAGTCGAAAAGGCGAAGGCGGAGGACCATTCACCACCATTGCGGGTAAAGACCGCAAAGTGATATTCGGTACCATTTTCGAGTCCATCTACCGTAATTGCCGCTGCACTACTGCCAAAGTACAGGGCGGAAGTGCCGGGCAGGAAGTCGGGGCCAGCAGGCTCCTCACCGTAGGTAGTCGAAGCATCATAATCATGATCCTGTGGGCTGCCTACAATAGGGTTTTCGGAGGCGACGACCAAAAAACGATCAGCACAGTTTGGGGCCTCCCACCGGAGTGCTACTTGGCCATCCAGATTCGAGTACTGCACATTTTCTACCGGGAAGGCATCACTATGACACAAGGTTTCCAGTTCCAGTGTTTCCGGATTAGCCGCGTAGCACATCTGAGCCAAGTTATATTCAAAAACGCTCACCCGATAAGCGGCACCGGCCTCTAAGCCATCCACTTCCAACAAGGTAACAGGATCAGTCGTAGCGGCCAGGGCGTAGGTTTGCCAGCCTAGTTCATCACCATCTCCAAAAGTTAAATCACCGTTGTAAGCATCTCCTTGGTGTGGGGTTACAGGAGGGGCATCAGCTGGTGCAATGATCACCAATCTGGCTTGACCATTGCCCCCAGCTAAACGTATTTCGGCTCGGCTTTCATTGACATCAACCAATGCTATATCCGCCGGCATTGTGGGGGATGTACAAGCTGGCATAGCAGTTCCAAGTACCTTTAGGCGGTTGGCCAATAGTGTCCAAGAGCCACTGTTGCTTTCGGCATTGGAGGCATACAGGCGAATGCGCATACTTTCGCCATTCGAAATCTTGCGGTTAATAGGGAACTGGTGATTCCGGGAAAAGATATCGTCTGGTAAAGACTGTTGCGTTAGTTCTACATTGGTATTGAAGTTATCAAGAGACATAACCACCCGGAATTGCCGGGGGCCGGCCGAAGAGCGCCGTTCAGAAAAGTTCAAGCCGCTGATATCAAGCGTTTCGCCAGGCAGGGCTTTCAGGCCAAATTCATAATAGTCAACATCAGCATCGGCAATTGCACCACTGGTACTTACCCAGTTTTGAGCACTGACGCCAGAGCCACTGTAGTTCAGTACGCTCAGGCCATTGCCACGCTGCAGGTCAAAGCCTTGCACCGCAGGAACAAATGCTTCTGCTTTATTGAGTTGATCGGGGTTGAGTGGCCACTGGACCAGGGTTTGGGAAATAGCGGGCACTAGAAAGCCCAGGCTGACAATCAGCCACGTGTAGACGATTTTCATAGTATTTTCGTGTTTTCTCATTTTCCGGACGAATATGCATGACGCGCAGTGCCTTGGGCAAAGCCCAAGTCGCTTCGGTCAGCATACACTGTACTTGAAGAAGGTTTGGATTCCCAAAACTCTTCAACGTCAGTGTAAATCATTCCTTTTGAAGTCCGGATATTTGTTGGGCCAGTCTACCATTCTACAATAGCAGCTGTACCATAACAGGCTCACCCATGCCCTATTCTTACGAACAGATTTAGCAAGCTGCAAAGCAGCATTGGCAAACCAGTATGTTGGTAGTTGCTATTCCGTAGTTTTTACGAAATCCTTTTTGAAGAAGTTGGAGGTAGGTTATGATCTATCCAGGTACGGTATCAGAAAACCGTAAAGAGTTGCTAGCGGCAAGTGAATCACTCGCCTTAATGCTAAAATAAGCGTTTAGCCCGCACCAAGCAAGTATTCTGATAAAAATAAATTATAAAAAAATATAACGTTTTACCCACTGCTGCTAGGACTGAAAGATATGCCCCATGAATAGCAAGTAAAATAAAAGCAGAATCCAGCCTTCCCAACGGGTGATAATCCGGTCAAAAGCCATGACCCCAAAGAGGACTGTCATCACAATCATTAACGGTAGATAGAAAGTCGAAATATCCGCAGGAATTTCTAAGTGCCCCAACAGGCCCGGTACGCCCATCACAATGAATGTGTTGAATACATTTGAACCCAACACATTACCAATGGCAATAGAAGCCTTCCCTCTACGTGCTGCACTCAAACTAACCACCACTTCCGGCAAACTGGTACCAATAGCTACCGCGGATAGCGCAATCAATTTGGACGGAATATTTAAAATGGTACTGATCTCAGTAATCGCATAAATGGTATAATCGGCACCAAAATAGACAAGTACCCCACCCAAAAGCAGCAGCAGATAATTTCTGGCCTTCGCCTTGGGACGATCTTCTGTATCAGCGGCCGCCCGATTACTCTTGAAGGAGTAGGTTAGAAAAAGCGCCAGCCCAAGCAAAAGTAAAATGCACTCAAAGACAATCAGCTGGAGATCATAGAGCACAAACCACAACAAGAAAGCCGAGGCCCAAAGGAAGGTCATATCGATTAGCCAGAGGTCATTCTCTATTTCGATATTCTTCACCACTACCGCCGTCAATCCTAAGACCAACGCGATATTGGTGATATTCGACCCCACCACATTACCGATAACAATCTCGGACTCTCCCGCAAAGACGGAAGCGATAGACGTAGCCAATTCCGGTAGGGAAGTACCAAAAGCGACAATCGTAACACCAATGATAAAGGGAGAAATACCCAATGATAAACCGATGGCTTCCGCAGAATCTACGAACCAATCTGAAGCCTTGAGCAGGGTAGCCAGGCTCGCAATGAAAATCCCAATATATATCAGTAAATCCATGGGTACTATTAACGGCCCGGCAAAGGTAACATATTTAGCGTGAGCTTTGCCGTTAACCTCCTGGCAAGAAAAACTGGAGTCAGAGGCAAATCCCACGGTACTAGATACTTTGTACCAATTACCACATGCTGTAAGCCTCCGGGAGTATTCGTCAGTAATCATCAATAAGACAAACCCGAAGTTCACCTTAATTTAGATAGTAGACCGAAAAAGTAAAGGGTAGAAGAACGCGAAGGCTCTCCTACCCTATTTATCATTGGTTTAATGCATGCTAATCGCCCCTATAAACCAGGCGAATACTACATTATTTTCCTAGTAACGGTAGTACTCAGGCTTGAATGGCCCCTTCTGTGGTACACCGATGTAGTCGGCCTGATCAGAAGACAATTCTTCCAATTCAACACCAATTTTAGCCAAGTGCAGGCGAGCTACTTGCTCATCCAGGTGCTTAGGCAAAGTGTACACCTTGTTCTCGTAATTATCAACGTGGTTCCACAATTCGATCTGTGCCAATACCTGATTGGTAAAGCTATTAGACATTACGAAGCTAGGGTGACCAGTCGCACAACCTAAGTTTACCAAGCGACCCTCAGCCAGTACAATCACGTCCTTACCGTCGATGGTGTACTTGTCTACCTGTGGCTTAATTTCCACCTTGGTATCACCGTAAGTGCCGTTCAACCATGCCATATCGATCTCATTGTCGAAGTGGCCGATGTTACAAACGATCGCCTTATCACGCAACAAGCGGAAGTGCTTCTCGGTGATGATGTCCTTGTTACCAGTGGCAGTGATTACGATATCCGCACGTGGGATAGCCGTTTCTGAACGCAATACTTCAAAACCGTCCATCGCCGCTTGCAGCGCACAGATTGGATCTACCTCAGAAACGATTACCCGGCAACCAGCACCGCGCAAGCTCGCAGCAGTACCCTTACCTACGTCACCGTATCCAGCAACGAAGGCTACCTTACCGGCCATCATTACATCAGTGGCCCGGCGGATCGCATCTACCGCAGATTCCTTACAACCGTATTTGTTGTCGAACTTAGACTTGGTTACAGAGTCGTTCACATTGATCGCAGGCATTGGCAGCGTGCCATTGTTCATGCGCTCGTACAGACGGTGTACACCAGTAGTGGTTTCTTCGCTCAAGCCGTTGATGTCTTTTACCAACTCTGGGTAGCGATCCAGTACCATGTTAGTCAGGTCACCACCATCATCCAAGATCATATTCAGTGGCTCACCACCAGGGAAGGCGTTCAAAGTTTGCTCAATTGCCCAGTCGAATTCCTCTTCGTTCATACCTTTCCAGGCGTAAACTGGAATCCCGGCTGCCGCAATTGCTGCTGCTGCGTGATCCTGAGTAGAGAAGATGTTACAGCTAGACCAGGTTACTTCTGCTCCTAGCTCAACCAGTGTTTCAATCAAGACCGCAGTCTGAATGGTCATGTGTAAACAACCAGCGATGCGTGCACCTTTCAATGGCTTTTCCGTACCGTATTCTTCGCGTAGTGCCATCAAACCTGGCATTTCTGCTTCCGCCAGTTCAATTTCCTTACGGCCCCAATCGGCCAGATTAATATCTTTAACCTTGTACTTCAATGTTTCCGTTGCAGACATGCAATTGGTTTTTTAGAAACGCTATGATGCGTCTGTATAACAATTGAGAATTACACAACCGGAAGCGGGTTATTTACGCCACTCTGGGTCGGTAATAATTTGAGGGTGCAAAATTACGGAATTCTCACGTTATATCAGCCCCTCGATCAATACTTTACCCTCGCTTAACACTTCCCAGCGGCTGTGGGTTGAATCGTAGGTCTAAGAGCGTGTTGGGAAATTTCATTTGGTGAAAATCAACGAGCCCGAATATATCTTAGTTGGTAGTTTGTGCTTCCTGCTGTTCAAGGATTTATGAACCTGGCGTCGGAATGAAAATTTCATTTAGCCTGTCCGGCTGGCCAGACGGGCCCGCTAAACTCAATTTTGATTCCTTACCCAGAACCGATAACCGCGGAGTAGCCGCGAAGCGAAGCGTTGAAAATCAGTTCGCAAAATTTCCCAACACGCTCTAGGCCTCGTATTTCCAGCCGGCGCCAAACTGCTCTACCAGAATATTGTCGTAGTGATCGGCTCTTTCAAAAAGATGCTGAAAGCGCTTTTTACCAGTCTCTACTTCGAGATAGCGATCATAGATGAGAATAGACAAAATGATATCACGCCCTTTGACACTGAAGGTCAAACCCGCATCCTCGTAGTTTTCCCGGAGGAGAAACTCGTACACCTTACCTAGTTCTTCTTGCGGTAAGTGGCACAAATGAGCATCGCCAGTGATAAGGCCACTGTCTTCGTGATAAGAAATCAGGATGTGCGCACTACCTTCCAGTATTTCCCAGGTATTCAACCCCCGGCGCGCAATGCGGACATCATGGCCTAGCGCCTTCAGCAATTGTTCTATGGTGTAGGGTGTCCCTACTGGCTCAAAGATTTCTGCTTCAGAAGGCAAGGTGAGATAAGCTCCACAATTAGGGCAATAAGCACTCGTTTTTATCGAGGCTCCAATGACCTGCCGGCAGGAAAAACATCGAGCTGCTACCTCCCGTTTCTCGAGTTGTAGGTAAGCCTGAATGGTCTCAGCTATGAAGCGTGACGGCAGGGCAAAGCCCAACCCCCGGCCTTCCTCAATATCCATCACATTAACACCGAGGAGCTCGCCACGTTCGTTGATCAACGGCCCTCCACTGCTACCGGGATTCAAGGCTGCATCGTGTTGATAGTAGTAAAAGTCGTCTTGGGTCCGACGCGCATTGGACAAGGTGCCTACTGTACTAGAAAATCGAAGGCTAAAAGGGTGCCCCATGGTAAGTACTTTGCTCCCCGCAGCGGGCTCCTCCTCTACTAGCAGCTTAACATCGGGCAGATCGTAATGAGTATCTAGCTTTAGCAGGGCTACATCATAGTAGGAATCGGTGTAGACCACCCGCGCCATTTGCCGCGGAACCTGTTCCGCTTCGACGATCACTTCCCGATTATCACGAACCAGATGTTCATTGGTAAGAATCAACTGATGTTCCTGTAGAAAGATGCCGCTGCCGCCCATGTGGTAAGGGCTAGCGATTTGGACAATGACGGAGCGGTATTGCTGGATGATATCCTTCACTAAATGATCTTCGATTTGCGTCAAGCAAGGTACTAATTTAGCGTAAACTTCGGACTCAGTGAAGAGACTACCAGTCACCTTTGGGGCCGAAGTTTCCGGTATAAGGTACTTAGTACGTAGTACTTGGATCTGTTCAACAAGAAGCCGGGCATCTAAGCAGTACCAAGAATGGTATATTCAGTAGGGCAAATTGTGCACATTACTGATATAGTTTGTGGTGAATAAACAAAAGTGAATCTCACATTAAATTAAAACCGCGTGAACTACCTTTCGGTTACGGTGATATTCGCATCCTAGAGACGCTAACTTGTCCCAACCATAAAAGGGTGCTTACATCCTACACTGGAAACAGTGTAAAAAGAAATGAAAATGAACCTTATCTTTTCAGAAGAAGGCTACCACTCTGCACCAGGATATGCCCGCTGCAGCCACTGCATATCAGCCAAGATGTACCCCAACTCCTCCGTATGCAGCCCTTTCTTACCACCTTGCTGTGGATAGCCAACCTCCGGCGCTTGCAATGTAGCTTCATCAATAATGGCCTTGCGTTTTGCTTCAACTAAAGGCCGCAAATCTGCCAAACGTGGGGCCCAACCTGCGGCGTGCGCCGCTTCATCTATAGCATCAGCAATAAGGGGCTCTTCAGCGTAGATCCAGAGATCATCCAGCGCCTGCTGCATTTTTTGATGGCTTACCTCTGTACCATCTCCTAAGCGAATCATCCACTCTGAGGAGTAGCGTAAGTGGTAGGTCACCTCTTTAAGGGAACGATTAGCAATAGCGGCAATTTGCGCATGGCTGCTCCGCGTGAGTCCTTCGTGTAGGTAGTAGTTAAAACTATCAAATAGGAACTGGCGAACGATGGTGTAGGCAAAATCCTCATTGGCGTGCTCGACCAATAGGATATTGCGAAATTCCCCTACGTCGCGCAAGAAAGCAATTGCATCCTCATCGCGCCCTTTACCTTCTTCTTCTCCAGCCAGCGCCAACCAGGTACGTGCCTGACCTACCAAGTCCAATGCGATATTGGTGATGGCAATATCTTGTTCCAAAACGGGTCCGTGGCCACACCATTCACCCAGGCGTTGACCGAGGATCAAAGCGTTATCGCCGAGTCGTAGGAGGTAATCGATTTGCTGTTCAGCTGTCATGCGAGGAGGTAGGAAATTAGAAATAGGAAGTAGGAAATTAGAAGATCGGAGGTGGGAGATCGGAAGTCGGAGGTGGACAATTGGATAGCTACTTCCGACTTCCCACTTCCGACCTCCGACTGCCCTACATGTGTTTTATCTCATCAGGTACATCATAAAAAGTGGGGTGGCGGTAGACCTTATCATTGGCTGGTTCAAACAGAGCCTCACTTTGGTCAGGGCTGGAGGCAGTGATGTGACGGCTTTCCACCACCCATATGCTTACCCCTTCGTTACGACGGGTATATACATCTCGGGCATTTTCCATGGCCATATCGGCATCGGCAGCGTGGAGGCTTCCGACGTGCTTATGGCTTAATCCGTTCTTCGAGCGAATGAAAACTTCCCATAAAGGCCAGGAATTCATAGTAATTACTTTTCGGTTGTATGAGGAGGGACGCGATGAATCGCGTCCTTACATGTTAATAGACAGACAGTTAAGCTACTTCGGTTTTGGCAGCAGCTTGTTGGCGTTGACGGCGCTTTTCCGCATAAGCCATTGCCGCTTCCCGTACCCAGGCGCCTTCTTCGTGGGCCTTACGGCGGGCACGCAGGCGCTGACGGTTACAAGGGCCATCACCTTTTACTACGCGCCAGAACTCATCCCAATCAATTGGGCCAAAGTCGTAGTGGCCGCGTTCTTCGTTCCAGCTCAAATGCTCATCTGGTACGGTGAGTCCCAGGAACTCTGCCTGTGGAACGGTGACATCTACAAAACGCTGGCGCAATTCATCATTAGTAAAGCGCTTAATCCGCCAGGCCATGCTCTGGGCGGTATGCTTGCTGTCTTTATCACTCGGGCCAAACATCATCAAAGACGGCCACCACCAGCGGTTTAAGGCATCCTGGGCCATCGCTTTTTGAGCCTCATTCCCACGTGACAAAGCAATCATAATTTCATAGCCCTGGCGTTGGTGGAAACTCTCTTCCTTGCAAACCCGTACCATGGCACGCGCGTAAGGCCCATAAGAGGCGCGGCACAAGGGCACCTGATTCATGATGGCAGCACCATCTACCAACCAGCCAATAGCGCCCATATCTGCCCAACTGAGGGTAGGATAGTTGAAGATGCTACTATACTTGGCCTTGCCCGTATGCAATTGATCCAGCAACTCTTCCCGGTCAATGCCCAGGGTTTCACAAGCGCTGTATAGATACAGACCATGACCTGCTTCGTCCTGTACTTTGGCCAGCAGGGCCACCTTTCTGCGCAAGTTAGGAGCACGCGTAATCCAGTTTCCCTCGGGCAACATGCCCACAATCTCGCTGTGTGCATGCTGAGAAATCTGGCGAATCAAAGTCTTACGGTAGGCATCGGGCATCCAGTCCTTGGGCTCAATGCGCTCGTCGGCATCGATGCGGGCCTGAAACTGCTCTTCTAATACGGTGATGTTTTCCATGCTCGGTTTCGTTTACTGCACTTTTCATGGCAAAGATAAGGATTTACGGCCTTACGAACAAATGTTCGTTTGTGTCAAGAATGACAAAAACTTTCCCTCAATGTGTATCTTTTAGTCGTAAGCCCGTTATACAGACAAATGCTTCTTTAAAAACGCCCTTCAACCACCTAAATCCCAGCGCTTTCACATTTTTACACGCGTGACTTTCTGATTCAACCTACTCTTTTTTGGTATAAGGTATAAGGTAGAAAGTAGAAGGAAATTTATGCTCTGCTTATCTAGCTTCTGACTATGTTATTCGCTATGCAAGACGAATCATTTCTGACATTTCCTTAAGTGAGGGGATATCCGTCTCGTCCATGACATCATGTTTAGTCATGATGTATTCCAAGTCCCTCTACCCTCTACTTTCTACCATCTACCTATTTCATTAACGCTCTAAAAATCATGAATCATGCTTAAGACATGGCTAAGCTGCCTATGCCTAATAGGTAGTACCCTGGTGTTATTTGCCCAAACTGAAACCCTGGAACCTGAGCCTCCTACACCCGCCCAGAGAAGTTGGCTAAACGGCGGTGCCGAGACGGAATTTACCAGTTCTCCTCCCCTCCCATATCCTCCCGTACGTGAAGCAGATATCCTTTGGGAAAAACGGGTCTGGCGAGTTATTGATACGCGCGAAAAAATTAATCTGCCCTTCCGCCATCCACAACAAGGTCTGTTCGATGTCTTAGCCGAAGGTTTGGGCGCAGGTGAAATTACTGCGTACAGCCCCGAAGATGATCACTTTCTAGCACGCTTAGAAATCGCTGAGGTTTGGGACAAACTCAACCAACGCGACACCGTTATGATTGTTGATCCAGTAACCTTTGAGACAATCCCCCAGGTAGTTTATGATACCTTTGATCCAGATCGTATTAAGCGCTGGCGGGTCCAGGAAGTCTGGTACCAAGACACTCGTTATAGTCAGATGCAGGTACGCATTATTGGCATTGCTCCATTATTAGAAACTCAAGTGTCAGATGCTGAAGGAGCAAACGTCAATTTTGAAAGTCCGCTATTTTGGATCAACTACAACGATGCTCGAAATTGGCTTGCGCAGCATCCGGTGGCCAATGCCGGTAATGACCATACCCGTATGTCTTGGGAAGACCTCTTTTCAATGCGCCGGTTCCATTCCTATATCTACAAAGAAAGCGACATGCGTAACCGCCGCCTAGAGGACTACTTGAGTGGTACCGATCTGCTCCTAGAGAGTAAAAAGAAAGATCGCGCTATCCAGAATCGAGAGATGGATATGTGGAGCTATTGATAAGGTAGAAATAAGACCTGCTCGATGTACTAAGTACTTTGGCAGGCGTGGAGGTAGAAAGTAGAAGAGCCGTGCTCCTTTTACTTTCTATCTCAACCTCATGCCCCCCTGAAGGGCGGGAGATTCATTTCCTACCGCAAAAGGATAATAAAGGCTTCCTGCTTCCAAAAATTTCTACCTGCCTATAAAATCAGAACACTATGCTCAGAGAATGGACCATTTGCTTGTGCCTGCTAAGCAGTACTATCTTCCTGTTGGCTCAAACAGAAAGTATAACAATACCCACCATCGCCAATGAGCGCAGTTGGCTCGACGGCGGAGCGGCTCCTACTTTTATGAGTTCACCGCCCTTACCCTACGCCCCTGTACGAGAAGCCGATATTCTCTGGGAAAAACGAGTCTGGCGGGTTATTAATACTCGAGAAAAAATCAACCGGCATTTTGACCATTTCGGAACGTCATTATTCGATGTGATAGCAGAGGGCATAGCTACGGAGCAGATTCAGGCATACAGCCCGGAGGATGATCAGTTCTCACACCGGATAAGCTATGAAGAAATTTGGGATAACCTCATTTCGGTAGATTCCATCTGGGATGTAGATCCCGTTATCGACTTTGGATACATCCTTCAGGTGGTGACAAACAGCTTTAATCCCGAGCGCATCCGACGCTGGTGTGTTCAAGAAGTTTGGTACCAGGATGCGCGCTACAGCCACATGCAAGTGCGAATCATTGGTATCGCCCCTCTACTAGCCCCCCTGGATATGGAGACTGGCAGTATAGTGGGCGACGAAACACCTATCTTTTGGATCAACTACAGTGAAGCTCGCAACTGGCTAGCACAACATCCGGTGGCCAGCTTCAATAATGAGCACCGTAGAACTTCCTGGGAAGATCTATTCGCTATGCGACGCTTCGACTCCTACGTCTACCAACAAAGCGATATGCAAGGCCGACGATTGGAAGACTACCTACCTGGTACAGATAAACTGCTGGAAGGTGAAAAGAACGACCGCGCCATTCAAAATCGGGAGATGGATATGTGGAGTTACTGAGCTGAGGAGGTGTTAATCTTAATTGCCAGGTGATGTAAAGACGCATTGCAATGTGCCTCTTCAGGAATGAGATTATGTCTTCATCTTACCCCTAGAGAAGCGACAAGCCCGAGCCGTCCTGACTGACGTGCTCGGGCTTGCTATGTAGAAGTGAAAATTCTTAGACTAACTCGGACACCTTAGCAACCGCACGATCCAATCCATTCACGTCTTTTCCACCGGCCGTAGCAAAGTGCGGCTGGCCACCGCCACCGCCTTTGATTTCTTTAGCCAGTTCGCGAATTAATTGTCCGGCGTTCAAATCCTTAGCTGCTGCTAAGTCCTTGTTAATGATAAGGGTCAACAAGGCCTTTTCGCCATTTGGAGAAGCCAATAGCACGAAAGCATTTTCTACTTCGCGCTCCAACTGAAAAGCTAGATCTTTTACAGCAGCAGCATCATCAATAGCTACACGAGCGGCAAGGAAGTTCATACCATTGCGCTCCTCGAATTGTTGCTTGAGTTCTACCTTGATATTGGCAGCCTGGGCAGCCCGCAATTGATCTACCTCGCGCTTAAGATTCTTATTCTCCTCTTGCAAGCTGAGTACACTCTTGGCTACGTCCTTCGTCTTGAGTAGCCCGCGTAGTTCAGCCAGCTCATTCAGTTGAGCGTTAACAAATGTCTCCGCGGTAGCGGCAGTCACCGCCTCAATCCGGCGAATACCCGCAGCTACGGAATCTTCTTTTACAATCTTGAATAGGCCAATCTCACCAGTAGCGGGTACGTGCGTACCACCACAGAGTTCTTGTGAGAAGCCTTCCTCGAAAGTGATCACTCGTACTGCTTCACCGTACTTTTCGCCGAAAAGCATCATCGCCCCCATCTCCTTGGCCTCAGCGATGGGAACATCCCGACGCTCATCCAAAGCGATGTTTTTGCGAATTTTCTCATTCACAATCTTCTCAATGGTAGCCAACTCTTCGTCGGTCACCTTTTGGTAGTGTGAAAAGTCAAAGCGTAGGCGATTGTTATCTACATTCTGCCCTTTTTGCAGTGCATGTTCACCCACTACTTGGTGCAAAGCTGCGTGCATCAAGTGCGTAGCAGAGTGATTTTGAGAGGTAGCTGCACGACGTTCAGGATGTACACTAGCCATCACCTTTCCGGAGAGGTTTTCCGGTAGGCGATCTACGATATGAATGATCAGATCGTTCTCCTTTTGCGTGTCAAGCACCTTCAAGCGTTGACCATCGACGACCAACTCGCCTCGGTCACCCGCTTGTCCACCACTTTCCGCATAAAACGGTGTGGCAGCCAACACCAGCTGGTATTGTTTTTTCTTCTTAACCACCACCGTACGATGCTTAAGCACTTGTGTGCCTTCCACCTCCAGTTGATCATACCCAACGAAGGACACCTCCCCTTCGTTGATGGTATGCCAATCACCTACTTCTTTAGCAGCATCCTTACGGGAACGGTTCTTTTGCACTTCAAGTGCCGCTTCAAAACCAGCTTCGTCAATGGTCAAGCCTTGCTCCCGAGCCAAAAGCCGGGTGAGGTCAATGGGGAAGCCAAAGGTATCGTACAGCTCAAAAGCATCTTGCCCGCTGATCTGCTTATCGGTAGTCTCCAGAGAGGCAAAGCGCTTCAAGCCATTTTCCAAGGTATTGAGGAACGTCTTTTCCTCACTCTCAATGATCTTGGCAATTTGTTCTTGTTGAGCAGCTAATTCGGGGAAACTCTCCCCCATTTCTTGTACCAATACCGGTACTAACTTATAAAGCAAAGGTTGCTTTACATTCAGAAAGGAATAGTAATACCGCACCGCCCGGCGTAGAATACGACGGATCACATAACCGGCACCACCATTATCAGGTAGTTGACCATCCGCTATGGTAAAGGATACCGCACGGATGTGATCAGAAATCACCCGCATAGCCGTATCCGACTTAGCATCCGGAGCGTAAGATGAAGTATACTTGAAGCCCGTTGCCTCTTCCAAATATTGGATGAGTGGTGTAAATACATCGGTGTCGTAGGTAGCAGTCTTATTTTGCAGCACCATACACAGGCGCTCGAACCCCATGCCAGTATCTACGTGCTTGGCAGGAAGGGATTCCAAACTGCCATCCGCTTTGCGGTTGAATTGGATAAAGACATTGTTCCAAATCTCCACTACTCCACTATCATCCACGTTGACCAGGCTCGCACCGTCTACTCGTGCACGCTCCTCATCGCTGCGCGTATCCACATGAATCTCTGTACAGGGGCCACAAGGGCCCGTGTCCCCCATTTCCCAGAAGTTATCTTTTTTATCACCGTCTAAAATGCGATCAATGGGAAGATGGCGCTTCCAGAATTCGCGAGCCTCTTCGTCTGAAGCCAGTTTTTCACCAGTATCGCCACCAAATACAGTTGCGTACAAGCGATCAGCGGGGATGCCCATACGGTCGGTCAGGAATTCCCAAGACCAGGAGATCGCTTCGTCTTTGAAATAGTCGCCGAACGACCAGTTACCCAGCATTTCGAACATGGTGTGGTGCGTACCATCCAGGCCTACATCCTCCAAATCGTTGTGCTTACCGGATACCCGCATACATTTTTGGGTGTCGGCAATACGCGTGGCCACTGGGACTTGGTTCCCCAGGAAGTAGTCCTTGAACTGGTTCATACCCGCATTCGTGAACATAAGCGTTGGGTCATTGCGCAATACGATGGGGGCAGAAGGAACAATCTTGTGTTGTTTCTCCTGAAAGAAGTCTAAAAAGGCTTTGCGTATCTCGTTCGCTTTCATCGCTAAAACATTTGCGTACTGTACAATCAAAGAGTCTCTTAAGTTCCGCTTTAGCGGTTATCATACCTCTTTTTTGACGAGTATTAATTGAGGCGGCGAAGATACGGCTCAATTGAGTCTTTTGTGCATTTTTGTGACGCTAAAACAAGAAGGAACATTCGATGCAGTTGAACAAATTAAGAGAATACCTGGCGCGTTACACGGAATGGCTAAACCGCACCCAAGCGGAGCAACGACTGTACTACTGGGAAACACAGGCCATATGGCAACAAAACTGGGATGAGGAGGCTTCTGATTTTGGTGCCATGCTCGACCGCTGCCTACAAAACAGCACAACCCGCCGCCTTTGGAAGAGAGAGGCTTATGAACCCAAGCGTATGTTGCTCGCCTTCGCGGAAATGGACGGGCACTTTGTGTTTTCTATGTTCAAAGACTTACTTAACGAGGACAAGGATACGCATAGCCGTGCCGATCGTTTTGTGTTTTACTGTGATGAAATGCTTCAGCAGTATCGCCGACGACACCCGGCTAAGATCGACAATAGCCATTATCATGACGATGGTTATGAGATGATTTCCTTGTACCTGAGTTTTCACTATCCGGAACGATATGCTCCCTATTCGGCAGAACGGCTGCGAGCCTTGTTGCAGCAGTTAGGTGCCCCCAATGTACCGCTAGCCGGAGACTTTCCGCGCCACATCAAAGTCATGCGGACTTTGCAGACCTTTATCAATAAGGAGGAGCAGCTGTTAGAGCGGCACAACAGGCGTTTGCGCTCGGAGCATTATCAAGAGGAAAGCATGCTCTTGGCGTTTGATTTTGCTTGTTTTGTTACGGCGGTACAATAACTCAAAATCGCGTCGATACATCTTTATAAGCGAAAAAAAAGAAAAAAGTGACCACCCCAGGCAGCACATTCCACATATAGGGCATCTTAACTACAAAAGGAACAATATAATCTCTCGATTATACCTTATTTGCTGCTGATAAAGCAAACTACTCTCAAACACAGACGGCCGCTTGGTATTCCTACCAGACGGCCGTTTTACGTTTCTAGACGATACGCTTATTTGCGCATATTTCCACTGTGACGCCCTCGATCACGCCGGCGTGTCGACTTCTTGGCGTCTTGTTTTCTTTTGCCTTTGTGCGAGTTGGACTTAACCGGCTGTACCGGATGCGGCTCGCCTAACGGCCCCTCCAAAAACATCAACTCAATCTGCCGACGCTTGATATCCGTATCCAGTACACGTACTTTCACTTCATCGCCCATGCGGATCACCTTACCGTCCCGACGACCACGGATACTCAGGCGGCCTTCGCCAATATCGTAGGATTGATCCATGTGGTCAAAAGAAATCATGCCTTCACAGCGGCTTTCTTTCACTTCCACAAATACACCGAAGTCCGCAATGCCATTTACCACACCGAGGAAATCTTCCCCGACATGCTTCTCCATAAACTCCACCTGCTTGTACTTGATACTCTCGCGTTCGGCATCAGTAGCCTTGCGCTCCTGGTTTGAGATGTGCTTACACTTCTCCTCCAGCTTGGCTCCATTTTCGATGTACAAGCTGCCCTTCGGCAAATTCTTCTCCAGAATCCGGTGCGCCAGCACATCGCTATAACGGCGGATCGGAGAAGTAAAGTGGCTGTAATGCGAAAAGCCCAGTCCATAATGGCCGATATTATCCGTGGTGTATTTGGCTTTAGCCATCGTGCGGATAGCAAGCGGTGCCAACATCTTCAAAGAAGGGTCCGTCTCCGCCTGGCGAAGCAAGCGGTTGTAAGATTTCCCGATGGCTTCAGGTGTACTCACATCCATCTCAAAGCCTAGCGCACGGGCAAAATGTGCCAGTTCCATGGCCTTATCTGGATCCGGTTCGTCGTGAACGCGGTAGACAAAAGGAATCGTGTTGTTACGTGCCTTTTCCTTACGTCCAATGTAAGAAGATACCTCGCGGTTGGCCAATAACATGAAATCTTCGATCAACATATTGGCGGCCTTACGCTCCTTAACGAACACCTCAATGGGCGTACCATCTTCATCTAGACGGAAGCGCACTTCTTCCGAAGCAAAATCAATTGAGCCTTGCTTAAAGCGACGTTCGCGTAGCTTCTCGGCCAGCTTATTCAGCAGTACTATTTCAGCAGCAAAATCGCCTTCGCCCGTTTCCAATACCTGCTGGGCTTCCTCGTAAGTAAAACGACGATCAGAGTGAATGATCGCTTTACCAAACCAACGTCGGCGCAACTTAAAGTCTTTGTCAAACACAAAAGCAGCCGAGAAAGTCAGCTTATCCTCGTGTGGACGCAGCGAACACAACTCATTAGAGATTTTCTCGGGTAGCATCGGACAAACCCGATCTACCAGATACACCGAGGTAGAACGCTTGTAGGCCTCCTTGTCCAGCGCGGTATTTGGAAGAACAAAGTGGCTTACGTCTGCGATGTGCACCCCCACCTCAAATAGACCATCTTCTAACTCGCGATAAGAAATAGCATCGTCAAAATCCTTGGCCGTTTCTGGGTCAATGGTAAAGGTGATCGTATCCCGAAAATCACGGCGCTTTTCAATCTCTTCTTCACTAATTACCTCACTCAGCGCTTCAGACTCCTTAATGACCTCCGGTGGAAACTCAATATTGAAGCCATTATTGATTAAGATGGCTTGCATATCAAGATTACTGCTCCCAGGCTTACCCAGTACGCTCGTAATCACACCTAAAGGATTAGTGAAGCGGCGATCTTGATTGGTTTGGTCTTTGATCTGCACCACTACCATTTCGCCCGCTTGCGCACCCATGGTCTCATCCAAATGGACCATGATTTCCATCTCTTGCTTACCCTCCAATACAACCAGTCCAAAACGACTGTACTCCTGGTAAATACCAACGAAGTGCTCAGTAGCACGTTCGATGATTTCAATGATTTCACCTTCAGCCTTGATTCGTCCACGGGGTTTCCAGTAGCGAATCTTCACCACATCTCCACTCAGGGCGTTGTTGACATTCTTGGGCGCAATATAGATATCGTCTTCTCGGCCCTCCACCACAATATAAGCTGCGCCAGAGCGGGTAAGGTCAACGCGACCTTCCGCCGTATTCTGTTCACGAGGAGAGACGTATTCTCGACGAAATTGATATTTGTAACTATCCTTAGCCACCAAGGCACTATCCTCTACTAATTTGTCGATAGCGTGCTGGACGGCATCTTTATTATTAGCAATCTTAAGCTTCTTGATGACTTGGCGGGGGTTAAACTGTTTCTTAGGGTGTCGGCGGAACATACGCAGTACTTCTCTTTGCAAGTCACGTGTGCTTAGTTTTTTGCCTTTTACTTTGGTTTTCTTTTTGTTTTTGCTCATTTGTTTTTTGAACGTGTGATAATCCAGTTGCCACAAATTAGCCCTCTAATCAGGGCTTTCAGTTCTTCCACGAAAGTATTTACGGGATAAGATACAAAGGTAAGTAGATCAAAAGGGATTCCTTGTAGGAAACTAATTTGAAACCAGCCATAAGATGAGATTACGCAGAACGCGGACTGGTGTTGGATTAAGGTTTTATAATAGATTTATTTTAAATATACCACTAAAACGATTCCCTAGTCTAAAAAGTTCCGTCAGCAATTGAACTTATTTCCAAGCATAGGCTACTTGAAGTTGAATCAAACGCCAAACATAAGGTGCTAACTTCTGAGTATACGGCAATAAATGACGATCATGAGTACCCACCTGTTCAAATTGTTGCCAATCTTGGTAGAGCCACTCTGCTCTTATACCCACTCCGACAAACATTCGATTCATGACACGAACGTTCACCCCCCACGTAACATAGGCACCTACTTGTAAGTTTTGTCCGTGTAATAGCTCTTCCTGTATCGGAAAACCAGGTTGGGTAAATTGTGGGTCTTCAAATTCTAAATGGTACCGAAATCGAAGTGGTAGGATAATAGCTGCTCCTAATCCGAAATAAGGTTGAATAAGGCTCGTGCTTCCCTGTAAATGAACTCCCGGGTACAGATATAAATTAGTCACCTCAAAAGATTCATTGCGCACGCTCGGAAAATCAACCGAAGTAATACTTGCCTGTCTATCGAAATAAAGAGGCCGAACTTGCAAATCCGTAGTAAACCACGGAGCTGCAGGCCACGGTGTATAGTTAAACGTTAAACTAACCGTAGGTGGCTCAAGTGCATAGTTACCCCAACTACTATTATCACTAGTAGAGGCAAACGCCCTATTGATTTCATCCGTTATCCAATCCTGTCCGATTCCGATCTTAAAGCGGCGGGAAAATTGGCCTCGAAACCAACGGTAACCGGGTGTGCCTAGACAGTCATTAACTTTACGAGTCAGCGCTAAAGCAGCTTCGCGGCTTCCAATCCGAGGGGGAATCCCTCGAGCGATACAGCTACCCAAAAACAATTCAAGTACGGTTTTGCGGGGTGCTGACTGATCTAGCAAATGTAGCTCTTCCTTATGCTCTAAATAGAAATCGCCACTTTCTACCTCCTCGTATAAACTCACTCCCCCTTCATAAAGTAGCTGAAAATACAGCTCCTGACCATCTTTTTCTATTCTGCGCAATAGCATACTCTTTCCACTCCGTAGCCATTTCATATCGCTGACATAAACATCAGAGCGCAATTCTCCATCCTGCTCCAGGAACTTCGCGTATAATGGTCTAGTGGTTATTTTCCTAACAGGCCTCCAGTTTCTGAGGATGTATGCACTATCTAAAGCCCCATTGAGTGTTTCCCAATACACTGGTATAAAGGTTTGGGTATGGATTCCTGAGTTTGACAAAAAGATAAATAAGCCCAAGATTAAGATTGCGCGTGGTTTCATGAGAGCGTAAACTTCTGGATCAAAAATACAATATACGCAAAAATTGCACCTAGATCTTACATATCATTTGATCAATGATTAGCAGTTGCTGGACTAAACTGGTACCATTGAAAGCAGATGATGAAATGAGAAGAATGTTTGTAATCAACACCACCTAATACTTACAATTCCACAATTTTCCCTTCATCAGAAATCTGAAAACGGTTAGCAGTGCTGTTAGCAGCAGCATAATCTTCTACTATTACTTGGCTCTGGCCGGAAACCAAATAGATGAGTAAATTTTCCTGAATTACGGCCATCGTTTGAGTTAAATCAGTACCATCATAAGTAGTACCGGCAATTACTTTTTCCGCGATGAGATTCCCCTTCGTATCAAAGGTAACTAGCCGATATTGGTAATTCAAAAGGCCTGCTCGCCAGTATACGATAGCATGAAACTTATCATTAGTAGGAAGCTGAAAACAGGCGATGTATTCCGTCATCGCATCCTCTTCTTGCTCTCCTTCAATCGGCATGATGTAAGCACCAATAGCGGCCGGTGGCAAAGGGTCATTCTCCTTGCTAAACAGATGGTGGGTATCCTCTCCAAGCGTGAAAGGAAGTTGCACTACTGGAAAAAACTCGAGAAAGTGTTCGAAGGAAGGCTGTCCAGACTTCGTTTTAGCCATTTAGTTATCTTTGGACGCAAAGGTAGATAAATCAGCGGGATGGCCTTGATTAGAATAATTCTAAATAAGTCTCAGTCCGGACCTAGAAGCCAACAGCGCTTAGGCTAAAACGCTTATATACAGTAGATTTGTGTGCGTGATATTAGGTGCACAAGCCTAAGCAAATCACAATTTAGTTTTCATATCCAGACGAACGAAAAACAATACAAATGAGTTGGTTGACACAGTTCTTGACCTCTTCAATTGGGCGTAAGCTGATCATGAGCCTTACCGGGCTCTTCCTCATTTTGTTCTTAGCAGTCCATTTAATTGGCAACCTACAGCTACTAGCAAGTGATGGCGGAGATAGTTTTAATCTCTACGCCGAGTTTATGACCTCAAACCCTTTGATTAAAACGATTTCTTACGGCCTTTACTTTTTCATCCTGCTTCACGCAGTCCAGGGCTTGATTCTTTGGGCTAAGAACCGGGCGGCCCGCGGTGGCCAAGGATACGCCGTAAAAGTAAACAGTGCTGTAAACACCAATGCCACAATTGCTAGATCCATGGGTTGGTTGGGTACCATTATTCTGGTGTTCATTTTGCTTCACATGTATCAATTCTGGCTACAGATGAAGATGGGTACAGTAGATTTGGTAACCATCGATGGCAAGCAAGTAAAAAACCTATACTCGCTAGTAAGTGTCGCGTTTGAAGATCCCATTTACGTTGCCATTTACGTAGTGAGCATGATTGTGATTGCCTTTCACCTTTGGCATGGCTTCCAAAGCTCTTTCCAAACTTTGGGGGTGAATCATAAGAAATATACGCCTTTTATCCACGGCTTAGGTAAGGGCTATTCTATTCTAGTACCTCTGGGTTTTGCCATCATCCCCATCCTAATGTTTTTAGGAGTTCAAATTGGCTAAACCAGCATTAGTAAATAATAAAACTCGATCATAATGAAACTGAATAGTAAAGTACCACCGGGCGAACTAGCCGAAAAATGGACGCAGTACCGTTCGCAGATGCCGTTGGTGGCTCCTAATAATAAGAGAAGACTTGATATCATCGTAGTGGGTACTGGTTTGGCAGGAAGTTCTGCCGCTGCTACCTTGGGCGAATTGGGCTATAATGTGAAGGCCTTTACCTTCCATGATAGTCCCCGCCGGGCGCACTCCATTGCGGCCCAGGGTGGTATCAATGCCGCTAAAAATTATCAGAATGATGGTGATAGCGTATATCGCCTATTCTACGATACCATCAAAGGTGGTGACTACCGCTCTCGCGAAGCCAATGTGCATCGCTTAGCAGAGGTAAGTCGTAACATTATCGACCAGGCCGTTGCGCAAGGGGTTCCTTTCGCCCGGGAATACGGAGGTCTATTGGCCAACCGGTCTTTCGGTGGTGTGCAAGTGAGTCGTACCTTCTACGCCCGTGGTCAGACCGGACAGCAGCTGCTCTTGGGCGCTTACCAGTCATTGAGTCGCCAAATCGGCTTGGGTAATGTGAAGCTTTATAACCGTCATGAAGTACTAGATATCGTTAAGGTTGACGGTAAAGCACGCGGTGTTATTGCTCGTAACCTCCTAACGGGTAAAGTTGAGCGTCACGCCGCCCATGCAGTAGTGCTCTGTACCGGTGGTTATGGTAATGTATTCTACCTGAGTACCAACGCCATGATGTGTAATGTAACCGCTGCTTGGCGAGCAGTTCGCCGCGGAGCATTGATGGCAAACCCTTGCTTTACGCAAATTCACCCTACTTGTATCCCCGTTTCTGGTGACTACCAAAGTAAGTTGACCCTGATGTCAGAATCCCTACGGAACGACGGTCGGGTTTGGGTACCCAAAAAACAAGACGACGCACAAGCCATTCGCGATGGCAAGAAGCGTGGTAATGATATTCCAGAAGAGGATCGTGACTACTACCTGGAGCGCCGCTATCCGGCCTTTGGAAACCTAGTCCCTCGTGACGTAGCAAGTCGTGCCGCCAAAGTAGCCTGCGACGAAGGCTTAGGCGTAGCACCAACCGGCCTGGCAGTATTCCTTGACTTTGAGGATGCGATTATGCGTTACGGCCGCTCGCAAGCCAACACCATGGGTGAGGAGAGCGCCAGCGACGCACGGGTACGCGAACTGGGTGTTAAAGTGGTAGAAGAAAAGTACGGTAACCTCTTCGAGATGTACGAAAAGATTACCGGTGATGATCCATATAACACCCCAATGAAGATTTACCCGGCGGTACACTACACCATGGGTGGCCTTTGGGTGGATTATAACCTGGAAACCAATATCCCCGGCCTCTTCGCCGCCGGTGAAGCTAACTTCTCTGATCACGGTGCCAACCGCTTGGGAGCAAGTGCCTTGATGCAAGGGCTAGCTGATGGTTACTTTGTTTTGCCATACACCATTGGCGATTTCTTGAGCAAAGAAATCCGTACGCCACGCTTTGACGCTGATAGCGAAGCCTTCAACACCGCCGCACAAGCAGTAGAGGATCGTATCAATAGCCTGCTGGCTATTCAGGGCTCGCAGTCGGTGGAAAGCTTCCACCGTCGCCTCGGTAAGATCATGTGGGAATACTGTGGTATGTCACGGAATGCAGAAGGTTTGCAGAAAGGCATCAAATTAATCCGTGAGTTACAGGATGAGTTCTATAGCGATGTGTTTGTACCTGGCACCAACGATGAGTACAACCCTGAGCTAGAAAAAGCCCTGCGAGTGGCTGACTTCCTAGAGCTGGGTGAACTGATGATGGCTGATGCCCTGGACCGTAACGAAAGCTGTGGTGGCCACTTCCGGGAAGAGTACAAAACAGAGGAAGGTGAGGCACTTCGTCGTGATGATGAGTATGCCTACGTATCTGCCTGGGAATACAAGGAACGTGGAACCGATCCGGTGCTACACAAAGAGGAGTTGGTATTTGAAAACGTTGAATTGAAGACGCGCTCTTACAAGTAGAGCTCTTCGCAAAAAGAGAAATCATGAAACTCACACTAAAAATATGGCGTCAGCCCAACGCAAATACCAAAGGGCAATTCATGACTTATGAGATGGACAATGTGAGCGAGCACATGTCTTTCCTCGAGATGCTAGATGTACTCAACGAGAGCTTGATCCAGAAGAAGGAAACTCCAGTGGTATTCGAGCACGACTGCCGGGAGGGAATTTGTGGTACTTGTAGCCTGGTCATTAACGGCCACCCGCATGGACCACAGCACCGTACCTCTACTTGTCAGTTGCACATGCGTCACTTTAAGGATGGCGAAACTGTCGTTATTGAGCCGTACCGCGCTTCAGCCTTTCCTGTAATCAAGGACCTGGCAGTGGACCGCTCATCATTTGACAAGATCATCCAGGCTGGTGGCTTTATTTCTGTAAACACCGGCCAAGCCCAAGATGCAAACTCTATTCCAATTGAAAAGGGTCTTTCTTCCAGCGCCATGGACGCAGCGGAGTGTATTGGTTGTGGTGCTTGCGTAGCTGCTTGCCCTAACGCTTCTGCTATGCTATTCGTTAGTGCTAAAGTGAGTCACCTGGCGCAACTGCCACAAGGTAAGGTAGAAACTGCTCGCCGCGCCCAGCGTATGGTAGCGGTTATGGACGAAGAAGGCTTCGGTATGTGTTCTAACATTACGGCCTGCGAAGCAGAGTGTCCGAAAGGTATTTCTGTAACGAATATTGCTCGCTTGAATCGCGAGTACTTGAGCGCTTCGCTTACCTCTTCGGCGGAAGCCTAAGAAACCTACAAAAGAGCATTGGCCAAGTGCTAATTTACAAGCATATGTAAGCCGGTATCCAATGAATTGGGTGCCGGCTTTTTTATTGCCCCTATTTACCGTTTATCAGCTATTACCTACCCACTACCCACCGAGGTAGGCCCAGTACTGGAGTCATCTTCCACCACTGGCAGAATTCACCCAAATTACCTTCGTATGGGCCTGTATGGCCCCCAATTTTTCAACCTAAAACTTAGGAAAATGAATTCGAAGGTCTTAACAATTTTGCTGCTAGTCTTCTCCGCTATTACCGGCTACAGCCAATCTCCTAACACACTAAATTACCAAGCTGCGCTGCGCAATGCGGAGGGCGTTAGTATGAACAGTGAACCCGTACTCATGGGCTTTTTGATCCGTCAGGGCAATTCCGACGGTATTGTTGTCTATGAAGAAGAGTACAACACCAGCACCAATGAATTTGGTCTAGTTGATCTCGAAATTGGTAATGGCACGAGTATCATAGGAAATTTTGCCGATATCGACTGGGCCACGGGGCCGTACTTCCTGGAAGTAGTTGCCAACGGATCACCCATAGGAGTGCAGGAATTGGCAAGTGTACCCTACAGTCTATTCGCTACCGAGGCTGCTACCGCGGTAGACGACTTTGATCGCAACCCGGAAAATGAAATTCAGACGATCAGTCTAGTCGAGAACACGATTAGCTTATCCAATGGTGGTGGAGCAATTGAGTTACCACAAATGGAAAGCCATTGGCTGGAAAATGGTCCTAACTTGATTGCTGAAAACATGGGCAATGTGGCCATTGGCTTAGATGACCCCGCCCAGAAATTACACGTTCGTGGACGGGTACGGGCCGACTTCTTTCAGAACGAAGGTGGTATCAACAAGTGGATCGAAATCGGACACGGTGGCTCCAATGGTTTTATCAATATGAACGGCAATAGCGGTAGCGGTCGCATGGACTTCCGCCACAATGATCTAACTCAGATGTCTTTGACCGAAGGTGGTTTGTTCGGCGTAGGTGTAGAAGATCCACTGGAGCGCCTACACGTTCGTGGTCGTATGCGCGCCGACTTCTTCCAAGAGGAAGGTGGTATCAATAAATGGATCGAAATTGGACACGGTGGTTCTAACGGCTTCATCAACATGAACGGCAACAGTGGTAGTGGTCGAATGGACTTCCGCCATAATGACATGACCCAGATGTCGATCACCGAAGCTGGTTTAGTAGGTATCGGTATGGAGAGTCCAGAAGAGCAACTGCACGTAAGAGGTCGCGTACGCGCTGACTTCTTCCAAGAAAGCGGCAGTATCAATAAGTGGATCGAAATTGGACACGGTGGTTCCAACGGTTTCATCAACATGAACGGCAACAGTGGCAGTGGCCGTATGGACTTCCGCCACAATGATATGACCCAGATGTCGATCACTGAAGATGGTCGTGTAGGTATTGGCACTGGTTCCCCAGAAGAACTCTTGCACGTGAATGGTAATATTCGTCTACTTGATGATTCAGATATTTTTGGACTGGATCAAATTGTGGGTACCAATGATCTACGTTTTTACGGTGACTCCAATACCGATGAGCACCCGGATTTCTTGATTCTTCCCAACGGTCGTGCCGGCTTCCGAGCCGTTCAAGACATTGCTGGTGTGAACATACGCGCTATTGATGGTGAACTAATCACTTTACGCGTTGAAAATGCTGCTGGCTCCCCATTATTCCAAGTAAGTGGTGAAGGTAACGCGGGCCTCAACCAATGGTGGGATAATGTGACCATGAATGTCCGTGGCCGAGCAGGGAATCCATGGTACTTCCTAACGGAGGCGCCGGACGGCGCTGAACTTTTCAGCGTGACCTCAAACGGTAACGTAAATGTCACCAACAATATCTCAAAGGGCGGTGGTTCTTTCAAGATTGATCACCCACTTGATCCAGAAAACCAGTTCCTGTACCATTCTTTTGTAGAGTCGCCAGATATGATGAATATCTACAATGGAAACGTAGTCACTGATGGTGCTGGATTTGCTACTGTGGAGTTACCCGACTACTTTGCCTCCCTGAATAAGGATTACCGCTATCAACTTACCGTGATTGGGAGCTTTGCGCAAGCGATTATCAAGAATAAAGTGGATAACAACCAGTTTGTGATCCAAACGGATCAGCCAGGTGTGGAGGTAAGCTGGCAGGTAACCGGCATCCGTCAAGATCCGTACGCCAATCAAAACCGCATTCCAAATGCCGTTGATAAGGCACCAGAGGAGCGGGGCCTTTACCTACACCCCGAAGCTTATGACCAGCCAGCCACAAGGGGAATTGGTAGCAAGAAGGCTCAGAGCGTAGCAAATCAGTAAACCTAAAACCATCACTATCATGAAGAGAGTAATTATAGTTTGCTGCTGTGTCCTCGCTGTGTGCTCCTGTGTTTACGGGCAAATACAGTTGGAACGACAGGCGCTAACCATAGCGGGTGGACACTACACAGACGGAAGTCTGGAGCTAACTCAAAGCCTTGGCCAGGTAGCCACTGCTACCGTACAAAGTGATGAACTGATATTGACACAAGGGTTTCAACAGCCCTTTGACAACATCACTTCCACTTACACTGCAATCAGCTTTAATAAGCTACGGTTTTATCCGAATCCAGTGCAGGACTACGGAAATCTACAGCTTGATATTGAAGAAAGTTTTCAGCTCCAAATCGAGCTATTCAATATAGCTGGTCAGTTGATTCGGCATCGAACTGAAAGTCTAAACAAAGGGACCAATAGCTTGAGCTTCGACTACCGTGACTTGCCAGCGGGTATCTATCTGATGAAGCTTACGGATGAAGATCAAGCTCTTTTGAAGACAGTAAGAATTGTGATTCAATAAGCTTGAAGAACGTATGTACATCAGGCGCTGGGATAAGTCCTCAGCGCCTGATTTTTGTTTGTCCTAAACTATGGTGCTTGAAGATGGTGGAAGATCAACGACCTGCGTTTCCCAATCTCGAGCAATGGCCACGGCTTCTTGCGCAAAAGAGTTGGAGCCATTATCCCAGGGGCAGTAACGATCGCCAATATCATTACGCCATAAGCATAGGAAGTGTGGGCGTTCTTTCTCTGGTAGGGCTAGAACAGTTTGCGTGCCTAGCTGTTGCCAAAACTCCTCGATGGGTTCCCCATTGAAATCACCCCACTTTTTGTAGTTCCACCCCGTTTCGGTGAGGCCTACTAGCTTATCCGGGTATTCTTCCCGTAACCAGGTGCACATTTGTAGCGCCCGTCCCCAAGGGCGAGCGAGGATTCGATAGTATTCGCTCCTTTGAGCCGCTTGATCTTTTATGGTGGACGCATTAGCGAAGGCTTCCTGATCATCCGGCATAAACAGCTTCCACAAATAGGCATCCATTCCCAGTACCTCCACCTGCTCTGCATCCGGCATGCCTCGATGGTAGTGCGCCAAAAAATCTGCTTTGTTTTCAAAGGGGCGCTGGAAGGGTAAATCTGGAGAGTAACAGTACAGCAGGTTATCTACCCCCTGGCGTTCCAGATACGCCCGGGTTTTCTGGAACAACTCTCGATATATATCAGCCGCCTCTGCTGGATCATCTGACAGATTATCCAGGCACCACCAGAACCAGTTTCCAGGTGAGTGCTCATGATAGGGTCTGAAGATAGCCGAAGCCTGGCGATCAGCCAATGCCTTAGCGAAATCAGCAATGCGATCCAGCTTCTGACGAAAGAAAGGTGCCTGACGTGCCTTGGGGACCTTCGCATCAAAGTCCTTAATAGTTTGCTTAATGATTTTCTGCTGTTCCCCTCGTGATAAGGCATCGGGCAAATGCATCATATTGAAGGGATTGTTCATGGTATCATCAAATCCAATGGGTTCACTTATTCCCGTTTGATTGGTGATGCGATAAAAGTCCTGATCCTCCCAGCCGGGGTGATAGGTATGCCACATCAACATGAGGAAACTCTGTTGGTCCAGAAAGTATTGGCAATGATCCAGTAGGGTATCATGTGCTTCTTTCCGATGGAAGAAACTATGCATGGCATCGTTGGGGGCAGCAGCCCGGCTTTCGGGCATAGCCTCAACCAAGTGGTATAGGTCATACTGCACCATACGAGGTAATTCCGCCTGCATCTGCTCTGGTTGAGCCTGCCGTTGGGCCTGAACGAAGTCTGCTTCTAGCAATATATCTGCGGGCGGACGAGTATGCGCCTGATGCTGTTGAGTAGCGGTGGGATTGGCCTCGTGTAAACGCCGGGTTCCAGCTGCGCTAATGGTGGGTTCTGAGAGCCCTAGAAACGGGATTACAGTGTGCGCCATTGCTCTCTTCATCTCGCGAAGATGAGTCAAGTGTTTTGGTTCTGGCTGGGAATGGCCATCGCTGGGCTGGGTATCGGAATTGGACTTAGGGTGGGTCATAGTGGAAGATACAGCTTTTTAGGAGGCCCTCAACAATCCTTGAATTAGTAGCTGTGCAATTTTCTGATCGGAACAAACATTGAAACTTAACGACGATCGCCTATAAGGAAGATCAGGATATAATCATTTGGAATATCCGTCACGAATTGATGAGGGAGATAAGTAAATATCCCTTCCAATTCGAGATCGATTCCCTACAAATCAGCGTCTTGAAAACGGAGGCAATTGTACCCTACTTTGATGGTAAGGAAATGGTCATGGACTCCAGGCAACGTGCCGACAGTTATCAAAGCGGAACAAACCTGCGAATTCAAGCGGTTGGTCCATCAGAGTAAGCTTGGAAATAGCTTACGCTTGTTATTCTGCAGGGCAAGTGCTAAAGAATACCAAATTACTCAGACGCACTACACCTGCCACTACCTTTGATAAGCAATACCGAGGAAGTCGAAATGATATCATTGAAGCTCACATCATAGAATGCTATATCATGATGAATAAAACGATCAAAGAACTAGGCGTAGAAGTAGGTCAAGAATTGAAGAAGGGTTTTGCAAGTCGGGCGATGAGGGAATAGTAAGTCCATCGAAAAAACTCGATGAGTCATTTTTTCGAGCGGGACTCAAAAGACATTAAGCGCTGTTATACAGCATTTTATATATGCAGATTCGCTCATCGAAAAAATTAAATAACTCGATTTCTGATCGCCTTCTCTTGGCCCC
>JBCBEC010000048.1:0-55425 GCA_038528965.1 Bacteroidota bacterium | reverse complement strand
CTTCACTACTTGCAATTCAAAGCACAATCATAATAGTCACTCTTTTGCTTGCATTTTTACACAGTTCATTCTAATTCCAACACCCATGTTCAACCCTACCGCTATCATTGATCAAATGGATTATCACCAATCTGTATTCACGGGTCTACTACAAAATATTCCGACTGAAAAGCAAGCCTGGAAGCCGGATGCCGAACAGTGGAGCTTACTAGAGATTGTCTGTCATCTTTACGACATCGAAGGAGAAGATTTCCGGATACGCGTGCAGTACGTGTTGGATGATCCGCAAAAAACGCTACCCAGCATTCACCCGACCACCTGGCCAGTTGAGCGTAATTACCTCGGGCAAAATTTTGAACAGAAGGTAGCGGACTTTTTAGCCGAAAGGCAAAAATCCATCACCTGGCTGCGTAGTTTGCAGGACCCTCAGTGGGACAACACCTACCAACACCCCACATTAGGCCCCATGAGCGCCGCGCTGTTCTTAACCAATTGGCTGGCGCATGATCAGTTACACATCCGCCAAATCAACCGCGTGCACCGGCAGTATCTGCAACAGCAAACGGGGATGGATTTGAACTATGCGGGAAATTGGTAGATAAAGACGTATCAGTGCAAAACCAAAGCTTCCACATCATTTTTGCTGAGGGCTACTACAAGCATACTTTAGGCTTTAGGTCAAAAGATCATGCCTCTTGGAATTTACCACCTTTGCCTGCACCCTCCTTTCGGTTTGGAGGCGCAGTAGCTAATGACCTCAATCTATTGATAGGTGTTGATGGTAATTTTGTGGTAAATGACTGCGACTTAACTAGAGTTGATTTTGTCATAAACTTTGAGGAATTTTTCAATGCGCAGATACAGGAGAAATATCTGTTTTATCAGCACCTGGCAAATGGGGAGATCAGGCAATTGACACAAAATATCGAGATAGAATATCCCTACTCCAATTACCCGCTGAAAGAAACTCAAATCAGAATAGCGGAAACGCCACAGAGCTTACTAAAGCAAAAATGGGAAGGTAACTGCAATAAGATTGGTGGAGAGCCGATTTGGGTTCAGCAGCCAGAAGCATTGCTTTGTCCCATATCCGGCGATCCCATGCAGTTTATCTTTCAATTGGATAGTGGTCTGCCCGATCTTAATGAGAGAAACGCTAATGAAATAATGTTTGGCAATGACGGAATACTGTATGCTTTTTGGAGTAGCGCTGAGCGAGTAAGCGGCTACCTGTGGCAATGTACCTGAGGGAGTAGCACCACACAAATTAAAGAACTAGAATGAATAAGCAGGTTTTTCAAGTAGGGATTACGCTGGTAGCAATAGCGTTTGTCATCATCTTTCTAATCGTAGTTATTCCACCCTTCTTGGAGAATCCAGACATTAGACATGCTTTTGCAGAAGGCTTTGTTAATCCTTATTCCTCTGGTTATTCTGCCGATGTAATTGCTTGTTGGGTGATTCTATTGATTTGGGTAATTTATGAATCGCCGCGTGTGAAGTACGGCTGGATCTGTTTAATACTGGGAATTATTCCGGGTGTTGTGGTTGGCTTTGCGCTCTATTTACTGATGAGAACACGGCAATTAAAGTCGGAATGACGAATTAAAATGCTTGACAAACTTTTTCTGCAAGCGCTACTCTGATAATGAATTGATACTTAAGATGGATCTACTGGATATATTTATTGGGGCTAATATATTGACGGCTTGGCTCATTTGTCTCCTGCTAAATTACAATTGGCCCAGGCGCAATTATAAGGAGGAGATTTGGTGGGCTTTGGGGATAGTGAGTTTTGCTTTTTTGCTGGTTTTACTTTTTGAATATGGATTGGCTTTAAATGCGGGGTATCTACTAGAGCAGTTTGATTTCTACAGGAGAGTCAGCCAATTATTAATGCCCTTTATGCTCTTTGAGTTAACAGTAGCCATTGTTATTGCTTTGAATCTTTCTCGAAAATTTCGGAAAAAGAAACAGTACCGGAAACCTCAACTGGTTTTGATCGCCCTATACCTGATTGGCTACTTTAGTATTTTAGGATATCGTCCTTACGCTTACGCCACCTCTATTATACCCGGCTGGCATACAACGATCTACGAAATTGGTACTTTTTTGGGTGTATTGACATGGTTGGGAATAATCGTTGTCCTGGTTTTGTTGCGTAGTACCTTTTCAACAGAGGAGTAGTACTACTTTAAACTACAGCTGGCGAAAATTCGCTAAATTTGATCTTGCATTGAATTGAGCGGATTATGGAAACTTATGCTGCCGTACTGGCCTATGCTATTCCCGGATTTCTATTGTTGATTATTATTGAGGCCCTCGCCGGTCGTTGGATGGGTGTACAAGTTAATCGCCCTGCTGATACGATCTCGAGTTTAAGTTCTGGTGTGACCAACACGCTGAAGACCCTCATGGGCTTGGCGGTTGTCATTTTGAGCTACGGATGGATGGTGAGCAATTGGGCGTTTTTCACCCTGCCAGATGCCTGGTGGGTGTACTTGCTGGCTTTTATTGGGCTGGACTTCAAGGGCTACTGGTCGCACCGCTGGAATCATGAGATCAACCTGTTTTGGAACCGCCACGTGATTCATCACAGCAGTGAGGAGTTTAACTTGTCTTGTGCCCTACGGCAAAATATTTCTGCCATTATTGGTATCTACTTCTTTCTCTATATCCCCATGGCGCTACTTGGCGTGCCTACCAAGGTAGTAGCCTTTATAGCTCCAATTCATTTCTTCAGTCAATTTTGGTACCACACCCGCTTGATCGATCGGATGGGCTTTCTGGAATATATCATCGTTACTCCTTCCCATCATCGGGTGCATCACGCCATTAATGATGAGTACTTGGATAAGAACTATTCGGAGATCTTTATCGTCTGGGACAAGTGGTTTGGTACTTTCCAGGAAGAATTGCCGGAGGTGCCGCCGGTGTACGGAACCAAACGCCCGGCGGGAACCTGGAACCCCATCCTAATCAACTTTATGCACGTGTGGAGCATCATACAAGACGCTTGGCGTACCCGTTCCTGGTGGGACAAACTCCGCATTTGGTTCATGCCCACGGGCTGGCGGCCGAATGATGTAGCTGAGCAATACCCCATTCCTTACTATAAGCACGCTAGCGAGCAACGTAAGTACGATAGCAAACCCTCTTCGGCTTTGCAGTGGTGGTCGGGCGCGCAGCTGGTTATTCACGTAGTGTTCATGTATCACCTGATGTTCAATATCGGGGATCTTGGCTTTTCGCAAATTCTGCTCTACGGAAGTTTCTTATTTGTATCTACCTTTTCTTATACCACGTTATTAGATCGGCATTGGCTGTCTATTTGGATGGAGCTAGCGAAGCTGGTATTTGGCTTGGTCTTGGTGTATTATTTAGGCGGTTGGTTTGGCCTGGGTACGTTTGGAACCTATGCTGTAATTGCGTATTTACTTCTGGCTTTGGGCGCCTGCCTGTTCTTTGTGCGACGCGAGGTAAGAGCGGGCTTGCCTGTAGCGTTCAATTAAGACCATGACTAATTTTCGGTACCAAGTTCAGCAGCTAGCACCTAACTGCTACCAATATCAGATTTATCAAAACGATGCCTTGCTGACGTTTAATGAGTTGGCCCACCTGTGGCGAAGCAGTTCTGATTTTGCCTTGTGGTATTCCGACCTGCTGTCTAACGCTCCTTTTGACGCTTTCTTTTGGGAGCATCCCCCCTTGAGGGCGAATACGCTTGATCGACCCTATGAATTTGTCTTGGTAGAAAGCCCCACACTTGCGCGCGTAGTTGCTGATCCTACGCCCTTTCGCTCGTTCTTTGGCGAAGCCTTGGCCGTATCTTTTCCCAATCTGCGGGCTGATGCCCAATTGGTAGCTCCAAGACCCACTCCAGAAGAGAATTTTCCGCACCTGGCTTCTTTTTGCCGGAGGGCAAAGCATGATCAATTACAAGCCTTTTGGCAAACTGTTGGTGAGCTATTCGAGCATTGGGTAACGCCTGAAACACGCTGGTTGAGTACCTCGGGTTTGGGCGTCTACTGGCTGCACGTTCGCTGGGATTTGCGACCTAAATATTATACGCACACTCCCTATCGAAACCACTCTTGATACTATAGGGCCAACAAGCTAGGTAAGCCTAAAACACCGCCTATTGTAAAGTTGGGCTGTATATCGGTAGTATTATCCCGTCCGTGGCTGATCCAGCAAGTGGCGTGGCCAAAATTATTACCTCCGGCAATATCAGACTGTAGGTTGTCACCAATCACTAGAATTTCTTCTTTGGCTATTGGGTTTGGCAAGGTGTTATAGGCGTAGTCGAAAAAGGCATGATCGGGTTTAGCTACGCCAATCTCATCTGATACAATGATGGTACCAAAATGCTGGGTCATGCGCAATAAATCCAACCTGGGGCGCTGTACTTCTTTGAGCCCATTGGTGATGAGCCCTAGTTGGAAACGCTTTCCGAGCTGATCTAGCAAGTCGTGTACGCCCTCGTAGGCGTGGCTGAGGATTACCAGGTTTTCGAGATAACGCTTACTGAAGGCAGCTGGCGAAGCAGGCTCCTGCTCAATAGCATTAAACAGTCGAGCAAAACGCTCAATTCGCAGATGCTGTGCAGTCATTTCGCCCCGCTCAAAAGCGGACCAAACCTGGTGGTTGATATCCTTGTAGATGGCGTAAATTTCTTCTGTACACCTAGAATTATAATCAACAAAAGCCTGAAAAAGGGCCTTCTTGCTGGTGTTGGTGAAATCAACCAGGGTATTATCAAAATCGAAGAGGAGCCATTGGTACTGCATGCCTTGGATATTGAACTAAGGATTGAGGATGCAAGATATTGACATTTTTTAGCCTGGCAATGACCGTTCTCAGCTCTTTTCTGCTAGCTTAATATGTACAAATGGTCTTCCTTGCATCAATGCTAATGTATCTTTCTAGAGTCTCTCTAGCTGTATCAACACGCAAAAAATGAAAAATAACTACGCGTTTACAAGCTTTACCGCACTGCTACTCCTGATTTTATTGTCGCTTAGTACCTGCGAAGAGGAAAAGCAAAGACCAAAACCATATGTTGCACCCCATTTGCTCCGTTCGGAGTTAAATCTGGATAGCACTTATCAACTCTTTAAGGACTATGATATTTTTACTCGCCAGGGGTATCACCAAATAGAGGGAGATACTTTGTTTTACCCATTCATAGCTGCTCGTAAAAACGAAAATGCAGCTGTTGATTTAGTATGGTATCATGTAGCTACAGAGAGATCAAAAGGATTGCCAATTGGAGAAAAATTTACGCGAACTTACCTCAAGCATAAGTATGTCCCAACCCAGAAAGGGGAGAGACCATCAGAAAGTCTATTTGATTCTTACGTAAGTATACGTGATAGCCAAATCCTTAGGTTTTTGGTGCCCTTAGATTCATTAGCAAGGAGGTTATGGCAGGAAACGAGCCCTGGTCCTCTGGCGAGTGATGTAGGGCCCGCTATCGAAGTTATTGTCCGAGATACTGTGCACCGGGTTCCACTTAGTTGTTGGTTGAGTGATACCACATTGGTAAGGAAGTTGAAGAACAATATAGATGTAATTAAAATCCTTGACCGGTATATCACCAATGAACAAGTTGATGTGGAAGATATACCCTGCGAGTATATCGATTTCAACTATTGTGGTAATGGTGATCTATATAAGGTCCTTTCCTTTAAAAGGAAGAATACCCTCACGGGAGAAATTACTCCGAGCTTAATTGAAAGTTTTCATAGTGGGCTGCCAACTGTGAAAGCCAGGTATTGGAGTCCCTTCTATTGAAACTTATTTTGCTAGTGCGATAATGCGTTGGTTCTGTACGAATAGGATTCTTTACGCATACGCAGGTCATTTAGGAGTTGCAGATAACGCTTCTTGAAAAGAGGCCACCGAACGTTGCACATCTTCCGAAGTAGTCGTCCACGCACATACACTAATTCGGATCACTCGCCTTCCACGCCAGTGCGAGCCGCCTACCCAACAGACGCGCTGGTCTTGAACAGACTGTAGCACCGCTTCCGTTTGTTCATTACTTTCGCAAGCGACGACTACTTGGTTAAAGACCACCTCGTTCAGAACATCAATACCATCTACTTTCTCAAAGGCATCAGCAAATTCTTTGGCTCTTTGGTGTAAACCCAAAACCATTTCGTCTACCCCTGCTTGCCCTAAGTAGCGCAGTGTAGCCCAAAGCTCAACCGCTCTGGCTCGGCGCGACATTTCGGGTGTGTAGAACATACCATCCCGTTCCTCACTTAGTACCAAGTAACCACCTTTCATGTGCAGCGCGGAAACCAAAGCTTCGCGATGCGCGCACATCACGATTCCACTATCGTAGGGGGTGTTGAGGGTCTTGTGTCCATCCACAGCCCAGGAGTGGGCCAGTTCCATGCCCTGGGTCAGGTGCTTGAGTTGCGCTACGGCACCCGCCCAAAGACCAAAAGCGCCATCGATATGTATCCATGCGCCAGCGGCTCGGGCCTGGGCACAGATATCCGCGAAGGGGTCAAAGGCACCACTATTGACATTACCTGCTTGCAGGATCAGAATAGTGCGATCATCAAGTTGGGGGAGTTCCGAAGGAATGATGCGGCCCTGTTCGTCCGTTGGTACCCATTCAATATTTTGCTTGCCAAACCCAAGTAGGCTGATTGCCTTTAGGATAGTAGAGTGTGCTTCGCGGCCCGTTACGATACGTAGTGGAGGTGCGTTAAATAGACCTTGTTCATTGATGTTCCAGCCTTGGCGTTCGAGTAGGTGAAAGCGTGCCGCCGCCAAGGCGCAGAAGTTTGCACTGGAGGTGCCGCTTACAAATCCCGCTACCACTTCTGGCGGAAGCCCAAAGATATCTCGTAGCCAACCTTCGACTACCATTTCCAGCTTGGCTGCCAAAGGAGAGATTACCTGCATGGCCGTATTCTGATCCCAATAGGTGGCCAGGTGTTTTGCGGCGAGGCCAGTAGGAACAGCGCTACCATTGACAAAGCCAAAATACCTACCCCCTAATTGTGCTACAGTGGCGGGAGAACCATACTCATGTAGCATCTCTAAAACGGCTTGTCCGTCGGCGGTAGCCTTAGGTAGCGCTTCATCAAAAACTGCTAGTTGGGCTAGGGCCTCGGGGCTAGGGAAGACATGGCGCTCCAGCACCTGCTCAAGATAGGCCGAGGCGTACTGTTGGGCTTGTTCGAACAGCTGCCCATTGCGCAATTCTTCGTACATCTGCTTTTGTACTGTAGTGGGCATAGGAAAGGATTTTTGAAGCCAAAAAAGGAGCTAAAGCTCAACCGGAGTGATGGCGGGGAAATGTTCTTCTACCCATTTTATCGGAGCGGGATTCTTATCACCCGTCATCGTATCACACTTAAAAAACAGATAGTAAAGTTGATGTTCTCCGCACAAGCGATCCAATAAACGGTTCATCCGGGTGGTAGCTCGATCTACTTGCTTATAGATGACGGTATCCCGCCAGATATAGTAGATTTCATCGTGGTTCTGCACAATGTTGAGCAGGATCGGGTCATCAATGAATTGTTCTAGAAAACGCCGAGCGAGCACAGCGTGGTGCTGGTGCCAGTTGCGGGGCCGACGCTTATCTTCCTGGAATTTAAAGGTATCGTGGGTAAGGGCAATGATGCGCAGCTTTTCTCGCGTAGCAGCATCAACATCAAGCTTGTCGATATTGGCTAGTACTTCTTGCACATGTTTGTACACTTCGCCTTCAGGGTGGCCATAACGGGGGGTACCCCACAGCATACCTTCCACCATAAGTGGGTGCTGAATGAGTTCGTGCTCAAGCGCTGTCTCTAGGCCCAAGGCCTCGGCTAAATCTATTTTATCAGCTGATGATCCGTTGCCCATTCGGTAAAACTCACTACAGTTCTCTTAACGTGTCAAAATTACAACTATTAGCCATCTAACGATTACTTTTTAGGATTAGTTGCTCTGCGGGATTCCAGACTTCGCTCAACGCAAAAAGCTGTCTAGATGAAGTTTGGCCGTCGAAAGTGTTGTGTTTGATCTCTAAAGTGGAATTTAGTTTTAATTATTTGGGATTATTCCCTAATTTAATTCCGATATAATCTTTTAGGCCCTGCCAAAAGATACCCTTCTTTCCATCGTCAAAACTATTTATCTATGGGGTATGACACTAAAAATATTCGTAACGTAGTACTACTGGGCCACCCCGGATCGGGAAAGACTGCACTTGCCGAATGCATGTTATTCGAGGCAGGTCAGATCTCTCGCCGGGGCTCATCTACAGAAGGGAATACCGTATCAGATTATACCAATATCGAAAAGGAACGCGGTAATTCTATTTTCGCCTCTCTCATGCACGCCAGTTGGAAGGACAGTAAGATCAATATTGTAGACACTCCCGGCTACGATGACTTCGTCGGAGAAGTAATCTGCTCGTTGAAGGTAGCAGATACAGGAATTATGCTACTGAACGCTCGTAGTGGCGTTGAAGTAGGGACCGAATTGATCTGGGAGTACATCGAACGTTTCTCTACGCCAGCGCTATTTGTGATTAATCATCTAGACCACTCCAAGGCCGATTATGAATCTACCTTAGAGCAAGCAAAAGCACGCTTTGGCAATAAGGTAATACCCGTGCAATATCCCCTCAATGCAGGTGATGGTTTCAACACCATCGTTGATGCCTTGCGTATGACTTGCTATGTCTTCTCAGAGGATGGCGGTAAGCCCGAAAAAAAGGAAATTCCGGCCGAGGAAATGGACCGTGCCAAAGAACTACATAATGCACTAGTAGAGGCTGCAGCGGAGAATGACGAAGGTCTGATGGAGAAATTCTTCGACGTGGGTACCCTTACCGAGGAAGAACTAGCAGAAGGCTTACGCATTGCTATCGCAAACCAAGAAATATTTCCAGTCTTCTGTTGTGCCGCCGAAAGTAATATGGGGAGTGGTCGCATTATGGGCTTTGTGAATGATATTTGTCCTAGCCCTGCCGATCGCCCACCAGCCACTCTCGCCGATGGTGAGGCCTTAGAGTGTGTGACCAGCGGTGACACCACCATGTTTATTTACAAAACGATATCGGAGCCTCGGGTAGGAAACGTTTCCTACTTCAAAGTATACAGCGGTGTACTTAAGGCTGGCGACGAACTAGAAAATACCAGCAACAGTCAAACGGAGCGCTTCAGCCAACTTTTCCTAGCCAATGGTAAAGACCGCTCCAGTATTGATGAAATTCGTGCCGGTGACTTGGGGGTTACGCTCAAGCTCAAAGATTCTCATACCAACCAAACCCTGAATACGAAAGGGAATAGTCGTCAGATCGAGCCGATGCACTTCCCGGAGTCGCGTATTCGCGTGGCCATTGATCCGCCAGGAAAAGCCGAGATGGAGAAGCTGGTGAAGGCCCTTCACGTGATCGAAGAAGAAGATCCTACGCTACATCTCGAGCAGTCACCTACGCTCAAGCAGACCTTGCTACACGGTCAGGGGCAATTGCACCTGGACCTTATTAAATATCGCCTGGAGAAGGTGAATGGGGTGAGCATGAACTTTAGTAGACCAAGGATCGCCTATCGGGAAACGATTACTGGTTCGGCGGATACTTCCTATCGTCATAAGAAACAGAGTGGTGGTAGTGGGCAATTTGCCGAGGTGCACTTACGCATTGAGCCTTATTCAGAAGGTATGCCGGACCCTGCTGGCTTAACGGTACGTAAACGCGAGGAGGAAGAACTACCCTGGGGCGGAACCCTTTCCTTCTTCTGGTGTATCGTTGGCGGTAGTATCGATAGCAAATATTCCAATGCCATCAAGAAAGGTATCCTGCAACGTATGGAAGAGGGGCCACTAACGGGTTCTCCTTGCCAGGACATTCGAGTATCCATTTATGATGGTAAAATGCACTCTGTGGACTCCAATGATACGGCCTTCATGATTGCGTCCAGGATGGCTATCCGAGATGCCTTTAAGGTAGCGTCACCGCAAATTTTGGAACCCATCTATGATGTGCAAATCCTTTGTGATGCCGAGGTGATGGGAGACATCATGGGTGACTTGCAAACCCGCCGGGCTATGATTGCCGGTATGGATTCAGAGGGACATTATCAGCGGATTAAAGCTAAAGTCCCTCAGTCAGAGATGTACCAGTACTCTTCTACCCTGCGCTCCTTAAGCCAAGGGCGGGCTAAGTTCACGCGTAAGTTCTCGGAGTTTAACCCCGTGCCTTATGACGTGCAGGAGAAGTTGATGTCCAACTACCAGGAAGAGGAAGTGGAAGCTTAACCTCTGTAGTAGCTAGAAATGCAAGGGCAGTCATTAGATAATGGCTGCCCTTGCTATTTTGAGGTTATTTATGGCTGGTTTCTGGTTTTTCCTCATCCCAAGGGTGGGTGCGTAGAAATGCTTCCCATTCCTGTTTTATTGCCTCTTTAAATCTTAAGAAGTCATAATCAGATATTGGGTCGAAGTGCCCCAGTTTACTATCTTCTACGTAGTCAAAGGTTGGGTGGTGTACCTCATCGTCTTTAGCGTAGGAATAGCATTGAATCGTTATGCAGGTTTCAATATTTGCTTTGTCACAGCGCAAGCGATGAATTTGATTTACTTGCGGCATGAGATAGGTTACATCACCGGCACGGAAAGTCGCATGCGCTAAAGGTTGGGCCGTTTTATCATCTTCCGGTAGCATACGGTAAAGGTCTACATCGATTTTGCCTCGGAGTACTTTGATGATAGCGTGAGTGTTGCCGTGATTATGAATTGGTGATCCACAGCCGGGAGGCCAAATCTCCATCACATATGGAATGCCAGGAGAGCCACCCTGAGCTACACCCAGGGTAATGCGGAGGTACACTTCCTTATAATCATCGTCTACCGAAAGTAAATTGCTGGCGTCCTCGTCCTTATTAAACGAGGAATGCGCTAGCTTGTACTGAATAATTTGATTGGCAATTCCGTCCTCCTTCCTTAAGCTATACTCTAGCGCTTGTTCAAAATCTGGGAAGTCTGGGGTGTTAAGTGTGAAGTTCTGGCCGGCCACATTTCCATATAACGCCTGACATTCTGGGGATAAGTTTGGAGGGGTCACAAAAGAATTGTGCGCGGCTTCAGTCATCGTAAAGCTATCGGTTGGAAGCACCTTGGTAGGCGGTTCCTGAGTGATAGGTTCGATCCACGCATGAGACAATTTCACGTTGCTACTGTGTTCAATTGAGCTCAATCGTTGAATAAACTCGTAGGGATCCTGATAGTCCTCTTTGGTGAATACATTAGGAGGTATTGCGTAAACATACTGTGCCAGTGTGGTGCTGATTCGCATTTCGCCTTTTCCGAAGCGCAGTACTTTATTGATACTGTCAATACTGATCCAATAAACACAGCGACGATTAGGATCAATAGAAGGAGTATAGTTATCTGGTGCTTCGGGGTAAATGGGTGACCCATCTAAGGTGTCAATTGCTGCTTCTTTACCATTGTTTAGGTAGGAAAAGGTCGCTGTTTCTTGGTTGATTTGGAAAAGCAGTGCAGGATCATCACTCTTACTTGATTTTAGGGTGATTTGGGCGTGTGTGGCACCTTGACCTAAGGTGAAGGTAACAACACCCTGGCCTGGGATGATTAATTTTGGTCCATCTGATTCATGGTCTATACTTCGTGCTTGTGGAATTAGAGAGGCGCTGCTTAGAGCAACGACTTTGGGTGTACTCTGGCGAATACTGTCATGATGTGACATGATTAGTGGATTTTATTGAGGATATATGAAAAATAGTTCACGCAAAATGGACTAGCTTAAGCTGCGTAGGTGCACGCAGATAGCATTTTGCGATCACAGGAGTTATTATTTTTAACTTCTATCTTACAGGGAAAATCCTACTCAAAAAGCAAACAAAAAAGGCTACTCGGGTTTTACCCATAGCAGCCTTTTTTGTTTCACTATATCTGACTTATTGCAGTAATTAATCTGCTCGTCAAATCCTTTTAAAATTCCGACAAACGTGGCGCCCGAGGAAACGGAATGACGTCGCGAATGTTGGTCATGCCGGTAATGAACTGTACCATGCGGCCAAAGCCCAAACCAAAGCCAGCGTGCGGTGCACCACCGAAGCGGCGCAGGTCTAGGTACCACCATAATTCTTCTTCCGGAATATCCATTTCCTTCATCCGTTCCAGCAAAACGCTCTGGCGCTCCTCCCGCTGTGATCCACCGATAACTTCTCCGATGTAGGGGAAAAGTACATCCATGGCAGCAACCGTTTTGCCGTCGTCATTCATACGCATGTAAAAGGCCTTGATATCCTTTGGATAATCGCGTACGATCACCGGCTTTTTGAAGTGCTTTTCTACCAGGTAGCGTTCGTGCTCGGCCTGAAGGTCAGCCCCCCAGTGCGGTTCGAATTCAAAACGACCTTTTTTGAACGGCTTACTACGGCGTAGTAACTCAACGGCTTCGCTGTAGGTGATTCGCTCGAAATCGTTGTCGACCACAAAGCGGAGCATTTCAACCAAGCCCATCGGTCGGCGTTGGGCCTGTGGCAGGTTTTTCTCCGCATCCTGGATACGCTTGTCTAATAATTCAAGGTCACCATGGAAGTGTTCCAGCACGTAGTTGATCAAGTATTTTACGAAATCCTCGGCCAGGTCCATGTCGTTGTCCAGATCGAAGAAGGCTACTTCTGGTTCAATCATCCAAAACTCCGACAAGTGCCGGGTGGTGTTCGAATTCTCCGCTCGGAAAGTAGGACCGAAAGTGTACACCTTACCCAAGGCAAGGGCACCGATTTCTGCTTGTAGCTGACCAGAAACCGTGAGGTTGGTAGCCTTTCCGAAGAAATCTTTATCGTAATCAATCGCTCCCTCCTCCGTTCTTGGTGGCGAGGCAGGGTCAATTGTGCTTACGCGAAACATTTCACCAGCACCCTCGGCATCACTACCGGTGATAATTGGGGTGTGATAGTAGTAATAGCCACGGTCGTTGAAGTATTTGTGTACCGCATAAGCTACGGCATGACGAATACGGAATACAGCACTAAAGGTGGCCGTACGAGTACGCAAGTGAGCGTGTTCACGTAGAAACTCTACGGTTTGCTTTTTCGCTTGTAGTGGGTATGCTTCCAGATTGTTCTCGCCCAGAATCTCTAAACTCTTG
Organism: Bacteroidota bacterium; assembly: GCA_038528965.1. Lineage (GTDB taxonomy): Bacteria > Bacteroidota > Bacteroidia > Chitinophagales > Saprospiraceae > Lewinella. Next base: position 42,284 of record JBCBEC010000048.1, on the reverse strand, counting down.
GCTTGCACTTCTACCGCCTGACCCGCACCCTGGCTTTCCACTACGGTACCAGTAACACTAATACAAGAGTGAAATTTGATACTATTGATTAAGTCCTCCGGGAAGTTTTCAAAGTCAACGACGATCTGAAGTGTTTGAGAAGTTGAGCCGTCAAATAAGGCAATAAACCTGCGGCCCCGGTACGCGCGTACCCAGCCCATCACTGTAACCTCGGAGTCCAGTGGAGGGTTCTGTAGTACTTTTGCAATTTCAGTTCTGGTAATCATTACCCGTGCTATTTTTCCACTGCATAACCTCCTATTGATTAGTAAGGTTCCGCAGCCTACTTATTCATGCTTTGTTGATAAAGCGCGAAGATAGGAATTAGCTGGAATGTCTAGGGTGGCTAATTACAAAATTTGGTTGTTGACGAGCAGTGGTTTTAATCTTTCACAAATCGTAGTACCCGTCGCTCATTCCGATGCGAAATTTGCAGTAAATAGACACCAGCTGGGAGCTGCCCAAAATCAAGAGTGGGTTGATTGACCCCATTCCCTAGCTGTACTTGCTGATCAATGACACGCTGACCTGACAAAGAAGATACCGTTAGTTGAGCCGTCATGTCTTCTGGACTGTAGACGTAGAGGTTGGCTCCCTGCTCCGCTACCGGGTTGGGAGATAGCTCTAAGGTAAGTTCACCTTTGCCATAAAACTCGAAGCTGAGTACCCCTAGTTCTTCCCGGGTACCATCAAAGTCCGTTTGTGATAAACGGTAGGTATTCGTGCCAAGTAGTGGAGACTTATCTGTGAAACCGTAGGACTGTCGGGTGTAGCTAGTACCCATACCGTTGGTGCGATAGATGACTTCGAATTTTCCTTGGCGATTGAGGCGCTCTAGTTCGTAAAAGTCATTGTCGATCTCCGTGTCGGTGATCCATTTGAGTTGTATGTGTTTCTGATCTTTTTGGCCGGTGAACGAACTCAATTCTACTGGAACTGCGCTGGGTAGATAGATAAAATCCAAACACTCAATATCTAAATTTTGGATTCCCGTGCAGCAACTTGGGTTCATATTAGCAATGCCATCTGATGTTTCAATATGACCAATGTTGAGGGTGTGACTTAGTTCGTGAGTCATGATCTGTTCGTATTCATTACCGACAGAACACTTACAAGTGCCCGTACCGTTGTTGAATACAACATAACCATAGGCTGCCCTTCGCCAGGTCATGCTATTGAAGGTGTAGGTAGACCCAAACCAGTATAAACCACCAATCGCCAGGGTACCATTACAACCTGTGAGGTCAGTGATTTCACTACAGGGATCGTCAAATTGAACCAGAATATGTTGTGAACCACCTAGATTGTTATTTACCCAATTGGTAAATTCACTATCGGTAGCCCCTTCCCCGCCACTACAAGTAGGAACGTAACTATGAGTTCCTGAATTATTCAATGTCACACCCAGATAGTTAGCGTTGATCACATTAACGGCATTATTAAATTCAGTCGCGGCAGAGGGGCAATCAGATGCACCAGCTTGCGCGTAGTAAACTGGTTTGCCAGAAACTTCTATGTTTTCCCAACGGGCATAGTCTTCGCCCGACAGAAAGGTACAATGGCCAGGAGGAGTACCGCGACCGTTACTAATAAAGTGATGCGGATGATAGCCAGTTAAAACCGCTGTTCGGTCCCAACTGGTGCGTCCTTGCACAATTGTCGTTAGGCTGTTGACCAAGCGGTCTTTATAGTACACACCGAGGGGCTCGGGAGCTTCCTGTCCTTCCTGTACGTTGATGTGGACTTCCTTGCCCAGATCAAAGGGAACCAGTACTTCTACTCCATTGCGTATATGAAGTTCTAGTGCTCCGTAGGACAGCATACTAGCTTGCCAGACGTCTGTTTGTAATTCCTGTAAAAACAATAGATAAGTGCCTTCTTCCAGGAGTTCAAGATCGCCCCAGATGGTACGTTCAAGTTCTCCAATTTGCAGGTGGTAGTTCTGTACCACCAATGTCTCGCCTTCTGCTATATCTCCTTTGATAGGATCAATGATACGCAGCAGACTGCGATAGCGGATCATTTCATTTTCTTCGACAGTGAAATTTCGTTCTACTTGTGCCAACACAACCATTTGACTAGCCTTAGCCATTTCGCCCAAGTTAGGATAAGGGCTAATCGTTGTAGCGTTGAGTTGGAGTGTGCAAAGAAGTGCCAGTAAAAGCAATAGTGTGCTATGCCTCTTCATGTGAGTCGTATTAGTTAAGAAGACTAAAAAACAAGTACAACTGGGGGATGAATGTCGTAAATGTAAAAGGACAAAAGAGGTGGTAGATACGACCGGAAAATGTATCAGGATGGGAATATTCTTAGGTGTAGGGGTGTACGCTCCGGTGGCATCATAATTACAACGGTCACCGGGAAATTACGAAGAGTAGCACACTATTGCCACCAAATTTCTGGATTTCTTACTAATAAATTACTGGCGGTAGAAAGAAGCCAGTTCATATTCTGGCGCTAAGGGGCGTTCTTGTACCGTTGCCGTTTGGGGAATAGTACCGTCTAGGGCAAAGTCTAAGATAGCCTCGGTCACACGTGGTGTGCCTAAGTGGTGCTTTGCTCTCAGTGGCAAGTATAGCACACTGCCTGGCCAATAAGCGTGGTAGCCTAAGGACTCGTTACCCGAAGTTACTTTGTCTAGTGGATCGTGTACAATAAGAGCAGGAATGTGCTTGAGCGAAGCAGTAAAGGGCGCAATCTGAAAGGGCCTCAACTGCTTACCGGCTTCTAGCGCAATCTTGTCTTCAAAAGCCTGGTAGACCCGGTCGCTCAAGCCTAGGGCCCGGCGAAAGGTAGTGAATACACTCCGGCGTGCATCGCTAAAAGCAGCCATGATAACCATGCGTTTAGGATGTAACTCTGGTGGTAGAAAATCCATGCTTTGCACACTACAGGCTCCCCCAAAAGAGTGGGCTATTAGTACCGCTGGTTGTCCATTAGCTTCGATAACGGCCTGGATAATATTCACATTGTCGACGAAGTGAACGCGCTCTCGCTTGGCCATTCCGTGCCCAGGTGGGTCATAAGCAATGACGCGGTAACCGGCTTTCACCAGGCGAGGAACAAAGTGGCGCCATCTACCGGCATTATAGCCCCAGCCATAGCTGAGTAATATATAGGGTGCTGTGGGGTTACCCCAGCGGTACTCCATGATTTCTTTTCCTCCCCGAAGTAGCTCAACTTGCTCGGCCGTATCTAAAAAAGCCTTTTCCTTCGGCCGAATCATTGGCTTGGGAGGGGTTGTAAATAGCTGGTAGGCCTTGGTGCCTGCTTTTTTAGCACTTGCTAGACCCCAGGCATTGAGGCCAGCACCGACCAGTTTAAAGCTCAGTTGTTGAATATTCATCTTGCGCGGTCTTTAGGGAGTTAACGTAGCGATAAACGAAAGCTTCCAGATGTTGTTCATCACCACTCAGTTTGTACATGGTGATGGAACCTTCATATTGTAACAACATGATGTAAGCTTGATCCTTTGCTTCCTGTTCAGGCATGACTTCGGCCAACAGATTGGAGAAAACAGCCCGCCATTCATTATAGAAACTAAGTAGCTCGGTATTGTACAGGCCGCCTTGTCCCATTTCCATAATCACATTCGTGAAAAAGCAGCCTCTTTGGTCAATCTTGGCTAAACGGTTTTGCCGGCGAAGCATCTTCTCCAGTCGTTGCTCCAGGGGTAAATCCTCCTGTGCCACCGCTAAAACGTAGCCTCGGAAGAACTCCATAGCGAACTCAAGTACTGCTCGCATTAGCCCTTCTTTCGAACCAAAATGATGCAGTAAGCCCGCTTTGCCCAAGCCCGCAGCTTTGGCCAGCATGCTAATGCTAGAGCCGTTATAACCATGGAGGTTAATGACTTCCCAACAGCGGCGTAAAATGTCTTCGCGGGTTGTTTTTTGTACAGGCATAAATTCTTACTAACCGTTCGGTCGGTAAGTTAAGAGCTTTTACAATAATGCGCAAGTAATTTGATTGCTAAAACTTATACCTGTAATCACAACGTAGTAGATCTGTTCCTAAATTGAATTGAAAAGACTGGATGATATTCGCCCCCTCTACATCTTTGGCTGGCTGCCATTGAGGCATGTTGCAAATGGCAGTGAGTAGAAGTTGGTCAACCTCACTGTTGTCGGATTTATCAATGAGAAGAACATCCGCGACTTGACCGTCTTTAGTAATGTTAAACTGGATGGAGGTAAATTGGATTTGCTCGAAAGTAGAAGGGGAGATTTTATTGACAATATGCTGCTCTAGATAGGATTGTAGCTGTTCCTTGCCACCGGGAAATTTGGCTTCTACAATCGGCATAGTTCGGAGGCTAAATGTCATAGTCCGTGCCGGGTTGTAGGTCAGCTCATTATTTGGAATATAATCTACGGTAATTTCAATGTTACAATCAGCCACTGCCTGACGCAGAAGAGTCAATTGGTTTTGGGTCAGCGTATCATTGGGACTAGCTGCGGTTTTATCTACACCATTACAAGTGGTCTTAACCACAACTTCAATATAATTGGCCACCCAGTCAGGGCGATAATTGGCGTAAATATCCTTCAGCGTTCGGGCGTCCTTTAGGGTATCTAGTGTAATCAGAGAATAAAGACTAGCATAAGGATTGGTTTGTGTCCCGTACAGTTCATAAATAGTAGATTGAGAAAAAACGCTATTAATAAATAGCAAAAACAACAGGATGAGGCTACTCTTTTTCATAGAAGGATCATTTGCTAATTCACTCAAAGACAGTGAGGTGTAATGATTTTTAATTACCCTTCTAAAGGTAAATGGCGATGCTATGTGGATGGTGAAATACAGTGTAAATTAGTGTAAAAGCGAGTGTAAAGCACTGCTTCGTGTGTTCATATATAATAGATTTGTACAATGATTTTGAGCCTCCAACAACTAATGAATCAGCTGATCTTTCTGTCGGTCCTATTGGTCTTTTGGGTGCCGCCTTTGCAGGGCGCGGAAGGTCGGGATGTGCAGGAAAGATACACTGAGGTAGCAATGCGTATGATTGGGCACGAGGTGCTGAATTGCTTAGGAGATACAGATTCAAGGGTGTTACCTATCGAAAAGGTGGATGACCGCTACTATATCTCATTTGCCACAGAATTAGCGTTTGATCCAAGTGATTTGGTAGCGGTAATAGCGGATGCTATGGAGCGTGCAGCGGTAGCCAATAACTATTTGGTAGAGGTGGCAGACTGTGATAGCCAGGAAGTAGTTTATAGTTTTGTGGTCTTCCTGTCAGATAATGGCGACATACTCCCATGCGAGGGGCGGATGCTACCCGAAGCTTGTTACCAATTGTTAGTTACCATCATGGACGATGCTGCTGTCGAGTATGCCGTTCCTGTTGCTCTTGATACACACGCGCACGAAAGAAATGGAATAATGACATCTATCCATTTCGCACAAATTCGTTTTTGGGTGGTGCTTCCCCTACTATTGGTTTTAGGAGTTACTGTCTTGCTATCCACCAGGAAAATACAGATAGTTCGGCCGGTAGATTCGATGCAGATTGGAGCATATCGCCTTGATCAACGAACGCTGGTGTTAACGATTGGAGACACCAAAACCCAATTATCACACAAGGAAGCCGAGTTGCTTCAGGTCCTACATCAGTCAGCTAACACTGCTGTTGAACGGGCAGTGCTTCTAGAAAAAATATGGGGAGACGAGGGAAGTTATGTGGGTAGAACCTTAGATGTGTTTATCTCTAAACTACGCAAGAAGCTGGCTGCCGATCATACTTTACAGATCGTGAATATCCGAGGAGTGGGATATAAGTTGGTTATGGCTAGTTAGTCAGCGCATTTGCCACTCGCGTTTTGATATCTAAATCATGAAGTTGTTGGATAATATCTGCTACTTCAGATTGATCGGTGCCCATCATCGTTAGGATGATATCCACGCTCTTATCAATGACAAAATGTGGGTCGCTCAGGGTTTTACCAACGGCCTGCAATGCAATAGTTTGCATTAATCCCCTCACTACCATAGCGTACATCTTATGATCTTGAGTGCTGAGCTTGGGGAGTTTTTCACCAAACAGTCGCTGGCTGCGCTCGGTCTGGTTAACCAACATTTTCTCAGAAATCTCCGGTGAGTTATAAGACATAAGATATAGCTCGGCCGAGGGAGCATGCTGAGCCATGGTATGGACGTGCCAGGCGAGCTCTGAAGCAAGATGGAGTAAGGTATTGGCCCCCGAAATTTTGGCGGTACGATCCAACACTCGAAAGAAAGCTTCCAATACAATATGAGCAAAGATATCTTCTTTGTTCTTGTAGAAATGGTAGATGGTCCCCATTTTCAAATCTGCTGCATCTTTGATCTGCCGCATCTTTGTGTTGTGGTAGCCCTGCTCTAGAAATAGTTTTCGGGCAACACTAATAATTTTGCCTTCTACGGCCGCTTTGTGCTCTTCCCGTTTCATGCTAGTACATCATATGTGTGTTGAAAGTACGGAAATTTTCTTGAACGCGTTCTAATTTACTTGCATCATTGGAAAATTGCGTGTAAATTTATACTTAGATTTGAACGCGTTCAAAAAACCAAAGCCAATGTCTGCTTATATTAATATGGATACCCTGCGCTTTCAGCTTTTCCATACCCACCAGCTGGAAGACATCCTTCAATTACCTCGCTTTGCTGATTATGATGAAGAATCTATTGGCATTATGCTGGAGGCTATAAAGGATTTCTCTGATAAAGAATTGTATCCCGTCTTCCGCGAAATGGATGAAAATCCGGTGCACTATGATGATGGTAAAATCATCACGCACCCTTCCTTAGGAAAGATTTTGCGGCAAGCAGCCGAACTTGGTTTAGTAGGTGGAACATTCGATTATGATCACGGTGGTTTGCAGCTGCCGGCTACGATTGGTACCGCGACTTACTTTATCATGGACGCGGCCAATAATAATGTAGCAGGATATACCGGCCTTACCATGGGTGCGGCTGAGCTGATCCTTGAGTTTGCCAATGATGAACTTAAGGAAACCTACGTACCACACATGATCAGCGGTGCTTGGGGCGGTACCATGTGTTTGACTGAGCCACAAGCGGGTAGCTCGCTTTCGGATATTACTACCACGGCTTATCCACAAGCAGACGGAAGCTACAAGATCAAGGGACAAAAGATTTTTATCTCTGGCGGTGATCATGAACACGTGGATAATACAGTACACTTGCTACTGGCCCGTATCGAAGGAGCGCCAGCGGGTACTAAAGGTATTTCCTTGTTTGTTGTACCTAAGCACCGGCCAACCGAGTCTGGACTAGTGCCGAATGACGTAATTACGGCGGGCGACTTCCAGAAGATGGGTCAAAAAGGATATTGTACTACGCACTTGGTATTTGGTGAGAACGAAGGTTCTACTGGCTTCCTGGTGGGAGAGGAAAATCGCGGCTTAAGCTACATGTTCTTAATGATGAACGGTGCTCGAATCGGTGTTGGCCGTGGAGCGGTTGCTATTGCCAGCGCGGCTTATCATGCCTCCCTGCAGTATGCGAAAGAACGTCCACAGGGGCGCCGCATCCAGAACGACGGTAGTAAGGACCTCAATCAGGGGCAAAGTCTCATTATTGAGCACGCAGATGTGCGTCGGATGCTGTACTTGCAGAAAGCGATTTACGAAGGTGGCTTGAGTTTAGTGCTTCAATCTTCGTATTATCTAGATATGTCTAATCACGGGCCCGAAGAGGATCGTGAGAAGTACAAGTTGTTATTGGATATTCTGACTCCAATAACCAAGACTTTCCCTTCTGAGAAAGGACGTGAGGCCGTCGATAACGGTCTGCAGGTGTTAGGTGGTTATGGATTCTGTAGCGATTTTGTTTTACAGCAGTACTACCGCGATATCCGCATCTTCGCCATTTACGAAGGCACAACAGGTATCCAGTCGATGGACCTCTTGGGGCGCAAAATCACCATGCGTGGTGGTGAGGCGCTGCAGTTGCTTTCAGCCGAAATGATGGCTACTATTGGTGCTGCGATGGACCATCCTGAACTGAAGCCTTACGCGGCGAAGCTGGGTGATAGAATCAAGCAAACGCAGGAAGTATTGGCTAAGCTGATGCCTTTTGCGATGAAAGGTGAGCACGAACGTTTCCTTGCTGATGCTACAATCTTTATGGAGTTTTTCAGTACGCTAGTTATTGCGTGGCAGTGGTTGAAGATGGGCGTTTCTGCTAAGCAGCAGGCCTTGATGAACAACGGCAACTTCACAGAAGACTTCTTGGAATCAGTGCTTCATACCATGCGTTTCTACTATACTTACGAAGTACCTAAAATGAGTGGTCTGGTAGATATTATGGCTAATGAGGAAGAACTGACCTTGCTCAAGGAAAAGGTTTGGTTGGCTTAAAACGTCGCCACTTGTCAAATCAGAGACAGCGGCATTGCAACATAGCATCGTAGAATTTTGTCTTTAAGGTATCCACATCGCTCTTGTGGTGAGAAAAACCAAGAAGATCATGCGACGCTACTTTTTCCTAGCCTTGTTGGCCCCTTTCCTGATGGATATGAGTACTTCTGCTATTGGTGTTATGGAGCTTTCTGTTGATCAATTGCAGTATAACTATGGCACCCTCTGGATTGGTATTTATGGTTCGGAGGAAGCATTTTTAGATCGAGACCAGGCGGACCTTAGAGAGATCAAGGCCCACCAGGTGAAGAACAATAAGATCTATCTAAATAATTTATCCTACGGTGACTATGCCGTGGCCATTTTTCATGATTTGAATGATAATGGCGAAATGGACTTCAATTGGATGGGGGTACCGAAAGAGCCTTTTGCTTTTTCCAAGCCAGTAGCGTCAAAGTGGAGGGTACCGAAATTCTCTGAAGTCAAAGTAGGCCTTTACCAATCACATAAGAGAATTCACACCCCACTAAAAACTTGGTGGGATCAATAATTCTTTAGGAGGTTGAGCTCTGTACAGTAAGAGTGAAGTAGCCTAGTTTTCGTCTAATATCAGCGAACGATAATTAGACATGGATACTTTAAACGTCGAGATTAAGAACGGCTACGCTCTTGTCCAAATTGACAATGGTAAGGTCAACGCTATTAATACCCACCTGGCTCGCGACCTGCGGGATATCTTTCTAGAATACGCGGAGAATGACAAAGTCGGCGGAATTGCCCTAATCGGTAAACCGCACTGCTTCAGTGCGGGACTGGATATTATGATGATGGCCACTTCAGAAATGGATGACATCGTCGAATACTGGAAAATCTATATGGAGGCCCTTCAGGCCATGGTACGTTTTCCCAAGCCCTTTATCTGTGGTATCACCGGCTTTGCCCCGGCGGCAGCTACTTGCGTAGCCCTGTGCGCCGACTATCGTATTATGGGGCAGGGTGATAAACACGTGATGGGTTTAAACGAGTTCAAAATGTCTTTAGTTATTCCCGAGATGATGGGGGATATCTACGCCTACCACTTGGGTGAAAAGGCCGCTTGGGAAGCGGTACAGAGTGCCCAAGTATTCACGGCAGAAGAGGCTCGTGCTGTCGGTTTAGTGAATGAGGCCGTAGCGGTGGAAGAGGTTGTCGCCAAAACCGAGGAGCGCATGAGAAAGATGTTGAACATCCTACCAAACACTTATGCTACATCAAAGCTCATTTTACGGAAAGGGTTGCTGAAAGTGGTGAATCGTGATATTTCTGCCATGCTCCAAAATGTACGCACGCATCTTGAAGACCCTATCACCAAGCAGATGTTTGAGTTGTTTTTGGCAAAGTTGAAAAAGTAGGTAATAAAACGAATTGCCCACCAGCAAATAATACTTGCGCACAAGCATACTTCAAAAGAGGAGTCTGTTGAATGCGCTCTGTAGTGAGAAAGTACCATACTAATCATAACGAAGAATTCGTGCCGAACTAAACCATAGTAAGGCTAGGAATTCTCGCCAGCGAAAATTCGCTGAGATGAGTGAAAAGCCCTATCTTCCATCTTCTTATCGACAAATGATAATCTTCCACAAATGTCTACCAAGTATCCTAATCTTCTTGCACCACTCGATTTAGGTTTTACCCAGTTAAAGAACCGTGTTTTGATGGGTTCTATGCACACTATGTTGGAGGAAGCCCCTGATGGTTTCCCCCGCGCTGCTGTTTTTTATGCAGAGCGTGCCCGTGGCCAGGTGGGCTTAATTGTAACAGGCGGTATCTCACCTAATGAAGAAGGTTGCGTAGGTCCACACTCGGCTATGCTTACCAATGCGGAAGAGGTGGCAAAGCATAAGCTGATTACCGACGCGGTACGAGCAGAAGATGGTACCATCTGTATGCAGATTCTGCATTCTGGACGCTATGGTTATCACACCAATATTGTAGCCCCGTCGGCCGTGCAGGCGCCAATTAATTTCTTTAAACCTCGGGAAATGACTACCGAGGATATAGAGCGCACTATTTCAGATTATGCTCAATGTGCTAGCCTCGCTAAAGAGGCGGGGTACCACGGGGTAGAGATTATGGGGTCAGAAGGTTATTTGATCAACCAATTCATCGTGCAGCGCACCAACCATCGGGAAGACGATTGGGGCGGAAGTTATGAAAACCGGATGCGTTTTCCGGTGGAGATTGTCAAGCGCGTCCGTGCTGCTGTGGGGGATGACTTCATTATTATCTACCGCCTTTCTATGCTTGATCTGGTTGAGGGTGGAAGTACTTGGGAAGAGGTGGTCCAATTGGCCAAAGCCATTGAAGCAGCTGGGGCGAACATTATCAATACGGGAATAGGCTGGCACGAAGCGCGCGTACCAACGATTGCGACGCGGGTGCCGCGCGGTGGATTCAGTTGGGTAACTGAAAAGTTGAAGGGCGAGGTAAATGTACCGCTCGTAGCAGTTAACCGCATCAATATGCCCGGCATTGCTGAGGATATTTTAGCGAATGATCATGCCGATATGGTATCCATGGCCCGTCCATTTTTGGCGGATGCCGATCTGGTAAAGAAAACCATGGAAGATCGAGTGGACGAAATCAACACCTGTATCGGTTGCAACCAGGCTTGTCTTGACCATACTTTCCAGATGAAGATCTGCTCCTGCTTGGTCAACCCGCGTGCATGCCACGAAACAGAGTTGAATTACGAACCTACTAGCAAGAAAAAGAAATTAGCGGTGATTGGTGCTGGCCCAGCTGGTCTAGCGGCCTCAACCATCGCGGCCGAACGCGGTCATGAAGTAGACCTTTTTGAAGCAGAAGGACAGGTTGGAGGTCAGTTTAATATGGCCAAGCGTATACCGGGTAAAGAAGAATTTGAAGAGACGCTGCGCTACTTCCGTCGCCAGATTGAGTTGACGGGCGTTCGCTTGCACCTCAACACTCGGGCGACAGAAGAAATGCTACTCGCCGGAGGTTACGATGAGGTCATCCTGGCTACGGGGGTTACGCCACGTGTAATTGATCTACCTGGCTTGGATCATCCAAAGGTTCTAAGTTATGTAGATGTCCTCTATCACCAAAAAGAAGTAGGCAGTAAGGTGGCTATTATTGGTGCCGGCGGGATTGGCTTCGATATGGCCGAGTACCTATCACACGAGGGGCACTCGCCTAGCCTTGATGTAAAACAATACATGGCTGAATGGGGCGTAGATATGGCAATGCAAACGGGCGGTGCGTTGATGGACCCGGCTATTGCTCCTTCTCCACGAGAAATTTATCTGCTGAAGCGTTCTTCTGGTAAACACGGTAAGAACCTGGGTAAGACAACTGGTTGGGCACACCGCGCCAGTCTGAAAATGAAAGAAGTGAAAATGCTAGCCACGGTTGCCTATCAAAAGGTGGACGACGAAGGTTTACACATCCTCGTTAATGATGCTCCTCAAGTACTAGATGTGGATAACGTAATAATCTGCGCTGGCCAAGAGCCCTTGCGTGAACTACAAGCAAAGCTAGAAGCTGGTGGAATGAAAGTGCACTTGATTGGTGGCGCGTTTGAAGCTAAAGAGCTGGATGCGAAGTTTGCGATTGATCAGGCGGCGCGGCTGGTGGCGGAGATGTAGAGATTTAAAAGTTTGTGAGCTGAGTTTAGGGCATATCGCCTTCGGCGGGTCCTGACGATTCCACTAAGGTGGAATATCAGGATTCTGACATCGAATTCTATTCGATCGTCAGAGCCCTCCCTCTTGGTCCGGATCACCAGTCATCCCCCATCCTCCTCGGATGCAGGACACGCCAACTCCGTTCTGCTACTGACATCGTCAGCACAGTCCACAGTTGTTCTTCATACCCAGCTCTTACTTTCAATAAATGAAATGGCTGGATCACACAAGCGTTAGCTAAGTTATCTGATAATGATAACTCAGAATTAGCAGTTGGTTGAAACTTGCGCTCCTACTGCCCCCTCTGAAATTCTGAGCAAGACTGTACTCAGAATCAATAGCACTTGGCGGTCCCTTGTTACATCCCGTAGGTTAGACCAAGCACCTGCCTAAGACGGTAAAGATGAGCGAACTTCGATTGCTTAAGCATTCTTTTAGGAAGATGAAAAGCGATACTCATCGGTCCAAGGCATTTCCCTTGATTTGTTCACTGAGTCTTGACTGAAAGTCTGGGAGTTTTTGGGAATTACTCCCTTAGTGAACATTGCTAATATACGCCTCTTAGCGTTGTAATGCAATACGGTCTCAAAAATTGACACCGACCGCGTACCTCTTAAAAATGTAAAAAGGAATTAGATCAGCGCCTCTTCCTCTAAGGTGGCTCTTAAGGCTTTGTGCTCCTTCCAAAACTTCTCTTGCAGCCGTTTAACAATGGTTTTGAAGGCGGGGTCGGCTGCTAAAGGTTTCAAAAGAGGATCGTCTTTCATCATCTTGATTAGCCAGTATTGGTAGCCAGATTGTTTGGAGAATTCTTCCAGGTGTGCAATGCCTTTTTCGGTATCACCTATCACACTGTAATAACTTGCCCAAAGCAAATCGTGGTAAATAGAGGTGTTACTTTCTGCGAATTGCTTGAAACGATCCAGGAATGGCTGAGCGGCTTCTTTATTTCCTAGTTGTAGTAGGACAAAGGCTATTTTGATATCTTGATCTGCGTATACGTTAAGGTTCCCCGTCGTTCGTAGTCGGTCAAACTTTTCATAATAATACCATGATAGGGAGTAATCCTCCTGATGACAGTACAATTTCGCTACTTCCTGAACGACATCAAAGCGCATGGTGTCTCTCTGATACAATTCTAGTAGGTGCTGCTGTGCGGTGGCAAAATCTCCTGTCTGGCCAAGGGTAGTGAAAACACCTAGAAGCTCAGAATAAGGGTTGAAAGGGTTGTAGTCGAGTGATTTTTTCAAGTAAGGTTCTGCCTCTTCCAGAAAGCCATTTTGCACAAGGGCATTGGCAAGCGTTAGGTAGGTGATACTCCGGTTAGATGAATCTTGTGTAGCTACCGTAAAACGAATACCACGAATGGCATGCTCTAAGTATTTTTTGGAATCCGGTAGCGCAATCATATAGATAAGGGCCATACAGTTATGTGCCCAGGCTGAACCCGGATAGTAGCGCAGTACTTTTTCGAAGTACTCTTCTGCCAACCGATATTGCTCATCCTGCATGTAGTACAAAGCCTTGGCGATTAAGCCAGCTTCCAACTTGTTGTCGAGTAGTATAGCCTTGTCGGCAAAGGTGTTAATATCTTCTCCGTATTGCTTCTCTGCCTGGAATATATCCAGGTAATAATAGGCTACTGCGATGTAGGCGTAGGGATGAGCGAAATTTGGATCTTCCTCAATAGCTTGCTTAAAGAGGTCAATCCCGGCTCGAAGTCCTTCTGTTGATTCCTTATTCAGTTGGTCTAACCCACGTAAATAGTAGTCGTAGGCAAGGGGATTCAGCGTTGGAACCTGTTCGATACGGGCGCGTTCGTCAGTAGTTATGACAGCCTGTGTGGCTTGGGCAATATTGGTAGCTACTTCTTGTTGTAGATCAATGATATCACCCACTTGCCGCTGATACTGGCGAGACCAAATTTGCCGATCACGCTGCGCGTCAACTAAGCTAATGCGTAATAAGATTTGATCACCTAAGCGCTGGCCGCTTCCCTCAACCACATAACTCACATCCAATTCCTTAGCAATAGTGGGGATTGCCTTATTGCTGGTCCGGTACTGTTCTACGGTCGTTCGGCTTCTTACGTTTAAGTCTTCAATTTTTTGCAGATGATCCAAAACTGAGCTCATCAAGCCATTGACCAGGTAGGTGTTTTGTTGGTCTTCACTATCGTTCGTAAATGGGAGGACTGCGATGGTTTTATCATAGGTGGGAACAGAATCCGCGCTTTTCTGGAACCAGAAAAAAACAAGTGCTCCGATAGTAATTAAGGCAGTAATGATGGGCCAAGTATAGCTAGGGGTGGAAACTGGAGACTCAGTAGGTGCAACTTGAGGATTGACTTGTTGCTTGTGCTCTTCACCAGGGGTATATCCATATGCTTCGCGATAGCAACGGATGAAATAAGATGTGCTGCTAAACCCTACTTTAAAGGCTACTTCTGAGACGGTAAGCTCTTCTTCTTGCAGTATCGCCTGTGCCCGTTGGAGGCGCATTTGCCTGATCAAGGCACTGACAGACATCCCCGCACTGCTTTTTACTCGTCGCAGAAGGTTGGACCGACTCATGTTAACCATGTCCGCTAGCTCTGCTACACCAAAGGACTCATCAGCCAAGTTTTGCGCTATAGCTGAAATTACCTGTTTTAGGAAGCCATCATTGGGTTTCGGAAATTCCGACATGGGTTCAACAATCTATTTACAATAATAAGGATTGATTCCTTCTCGAAGTTGTGGTGTTGTCAAGTGTTTGCGTCATAATTACTATCGATTGCGCCAGGGTTTACATTGGTGCGCGATAATTATTAAAGCTTGCAGCATGCTTAATTAGTTCGACCTCTTGTCTAGTCTGAACTTTGTGGCAATGGTAATACATAGCTTATCACGAACCAAAACATTCACGATGAAAGCATCCACAATTCCGACTAACTATGCCTACCTGGCACCTTTATTTTTGTTCCTTTTTATTCTAGGAATTTCGTCTTGTTCTTCAGAGCAGAACCCAGAACAGTCGCAAGCTTCTGTAGAAGCAAAGATGAGTATCCACGAGTCCATATTCTTTGGCAATCTCAAGCAGCTGGAGGCGAATATAGCCGCAGGAACAGACCTGAATCAGAAGGATCAATTTGGTTCCGCTCCTTTACACGTGGCAGCTACTTTTGACAAAGCCGAGGTCGCTCTCCGATTAATTGAAGCAGGAGCTGACCTAAACGTCCTTAATGGAGAAGGTTCTACCCCTTTGCATCTAGCGGCCTTCTTCTGCCGAACGGAGATAACTGAGGCGCTCCTGAAGGAAGGAGCGGACGTATCAATGCGCAACAATTATCAGACTACTGCACTGGAATCTGTTCAGGGACCTTTCGCTGAGGTGAAGCCCATTTATGACGAACTAGGTAAAGCCTTGGGGCCAATGGGGTTAAAGCTTGACTACAGTCGTTTAGAGCAGACACGCCCTATTATTGCGGACTTGATTCAATCTAAACAAACCAAGTAACCGAGATGCAAAATAACACTCGTCGCTACGATATCGACTGGTTGAGGGTCATTGCTATTTGGCTACTCATCATATACCATCTGGGCTTGGGTTTTCAAGCTTATGGGGTATTCGTTGGGTTCATTCAAAACAATGAGCATTGGCCCAGCTTGCAAGTACCAATGTCTATACTGAACCTTTGGCGGATTCCCTTGCTGTTCTTCATCTCGGGGATGGGCGTTTCCTTTGCAATCCGTAAACGCAGCTGGGGTGAACTCATGAAGGAAAGAGCACAGCGTATATTACTGCCTTTGGTCTTTGGTAGTCTGGCCATTGTGCCTTTACACGTCATGCTTTGGCAGGATTATTATCTCCAGGATCTCAATTATAGCCCGTTTCCAGGGCACCTGTGGTTTCTGGGTAATATCTTCTTTTACGTACTGGTTCTATCTCCCTTGTTTATCTACTTAAAACAAAGAGTAGATCAGTCACTTGGGCAGCGAATTCAGCGTTTTTTTGGCCACCCAATAGTGTTTTTAGTTATCGTGATTCCCTTCGTTATTGAAGCTCAAATCATCCAGCCCGAATTCTTCGAAATGTACGCTTTCACTAGGCACGGGTTTTGGCTGGGGCTCATTGCTTTCCTAGTGGGCTTTTTGATGGTCTATGCGGGAGAGCCTTTTTTGCAGCAACTTAAGCGTTATAAATGGTTGTTTCTAGGAGCTGGTTTGACGCTGTTTGCAGTACGTTGGGCGTATTTTGACCTCTCCTCTCCACTGGCTATGAAGGCTGTAGAATCTAATCTGTTTGTATTCGCTGTGTTGGGCTTGGGGTTTGAATATTTGAATCGACCCAGTAAGCGATTGTCCTATTTGAGCACAGCGTCCTATCCTATTTACATTTTACATATGCTGTTCCTTTACGCTGGATCATACGTGGTGTTCCCGCTGTACTGGCCAGTGGCGCTCAAGTTTATAGTGGTCTTCGTATTTACCTTTGTTGGTTGTTATGCCACCTACGAATATCTTATTCGCAGAGTGCGAATTTTGCGGCCATTATTTGGACTTAAGTTGGAGCAGCGGCAAAGCTCAGAGAGTACTCCTCAGAGAGAAATTGTTGATACTGGACGAGGGGAAGAACTACGAGGAGTGGAGTCGGGTTCTTGAGCGTAAATATTCGCTTTTAGGGTAGAAGTATGAATGGACCTAAGCTGGGAGGGTGAATTTAGGGCAAATCGCCTTCGGCGGGTCCTGACGATTCCACTAAGGTGGAATATCAGGATTCTGACATCGAATTCTATTCGATCGTCAGAGCCCTCCCTCTTGGTCCGGATCACCAGTCATCCCCCATCCTCCTTGGATGCAGGACACGCCAACTCCGTTCTGCTACTGACATCTTCAGCACAGTCCACAGTTGTTCTTCATATCCAGCTCTTACGTTCAGTGAATGAAGTGGCTGGATCCAGCTTGCGTTGTTGAGCTATCTGGTTATGATAACTCAGAAATGGCAGTGGGTTGAAACTTTTCAGCTCCTGCTGCCCCCTCTGAAATTCTGAGTAAGACTACCTCAGAATCAATAGCACTTGGTGTTTCCTCATCGACTCCAGTGGTTTAACCAAGCACCTGCATTTGACGGTGGAGATGAGTTAACTCTGATTGCTTAGGCATCTTTTGATGAAAAGCGATACTCATCGGTCAAATACATATCCGTCGATGTGTTCACTAAGTCTTGGCCAGTTGGCCAGGGAGTATTTGGGGTCAACTCCCTAAGTGAACCCTGCTAAGTTACGCTTCTAGTCGTTGAAAAGCAATACGGTCTCAAAAATTGACACCGAACGTCTTTCCGTAGTCAAGCTCTTTTATCGTGCCTTCCATGCCGCAATAATTGCCGCTTCCCTTTGTAGGACTGATTCAGGATTTTGTTCCACCTCATCCCGCTTCTCCTGGGTGATGGCATCCGAATTCCACCACTGGTGAGTGTCCTGAATCGTTTTCGTCAGGGGCCTTAGTGTAAACCCATTGGCCTTCGCTTTTTTATTACTGATTTTTGCCGAGCCGGCGTTGTTGCCAGTAGGCATAATCCAGGGCACAAGATAGTAGATGTCATTCTCCATTAGAAAATCATAATCATCGATATGCACAAAGGAAGATGCTACTTCAAAGGCACCTTGGGCTTCTTCCATAAAAGCGCGTATGTCCTGCTGCTCCTTAGGTCCCACGGCATTGAAGGTGCCGGTATTTCGCTCTTCAATTAAGCGAATCATCCACTCGGCTACATCTCTTACATCTGCGTATTGAATGGCGTCTCCAGCTTTTCCAGGTACCATTGTTTCACCACCTTTGCTGAGCCGAATCGGCCAATGAATGAAACGGTCTGTTTTGTCAGCTGGGCCAATCATATAGGTGGGGCGTACCACTATGGTGTTTTCAGCTCCAAAAGCTTTGATTGCTTCTTGCTCCGACTGGGCCTTCATTACACCGTACCAATATTCAATCTTTTCATCTTCATCAGTTAAGCCTTCTGGCTCCTCCATTAGTACGGTAGAACTTTCAATGAAGTCACTATCCACATAAGGGTAGTACACGCCAGTGGAGGAGGTGTAAACGTACAGATCACAGTTGTCCTTTAGGAGTTGAGCCGTTGCTTTGGTCCACTCGACGTCACGGCCAGAATTATCGATCACTACATCCCATTTCCGATCGTGGAGGGCAGTCAAGTTATCTTGCCGATCACCAATTAGTTGCTCTATTTGATCAAAGAGTTCCGCATGAACGGTCGGTTTGGTTTTGCCGCGCGTGAAGGTGCTAATGCTATGACCACGTTCCAGTGCATAAGCAATTTGATGGGGCCCTAAAAAGCTGGTCCCTCCTAAAATCAAGATGCTCAGTTTTTTGTTTTCTGAACTCGCTTCCTCGCTATCTTCCTTGGGCTGTGATTCACAGCTGTATAGTCCAGAAAGGACCAGGGGGAGTGCTACCGCACTTTTGATCGCTGACTCTACAAATGTTCTTCGGCTTTGTTTTTTCATGGTACTTCGTGTTGACTTCCCTCGGACGTAAAGTAGGGTGAAATGAATACCAAGATAACAAAACCACAAGCGCTTAGTCCAGCTGGAAGTAGATGCACTTTAGGTAAGCGCCCTCCGGAATGCTGATGGGATGATCGATGTCGTGGAAGGTCCGATCTAGTTCTCTAGAGCGTCTACCACTTTGCTGTAAAGCTTGTTCTGCTACCGCAAAAAACTCCTCTGCTTTTACTCTACTTGAACAGGAAGCCAACGCGAGTATGCCTCCTTTACTGACCAAGGGGATGGCCAGTCTGGCCAGGCGTTCGTAGCTACGGATAGCACCGGGCACTTCACTAGCTTTCTTGGCAAAAGAGGGTGGGTCTACCACAACGATATCAAACTGTTTGCGCTTTTGTTGCAGTTCCTCCATTGCCACAAAGGCGTCCTTAGCAATGGTGTAAAGCTTTGGTTCGGGTAAGTTCAAAAGTGCATTATGTCGAGCAATTTCCAAGGCTTGGGCGCTGATGTCTAAACTATACACTTCTTTGGCACCACCGGCTAGCGCATGTACTGAAAAGCCTCCGGCGTAGGAAAAAACGTCTAGCACCGTTTTACCTTTTGCCAACTCACCCACTCGTTTGCGGTTGTGGCGGTGATCCAAAAAGTAGCCGGTCTTATGTCCGGCAATCACATTGGCACTGAAGCGCACGCCATGCTCTTCAAACACAATTACAGGGTCCGCTAACTCACCGTACAGCACCTGTCCGTCTTCCAAGCCCTGCAGTAGCTCCTTTTCTTTTTGCACGTTTCGGCTAAGCCGCAAGA
This sequence comes from Bacteroidota bacterium, assembly GCA_038528965.1. Taxonomy (GTDB): domain Bacteria; phylum Bacteroidota; class Bacteroidia; order Chitinophagales; family Saprospiraceae; genus Lewinella. Next base: position 22,884 of record JBCBEC010000048.1, on the reverse strand, counting down.
CCAATGTTTCACTTTGGGTGACTTGCAGAATGATGGGCAGTACCATCGGCAAATACGGAAGCCAAATAAGGCTATACAACTTCACCACTACTACCTGGGCGTATACGTCGGCTATCAAGCCAGGGAGGCCGTCATTTTCTCCATGCAGCAGTCGATAGCTATTTGTGGCTGTTGCCAATAAGGGGAGCCGTTTATCATGTGCTTGCCGAATTCTCTGTTCAAACCAATCTGTATCGATAGTCGCGCCCTGATTAAACTGTAGGAGTTTTATGCGAATTGGTGAGTGTGGATCATAAAGGCCAAGTGCCAAAAACTTGTTCTTTTTCTGATCAAAGACAATCGCTAAATCTCCGGCCTTACCCTCTTTGTTTTGCTTTGTAATGGAGGCATCAAATACCCAGGGGTGCTGCTTGCGCACCATGCGCTCTGCCGCGGGCTTTAGCCGGATGGCTAAACGTGCGGGTACCGGAAATTCAGGTAAAGAAAAGGATGCGCTCAAGCGGTCGATAGTTGATAATCGACAAAGTTATCTAAATTCTCTTCCCAGTTGTAGTCATTGAATATAATCTGACTGCTGGGTTGACCTACTTTCAAGTAATGCCGCACAATTTTTCTAATACCACGCTGTCCGCCAAAATCACCTAAATACCATAGCCCTAAACGGGAGAAGTGAACTTCATTTTTCTCCGCTTCGAACCAGGTGTCATTTTCGAGGAAGCTAGTGGTTACGATTTCTAACTGCTTATCGATTTGTTTTGGCGTGTAGAAAGCAATAGGTGGGCAACTAATCGCCCCGCAGTTAAGGGCAAAATGAATTCGAAAATCAATCCGATCTACCGCCAATTTGCGGATGTGTTTTGGGGTAAATAGGTTTGGCAGAAAGCCTGCACCCAGCTTAGCGCGGTACCTGCGCAAGATGCCATGCTCTATTTCGTCCAAACTAAAATTTTGACCAGCAATACGGCATAAACTATTACGATAAATCGCGGGCTTTTCCACGCTTTGGTCTCTGCGTAAATGCAAGAAAAAGGCATTGTAGCAATTAATCCAAAAGGCTTTCTTCTGTTCGTCTGTCAGCAGGTTCGCTTCCAGTTTCCCTACTGGAAGCCTTGCTAGTCTACTAATGAAAGGCGCAGCATCCTCACGCCTCTTGACCGCCAGCAATAAATCCGCCGCTAGTTGTTGTAATGACATGAGCGGAGAACACCGGCCCCGCACCTTTCGTTCTACTCTCCACCAGGAACCAGTACGGAATGTTCACTGCGGACACTTTCGATCTTTTCGCGACTGAAGTACAATGGAAAGAAGCCATCATCTGCCCATTGTGTGTATAGGTTTTTATAATACGGGCTGCTGGGGTCCCCTGATTGTCCCGGCGAATTCATGCCTACGCTTTGGTCCCAATCCGTTACGTCTACAATGATGCGGAAGGTGGCGCCGTGGGTTTGCCCTTTATTGCCTCCGGTAGCACCTGGGGTGTATTGGTTTCCTCCACGAGGAATTATACTTGTGTTGAGCTGTGCTTTTAGTTCATCGTTCACGACTCTTCCCAGCGGGTGAAAGATTTGCACGTGCTTGTAGCCCTCTTGTCCGTACTGCCAATTATTCATATCTGCGCCAAAGCGTTCTTTCATATCCTGTACCGCAGAATTAAATGTCCCTATTAGATAGGCCTCTATCTCTGCCCGGGAAGGATTACCCATTTTCGTGCTGGGCGCTAATATCCACTGCATAATTTTGGTGAGCTGAATATTCGGCTCTACGCGCTCGGCTTCGGGGTCAGGAAAGTAATCGAATAATCGTTCCTTCAACTCATCTTCCCAACGTACATAAATTCCCGCTTCTACAGACTCAGGTGTTAGCACAAAATCCCACTCAAGTAGACGCTCTTTTGCGCTTTGCGCTAAATCACTTTCGGGAACAAGTTCGGTTAGTTGTGGGACTAAGGTTCGGGCGGGTATGGACAAATAGTCGGTCTGTAAGTGCTTCATGTCGTCAATTGTGAGGGCCGCTCCAGCGCTTAAGACTTCTTCCACGCGCTCGCCACGGTAAGGGTCTGACCAATTAAAGCCGATGGCATCCCATTCGGTATAGGAGTCAGGGGTTACGTTTTGGTTGGCGGTAGCAAAAAAGCCTTCCTTTGGATTAAATACGCTTGGCTTTTCTTTGATGGGTAAGTAGCCATCCCACTCGTAGCGCCCATCCCCAGGTACGGGTACCATACCGCTGAAATTTCTACGTACCGGTGCGATGCCCACGGCTTGCCAGCCAATATTACCTTCTTTATCCGCCCAGATCATATTCTCGCCAGGGATGTGACTATAGTTGCAGGCCTCTCGATAAGATTCCCAATCGGTAGCTTGATCCATGCGCAGCGATGCTAAGTAAGGGGACCCACCGGGCTCTAGCCAAGCACAACGGATGGCGTAGGCTTTGTGGTTAATACTATCTATGTAGGTGACAGGGCCGTGTCTGGTGTAGTGTAAATCAACTTCCACGTCCTCAGCTCCTTTTACCTCAATGGTTTCTTTAATCGTTTGCATGTTTTCCCAACCATCAGCGTAGCGATACTCCAGTGGGTTGTCTGGGTTCAGGTCGTATACGTAAAGGTCTTCTCCGTCCGTGCGGAAAACGGTCAAGCCCCAGGCACCGTAATCATTGTGGCCTATCGAAACGCCGGGGATTTCTGGTTCGCCACCACCAATCACATTCCAGCCCGGAGCAGAGAGGTGCACCCAATAACGAAGTGAAGGAACTGCTAGCCTACGGTGTGGATCGTTGGCCATAAAGACATGCCCGTCCTTACCCAGTTTGGAGTTGGTAACCCAATTGTTGGAACCCAACCACCACTGTACTTCTCTTGCATCATTAGGGGCTTCGTTTGCGCCTATAGACTCATCATTAGTACGATAAGCGGGAAGAATATCTTCTGGCTGAAACGTGACAGATTTCCGGTAGGCATTATAGAGCTCCAGTATTTGATCAGAAAGTAATAATTGACCGTCAATAGCAGGGTCTAAGTCCAGCGCAGGATCTTTGGGATGAAACCAGTAGTACTCCTTCGTTTTTTCTACCCCCATCTGGACCACCGCTCGGGCTACATCAAGTTCGGTTTTGATATTTCCTAGTAGGCCCTGATGCCTTGAAATAACGACTGCTGGTGTCCATTTTTCCGGTAGGATACCCAATGCCTTGAAAGTGATGGGCAATAGACTTGTGTCCTGCAGTACTTCCTCTATATACGCATTAACGCCATCGGTGTAAGCGTTGATAATCTCAACGCCGTCCGGGTGGTAGTATTGAAATTCAGTTTCCAAATCCCCTCGATACATGAAAAGCCGGGTGCCAATATCCCGCTTAAGTTCCCGTGGTCCCAGTATTTCGGCTACGGTGCCGGTAGCTTGCCTGCGCCAAACCTCAAATTGGAATAAACGATCCTTAGCAGCACAGTAGCCTTGCGCAAAAAATAGATCGCGCTGGTTATTGGCGTAGATATGATTGATGCCAAATTCGTCGCGTAGAACTTCAACCTCATCGGTTAAGCCAGCGAGGGCAATGTTGTTATTATCCTGCTCAGGATTCTGGCGACAGCCAAAAAGTAGAAGGGAAATAGTGATGTATAGTAGGGAAAGTCTCATGGCGATGGGCTTGTGTATTATTTAAAGAGTCGGTTCCAATCGGCCTCTGCTGCCAGGTAAGCAAAGCTATACGGATTGCCTTCGTCTAAAAGAAGGCGGTATTGCGCTCTCGCTGCTGCGGTGTCTTGCTCGTGATAGAGGTGCCAATTGCCAAGACCGTAACGGAGCACGTCATCTGAGGAGGAGCTTTTGCCGGCGGGTTGCAAGTCCTCCCTACTAATCGCTCCCTGGTAAAAACGACACATTTGATAATAGCTGCCGTTTTCAATAATATCCATCTCACCGTGGACAGGAGCGATGATGCTTTCTGCTGCGTCCGCTTGGCCAAGGCGCCGATTGATCATATATAACCAGTGCCCTCCAGAAACAATGTTATCGTCATACTTGTGGGTGACGGTTCGGTTGCCAAATGCTTCGAGTGCTTTGGACATATCATTTTGCAGGTAGTACGCCAATCCGAGGTGATACCAAATATTTCCGTGTAGTGTACTCAGAGGAATGTTTCGATCATTCGGGAGGCCATCTGGTTCTGTTTGGTCCGCTTGGCCCTCAATAAGGCTAGCTGCCTTCTCAAAATCGGCGATAGCTTTTTCGTATTGGCGCGTCGAAATGTAGCGATGGCCCCGGTGGCGATAGAAACGAGCATCTTCCGGGTGTTTTTCGATGCCCTCCGTGTAGATGTCAATTGCTTTACGGAAGTGACCTAAGTAAGCCGTTCTGCGGCCATACCAGATGATAACTTCAGGATCATCTGGACTTGCATCGTATTCGCCTTTGGCTGCTTCATAGTTGTCCAGTGCTTTTCCCGCTTCTGGAAGGATGCTACTGAGGCTGTCTCCCAGTAAAGTAATGGCTTCTAATTGTGGCTCCAGCTCAACCGTTTCCTCGTTAGTTGTTTCTTGTGGATCGGAAGATTGGCAAGCGCACAACAAGAAGAATGACAAGAAAAGTATGCCGTATTTCATAAGTATGGATTGGTGGGTAGGATGGACCAAAATACGGGATTAATACTAAGGGCAATTGGAAATGCTAGACTGAAGGTGTGATCACCCACTCATTCCGCTTTCAATCCCCACGGCGGAATGAATTCCACGAAATGAAATACGCACCGGTGGGACCGCGATGTTTTTAAAGTCAAGAATTCCGCGAAACCAATGTGGGGGAACGTCCTAACCAAAAATAAAAAGCCGCAGACTGTACCTAACAGCATGCGGCTTAAACTATTCTATCAGTTCAACAAGAGGACTATTTCTTCAAGTAATCCACTACTTGTTCAATCGCACTATTTACAGCCTCCGCTTCGTAATACAACTGCTGCTGATTATAGGCATTGAGCCAAACAATCTGCTTTTCACCATTTAGCTGATCATAAAAACTTTGTGCGCCCTGTGGCACCGCGCCGCTCTCACTGTGCACAATGAGTACAGCTTGTTTGACTCCCTTGGCAGCACCAATACCATCAAAAGTAAGCCAAGGCTCCCAGCTACTTACTGCAAAACGATTATCGTAATAAGTGCCGGCAGCTTTTGCTGGATTTAGATAGTAATCGAATGCGTTTTCCGGCACATACATCGCACTCAAGGGATCCAATTCACTAGCGGCTAGAACGTAAGGCATTTCTCCAGTATTAGCGTATGCTACTTTGGCTTCCTTGGCGGCCTGCAAAAGACCGTCTGTTCCGCCGGGGCGCATATCGTATATGCTCTTGGCAATTGTGGGGTTGTGCAACCAAGGCGCGACCAGTACCAGTTGGCTCATGCGATCATCCTGAGCTGCTGCGTACGCCATGTAGCCAGCGCTGGCACAAACTCCCATACCAGTAATTTCCTCCTTTGTCACATTAGGATGGCTATTTAAATAACCGACCGCTGCTTTGATGTCATTAATCTTGAGCTCGTAGTCCTCCACCTGGCGGGGCTGGCCCTCGCTTTCTCCGAAACCGGTGAAATCAAAAGTCAACGCTAGGAAACCTTGTTGGGCAATTAAGCTTGCGTACTCATCAGGCATTTGCTCTTTTACACTGGTCCAGCTGCCAGTTACTACTACTGCTGGATACTGTGCGTGAGCGTCGAAGTTTGGAGGTAAAAACAAGTGGCCTTGTAAGTTGATACCACTGCTTGCAAACTGCACTTGCTCCATTTGAACACCACCATTGGTGGGTGCACCTGCCTGGTGTACGGAGTAGGTTTCTGGCTGTAAGCCTGTCCAACTATTAAGTAAAATGTTAGGGTTAAAGTGCTCTACGTTACGCACTATCTTACCTGCCTCATCCACCTCAAAAAGGTTAACGTAAAAATTGTTGTAGTCCTTCCCTGCCTCGGTTACTACTTTGCCTTGGAATTTCACCAAAACCTCGTTCGGGTTTCCAGTAGGAAAATAAGTGCGGGTGTACTGCTGCTGATAATCCATAACGCCACTGTAGAGTTGTTCCAAAGCAGACTTTCCTTCCAGTGTTTTAGGAAAGGCGCTTGGGGCTAAGGGCATGTCTTGTACCGCCTGCGCGGAAAGGTTTTCTAGAAAAGCGGGAAAATTATTTTGCTCCAATGCCTGGAAAAAACGCTCCACACTAGTGGTGGCGTCCGAGTTGGTTTGCAGCTCGGGAATGCTGTTGTTAGCTACATTGTTCAATGCGGCCTGTGGAAGGTCGTTATTTCCAGCTAGCTGGTACAAGCTTAGGTCAATGCGGGCCAATTTCCACTCACCATCTACCTGAATGAACTCAGTATCGTAGCCCGCGAAAACGGTCCAGTAGTTTTCACCATCTGGTACTTGCAGGTAGTGTACAGCAATACCGTCAAAGGTACTCGTTGCGCGGTCACCGGCCACCCAGATGGCGAAGTTGTGAATTTGGTGAACGGTGCGCTCAAAGCCAGGCAGCATGCCTGCCCAACCAGTGACGATTTGCTCTGGCGTCTGTACGCCAGCCGTACCGCCCAGCGCAGAATAATCAGTGTATACTTCAGGGGCCATTACTGATTTTGCCGTCTCCCAGTCCCGTTGGTCAGCCGCGCTGAACATCGTGTTTAGTAGGCTTTGAATGGCTTGTTGGTCATTTTGCTGGTTACTCTTCATAGCGAAGTTGTTCGTGTTAAAAAAGGAGGTAGGCTGAAGTGCTTTTACCTGGGTAATCATCAGGCTTATGATTAGAGGAAGGATTAACAGTCTCATTGGATTTATCTTGAAAAGGTTATGAGGTTATTGGATTTGCATTTTCAGGAATTCACTGGCTCGCTGAGTCGCCATTTCTACCTGTGCTGCTTGATCGTAGTAATCAAAATGATAACCATCGCCCCAAACCAATTCCTTCGGTCCGGCTAATTGCTCAAAGAACTCCTTAGCGTTGTTTGGCAATGCGCTGCCATCCGAGTGAATCATCATAAAAGGGACGTCAATTGCAGCCGCCTTACTCATAGGATCAAATGCTAACCAGGGTTCCCAACTCATCACGGAAAATTCGTTTTTCCACTGGGTTACACCACCTCCCCGATTAGTATCCATATAGTATTCCATTGGACCTACATGAGAAGCACTGGTGTCTGTATTGTGGTAGGCTAGGATAATTTCGTTTGCCCCGGTTGCTTCGTAAATCTTGGCTGCATTCTGCCCTTCTGTGCGGAGCTTAATTACTTGTTCTTGTCCACCGTACAGGAGCGGTAATGCTTCTTCGTTAGGCAGCCAGGCAGCAACGGTTACTGCTGCTTGCAAACGATCGTCCTCGGCGGCCAAATAGGCTACATTTCCCCCAGCAGTGCATACACCTAATGCTCCAGTTCCCTTAACGAAAGGCAGTGTTTCTAAATAGCTGATAGCTGCGGAGAGGTCGCGTACCTTTTGCTGTGGATCTTCAAATTGGCGTACCGTGCCTTCGCTTTCTCCGTAGTTAGAGAAGTCAAATGCTAAAGCCACCAAGCCATTTTCGGCCAGTTTTGCCGCATAGATTCCAGCCATTTGCTCTTTTACCGAGGTAAGGGAGCCGCCAACTACGACAGCGGCGTATTTTTCGTTTTCATTGAAGTTAGCTGGCAAATAGAGGTGACCTTGCAAGTTGTTATCTCCTGAATAAAATGATACGGTCTTCATAATTGGTAGGTTTGGATTGTTGAATTGTGCTAGGTTTAAACTGAGTAGGCTCAAGGTGATCGCGTAGTATTTCATGATGCTTGGATTGCTTTTTCTTTGTTACAAGACAAAGGTATAGGCCCACCGGGCGGCAGGAAATACAGATATCAAAGCAGGAAATACGGATATCAAATAAGAGGGCGAGAACTACGCTTTACGGAAGGCGTTAGGGCTTTGGCCCGTCTGTTTTTTAAAGAAAGTGGAGAAGTGATTGGGGTAGTGGAAATACAAATCGTACGCAATTTCTTTTACGGAGAGTTGAGTGCTTTTCAGCTTTGCGGTAGCTAACGCTAAGAGGTGCTGTTGGATGAGGTCGGAAGCGGAATGCCCGGCAATTCGCTGAGTGAGGGCATTGAGGTGGTTGGGGTGAATATTGAGTTGCTGTGCGTAGTATTGGACCTGATGCGGAGATTCAGCACCGTGCTTTTGATTGGGATAAAGTGCAGTTTCAATTAATGCTCGAAAACGGCTTACCGTGTTCAAGTCGTTATCGCGCTGGGTCGTGCTGCTATAGTCTTTCGGAGCGTATTTGTAAAAGAGCCGGGCAGTTTGCAGTAATAATATTTGAATGTAGTGGCGAATGATATCATCCTGGTGCGCCGCAGTCTGCTGATGCTCCTCGTACAGGTTTTCAAAGACCCGTAGCAAGGGGGCAATTTCTTCTTGCGCAAGTGGTAAAGGGTAGGTGTTGTCGTTTAGTAAAAAGGGAAATCGTTGTGTCAAACGCTGCTGATTTGCGGTACCGCGCAGGAAATTCTCCGAGAAAATAACGTAGTAGCCCTCCCAATCTGGTGCAATATCCCAATGGAGAATTTGGTAAGGAGAGTTGAAAAATACGGTGGCTTCCAGATCAGCTGTAGTGTGGTTGCCGGTAGTGACCGTTCCACCACCTTCTACCTTTAGCGCCAGAGCATAAAACTCGTGCTTAAACGGCGGCATCGACTGCCTTACCGTTTTCATATTCTCCGCAAAGCTCCGCACGTCATAGCCTTCGCTCTTGGGTGCGGGTATGCCGATGGCTTCACAGTAAGCCCTAAGAGTTGCGTAGTGCTGGAGCTCTGTCATGTTTGGCAATCCTATTTGGCTAAATACAAAACGGCGAGGCAGAATTGATAGTTCGACCCCGCCGTTTTCCAGACTAGCTCAAGTTATAAATTAATGTGCTAGAATTTTTCTAAGTCCAATAATTCGTAGCCATCCTCTACCAGGGGAATGTGCTTTTCGTTTACCCAATCGCCCATATTGATGTTAAACCAGCGTGCCTCGCCCTCGGTAGCGGGTTCCCAAACGCCAGCGTATTTGCGAGTGGCGCCCACTACGTAGGTTTCTACGTCGATTAAGCGATAGCCACCATCAAATCGATCGCGGCAAAGTTGGATGAAGTCTGCTTGGTTGTAGTTGCGGTTCAGAAGGGAAGTTCCAGTTCCCAACCAGACGCCTGCCCATTTACGCGTAGTACCCACCATGTAGGTTTCCACATCAATCAGCTTGCGGCCTTCGTCTTTCATCTCAAAATACTTATCACCAAAGTCGTCGGTATTGAAATTGCGCCACATGGCATAGCTGTTGCCGTTGTCTGCCTGGAAAAGACCCGCCCAGCGGGTACTGGTACCTACTTTATAAGTTTCAATATCAATCAGGCGCCGGCCAGCTTCGTTTTCTTCTTCCCACTTTTCAAGCCAGCCATCGGTAGTAAAACCGCGCCAAATGGAGGTAGGGGTTACATCCTTGCGGAAAATGCCGTCCCAAACCTGTGCGCCAGATTCAGGGTAAGATTCCAGGTCTACCAGATACCAACCCTTTTCGGCTAGAGCGTTGCGTTCTGCTAAGAAGTCATCATGACTTAGGCCGCGGCGAACGATGGTTTCCTCTCCATTCCCATTATTGCGCCAGATCGACACCATCCGCTCGCCGCAATCTAAACGCTCACCATTGTCAGTCCGCGGTAGCTCATTGGGAGAAAAAGAAGTATAACCCATTTCCTTCAAAAGGCGCTCTCCTACTCGCTGGGCACTTCCACTACCTCCGGTATTCATCATTACACACACGCCATTTTTGTCACCTGGGAAAAAGCCCATAAAGGTACGTACGTCATCGTGTGCTCCGCCGTGGTAAATGAAGTCTGCGTTGTTTCGGGTTCGCTTTTTAAAGCCATATACGTAACGGTCATTGTCATTAGGAAAGGTAACGGGTTGCCACAATGCGTAGGAAGCAGGGATGAATTCACTGTTGATTACGCCTTGCATGAAGCGAGCCAAGTCACGAATGTTGCTGGCCCAACCACCGCCCGGTATTTTGATGGCCACATTGCCCTCGTCCTCATCGGTGCGATTGAGATTACAATCCAGATCATAACCACCCGGACCGGTAGAAGTGGAGGTTAGGCTGTTCAAGTCCGCTACATCTTTGATGTGCTGGTTGACGTAAGCTACATAGTCGGTACCTGTGGCATTCTCAATCACGGCTCCGAGCAGGTCGTAGGCGTAGGAACTGTAGCGGTGATTGGTGTTGGGTGTAAATAACAGATCACAATGCTTGAAACGATCTACGCTAGTTTGGCCGTCGAAAACTGCACCGGATGGAGTATAAGAAGGGTCAACCGGGGTACAAACCCTATTGTCATTAGTATCGCGCCCGTAATGGTTAATTCCACTCCGGTGGCTGAGCAAGTGTGCTACGGTGATATCATCCTTGTTATCGTCTGAGGGCCAGTAGGATACATGCTCGTCGACCTTGTCGTTCAACTCTAAATGGCCGTCTGTAATGGCTCTAAACGTAGCAATAGCCGTCACGGGCTTAGAAATAGAAGCGTAGCGGAATACCGTACTAGTGGTGACGGTATTGTCCCTGGCCTGATCTCTGTGCCCGTATGCGAGTGTATGTGTAACCACCCCGTTTTCCACCACGCCTACCGTAATTCCAACGATATTCTGTAGTGCCATTTCCTGCTCTACAATATCATCAATCATTTGGGGCGTAATATCAATAACCGTGGCGGTGCTAGGGGGGTAAAGTTTTTCTTGACAAGCTGTGAAGAAAAGGGTAGTTCCAAGTACAAGGAGGGAAAAGAAACGCAAATAATGAGGATTCATGTTGAGTTGGTTTTAGATGAAAGTATTCAAATGGTGGTCCGATTGCTTTGCTCTGCCGAAGCAGCTATGTGAAGGCGATGTGCGCAAGGCTACGTCGGACAGAGAGTGGGCAATGGAGAACTTGTAGGAATGTGCCAAAAGGCACTAGTACTAGTATCCGGGTGGATTTTGAGCAGAGTTGCTGATCTGAATAAATGCTTGGAAAAGGAGCATTTGTAGTTGGTTATGCGGCCTCAAAGCAATTCGTTACCAAATCGGTAATAAATTTAGCCTCACTTTGAAATCATAATTCAGCTTGCTAATAGCCCTTGGATGGTTTGCTTCAAAGCTTCTCGCTGGGCCAAGATCTTATTGGCTGCGTCTGGTTCTTGTTTTGCCCATTTGCGCCAGCGCCAGGCATCCAATCGAGGTTGAATATGATAAGCGTAGCCCCAAGCCAGTATACCCGAAATTGGTAAACTCAACAAATACCACCAGGCTGTGTCACCGCTGGTAAACAATTGCACCAGCTTAAACTGCAAAAAGTAGAACAAAGGAAATGTGAAGAGCGCACTCAAGATTTTAACTGTGCTCTTGTACCCTACGTAGATATCAGTTCTACGCTCAATCCAGCGTGGTATCTCGTAAGTGAAAAAATTGTTGATTCTACCATACAACCAGACGGGCCAACCTAGGAGTGTGATGGGCGTCCACAGGCTTTTCGTCTGTTGGCTAATACCCCGATCTGTTACCGCTGCATCTCGTAAATTCTTCCGGTAAGCGGCGGCTTCTGTTTGTAGCTTTGAATGTGCTGGAGCTTGTTTCTCGGCTAGCGTTTTTATCCCCGCAAGTAAGCGCTGACTTCGCTCATAATGCTGGTCAACGGGCAAGGGCTCATCGTGCTGCAATATGCGTTCTAACCGGTAGAGGAGCTGTTCCTCTTCTTCGTCAACCGTATCAATCAGCAACTGCCGATTACGTTCTGCGATATAATCGGTAAAATCCCGTGCGGCTTGCACCTGATCCTTTTCGTAGGCGGCCTGCCAATCGGCAACACGAATCGGTTCACCGGCCTCTATGTACAATCGACTTCCACAAGTGTCAGGGTGCTCATAATTGAGCCCCACCGGATAAATGTGTAAGCCAAGAGAGAAATTGTGTTTGGCTTCCAGCCCTAGTGCTATGCGGGCCGTACCGGTTTTCAAGGGGCGCAAGCGCCGACCCACGTAGCTGCCACCTTCTGGGGCGATGTAGATTACCCCGCCTTTTTCGAGATGCGCATAGGTATCGGCAAAGCTCTTGTCGTTATCTACTTTTTGACCAGATTTATCCTTGTCAATGCCCGGGCGGTAAATGGGAATGCAGTAGAGGTAGCGAAGTAAGAAACCTGCAATAGGATTGGAGAAAATACTAGCATTAGCCAGAAAGAAAGATTGTCGCGGCGTACGAGAGACGACATGGAGTGGGTCAAGAAGTGTGTTGGGGTGATTTGATATGATGATGCCTGGCCCTTTGAAGCGTAAATGATCCTTTCCTTTTACTGTGGTAAACGGGAAATAGATAGCCTGGCAAAGCAGGACGATTTGCTTTAGGAAGAAGTAAATAATGCGGAGAAAAAATCGCAGAATCACACCTTGAAATTGAGCAAGTACTGACGAATGTGCTCGTCAAACTGAGACCCCTCGCCAAAATGGAAACGGACCTCGGTGGGCAACACAAATATAGGTAAGCGTTCCTTAATTAAAAATTCGCGGTGCAGCTCCAGGCGCATAGCATCCTTTTCCGTGGTGATGATCACTTTACGGTTGGTTTCCATGTTATTGAAAGTGCGTACCAGTGTAGAAATATCTTCCTTACTGAAGTAGTGATGATCGGCAAATTCTAGGCTGCGTACCGTACCGGTCTGGGTTTGTAAATAATCCACCAGATAGTCAGTTCTGGCAATGGCACAGATCAGTAAAACATCTAGCTTTTCATCCAATTGCAGGCGATAGCGCGCGTTGAACTGATAATACGGTGCTTGATAGCCGTAATAGGAAAAGTAGAGCTGCTGGTGCGGTAATGGATCGATCTCTTCTCTAATGGCGGCCTTTTCCTCCTCACTGATCGTATTCGGGCACTTGCTTACGATGATGACATCTGCGCGCTCGTAAGCACTGGGCCATTCACGTAAACGACCACTAGGTAACAAGAAGTCTTGCGTGTATCGGTTGGCGTATTCAGTGAGTAAAATATTCACTCCTGGTTTTACCGAACGGTGTTGGTAAGCATCATCTAATAACACCAGTTGCGTGTTGCTCCGCCGCATCATGATTTGCGGTATCGCAAAGGCCCGGTCTTCGGCTACATATACGCCTATATCCGGGTACTTGCGCTTAAACTGTAGGGGCTCATCGCCTACCTTTTCGGCATTATTACTACGTTGGACCTCCAGAAAACCACGCGTTTTGCGGCTATAACCCCGGCTTAGGGTAGCAATCTGAATATGCTCCCGCAATAATCGAATCAAGTACTCTATATGTGGTGTCTTTCCTGCTCCACCTACCGAAAGGTTACCTACCGAAATAACCGGGATGTTGAAGGTCATTGACTTCAATAAACCCGCCCGATAAAACGCGTTGCGCAAGCTGATCCCCAGGCCATAAAGCAAGGAAAACGGAGCCAATAAGATTTGTACAAGCCTACGCTGAATCATTTTTTACTTTTGTAATGTGGTGATTGGGTGTGAACCAACGCGATATTGGCGTTGTAAAGACGCATTGCAATGCGTCTCTTCGACAATAAGTCTGCACTCGAACAATTCAACAATCTAACCTCTTCGCATGAAAGCAATGGTATTCGCCGCCGGCCTCGGCACCCGCTTACGCCCCTATACCAACGACCGGCCCAAGGCCTTGGTTGAGGTACAAGGTAAAACCTTATTGGAAATTGTGCTGCTGCGGCTGAAGTCTTTTGGCGTAAAAGAGGTAGTGGTCAATGTGCATCACTATGCGGATATGGTGGTCCGCTTCCTGAACGAGCACGAGCATTTTGGTTTGAAGATTGTGATTAGCGATGAGCGAGATTTACTGTTAGATACCGGTGGTGGGTTGTTGAAGGCCAAAAAATACCTGGAAGACGCACCATTTTTGATCCACAATGTGGATATTCTTAGTGATTTTGACTTGGCAGAACTCCTTAGCCAACACCGGCGTGATCCCTGCTTGACGACCCTGGCGGTGCGGCAACGGGAAACTTCGCGTTACCTGGAGTTTGATCGCTACGGCCGTCTCTGTGGTTGGATTAATAAAAAGACGGGAGAACGAAAGGAGAGCCGAAAAAGCCCCCCTGAGTCAGAGTGGGCCTATAGCGGAATGTCAATTATCGACCCTACACTCTTTGCTTATTTTCCCACTGATAAACGCGTGTTTTCTATAATTGATGTGTGGTTGGAGGCCGCCAAGCATGGCGTAATTCGTAATTTCCCTCACGATCACTCTTCCTGGTTGGATGTAGGTAAACCAGAAGCATTGGAAAAGGCGGCTCAGGAGTTTGATATTTGATGTCGTAATATTCACGGTATGATGCGAAAGCTTTGGCGTTACATCAAGTGGCTTTTACTGAGCTTCCTCGGTCTATTAGGACTATACCTAATAGCAGCGCTAATCGGCTCATTGTGGTCTACTCGTCCCACGGTGCAAAACTGCTCGGAAAAGCAGTACGAAATCTACGTCACCACTGCTGGTATCCATTTGGATTTGGTTTTGCCAGTTGAACAACTACCGGCTCACCTCATCCATCCGTCCTACTTTACAGATAGTACTACGCATGTTGCCTTTGGCTGGGGCGAACGTACCTTCTTTTTAGAGACACCTAATTGGAGCGATCTCACCCTGCAAAACGGAGCCCGGGCACTGCTGGTAAACAGCGAATCCCTCATGCACATTGTACGGTATCGGCGCCCAATGCCAAGCTGGAAGCGGGTAGAAATATGTGAGGAGTCACTAACCTCACTTTTAGAATACCTAGATCAATCCTTCCGCAAGGATGGGCAAGGCGATTGGACCGAAGTACCCAGCACAGGATATCCCAGTAACCATTTTTTCTATGAAGCCAAAGGTCAGTACAATGCGATCAATACTTGCAATGCCTGGCTAGGCGATGCGCTCAAGGCTGCCGAAGTTAAGACGGGCCGTTGGTCGCCCCTTACCTATGGTATCCTCTGGCATTTAGGCGATTAACTTGTTGTAAATCCTTACTTTTGCGCCCACGTTTTGATGAATGTTAATGAACTATTTGACCAATACTGGTTGTTGTGTTCATCGCAGGTCAATGACGGGCTTAAGGTTGGCGATATTGGGATTGTAGTAAAGACGCATTGCAATACGTCTCTTTGCCCAAGTTGTCTTCACCATCCATTTTAATTGTCGTCGGCCGACGAAGCCATTTGGCGTAGTCGAGCTACTTTAACTTGAACACCGATTTGATCTCCAAGCTCATCACTCGTTTTATTGAATTCTTTAGTCCAAAAGAGATTACTCCCGACCCCATGAAATACCTCATCGTTGGCATCGGAAATATGGGTGCTAAATATGATAACACCCGCCACAATATTGGCTTTGACGTTGTCGACCATTTGGCGAAAGCCAAAGAAGCAAGCTGGAAAAATGACACCCAGGGTGATGTGGCTCAGATCAAGCATCGTGGCCGTACCTTCATCTTACTCAAGCCTTCTACCTACGTTAACTTGAGTGGTAAGGCCGTGCGTTACTGGCTGCAAAAGGAAAAAATTGACAAGAAGAACCTGCTGGTTGTACTAGACGATTTGAATTTGCCTTTCGGCAAACAGCGCCTGCGCGCGAAGGGTAATGACGGTGGGCATAATGGCCTGAAGGATATTGACCGCGTAACGGGAGGAAATAACTATGCCCGCTTGCGCTTTGGTATTGGGAACGAGTATTCCAAAGGTCGCCAGGTAGATTTCGTTCTTGGTGAATGGACTGATGAAGAGCAGGAGCAGATGTCTGATCTTATCAAGTACGCGGCGGATACGGTACTGAGCTTTGGTGCCATTGGCATTAACCACACCATGAATAAGTTCAATAAGAAATAAAGTTCGAAGTGAGTGACGACCCTGCAGATTAATATCAATGATGGGCTATTGGAGCAGTTTGCTTCCCAACTACCGGTAAAGCGAAGTGGGGAACAGCTTTTACTACAATCATCATTAGGTCGAGGTCAAATAAAGCAGCTTAGCTTTCCAGGGGAGGTAAAACTCTTGCACTTCACTTTTCAACTGAGCACTCCGCTAGCACTTCACTCCCACAACCCACCTGACACGGATTGGGTATTATTGAATATCAACCTATCTGCTGCCCCAATCGAGAAGACGGTGAATGAAAAAGTGGTGGAAATACAGCGATACCTGCCTTCGGGTATTCTTTTCTACCCGCCGGACACTACCGTTAGTAGCGCTAGTCAGCCAGAGGTACCCTACGAAATCGCACTCCTCAGGATTAAGAAGACCTTTCTGCAAGAAAGCATAATTGATGGTGCTAAGATTGTGCAAGACTTGGCTGGCACTATTTGCTACGAAGATCTGGATGCGAGCTTAGAGGTTAAGCTCCGGGCCGCTCTTGAAGCGGAAAATAAACTCCGGGCGAATGCAGAAACCCTGAACTTTTTGGCGCGGTTTTTCGAAAAACTCAGCGCTCGTAATCATGAAGGTACTATCAATACTGAGCTGCACCCCGATGATTTAAAGGGGCTTTTTGTAGCGGCGGCTCACCTACGCAACCCCTTGGCAGAAAACCTTCCGTCCCTCGGCGAATTGGCTGGGATAGCAGGTATGGGCATTACTAAGTTCAAAACCTCCTTTAAGCAAGTTTTTGGTTTCCCTCCGTTTCGGTACCACCAGAAAATTCGCATGGAATATGCCAAAGCCGCTTTGCAGCAAGGTCACAAGTCAGCTACCGAGCTGAGTTATGAGTTGGGGTACTCACATCCCTCAAAGTTTACCTTGGCATTTAAGAAGCACTTTGGAGAGCTCCCCTCTGCTGCGAGTCATCGTTAAAAATCTGTCTTTTAGGGCAAACGATCCGTCTTTTGGGGTTAACCCTCTGGAAATGAAGGCCTTTATCTTTGGTTAAAAAGATGAAGATATTTTTGACTGGAGGTAGCGGTTTTGTGGGCAGTAACTTAATTCCATATTTTTTGGAACAAGGGCACACGGTTTATGCGATTGCTCGGAGCGATAAATCAGCCGCTCAGGTAGAAGCGCTCGGTGCAAAAGTAGTACGTGATGACCTTTTATCTTTATCGGCAGCAACACAGTCTGCCTTAGATAAATGCGCGCTGGTTGTGCACGCTGCTGCACACATGGACTTTACTTATGACCCCAAGCCATTCTATGATCTTAACGTCAATGCTACCAAGCAACTGTTGTCTATGGCGGAGGCTTCCGGAGTACAGCGGTTTATCTACATTAGTGCCGCGCCAGTAGTACCAGGTTCCCCCATTAAAGAAATGCGAGAGCACGAGGCAGCTGAGGAGCTCCCTTCGGCTCTGTATCCGAAAACTAAAGCCATTGGTGAGCGAGCCGTCTTAGCAGCGAACAAGCCAGGCTTTGTCACTTTATCCATACGGCCACCGGCTATCTGGGGTGCAAATAACCATCATTTGGAAGAGCTCTTTGACAACGCCCGTAAAGGACGCTGGCGCTGGATTGGCGGAAGCAGACAGGTTTTGTCTACTATTCACGTGAAAAACCTGGGGGCAGCTATTACGGCCGCTGCCCAGGCAGATGTCGAAGGTGGAGAAGCCTACTTTGTAACTGATGGTGATAGCCGCCCGATGCGGACGACCTTTGGAGCTATCATGAAAGCACACGGTATAGACCCAGGGGAGAAGGAGTTGCCAAAGGGTATAGCTGTTTTTATGGCACATTTGTTGGGCGGCACCTGGCGAATGTTGGGTTTAAAGTCGCGCCCTCCAATAGCTCCTTTGATGATTCGCTTAATGGTAAATGAGTTTTCAGTGGTAGATCAGAAAGCTCGTCAGGAGCTGGGTTATGTCAATGCGTTATCGTTTGAGGAGGGTATTGCAGAACTTCAGAAAACGAATGTAATTGACCATTAAGTACAAATTCGAAGCGGCAAGAATTCAGACCTTTCCGTCTAACTTTTCGGTGTTAATAGTTAAACAAAACGAAAAAAGTCCTGTTACCCCCATATCACAAAAACAGGACTATCTTGTCGAAGAAAGTAGTTGTCATTGGTGCGGGTTTCGCTGGTCTTGCTGCAGCGGCTAGTTTGGCTCAAAAAGGCCATGATATCACCATTTTAGAAAAAAATGAAGGCCCGGGTGGACGGGCTCGTCAGTACAAAGAGCAGGGTTTTACCTTCGATATGGGCCCCAGCTGGTACTGGATGCCAGAAGTGTTTGAGGAGTTCTTCCAACGCTTTGGTAAGTCTACTGCTGATTACTATGATTTAATTCGACTTGATCCATCTTACATCATTTACTTTGGCGAGGGTGATGAGATGGAAGTGCCTGCCAAGATGGACGAGCTCCACGCTATGTTCGAGTCATACGAACCTGGTAGTAGTGCCAAGTTGAAGCAGTTCCTGAGTGAGGCTGCTTACAAGTACAAAGTTGGCATGAACGAGTTTGTCTTCAAGCCCAGCCACAGCATTCTGGAGTTTGCCGATCCCCGGATTTTGATGAGTTTGTTCCGCCTCCAGATGTTTTCCAGTATTTCTTCGGCCATTCGTAAGCTGTTTAAGAACGAAAAGCTGATTCAGCTCCTTGAATTTCCAGTGTTATTCCTAGGAGCTACACCCCAAAAAACCCCAGCTCTTTACAGCTTAATGAACTACGCTGATTTAGCGCTTGGTACTTGGTATCCCAAAGGTGGTATGCACGAGATCGTCAAGGCGATGGTCAGTGTAGCCGAAGAAATGGGCGTGAAGATCAAGTATAACGAAGAGGTTCGGCAGATCGTAGTGCCCAATGGTCACGCTACCCAAGTGCTCACTTCCGCAAATACTTACGAAGTTGATGCCGTAGTAGGTGGTGCGGACTATCACCACCTGGAGCAAGTTGTCCTGCCACCGGAATTGCGCAATTACAAAGAAACCTACTGGCAGAAGCGTACAATGGCACCGTCAAGCCTATTGTTCTATGTGGGAATTGACAAGAAATTACCCGGCTTGCATCATCACAATCTCTTTTTCGACGAAGATTTTGCTTTGCACGCACACGAAATTTACGAAGATCCCCAATGGCCCTCGAAGCCGCTATTTTACGTATGTGCCCCATCGGTAACGGATGCTTCCGTAGCCCCAAAAGACCACGAAAACTTATTTTTCTTAATCCCCTTAGCTCCTGACTTGGAGGACACCGATGAATTGCGAGCGAAGTATTTCGAAATAATCCTTAATCGTTTCGAGGCCATTACCGGGCACCAAATCCGAGATCATATTGTTTATAAGCGGTCTTACGCACACCGTGATTTCAAGAAGGATTACCACGCTTTCAAAGGAAACGCTTATGGATTAGCAAATACGCTGTTCCAAACCGCTTTTCTCAAACCTAAGATGCGTAACAAAAATGTGAGTAACCTCTTTTACACCGGTCAGCTTACTACGCCTGGCCCTGGTGTTCCACCGTCTCTGATATCGGGGCAGGTAGTAGCCGAGGAGGTCGATAAAATTCTCTAAGTGCAATAAACTTTCGCTAGTAAAATTAAAGTCCACCATGTTCGATTTGTATCGCCAAGTGTGTATGGAGTCTAGTAAGCTGATCACTCAGCGTTACAGTACTTCTTTCTCTCTGGGAATCCGCGTGTTTGACAAACGCTTCCGCGATCCCATTTACGCTATTTATGGTTTCGTCCGTTTTGCTGATGAGATCGTAGATACCTTTCACGATTATCCAAAAGCAGAGCTCCTTGCTCGCTTCTGGCAAGATACTTACCGCGCCATTGAAGAGGGGATCAGCCTAAACCCCGTTTTACAATCTTTTCAAGAGGTTGTTAATAAGTATCATATTGAACGCGAACTTATTGATGCCTTTCTTAGGAGTATGGAGATGGATTTGCACGAGCAAGCTTATGACCAGGCGGGCTACGAAGAGTACATCTACGGATCGGCTGAGGTGGTTGGCCTAATGTGCCTACGTGTATTCTGTGAAGGGGATAATGAGAAGTACGAATCGCTAAAAGCGTCAGCTTGTAGTTTAGGTTCCGCCTTCCAGAAAGTAAACTTCCTACGGGATTTGAAGAGCGATTTTGATGACCGTGGGCGGGTGTACTTCCCCGGCGTTGATTTTACACACTTTACCGCGCAGGAGAAGCAGAAAATTGAAGATGATATCCGCGCTGATTTTGATCATGCCTATACTGGTATTGTTCGTTTACCAGATGGCGCTCGTTTTGGGGTTTACTTGGCGTATGTATACTATTTAAACCTCCTTAAGAAGATCAAGCAGTCTCCTGCAGAGCGTGTTGCCGAAGAACGTATTCGTGTAAATGACGGGCGTAAGATGATGTTGCTTTTCAGTAGTGCGGTGCGGAATAGTCTAAATCTTCTGTAATTAATATGGCCGAGAGTGTGAGCAAAATTGGTCGCCAGATTGAGCATTGGACTACCCAACTTGGACTAAGCCAAGCGGAGTTGTTTTTTGCGGGCTTTTTGGTGTTCTCTTTTATCTCAGGGGTGCAGGCGCATTTGATGCCAGCGGTATATCCATTGACGGCGAAGATTACCGATCTACTGCTTTTAGTGGTTTGTGTGCCCGTGCTATATTTTATTTACCAAAAGCACCAGGATCAGCGACTCCTTTGGTGGGTTGCCATTACCTATTGGGGCACCTTCTTTATAGAGGTGGCCGGGGTGGCTACGGGCTTAATATTTGGTGAATATCATTATGGCGCTACTATGTGGGTCCAATGGCTGAATGTCCCCTTGATTATTGCCCTCAATTGGACCCTGCTTATTCTGGCAACTAACGATCTGGCCAGCCGAATAACAAATTCACCTTGGTTAGCTGCCGTCATTGCCAGCGCTTTTATTGCCCTGTATGATATCTGCATTGAGCCTGTTGCAATGGCTCTAGATTATTGGCAGTGGGCAGGAGGTTCTATTCCTGTTCAGAACTATCTAGCTTGGTCTGTAGTAGCTTTCGCGTTTAGTTTGCCCCTGCAGCTGTTAAATATCAAGTTCCGCCATCCATTGCTACTCATTTATGCAGCGGCTCAGCTTATCTTCTTTCTTTTTCTCCTGCTACTCTTCTAAAATGTCGACGCTATGAGTGCAGTTGCTGCCCATTCTTTTGATTTTATTGTAACTGGTGCTGGTGCTGCTGGACGAAGTTTTGTGTATCAATTGCTACAATCTCCCTTGCGGACAAGCAAGATCTTATTGATCGATCAAGAACGAAAAACAAGTGACGATCGTACTTGGTGTTTTTGGGAGAACGGGACTGGGCCTTTTGAAGAAATCGTTCACTATCGCTGGCCCAAGCTTTGGTTTCATACCTATGATTTCACCCGTCAGTTGGAGATCGCACCTTTTGAGTACAAAATGATTCGGGCTGCGGACTACTATCGTTTTACCAATGAGTACTTCCAAAAGCATCAAAATGTCACCACTCTAATAGCAGAGGTAGAAGCGGTGGAGAATTTACCCGATGGTGCAGGAGTTAGGGTGCAAACTGGTACAGAGCAATATACCGCCAAATGGTGTATCAATAGCATATGGAAGGGCAACATTGATAAAGAAAAGGTTCAATATCTGGATCAGCATTTCAAAGGGTGGTTTGTACGTACCAAGGAACCTCTTTTCTCCGATGCCGATGCTACTTTAATGGACTTCCGGGTTCCACAAGAAGGCGATTTCCGCTTTATGTATGTCTTTCCTGATTCCCCACATACCGCTCTTTTCGAACTGGCCATCTTTTCCAATGAACATTTGAGTTCGGAAGGTTACGATGCCATCATCGCTAAATACCTGGAAGAGTATTGGCCACATATTAAGGACTACGATCTAGTGCGTGAGGAGAGCGGGGTTATACCCATGACCGACTATGAATTCTCCACTCGAAATGATCGTATCGTTCATGTTGGGACTGCAGGAGGTGATACGCGTGCCTCCACCGGCTATACCTTTATATATATACACCGGAGAATAGAGCGCTTGATAAATGCGCTGGTGAACGGTGACCAACGCTTGGGTGATCTTAATTGGTTTGGTCAGCGTCATCGTTATTACGATAGTCTCATGCTTAAAGTGTTGGCGGAAGATCGCTACCCCGGTGACCAGCTTTTTGGCCGCCTTTTCCGCAACAATCCACCGGCACGCTTGTTAAGGTTTCTCAATGGAGAAAGCTCCCTTCCGGAAGAATTAGCACTGATGTCCACCACCCCAATACCTACCTTTTTAAAGGCACTTGTAGGGGCGTAAAAATTCTTTGCACTTTTTTGGGAGAATAGTTGCGGAGTAATAAGATTGCTTCTACATTTGCAGCCCCCTTCAGGGAACCCATGCTAAAGAGCATGTTGTTGCTGTAAAAGCGAGTCTAATCAGTGGCTTTGAGGAAATTAATGATAGAGATAGATTTGTAGTCCGCAAATGATTTTGCGGACTGTCTGAAAAAGCCTATCTTCATCGTCCTTTCGCTTTTGGGGAAGCAGTTGAAATTTTTTTCAATTTTTTCCTGAATAATTTGGTTGGAATTGAAAATGCTTTTACCTTTGCAGCCGCTTCGGGAGGGAGTGATTCAAAAGCGAGTCACGACGGCCCCAAAAAGAGGCTTTAAAAATGTCTAAAACGGTTGGCTTAAGAGCTGGCTGTCGAAGAGATAGAGAAAAGCAATATTGAGATCAGGATTGCGATTTTGCATTTTGATATTGTGAGTACTCGGAACGTTCATTGACAAGATGGTTAGGTAAATTATTAGCAATCAATTTTTGATTGTGACAATAGCTAATGTGAAGAGAAACATTACGAGACTAGGAATTATGCTTTGCCTGTCAATTTTATTTAATTGAAAGATCAACACTTTACGTGGTAAAAACA
>JBCBEC010000047.1:0-55762 GCA_038528965.1 Bacteroidota bacterium | reverse complement strand
ACTGCTGAGGACGTATTGTTCAGCTTGGTCGTTCGTGCAACGGACAACATTGAGTTGAGCGACGCAATTAGCGTAAATAACCGCTACACGGAAGCTGAAGCATACGGCAATGGTAACACCATGAACGTAGGTGTAGTATTCTCAAGTGGAGAGGTAGTAGGTGCTGGTTTCGAAGTATACCAGAACACGCCTAACCCATTCCGCGCGGAGACGCTGATCGGCTTTAACTTGCCAGAAGACACTGAAGTAACTTTGACCGTGAGTGATGCTAGCGGCCGTACGTTGACCGTACTACGCGGTGACTACGCAGCAGGTTACAACACGATCAATCTACAGAAGAGTCAGATTCAAGGTGCTACCGGTGTATTGACTTACACCATCAGTACGGATGAGTTTACGGCTACGAAGACAATGGTTGCTGTTAAGTAATTATTGCTTCTTTATAGTTCTCGGAGAACTTCAAGTTCTCCGAGAACATCTCTAAAAGAAAACCCGGGCGGTGCTACACCGTCCGGGTTTTCTCTTTTTAGGAAGAGCATGTACACATAAAAGAACCTATTCTAAGCTTCAGAACTGTATTGCCCTGTCTTTTGCAGGTGGGTAAGGGCTAATCTAAGTGGACCGTACTCAATCTGTCCATCAAACATCTCGTACAGTGCCTTCAGCCGTACTGGCTTTTCGAGGTAGGGAAGCGCTTTAGCGATGGTGTCAATGGTATTTTGATCCACTAGTGATGATACATCCAATGGTTCTCCGTTGAGGTAGCAGCTAGCTAAATGCGAATAGATGGTACTAAGCTGCACGTCTCGCTGCTGAGCGATTTCTTCAATGCTTTTACCCTGTTTGAATAGTTCGTAGGAGATGCGTTGGGTACTGCCTGGTTTAGCATTGCCCTTTTCTGCCTGATAGTCGATAATAGCTTGCATAAAGACATCACCGTAAAGTTGTAGCTTCCGATCACCAACCCCCGAGATCTGTTTCATTTCTGCATCACTCACCGGTTTTGCTGCTGACATTTCCTCCAGCGTAGCATCAGAAAAGATAATGTAGGGTGGAACCCCTTTTTGCTGGGCCAGTTTTCGTCGAAGTGCTCTTAATACTTCAAAGAGCTCGTCGCGAATACGGTCGGCTTTGGTCCTGGTTTTGAGCTTGACTTTTTCTTTCTCCCGTCGTTCTTTTAAGGTGGCAATCCGTACTAGTTCTACCTGCTCAGATTCAAAAAGAACCCGCTTACTAGCCGGTGTCAGGCGCAATACACCATAGTGATCGTAGGCTACTTCGAGATAACCCAGGTTAACCAACTGCGACAGGTAGCTCAACCAAGCTGAAGCGGGTACATCTCTTCCAGCACCAAAAGTCTTGATCCGGTCGTAGCCTAAATCACGAATGTCTCTTCGGCCGGAACCACGAAGAATATCCACCAGTAGGTTTAATCCCACTTTTTCGCGGAGTCTGTAGACAGCTGACAGTGCCTTTTGAGCGATTACCGTACCATCGAAAGCTTGTGGTGGATTCTTGCAGATATCGCAATTGCCGCAATTGTCTTTATAATCTTCATTGAAGTAGTTGAGCAGAATTCGCCGGCGACAGGCAAGGCTTTCTGCGTACTGCTTCATGCGATCTAGTTTCGCCAATTGTACCTCCTGGTTTTCGCTCTCGTTTTTCTGGATAATATCCGTAAGCATGGATACATCCTGATAACTATAGAACAGCATCGTTTGCGCAGGAGCGCCATCCCGACCCGCACGACCAATTTCCTGGTAGTAGTTCTCCAGGTTTTTGGGGAGGTTATAATGAATAACCCAGCGTACATTACTCTTGTCAATGCCCATGCCAAAAGCAATGGTTGCACAGACAATGGGTAACTCGTCGCGCAGGAAATCGTTCTGTACTCGAGCGCGTTCCGTACTGCTCATGCCCGCGTGATAGGCTGAGGCCTTAAAGCCGGCCTTGGTAAGATCGGCAGCCAACTTCTCGGTGCTTTTCCGGCTCAGGCAGTAGACGATACCGCTAGTGTCTGCATTGCGCCGGAGAAACTGGATGATTTGCTCCTTACGTCGCTGCCCCGGACGAACCTCTAGACTAAGGTTTGGACGATCAAAAGAGGACAGGAATACTGCTGGTGAAGGAAGGCCCAGTTGCTTGATAATGTCATCTCTGGTGATCCGATCAGCAGTAGCGGTAAGGGCAATGAGTGGAACCTCTGGAAACTGCTGTTTGATAAACTTAAGCTGAGTGTATTCCGGACGGAAGTCATGCCCCCAGGCAGAGACACAGTGCGCCTCATCAATAGCCACCAGCGATAATTTGGCACGCTGCAGAAGCGGCAGGAAGCCCTCTGAGCACAGCTTTTCCGGTGAAACGTATAGCAGGTCAAGGTGTCCCTGGTAGAAATTATCTTCTACTTGTTGCTGCTCGGTACTATCCAGTGTGCTATTCAAAAAGGCAGCTTTTACACCATTGGCCTGCAGACCCACTACCTGATCCTGCATTAAGGAAATGAGCGGTGAAACTACGAGTGCCGTACCTGGCATAGTGATGGCCGGGATTTGGAAACACATGGACTTTCCACCACCAGTGGGCATAAGTACCAGCGTATCTCGCTTTTGGTAGACGGCATTGATGATTTCCGCCTGCATTGGGCGAAAACTATCATAACCAAAATATTGCTTGAGCGCTTCCTGTGCCGCCACTAAATCCATGCTGTTGTTTTGTTTTTACTTCAACAAAAATAAAACAAAAAACAGAGTTTAGCTGCTGTCAGCGGTTCCAATTTTTGAGACCGAGTACTTAAGCTAGCATCATGGGTAGGATCCATTGTGTCAGGCAGGCAATGAGCAATATGGCTATCCAATTAAGCCAGAATCCCGCTTTAGCCATATCCGCAATCCTTAGATAACCACTGGCAAATACAATAGCATTAGGAGGTGTGCTCATGGGCAACATAAATGCACAACTGGCCGCCAATGTTACTGGGATACAGAAAAGGATTGGGTCCAAATCCATACCAAGTGCGATAGCCCCTACAACCGGCAGGAATACCGTGACGAGTGCTACATTGGACATAATCTCGGTAAGGAAGAGGCTTACCGCAGTGAGCCCCAAGAGGATCCAAAACCCAGTGAGATTGGCATCCGAGAATTGAGTACCGATCAGATCAATAAGACCTACATTCTTCAAGGCATCGGCTAAACTCAGGCCTCCGCCGAACAGTAGTAGGATTCCCCAAGGGAGTTTTTGGGTATCCGCCCAATCCAGGAGGAATTTTCCCTTTTTCCAGTTTACTGGGAAGACAAAAAGGCTAATCGTAGCAAACATAGCAATCATCGCATCCGTTAGCTCTAGGTCTCCATCAGCCTTATCCAGGCCCAGGTAGAGGTTGATGTTTTTGCGAAAAATCCAGGCTAGCGCCGTGATGACGAATACTACTAAGGTTCGCTTTTCCGGTAGGCTAATCTTCCCAAGTGCTTGGAGTTGTGAGCGAATTAACTCTTGTGCACCTTGAAAACGCCCAAGCCGGTTGGGGAAAATGACACGAGTGAGGGTGAAGTAGGTGAGCAGCAGGAGAAGAAGAGCAAAGGGTAGTGCAAAGGAGATCCAGCTAGCAAAGCTAATTTCCGTATCGTAGGTCTGTTCAATAAAACCACTAAAAACTACATTAGGCGGAGTACCAATAATAGTAGCGGTCCCTCCAATATTGGCCGCGTAGGCAATACCAATCATCATGCTAATGGCAAAGGCCGTAGTACCAGCTTTGACAGATGGTTCCTGCTGGTCGGAGCGCAGTAAGTCGATCACTGATACTCCAATGGGTAGCATCATTACGGTAGTGGCCGTATTGCTAATCCACATACTAAGAAAGGCAGTAGCAAGCATGAAGCCTAAAATGATACCGTTGGCGTTGGTGCCGGTAAAGCGCACAATCGTAAGCGCAATACGTCGATGGAGTTTCCATTTTTCCATCGCTAGTGCCAACATAAAACCACCCATGAAGAGAAAGATAATGGGGTTGGCGTAAGGAGCCGCAGCCGTCTTCATATCATAAACTTGCAGAGCGGGGAGTAGCACCATTGGTAGAATAGCCGTTACGGCAATGGGTACCGCTTCACTTACCCACCAAATTAGCATAAGAGCCGCAATGGCTAGAACCCTCCAGGCAGGGGATTCAAAACCAAAAGCAGAGCCGTTGGCTAGCATTGAACTAAAGACAGCAAGACCTAGAAAAAGACCAATTTTTTTCATGGGTTTAAGTTATCAATATTTCCCTGGCAAGGGCGCAAAAGACTCATGAGAGGGGGAGTTATCATTCTGAAATAAGCTTCTATCTTTGCTCACCAACGACCTAACCAACTTAAACATGAAAATAGGAATCATTCGGGAAGGTAAGACCCCTCCGGATACCCGGGTACCACTCGATCCGCAGCAGTGTGCATTGCTGCGTTCAGAATACGGTTTAGATATCGTAGTACAATCTTCACCCATTCGCATTTTTACCGATGAGGAATACCGCGCCAAAGGGGTGCCGGTAGTAGAGTACATTGGAGATCGAGATTTGCTGCTAGGGGTAAAAGAAGTCCCAATTGACGACTTAATCCCTGGTAAGACCTACAGCTTCTTTTCCCATACCCACAAGGAACAGGTGTATAATCGACCTCTACTAAAAGCGATCTTGGATAAGCACATCCATCTGATCGACTACGAGGTGATGACCGATAAGTTGGGCCGTCGGGTGATTGCCTTTGGATATTTTGCCGGCGTAGTAGGGGCTCATAATGGTTTTTGGACGTATGCACAACGTACCGGGACTTTTGACCTGCCCAGGATGCGGGACCTTTACAATTATGAAGAAGCGAAGGGGGTTTACCAAAAGTTAGAATTGCCTTCGATTAAGATTGCTCTTACCGGTACAGGCCGGGTATCTACCGGAGCGGCCCAGGTACTAGAGGATATGGGCATTCGCCAAGTCTCACCCGGAGATTTCCTGAGAGAGGATTATGATGAACCGGTATATGTGCAATTGGTCAGTCGTGACTACTTGCGGCATAAGGATGGACTTCCGTTTGATAAACTACATTTCTATCAGCATCCGGAGCAGTACGTCTCGGCTTTTGAGCCTTTTGCGGAGGCTGCGGATATGATGCTCAACGGTATTTATTGGGACAGTCGTGCACCGGCCTTCTTCAGTCAGGAGCAAATGGGCCTACCGGAATTCAAGATCAAAGTCATTGCGGATATTACTTGTGATATTGCTCCTGTGTCTTCGATCCCCTCTACCTTGTTTGCCTCCACCATTGCGGATCCGGTATTTGGCTTCGATCCCAAGACGGGACAACAGACAGGGCCTTATCAGGATGATGTGATAGATATGATGACGATTGATAACCTTCCAAGTGAACTACCCCGGGATGCTTCTACCGCTTTTGGGAAGATGTACATTGAGCAGGTTTTGCCGCACATGCTGGCACCCAATAGTGCCATGATCGAGCGGGCTACAATTGCGCGCAACGGGCGTTTGGGGCCACAGTTTGGCTATCTGATGGACTTCGTAAACGACTAGGAAGATCGGTTAGCGCAAGGCACTAAGGATGTTGTTTTCAACACGCTGCAGCAAATTGGCGGTATCTGCTTTGGCAAAAGCTTGACCAGTAACTTGCTCGTACAATTCAATGTACCGACTAGATACTTTTTCGACGAAAGCATCGGGCATTTCAGGCATTTGCTGCCCCTCTAGCCCCTGGAAGCCATTGGCAATGAGCCACTCCCGGACGAATTCCTTGGATAGGTGCTTTTGCTTTTCTCCAGCGGTCAGTCTTTCCTGGTAGCCGTCGGCGTAAAAGTAGCGTGAGCTATCGGGGGTGTGGATTTCATCGATCAAGTAAATTTGACCATCTTTCTTGCCAAATTCGTACTTGGTGTCTACCAGAATCAATCCCTGTGCTGCGGCCATTTCGGTGCCTCTTTGGAAGAGGGCGTGGGTGTATTGCTCGAGAAGCTCGTAATCTTCTTCGGAAACGATGCCTTGGGCAATAATTTCCTCGCGACTGATGTCCTCATCGTGGCCTTCTTCGGCTTTAGTAGCTGGGGTAATGATAGGGGAGGGGAAGGCCTGGTTTTCGACCATTCCCTCGGGCATCTCTACACCACAGAGTTTTCGCTTACCAGAACGGTATTCACGCCAGGCATGTCCTACCAAGTACCCGCGAATGACCATTTCTACTTTGAAGGGATCACAGGCATGACCAATGGCCACATTAGGATCCGGAGATTGCTGGAGCCAATTCGGACAAATATCACGGGTCACCTCTAAAAAGTGAATGGCCACTTGATTTAATACTTGCCCCTTGTAAGGAATGGCGCGCGGTAAAATATGATCAAAGGCCGAGATTCGATCTGATGCTACCATGACCAATTGATCAGCAATGGTATAAACATCTCTAACTTTTCCGCGATAAAACGCTGTTTGTCCGGGCAGTTGGAAGTCGGTACCCTGTAAAGCCTGTGCTGACATATTCTTCCGCTTGGTTGCCGCGAAGGTAGTAACTTTCTCGCTGGGGAAATTATCTTAGCTTTGAAATTAGTCACCACACCCTGTGAAAGGATATCCTACTATGTTCCGTTATTTATTCTCCTTATTGCTCTTGCTGATTATTTCTTCTTGTGGATCCTCTCCGGCACCTGCTGATGCAGTAGAAGAGCCAGTGGAAACCTTAGAAAAAACAGCAGAGCCCCCCCAGGTTAAGACTGACACCACCGCTGAAAGCGAACCCGTTGCTATGCCGAAGAGCGTACCTGCTGCCCCGGAGTTAGGGGTAGATTTTCCAGAGGATCAGTTAGTCAATTTAGGCCCCACTGTATTGACGGCCCTTTGCCAACACAAATACGGATGTATAGAGGAGGAACTCTATCCGTTAGGCTGGTCGCCAGACGGTAAGTTCGCTTTTATGCTAATGAAGGCCAATGAAGCTGTTCAAAATACCACAATCCACTTCATTGTCCAAGACATGGATAGTGATGAAATCTTGGAGAAACAAACCTTTAAAGCCAGCGAAGAACCCGGATGGACGGAGGCAACGGATAACTATTCGGCCTTGGGAGTATGGCGGAAACAAGAGACTGTATATCAGGACCTCATTGAGAAATACCAAATTCGACTGGGGGCAGGAACTGACTTTATGGTACTGCCAATGCTAGAAGAACAGCATGGCATCAGCTTTGCAACCCAGGACAAGATGCGCCAGAACGCACTATTCGGTATTCAAGAAGTGGACCAGCACCGTCTTCTTGCTAACACAGCGGAACGCCAAAGCAAAACCATCTGCCGTCAAACCATGGGAAAATATGATCAAGTAATAGCTTCGCAGCCGCTGGGGGGCTTTGTAAGCCCATTTGAAGACCGATTAGCTGTTTTGGATGGGCTGGAGAAAAGAGGATATGAGGGACCGCCAAATGTGCTACGCTTGCAGTTGGTGGGGTGTGATTTGAAGAAAGGATTTGAGTAAACCACCTCATAATATATAGTTCATTTTTTGTACCACCACATTACGATATACTTTGGAGAAGAACCCAATGGAAATGTCACGTTGAGTGATGTTTTAGCTGTTTATAGGTGAAACTAGTTTAGATGGGGGATACTGAAAACCCAAAAAGTGGTCCAAAGCGCTATAGGTCTCTGTAAATAGAGTAAGTATTTACTGAAGTTGTTCCTTAATTGCTGAAGTCAAGTGCACACCACTTTTCTTACAGCTGCGCCTCTTATTGTATTGTACTACGAGCTTAAAGCTATTGCGTTGGCTTCGGAAGGAATGGTGTAAGGAGGCTGGAAATATGGGACAATCTCAAAAAATAGTGTGATGAAAAAAATAATATTATCACTTTTAGTATTGTCGCTTTACCTGATTCCCACACCAGCATCTGCTCAATTTATGAATGGAGATTTTGAGCAGGTCATTTGTCCTCATGATTGTACGGTAGGCACTAGCCAGCTTGATTGTTTACCCGCCTGGTTTAATTCTTATTCGAGTGGTACTGTGATTTCAGCTATACAAAGTGCTAGTTGCTTTGATGATATAGTTTGTGATGGACAATACGCTGTTTTTCTAAACGCTGGTAGTGGGGGAAATGCCAGTGTCATTGGCACTGCAAACCCCTTTTACGAGGAAGTCGAAGCACCGCAGTTGGTAAGACTAACTGCACGTTCTAATGATGATGACGGTAGAATAGCCGCTTTTGGTGACCTTGAACCTGCCACAGCAGGACTTGGAGTTGAGCTTGGTTACCAATTATTGGAAACCGCTGGAACTTGTACCGATATTGAAATACTTCTTTCACATGAGGTAGTAAATTATCCAACGCTAGAATTTGCCGGAATGATCAATGCGCTAGATGGAATTCCATACGCGGTAGTGGTCGATAATTTTGAGGCGCTCGGACCACTTTATGAAGTCTCCTACGATCCCTGTACTGAGCAACTGCGTGTTGATTTTAATACCGCTACCTCTTATACTCCACCTGCTCCCTGGTGCATCCTGGTGACCGAGCTTGATGGAAGTATTGTATACAGTGGTTGCGACCCAGCCTTCAATGATTTGTCGATTGCAGCAGTGCCCGGTGAATACAAATTCTTTATAACTGTTGAGGCTCCGAACGGCATCGGGTTTGCGGTTGCTCATGAGTTTGTCTTTGAAGCCGTAAACGATGGTGCAATCTGTTGTGATCAGATAGAAACAGCTGATTTCGAATTAGACGTAGTCGATAATTTTGGTAGCGTTGGCCTGCAAGTCTCTAATTTTGAACTTTATGAAGAATTTGCTGCTGAACATGTGTGGTATGTCTATGCGGTGTCTTCTGATCCTACTGTTCCCTTAGAGCCGATCACTTTTACTAGTACCCAGGGAGCCGGCCCTCATATTATTTTTGATCAAGGCGAGTATGGGACAGTGTATTTGGTCATTCACAAGCTAATTGTCCCTGGCTGTGGAGAATTTTGTGAAGCTGATTTAAACTTAATCGATCCGGTTAACGAAGAGACTGCTACAATGGCTGGACAGATTACGCTCCCCGCTGGTGACCTATGTGAATTTACGGATGATTTCCCTACTTGCGATGGTTTGCCGTTTACCACGCCAACTGGCTTATATAGCTATAAACAAGGACCAGTCGGTGTATTAGTCTGGGATGAAGTACCAGGAGCCACCACCTATATCCTAGAACCGGTGATTCCCGCAGGATGCGATTGTACCGATCGTGTTCCGGATATTGGTCGGGAGACTACCTACAACTTCTTCCTCTTTTGGGGCCCACTAGCACGTGATTGCTTTGCATGGCGGGTTCGGGCTGTCTGTGCAGAAACAGGTGAACTCTCTGATTGGTCGGAAGTTAATTGTTACAATTCACCTACTGGTGGTAACATCGGACTTTCAGGTAGTCAAAAGTCACTGGACGAGCCCGAATCAACAGGTAGTTTAAAAACATTCCCAAATCCAGTCCGTGAGCGACTGACAATCAATATCAAACTACCATATGACTCAGAAGTTCTGGTAGAGTTGTATGATACGAATGGTCGAAAAGTGATGGGCTACGAGGAACGTTTGACAATTGAAGCAACTCAAAGCGCCAAATTTACCTGGAATTCCTTATCACAACTTCCAAGCGGTATGTACTTTGTACGTTGCCATACCAACCAGGAACAACTGATGACCACTATCGTTGTGAATTAAGTCTGGATAAATTCTTTATGAGCATTGGGCAAAGTCATCTTTAACGGGCTTTGCCCTCTCTCGTGGAACATCTGCGGCACCTAAAAAACGCGTTGTAGACTGGCTACGGGAGCATAATTATACCACCTCTCCATACAAATCATAATCAGTTGCCTCCGTAATGCGTACTTGTGCATAGTCTCCGATACGAACGTAATGTTTTGCCGCTGGAACCAGCACCTCATTATCTACCTCTGGCGAATCAAACTCTGTACGACCCACGAAGAACTCTCCTTCCTTGCGGTCGAATAGGACTTTAAAGGTTTGTCCCACTTTGCGTTCGTTGTGTTCTAAGGAAATGCTTTGCTGAATTTCCATCAATCGACTCGCCCGTGCGGCTTTGACCTCTGCTGGTATATCATCTTCTAGCTCATAGGCGCGGGTATCTTCTTCGTGACTGTACTGGAATACCCCTAGCCGGTCGAAACGCATTTCGCGAACAAAGGCACACAGGTCTTCGAACTCTTCTTCGGTTTCACCGGGAAACCCGACTAGCATAGTGGTACGGATCGCAATATCGGGTACTCGCTTTCGCGCTTCCTCAATTAAAGCGCTAGTTTCTGCCTGGGTAATCTGGCGGCGCATACGCTCGAGGACGGTATCGCTGGCGTGTTGAAGTGGAATGTCGAGGTAGTTACAAACTTGTGGCAATTCGGCCATGGCACTAAAAATGTCCAGTGGGAACTTGCTGGGGTAAGCGTAATGTAACCTAATCCACTCGATACCTTCAACTGCAGAAAGGGCACGCAGCAATTGCGGTAGCTGCCGTTCTTTGTAAATATCCAGACCGTAATAAGTAAGCTCTTGGGCAATTAGCATCAGTTCTTTCACCCCAAAACGCGCCAGGTTCTCCGCTTCCTTTACCAAAGCTTCAATGGGTTTACTAACGTGCTTGCCCCTCATGAGCGGAATAGCGCAAAAAGAACAGGTTCGATTACATCCTTCACTAATCTTTAAGTAAGCATAGTGCTGTGGCGTAGTGAGGACTCGTTCACCGATGAGCTCATGCTTGTAGTCAGCATTGAGTTTGGCTAGCAGCCCCGGTAGTTCTAGCGTGCCGAAGTAGGCATCCACTTCTGGAATCTCTTTTTCTAGATCGTCCTTATAGCGTTGAGATAAGCAACCAGTGACGTATAGTTTATCAATACCACCCTGCTGCTTCACTTCGGCGTATTGGAGAATGGTATTAACCGATTCCTCCTTGGCCAAGTCGATAAAACCACAAGTGTTTACGATGATGACATTCGCGTCCTCCTCGTTGCTGTCGTGCACTACCTCGTAATCATTGGCCCGTAGCTGGGTAATCATATCCTCAGAATCAACAAGATTCTTTGAACAGCCTAGCGTAATTACATTCACTTTATCCTGGCGCAGCGTCCTGGTCTTCATGCTTCCCTCTATTTAAGTGCGCAAAGATAAGTGCTAATTCAACAGCCGGCGTAAAATGTGGGCGATATTCCTCGCGTCGTCGATTCCGCGATGGTGGGTTCCTTCTAGTGTTAGATCTAGCTTTTTTAGTACTCCCGCCATGCCCAGTGGATGTTTGAGTCCATACTTTAAAGCGAATAGTGCTTTTACATTTAGGTGTTGGGCGCTCAATGGGAAGGCCACTTGCTCCCTACTGCATTGGCGTTGCAGCTGGTTGTAGTCGTAGGCCCCAAAACTAGCCCAGGGGTGCCGCTTGGTACTGAATTGCTCTATTAGCTGCTGACAAGCGGTCTTGAAATTCGGGGCATCCGCCACCATTTCTGCGGTGATGGTGGTGAGCGCTGTACAAAAGGGGCTTACCTCAGAGGAGGTAGGCTGCACGAGTAAACCTGCATTGGCTAGAATGTTGCCGGTAGCCACCTCTAGTACCGCTACGCCAAACTCAATAACGTCGTGGTGAACGCCCTTGGGTTTCTTTTTCTGCCAACAGGTGGCTTCCAGATCGATGATGATTATCTTGCTAAAGTCGAGTGCCATAATAGTAGTACTTATCGGAGAAGTAACGGACTCCTTAAAGATAAAGTTCCGCTTTCTATTGAACGATGCCCAAACAGAGGTGTATTCAATTCATGGCATTGCTGCCAAATGGGCAAAAATACCAGGTAGATAGGTAAGCTCAGGTACTTAAATCTTCTTAACCAACGTTTATCCTCTTATGAAAGCTCTGCGAGTTCTATTTCCCTTTGTCTTTTCAATGTTGCTTTTTACCGCACTCCAAGCCCAGTTTGGGGTGAAGGGTAGCTACCTGACCAGCCAGGCTGATCAGTGGGAATATGATGGGCCCTTTGGCTCTGAAAGAATCGAATTATTAGGCAGTGGCTGGCAACTTGGGGTGGATTACTGGTTTCGCTTAAAGAATACACGCATTGAGTTTCTACCTACTTTGGCCTTTAGTTTGCAGGAGCAAAGTATCGGTAGTGAGCCCTCCACCCTAGAAACGCAAGTCCAGGGGTTGCATTTTTTCTTCAATACCAATATCTACTTCCTAGACTTATCTGGTGATTGTGATTGCCCTACTTTTTCTAAACAAGGGCCAACTTTGCAAAAAGGACTCTTTTTGCAAATATCACCCGGTTACAGCTTATTCAATTTTGAAATTGACGAAGGGGCGGGCGGACTCACCTTTGATGGAAATAGCGGCGCCTTTAGTATTGGTGCGGGCTTAGGCTTTGACTTGGGCTTCTCAGATCTTTTCACGCTGTCGCCAATGGCTTCGTTAAGATATTATCCCACGGTGACCTGGGATGAGTTGACGGATACCGGAATCATCTCCTTCCCCCCAGAAGTGGAAGAAGAAAGTACGGTGATCAATTACGAGCTGGGGCTTCGTCTGGGCTTTCGCTTGGATAATTAGAAACGGGTTTTTCCGTCTCTTTTTCATCCAGCTTAATCTAATTTTCTGGCTATTTAACCATAATTCGGGCTTATTAGAGGCAGATTTACAAGAACATCTTAATCAAAAAGCAGCACGCAGCGCGTGCCCACAAACGCCCGGCTTATGAGTGAATTGAAGCAATTCTTTCTTTTCTGTTCTGGAATCGATCAGGAAATACTGAAGCAATGCCCATCTGATGAGAACAAGTACCTGGGTATTGGTGCTACGGTATTTTTTACTGGAGTGCTGGCCTTTTTCTCTTCCGCTTATGCCCTCTTTACCGTATTTGACAGTTGGCTTGCCGCCGTACTTTTTGGAGTGATTTGGGGCTTAATGATCTTCAACCTCGACCGCTACATTGTATCCAGCATGAAGAGCAAACGCGGCTTCTTTGGCAACTTTGCTATGGCACTACCACGTCTGGCGCTTGCCATCCTTTTGGCGCTGGTAATCTCTAAGCCGTTGGAGCTTAAGATCTTTGAGAAAGAAATCAATGCCGAGTTGCTGGTCATGGAGCAGGAAAAGTACAAAGAGCAAGAGGACCGCATTCAGGAGCGCTACACCCCTCAGATTGCAGCTTACGAGGCAGAGATTCAGCGCCTACAGGCAGAAATTGACACAAAGACGGCAGCTCGAGATGAGAAAGCCTTGGCCGCCCTGCAAGAAGCAGACGGTAGCGGAGGTTCGCAGATTCGCAACATGGGACCCATATACCGTGCTAAGAAGGCAGAAGCAGATAAAGCACAATTGGAGTTAGATCAAGCTATGGCCACCAACAAACCGCAAATTGAGGAAAAAACGTTGGCGATTACTGATTTGAAGACTCAAATCAGTGAAGAGGTCACTGCTCTGGAGCGCGGCGCCTTCGGTGGGCTTGCTGCCCGCACCGAAGCACTAAGCCGTTTGGCGCGGCAGAGTGACGCCATTGCCTGGGCTAGTCTGTTCGTCATGTTGCTATTCGTTGCCGTAGAAACAGCTCCTATCTTAGTCAAGCTTATTTCGCCCCGCAGTCCGTATGATCACCTCATAGCTGAGCACGAGCAGCAGTATGAATTGGCCGCGAAGGAAGTAATGGATGTACGCCGGAGCGAAGTGCTTAATCGCGTTCGCGAGAAAACGGAAGTTGGGTTACACCAAACGAAGTCGGATATCAAGCTGCGTAAAGCACAAATTGATGCCGAATTGCAAGAACAACTGGAACGCCTTCGGAATGGAGGCTACTTGTTAGAATAACTAAAAAACGCTCGCTGGATCAATTCCAGCGAGCGTTTTCCTTAGCGCTAAGCTAGTAGTGCTACAACGGATTGGCAGCAAAGGTGTCTCCCTGACTGATATCTCCACTTCGTAAGCCCTTGATGAACCAGCGCTGACGCTGTTCCGAAGTTCCGTGGGTGAAAGACTCGGGAACTACATATCCTTGCGACTGCATCTGGATATTGTCGTCACCGACCGCAGAGGCAGCACGAATGGCTTCTTCAATATCTCCCTCTTCTAAGAATTTGCGCTTTTTTTGTCCGTGGTGCGCCCAAACGCCAGCCATGAAATCTGCCATGAGCTCCAGACGAACGGAGGCATCATTATAGCGGGCTTTAGAGGCCGTCCGACGAAGTTTATCCACCTGTTGCGTGTAGCCCAACAAAAACTGTACGTGGTGCCCTACCTCATGGGCTAATACGTAAGCCATAGCAAAATCACCCGGCGCTTTAAATCGATTCTTCAACGTTTGGTAAAAGCTAAGATCGATGTACATCTTTTGGTCGGCCGGGCAGTAGAATGGTCCGGTGGAAGAATTGGCACGCCCACATCCCGAAACGGTTTCTCCACTAAATAATACCAGAGAAGGTTTTTGGTAAGGCCGCCCGAAATGTTTTGGGAAGAGCTCCGACCAAACATCCTCAGTGTCAGCCAAGACGACGGAAATGAACTCTGCTAATTGGTCTTCGGCCGCATTACCTGTGGTTACGGGGCCATTGGTGTCTTGTGTAGGGGCAGTTGCCACAGCACCGCCACCTCCAGCATTAAATAGTTGCAATAAATCTGCTGGGTTTTTGCCCATAATCAGGGCGAAGATTACGATGAGGATGGTACCAATACCCAAACCACCACCTACTCTGCGGCCGGTTGATCGGCCTCCTCCGCTGCCTCCCCGGCGATCCTCTACATTACTACTTTTTCGTCTGCCTTGCCAACGCATATTTATTCTTGTTTTTTGTTCAGATAATTGATCTCACCAGCAATCAGTGGTCTGCTTTGCTTACGACTCTTTTTTGACCAAGGGGATGAGATGAAGTCACACCCCAAGCTGGTCCGAGGCCCTAAATTTAGTAAAAAGCCAGACTGGACTGCCTTTCCTGCGGAAATTCTTTTTCTTTTGAGCCGTAAGTAAGGGTGTTTTTACCTGCTGTTAATCAGTTGGTTATGCTTGGTTGTGTTCCAATGCTGAATCGTAGCAGTAGCCTTAATTCATTCGTTCGTCCTCCGCGGAGATTCTAATTTTGATAAGATCAAGGAACTAGACGAGCAAGAATGAAAGAATTGAACCGCTATAGTCGGGAGTTAACGCAGAATGAATCACAGCCGGCTGCCCAAGCTATGCTGTACGGGATAGGACTCAGTAAAGAAGATTTGGCCAAAGCCCAAATTGGTATTGCCAGCACAGGTTGGGAAGGAAATCCTTGTAACATGCACCTGAATGGCCTGGCGGAACAGGTGAAGAAAGGGGTACAAGCTACTGACTTGGTAGGCCTGATTTTTCACACCATTGGCGTATCCGATGGAATCAGTATGGGAACAACGGGTATGCGTTACAGTCTACCCAGCCGTGATATTATTGCCGATAGCATAGAAACAGTGGCCGGAGCCCAATGGTACGACGGCCTGGCAACCGTAGTAGGTTGTGATAAGAACATGCCCGGTGCAATGATCGCGTTAGCTCGACTCAATCGGCCGGCTATTCTGGTGTACGGTGGTACAATTAGTCCCGGCTGCTACGCCGGCAAGAAGCTTGATATCGTTTCAGCCTTTGAAGCCTTTGGGCATCGGATAGCCGGAAATATGGATGACCAAACCTACGAAGGAATTATCCAAAATTCTTGTCCGGGGCCTGGGGCCTGTGGGGGGATGTATACGGCCAATACTATGGCTTCGGCCATTGAGGCACTGGGCATGAGCCTACCGTACAACTCTAGCTATCCGGCCAACAGTGCTGAAAAAGAACAGGATTGCATACGGGTGGGACCTGCCCTACGCAACCTCATGGAAAAGGATATCAAACCACTGGATATTCTGACCAAAAAGTCCTTTGAAAACGCTATCACGCTGATCACTGTTTTGGGCGGTTCAACCAATGCCGTACTGCATCTCATTGCCATGGCTAAGGCCGCCCGTGTGGATATTGGTATTGATGATTTTCAACGCATCGCGGATAGAACGCCCTACTTGGCAGATCTAAAGCCAAGCGGCAAGTATGTCATGGAGGATCTTTACCACGTAGGTGGTGTACCTGCAGTGATGAAAATGCTACTGGAAGCAGGGCGCTTACACGGTGATTGTCTAACCGTAACGGGAAAGACCTTAGCTGAAAATCTAGCTGAAATTCCTGGTTTAAAGGAAGGGCAGGATATTATTTATCCCTTTGACAAGCCGCTCAAACCGAGTGGCCATATTCGTATCCTCTACGGCAATTTAGCCGAGGGTGGGGCAGTGGCGAAAATCACAGGTAAAGAGGGAGAGCGTTTCTCTGGTCCCGCACGAGTTTTTGATAGCGAGGCGGAAGCCAATGCCGCCATTACCAATAAAGAAATTCAGGCGGGAGAGGTGATTGTTATTCGCTACTGCGGACCGAAAGGAGGCCCAGGTATGCCGGAAATGCTTAAACCAACCAGTGCAATCATGGGCGAAGGCTTAGGCAAGAAGGTGGCTCTCATCACCGATGGCCGCTTTTCCGGCGGTACCCATGGTTTTGTGGTAGGGCATATTACCCCCGAGGCCCAAGTAGGAGGAACGATTGCACTGCTGCAGAATGGTGACCTTATCACCATTGATGCCGTACAGAATACTTTAACGGTTGATCTATCACCAGATGAACTTACTCAGCGTCGGGCAGAATGGAATGCCCGTCCTATAAGTGCTTCCACCGGAGCATTACGCAAATACGCTCAATTAGTGAGTAGCGCCAGCGAAGGCTGCGTTACGGACGAATTTGAGCTCGCATCGGCTACAGTAAAAACAATGTCATGAGTCAGGAAACTGCGACCAAAACGGTTCCAACATCAGAAAAAAAGACCACCACACGTGAGCGAGTAAATGGGGCAGAGGCGGTGCTTCGCTGCCTACTCGCCGAAGGAGTGGAAACCATTTTTGGTTATCCCGGAGGGGCCATTATGCCGGTTTACGATGAACTTTATCATTACGAAGACCGCCTGACTCACGTCTTGCCTCGGCACGAACAAGGCGCAATACATGCTGCGGAAGGTTATGCCCGCGTGACACGACGTACCGGGGTATGCATGGCTACTTCGGGGCCTGGCGCTACCAACCTCTTCACCGGTTTAGGTGATGCACTGCTGGATAGTACCCCACTAGTTTGCATCACTGGTCAAGTAGCGAGCCATCTGTTAGGTAGCGACGCCTTTCAAGAAACGGATGTGGTCAATAGTACAATCCCCCTGACGAAGTGGAACTACCAGATTACCAAGGCAGAGGAAATTCCTGCGGTATTCGCCAAGGCTTTTTACATCGCCAATTCGGGTCGGCCCGGACCAGTAGTGATTGATATTACCAAGGATGCGCAACTGGCTCAGTTGGATTTTACGTATCATAAACAGCCCTACATCCGATCTTATCAACCATTACCAAAGGTTGAGAGTAGTCAGGTTACAGCAGCGGCGGCGGCCATTAATGCGGCACGCAAACCACTTATCCTAGCAGGGCACGGCATTCAGATTGCTGGGGCGCAGGAAGTATTTAAGACTTTCGTCGAAAAGACAGGTATACCACTGGCTTGTACCATTCACGGCTTATCGAGTATTCCGTCTAGTCACCCGTTACATACAGGTATGCTGGGTATGCACGGCAACTACGGACCCAATCTTAAGCAGAATGAATGTGATCTTCTGATTGCTATCGGGATGCGTTTTGATGATCGGGTGACGGGGCGCCTGGACGCTTACGCTAGGCAGGCTAAGGTAATCCATATCGAGATTGATCCTTCGGAGATCAATAAAAACGTTCCTGCCGATTATCCTATTCTGGCGGATGCTAAACAAGCCTTGGAAGCTTTGCTGCCATTGGTGAAGACGAAGTCGTATCCCGAGTGGTTAGAAAGCTTTGCTGAATGCGCTCGGATAGAGCAAGAAAAAGTCATTGATCAAGCACTGCGCGCAACGGATGACGGCCAGATTCGC
This sequence comes from Bacteroidota bacterium, assembly GCA_038528965.1. GTDB lineage: Bacteria > Bacteroidota > Bacteroidia > Chitinophagales > Saprospiraceae > Lewinella. Next base: position 37,739 of record JBCBEC010000047.1, on the reverse strand, counting down.
ATGGGAATGGTAGTCAAAGAAGTGAGTGATCAAACCAATGGTCAAGCCATCGTTGCTACGGATGTAGGACAACACCAAATGATTGCTGCGCGCTACTACCTGTACGAATCCACCAATCAGTGGGTTTCTTCCGGTGGAGCGGGTACCATGGGCTACGGTCTTCCAGCCGCTTTTGGGGCTAAATTTGCGCAACCAGAACGCGAAGTAGTCGCCTTTATCGGAGACGGTGGTTTTCAAATGACCATCCAAGAATTGGGGCTTTGCGCCCAATGGAAGACGGGGGTCAAAATTATCCTCTTGGATAATAACTACCTGGGAATGGTGCGCCAGTGGCAGCAGCTTTTCTTTGACCGGCGCTACTCATCAGTCCACCTACAAAATCCGGACTTTGTTAAGATTGCAGAGGGTTTTGGTGTAGCTGGAAGGACCATTGATCAACCAGCAGAGCTAAGCGTAGCAGTTAAGGAAATGCTAGATTATGATGGGCCGTATCTACTACATGTGCGCGTAGCGCAGGAAGAAAATGTCTTTCCAATGGTGCCTTCTGGTGCGGCGGTAGACGAGATCGTTTTGACGCCGGATGCCCTCAAAAAATAGGATCATGACCAAAGAATATACCATTACCGTTTTTTCGGAACACATCACTGGTATTTTGTCCCGGGTTGTTTCCGTATTTACTCGGCGGCACATTAGCATTGAAAGCCTAACAACCAGTCAGTCTTCTATTGAAGGTGTTCACCGTTTTACTATTGTGGTTGTGGTGAAGGAAGATATGGTAAAAAAGCTGGTGGCTCAACTGGATAAGCAGATTGATATCATCAAGGCATTTTACTACGAGCCAGAGGAAACCGTCTATCAAGAAATTGCCTTGTACAAGGTACCTTTCGCGATGTTCTGCGATGGAAATAAGGTAGAACGGCTGGTGCGTGCCCATAATGCACGAATTCTGGTTATCGAACCAGAATATGTCGTGGTGGAAAAGACTGGACACGCTGCCGAAACGGAAGCCCTACTGGAGGAGCTTAAGGCTATTGGAGATATTTACGGCTTTGTCCGCTCCGGGCGCGTAGCCATTGTCAAACCAATGGAACGACTCAACCGTTATCTGGAATCGCTACAGGCGCAAGAGGTTAATTAACCAGTTTACGTAGATTCTTTCGATATTCTCTTGGCGATACTCCGGTAATTTGCCGGAACTGCTTATTGAAGTGAGATAGGTTGTTGAAACCGCTCTCAAATGAAATAGCAGCGATACTCATATCCTGGTCTTGTAATAAGCGGGAAGCGTAAGTAATTCGAAACTCATTTACCATCTGAGTGAAGGTCCGATTCGTGAGCTTTTTGAAATAACGACAGAAAGCGGGTACGGTCATGTTGATAATTCGTGCTACTTCCTCCAATGGGATTACTCGCTGAAAGTTATGCTCCACATGATGATAAATGGTCTCCATGCGGACTTTGTCCTGTGGGTTCACTTCTACCGCGAAACCACTAGCATTGAGTGATTCATAGTCATTGGTAGTGGCCATCATTTGTAGCACTTTGAACAAGCCAAGCAGGCGCTCGAAGGGAGGTTTATCAATCAGTGAATTTAGGATTCTTCCGATTTTGTGCTTGGTATCGCCGATGAATACTACTCCCGTCTTACCTCTCGCCAAGAGCTGCTTAATAGCATTCATTTCAGGAATGTTCAGGAAGGTGGTGCCCAGAAAATCTTCACGGAGTTGCAAAACTATTTCACGACTTTTGGCCGAATAACTTAAGTGAGGGAGATTGGGACCAAGTAAGATCAATTCACCGTCTTCGTAACGTCCAATGTGATCGCCAATATGCCGCTTTCCGTCTCCATCAGGAATGTAAACAATCTCATATTCCGGATGGAAATGCCACTGTGGTTTTTCGTGACAAGACTTATCCACAAAACGATCTAGGTAGAAAGAGCTACCAAAAACAGGATCGATTTTTTCAAAGGTTGGTTTGAGCTTACTCTCCATATTTCACTTTGACTTTGGGCAGATTCGTTACCTAATAATACAAAATTAACCCAAGTGTAGTTTTAGCTTCCTTGTGAAGGTTAGTATAGTACGGATTTTTGCGGTAGACGCTACTATTTTTGCGCTCAAATTTTAAAGGATATTATGGCAGAACAGCAACGTACCGTATCAACTACGAACGAGCAGACAGCGCCATGCGAAAAAGCGTGGACAAGGGTATTGCACCAGAAAAAGTCGCTGAAGTCATCTGGCGAGTGGTGCATTTGCCCAAGCCTAATATGCGCTATCTAGCCGGTGATTTCCTGCAAGGACTGGCACCCATTGCGAAAAGAGTACTGGGGAATCGACTGTTTGAATGGGCGATGAAAAGATATTACGGTCTCAGCTAACTGTCGCTATGGTTTGTTGCCCGAGGCTCGAATGTTGACGATCTTTCTCAGTAAGTCAAACCAGAAAGGCGCCCCGAGGGAGATAGCGAGTGCCGTCACAATGTACCCCAGTATTTTAGCCAACCAATCGTACACACCATAGTTACTGAAATCAGCTTCGGCCCAGCCTAATCCTAGCGGGGAACGAACGGTATTGATTTCATTGTCAACCAGGTCCTGTAGCGTATTTAAGGACTGCTCAAAGGACGGATCTACGGGGCGAACCAGGGTTTCCTCCTGTGTTTGTACATAGCTTTCTGCCATCGCTACTACTTGCTGTAGTGTGGCTGGATCACTCGCCAGGCGTGAATAAATGGAAAAGGTATCTGCGTTGAAAACGAGGGCGATCAGAACACCTACCCAAATTAGGATTTTCTGTGCGTAGCGTTTATACCAACCCGAGGCACGGTCCATTACATCGTTGTACCACTTCTGAATATTTAGTTTGAACTGATCAAGTTCGTTGTCCGAATCTCGCAGGAGTTGATTCAGTACGTTGCGCAAATCTTCGTCTGGAAGTTCGTCAATCTTCTCTTTGAGTTTATCCACACCTTCGCCTTTTAGGATAATCTCAAAGAGGATACTTTGGAAAGTTTCGGAATCTACATAAGAAGGAGGCCCTTGAGTAGTGCGGCTGTATTGTTGTGAAAGGTGCTTATAGAGAGAGTTGTTCTGGAAGTCCTCCAGTAGCTGCTCTCCAGTGTCACTGCTGGCCAGCATATTCCGGAGTGCCTTAATGAGATTTCGACCCCGTAAGTGAAAAAAGGAGGCCAATAATTCCATAATGGTGGTGGCCAAGAGACTGAGCAAGAGCAGGACAAATACTATACCAATGACGACTGTCAGGATATTCATGCGTGGGTAGTGCTAAGTAGGATGATAATTCTGTTTTATGCTGGGATCGCAGTGCGAAAGATAGTATAAATTTCCGGGATCCTAAGCCCCCGCAAACCCTACCGTTTTAAGCTTGATGGCATCGATTCTCAATCAGATTAAAGAAACTTATATCCGAAATCTCAGAGGTTCGGAAAAGGTGTTTTTTAAAAACTTGTTTACTTTTGTTTGATCCGTGTAATCAATTCCCAGTTGTACCATACTTGCACATATTTCTTGACTCACCTAGGTTTTGGTATCCAGTTGAGGTAGAGACCCTTGAAATCTATTTGGAATTGAAGTTTTTTGTCAACAAACCAAATGTACATTATGAGAGTTTTTTACTGCTTACTAAGTATGCTGCTTTTATGCACCAGTAGCTTACTTGCTCAAGAAGACAAGTGGGACGGTGGTTTTTTCCTTGGCGGTGCCAATTACACCGGTGATGTTATCGAAGGCGATGGACTCGATCTTTCGCAGACGAACGTTGCTTTTGGGTTCATGCTCAAGCGTAACCTCAACAATGTAGTTGGTGTACGCCTTGGTCTTACTACGGGGCAATTGACCGGCTCTGAAGTGGATTCTGAGAATTTTGATCGCATGACGCGTGGTTTCTCTTTTGAAAATCGGCTAACCGAGCTAGGTTTCCATTTCCTTTATGAGCCGCTAGGAGACCGTCGCTATCGGGGAGGAAACTTCCGGCAAATTCTTTCACCCTATGTCTTTGCTGGACCAAATTTGATCTTTAGTAACCCTGATACAGATTACAATCTAGGTGATCAGGGGGGGCGGCGTACAGCCCGGATCGAAATGGATCAGGAAGCCTCCGATGAAACCGCAGTGTCCTTTGCCTTTGGTGGTGGTCTACGCTACGATATTTCCCGCAAGTGGACAGTAGGCCTGGAAATAGGCATCCGTCGTGCGCTGACTGACCTTATTGATGGTGTTTCAGCTTCCGCAAATCCAGATAAAAATGACTGGTATGCCTTTAGTGGCTTGACGCTGACTACCCGCTTTGGTGCCAAGGATAGCGATAATGATGGCATTGCCGATGATACTGACAAATGTCCGCAAACACCTGGTATCAGTGCCACTGGTGGTTGTCCAGATGCTGATTTGGATGGCATTGCTGATAATCGTGATGGTTGCCCTGAAGTAGCTGGTGATCCTAAGTTTAATGGTTGTCCAGATACGGATGATGACGGAGTTGCTGATAACCAGGATAATTGTCCTAATACGCCAGGTAAGCGTCGCTTCCGTGGTTGTCCGGATACGGATGAAGACGGCATTGCTGATCCCGTTGATATCTGCCCAACTATTGCTGGTGTAGAAGAACTAGATGGTTGTCCAGACGCAGATAGAGATGGTGTAACTGATGCTGATGATGCTTGTCCACAACTACCTGGTGTAAAGGAAGCGAATGGCTGCCCGGATGCGGACTTGGATGGGGTAATTGACCCTAACGACAAGTGTGTAGAAATTCCCGGTGACGCTAAGTTTGATGGCTGTCCAGATGCTGATAATGACGGTATCGGAGATGGTGATGATGCCTGCCCGTCGAACCCAGGACCAATCGAGAATGACGGTTGTCCAGTTGTAGCAGAGGAGGATATTGAAACGCTCGAACTGGCGATGCGCAATGTACGTTTCCGTACCGGTAGCGAACGCCTACTCACCATCTCTCACAGCGTACTGGATGAGGTAGCAGAAATTATGGAGCGTTACCCGAACTACAACCTTAAGATGAGCGGCTTTAGTGATAATCGCGGTAATGACGCCGCCAACCAGGCGCTATCTGAGAAGCGTGCTCTATCTTGTTATCAGTACTTGTTGGTGAAAGGTATTTCTCGTGATCGGATGACTTACGCTGGTTACGGTGAAACTAACCCGATTGATTCCAATGATACTCCTACCGGCCGGGCAAGGAACCGCCGTGTAGAGTTTGAACTGGTGATCGCTCAATAAGATAAATGAATGGCCTGCTAAGGGTCTAGAAACGGGAGGTTTTCCAAGAAGGGAAAGCCTCCCGTTCTTCATTTCAAGAATTGAACACGGTAGAATCAGAAATTCTTCATTAACTTAGGTTGCAAAACCGCTTAACTCTTGCGTCCTCACCTCTCATCCAGTCGATTTTTCGTTCTTGTCGCTTGCCTCGTATTCAGCATTTGTAGCCAGCCACTATACGCTACGCATATTGTAGGTGGAGAGATGGGTTATACCTGCTTAGGGGATAACCAGTACGAAATCCGCCTCACTATTTATCGGGATTGCTTCTTTGGTAACCCTAATGCCTATTTTGACGATCCTGCCTCCATTGGTGTCTTTGATGTAAATAATGTCCTGCTTCAAGATATCCGAGTTCCCCTCATGGGAGATGATACACTATCGCCGGTCCTGACGGATGAATGCTTAGTCATTCCTCCTGACGTATGCGTGCATACTACTACTTACCGAACGGTGGTGGAGTTACTGCCGCGGCCCGGTGGATACCAATTGGCGTATCAGCGCTGTTGCCGAAATCAGACTATTCAAAATATAGTTGAGCCATTGGCCACCGGAGCCACCTACGGTGTAACAATATCCGAACGTGCCTTGCTGGAGTGTAACAGCAGTGCGGAATTTTTGCAATGGCCTCCCTTATATATTTGCGTCAACGAACCGATAATATTTGATCAATCGGCCATTGATGCGGATGGGGATAGTATAGTCTACCGACTCTGTACTCCCTTGCAGGGGGCAGATCCCGATATTCCCAGGCCTCAGCCGCCAAACAATCCACCCTACGAGGAGGTTGTCTGGAATGATCCACCCTACAATCTTGATAATATGCTGAATGGCATGTCGGGGGGCGTGGCATTAACTATCAATAGTGAGACGGGCCTATTGACCGGAGTGCCCAATACCACCGGACAATTTGTGGTGGGGATCTGTGCCGAAGAATATCGCGACGGCGAACTGATCTCAACTTCCAGGCGAGATTTTCAATACAATGTGGGCGTCTGCGGCTCTACCACTGCTGCTTTCTTAACACCAGAATTGCAATGTGACGGTTTAGAGGTAACGGCTGTAAACGAAAGCTTAGGGACCGAGGATTTTCTCTGGATTTTTGGTGACCCCGACAATCCTTTGGGTACTTCAACGGTGCTTAATCCTAGCTTCACCTTTCCCGATACGGGGCTGTATGAGATTACCCTAATCGCTGCGCCCGGACAAGTTTGCGCTGACACTTTTACCCAGGAAATCCAGTTACTACCGCTAACCCTCAATCCATCCTTTTCTTTGGATACCCTCAGCTGTGGCGATAGCCTGGTATTACAAATCAATGATTTATCAGTGGATGACCTTTCCACCATTACTTCCTGGCAGTGGTCGGTTAACGGGGAGGTGTTTAGTACGGAGCAATCTCCTCAATTAGTCATTACGGCACAGGGAGATTATACCATTGAGCTACTTCTAGAAGCGGAAAATGGGTGTAATAATGCTACCGCGACGGCCCTTACCGATGTAACGTTCATTCAAGAAACATTGTCAGCCGATACACTGGTCATATGCCCCGGCGAAACGATCAATCTCAACCCTATATTTATTGCGAGTTTGGAATACGAATGGTCACCAGCAGGAACATTAAATGATCCGACTATTCCCAATCCGGATGCTACACCAGAGGTAACTACTACTTATGATTTGATCTTAACTGATCCGGAAACGGGTTGTACTTCAGATCGCCAAATAACGGTGGTGGTGAACGAACCGCTCACGGTAGATTTAACCCCTGATTTGACCACCTGTGAGGAAGATATAGAGTTGATGGCGAGCAGTAATACCGGTATTCGTTACCTCTGGTCTACTGAACCTGATTTTAGCTCAGGAATACAAGAAGGGCAAAATATCACCGTTTCCCCGATAGGAGAGGAGACCTACTATTTGCTGGTGTTGGACGATGCTGATTGTGAAATCGTTGATTCTGTTACTGTAATTAGCCAGGCAGTCAACCTGGTCTTACTGACCCAAGATACTGGCCTTTGTTTAGGCGAAAGCCTGGATCTGTTTGTGGCCAACGTAGATCCGGATGATGTGCTTAGTTGGCAATGGGAACCGGCCGAAGAGATCATCTCGGGCCAGGGTACGCCCGTACCTAGTGTTCAACCAGCTGTGGCTGGAACGCAACTCTATACCGTTGTTGCTGAGAACCAATTTGGTTGTATTGGGATGGAAACCATAGCCGTCACCGCCGTTGACGTGAGTGATTTTGGTGCCGACTTGGAGATCAATCAGTGCAGTGGCAACACGGTCAACTTTGTTGGGAATGGAAGTGCGGCCAATTTGTATCAGTGGAACTTTGGTGACCCTTCCAATCCTAGTGCTTCGGCCAGTGGGGCGACGGTGAGTTATACGTATCCGACGCCTGGAACGTACACTGTTCTGTTGTCGTTACCCAATTATTTGGATTGTACCGATACTTTAGAGCTAAGTGTGGAGGTGGTTGATGGTGGTTTGATTCAACCCGATTTTGATTGGTCTTTTGAAAGTTGTGCCGAAGATGCGGTGATCTTATTGAGCAACACAAGTACGGCCCTAGGGACAGATATTGTTTCCTGGCAATGGATAGTGAGTGGAACGGAAGCGGGGGGAGATCAGGAACTACTCTGGCTTGTCGAGTCTTCACAAGAGCTACCCGTTAGCTTCATTACTACGGCAGCTAATGGTTGTGTAGATACTTTACAATCCTCTGTGCCAATTGAACTTTTAGAGGTTAATATCGCAGATGTGAATAGAATCTGCCCTGGTGAATCTGCTGAGTTGAATCCTTCCGGGAATCCGGAATACGTCTATAATTGGTCACCCGGGCAAACACTGAGTGATAGTACTGCGGCTAACCCTATCGCCAGCCCATCGGAAAATACCGTCTACTCGGTAACCGTCACCGATGTGGCGGGTAATTGCGAAATCACTAAAAGTGTTTTGGTTGCCGTTACCGATCCCATCTTATATGATCTAAGCCCTGATGTAACAACCTGTGAAACATCAGTGCAAATTTTTGCGGAAAGCGCGCAAGACCTGGATTATGTTTGGGCAAGTGACAGCGAGTTTACACAGCTCCTGGGCACCGGGGAAACACAGTTAGTCAATCCTGCGGGAATGACCGTTTACTATGTCCAGTTAACGGATGAAAATGGTTGTGTTGAAGTGGACTCGATTGTCGTTGATAGTCGTGCTATTAATGCGGGCTTGGGACCCGCCAATAATATCTGCATTGGAGATACCCTCCAGCTTACAGTGATCAACTTCGGTGATAGCCCACTAACTACCTACGAATGGACACCTGTAGCATCCATTGTCGAGGGGCAGGGGACAAGTTCCGTGGTGATGCAGCCAGAAATGAGTGAAACTATTTCGGTCGCCTTGACCAATGATTTTGGTTGTATGGGGGAGCTGTCAGTTCCAGTGACCGTCTTCCAGTTCCAACCGGCGCTTTTCATTACGCCAGAACAGGACACCCTCGTGCCTGGAGAATCGGTGCAATTAATGGCAACGGACGATCCAACCTACACCTATAGCTGGACACCGGCAATAGGCTTGAGTGCCACAGATATTCCAAACCCTGTGGCCAGTCCAGAAGAGACCACGCTCTACGAGTTAACTATCGTGGATGGAAATGGCTGCTCCAATCAGGAGGATGTACTGTTGGTCGTATTTAATTCACCTTGTATTGATCCTTACATCTTTGTTCCCAATGCCTTTAGCCCCAACGGTGATAACTTGAATGACGTCTTACTGGTTGAAGGTAATGTCATTGATGAGTTTTATCTGGCTATTTACAATCGTTGGGGTGAGCAAGTGTTTGAATCCTTTTCCCAAGATGATGGCTGGGACGGGACCTTCGAAGGGAAGACCCTCTCTCCGGATGTTTACGGCTACTATTTAGAGGTAAGCTGTTTTGGCGGAGAGGAATACCGCTCGCGCGGCAATATTACGCTCCTGCGTTAGAGGAAGCGTTTCCCACCTGAGCAGCGTTTTTTAAAAAGAATCTTACATTTTTGCTTGGTGTATTTCCTACAAGAAGTGAGATTTCGTACATTTAATTCCTATCCTATGCGACCTCTGATTGTTTTATTAAATTTTGAATCACCAAAACATTGAAAGATGAAGAAATTTTACTTGTTAATCTTCGCCGCGTTTTCTTACACAGTCGCCTTTGCACAAGACCCCGTATCTGGTTGTAATGACCCTGCTGGAGGTATCCAATTGATTTTCGACGATGCTACTGGTTGTACCCCCGGTGCACTTGCTGGCATGACGGAAGTAGGTTTCCACTCTGGTATTAACGGCTTCATGAACGTGATTGAGTGGAATGGTAGTGGTGCTGTAACTGGTGTCAATGATGGAAACGATGATTTTATCATCTACATCGCTGATGTTGACGCTTACTACGGTCAGGCTGCGGGTACGGTAACCCAAGTTGACTTCGTACTGAACCAGGGGCCATCTGATCCAGGTAATCCTTGGTCTGCTGAAGGTAAGAAAGATGATGGCGGTGGCGGTTGCGCTGACTTGACCATCATGCTGAGCAGCATTACCGAGACTTGTGAGGTATCTGCCTCTACTCGCGATCTATTGTTGGACTTGGATTTCCAGGTAATGGGTAATCCTTTCACTGAGCGTGCTACTGTAATGTTCTCTAACGATGACAACTCAGTATATACTGCCCGCTTGGCTGATGCTACTGGTCGTATCTTGCGTACCTATAGTCAGATCAATACCAACCAGTTGGAAATTGAGCGCGGTAACTTGAGCAGTGGTTTCTACTTCGTGACTTTCACGAACGAAGAAGGTGCTTTTGCTACCGTTAAACTGTTTGCGCGCTAAACCAAGCTTACTTGGTTTTGTACAACTTCGTATAGAAGTTGACTTCTCATCCCGAGCTTGGGCTTCTGCTCCGAGTTCGGGATGACTTTTTTTAGGTTGCGGTCCTAGGACAATTCTCAAACAGACTCTTACCTTTAAGGCCCGAAAATAAAGGCTTAGATATGATGCGCATCACGCTTATGATACTGGCAGTTGGTTCCTTGTTGTTTTGTACTGCTTGCCAGACAGATCAGTCTGCTAGTACCGAGGAAACTGTGGAGGAAGTTGATCTAAAGACCGCCCTGCAGGGGACTTGGCAAACTTTCCAAATTAACGTAGCCATTAATACTGCCGATGGTAGAGATACCTTCCGTACGGAGTCCTTGACCGAAGAGGTGTGGGAAGAAGTATTCCAAATGGAGCCCCCAGTTTATTACTTTCAAGCCGATCAAAAATACCGCCTGGTACATCGGAATACATCAGGGGAGTTGGTGAATCAAACCCGGGGCATGTGGAATGCCTTTGGTGATACCTTAGTACTGATCGAGCCAGAGGCTACCTATCAATATGAGGTGAAGCTAGCGAACGGCAGAGCTGCCTTCCGGGCATTTATGGATTGGGACGCTGATGGCGAGGAAGATGATGAGTACCAGGGGCTACAGCGGCAGATCAGTATTTCTACAGACGGAGAGTAGTTCTCGGATATTTTCGAAATATCCGAGAACTAGGCTAAAGTCTATCGGCCACTCACCGATTCCAAGTCACCGGAACCGCTGATGCGCGACTGTACATTAGGATTGCCCCGGTAGTAGACATCGCCAGAACCAGAAACGCGTACGTTTAGTTGCTGAGTAGCATGCACCTTCACGTTACCAGAGCCAGAAACGCGGACTTCACAATTCTGGGCTGTCATTCCCATTGCATCAACATCACCAGAGCCGGAGATGCCAACGCTGACATCATCAGCACTACCATCTAGCTCAATATCACCAGAACCGCTAATGCCAGCCTCAATACTGCGCGCATTGGTATTAAACTCCAGGTTTCCAGAGCCAGATACACCTACTTCTACTGTATTGCCCGCATTGTCAAATGTTCCTTCGGTGTAAATATTACCAGATCCACTGAGTTTGACGTAAGTCATCTCAGGAACGGTAATGTAAATCTTGATTTTAGAGTGGTCGTCCAGGTTTTCCTCCGTGTCTATTTTCCACACACCACCGTCTACATCAGTTTCTAGTAGGTCGATAATGTTTTGTTGGGCAGAAACACGTACAGACTGCGAACGACCAGGAGTCAGGTACACGTCGGCACTTATCGTTAGGCGAATGCCATCGAAGTTATCAATTTGTAAGTCTTTTTCAACACGAGGGCCTTTTCCGTCAACACCGCCACCCCACCAGCGTTGGGCGTTTAGGAAAGGAGTGGTGGCAATAGAGAGCAAAACAATCAGGCTAATCCAAGTTCTCATTGTGTAGGAGTTGTGGTTTGATAAATGTGAATAAATCTGAAGGATTGTGTTGGGCAAAATTTCAATCGGGTAAGCCCATTACAAACCTTTTAGTAGAGGGTAGAAGGTACAAAGTAGAAGGAGTTCATTTACTTTATACCTTCTACTTTTGACTTTCTACAATGTAAGTTGAGTGCAACTTGATAAACTTGATAAGTTCGTTTCGTCAACTTACATTTATTATCTAACCTAAAGACTACACAGAAGGGGAGGGGTTGCAAGAAATGGAGAAATAATGTTCATTAATGAACACTAGATGAGGAGGTCAAATAGCATCTTACTGTCGTTAAGTGTTTGGAAATCAATTTGGTGTTGTTCCATTCGCTGCAGCAATTTTTGATAATCTTCGCGTTGCTTTACCTGGATTCCGACCATCGCTGGACCGGATTCTCGATTGTGCTTTTTCGTGTATTCGAAGTGCGTAATATCGTCATCCGGTCCGAGGACATTGTTCAGGAAGTCACGTAGTGCTCCTGCCCTTTGCGGGAAACGGATGATGAAGTAGTGCTTAAGGCCTTCGTACAACAGCGCTCGTTCTTTGATCTCCTCCGTTCTGGTGATATCGTTGTTGCCGCCGCTTACCACGCAGACCACATTTTTGCCTTTGATTACCTCTGCATATTGGTCAAGAACGGCTAGGGTGAGGGCTCCGGCTGGTTCTACCACAAGACCTTCCTCATTGTAGAGTTGAAGAATGGTACTACAGATTTTCCCTTCTTGCACCAGGCAGATGTCATCCAGTACAGTTTGAGCTATATTAAACGTGTTTTCGCCCACTTTGCGCACCGCCGCTCCGTCTACGAAAGCGTCTATGTTTTCCAGGGTGACCAGTTCACCCGCCTGCAAGCTTTCGTACATTGCCGGCGCTCCAGCGGGTTCTACTCCAATAATCTTAGTCTGTGGACTAACCTGTTTCACATAACTACCAATTCCTGCCGACAGGCCTCCACCACCGACCGGGACAAAAATGTAATCAATGGGGCCAGTGGCACTATCCAAAATTTCTACTCCTACTGTTCCCTGGCCGGCAATCGTGCCAGGATCGTTGAAGGGGTGCACATAGCCACGGCCTTCTTCCTCCGCACAACGTTGAGCCTCGGTATTAGCATCATCAAAGGTGTCGCCAGTTAGTACGACTTCGACGAAATTTTTGCCGAAGAGTTTGACCTTGCTAACCTTTTGCTTAGGCGTAACGATAGGCATGAAAATCTTCCCGTGCACTTGCATTTTTTGGCACGCAAAAGCAACTCCTTGCGCGTGGTTACCAGCACTGGCGCAGACGACACCATTCTGCAATTGATCGGCAGTCATGGTGGCCATATTGTTGTAGGCTCCACGGATTTTGTAGGAGCGTACCACCTGCATGTCCTCCCGTTTGAGCCAGAGCGAGCACTCATACTGTTCTGAGAAACGGTAGTTAAAGAGCATAGGCGTAATGTCCGCGACGCCTTTGAGGCGCACTTTAGCCTGGTAGATTTGCTCTACGCTGATCAAAGAAGAGGAAGTCAGTATTGGCTTAGCCATGGCAATGTCGATCAATATATGGAGGGTAAAACACCCTGGTACAAATAAGATACGCCCCGTGGGGAGTACGGAGCGCATCTTGAAAGAAACTTGAAAGCCGGCAGGGGGGAGACCAGCAACAATTTTCCGTTATACCTCCTGAGCTGTTTCAGCAGGCTGATTCTCTGGGCGTAAACCGCGTACCACGCGGCCAGCTTGCCACATTTCACTGTTGTGCAATTCACTCAACTCACCGTCTAGCTTTTCGCGGTAGTCCGGTTGGCTATTGGAATCGATTGAACGCTGGGCCTCTTCGCCCGCCGCAACGCTATCGTACAAGTCATTGAAGACCGGCAGAACTGCATCGCGGAACTTGTTTTTCCAATCCAATGCCCCACGCTGGGCAGTTGTCGAACAGTTGGCGTACATCCAGTCCATCCCGTTTTCGGCAACCAATGGCATCAAACTCTGGGTCAATTCCTCCACCGTTTCGTTGAAGGCCTCACTAGGAGAGTGGCCACGCTCACGCAATACGCTGTACTGTGCTTCGAAGATTCCTTGAATGGCGCCCATCAAGGTGCCGCGTTCGCCGGTCAAGTCACTATAAACTTCCTTTTGGAAAGTAGTCTCAAACAAGTAACCAGAACCAATACCGATTCCCAGGGCAATTACTCGCTCTTGGGCTCGGCCAGTTGCATCCTGGTGGATGGCATAGGAAGAGTTCAGGCCACGGCCTTCCACAAACATGCGGCGTAAGCTAGTTCCAGAACCCTTTGGTGCTACCAAAATCACATCTACATCGGTGGGAGGTACAATACCGGTACGGTCACGGTAGGTGATACCAAAACCGTGCGAGAAGTACAATGCTTTACCCGGTGTCAGGCGCTCCTTGATCGTTTCCCACTTGGCAATCTGTGCCGCGTCGGAAAGTAAGTACTGGATAATGGTACCACGCTCGGCTGCTTCCTCGATGGAGAACAGTGTTTCACCGGGTACAAAGCCGTCGGCGATGGCCTTATCCCAAGATTTGGAAGGTTGGCGTTGGCCCACAATTACATTGAAACCATTGTCGCGTAGATTGAGCGCTTGGCCAGGACCTTGTACACCATAACCAATGATGGCAATGGTTTCGTCCTTCAATACTTCTTGTGCCTTTGCTAAAGGAAATTCCTCTCGTGTGGCTACGTTTTCTTCAACACCACCAAAATTGAGTTTTGCCATGATATAGCGGATTTTTCTTGTTTTTTCAGTTGATGGATCAAAAATGAAGATAAATCGCTGCTCCGCTATGTCTCAAACCCCATTCATTTACTGATAATTACGATCTCATTACCGTGTGTTTTGGAGTTAAGTGTCTGGTTGTTAGTTGATTAAATGATGCTGACTTACATCACATCTTTTACCTAAAAGCAAGAGGCAGATGCTGTAATTCAACATCTGCCTCTAAAGCAACTAACCCTAGGCCAGTTTTATTCCTTGATGAAGCGAGTCATCATGACGCGCTCACCATCGTACCACTGGAGCAGATACATACCGCTTTCCAGTTGACTGATATCTAGGTTTTGTTGAGCAGTTCCCACTTGTGGAGCCAACTGCTGTTGGAAGAGCAAGGTGCCACTCAAGTTATAGACACTAACCATCTGCTGATTGGTGAGTAGATTATCTGGCACACTGACTTGCAGGTTCACGAACTCGCGAGCAGGATTCGGGAAGACATTCAGTACTATCCGCTCCTCCTCCAGTGCCTGGAAGCCCTCACCTTCGTTCGGCGCGATATTACCCTCGCTCAGGCGAGTAACCGTTACGAAGTTGTCTGACAAGTCGAAACAATCGTCACTCAGCGCTACTTGATCAGCGAAGTCACCGATCATGGCAGTGATATTACCAGTGTAGGACAGACCCCAGATGCGACAAACACCTTCCGGGACACCCTCAAAGTTGATAACACCATCTGCTGATGTTGCCAGGATCATATTGTCTTCATCAGTAATCACGTACAGATAAGGTGTCTGATCAATACCAGTGTTAATCATGGTTACAATATCATCCTCACCATCGTCCGTAATGAATTCGACGTCAATGCTACCATCATCCGCGCTAACGGTACCGCCCTCAGGTTGCTGACGCACGAGTGTGATATAGTTGTTGGATAGTGCCCAACAATCGGTAGAAAGAGCGGCTGTAGTGATATTTTCCATGAATGGTGGATCAAAATCGCCGGTGAAGACTACACCGTACACACGACAAATACCAGGCAAGGATGGATCAAAGTCAATCACATTGCTTTCTACGTCTCCAAAGAGGATGTTGTTTTGGTCGTCGGTAATGATATAGCGATAGTCTGGATTACCGGTGTCATTAGCCAGGATAACTACATCTGCAATTCCATCTTGCGGGCAGATGAATACGATTTCCTCGCCCGTGCTAGTGGATACGTTACCCGCATCCAAGCTTTCTGTCCGCTCTACTGTGACAAAGTTCTCGGAGAGTTCGTGGCAGCTGCTTGCTAAATCACCTTCGGTTACCACTTGACCTTCTTCAACCAACAATATACCGGTGTAGGAGAGGCCCCAAATACGGTAGGTGCCCGGGTCAACATTATCCAGATTCACTACGCCATCGGCTGGCGTGCTCACCTCAATCACCACATTGAAAGTATCGGTCAGGATGTACGCATAGCCTACGTTGGCTGTGCTGGTGGTATTGACTTGGATGCCCGGCATAAAGTTACTGTGGCACAGTCGTGTCACATCACTACCATCTTCAAAACTCAAGGTGCCGCCTTCCGGATTGCCGATAAAGATATCGACGAAGTTGCGCGAAAGATCGTTACAACCATCCGACAGTTCCACTTCGGTAATGATGTTGCCGATAGAGAGTTGCAGATCGCCACTAAAGGATACACCCCAAATGCGTAGGGCATCTAAGCCAGCAGCATCTGCTAAATCAATAGTAGCGCCTGTTAGCACCTGTAGGACAATATCGGTCTGGGTAGTGAGTACATAAGTGTATTCTGCTTCGGTAGAAGCATTGCTGTTGATGAAGGTGACAAAATTGGACCCTCCATCTTCACAAGCAAAGACAGTTGTTTCTCCCAGATCCGTAAATACTTCACCACCATCAACTTGGGTTTTGTCTACTAAGACAAAGTTGTTACTGATGTCAAAGCAGCCACTAGCCAGGTCTTCTTCAAAGATTTGTGCCCCCGGTAGGACGCTCAAGGAACCGGTGTATGACAAGCCGTAGATGCGCCAGTCGCCCGGGGCAGCTTGTTCAAAGTCAAAGGTTGGTCCATCTAGGGTACCCACTAAAATACTATCCAGATCTACGATCAAGAAGGTATAGGCGGCATCACTGGCGTTAAATACTTCTACGTTGAATGGATCCGGAATACCGTCGCCAATACAAATGGATACTTCTTCTGAGCCACCTTCCGTGAATACCAAACCGGCAGCAGGAGCTACGTTAAAGATGGTTACGAAATTATCGGAAAGGTCGAAGCAGCCGGTCGCCAATTCAGCTGTGCCAGCATCAGTGCCTACATCAGCTAGAAGGTCACCAGTGAAGACCAAGCCCCAAAGGCGATATTCACCTTCTGGTAGGGGCTCAAAATCCACGGTATTACCTACTGGAATTTGTACAATTACATTTTCGTCGGTCGTAAGTACAAAGGAGAAGGTGCCCGAACCAGTGCCCTCATTAAAGAAGGTCAGTATATCTGCTTCACCATCATCTGGGCAGGTGAAGCGATCACCAGTTCCTAAGACGCTGGCTACGGTGCCCGCGTTCAACTCTCCGCGCACTACAGTTACGAAATCATCACTCAAGTCAAAGCAATCGTCTGAGAGTGCAACGGCTGCTGCGTCATTACCTACTGCTGCAGTCAGGTTACCGGTGTAAGCCAAGCCCCAAACCCGGCAGGTACCGTTTGGTACGCCTTCGAAGTCAGCGCTATCGCCTACTTGCAGGATATCGAGAATGATATTAGCATCATCCGTGATCAAGAATACGTAGTCGGTATTGCTTGCACCGCTCGCGTCAAAATTGTAGACGTCTGGTTCGCCATCATCGGTACAGAGGAATAGGGTGGTCTCCCCATCAGTTGTCGATACGCTTCCGCCTTCTGGCATTTCGCGAATAACCGTCACAAAGTTTTCCGATAGGTTGTAGCAAACATTACTCAGTTCGGCGGTTTCGATATCTCCGGTCAAACCGGTAAGCTGGCCGCTGAAAGCAACGCCCCATACCCGTACTTCAGAAGGTGTGTCAAAGCCGTCAAAATCCACTGGGTCTGTACCAATATTACCGAGGATGTTATTGTTTACGTCAGTAAGAATATAAGTGTAGTTGGCAGTGGTGCTACCCGTATTGATGAAGCTCAAAAAGTCCTCAACACCATCGTTCGGGCAAATATTGATGAGGCTTGTACCATCGTCTAAGCTTACTGTGCCACCGATGACCTCATCACGATTAATGGTTACAAAGTTGGCGGACAGCTCGAAACAGTCATCCGTGAGAGCTACTTCAGCTGCGTTTTGCCCGGTCTCGGCAATGATCTCACCGGTGTAAGAAAGACCCCAAACGCGACACTCACCGGGTGCTGCCTGGTCCAGATCTACGCTATTACCGGCAAGAAAGGCCAGAATCTCGTTCTCATTATTCGTTACCACAAAAGCATATTCAGCATCCGTGGCAGTGGTTACATTATTGAAGATGAAGAAATCTGCTTCGCCATCATTGCTACAAGCAAAGGCTTGGGTGCTGCCGTCTTCCAGGCTCACTGTACCACCGTCAACGAAGGTGCGTATTACGACGATGAAGTTATCGGAGAGATCGAAACACTCCGTTGATAGATCAATAAGCGCGGCGTTTTCTCCGATCGTGGCAGTTGGGTCACCTAGGTAAGCCAAGCCCCAAATGCGGCAAATGCCCGCTGGTGTATTCTCGAAGTCAATTTCCGGGGAAGTGCTGGTAGCGAGGATGGTGTTGTCCTCGTCGGTAATGATGTATAGATAATTGGTGCCTTCTGGTGCATCATTCACTACAGTGAGCACATCAGGTTGACCATCGCTGACACAAACATCAACCTGCTCGCTGCCGTCTGCTAGGCCTACCGTAGCACCTTCTGGACCTCGGAGGTCAACCAGCAGGAAGTTTTCCGTAATGTCAAAGCAGTCATCAGAGATGATCGTACTCTCGTCGATCATCATGCCAGTCTGGAGTAAAAAGTTGCCACTAAAGGCCACGGCCCAAACCCGCACAAAGTCACCTTCGTAAGCTTCAAAGTTAGTGCTGGAGCTAGCGAGAATTTCCAAAATGACATTATCATTATCGGTCACCAAGAAGGCCAGGTTATCAACTCCTGAGAAATCCGTAAGGAAATTGAGGATGTCTACATTGCCGTCATCTGGACAAATAGCCGCCACCGTTGTGCCATCTTCAAAGGTGATTTCATTTACGCTGACGGAGCGATTGACAACCTCTACAGTATTATCACTGAGATCAAAACAAACATCAGCTAAGTCATCTCCAGTAAAGGTATCTCCAACAGCTACCGTTAGATTATCGGTGTAGGAAAGACCATAGACGGTGTAAGAACCCAGTCCAAGTTGGTCCAAGTCCAGGCTAGATGCCTCTTGGACTCCTACTACCTCGCCGCTGTCATCATTAACTATGAGGAAGGTATAAGGTAAGTTAGGATCGGCATCTGCCACGGTTAGTTCAAGTACCGTACCACTGCCCCCGGCCATACATTCTACAAAGCTGGTGCTCCCGTCAGCGAGGCTAATGGTACCACCATCCGGGCCATTGCGATTGATGAGGACAAATCCGTCACTTAGATCGAAGCACTCATCGGACAGCGGCTGTCCGCCACCCAAGTTATCACCTACCTCAAGGGTAAGATTACCACTGTAGACGAGGCCCCAAACCCGGCATACGCCAGATCCTGCACCTTCAAAGTCAATGATTCCATCCTCAGAGGTATCCATAACGAAGTTGCCTTCGTTGGTGATCACATAGATAAAGTTATCGTCTCCTACGTAGGTAGAGGTGAAGGTCAGGACATCTGGAACACCGTCCCCTACGCAAATGGTGGCCATATTGCTGCCGTCTTCCAGCAGTACGTTGTCTGCATTCTGTACGCGCTTAATCAAGCTCACCGTGTCATCTGATAGGTCGAAGCAAGCAGTACCCAAATTGTCAGGATCAAAAGTATCACCTTCGTTTACCGCCAGTGCATCGATGAAGGAAACACCATAAATAGTATAAGTGCCGTCTGGCAGTGTCTCCAAGTCAATTTCACCATCCGTTGAAATGACGGTGATTTCGTTGTTTTCGTTAACTAAGAGGAATGCGTATTCAGAATTCGGATCATTGTCCGCAACGACTACAGTAAGACCACCGTCTGGTGGTAGGGCAGAACAAGAAGTGAAACTGGTGCTTCCGTCGGCATAGCTGATACTTCCGCCGTCGGGACCGTCACGGTTAATCAATACAAACCCGTCACTAAGATCGAAACACTCATCGGAAAGTGCTTGGCCACCCCCCAGGTTGTCGCCTGCTTCCAGGGTCAGGTTTCCACTATAAGCCAAGCCCCACACCCGGCAGATCCCAGTACCCGCACCGTCGAAGTCGATGATGCCATCTTCAGAAGTAGCCAAAACGAAGTTGCCTTCGTTGGTGATCACGTAAATGAAGTTATCGTTACCGGCGTAGGTGGTCGTAAAGGTTAATACATCCGGAATGCCATCCCCTACACATACGGTAGCTTCAGAAGAACCATCTTCCAAACGCACATCATCGGCATTTTGCACCCGCTTGATAAAGCTTAGCGCATTATCCGAAAGATCAAAGCACTCATCGCTTAGTTGGTTTGGATCAAAGGTATCACCCGCAGCAATGGTAAGGTTGCCGGTGAAAGCCAATCCAAAGATGCTGTAAGCTCCGGCTGGAACGACTGCCAGATCAATTTCAGTAGCTGTGGTCACGTCATATACGGTGCCATCTTCTGCTACGATTACAAATACAAAGTCGGTAGCGGTGCTGTGGCTACTGGATAAGCCAACGGTTCCGGTAGGCTCCAAAACACTACACGAAAGGAAGCTTTCGCTGCCATCTGCATAAGTCAAGGTGTTGGCTTCTGGAGAAAGCCGAGTTATTTCCACAAAATTCGACGACAGCTCAAAACAAGCGGTCGCTAAATTGGTATTTAGCAGGTCGTCTCCTACTTCGCCGACGAAATCACCCACATAGGCAACTCCCCAAAGGCGGCATACGCCAGGAGGTGCATCGGTGAGATCAACCGTACCATCAGTAGAAAAGCCCAGGACATTATTGTTATCGTCCGTAATGGCAAAGATATAGGGCTCAAAATCACTATCCGTGATGAAATCCAATACATTCGTTACCCCTGGCTCTACACAAAGGGTAACGGCTGTTTCTCCCGCAGCCGTGCTAACAGCACCTGCATCTGGTGTAAGATTGGAGATGGAGATAAAGTTGCCACTTAGGCGGCCACAGAAGCTACCCAGTTCTGATTCGAGAAAGTTCTCGCCCACCATGGCAGTGAACTGGCCAATATAGGACACCGAATACACCCGAAGATTACCGTTGGGTAGATCTTCAAAATCGATGGTGCTACTCGTGCTGGTAAAAACGATAAGGTCGTTTTCGTCCACCACTATATAAGCAACTGGTGTGGCGAGTGGTCTCGTGCGAAAGCGGATGCGATCCTCTAGGCCATCTCCCTGGCAGAGTTCGGTCGCAGCGCTTCCGTTAACGGAAATTGTTCCTTCAACACATGCTGTAAATACTTGACTTTGGAGACTAAAGCTCGTTAGCAGCAGGATGAGGAAAGTTAAAGTTTTCAGGATTTTCATATACCTATTTGTTTCTGAAGTTGCATTCCGGGTGGAAATGATGATGTATTTCTGTTGGTACGGTGAAACTGCTTCCAGTTCACCGGGGCGATGCCCGCCGAGGTACATGAGTACGTTGAGCAGGCGGTGAATACATTGAGATAAAGCTGATTTGAGAAGTTGGATCGGCTTCCACCTCAGTATCCAAGGCAAGATATTAAGGGTTTGCATATATGAGAAATTTTTCCGCTATGATTTTTGCAAAGGTGTTCGCTTTCGAGTGAAGGGGTCTTGTCTCGGTTTGGAAGGTCTATTTACACATCAACGTATACTGATTTTGTATCATGTATGTTACTGAATTTTTGTGATATTTTTTGCTAGTTGGCTTACATCTTTACAACAGATGGTAATTTTTCAAATATTACTACTATCTTTAAGGTGTATTCCCACAGTGATCCAACGGTAAACCGGCTTATCACCCCTTAGCAACTCAGATCTACCTAATGTACCTAGTCCGAAACGACTTGGTGCGGCTAATTGTGTGCACTTAGATAAACTATCTTTATCTTAAGCTAGTATTCATGCACCGCAAAACAATCATTGGGTGATATTTTGCGTAATGCTAAGTGGGCCCTGTTATCATAATCCTCTACAAAAACTGAAACAACCGCCCGGACGGTAGACCGCATGAAAAAGAAGCAACTTCTATGGCTCCTTCTATTTGCTGTTAGTACATTGTCGTTGGTAGCTCAACAGCGTATTAACACGCATACTGATTTCTCCGCCCAGACATTGGTAGCGGATATATTTGCTAGCGGTGTTTGTGAAAACATTGATGTCATCAACCCAATAGGCCATGAAAACGGTCTTGGCTACTTTGAAAATGGACAAGGCTCCATTGGTATTGAAAGTGGCATTATCCTTTCGACTGGAAATACCCAAAACGCCCACGGGCCTAATAACGCTACCGATAAAAGTTCCAACTTGCCGGGCCCCAACTTTGACGCAGATCTAGGCCAATTGGCTACGGGAGATGTACACGATGCCGTTGGTATCGAGTTCGATTTTGTTCCCCTCGATTCTCTGGTCCAATTTCGTTACGTCTTTGCCTCCGAAGAATACTGCGAATTTGTTGGCAGTAACTATAATGATGTATTTGGTTTTTTCATTAGTGGTCCTGGAATAGATGGCCCTTTCACAGATGGTGCAGTTAATGTGGCACTGGTCCCCGGCTCGTCCGATTATGTTTCTATTAACTCCATTAATTTTAACCGCAACGAGGAATATTATATCCACAATGAAACGATAAACGATCAGCAGCAATGTAATTTACCCATCGTTTATCACCCTTATCAAGAGACCATACAGTACGACGGATTTACTCAAGTCATGACGGCCCGGATTCTACTGGAACCCTGCCAGACTTACCACATTAGATTAGTAGTAGGCGACGTAGCTGATCCCCACTTCGACTCCGCAGTTTTTCTAGAAGCTGGTAGTTTCAGCCTCGGCCCGGAGATTGGTGTTGAGGCAGTGAGCGAAAATAATACTCCCGGACAGCTGTACGAAGGCTGTGAGGAGGCCGCCTTTCGTTTTGCACGTAGTGAAAGTACGCCACTTGATCTACCGTTTACGGTACGATTTTACCCTTCCGAAGCTTCTACCGCGATCGAGGGCTTAGACTATGAGGCGCTGCCCCGGGAAATTACCATTCCGGCCGGCGAAGCTTACGCTGATCTAGCGGTGCGAAGCCTAAGTGATGCCCTGCTGGAAGATCCCGAGTTACTGCGTTTGGTGTTGGACATTCCGTGCGCTTGCTATGCGGATTCTGCGGACCTTAGGATTGTGGCACCACCGCCCTTGGAGCTAAATGTACCTGATATTTACTTATGTCCAGGTGAGGAAGGAATTCTAGACGCGCAAGTAGGCGGTGGAAGTCCACCCTTTTCGTTTGCCTGGTCCACAGGAAGTACGAGCGCACAAACTACAGTGCAACCGGAACAGAACGAAACCTACACCCTAGTGGTGTTGGATCGCTGCGAGCAGGTGGCGGAGGCTACTGCCCAAGTAGAGTTGAAATCTCCTCCTACGGCTATTTTGGGTGGTAATCAACAAGTATGTGCCGGAACCCCAGGCCTATTTCCTATTGAACTACAAGGTGTTCCGCCCTTTGAATTAGAGCTACTCCACAATGGTGACCCTATTGTCATCAATCTAGGAGAACTAACTGATGAGCTTGCCCTTATGGAAGATGGGTACTATGAATTAGTTGGTATTACAGATGCTGCTTGTGCTGGTGAGGCTGAAGGAGATGCCCAGCTTGACCTTTGGGATATCTTGGCGTTGGCAGATATTGAGCACCCGGAGTGTTTCGGAGAAGAAACTGGAGCCATTTCAGTCACTCTGAGCCAAGGGACACCACCTTATCAACTGAATTGGCTCAACCTAGAAGATGTCGAAACCACTGTTCAGGACCTGCCGGCAGGCGCAGTTGATCTGCAGGTTACCGATAGCAATGGTTGCGAGGCGCAATTTTCTTGGGAGATCAATGCTCCAGCGGCCATCGATTTGCCGGCGCCGACTTGCGAGCAATTGCAGACGAATTATGTGCAGCTAAGTGCTTCTGGTGGTGTGCCGCCGTATCAGTACCAACTAGCGGGCAACGGGCCTTGGATTGGAGGGGAGCAGTGGTGGCGGGGACTAGCCCCGGGAGAAGAAACCGAGGTCATAGTTCGCGATGGCAACGGTTGTGTGCAGTCGTTCAATTGGCTGATGCCGCCAACTTATCCAAATGGCTTAGCCTGGCTTCCGGATCAGATAAAAATGGTATTGGGAACCACCGAAACCCTAGAGTGGGAGTGCTATGTACCAACTAATCTCCTGGCAGAACTACGCTGGGAACCAGAAGATCAGCTTTCGTGTGTAGACTGTCGCTTTCCTGAGCTTACGGCCACCTATCCAGATGATATTGTACTGTATATTGAAGATATTTTTGGCTGTAACCAATTGTTAAACAGTCGGTTGGTTATTAATAATAAAGTAGATGTTTTTCTGCCAAACGCCTTTTCTCCTAACGGTGATGATCAGAACGACGAATGGCTGGTCTTCGGTAATGAAGCGCAGATTGAGCGCATTGTCAGACTGCTCATTTTTGATCGTTGGGGTAATATGGTTTTCCAGGCAGCTGACTGGCCGATCAACAGTGAACGCCACGGCTGGGATGGGTACTTTCGGGGGCAACAGCTTGACCCTGGGGTGTACGTGTACAGTATCGAACTGCTTCTGGTTAATGGGGAGACGCAGACCTTGGGCGGGGATATTCTCTTATTGCGTTAAGCGTTATAAAATATGCTACCTTAGGGAGTGAGTTAGAGCTCAAAACCCTTGTTTGTGATGTCCGTTTATTCCCCTTTTTTACCTTTCTACCGCCTTGGTCTTACGCTGCTGCTTATCGTAAGTCTAGTCTTTAGCACATCTCTTGCCTGGGCCAATAATACTCCTACCGAACTACTAGCCAAGGCACAAGAAGCGGCCACCAACAATAATTCTTCGCTTGCTCAAACGTATTACACTCAATTAGCAGAAATATGTGCGGAAGGGGAGGTGCGAGGAGAAGCCTGCTTTAGCTGGTACGAACCCTATGCTTCCTTTCTTATTGGCAAGGGCGATATGGCCGGAGCTGTAAAAAGTTATAAGGATGGCTATGAATACGCCAAACAAAATGATAATGTACGCTGGCAGGCCAGTTATTTGGAAGCTCAAGCCGTGATGTTAGAATTGAGTACCGGGAGTAGAGGCAAAATCAAGGAGAAATTCTTGGAACTGATTCGCCTCCCCGATAATGAACGCACCTGGGCGGGCTGTACTCGCCTAGGCATGATCTATATCTTAGAAGGGAAACGGGATTCTGCGAAAGTTTTACTGGATCGAGGCTATGGGATAGCTGATCAAAAAATCGATCGGGTGAAACGAGAATCTGCTTTATCTGAGGTACTACATGTGCAGTCGGTTTGGGAGCGTACCTTTGGCTCCCGCAAGAAGGCTATTTCACTTTGCCTAGCAGAATTAGATATGCTTCCAGATGGAAAAAGAGGGGCCTTGAAACGGGAAGGAATTTATCAGAATCTAGCCTTGATTTTTGGCAGCCTTAAGGATACCGAAAAAGCAACTTACTACACCAGGGAACGTATTCGCCTTGTCGAGGAGTTTGACTTACCACAGCACTCAAAAGCCTGGGCTCAACTTAATTTAGGTTACCACCTTTACGCTCAGAGAGATACGAACGCCATCGCGGTCTTCCAGGAAGCTTATGAATACTTTAAAGATCGAGACGATACCAGAGCCTTATTGATCGCCACGGTAGGCTTTGTAATGACTCATATGAAAATGGATCAGTACGAAGCTGCCGGATACTGGTTGCAACAAGCTGCTACCTATGTGGACGGGGATCGCTTTGCACAGGCTTCTTGTTTGTTTTACGAGGCACACGGGAAATATGAAAAGCACTATGGACGACTGAATTCGGCAATACTAGACTTTGAAAAGGTAGTGCACTTATCCCAGGAAACGGAGCTATGGGAAGACAGCTACTTCAATGCCATCAACTACCTACAGCAACTGTATCAGGAGGTGGGGCGATTTGAGGAGTCTTTACACTATGCTCAAGAAAACACCCGGGTAAGAGACTCCCTTTTCCACCGGGATCAAATCGATTTGGTATACGAACTCGAAGCGGAGTACCAGTCGGAGTTGAAGGATCAACAAATCCTCAACGAACAACTCAAGACTGAACGACGACTTCGGGAAAGAAACTCCATTCTAATCATGGCTATCTTGCTACTACTGGGGGGGGGAGCTGCATTCTGGGGTTATCGCAGTCGGGTGAATTTTTCGAAAGAACTTCAGCGCAAGGAAGTAGAGATTGCCACCCAACGGGTGATTGAACTGGAACAAAAGAATAAATTGATTTCGCTTGGAGCGGTGATCGAAGGCCAAGAATCTGAACGTATTAGAGTAGCAAAAGAATTACACGATGGACTTGGTGGCCTCTTAAGCTCAGTCAAGAGTCATTTCTCGGTTATTAGTCAGAACAAACCAGAGCTATTCACTCAACCCGTTTACCAAAAGACGGGTGAGTTGATAGACCGGGCCTGTACTGAAGTACGGCAGGTTGCACATAATCTGGCCCCACACTCCATTACGATCTTAGGACTACAAGGGGCATTAGAAGATTTACAAGGGCAAGTCAATATTGGCCAATCCATTAACTGCAAATTGGAAATCTGGGGCGAGCTAGACCAATTGGAGCAAAGCCATGCCATTATGCTGTACCGTATGATTCAGGAACTCGTCAACAATGTGCTCAAGCACGCCAAGGCTGCAAACTTACTTATTCAATGCATGCATACGCCTGATGCGTGGATTATAACGGTAGAAGATGACGGCCTTGGTTTTGATGTGGAAGACCGGCGGGCCAACAGCAAGAGTTTGGGCCTCGAAAGTATCCACTCCCGGGCTGCCTTTCTTAATGCTGAAGTAGATTTCGATTCTCAGGTGGGAGCGGGTACAACGGTGACTATTAATGTTCCACATGGGGAGTGACAATACTCCCGGTATAGTAGGCTTCGAATTTAGCTCAATAAACTGGTACCTTAAATAATTCGGCCGATCCCACTCTATTGCAAGCGAGATCGGCCGCTGAGAAAAGCGCTAAATGTTAATTCTAATTCTTCACAATGCGCTTAGTGTAGACCTCATCCCCAGATTGTGCACTTAGTAGGTAAGTGCCGGAAGGAAGGCCCTGTAAATCCAACTGCTGATTTCCTCCGCTTATCGACTGCTGACGAAGTACACTTCCATTCAAGTCCAACAATTGCAGACGGTAATTGTCATCAATTATCGGCAATGAAATAGTTACCTGATCAATAGCAGGATTAGGATAAACATTGAGGTCCTCCACGCCAGCATTATTCGGAGCGTTCACAAATTCGGAGTCGTCAAAGTCGCCAATAAGGTAACCGGGACAATTTTCACTCAGCACTTGTGAAATGTTCAGAATAAACTGCCCACAGTCTTCGGTTTGTACGTCGAGGTAAACATTTTGCCCTGGCAGTACTGGGTTGCCAAATGGAGGTTGTCCACCAACGAATGGGAAGTAGATTACTGGAGGACCAGTGAAGTTATTCAGTTCTACAATTAGGTTGGGGCCGTCCCACACTTTGTAGATGAACACATTCGTCTCTAGGTCAACATCAACGGTGCCATCACAATTTACGTGGAAAGTAGAGCCACAAAAAGTAAAGCTAGTAGGATCATCTGGTGGACAGTGATCCTCAATTACGCGAGAAATATTCAGAATAAACTGCCCACAGTCTTCCGTTTGTACATCCAGATAAACGTTCTGACCTGGCATTACCGGGTTGCCAAATGGAGGTTGACCACCAACGAATGGGGTGTAGACTACGTCAGGAGCAGGAGTGAAGTTGTTCCACTCTGCAATTAGGTTGCCGCCGTCCCAAACTTTGTAAATAAAAACGTTCTCCGCCAGGTCTACATTCACAGTGCCGTCGCAGTTCACTGTAAAAGTAGAGCCACAAAACTCAAAGTCGAATTGAGCTTGGAGGTTGGTGTTTGCAGTAATTAGAAAAGCAAGAGCTAATACTGTGTTTAAAATCCAAGTTCTCATAAAGTTTAATTTTGGTTTAGAAGAAAATATGTGTAAAAAATGAAACTAATCAAATACATATTACCTTCTCACCAAGTAGGATTGGTGCAGCAAGCGCATAACAATACGTTGTTGTCGGACTTAGGCATAGTATGGTATACTCACATGATGTTGGTAATGTGAATTACTAAGCGGTATAAGCCCTAAGCTGTTGAATTGCAGAAACTTGGAAAAAATCAGCAAAAAATCAAAGCAGAATAAATATACTGGGCTGGTTAGTAGTGACCCAGAAAAGCTTTGTCGCCGTAAAGAATGATATGATAAAAAAGAAAGCGTGAATAATACTTGTTTGGGGTACCTTTAAACTACTAGACAATAATACGTAAAAAAGGTTTACGGCATTTAAAAAAGTATTCCATAATCTGGAATTTAAAGAATTATATTTTGCGTAGGGGCTTGTTTGGGGTTTTGTTCTTCAAGCCAGCGTACGGTGGGCCCCATGTTTAATTGTCCTAAAGTCTTAGATAACAATAAAGGCAATCAAATCAATAAAAAATAAAAAAGCGGAACCCAGGACCCCTGATCCTAGATTCCGCTTATGCGAGCTCTTCGTCACTTCGGCGATTAACGCATGAGCATTACATCTCCCTTGAATAACTCTATTTCGCCGTCGATGAATTCTACCTCTAGGTAGTAGACAAATACGGCGGCATTCATCAGCTGTCCGCGGAAGCGCCCGTCCCAACCTTCTGTTGGGAGGTTCGGTTGGAAATCGTAATTCTCAAATACCGCTTCACCCCAACGGTTGAATACTAGGAAGCTCTTGATCTCCGTGATCTCATCTCCACCCTGTGGGAAGAGGAAGTCATTGGTGTTATCACCGTCTGGAGAAAAAGCCGTAGGTACGTACACTGGGCGCTGCTTGCGCACAATGATGGTCATGTTGTCGGAGTCAGAACAACCATTGATGTCGGTAATGGTGACACTATAGGTTGTTGTTTCTGTAGGACTCACCTCCACTGCGTTCTGGCCAGGTACGCCAATACTATCCGGCTGCCAAATGATGGTGTCAATCGGAATATTTGGATCGTACAGCGCTTGTAGCGTTACCGATTCACCAAGTTCAATGTCGTTGTCATTATTCTCCAGGCTAGTGGTCAAGGTAACGGCTACCTGAGTCGGTTCAATCAACTCTAAGCCAAGTTCGGTAAAGCAACCATTAGCATCAGTGATGATCAAGGTATACATGTTACCACTCAAATTACCAAAGAAAGTGTTCGTAGTTGGTGCACTTCCATTCAGGCTAAATGAGTAAGGTGGGGTACCACCTACAACCGTATTGATGATGATGGCACCATCGGCTGCCTCGAAACAGCTCACCTCGCTGATACTCACATCAGCCACCGGTACATCAAAGTCACTATTTACCATCACCTGATCCGTAGCTACACATCCCGCAGCATTGGTCACCTCAATGGTATAAGTACCCGGAGCACTTACATCAATAAGTGGAGCATCAGGGTCCGTAATCATAGCATCAGGATTGTCGCTCGTCCAGGTATAAGTAGCGCCAGCACTTGAGTTGCCACCCAGAGCCACCATGCCCATGTTACAGGTCAAAATCTGATCCAGACCGGCATCGGCCACTGGTTCCTGATTAATGGTAAAGCTAACCACCGCGCTATCATCCGGACAGGCACCGCCATCAACTGTATACTCGAAGGTATAAGTACCAGGTGCCTGGCTTTGCGCATTGAAGGTACCGGCGCCTGCTTGGAACGCACCACCCGTACTTGGACTGCCGGAAGTTTCGCTCCAGCTACCACCAGCGTCAGCACCAGAAAGGGCCGCGCCCAGGTCAACTACAGTTGCATCATCCGGGCAAACGGGATCGATGAGTCCGTCTAGCCCTGCGCTCACTTGTGGATCAACGGGTACTGTGAATTCCGTCATGGGGTTGTACACACAGTTCGTATTCACTTCATCGCTCACTCCGGTGATCACCACGGTGCTTGCTTCGGTCACATTCGGTAGTTGAATCTGATCACCATCATTGATGCCAGTCAACTGAGCCGCTACACCATTCACGGTGTAATCAATCGTTACCGGCGTTCCTTGACCACCGGTAATATTGATAGTCAATGCAGTATCGTCTCCTTCACAGATCACGGCTGGGCCGTCTAGCGTAAGAGTCAGTGGCTGACACGTCAAGGCGTTACAAGTGCCTTGTGCAGTACTGCTGCCGCAAACACTCGGGCCACTAGCGGTCACCTCAATAATGACTTCTTCACCATCCGTGAGTCCGTCAATGGTGTAAGTATTACCGTTTTGAGTACCCGTTACGGCCGGTTGAATCACCGCTACGGTATACGTATCTGCTCCTGCTACTGGATCCCAGCTAAAGGTCACAGAGCTAGTCGTTGCGTCGCTACAGCTGATCACTACTGCTGGAATTTCTGCATCCACAGTCACTGTGCCAGTCGCAGGATCACTCACGCAACCATTTTCGGTTACAGTGAGGGTAATCGTCTTATCACCTGCTGTGTTCCACATGATCTCGTATGGTCCTGGACCCGTACCGCTAATTACTGTACCACCGTCAAACGACCAATCGTAGGTAGCACTAAGGCCAGCAGTACCCGTGAAGGTGATCAAGCTAACATCCGTCACACAAATTGGACTGGTGACTGTGAAGTCAGCCACTGGTTTCGGGTTAACTACCAGCGTGTAGGTCGTATCGTAGAAACAACCGGTTTGCTCGTAGGAGAGGGTCACTAGGTTGTCACCCAGGTTGGCAACGACTGGATCAAACATGCCATTCGCGCTCACGATGCCATCTCCAGACCAGCTAATCATGCCGGTGAGATTACCGCCAGTAATGACTGGAGCCAGCATTTGTACACCTGCATCGTCGCAGAATGGGCCGTAGCCATCCGTGCCGAAGCTGCGCTCGGGGCAAGGTTCACTAGAGCAGGTTTGCGTACTGCTTACGCCGCCGCAAATGTTATCCGTGAGTACCACCACCTCAATGGTTACCATATCCTCCGGAGTCAAGTTGCTGAAGGTATACATGCGGTTCGCCAGGTCTGGTGTCTCCATAGCTCCTGCTGGAGCATCAATAACATTGACCATATACCCAGTAGCTCCCGCAACTGCATTCCAGCTAAAGGTAATGGAGGTATTATCCGCAGTACAGCTAATGATCGGTGCTACTAGCGAGTCGATTACTTCAACCGTAGTTGAGAATGGATCAGAGGCACAGCCATTTTCCGTTACCATCAAGCTGATAGTCTGGTTACCACCATCCGCGAAGTTGATTTCGTACGGTCCAGCATCGCTACCGCTTACAATGGTTCCGTTACCGAAGTTCCAATCGTAGGTAGCCATGGCGCTTGCTCCACCGGTGTAGGTCACTATGCTGATATCATCCTCACAGATAGGGCCAGTTGCCGTGAAAGAGGCACTGGGTTGAGCATTTACAATTACTAGCGTCGTATCGGCGTAGAAGCAGCTCATTTCCTCGTAAGTGGCAATAACAGCGAAGTTGCCTGCGCCAGTTGCCAGAGGGTCAAAAGTACCCTGTGCTGGATCGGTAACGCCCGTGCCGGACCAACTCAATACACCTGCCGTATTGCCAGTGATGACGGCGTTCAAGTCGAAGGCCATTGCGGAAGCATCCAAACAAATGGGTGCTACATCATCAATATCGATAATGATGTCTGGGCAATTATCCAGTGAGCAAGTTCCTTCGAAAGTGATATCCGGACAAGCTGTACCACTGATCGCAGTTACCGCAATAGTAGCAGGTTGTCCTGGTGTGAATCCGGCCATGGTGAAGGTGCGGTCTGGATCACCACCAGTTGCGAAGGCGTTGGCCGGTGCGTCGATGATATTGACAGTATAGCTAGTAGCACCCGCTACATCAGGCCAGGTAAAGATGATGGAATCACCCGTTACATCACAGCTAATCATCGGTGCGATTAGTTCTGGAGCAACGGTTACGGTCTGCGTAAAGGCTGGACTGCTACAACCGTTTTCGGTTACGATGAGACTTATGGTCTGATCGCCATCCGTAGGCCAAATAACCCGGTGTGGGCCTTGTCCAGTGCCAGGAACAGCAACGCCTCCGCCGAAGTCCCAAGCGTAATCTGCCATATTCGATCCCGAACCAGTGTACAGAACTGTTGTACTATCTGTCACACAGATTGGAGTTGTCACGGTAAAGTCCGCCGTAGGGATAGCGAAGATGTCAATGACAATATCGTCTACGTAGTCACAACCATCTTCGCGGTAGCTTACCGTTACCGCAGCTGGTCCTACACCCGCATCATCACTTGAGAAGGTGCCAGCCATAGCGTCGGTAATACCGTCGCCAGCCCAGGTAAAGGTACCAGTGCCAGTACCACCCGTCACAGTTGCAGTAAGGGTAATGCTAGGTAGTCCCATCTCGAAGCAAATCGCAGGAATGGCGTCAATTTCTACGGTGATATCTGGGCAATCCTGTGCTTGACAGGTAAAGGTGTTGCTGCTGTTGCCGCAAGGTCCGTTTCCTACCGCAATGACTTCAATTTCTACGACGTCGCCAGCCATCAAACCGGTTACGGTAAAGGTGCGGTTGGTTTCGTCCAGGCTAGTCATGGCTCCACCGGGAGCACTAATGACGTTAACTTGATAGCCTGTGGCACCAGCAATATCATTCCAGCTAAACACAATCTGAGTTGTATTCGGACTACAGTTGATCACCGGCGCGGCCAATGGCTCTTCTACTGTGATCGTCTGGGTTTCTGTTCCGCTGGTACAGCCATTTTCACTCACCGTGAGGCTGATATCCTTCGGACCACCCGTTGGCCAACTCACCGTATGAGGACCTTGACCGGTACCAGGTACGGCAGTGCCGCCCGCAAAGTTCCAGGTGTAGGTCGCTCCGGCCGAAGCCGTACCGGTGTAGGTTACTGTGGTTTCCTGATCAGTACAAACGGGCACCGGTGCAACGGTGAAGGTCGCATTTGGCGTGTCAAATACATTGACGGTAATGCTTTCGTCTTGCGAGCAGTTGTCCTCTGTGTAGGTAACAGTGATCACCTGTGGGCCAGCCATGCTCGGTAAGAATTGATTCGCTACTACGCCAGGGCCACTCCAGCTAAAGGTTCCGCCACCAACTCCGCCGCTGGCAGTAGCCTCAAGCGTAATTGGTGTATTAGAAGCTGTCAGACAGATATCATCGATTGGCGTGATATTGATATTGAAAGTCGGGCAGTCGTTCGCCGGACAGCTTACTTCTGTTGATGTGGTAGCACCACAAACATTGCTGGTATTAGCAGTCACAGAAATGGTGACAACTTGACCCGGGTTTAGGCCAGAAACGGTATAGCTTTCGCCGGCTAAAACTCCAGCGGGGCCAGTTACATCAGTTACCGTGTAAGAAGTGGCTCCAGCTACCGGCGACCAATTAAAGGTCACAGAAGAGGTAGTGGCAGTACCACAAGTCACGATTGGTGCGGCAATTGGATTGACGACACTAATGCTCTGGCTTGATTCGCTAGACGTACAGCCGTTGGCGCTTACGCTGAGGGTAATCGTCTTCGTTCCACCCGTTGGCCAGCTCACCGTATGTGGGCCAGGGCCAGTGCCGGGAGTTGCGCTTCCTCCGTCAAAATTCCAGGTATAAGTAGCGCCCGGAATTTGGGTTCCAGTATACGCTACCGTTACGGGACTATCAATACAAATCGGCCCTGGTTCACTGATTGTGAAGGTCGAGGTGGGAGTTGGATTGATAACAATCGTTTCGGTATCCGTGTATTCACACACACCCTCTGAGTAGCGAATGGTTACCACATGGCTGCCTACTCCAGCGTTCACAGGGCTGAATTCTCCGGTAGTTGGATCGACTAGAGAAGCAGGTTCCCAAGTGACGGTTCCCGTATTACTTTCTGAGGTGTAAGTCAGGATGAAATTTGGTGTACTTCCGGTCAAGCAAATTGGTGCTACTGGGTCGATGTCCAACTGGAATGGAGGACAACTCAGTGTGCTACAAGTAAAGGTAGCCAGTGCAACCGGGCAAATATCCGCTCCTATTGCTTGTACCGTGATGGTCACATTTTGATTGGAGCTGAGACCAGTTGCGGTAAAAAAGGGCGCGAAAACAATGCCTTCATCGACACCGTTTATGGTAATCTCGTACTCGGTAGCACCAATCACGTCTGTCCACATAAACTCTACGCTGGTAGCCGTACTGGTTCCACAGCTGATCGTTGGTGGCGGCGGAGGAGATTCTATGCTTATGTTGACGGTGTTGTCTTCACTTAGACAGCCATCCTGGCTCGTGACATCCGCTTCAATGACGGTTGGACCATTAATCGTTACCGTAATTGGGTTCTGGTTAGCTGGTCCAGCACCATTCCAGTCGATCGAGCTAATCGGTTCGTTCGCTACTGCGGTAACAGTCACTTCATCGCCTGCACAGACTTCGTTATCATCTACCATGAGCGTTACATCCGGAACGGGAACAATCTCCACATCCACAGAGGCGATACCTTCACAGCCATTCTCATCGGTGCCTATGACCTCATAGGTGTTAAAACCTAATGGCTCATTAAAGAGAATACGAGGGTTGGGTTCTCCGGGAGCGCCCGGCCATTCGTAGGTTCCACCAGATCCTGCGCCGGAGGCGGTCAATGTTGTTTCGGCGTTCTGACAGCCTGTACCGTCTACCACTATTTCTATGGTGGGTAATTCATTGACGGTTATATCAATCGTTGCGGTAGCAAAACAACCATTAGGGTCTTCCGCAGTTAATTGAATGGTATAATTGCCAGGGGTAAGTGGGGTAGTTAAGGTTTGATCACTACCCAAAATGATACTATTGGTAATGTCTTCCCATGTCCAAGCGACGCCATCCGAAGCTTCTAACTCGAGATCTACTTCTGCACAAACTTCCGGCTCACCAAGAATGGAGACGTTGAAGTCTACAAACTCTACCTCCACTGTGGCGGGGGTAGAAGGACAACCGTCAACGGTCACAATCAACTCATAAGTACCGGGTTGAGCAACCTGAATGGTTTGACCATTATAGGGACCACCCGGGCCAGTCCAATCATAGATTTCTACCGTTCCGCCTAAATCCACACTACCTTCTAGATCGGCTAAATCTCCAGGACAAGGCATGTTGAGAACAACGGCCTGTGCCATTGGCTGATCAGGCTCAAAGACAGTCACCATTGATGAACGAGGGCAGTCGTTTGCTACGTTAATAGCAGTCACAGTATAATCGCCAGGAGGCAAATCGCTGTCCGTGATAACAAGACCACTACAGCCTAGACATTCAAAAACAATATTGTTGAATTCATCAAAGACGAAGAAGTTGAATACTTCACTGGGGTCAAAACCACCATTCCCTTCCATTTCGATGGCACCATCATCAGCACCAGCACAAGAAGCATCAATGCCGGTAACTAAGGGATCATCATCCTGGCAACAAACGACAGATGAGGTAATATCCAGTTCCTGGCCACTATTACAACCCGTTTGGGTCCAACTTCCACTGTCACCATCTGACCATACTTCAACGGTGATACCAATATCATCACCAGTGAAGTTGGGTGGGCATTCGCCTACTTCGATATCAAGACAGAATTGGAAAGGAGGAGCTTGATCTGGTACATTGGAGCAGGCACCTTGGCCATCCCCCCAGTTATTACCAGGGTTACCGTCTAGCGGACCACCAAGGTTCGAGTCATAGGCGAAACCAGGACCGAAGGTGTCTCCGGTATTGTCGCCAGTCCAGGATTCGTACCAATCCCAGTTACCTTGACCATCACAAGAGCCGGGAGGACTAGGATTAAGCGTGCTATAGTTCCAACCCGGACCAAAGTCAAAGGTGACCGCGTGCAGCCATTCGATGGTACCGGCGGCGTTACCTTCCCAGATGTTAACGTTAACACAAATCTGTACCAATTGTCCAGAGGGGTAGGTACCATTGATCGGAGGAGGGTTTGGAATCAGCTCAATCGCACCCGGAGGGGCACAGCTGTTACACAAGTTGCCACTTTCGATTTCAAGGTCAAAGTTGCCTTGATCGTCAACATCCTCACCGGAAACCAGAATAAAGTAATCCAGGCCAATTAGGGTGTTAGCGGATACCGTAGCAGAGCCATTACCGCTACTACAATCGATCGCCAGTAAGGAGACGCAGTCGGCTCCCTGATAGATTACAATACTAGGGTTATTCAACCCCAATACGGTGATATCGGTCTGGTTTGCGGTAGCAGTAAATGTAAACCATACCTCGGCCGCAGGGCCACTAGTAGAACCGGACGGACAGTCGTTGAAGACCGGATAGGGACTAACCGGCGTAGCATCAATGTTGTCAAAACTGAAATTGTCCGATACAGTGGCGGTACTCGGACAAGCCGGCGCCGAGCTAAGGCTGAGGGAAATAGCGTCCGCACATTCATCATTAATTGGTTGAGCGAACAGGCTAAAGGAGAATAGTGAAAAAATACAGAGGGTAAAAATTACTCGCATTGCTATTCATTTGCAGAACGACAGAAAGGCCAAAAGGGCAAAAACCATCACCAGCTTTCGGGTACCGAAAGTTGAGTTGTGGCCAAAGATGTACACGAGTAGTTGTTAATTGGGGCTTTGGGTAGCTATTAGGTGTGCAGTTACTAGTTTGTAAGCGTCTTCCCAGTCGTTCTCTAACTAAAAAAGATGGGCGATAAAATGAATTATCGTCCCTTGGACTAGCAAAGATAGCTTATTTTGCTATTTATCTGTTTTAAGCAGTATTTTTTGCCGTATTCTTGCCCAACAAAACGGTATACGGATTTGGAAACGGATTGTTACCTGGATATAAGTTTATGCAGCAAAACAGAATTTTCAACAACATGCTTCGCGACCGCCCTGGTGCGGTTATTCTTGTAACCCTAATCGCCATGCTCTTTGGCATGGGACTGGGAGCTGGATTGGGTAATGCCGTGGCGCAGATGCTAGGGGTGAATGTGACAGATATTATGAGCTGGACCGAAGCTCATCCCCTGGAGTATAACGAACGCCAGGGCATCCGTTGGTTTAACCTCGTAGCGCACTTCTTCTCTTTTACTTTCGTGGCGCTGGTGGTTGCTTACTTGGCAACGGATGAACGCGGGGTCGCTCAATTTCTACAATTTAAGCAGCGCCTTCGGGCTATTGATTTGGGCTGGGGGATAGTGCTGTTGATTTGTTCATTACCCTTGATTCTTGCTAGCAATTGGCTCAATAGTGTTTTACCCCTACCGGAAAGCCTGGTCACGCTTGAAAACAACCAAAACTGGTTGGTAGGTGAAGTGCTCCGGATGGAAAACTTCAGTGAGTTTTTAATGGCCTTGACGGTGGCTGCAATCGCTCCGGCGGTAGGGGAGGAATTGCTCTTTCGGGGAGTACTGCAGCCCCGCATACAGGAGTCTACCCGGGATCTTCATATTGGGGTTTGGGTCACAGCTGCCTTGTTTTCCGCTATTCACCTCCAATTTGTAGGTTTCTTGCCACGTATGTTTTTGGGCGCTTTGCTTGGCTATTCCCTGGTATGGAGTGGAAGCCTATGGTTGCCCATTATCCTGCATTTTGTTTTTAATGCTATCCAAATTGTGGGGGCTTACTTATCTCCAGAGTCCTTTAAGGTGTCCGAATCACCAGAAGCTATCGAGGCTCCCCCCTGGTGGTTAGTCCTAGTCAGTGCGGGTCTGGTGTTTTACATTGTACGTCAGTGGATGGCTCGTAATAAGACCACGGAGCCGGAAGTGTAGCTAAGAGCGTGTTAGGAAATTTCATTTGGTGAAAATCGATACTTCCTAATATATCTTGGTTAATAGTATGTGCTTCCTGCTTCACAAGGATTTATGAACCTGGCGTCGGAATGAAAATTTCATTTAGCCCGCTAAACTCAATTTTCATTCCTTACCCAGAACCGATAAATCGTTGGAAACCAGTTCGCAAAATTTCCCAACACGCTCTAAGCTGGACTTTCGGCATTTTGCTGAAATTGAAAGAACTCTGGGGCAAGAGTATATTTGAAGTATTCGACCC
>JBCBEC010000046.1:0-56174 GCA_038528965.1 Bacteroidota bacterium | reverse complement strand
ATCACATTGCATAAGCAAGATATTCTATTCACTTGTTGATGGCATCTTTTACATCAGATCAATGTACGATTAGAATGAGAATTAGCGTTAGAATTCAAGTAGGATTGATTATTGGAGTTTAGATGTCTGGAGTTCTGGAGTTCTGGAGTTTGGAGTTCCTCAAAAAAGTAACCTCCTAACAATCAAACCAACTGACTAAAGCCGACGTAAGGAGGCTGAACCAATACAACTAAATCAACTAACTAAGGCCGACACAGGAGGCCGAACTAAATCAACCAACCAGGGCCGTAGGCCCAACCAATTCAACCAAATCCACCACTACGCCATCCGCTTCCACTGCTTGCGGAAAGAGCGGTACATGGTCTTATAGGTCTTCCGATCTTCCTTATCCACAAAACCGTAGAAGGTCTGTTTCCAATTGGCGCTACCCACGTAATGGCGCACGGCCAACGCGCTACCCAGGCGCTGCTGTAGTCCTTCCGTAGCTTTGGGGTGGGTACCTCTTTGGAGTACCAGTCCTAGCAAATTAAGTGCGGTGTCATGTTGGCGCTGATCCAGGAAGTAGTGGGCGCCAGCTAGTTGCATATGGTAGTCTGGATACTCCTGTACGTATTGCGCCAGGCGGAAGGCTGGATGTCCAGCCAAGCGAGCTTGCACACTGGGGGCTTGGTACGCTTCAGCGGCTGCCACGTAGTGGACGATGGCTTGCCCATACTGTCGTTGTTGTTCAGCACGTTCTGCGGCTTGCAGTACTTTTTGGTAGTTAGCACAAGCTTCTACGACCTTCTGACTCATGAGGAGTGGCGCAGAACTCAGTCCACAGCTTTGGTACTCACTCAATAATGTTTGAATGCTATGGACGGTGGCCTCCGCTGCAATGTAATCACGAGCTTGCTGCTGTTGATTTAGCTGTTGCTCTAGGCTGGGCAAAAGGATGCTGTTGGCGTTGCGACACAGTTGATCATCGAGTTGAGTGAAGTGCTGCTGTATTTCTGGCTGGTCCAGTAAGTTGTAACGACTAGCCAGGCTGTAAATGCGACCTCGATTGGCACGAATCTGATCATTGTTTTCGCGGCTATTCGCCAGGGTAGCATCAAATAGCTGTTGGGCTGCCGCCAGAGCAGTGGCCTGAATTTGTGGTCCTAAACTGGTGTCTTCGCGCAGCGCAGGCGTTTGCTGGGCCAGCCTTTGGGCCGCTTCAAATTGTTCCAGAGCCTTAGCGTAATCACCAGTTTGCTTGGCGCGTTGCCCCCCACGAATGAAGCGTTCGTAGCGTAGCTGTTGTACACGTGTTATCTGGCGCTCACTCTCCCGCTGCATACTAGCTTCGAGTTCATAGCTACGAGCGAAGCTTTGGGTTTGCTGGGCTTGGGCTAGTGCCTGGTCTAGTCGTCTTTCCTTAATTAGTTGATCAGCCTGTGCCAGCATGGTCTGGAATTTTGCCGTCAGCACCTGCTTCTTCTCACTGTCCAGCGCTAGTGGTTGACGAACCATACCTGGATAATGCTGCAGGAGTTCTTCCGTTTCCGCAACAGCGGCCAATGCCTGATCATATTGCTGATCTCGCCGCAGCTGGCGGATTTGATCCAGGTTTTCCTGGTATATAGCATCCACCAATTGCGCGGCAATGCGACGCGTATCAACGGTACTTTGCACCTGAAACTGTTGCTGGAATGCCCTGGCTTGCTCCAATTGTTGTAGGGCTAGTGCGTATCGCCCTGTCTGTTGTGTGTACAGCACCTGATCAATTTGCTCGTGATAATCCAGAAAGTAAGCTTCCTGAATACGGCTAATCGCTTCGGCTTGTCCAAAATCAAATTGCTGAATACTTTTACTAAAGGCTAGTGCTTCTTCGTACAAGGCTACTGCCTGCGGGTACTGGCGAAGGACTGCCGCATTTTGGCCGGCATCCAAATAATAGCGAACAATTCCGCTGGCCAGGCTACGGGCGTCTGTTTTGGTTTGTGGATCTGGATTGTATTGATTTAGGACTTTCTGAATGCGGCGACCTGCCGGTTCTATTTTACCGACCTCAAAGTCTAGGACCGCAATAAAGTAATGGCTGGGGGCATAGCATTCGTTGGTAGCTAAAGAATTGCGAAATGCCTCACGTGCAGCTCGTTTTTGGCCCTGGTTGAAGAATGTCACACCCTGATCGAAGTATAGGACGTGGAGCTGGGCTTGTAGCTGGTCAAGCCACTGTTGCATGGCTAATAAGTCGGCTTCACAGGTGGCAAGGTGCTCCACTACTCGTTCAGGGTCGTGCGCATTCGTAGCGTTCAATTCGAGCAGACTCCAGAATGCACCTTGTTCAATACCTTCGTAGGTCTGCTGATAGCCACGAAGCTGTTGCTGATAAGTGTTGATGTCTTGCGGACGTACATCTACCTGGCGAAATCGATCCAGTTGTTCGTGTAAGGTGAGTAATTCGTCTTTAGCAATGAGGTATTGGTCAATGGCTTGCTTCCTATTGCGGACATTGGAGACTTCGCGACTGCCATAATTGAAGTGTAAATCGTTTACCCGTAAGGTGTAATAAACGCCTCCTTCGATATCGCTGAAATCAAAGGTGTAGCTTGGTTGGGTATTGCCAAATTGTTGCTGAACACATTTGGAGACCGCTACTTCGCCGTCCGCTAGTAATTCTAGATTAAACGTTGCGCCGGCTGGCTGCAACAGATCAGCGAAGGGAAAACCAAGTGGGCGTAATTCACGATCAACGCTTACTGACTGCCAATTGATACAGACCTTGAGTCCGTCCGTCTTTTCCAATATTTGGAGTTGATAATTGTAGGTGAGGTCGAAAGCGGGCTCGTGCAATTGGTTGGGACCTAAGCAGCGGATAATCTGCTGTAGTGCTGAGGCGGAGGGACCATTCAAGTGGTGATAACGATAGACCAGTGTCTTTTCCTGGACATCATCAAACAAAAGCACTTCCTGGGCGGGTAGGAATGCGGTGGCTAGTAGGGCTGCGAGTAGGAGGTACGTCTTCATCGGCTTAGTTCTTCTAGGGGCTTTACCAACAAATATTCGCTACTCAGGCCTGGGATGCAAAAAATCGGGAGGGTTTACGATAAGTTTAAAAGGGGTTAAAAGTGTTAACAGGAGGAAATTTGCTTGAAAAATTGGGGGGCTCATCGAAAAAATTAAATTTTTCGACTAAGGGTGAGGATTGGATTTTAATTTATTGATAGTCAATTCTTTGTGTCTTATTTTTGACGATTTTTTTGGTCTCTTGTTTTGGACCCCATCGAAAAAACTAAATTTTTCGCAAAAAAAATGACCGATCCCACTAACCCTTTTGATCGGGCTTCCGATAGTGTATATGAAAGCCATTCACTAAGCACTACATGTCTAACGGAAAACCACATACGGACGAAGCATTACGCGAAGCTTGCTTGGCTGGTGACCGTAAGGCGCAGCAGCAGCTGTATCAGCGGTATTTCGGGAAGTTACTGGGTATTCCAATGCGTTACACAAGAGATCGGGCGGAGGCTACTGCCCTACTCAATCAGGCTTTTCTAGCCATCTTTTGTTCCCTGGAAAATTACCGTGAAAGCGGTTCCTTCATGGGGTGGATGTCTACGATTACCTTCCGGGTGACGATGGATCATCTGCGTTTTGAACAGCGCTACCGCGAACGCATTAGCCTAGAAACGGCTGAACCTCGACCGCAACGCAATCAAGTAGAGGCAGAACTAGCGGCAGAAGATATCTTCCGGTATATCCAAAAACTCCCGGACCATATGCGAGTGGTCTTCAGCCTGCACGTAGTGGATGGCTATAAGCACGAGGAAATTGCCAATATGTTGGGCATTACCGTCAGTAACAGCAAATGGC
Organism: Bacteroidota bacterium; assembly: GCA_038528965.1. Taxonomy (GTDB): domain Bacteria; phylum Bacteroidota; class Bacteroidia; order Chitinophagales; family Saprospiraceae; genus Lewinella. Next base: position 52,334 of record JBCBEC010000046.1, on the reverse strand, counting down.
GATTGTCTAAGGCCAGAGAAACCCTCCAGTCTTGGCTAGGAGGATTGTATAACCCCCAAAGCGGCAAATCGGCATGAAAGAGCAGCAATACCCATGGGAAGCTGATCTGCGACGGCAAGTAGAGCAGCACGAGTTTGACTACGATCCGGGGGGCTGGGCCGCTATGGAAGAGATATTGGACGGGGGGAGTGTTCCTGTCTCAACTGAAGCAGTAGCTACATTGCACAGTAGTTGGTTAAAATGGACTTTACTGGCGCTGCTAGGAACAGCACTGATAATCCTTCTGTTGCTTCGCTCACCACAAAAAGAGCAATCTGAGAACTTACAAATACCTGGTACAGAGCAGCCGAGCGGACAAGAAGAATTACCACAGGATGTGCCGGTGCCAGCTATATCGGCTGTAAAAGAAGCCGAACCGGAAGATCATCAAAGTTTCGTGCGGCCTAGTCGAAAAATCGAAGTTTTGGCCCCACTACCTCCACCTTCTTTTAAAGAGGTAAAGCCCTTACCAGCGCGATCGGATGCCTATCAGACAAGCCCTTTGCCCACCATTGAATGGACACTTTTGTCAGATTCACTGCGTACTCAAGATGTACTACCAGAACCCCAATTACCACGCCGAAAACGCAACCGTAAAAAGCTATTTCCGGATGTGTTGGACCAGCAGTAAATTGATTTTTTGAATCGAAAATATTGAAGTTATGCCACGCATGAAATATTACTCCTGTATTCTGTTGTTGATCAGCCTGTTGCTGGCGCCTACTGTTTGGGCGCAGCAAGCGGATAGCCGCTGGACGCTCGGTGCTGAAATTGGTGTCAGTGTTCTTCATAACTCTACCGTAACCGGCACCTTAGCTGGTAATAATAAATCCTGGAATTCTACCCAACTAGCGAATCTGACTGCTGATTATCGTGTTTTTCGCTGGCTAGCCCTGCGGATAGAGGGTAATTTTATGCTGAATAATCTTCGTCGCGCCGGTCGGGTTAGTGATAGTGAATTCATCCAGGCCTACTTACTTAACTGGACTACAACTACTCCTTATTTCGGACTGGCCGCTGGTCCACAACTCTTATTTCGAGTTGGTCAAGGGGATCTGGCATTGGATTTTTTAGTAGGGACTGGATATCGTCGTTCCAGCGTGACGGGGACGGGAGGAAGCACCCAACCTTACGAGTTTAAATTCCAAGGAGGTTTTGATCCGTATCTCAAGTTAGGGCTTTCTTATACCTACTGGCCGACAAAGCGTTTCGGAATCAATTTCGGAGGGGAGATAGGAATAATCCCCTCTACCACCGAACGAAGCAGACAAATCAAAAACGCTGAGGCTGTTGAGCAGCGCTATCCAGATACGCCCTTACAGGTATTCGAAAACATGCTCTACCGAGCTGATGATACTGCCCGTATCCACCTCACTTTAGGCGTAGCCTATCGCCTGTAACAAATAAACTACTCCAAAATGAAAAATATCAGCTTGTTTCTCTTTCTGTTCTTGGGCACCATCAATGTGCTCGCCCAGCGTAATCCAATTGAAGTTGGCGTGAATGCCCATGGCATGGTGACGGTCACGAATGGTAGTCCCTGGCAAATGGGGGCGGGCAACTATGTTGGCCTTTGGCTGAACTATCGATTAGACCATTTTAGTACCCTAACCTTCGGCTTCGGTCATCGGCATCTTGGCGGTTATCAGCGTTTAGCGATAAGCGTGTCAGAGTCCTTTTACCCCACTGAATATCAGCGGGACATGATCACCTATTCTTTGGAGAACCTTAATCATCTGCACACTAGTTTTTCCTGGACACAACGTTTTAATAGTCACTCTCCCTGGAGCTATAGCCTTGGAACCTATGCCGCCTGGCTCACGGCGGTGGAAGGTGGTAGTGTTGAGGTGGGATGGACCTCTAGTGTGCGTACGGGCTATTTCCTCACTGGATTTCCTTTCAACAGTGATTTTACCATCAACAACGAGGCTGTTGACTTTGATAACTTTAAGCTCGCTGATTTTACGCGACTCGACTATGGCCTGTTGGTAGGTATTCAATACGAGCTTAGTCCGGGGCTACAATTACAAGCACAATTGACGCAAGGGCTGCGCAATCAATTAGCAACGAGTCCTTTTCCCCGTCAACAGCAGCATTACCTAACTGCCCTTGCTTTAGGCTTTACCGCAAAAATCAAATAACACCCATGAAATACCTCAATATCACGCTTACTCTTTTCTTGCTTATTCTCATCACCGCCTGTGGAAAACCTAGTCTGAAGGAGATGCAATACCAAACCGAAGTTGATCTTGCTGCTGGTGTGGCAGGTGAAATTTATGATCCCGCTAATAGCTCAACTACCGCTTACGCCTTTAGTTTTGGTCCCCAGGAAGAAGAGCGTATTCACTACCGGTTTCAGTCAGCCAACTTTCTATCTCCTAATGCAGAGGAGACAAATTTGTACATTGATGTTCACGACGTCATTCGTTTCGTCTTCGGAGCGGAACCGAACACCTTTACCGAAGTTGAGACGCACCCCATCTTTACGCTCCGTTTTTATTCTGGTTTTTCCCGAAATACCGTTAATGACTTTGCGTGGAGTGCAGCGGAATTTGTCACTTATTTTGCTCCGGGTACCATTATACCAGTTGGCAATGATATTGGACAAGTCGCCGTGGGGATCCGATTGCCAGAAGTAGCCGAATTGGATCTACCCTCCTCTCAGTCCAGCTACCTTCCCTGGGCTGAAGGCCAGTTTGAAGTTATCAGTGTAGAAGACCATACGTTTGATTCTGAATCTAGTTTTTTCCCAGATATAGTCACCGGGAAGATGGTAGAAGGGATACTGTCCGCTGCCGTTGGTCGCTACGTTCTAGCTTTGGATGAAGCAGATGGAGTTGATGGTTATTTCACTAATGATGATGTCCTTCTGCAAAACTTTCGGGTACGTTTCTTTGTCCGCCTTTGATGAAGATAATGTTCCTCACATGAACTACTACTGCCGATAAAACGATACACACAGCTCCTTTTGAACGTCGCTCTCTTGCCGCAGCGTACGGACGTATATACCATTCTCTGTACGTTGGCGACTAAATTTTAGTGGCAGGTCCGGTAGGGCCTGCTCACTCTTTATATACGCTTGTACCTTTTGTGCCTCCACCTCAATTTCAAAAGCTACCGCAAACGGATAATTGTTTTGCAGTCTCAAGTCTTTATAGCCATACACTACCGTGGCATCCGCACCAAGCGGGCAGAAGCGTTCTTCTTCCGTATAAATGTCAACAGAATGGTGGTGCCGCTCTACGACTTCCAAACCCGTGCGTAACGCCAGGAGGTATAGGATGCCAGATAATTGGCAAAGGCCGCCGCCAAAATCAGCTTGTAATTTACCGTTGATCAGGTTACGGCCTTCGCGAAAACCATTTTGCGCCGATGGTGCTCCGAGCACATGCCAATAGGAAAATACTTGCCCGGGTTGAATAATTACTTGATTGATGCGCTGGGCGCCCAAACGTAGATTATGCAGCTTGTTCTCGTAGTAGCTGCTCTGCCGGACGGGTTGTACCTCTTCAAGCTGATAGGGCAGGGGGGCAATTTCGGTAACCTTCTGCGCAAATTGCTGAGCCATACCGGATGATTGGTCACGCCACTGCCGCCGCATAACCTGAGCCTGTAGCCGCCAAGCGCGCGGTATTTGATCTTTGAGCCACCTCATTTGCGAACCAATTCTATTACGAGATAAGAAGCATAAGCACGCCAGGGAGAACGGCAGAGTAAGTCATCCATCCAGCGCAGCGGCTGGCGCAGCCAATTGGGGAAACGGTGGATGGGCAGGAATAACACGCCAGTATAGGACCGGACTTCCCAGTCTTCACCAGCGAATGCTCGAATATCATCTAGAGCAAGCGACTGTGCCCCGTGCCAGTGCCCTGCCCGATAGCGGAGCAGCGCCCGTCGTTTTTTTGAAGGGATATCGAAAATAAAGCGCCCACCAGACTGTAGAATGCGAGCAGCTTCTTGCAATACCGTTGGAATCTGCGCTTCTTCCAAATGCATGAGTACATGAAAGGAGTACACCGCTTGGAAACAGGCTGTTTCGTAAGGTGTATCCCAGGCACTACCTATCTGCAAGTCTCGATCCGGATATTTCTTCTCGGCCTGCGCAATCATTGCCGGGCTGTAATCCAGTCCGTGCGTAGCCCATCTCAATAATCGCCCAGTCCCACAACCTAAATCAAGCGTAAGTGTAGTAGCAGGGTAGGGGAGTAGCTGATTGAGGATCGCTGTTTCCTGCTGGTGAATATACTGGCCATAGGTATTGCCAAAACGATCCTGATCGTAGTTGGGGGCCAGTTCCTCGTAGTACTCATTTATGGGTTGTTGGATCTTCATATGGTGCTTTATCCTTACTGTGCAATAAAAATAAAAAAACGAACGCTGACTAGCCTTGGCTAGCCAGCGTTCGCCCGCAATTGTTGCTTAGATGTAGGTCCCTAACGATTAACTGTAATCGCCTTCTGTGTAAGCTGTCCGCCGACCATAATCCGGAATTGGTACAGGCCATTGGGAAGACTTTTTATGGGTGACCAATCCAATTGATGTGAGCCGGCAGCTAGGGTGGTGCTCGGTAAAACCGTCGCCACCTGCTGACCCAGCATATTGACAACATCCACACTTACGACTGCAGCTTCTTTTAAGTTGAAAGAAAGCGTCGCTACTGCCGAGCTAGGATTGGGGTAGACCTTGATGGCGGTAGCAACGTCATTGATTTCTTCGGTGTCGACAATAAAGCCTGCGAAAAAATCTACTACGCTTCCTCTCGAGCTGTGAGTGCATCCGCATCTTGAAGGGTGGGGAGTTGCCAAAAAATTAATGTCAAGCCAGGTATGGGTTGGTCCTCTACTTCGCTGATAGTTAGTGATGTATGCTTCCCGAAGCTCACCTTAAAATACTACGCTAATCTGATTTCATTACCCCCCTTAGCTATTGTTCTGCGCCAGCAAGCATTTTTGCGAGAGGAATATCTGCTGGAGTCAAACCTATTTCAATTAGTTGATCAGCAGTCACCCATTGATAGGAGTCATGGTCACTTAGTTTGCCTTTGTACGTTACCACTGAACAATGATACCCATACAATTCTATCATAAAGCTACCGTAGTCATGCTCTGATTTGCCAAGATAGTCTCCCACCTCTACTTTCATCTCCAGCTCTTCCCAAAGCTCTCTCTTTAAGGCTTCCTGCTGAGACTCGCCGGGCTCAATTTTGCCGCCAGGAAACTCCCAATAGCCAGACATTGATTTCCCTTCTCTTCGGCGACAAACGAAAATTTTGTCATCGCTCCATATGATGCCACAGACCACCTTGATTATATCCATTGCAGCTTTTGTGATGTCTTACTTCGGCGTGAAGCTATTTACTATGGAGAGTAATCAACTCACGAAGGCTATTTTGGGCATTCGCCAGCGGTATAATCCATTATTCCCATGCACTCTGCTTGGCAAGAGTTTCCGTAGGTGACCTCATTGCATCCACAAACGGGCTGGTATATTTCGATACAAACACAATCCTCCTTAGGGGCCTCTTTACAATTGGCCTCCTTTTCTTGAAATATGCCGCAACCGCTTAGAAGTAGAATGGTAAAAGTAAAAAGTAGAATCTTTTTCATAGTCATTATTAGTTTACGCCATTTCACCACCACACAATAAAAAAGGCGGTGTACAAGCCCTGCTGTTTTTGCCAACACAGGGGAGCTTGTTTCTGGGCAATGCTTTTTTTAATCTGGGGATGTACGTGACCATAGTTTTTCCAATCGGCGTTCTTAGCAGGATCAATTCCCCATTCTCTTTTTTGAGGTAAATAATAGGTCTTTTCTGAATGGTCTAAGCTCATAAAGTCTTCATGGCTTAAATAATATCCTCTGATGGCTTTCTGATAAACGGTAGGTAAGTGCGCTTCAGACTGATAGGGAACAAACAGAGAAGCTAATAAACAGAGCTGTTGTGAAATGTCTTTATGTTCTAGCTGGTCCAGTTGTGATTGAGCAGCATTGTGATAAAGTAATGGGAATTGCTTGTTATTAACCTTGTCTAATTTCTCTTGCAAGGAATCATTCCGGTTTGGACCAATCCAGTTCTTTATGGTTTCTGCAGAAATATGGGGGTCATATAAATAGAATTTATAAGCTAATTCGAGGTGGATGAGCTGCTTTGTATCTTGATTGGAAAGGATAAAATCAATTTCCCCAATCGTCTTTTTATTCTCGATCAATTGGATGTTTTCATAAAGGACTTCATAGTTTGTAGATGATTTGATAAGAAGAGAAACAACCTTTTCTGCTAAATGCCCTAACCTCAAATTAGCGGGTAACGGAAAATCAAAATCGGTTACCAGGTTTAACGCTGCGAGGTCAAAAGAAGGCAAACCAGTGATGGAGGAGTCTAGGTTTGTAGCGCTTAAGATGGACGTTATTCTGGCTTTGGTTTTCATTATCAATGAACTGGGGTGGTTTGGGATCGACAGTTTCCATCACTGCCCTCTTGAACTTACCTTCTTAATCTTCTATCATTTTATTAGTATATGCTCGTAAGTGGTATCAATCTACCGCTTAAGCACAATCCCTTTTTGTGTAACCCGCCCATTTACAGTTATCCGGAATTGGTACAAACCACTGGGAAGCCCCCTTTCAGGCTGCCATTCTATTTGCTGTGGCCCAGCAACTAAGGATGTATTAGGCAATAGATGAGCAACAGGCTGAGCCAGCATGTTGACCACATCAATACTCACATCCGCCGCCTCTGCTAAGCTGAACGAAAGTGTGGCCAGGCCTGAACTAGGATTAGGGTACACTTCAATAGCGGTGGCAAGATCATTGACTTCATCGGTATCCACAACAACGCTGGCGAAAAAATCTACTACGCCACCAACCGTATTGTCTATAAGATCTTGATTGTTCGCTAGCGCCAGGTCAAAGGCAAAAGTCAGGGCACGGTGGTTTTCACCGGCGTACCAAATGCCGGTTGACTCACCGGAAAAGACATAGTTGTCATGCCCCATTTCGTAGATCGTGATTGCTTCGGCGCGGGGTGTAAGGACGTCGGCCCACCAGAGGGTTGGAAATTGCCAGAAAATGAGCTCGAGGCCAGCTATGGGTTGGTCCTCAGCGGGACGAACCTCCGGTAAACCGTTGTTGCCGTCATCCCCGTAGGCTTGCGCATCATATTGAGCAATCCCTAGGTAATCATAGACAAAATCGCCTACTTGAAAGGTGTCTGCGGGCACGCCATAGCGGTTAAAGAGGAAATCATTCCCGATCAACCATAGGTTCCCACCTTCTTCCAAGTAAAGCGAAAGATTACCGTTGTCCGTTTGATCGCCATTCCAGAAGTTGAGAAAGTCACCGTCAGTAGAGGTGTGCCAAATGACCAGGTCGTAATCTGCCATTAGGTCAACCGAGGGGCCGGTTGTGGAGTCGACGGAATTGAATAGATCGAAGGCTAGCCCATTGTTGGTTAAGCCATTTCCAAGAAGAGCGGTATTGTCAAAACTGTCATCGGAGTCATCAACGAGTAGAATGTCGATGCTCTGTGCATGGAGGAGCGCGCCGCTCAGCAGGAGGGCCAAAAGGAGTAACTGTGCTTTCATCAGAGTGCTGTTGATTAAAATGCTTACTCTAATCTAATTCTAACTTTGCAGTTAAGCACTAATTTTCTCGCTTATCTAAGCGCAATTAAAATATTTCGTTCCATGGCCCAACCTATCTATCGACACCTGTTACTAGTTGCTTACTTACTTCTGAGCGTCGTCCACCTGATCGCAGAACAAATAGAACTAGAGCCGCTGATTCTCTGCACCAAACCCTTACTCATGCCATTGCTCATGTTGTGGCTGTGGCGGCAAACGCAGGAACACGCAGGTCCGGTACGTAACTTCTTAATGCTGGGCCTACTGTTTTCCTGTGGTGGTGATACGCTGCTCATGTTTGTGGAGCATGGACCGCAGCAACAAGCGTTTTTTCTCTTGGGATTGGGTAGCTTTTTGCTAGCGCAGTTGTGTTATGTAGTGGCTTTTGTGAAGTATCCACGCTTTAAAACAGGATTGGTTCATGACCATCCCTGGCTGATGTTGCTCTTTTTGGGCTATTGGTACTGGGTGCTGGAATCCCTTTGGGAAGGTATACCCGGAGCGATGCGCTTGCCGGTGGCTATTTATGCACTGGCGATTGTTGCCATGGCCATTTCTGCACTTAACATGAGTGGAAGGGTAAGTGGCTCGGTGTTTGGATGGCTCTTTTTTGGGGTAGCACTTTTTGTGCTTTCCGATACGCTGATTGCCTTCAATAAATTTGCTGAGCCTATTCCCTATGCGCGCTTTTCTATTATGACGACGTACATCGCCGCCCAACTCCTCATTACTTGGAATGCAGCAAGAGCTTTGGAAGAGGAATTTAAGGAAACAGAAGGGAGCTAAAATAACATGTCGGAGAACTAACTCAAAGTTCTCCGACATGCATAAGGGGACCAATAAATACCGAGAGGGCTAAGGGTTGTCCTTCAGCATTTCAATGTATCCACTCAAGACCGTCTGGCTGGGCACTACGCCATCCACCCTTTGTTCGAATATCTGGCATTTATAGAAGTAGGTGCCTTCGTTGAGTAAGTCTCCGCTAGTATTAGTACCATCCCAGTTGAGTGCTGGATCCTTAGTTTCAAATACCAGGTCTCCCCAGCGATTGAATACCTGGAACTCTACTTCTGCGATAAAGCAGTTACGAGTAGGTACAAATAGATCGTTTTGACTATCGCCGTTTGGTGTAAACGCATTGGGTAATTCGTAGACTGGGCAGTTATCTACACAAACGATATTACTTTGCGCACTTTCGTTACCTACGGTATCAATCGCCGTAACAGCATAGCAACCGGCAATGGTCCCTCCTGGTTCGTGTATGAATTCCAGTTCATTCGGATCGTTGATACTGGCAATCAACTCAAAAGGAGTGTTAACCATTGGCGCGTAGTACACATTGTAAGCCGCAACATCTTGGAATTCCTGGCAAATAGTAGCAGGATTTATCCAGTCCAGATTGTTAGTCAGGCTCTCAATATCATCACAGTTTTCGCTGAAGTCACAGAGGTTAGTCACCGTTAATTCTGGTGGGCAGGGTGGTACGTTGTCGAATGGCGTGCTGCACACTATTTGTGAACGGTTGATCAAGGGCTCCGGTAAACCACTGATATTGTAGGTCCCTTGCGCTCTCACCAGATAGCAGTATTCTACGTTATTCGTGAGGCCTTCGTCCCGATAAATAGGATCACTAATGGTAGCCAGTTCATCGAAACCACCACTGCCGTTTTCACGGAAAATGGTGTAAGCAAAGTTCTCCCAGGGGATGAGCTCATCCCAAGTGAGGGTATTCTGCCGATCAGATGGCGTGGCATTGAGAAAGAGGGAGCCCGCCACCGAACTGGCACCGAGTGGACTACTCTCACCATTGACATAGAAATTGACGATGTAGCTGTAGGGTTGGTCCTCTGTATTGAGGTTCATAGCCGTAAAGCAAGTGTCGTTTGCCTCAGCAAAGGTTGCCGCAGTTACACTAAAGATGGGCGTAAAGGCGCTTACATCTTCGGTATGTCCCGGAGCTTGGAGCAACTCGTAGGTGTAGGGGCCGGCGTTAAGTACCGTATCCAGATCTTCAGCCAAGGGTTTACTCCAGCAGATATCAATGATGCCATTTCCAATATCGGTATCCACTACATCGACCTTCGTAATGAGCGGCACATCACGCCCCAGTTGCACACAGACTTCTTCTGAGGCCAAGCTCTCCACTTGGTTGTAAAAGAACATGCCATTGGCTGTTCTACGGGCAAAATGAGCCAGTATTCGATAGCAATAGGTCTTCCCTCGTTCCACATTTTCGTCGAGGAAAAAATAGCGGCCGCCGCTGACATCTCGTAAATCATCAGAAGAGATACGGGTATAGCCCCGTCCGGCAAGGCCGGTGACACAGGTATCTAGTGGGGTTGGATCAGAATTGATACGGCGCCAGACGGAGAAGCCGCGGAAGAAGTCTTCTTGCGCATTTTCGCAAACGTAGGGTAGCTCCCAGCTGACTTCAATTTGCTGAGAACTGGCTATGGCTTGTACATCTTCGGGCGGAGGCCCCACTACTTTGATTCGAATGGTCTTCAGTGTAGCCAGTCCCGTAGTATCTCCTAGGTCATTGTCCACGGCCCGAAAGACTACATTGTAAGGTTGACTGGATATATGCTCACAGGTCGTCTGCCAACTAAACGTTCGCGTAAGCGGATCATTCTGGTAGGTTTCGTCATCCGGTAGGAAGGTGGCCGGACTTACGTCCAAATTAAAGGGCGCACCGTAGCCCAGTAGGCGAACGAGCTCGTCCGTATCCGTAAGCGGAGCCGTAGCGGTCACATCAAACTCGATCATGGTACCCGCTATCACACAAAGCTCATCCACATCAGTAATGACCAGTGGTGGATCACCATCACAATTATCTTCCACAATGATCTGCATATCCCGCACCATGGTATCGATGGGGAAGCCATTCCGGAAGGATATGATATTAATGGCCACATTAAATTCTCCTCGTTCATTAGGGGTATCCCAGACGAGGTCACCGGTTATTCGATTGATACTCATACCAGCCGGGAAGAAGAAATTGGGTACGGGATCTCCTGGCCCCCGTCTGGGGACGGCTAATTCGTACACCAAACTATCTCCGTCCACATCGAAGGCACCCGGGTTATGGGTGAATACTTCGCCGACACAGGCAAAGTCAATCGGTGGAACTTCTAAGACCGGTGAGTTATTACAACCCGAGAATACCGGATTAAAGAGCGTGAATACGTTTTCTACGTAAAACTCGATACTTACAGAATTCGGAAAATTGACGTTTAGGATACCCGCGTTCCGGTTGGGGTCCTCAAAATTAATGACGTAGGTAGCGGGCCCATTGTAGGTATGCGTAGCGATGTAAAGGTTGAACTTGATATCATTTTCTAAGGGTTCTCCTTGCGGAGGAACCAAAGGCCCATTGGCCCGTGCCACGCGTTCGCAGGTATCATCACCCCAGCAGATAGTTAGGGAGTCTCGGTCAGCATCGACACTAGACGTTTTAGTATACGTAATGATGGTTGCACGTACTGTGAGGCCACAATTACCGTTTTCATCAGTGAGCGTTTCTACTACTATTTCGCCCGAGCGATTGTGAGTAGCAAAAACCGTACTCAAGCCAAGAAAGAACAAGCAACAAACAGAGAGTAGGCGAAGGTAAAAGGATCCTTTCATGTCATTTTTTTTTACCCAAAACTGGCAACAGGGATAATGCTAAGCAATTTAAGGATTTTCCCAGCACGTTGCCGTCTGATAGCTTACAAACGCAGTGGTGAGCTGGATTTCTCGAAAATAGACAGCTTTTAGCAAGGAAACGACCAATACTAAACTTTAGTTGGTATTTTGCGATGAAATAAATCCACACCTAAGCCTGGGCTCTAAACTGAACAAATAACTTGAGCCTAGTGTTGGAACAGTAACTTTCCGCTTTTAATTATTCATAAAACCTATTGGTACACGTTATGGCCTTTAAACTTCCAGACTTACCCTACGCATACGATGCCCTCGAGCCATACATCGATGCACGCACCATGGAAATCCACCACTCTAAGCACCATGCGGGCTACACCAAAAAGTTGAATGCCGCTATTGACGGCACTGACCTGGATGGGAAGAGTATTTACGAGATTTTGCACCATGTGTCTGAGCATAGCGCTGCTGTTCGCAACAACGCCGGTGGCTACTATAACCATAAGTTGTTTTGGGAGATCATGTCACCAGATGGTGGTGGTGAGCCTTCTGAACGTATGAATATCCACAAGGCAATCATGCGTGATTTCGGTAGCTTCGATAAGTTCAAAGAGGAATTTGCTGCGGCTGCCGGTACTCGCTTTGGTTCCGGTTGGGCATGGTTGAGTGTTACAGGTCAAGATCACCTGTTCATTTCTTCTACTCCTAATCAGGACAATCCGCTCATGGATGTTGTTGAGCGCAATGGCACACCAATCCTAGGCTTGGATGTGTGGGAGCATGCCTACTACTTGAACTACCAGAATCGCCGCCCAGATTACGTCCAGTCTTTCTTTAATGTAATCAACTGGGACGCGGTGACTAAGCGCTTTAACGACGCAAACGAAGGTGCATCTGACCTTTAAGCTATCCGAGCAATGCGAGCGTTTTTGTAATTGTTAATTACTAAATCGTTGGCCGGAAGAAGCGTTCTAATAAACGAACCCATCCCGGGCGTTAGGTCTAAAAGCCTTAGCGTCCGGGATTTTTTTGTCGATAAATAAATGTTATTGATCGGTTAATGTCGGCCAGGCCCTTGCGAGGGAACTACTAAGTTCGTATTTTAGTTATAGTAATATACCCTAAAGATTGTCTGTAAATACCATTTGAAAACTGAAAGTGAAGTGCTCTCCCCAAATTAAGTGCACGGAGCTTTCCTAAACTCCATCCCCATGATTATCCTCGGCATACTGCTACTGGTATTGCTGTTGTTCAATTTTCAGCCCCTACGCCGCGAAGAACAATAAGAACCAGCAAGCAAGAAACGACAAAGGCAGCCTTCGGTAAACGAAGTGCTGCCTTTTGTTTTTTGGGGTATATCTGGGCACTATCTCAACAGCACCACATCCCCTCGTTTCTGGGCTTCTCTAAGGATACCGTTTTCAGTTACAGTATAGTTGATCATCCAAACATAGGTACCCTGCGCGGCAAAATCGCCCTTGATTCTACCATTCCAGCCATCCGAAGGATTAGTGGACTGCCACACCTGATTTCCCCAGCGGTCAAAGATCATTATTTCGTAAGCGTCAAGCCCACAGGGGCTCTGCGGGCCAAAACGATCATTTACGCCATCATTATTCGGACTGAACACGTTGGGCATGAATACCTGGCAAATCTCGCAGGGGACGATGCTCAAGGTATCAATAATATTTTCGCAGTCGGATTTTACGCTGACGATGTAATCGCCCGGGCCAAAGATCAAGCGACGCGGATCGCGCTCCCCATTTTCCCATAGGTAGTCTGCTTCCACTTCCGTAGTGGCGTCCAAAAGGAAAGGTTGATCATCGCACAGGAAGGTATCTCGACCAAGGTCTGTAGTCACTGCCAGGAGGAAATCAATCCGTACGGAGTCAACCAACTCATTACAGGCTGTGGTAATCGTAACCTGATAAGTATCTGGAGAACGAACCACCAAACGATCGGCTGTGCTGCCGTCCTGCCAGAGGTAGTCGGCGCCCGGTATGCCGGGCTCAAGAACCAGCGAATCATTAGGGCAGAGGACAAGATCATCTCCTAATTCTAGCATGGGATCCACCAAAAAGATGGCTTCAAAATTACTTTCGTAAACTTCGCAAAGGGTCGTTACCGTAAGGGCGTAGTTTCCATCGGCTACAATGTCGCGTTGTGGATCAGTACTGCCATCTTCCCACACATAATCCGCCAGTGGACGCTCTACGTCCAGCATGAGCGTATCACCCAGGCACAGTACATACTCGGTGGCCAGGCTGAGGTTTAGTGGCGGTACATAGGTGATGTTGATGGCTTCCTCTACGGTGCCACAGCCATTTTCTACCGTCACTGCATAATCTCCCGTAGTATTAACAGTAAAACTGGTATTAGTGCTACCGTCCTGCCAATTGTAGAAGGCCAGGCCATTATCGGCATCGAGTAGGCGGGTATCGCCGGGGCAGAGGGTTTGATCGGGGCCAAAGTCTACGGTTGGAGGTACTTGTTGTACAAATACTTCCACCTCATCTTCGCCAATACCGCAGTCATCCGTTACGGTTACGCCGTATATGCCCGCATTGGTAACGGTGAGGGTAGGCTCGGTGCTACCGTCATCCCAAACGAAGACATTTCCTGAAGCACTAGCATCAATGATCAGTTCGTCTCCTGCACAAACCAGGCTGGTATCCCGACCAATATCAATGGTGATAGGGATTGGCACATCTACCGTAAAGTTGAACGTAAAGGGCTCCGCTTGATTATCACAGAGGTCCAGCAAGCTGTTGGTGTTATCGGGATCAACCGTGAGGGTGAAATCGCCCATGGATTGGATCGGAGGATCAAAGCGGAGTTGAAAGGTCCGGTCCTGGTCTGCTCCGGCTCCGCAATCAGGGGAAGAGGCGGTAACCGTGTAAGGGCCACCGGGGCCATCTAACTGAAAGGAGTTGCCATTTACTGTACTACACTGGAGAAATTCATTGAAGGTAATTTCCATGCTATCGTCACCACAGCTTTGGGGTAAATCTTGTACGTCATCTACCAACGGAGCTGTTTCATCAAATACACCGAGTCCAGTGCTTTCGCTAAAATCCAGGGTGTAACCATCTGGAGATCCCGTCCAGTTACTCACCATCAGCACGTAGGTGTTTCCAGCCTGCATGGGGACTAATTCGTTGACGGGACCAGTTCCCGTGCATCCACCTGGGGTCCAGTTACCGATACCGAAGGAGGCGCAGCCCGTTTGCCCGTGACAACCCGTACCACCGGCGGCATTACAGCTCACAAGATTTTCGGCTACTAGATCATCACAGTCGCCATTGGTGAGGTCAAAAAGAGCCCAGTCGTAGTCGTCGTCTAGATTGTTGGGGGTAATGATAAAGCCCAACAAACCATCTTCGTTGGCCGTGAAGACATACCAGATGGAATTGATTTCCCCGGCGGTACAGGTTTCTCCCGGAATAATCTCATTTGGGACATTACCGGTACCGGTTGGACTTTCTTCTTCCGTATATAGGTCCTGGCAAACTGGGATAGCGCCAATGCAGTCCTGGATGCCAAATTGGCCAAATACGGAGGTGGAACAAGCAAGAAGTAAACAAAACGGAAGCGCGTGGTAAAGCTTCATTTTCATACGGAATTGGATTGTGCTGTACAGTAGATGACCATTACTAGTGCATTACTAGTAGGCATCTTCTTGGGCAAAAGTAGTAGATCAGCTGCAATCCGCGAGAACCGACTTGTGAATTGTTAGTCTACAGACGCATTCTCATTCCTAGTTGCATACCCGTTAACCAGTAGTTTTGCTGCAAATCATAAGCTCCACTACTGAGGGCCTGTGGATAGGTTTTGAAATATGGCTCTGCAATGACGCTGTAACGGCTATGCAGATTGTAGGCTAAGCTTAAGCCAGCGTACCAAGCCGCGGTAGCCTGCCGTTCAAAAATGGGCAGTACATCGCGATCACCCTGCTGACCAAAGTCAATGGCTTCTGCGGTAGCTGGAGAGTAGATGGCACCTTTGGCACCGAAATAAAGATTAAGCACTGCACCGGCATTTACTCCAACGCGCAGTTTACCCCATTGACGCTCGTAGCCCAGCAAAAGCGGGATTTCTACAAACTGCAATTTATTGCGGCGGGTATCTTCGTATCCTTCTGTGTAAACAGTATCGGTACGGATGACCTCACCATTAGGGCCAAAGATCACTGATACGTCCATTCGACTTCCTACATTGAAAGTAAAACGGTCGTTAATTTGAGTATACATTAAACCGGTCCTTAGACCAAGTCCAACATTGGAAGAGGCAGCCAGGCGGAAACCACCGGTATAGGAAACACCAGCAGACTCACTGTCTTGACGTTGACGCAAGTGATCCAGGCTTTCTGATGTTTTTGCTTTTAAGGTTTGATGTGCGTAAGCTGGCCCTCCCAGCATCTCCAGATCAAGTCGGAAAAACGGAGCCGCAAAATCAGCGCAGCGAGGTGCGTGGTTGGCAAATAGTTTGATTTCCGCTTGCTTAGCCAAGTGGAAGCCCTTTTCGGGTAACATATCCACAATTTGTACCGTCTGGCGCTGGTGCGGTCCAGCTACACGGGTACTTGCAGATTTTTCTTCAACTACGCTAACCGAATTAGCGGTAGCCATCGGTTCTTCGGTAACGGCTATTGTATTATCCGTTGCTCCGCTAAGGGCGAGGTTGTTGGTCTCCTGTGGAGTTGTGGTCTGATTTAAGGTATTGGTAGTACCACTGAGCGCAAACGTTTGACCAATTGCTGGTGTTTGCGTCGTCTGTTGTACCGCTGGTGCTGGTTCGGCGGCGGCCGATGGTAAGCCTAGGTTACTATCGTTTTCTTGCGCAGTAGAAGTACTTTGCCCTTCGAAAGTAGGGGCCGCTACTTCTTGCGTGTTGGTGCGGATTTCTGCTACACTACTCCTGGGGGGACTTACTTGTTCAGGAACAGAAAGAGGGAAAGAGCCAAGGTCTGGGCCGCTGGAAAACATCCAAATTGCGGCCAGCAGCGTGAGGCTGGCACTGCCCACACTGCTCCATATCACAAACAGGCGGCGGCGCTTTTGCTGGCGAGCCTGTGCTATGCGGCTCCACATATCTTCGGGCACCGGCGCTGAAGCATTGCGCAGGTGCTGATTAAACAATTCGTCTAGCGGGTGTCGCTGATTCATACGGCAACTCGTTGCAGTTTATCCAATTGAGCCTGTAGCATCTTGCGGGCTTTGACCAGCTGGGAACGCGAAGTACTTTCCTTGATGTTGAGTAGTTCCGCAATTTCCTTGTGGCTGTAGCCTTCGATAGCGTACAGGTTAAATACAACCCGATAACCCTCGGGTAGGCGGGCGATCATTCTCAGGAGTTCCTCTTCACCGAGCCGTGAATAAGCGGTGGGTTGGAGGGGGCTATCCGGAAAATGCTCTACGGCGATTTGTTCGTTCGTAAAGTACTTGCGCTGATTGTGCTTGAGGGCGGTATTGACGACAATGCGCCGAATCCAACCTTCAAAAGAACCTTTGAACGCAAATTTGTCCAGATTGTCAAAAACTTTCACAAAGGCTTCCTGCAGGATGTCCTCTGCTTCGAGTCGATGACGGGCATAACGCACACAAACGGCCATCATTTTACCGGCATACAGTTTGAACAACTGTTGCTGGCAATGGGCGTCTTCTCGTACGCAGCCTTTAATCAACTCTTTTTCCGTCATTTGACGTTCTGGCGAACCTTCGCCTTTTTTGCGTATTCCACCGGCTAAATAGTGCGGGTTTGATACGCCATTATGGTTAATAGATACCCTAACGGGTGCCGACGCTGCCTGTATAACGAACAAATTGGCAGTTCCGCTTGTGTAAGATAGGTTTTTTTCTTGTAAAAAGTGATCCCCTAGCTTGCAGCAACCCCCTACCTCTTGACGCTCAAGGAGATGACCTGCCTTCACCTTTTAGCACTACCTTTAGCACCGGATTAAACCAGTATGGGATGCCTGAACCAATGACACCAAATGAGATCATAGATGCTATGTTGAAGGGCGATGCCTTTAGCCAGTGGTTAGGTGTTGAGGTCCTTGCGGTAGAAGCCGGCTACTGCAAAATTCGGATGCGGGTGCGTCCTGAAATGGTCAACGGCTTTGGCATTCTGCACGGAGGCGTAAGCTTTAGTTTTGCCGATAGTGCCTTCGCCTTTGCTTCCAATAGTCGGGGGCGGCACGCTGTTTCGGTAGATACTAGCATTAGCCATCTGGCGGCGGTGCAAGTAGGAGACACCCTGATTGCCGAGGCGGTGGAATTGGATCTTCAGCACAAGTTGGCCCATTACCAGGTGACGATCTATCGCAATCAAGATGATAAGGTGGCCTTGTTTAGGGGGATGGTTTATCGAAAAAGAGAGGAGTGGAGCCACCCGGCAGGAGCATGAAAATCAGTTCGCAAAATTTGCAAACGCGCTCTAATACTTTTTTTATCTGCTTTACCTTTGAACCAAAAGCGCTAAATTGAAGTAATAGAAAAAGCGTTTTCCACCATCACATTTTACGTTAAAGTGAGCTTTACGCAGCTCTTGTAACCCGATTTTGCGTATCAAAAACCATTTAAGTATGACTCGTTTTTGCCTCTTTGTTTCCCTATTGATTGTTGGTAGCCTACAAGCACAACAGACATTAAATAATCCAATTGGCTATTTCGATTTTTTCAACCAGCAACACAATGTGCTGGCGCAGAAAAATATGGAGTACCTCCAGTACGCCGTGCACAGCGACGATATCCGCGTAATTGCCGAAAAACGACTAGCACTGCTGGAGCAAGTGAAATCTACTCAGGAACAAGTCAATGAAGTTCCCCAATTCGATAATGATGCTGGTTTGAAAGCTACCATGACCGAGGTTTTGTCGACCTACGAGGAGCTATTTGATATTGGATTCCAGCAAGTGGAAAATTTGAAAGTAGAGTCACAAGAAAGCTTTGCACAAATGGAGCGCTATCTGGCAGCTCAGACCGCTGCTGAAAGACGAATGGCCGAGGCCAGTGCTCGACTGCTAGCTGCTCAAAAACGCTTTGCACAAGCTAATCGGATTTCACTGATGGAAGATGGTGAATCCACCACGCAGGCGGAGCAGTTGAATGCGCTCAACGAATACCAGCGAGATATCTTCCTGCGTAGCTTTCGCCTTGGTAAACTAAACGCCAATTTTATGGTGACGATGGAAAAAGGTGATGGTGAGGAACTGGAAAATATTCGCCAGGCCATGGTAAAAGCGGCGAATGAAGAATTGCCAGTAATTAAAGCTAAGCCTGATTTTAAAGGAGACACCGCCTATCGGGATGCTAATGTGGAACAGTTGGAAATCATTAAGACACTAGCAGAAAACGATTATCCAGCTATTGTAAATGCGGTCAAGAAGGGCGGGCAGCTGACGCAGGCTGATGTAAATGCTTATAACCAAGCCATTAGTAAGGTGAATACCCTCTTAAATCCCATAGCGGAAAAAGTAAATATTACTTTACAAAACTTGTTGCGTTCCAACGTACCCAAGCCGGCGCTGCGCGGAGTGAAACAGATCTAGTTCAGGGCGGTCATCCGCAATGAACTAATCTTCCGCAAGTGGCCAGAAAGCTGATGGAAAGTCAGCTTTCTGGCCGTTTTTATTAAAAAAGTGTGAAAAATACACTTAGATATTGGAAATACGGGCTGAATTGCAACTCTGGCTACTTCTATCACGTTGGAATATTGCTACTTTTGCGGTAGCTTTTTCACTTTGAACTAAGGAAAAAATTAACACCATGAGTGAATTGAATCAGGGACTGGAAGAGGCGTATAACGAAAAAGGGGAGACTATTAGCCCAGTCCTACCGGAAGGCGTAAAGAATTTTTTGATCGATATCGATGGTACGATCTGCGACGATATTCCCAACGAGGAGCCAGAGCGCATGGGCACTTGTTTGCCTTATCCTGATGCGTTGAAAATATGTAATAAGTGGTACGAAGAAGGACACTTTATTACCTTCTTTACTTCCCGTACGGAAGAGCACCGTGCAATCACTGAAGAGTGGTTGAAGAAGCACGGCTTTTTGTATCATGGCTTGCTTATGAATAAGCCGCGTGGAGGAAACTACCACTGGATTGACAACCATATTGTTCGTGCTACTCGCTTTAAGGGCAAGTTCACCGATCTAGTGGTTGAGAATCGCGAAATCGAAGTATTCCGCTCGTAGGAACTCATCTTATGGATTGTGGAAAGGTCTGAAGCTGCTACCGGTTTCAGACCTTTCTGTTTAGTAGGTCGCGGAGTGCCTCTACTAAGTCCGGAAATTGAAAGGAGAAGCCCGCCTCCTCTAATTTTGCGGCTGAGACTCTCGTACTGTCCAGCACCGTGTGCGACATTTCTCCTAATGCCAGCTTGAGGGCAAATGCGGGTGCTGGCACCAAAACAGCCGCTTTACCACTGGCTTCGATCAAAGCTCCAGCCAGTGTTTTATTGCGGGCAGGCTTAGGAGCCACTCCATTGTATACTCCGCGGAAGGTATCATCTTCTACTCCCCGTACAAACACCTGACAGATATCATCAATGTGTACCCAGGAATACCACTGTTGGCCCCGCCCGAAGTAGGTAGAGGTGAGTACATTAAGTGGCAACATCATCTTAGGGAGGGCGCCACCTTTGGTAGAGAGTACGATGCCGGTACGAACCGTAAGGGTAGGTAAGTTGGTGGCAGCAGTGAGCTCCTGTGTAGCAGCTTCCCAAATCTTTACACTCTCAGCGAGGAAGCCATCGTCGCCCGGAGCGCTATCTTCGGTCATTACACTTTCGCCGCGGTTACCGTAGTAGCCAATGGCACTGCCGGCCAGAAAGGCCTTTACCGACTTGCCATTTTGTAGAATAGCTTCTTGCAATAAGCGAGTGGAATCTGTACGGCTACTGATGATCAGCTTTTTACGGCTGGCGGTCCAGGGGGCATCGGCGATGCCGGCTCCGGCCAGGTTGATGACGTGCGTAACCTCCTCGAAAGCTGCTTCATCGTAAGTGCCAGTTTGTACATTCCAAGTATAGGTAGGATACTCGGAACCAGGTTTCGCGGAACGACTGAAGTGTCGTACTTCGTGACCGCGTTCCTGGAGGAACTGGCTGAGTCTGCTACCCATAAGGCCGCTGCCGCCGCCGATCAATACTGTGGCCATACTGTTTTTGTTGTTTTGACCATTGAAACAAGCTTGAATGTTCTCTGTTCATGGAATACCTCACCTTCCGTAGGGTAACTTCACCTAACCGGAACCTCATTACATGGTTTCCCCCACGGAAAAAGTTCGTAATTTCGGCACGAATCACAACAAATCCTAGCATGAACAAATTTCTGAATTACCTAGGCTTAGGTCTAGTATTGCTGTGCTTTACCTTGGCCCTTACTTCATGTGGCGGGCCTGAACCAGAGGAGTCTACATTCAAATACACTGATAATACGGTTCGTGTCCGTTTAGCTGCTGAGCCGGATCGCTTATCGCCGTTTCTGACTACCAGCGGTTATGCACGTCCTATTTATGAGCAGATCTTTCTTCCCTTACTCGAATACAATAAGGGAACCTTCGCGTTTACGCCAGCACTGGCAAAAGCTCGCCCTACCATTGAAGAGATTACAGAAGGCCCAAATGCCGGGGGGATCAAGTATACCTATGAGTTATACGATGGTGCTACCTTTCAAGATGGGCAGCCGGTGACGGTGGAAGATGTGATTTTCACGTTTAAGATCTTTTTTAACTACAACATCGCTGAAGCCGCACCTTTTCGCCCCGGGTACTCCGCCCTTGCTGATGTAGTGGCTGATCCTGATAATCCATTACGCTTTAGTATCATCAGCAATGAGAAGTACATTCTAGCTGAGGACACCTATAGTAATACCGGCATTTATCCAAAGCATATTTTTGACCCGGCTGGTTTGATGGATGCTTATTCCTTTGCCCAGCTGAAGACAGAAGGTGAGGCATTGGTAGAAGAACCTGCTTTGCAGCAGTTTGCGGAGCAGTTTCGCTCAGCTGAATTTTCCCGTAGTCCAGAAAAACTGATTGGCGCAGGGCCGTACCGCCTTACGGGCTGGGAAGATGGACAGTACATCACCCTTACCCGGGTAGACAATTGGTGGGCGGATGCAGTTAATCATCCCGTGCTGGAGGCCAACCCAGACAGTATTGTTTTCAAGATTATCAAGGAGCAAGCTACTGCCGTTAATGCCCTGCGTTCGGAGGAAGTAGATTTGGTCCGTACCATTGATGCACAGAATTTGGGAGAACTCAAGGAGAACGAGTTCCTGCAGCAAACCTACAATTTCCACACGCCCAGTACCTTCAATTATTACTTCGTAGCCCTCAATAACAAAGAGCCACGGCTGAGCGATAAGCGTGTTCGTCGGGCGCTGGCTCACGTAATCGATGTGCAAGAAGTCATTGACCAGGCCTTTGCGGGCTTGGCTGCTCGTCAGGTTGGACCAATTTCACCGAAGAAAGCTTCTTACAACAAAGATTTACAACTCATTGAGCGCGACTACGATAAAGCTGCTGCGCTCTTATCTGAGGCTGGTTGGGAAGATACGGATGGTAACGGTATTCGCGATAAGGAAGTTGATGGCGAACGTATGGAACTAGACTTTGCGTATTTATACATCCCCGGGGGGCAGTTTGGTGAAACCATGGCACAATTGATCAAAGACGGTGCTTCGCGTATTGGCGTAAATATTTCGCTTGAAGCGCGGGATATCCGAACCTTACTGGGCCAGGATGTAGCTAACCGGGAATACGATATGTACGGAGCAGGAGCCGGGGGCTACCACATGCCTGATGATTTGATGGCACTCTGGCACACTTCTGGTAATGTACCCCGCGGACAAAACCGCTGGCAGTTTGGTAATGAAGAGACGGATGCTTTGATCGAGAAGATTAATCAAACGCTGGACGCGGAGGAGCGTAATGCACTCTACCGCGAGTTTCAGGAAATTGTCTATGATGAACAACCATTGATCTTCCTCTTTGCCCCATTAGAGCGGATGGCGATCAGTAAGCGCTTTGAGAATGCCAATGCCTACGAAGTCCTGCCAAACTATAATATACGCGAATTCAAGTTGGCTGCCGGGAACTAGCTCAGGCTAGCCGAATAGGCTTATTGACTTTACGGCTTCGAATACTCAGCCCGAATTTTGGTCCGCTTCTAGGCGACGAAAATTCGGGCTGTGTCGTTTAAGGGGCAGTGATGCATGATTTGCTTGGTGCAATTCTGTTTTAACCCTAAAGCAAAACAAGCCTTTTCAATAGCTAAGAGTAGCGGTTCAAGCGGGTGAATTTTATTAAGGTCATTGTAAACCACTACTTTTGCGGCAAATGAAAGAAGTTCCTATGCAGAAGTTTTTGTTGTTGTTTGCACTTTTATTGAGTGTAGTTAGTACCTGGGCGCAAGAGGATACCACTATTTATAAAGTGGTAGAGGAAATGCCTCGCTTTCCTTCATCCTGTGAAACCCTGGACACCACGATTATGGCCAAGCAGGCCTGCGCCAATCAGGCGATGCTGCAATACGTGTACCAGCGGGTGGTGTATCCGCAGGAGGCGATTAACGAAAATATATCGGGAACGGCAGTGGTGACTTTTGTGATAGAAAAAGACGGAAGTATTTCTCAACCTTCCATTGCGCGTGACTTGGGTGGTGGTACTGGCTTGGCGGCCCTGGGTGTAGTGCTGGGCATGCAAGAACAGGGGATTAAGTGGCGCCCTGGGCGGCAAAACGGTGAAATAGTCCGCGTACAGTTCAATTTACCAGTTCGCTTTCGCTTACAGGATCCTGACCCTTACATCATGGTGGGTGCCGATACAGTATACACTACCTACGATGAGGCGCTGCAATTTGAGGGTGGGGCGGAAGCCCTGCAGACGTATCTCGATGAAGTGCTAAAATACCCCAACTCAGGAAACGATAGTTGTATGATTGGCCAGATCGATATCCAAATTTTAATTGAAGGAGACGGCAATGTTCGCATCTTGAATATCACAGATTATAATGATCTGGGCCCTGACTTCTGGTATAATTCCATCGATGCAGCTACTTCGACCTTCGGGCAATGGACACCCGCGGTATACGAGGGCCGCTCGGTTAGTTCTGCCCTTGATCTCAGTCTGTCTTTCTCGCCTACGGTTGAAACCTGCTCGTTAACAGTAGATGCCTACATCGCAGCACGAACGAAAGCTGAAGAGGGGGCAAAACTGTATAATGAGGGAGAAGCAGAGGCTGGTTTAGCACTAATGACCGAAGCACTGGAAGTGTTTCCCAATGACGGTCAGCTTTTGATCGCTCGCGGTCAAGCTTATTTGAATAATAATCAGCTTGCTGAGGCCTGCGAAGACTTGAAGAAAGCCCGCCGGATCACGTTGGTGAATTGGTTTGACAATATTCTGCCATTAATCTGTAACTAGTGTGAGTCTTGCCCTCGTCTAGAGGTTTATAGTCTGGAGCGTCTCGGCAAGACTCACGGTACTTGGTATAAACTCGAAGTTGACTATAATCAAAAGCCTATGGAGATCCAATACGAATCGCTAGACGCTTTGTTGAAAGTGCTATCGCAAAGCCAGGAAGAGACTTTGTCTTATTTTGACTTGAGCGAAGAAGATCTGGCTAAGACTTACGCTCCAGGTAAATGGACAGTGCGTGAACTCCTACATCATCTCGCTGATGCGGAAACCGTCTTGTACGAGCGTATCCGGCGTGGTATTGCCAGGCCAGGGCAGGTGATCTGGGGCTTTGATCAGGATGCTTGGGCCGATAAACTTGCGTACGCTGATCGGGAATTGTCGGTAGATCATGCTATCTACGCGGCAATTAGGCGTGGCGTGATGACACTGGCCACCACCTATTACGAATCGGCAGGTGACAATCAGTACGTGCACAATGAAACCGGACTACGGATCGTCCGCCAAGAATTTGACAAGGTAGCTTGGCACAATGCGCATCATTTGAAACAAATTCGGCAAGCACTAGCCTAAGCGCCTATGGCTACCGCACTTCATTTCCGTCTGGCAGTGGAAAGTGATATTCCTGCCATCACTCGTATTCTCAACCAGTCTATCCAAACTGGCGGGCAAAACGCCTTTACGGAAACCGTGACAGAGGTGGATCGTGCCAATTGGCTGCACCATCATCCTGCCGACCGCTGGCCGGTCTTTATGATTGAATCTGCTGATGAGGTAGTCGGCTGGTGCTCCTTCAGCCCATACCGGCCCGAGCGAAAATCCCTAGCGGGCTTGATCGAAATTTCCTATTATCTGGATAGAACTGCCCACGGCCAGGGCATCGGTAGTGCTACTATCGATTTCATGCTAGAAGAAGCGCAGCGGCGCGGCTATCGCCATCTCTTTGCTGTTACTATGGATACGAATATCCCCAGCATCCGTTTGCTGGAAAAGAAGGGTTTTGCTCACTGGGCGCACTTACCGGAGGTGGCTGTTTTGAATGGGCAGGTATGTGGGCAGGTTTATTTGGGGAAGGCGGTAGCGAAGATGGATAAATAAGCTTGTTTTGACCCACTTCATCTTTGATTTATTATACGTCCGATGTCATGTTATGTGCGTCATGAAGGGCGGGTGGCCTGCCCCGGTACTGTCTGAGCGGAGCGAGCATTCCTGCCTGCCGAAACGGCAGTACAGGCAGGTTTTGGCTCGTTTTTTTGCGATTGAAAAAATGAGCAACACCATGTGTAAAACGCAGGACGATGGCTCTGATTTTACTGCAGTCGTTCGTAGAAAATTTTATTTATATCCACAAAATCTAGTGGTACGAATTAAATTTCAAAGTCAAAAATTCCGCCTTGGATATCCACTACGGAATCAATTCCGCGAAACCAAAGATGATCTGTAATCCTGCTAAGGAAAGTGTCTCCCCTTTTCCCTATTTTTGACTAAGCTCCTCAACCCATAGCCGTGGTCAACGAAAAATCCATTGCGGTACTGCCATTTGATAATCTGAGTTCCGATCCCGAGAACGAGTACTTTTCTGATGGGATGACCGAAGAGATTATCAATGCCCTCAGCAAAATCGACGGACTGAAAGTGACTGCTCGAACGTCTTCCTTTGTTTTTAAAAAACAGCGCAAGGACGTTCGGCATATCGGTAATGAACTTGGAGTTTCACTGGTATTGGAAGGTAGTGTGCGAAAAGCCGGGAGTAGGGTACGCATCACTGCTCAGCTGATTCGCACGGATAACGGTTTTCACATCTGGTCGGAGAATTTTGATCGAGAGTTGGAAGATATTTTTCAACTGCAGGATGAAATAAGTCTCCTCATTGCGGATAAGATTCGGGAAGACTTTGGCCACATTGATATCGCTGATCAACTCGTAACAACACCTACCTCCAATATTGCGGCTTATGACTTGTATTTAAAGGGAAGGTTCTTCTTCTTTTCGTGGAACCTGTTTGATATCGAAAAAGCAATTGCCTATTTCCACCAAGCAACGGAGATCGACCCCACTTATGATCAACCCTACTATGGTGCAGCCTTGTGTTACACATTACTGGGAGGATGGGGGCACCTGGAAGAAAAGGAAGCTTTTGCTAAAGCAGAGCGATACCTGCATGTCGGCTCGCAACTCGGCAAAGAGTCAGTAGGGCAAAAGTTTGCACAAGCCGTTTATCACTTCTGGGGTTTTTGGGATTATGCCCAGGCGTATGCGCATTTACAAAGAGCGCATGAGCTGAATCCGCAAGATCCGGAGCCGCTAGACTTTATGGCCGAGATCAATCGAGCTATAGGAGATTTTACAACGGCCATGCAATTGAATGATAAAGCGCTGGCTGTTAATCCACTTTCCACCAATGTGCATTTTACGCGTTCCAGCTTGTATTATCTGCAAGGTGCTTACGAGACTGCGCTCGAAACCATTCAAAGTGGTTTAGCACTTGACCCTAATTTTGAGCTGCTCCAACAAATAAAGGTGGCCTGTCTGGTGGAAATGGGGCGCAAAGAAGAGCTCCAAATCTATTTGGAGGATCGCAAATTATCCTCGGTACTCTATCAAGCAGGCCCTTTGCTTTATAGCCTGCTCCACGGCGAGGTAGTAGACGATAAAAAGATCGAATCAACGATTAGCGAAATCGATCAGATCGAGTCACCTCCACTTTACCCTTGGGATCTTTACCTGACTCTGCATAGCGGTGATCGGATCGGAGCCCTGCGTTTGCTAGAAGAGAAGGTGCAAAGCCACAATGGTCAGGTTATTAACTTTAAGAATGACCCGCTACTAGCACCGATTCGGGAAGAACCGGCTTACCAGCAACTAGTACAGCAGAGCTTTCCGGATAGCACCCTGGAAAAGCTAGAAAAAGCGGATACGCCTAAGCGCACAGAGGTGCTGAGTGAAGAAGAAGTGCAAAGCTTTACCCAGGCCCTTTTACAGCAAATGCAAGCGGAAGCACTTTACCTTGATAGTGGATTAACTTTACGCTCTCTCGCGGAGACTATTGACTTACATCCCAATAAGCTTTCATGGTTGCTGAACGAAAAGCTAGGTAAAAACTTCAGCAACTACATCAACGGATACCGCTTGGAAGCCTTCCAAAAGAAGGCCGTTGATCCTGCCAACAGCCATCTAACCTTGCTCGGACTCGCCTACGAAAGCGGATTTAACTCCAAATCGGTGTTCAACGAATTCTTCAAAAAGAACACTGGCCAAACGCCCCGGGCCTGGTTAAAGGCCGCTGAAAAGTCCTGATTCTCATTTTTTCTCGCCATTAAAGTCCGTTATTTCATTTCTGGACGATTTGGACTTCCATTATGCCAAGATTTGTACTCAAACAAATACTTAGCAAAATGGAGAAAATCAGTAATCAAGCTGTCGCTGAATACTACCACCATGAATAATGCAATATTGCTTGTCTTGTCCTTCATCGTGGGCATTATGGTGGTTATCCAAGGAGGGCTAAACGCCAAGTTGGGGGTGCTACTGAAGAACCCATTGCTGGCTACCTCCGCCATGTTTATAGTAAGCACCTGCTTCACCGCCATTGCTATTCTGCTTACGGTAAAGCAACTGCCAAGTGTACACCAATTAAAGGCAGTTCCACTCTACCTGTGGTTTACTGGTGCTGCTTTCAGCTTTGCTGCGGTGAGCTTATTCTACTTCCTGATTCCAAAACTTGGGATCTCAACTGCGGTAGCATTCGGTTTGTTTGGCCAAATCTTCTTCTCCACGGTTGCGGCTCACTACGGTTGGTTTGGCCTACCGGTAGAGCCCATCGCGAAACAGAAAATACTGGGGGTAATGGCTATGATTCTTGGCCTGTTTTTAATCAAATTTTAATCGAACGATCAATGGAAAATACATCAGTGCTCACTAGCACTAGGCAGTCCAATGCGGGTACTTCTGCTCGGCGGACGGATAAAACCCAAAAGGTATTACTCATCAACGGTCATCCTGACAAGGAGAGTTTTAACTACGGCCTTGCCAAGGCCTACACCGCTGGGTTGATACAAACGGAAGCCACCCTTGAGCAAATCAATATTGCTGATCTGAACTTTAACCCCAATTTGGCTTATGGCTACCGCAAGGTGAGCGAATTAGAGCCTGACCTGATAATGGCAATAGAAAAGATCAAGGCCGCAGATCATTTGGTGTGGATATTCCCCATGTGGTGGTACGGCCTGCCTGCTCTAATGAAAGGGTTTATCGATCGGACTTTCCTGCCGGGTGTCTTTTTTAAATACCAAAAAGGTAAACTCTTTCCTAAGCAACTCCTGAAAGGAAAAACGGCCCGCCTGATTATTACCGCTGATACGGTAAGGTGGTACGATTATCTCTTCATGGGGAGTCCACTGATCAACCAATTCAAAAAAGGAACACTGGAGTTTTGTGGCGTGAAGCCCGTCAAGGTGACTTATATCGCTCCCATCAAGGACTCTACCCTCGATTTTCGACAGGCTTGGCTAAGTAAGGTCCAACGTCTGGGACAATTAATTTCCTAACAAGAAAAATTCAAAAAAATGAAAAACACAATCAAAGTACCAACACTCCTGCACGAAGTACACGGTGAAGTAGCTAACGCCAGAGACATTATCCTGGCCCACGGTTTAGCCATTACCTCCACTGCTGCTGTGCTGGCCTTAGGTACAGCTGGAATGGCCATTTGGCAACAGATTTTACTGGGCATCCTGACCTATGATTTAGTCGGTGGCGTAGTGGCTAATTTTTCCTTTTCTACCTCCACCTTTTATGCCGCTAGTGCGCAGAAAAGAAGAGGTTTCCTGCTACTGCACCTTTTACAACCCACCTTATTGACGCTCGTCTTTACAGACTACTGGATGAGCATTGCAGCTATCTGTGGTTACATCCTAATTTCCTCAACGATAGTCGACGCTATGAAGAGTGGTAACCGGCAAGTCATGACTGGCGCCTTTCTTAGCGTGACGGGAATCTTCTTGTTGCAGTTGCCCATCTTCGAACTGAACAGCACTCTGGAATTTTTGCTTACTGTTTTTCTACTCAAACTACCACTGGCTTGGGCCGTAAGGTGGTACGAGCTAAACACCCCAAATAAATAAGTAACCAATGAGAAATATACTAGTTGCCGGAGCAACGGGCTATCTGGGTAGCTATATCATCAAAGAACTGCAATATGAGCAGCTTCCATTCAGTGCCATCGCCAGAAATGATGCCAAACTCAGAAGCATGGGGCTCTCCGCCAACCAAATTCTAAAGGCGGAAGTAACGGACCCCACCAGCCTCCAAGGGCTTTTGGAAGGAGTAGATGTACTGATTTCTGCGGTAGGGATTACCCGACAGAAAGATGGCCTGACCTACATGGATGTTGACTACCAAGCCAATAGCAATTTGCTGAAAGAAGCGGAGAAAGCTGGCGTCAAAAAAATCATCTATGTATCAGCCATTGGTGGCGAACAGATGCGGCATCTCAAGATCTTTGCTGCTAAAGAGAAATTCGTAGATGAACTGAAGGCATCGGGCATCGACTACACCATTGTCAGACCCAATGGCTTCTTTTCCGATATGAATGACTTTTTGCAAATGGCGAAAGGTGGAAAAGTATACCTCTTCGGCCAGGGTGATTACAAACTGAACCCTATTCACGGTGCGGATCTGGCTAAGGCTATAGTTGAGGCCATTCCAGAATCGAAAAATGAGTTGGTAATTGGCGGACCGGATATACTTACGCAAAATGAAATTGCCGAGTTGGCACTACGAGCGTGGAAGCGCCCCATTAAAATTACACACCTGCCAGATTGGGTGCGCAGAGGAATAATTGCTGTGATGCGGATGGTGACGCCCTCCAAAATTTATGGTCCCATTGAATTCTTCCTGAGCATGCTGGCGCAGGATAACGTTGCACCGCGTTATGGCGTGCACCGACTGTCTTCCTACTTCATACGAGAGGTAGATCAATTACACGAAAACTCCTAATTCGTTTCTAAGGGTGGCTTTCAAGGTTTAACGTTCTAATACGTTCGCAATTTCATTTCCGAACGATTGGTTAGCGGTTTGACTACACCTTTGTCTTGTCCATTTAACTATTTAATCACCAACGATTATTTCCACGACTACTGGCCATTGATCGGCCAGTAAATGGGAATGTTTTGTCCAAAACTATTGTCATGCAAAACCTGCATTTATTACCATTGATCCTATTATTGAGTGCTATTGTCTTCACTTCCTGTGATGATGATGAAGTTACTACTCCTCCGCAACCTACTGTAAGTACAGCTGCGGAATTGACAGCTGCCTTAAGTGACATTTACCAAAACGCGGATGCGCCGGGGTTCGCCGTATCTGTGGTCAAAAATGATGCTGTCATTTATCAAAAGGCTTTCGGTAAAGCTGATATTGAAAACAATCAAGCTTATACTAATCAGACGGTACAGCCGATTGGCTCTATTAGCAAAACCTTTGTAGCCGCGGCGATTGTGAAAGCCATTGAAGAGGGTTACTTCACTTTGGATACCGACCTAAATGACATTTTACCCGTTGAAATTACCAACCCTAAACAACCCAACGCTGTCATTCGCGTCAAGGATCTCGTGACTCATACCTCTGGATTGCTTGATCAGCCGGAAGCCTATTTTCAAGCCTATTATATACTGCCTGGCGAAAATTTAGCGACACCTGGAGCGGAGATACTACGCAATGGCTTTGGTATGCAACAGCGCGACCCGGTAGGTCTGGACGAATTTTTGACGGAATACTATCTGGCGGACGGCGATCTGTACAGCTTAGACAACTTTGCGGCTACTGAGCCTGGTAGCACCTGGAATTACTCCAATTTAGCTACTTCTTTGGCAGCTTTCTTAGTAGAAGCGGCGACGGGTACTTCCTTTAGTACTTACGTGGAAACGCATATTCTACAACCATTGGACATGAACCAGACGGCCTATGAAATTACCGCTTTCTCCCCAGGTCAGCTTGCTCAATTATACTGGGATCAAAGCACGCCTTTACCAAATTATGCTAATGATTCTTACCCTGATGCCAGTGTCTATACCAGTAGTGATGACCTTACTAAGTTCTTGATGGACATGATGCAAGGAGCCAAAGGGCAATCGAATACACTGTTTTCTGCGGCGGGTTATGAAATGCTGTTTAATGCGCTGCTTCCGGCAGGGATCACTCCCTCCTTTTTAGCAGACAACCATGGTGTTTTCTGGTTTCTTGATGGTAGTACTATTAAACACGATGGTAGTGATCCTGGCACAACCTGCAACTTGGAGTTCACGGCTACAGGCGAATCCGGTTACTTTCTGCTTACGAATATGGATGCTTCCACCACCGAACATGAGACGGCTTACTTCACCCTAGCACAAGAGGTAGGCATCGCCATACAGCAATTTGTGCAAGCAAACTAATTTTTCTCACCACTGCCCCCTATTTCTTGTCGAGTAATTTCCGCACAGTAAGACTTAGGGGGCTTTTTGTCAAACCCTAGATTTAGATACCTGCCAAACATGACCTTTCTCTGTAAAGACCTCCCCCGATTTACCTACCTTTGCCAGCACATTAAGTGTCCAAGTATTTTTGATCATGCGACTACTACTGTTTATTGGCATTTTGTTCGGTATCACGTCTATGGCAATGGCGCAAAAAAAGGCTACTGCCAGGCAGCAAATTGGGGCGGATATACAACTGATTCCGTTGACCGAAAACACCATGATCCATCGGTCCTACAAGGTGTTTGAGAACTTTGGCCGGGTAGGGTGTAATGGGCTGATCTATATTGCCGATTCTTCCATCGTCATTTTTGATACACCGGTGACGGAGAAAACAACTGCCCGCTTACTGCAGTACTTGATCGACGAGTCGGGCTATACCGTTGAGGCTGTTGTGATCAATCATTTTCATGAGGACTGTTTGGCTGGTATTGACAGCGTGCATGCACGTGGTATTCTCACCTACGGCTCACGCAAAACAGTAGCGCGCTGCAAAGCGGAGGGATACACCCCGCCACAGAAGAAATTTGGACGCAAGAAAACGCTTAAGCTTGGAGACAAGACAATAGTCAATTACCACCCCGGAGCAGCCCATTCCAGTGATAATATTGTAAGCTACGTACCTTCCGAGCGAGTGCTTTTTGGTGGCTGCATGCTTAAGTCAAATGGTGCAGGTAAAGGTAACTTAGCTGATGCTTCGGTGGAGGACTGGTCGAATTCTGCCGAAAAAGTGCGTAAGCAATTTCCGGACGCTGAGTATTTGGTACCTGGACACGGCCACCATGGTGGACCTGAACTATTACAGTACACCATTGATCTCTTTGCTGACGACCGTAAGAAATAATACAGCTCCAAGACTTGATCTCATGCCCCACTTTACGACTTATTTTACCGTTCTACTGCTCTCCCTTTCCAGCTTTGGCTTGTTTGCCCAAGGTCATCAGCCTGTCTTTCCAGACTTAGATGGACAGGATCTCTTGGAGGCCGTGCAGGATAACTTCACTCCTGCGAGTGTGCTTTCTTTTTCTAATGCCCGCGATACGCTCTTTGGTAGTGTTTATCAGGTTGGAGATAGCTTACGTGGTGTCTATACGGACTGGCCCGTTTATATGCCCCCCGGAGCGGACCCCACACAAGCGGCATTCCAGAACGGCGCCGGCTTGAATACAGAACATTCCTGGCCTCGCGCTAATGGCGCAGAATTTGATCCGGCCCGCGCTGATATGCATCATCTGTTTCCCACACGTGTAGATGTGAATGGCGACCGTGGTAATCTACCTTTCGGAGAAATATCAGATGTGCTTACTGATCGTTGGTATTATTTGGATCAAGAACAGACAGTGCCACCGAGCGAAAACCGCGCGGCCTTTAGTGAGTATCGACAAAATGTGGCCTTCGAACCACGAGAGGCATTTAAAGGTAATATTGCCCGCGCTATGATGTACTTCTATACCATTTACCGGGACGAAGCCAATGCAGCGGCCCCCAACTTTTTCAATCAGCAGCGAGCTACCCTTTGCCAATGGCACCAGCAGGATCCAGTGGATGAGTTGGAATGGCAACGCACCTTTGCAATAGCAGTACATCAGGACGATAAGCCCAATCCTTTCGTGCTTGATTGCACTCTGGCGGCTCGTGTGTATTGTCCGGAGTTAACGGGTACGGAATGCATTACTTCGGTTGATGATGATCTAGTGCCCAGTATACCCGCCTTCTTTTCACCCAACCCCTCCAAAGGAACTGGAGTGTTGACCATCGATACTCCCGAGCGCGGACAATTGAGTTTGGATTACTTTGATACCAGTGGTCGCTTGCGCCAAAGCGAAACCATGTCTGTACCGGCAGGACAGTTGGAACTGCCTCTACAACTCCCCGCGCCAGGATTCTGGTATTGCCGTTTGACGCTTAATGGCCAGTCGCAGGTGTATGTCCAGCAGCTTCGGTTGATTGTCATTGACTAGCTGTTTTGTGGTAACTATCTCCTAGGGCATCGCTGGTGATTACTTAAATGTGAAGTACAAGACAATAGGAAATAACTGACTTCGTAAGAATTACAAAGCGCGCCACTATGCTGCGATATCAAAGAACATGTTTGCTCTGTAGCCTGATACTAGGCGTATTTTACCTCACGGCCCAAGAACGATCCGAGCCTCGCTCCTTAAGCGTACTCACTGAAGAGGCTGATACCGTTGACGTTCGGGTGGAGTACGATGATGATGGTAGCATTGCTTATCTGTTCCAATCTTATTTGTCCTACCGGAATGGGGTTACCTACATTCATCAAGAAGAATACAAAAAGGACAAGTACTGGACACTTTGGCAGTTTATGGAAGTGCTAAAAAAAGAACGCCGCCGGAGCAGTGTCTACAAACCGGTCCTACACGGAAAGCAGTACCAATTTACCATGGATGGTTATCCGCTCTTTATCGATGAATATGATGTGGGTAGTGCCAATGCCGTATTCCAGGAATGGGAATACTATCCTGATGGTACCTTGAAATACATTGCTGAGATAAAGGATAAGCGTTACTACAACTACTTAGTCTATTACTATCCCGACGGTTCCGCGCATGACTTTGGCGACTTTCTGAACGGTACAGGTACGGTAGTGCATTTGGACGATGCAGGTAATCCTTGTTTAGAGTGCCAGCAACAGGATCGTAAGGCTAAAGGGCGGCTATTGTGCGATGAAGAAAAAGAGGATTAGGCCACCTTACGCCGATAATACTGACCAACTTATCGAGAAAAGCGCGCAGTTTTGTGTACAGCACCCTATCTTAGTCCGGTTATTATTCACCTATAAACTTCGAAATGAAATTTTTTGATCGTCTGAGTAATGGTTGGAATCTAGGTATCAAGAGCCTGGAAGTAATTGGCTCCCATCCTAAGTTGCTGCTTTTTCCTGTATTGAGCGGACTAGCAATGATTGCGGTAGTTCTCTCTTTTGGAGGAGCTTTCCTGGGCCTTGCTGGATTTGACCCAGAGGCTATGGAAGCCATTTTTGGCCGTATGGAGCAAATGGGCGAAGTAGTATTCTGGGCTATCACCTTTGTGTTCTACCTGATAACTTACTTTGTCATCGTGTTCTTTAATGTAGCCTTGGTACACAACGTTCGGCTCATCTTTGCTGGCGAAGAACCAAGTATCCGTGAAGGGATTTCCTTTAGTGCACAGCGCGCACCACAGATTCTGGCTTGGGCTGCCGTTGCCGCCACTGTCGGACTTATCATCAAGGCAATTGAGGATAGATTGGGTAGTTTAGTTTCCGGCATAATTGGCTTTGCCTGGTCTATGGCGACTTACTTTGTCGTGCCGACCCTGGCTGCCGAAGATATTGGCCCGATTGAGGCGCTCAAGCGTTCGTCCGCGACTATCCGCGAGCGCTGGGGAGATGCCATTGGTGCGGGATTTAGCCTAGGGCTGTTTGTACTGGCCGGTATTGCCATTTCAATTGTTACGGGCTTTGTCTTTGGTTACCTGATTCACCCCGGACTTGGAGTCTTCTTAGGATTTTTGACATTCATGCTCACGTTGGTGGTCAATGGAGCTGCTCGTAATGTATTCCTTACTGCAGCTTATGAGCATACCCAAGGCAATACTCCTGATGCATTTGATGCAGAGACGCTAGACGGCATTTTTATGCCCAAATAGTGTCGGCCTGTTTGCAATAGCTTCCACTTTGAGGAAGTAAAATGTCCCGAACCTAATGCATTAGGTTCGGGATACTTTTTTTATGTCGTATATTTGAAATGCTTATTTAACCGCCTGAGCCCTCACCTTTTAGCTACCCGATCTTCCCTGTAGTGAACATCTTTCCCTTTTATTCCTTTTTCTGTAATCCTTGTGATTTCTGGTTCCAGTATTAATTGACAACTATCGTAAAATGAATATCATGTCGCGGTTATTCGTACTAGCCTGCCTTTCGTTGCTTTCTTCCGGCCTACAAAGTCAGATCTCTTCTAACATGACTTTACTGGGGCAATATGATGATAACAGCTTGCCGCTGGCCAATGGACTGGTGTATAACGACATTTGGGGTTACGCTGCTAATGGACGAGAGTACGCACTACTGGGTTCTATATATAAGGTGCACTTCTTGGAGGTTACTGATCCTACTAACATTGTGGAGGTCGCGGCGATCGAAGCTACGCTAGGTAGCAGTAATTCTATTTGGCGTGATATGAAAACTTATGGCACTTACGCCTACTCTGTAGCTGACCAAAATGGAACGTCTGAGGGGCTGATGGTTTTTGACCTCAGTAATATCAATGGCCCTGATCCCGTAAACCCCGGAGACCCAGAGCGGGTAACGTTAGTACGGCAAGTCCGCGCTGATTTTAACCGGGCGCATAACATCTTCATCGATGTACCGAATGGCATGCTCTACGTAGTGGGGGTAGATGTGAGTGGGGTCGACATGATTGTATACGATCTAAATACCGATCCGAGTGATCCAACACTGGTGGGCGAAGTATCTTTCGACGCCGGCTATATTCATGATGTGTATGTTGAGGATAACCGAGCTTTCTGTTCCCACTTGACGGATGGACTCTACATTTACGATATGTCGCCATTGACTGCCCCGGGGGCTGGTCCTCCTGGTGAACCTATCGAGCTTGGTTTGATCGATGATTATCCCTACCAAGTGTTTAACCACAGCAGCTGGGTGGACGGTGATTTAGTCATCTTTGCGGATGAGCGGCACGGTAGCCCACTGAAATCTGCTGACATTAGCGACCCTACCGACATTCAGATCCAAGACTATTTTTACTCTAATCTGTTGAACGTAGATGATCCATTTAGCCCGTCTAATCCTCGTGGACCTATCGCGCATAACCCCTTCATTTTAGGGAATTATTGTTTTGCTTCTTACTACCACGACGGGGTCTCGGTTTTTGATATCAGTGATCCTACTGATGTAATACAGGTAGCCTATTACGACACCGAGCCTGACAATACAAATTACAATGGTTCTGATGGTTCCTGGGGGGTATATCCTTATTTACCATCTGGTAATATCCTGGCCTCTGATATGCTAAACGGTCTTTTTGTGCTGGACTTCTTCATTTCGGTGCCAGTAGAATGGGAGACTTTTACCGCTAAGGCGGAATCTGCTGGGGTGCGCTTAGACTGGAGCACCAGCCGGCAGGAGGACAATCGTGGCTTTAGTGTACAGCGGCAAACCCCAGACGGCGGCTGGGAAGACATCGCCTGGGAAGCTGCTGATCCCAGCCAGCACTATCGTGTAATGGACAAGTCGCCTTGGCCCGGTTGGAATGTATACCGCATCATGCAGCAAGATTTTGATGGCACGAGAGATTATTCCGAATGGCAGTCAGTATACTTCAAGCAAGAAGCGGAGGATTGGCGAGTAGGTCCTAATCCCACCCAGAGCGGGGCACGGATCTACGTTCGCGGTAGCAGTCAGCCAGCCGAACAGTGGCAGTTGTTGAACGCCACGGGAGCGATTCTCTGGGAAGGCAGAGCTACGGTGGATGATAATCAGGCCCAGTTCCGCTTACCGGATGTACCTGCTGGCTTGTACTGGTTGCGTACCAATGACAACAGCTTTTCTACTAGTCTGCTGATCGAATAAGAGCTTAAGCATCATTTAAAGTACACAAGCGCTTAATCTTGCGGGCAATCTTTTATCTTTCCCGCAAAATGCCTATTTCGATGAGAACGCTCGTTGTATTTATCCTGTGCCTCAGTAGCTTAACTGCTGTTGCGCAAAAGCATCTGTTACAGTCTGGCCCAATGCTAGGTTACTCAGAGATGAGAGAAGTAATGCTCTGGGTGCAAACTACAGAACCCGCCACGGTACAATTTGCCTATTGGCCAGAGAGGGAGAAGAATAAAGTACAGCTCACAGATCCATATCAGACTTCTAAAGCGGAAGTGTTTACCGCAAAAGTAGTAGCCGACGCCGTTGAGCCAGGCACTACCTACGAATACGAACTAAGAATCAATGACAAGACGGTTAAGTTAGATTATCCTACTGTTTTCCAAGCCCAGGAATTGTGGCAATGGCGTACTGATCCGCCTACCTTTACCATGGCTTTGGGAAGTTGTAGCTACGTAAACGAACCCGTTTATGACCGCCCCGGCAATAGCTACGGTGGTGACTATCAAATCTTTGAAGCGATTCACGAGCGGCGCCCGGATGCCATGCTTTGGCTAGGAGATAATGTCTATTTACGAGAAGTAGATTGGTTTTCGCGGACAGGTATTATGAAGCGCTACACGCATACTCGTTCCCTGGCAGAAATGCAGCCGCTCTTGGCCAGTACCCACCACTATGCTATTTGGGATGACCATGATTATGGGCCGAATGACAGTGATCGGAGTTTCATCCACAAGCATACTACCTTGGAGGCCTTTCGCCGTTTTTGGGGTAACCCTACTTACGGATTAAACGGTGATGCATCTGGTATTACCACGGCCTTTACCTGGGCAGATATGGACTTTTTCCTGCTGGATAACCGCTTCTTCCGCAAACCCAATCGTCGGAGCTCAGGAGAATCCATCTATTTTGGTGAAGACCAATTGGAATGGCTGATTGATGCCTTAGCGAATAGTCGTGCGCCCTTTAAGTTTGTAGCTACTGGTGGCCAGATACTCAATACAGAAGCCGTCTACGAGAACTATATCAACCTGGCACCCGAGGAACGCGCTTACTTGTTAGGCCGTATTGCCGAAGAAGATATTAAGGGCGTTATTTTCCTTACGGGTGACCGCCACCATACGGAGCTCAGTTCTTACGTTAATAGCCGCGGGAATGTGGTGTATGACCTCACCGTTTCACCGCTCACTTCGGGAAGTGGTAGCAATCGTGATGGTGAAAATAATGAGGCGCGTAAAGATGGCACGCTGGTTGTGCAGCGCAATTTTGGTTTGCTTACGGTAAGTGGTGCTTTCCGCGAACGCGAACTCCTTATTCAGATTTTTGATACAGCAGGGGAGGAACTCTGGCAGGAGACGATTCCGCAGCCGGAGTATTAGGGGCTGAATTAAGACGGGGTGGAGCAGGTTTTTGAAGCAAAAGAATGTGTTAATGCATTAACGTGTTTATACCTAAAATTTGCGTGTATCTACATCTATTTTCTGCCCAGAAAAACCCTCTCTGCCCCACCCAAAAACCGCAGCTGCTTACTGCTTTGCTTGTATCGTTGTCAGGACATTTGAAATCCTAGTTAGAGCTGAGTCACAAGTACTTCCTACTTTTCTCAGTAATTTGCCGGCAATTAGAATTGTAACAGTATGAAAAAATTCCTCTGGGCTTGTATGGCCCTTTGTCTCTATGCTTGTGGCACTGAATCACAACCAGAATCTACTGACTCCGCAGCGGTGGAGCCGCCCATTACTGATTCTGCCGCCTGGGTAGTGGAGCAGGCGATAGCCACACACGGAGGAGCAATAGTGGATAGTAGCCTGGTCTCCTTTGTTTTTCGAAATCGCAAGTACCGAGCAGAACGCCGTGGAGGGCAGTTTACCTACGGGCGTGAGTACACCGATAAAGAGGGGCAAGCCATTGCCGACCTGATGACCAACAGTACTTTCGTGCGCCAGATCGACGGGAAAGATGTAGAACTAAGCGATAAGCAATTATCCTCCTATTCCAATTCACTTAATTCGGTGATGTATTTTGCTTTCCTGCCTTACTTTCTGGCAGATGAAGCTGTCAACCTTAATTACGAAGGAACCGGCATGGTCAAAGGAGTTCCGCATTATAAAGTCAAAGTGACCTTTGCCGAAGAAGGAGGAGGTAAGGATTTCGAAGATGAATACGCCTACTGGTTTGCGCAGGAGGACTTTCAACTGAATTACCTGGCGTACAATTTCTTGGTAAACGGTGGGGGTGCCCGCTTTCGCGAAGCGTATAATTCACGGGTCGTGAATGGCATCTTATTCCAGGACTACATCAATTACAAGCCCAGTGAAGACCGGCGCGATGTACTGACTTTTGCTGACTTATTGGAAGCTGGTAGTTTAGATACGCTATCTAGAATTGAACTAGAGGAAATAGAGGTAAAATAAGCAGTTCCTTATTTGAAATAGCTTACCCTACCACTATCCTCATCGATTGTGGAAGGCCGATCTACAGAATTTGATAACCTACCCAGACCATACCACTCCGGTGGAAATCTCGGATTACTCCAAATACGTCTCCATTACCATCCGTAAACTCGAACTCCAAAAAATGAGTAAGGTCACGGCTAGCACGCGCCCCAATAGTCCAGCGATTATGCGTGTATTGTAGGCCTACGTTCACTGCGAATTCGAAAACGTTTTCATCAATGAAGGGACTTTCATCTAAAGGTCCATTTGAATTACGTAAAGATTGATCTAGTAGAAAACTGACTTCCGGACCCAATTCAATACGGAACTTACCCAACTTGTATTTGGCGAGTACGGGTAGGGAGAAGTACTGGAAATTGATGAAACTCTCTGTTGGGTTGTTGTTTTCTGGCTCTTGGATTTTTTGTGTCCAAAGTAGTTCAGGTTGCAGACTGAGCCGAGCGGTCAGTGGTAAATCAAGCCAGATCCCAACTTGGGGTGTTATCTGTAGCTCATAGGGGCTAGGTTCCAGCCCAGAAAAGAGGTCAGAGTTGAGCTCAATGTCTTCCTTGATATCGCCGAAGTTGGCTCCGATCTTAACTCCAAACTGTGTCTGTGCTAACACTGTAGTACTACATAAAATGGCGAAGGTGAAAAGAGAGATAGCAGTTTTCATTTTTTTAGGTTTTATGGTTGGAAAATCCTTTTAATTGATAGGACTCCTGTGTCTTTCCTGCCTACAAAATTTGGTACCCGACCCAAACAACACCACTCTGGTGGAAGTTACGGACCGAGCCAGTTAGTTCGCCGTTTATGTCCGTGAACTCAAAGTCCCGGAAGGTAGTCACATCACGACTAGCACGTGCACCAATGGTCCAGCGGTTATGGGTGTACTGGAGTTCAAAGTTGAGGGCGAATTCAAACTCATTCTCGTCGATGAAAGGACTATCCCTAAGCGGACTATCTACATTTCTGAAGGATTGGTCCATTAGGAAACTAACCTCTGGTCCTGCGGCTACTCGGAACTTACCCAACTTGTATTTTGCCAGAACAGGTAAGGAAAAGTAGTGGAAATTGATGTAGCTATCCATGGGGTTGGCCTCGTCTGGGAAGAGGTGTTTTTGGGTCCAGAGGAGTTCCGGTTGAATGCTGAGCCGATCGCTAAATGGAAAGTCTAGCCAAACGCCAAGCTGTGGATTAATTCTAGTTCGGTAAGCAATTTCTTCGAAGCCAACCGCACCGGCTTCACTTACTTCGATGATTTCTATGATGTCGCCAAAGTTGGCCCCAGCCTTAATGCCAAACTGCGTTTGGGCAAACAAGGAGCTGACACCCAAAAAAAGACAAACGAATAAGGAGATCAGGTTTTTCATGCTTGGAAGTTTTAGGAACAGTTAAAAAGGATCACCGATTGAGTTCGGGGTGCTTCCCAACTGTTGTACTATGATGTAAAAGAGGATTTCGCTTTCAGAGGTATACTCGCTATCAATAATAACATTTTGCGAACTGCCAGAGAAACATTTAGTGTGTCATTTTGATGGCACTACAACCGTTAAACTTTTCTTATCATTTAAGATACCGTTAAACTTTACCATCTTCGCGGCGTATTTTTGAATACTCGAATTGATCCCGAACATAATTGATCTTCAACGCTACTTACCTATGAAGTTGCTGACTACCCTTACACTAGCACTGTTCTGCACAATTGGCTGGGGCCAAATATTAGAGCCCGTAAAGTGGGAAATGACCAGCGAAGCTGTTGCTGCCGACGAGTTTGATCTAACCTTTACCGCTCGTATTGATGAGGGCTGGAGTATCTACTCTCAACATACAGATGATGCTGGCCCGGTGCCTACCGCTTTCTATTTTGATGATGGCGATCACTACACGCGTTCGGGTGAGGTTGCAGAAAAGGGTAAGAAAAAGGAAGGTCCCGATCCGCTCTTCGGCGGAGTTACGGTGATTAAGTTTCCGGAAGGACCAGTAGTCTTCACCCAGCGGGTGAAGGTGACAGACTTTAGCAAGCCCATTACGGGTTTCCTTGAGTTTATGACCTGTGATGACGAGCGTTGCCTGCCACCAACTGAAGTTGATTTCAGTTTTACACTAGCAGAAGGCGGTTCAGCAGAACCAGCCGCTGAAACCAATGGTGAAGAGGCCTCTGCCTCCGCCGCAGCAATGTCAGAAGAAGTGGCTGAAACCACCGAAGCTATAGCAGAAGCTGGCGACCGTTCGGGGCAACCCCTAACTACCGCTCGGGCCATTGAAGAGGATATGAGTAGCGGAGATATCCTACAGCCCGTACGCTGGGAAGTAAAGGTGGAACAATACAGTGCTACTGATTACGATGTTACCTTCATCGCTCAGCTGCAAGAAGGATGGAATCTATATAGTCAAACTACCGAAGATAATGGCCCTATTCCCACCACCTTCTATGTAAAGCAAGGAGAGGAGGAAACAATAGTGCC
This sequence comes from Bacteroidota bacterium, assembly GCA_038528965.1. Lineage (GTDB taxonomy): Bacteria > Bacteroidota > Bacteroidia > Chitinophagales > Saprospiraceae > Lewinella. Next base: position 10,566 of record JBCBEC010000046.1, on the reverse strand, counting down.
ATTTGAAGAAATCGGTGAGCTCAAGGAGGGCATGGATCCTGTCTTCGGGGTGATCGTAAAGAAATATGAACACGGTCCGGTATCCTTCAATACCACGGTAGATGGCCAACAGCCTTTTGCGGGCCAGGTAGAGTTCATGAGCTGTGATGCCTCTAAGTGTATCCCTGGTGCCACTGATTTTGCGATTAGCTTTAACCCGCTTACGGTTCAGTTGGGTGAACAGCCCGCTACGGAAACAACGTCAACCACTGTGGTTACAGATACCGGATTTCGCTTACCCAAAGATGTCACGGACCAAGAACCTGTAGGCCTCTGTAATGACGAAGCAGTGGAAGCTACCGGAAAAGGCATTTGGCATATTTTTGGGTTGGGCTTCCTGGGGGGACTTATCGCACTTTTGACTCCTTGTGTATTCCCGATGATTCCGCTTACGGTAAGTTTCTTTACCAAGAGTTCGGATGATCGTAGCAAAGGCATTCGCGATGCGGTTCTGTACGGCTTCTTTATTTTTCTAGTGTATCTGGTGCTGAGCATTCCGTTCCACTTGATGGATTCCATTGATCCTGACATCCTCAATAAGATATCAACCAATGTGACGCTGAACGTCGTCTTCTTTGTGGTCTTTATTCTCTTCGCAATAAGCTTCTTTGGCTACTTCGAACTCACCGTTCCAGAAAGCTGGACCAACAAAGCAAGCTCTGCCGAAGGAGCTGGTGGTTTGATCGGTATTTTCTTTATGGCGCTTACTTTGGCCCTGGTTTCCTTCTCTTGTACAGGACCTATTCTGGGTACTCTACTAGTGGGTGCTCTGAGTGGAGATGGAGGAGCCTTGCAGCTGACTTCCGGTATGGGGGGCTTTGGTTTAGCCCTGGCTTTGCCCTTTGCCTTATTCGCGGCCTTCCCGGGGATGATGAAATCACTTCCACGTTCTGGCGGTTGGTTAAATAGTGTGAAAGTGGTACTGGGTTTTGTGGAATTAGCACTTGCTTTGAAATTCCTCTCCAACGCGGACTTAGTAGACCACTGGGGTTTTCTAAAGATTGAATTATTCCTTGGTCTGTGGATTCTTATTGGTTTAGGTTTGGTCCTCTACCTTTTGGGTAGACTCAAATTTCCGCACGATAGCCCAATTAAGAAACTCTCAGTTGGCCGTATTTCGCTAGCTGTGGTTACCCTGGCCTTCGTAGCCTACTTAGCTACAGGTTTTCTAGTGGATCCCGAAAAAGGAAGTTATAAGCCGCTTACGGTACTTAGTGGGATGGCACCACCAGTATGCTACAGTTACTTCCGGCCCTGTGATTGTCCACAGCAGTTGGATTGCTTTAAGGACTTAGACGAAGGCTTGGCTTACGCAAAAGAGAATAACAAGCCTGTGATGCTTGACTTTACTGGTTACGCTTGTGTGAACTGCCGTAGGATGGAAGAAAACGTCTGGCCAGAGTCCGAAGTGTATCCCTATCTAAAGGACGACTACGTAGTGATCAGTCTTTATGTGGACGATAAGAAGAAATTAGAGGAACCGATGTCGGTGATAACCACTACTGGGCGTGAACGCGAGTTGGACGAAGTAGGGGAGAAGTGGGCACATTTCCAGCAGGTTTATTTTAACCAGAATTCTCAGCCGCAATACGTGTTGATGAGCCCGGATGGTCAACGTTTAAACAACCCGGTTAACTATACACCGGATGTGGATGAATACGCCGATTTCCTACGCTGTGGTTTGGAAAACTTCCGCCGCTTATCAGAAATTGAAAAGCAGGAAGATCGTCAATTGGGTAGCATCATTGAATAGATGCTGTTGACGAATTAGGGCAAATAGGTCCTAAGTCAGAGGGTAAGTCTTATCTTTAAAGCAAGTTCGAATCATAATGACTTGTCATGAAGCTAAGCCTTACCCTCTCTCTTTTTGGTTTTTGTGCTTTCGCTACGGTCCTCTCTGCTCAAATTGATGGCTACGAATATCGTTCCATCGAAGGCTATGATGTATACATTCAGCAAGAAGCCTGGGACAATAACGAAACCTTGACCAATAACGCGATTAACCTACTCACCGACAACCTCACGGAGATCAATGCCCTCGGATTGCGTTCCGATATCGTTGATTCCCTACAAGCGGTAAAGATCTTCGTAGATTGGAACACCAATGAGAATGGTGCCGCGGTCTATCACCCCAGCGAGGCCTGGCTGCTTGCCAATGGCTACATTCCTGAAAAAGCAAAGTCTGTGGAGCTGGGTAATGTGCAGAATTTCTATAACTGGGTACTCCAGAATCAACCCTTCATGGTCTTGCACGAATTGGCCCACGGCTATCATGATCGCGTACTAGGTTTTGGCTATGCCCCAATCGACCAGGCTTATACTAATGGCCTAGCCAACGATTTGTACGGTGAGGTTTCCTACCACGTTGGTAACGGTATTTACATCGATCGCCTGGCCTACGCCAGTACCAACTCCATTGAGTATTTCGCCGAACTCACCGAAGCTTATCTGGGAGAAAACGATTTCTTCCCTTTTGACCGCGAAGACCTGGCGGAATACGATACCCTTGGCTATCAAGTCGTTGCCGAAGTCTGGCAGTTTGAGGCAACTAGTACCCAGGAACTGCTGGCTGGTGATATCCAGGTTTTTCCAAACCCCAGCCCCGGCCCCATTAAAGTGACTTGGACAGATGCGCAACCCGCGCAAAAACTCCAACTATTTGATGCCTCTGGGCAACGACTCCTGATCAAACCGGTTGATCATAATACCTTGCAGGAAGACTTAGATCTAAGTCACCTTCCTGCTGGCACCTACTACCTGGGCCTTGATCAGCGCGAGGCCATACCCATCATTAAAATCGAATAATACACTTACGATAGCCACCTAACATCGTACACTTCAAACGTCGAAGCTTTCACCGGTCCCCATAGCCCTTGCGACGGGGACAGTATAGGCGGTTTGTACACCCAACACCTTACATCAAATACCGTACACTTCAACCGTCGAAGCTTTAGCGCAGGCGGTTTATACACCTAACATCATACACCTAACATCGTACACCGTACACCGTACATCCAACATCGTACATCCAACATCGTACATAAAACCATGCTTCGTTTCTTCCTCCACTATGGCGGTCATTTTCTCTTCCCAGGCTTACTTGCTTGGCTGTTCTTCCGTTCGGATTGGAAACGGGCTTGGCTCATTATGGCCGCCACCATACTAGTAGATTTGGATCACCTCCTAGCGGATCCGCTGTTTGATCCCAACCGCTGTAGTATTGGTTTTCATCCCCTACACACCTCTTACGCTATTGCGGGATATGTGCTCATGCTGGCCTTCCCCCGTTTGCGCGTCATTGCCGTCGGCCTCCTCTTCCACATGCTGGTAGATTGGCAGGATTGCTGGTGGATGTGAGCGTAAGGCCGAAAATTGAATACAACAATCAAGCAAGTTTGCAATGGATGCGCTATTTTTAGCGACCAGAAAAAGGAACACTTAATGCCCAGCGCTTCAACAACAGGAGGGAATCAACGTGCCGGCCGCAGCAAGCGACGAGAAGAAGATAATCCAGTAATCGAGAATCTACATTTTTTGGGCATTGGTATCAACGAATACCAGAGTGATGACTGGCCCAATCTTAATAACGCAGTGCGAGATGTTCGGGCAATCGCTAACTTATTACAACAGGATTTTGGTTTAAGTGAAGAACTGACTACTTATTTGGAAGATGAAGCTGCTACCCGAGCTGGAATACTAAGGGAGTTGGATGATTTGTCGCGGCGTGTTAAGCCCGCTGATAGCCTCATCATCTACTATGCCGGTCATGGCCATCTCATTACTAAAAACAAGAATAAACGCGGCTTCTGGGTGCCAGCTAATGCTACAGTTAAGGGTGTCCATAGCTTTATTCGCAACTCGGCGGTAAAGGAACTGTTGGCGGATATTAACTCTTTGCACATCCTGCTGATTTCTGATTCCTGTTTCTCCGGCTCTCTGTTTGTACGTGGCCAGCGTAGTAGTAAACTCACAGCAGCAGAATTGCACAAGCTCCCCAGTCGCTGGGCCATTTGCTCTGGCCGCCACGATGAGACGGTGGCAGATGGACTTCCCGGTGGGCACAGTCCGTTTGCCGAGAGTATTTTGGATGTTCTAAGCCATACAAAACAGGAGTACATTACCACCAATTTTCTTTACGAACAGGTGCGAGATCAGACACGTTCCAACTATGATCAGATACCTGACGGTGGACCTCTTGCCAATGCAGGACACAAACGCGGTGAATTCGTCTTTTTACGCACTCCCAAGGAAGACCCCGATTCAGAAAGAGTCGCTGAGTTGGAAGCTGAACTTGCTAAATGTGATGAACAGTTATTGCAAAAAGAGTTTCGTAAAGTTAAACGTCGTTTGAGGGTATTGAAGGAAGAAATACATGAAGAACTGCAAAGCGATAAAGCCAAGTCTCGCCTTTTAGTAGAGGTGGACCAGCGTATTGGTTTTTGTGAAAATTATCGTCAATACGGTGAATGGTATGAGCGGATAGAGGAAAGGGTGCTATCGCAAGCGAAAAAGCAACAGAAAGAAAAGCTTAATGATTACCAAGAGGAGCAAAAAAAGTTGTTGGCAGAGCTAGCGTCACTCAAAAAGGAACTGACTGAGGCCAAGGCTGCTGAAAAAGCACAGCGTTCTCAAGCACAGGAGTTAAAGGATTTGGGTAAGGTGCAGGAACGAGCTATAATGAAACTGAATGCTCAGCTAGTGTCGCTCGAAGGGCAATTGGTTATAGCTCAGGCAGCTGAAAAAGAACAACGGACTCGTGTACAGGAGCTGGAACAGTCTTTAAAGAAATTAGGGGAAGAAGGACAAACTGAAACTCCACATCGCCCCGAACCATTGCCTAATACACCAGCCGTGATCAAAGGCATTTTGAATAACATGATATTAGTGAAGGGGGGCACTTTCGAGATGGGGGATCTATTTGGAGAGGGTATTGATAACCAAAAACCGGTGCACGTAGTTACCTTACGGGATTTCTACATGGGAATTCATGCCGTAACCTTTGCCGAGTACGGCCGATACTGCAAAGCAACAGGCGCTGAGTTACCCTCTGATCAAGGTTGGGGCAGAGGTCAACGCCCGGTTATTAACATCAATTGGTTCGAGGCTGTGAAATACTGTAATTGGTTGAGCGAACAAGCGGGAAGAAGACCAGTTTACACGATCAAGGGTACAGAGGTAAGTGCTGATTGGAATGCAGTTGGTTTCCGCTTACCTACCGAAGCAGAGTGGGAATTTGCTGCCCGGGGAGGTGGCCAAATTGTGCGTTTTGGTAATGGTAAAGATGTAGCCAATCCATCTGAAATTAACTTTGATGCTTCTACTGGTAGTGCATTTAGTAAGCAAGGAATATCCCGGGGGGAGACAGTGATGGTGGGAAGTTTAAACAGCCCCAACACGCTGGGGCTACATGATATGAGCGGTAATGTCTGGGAATGGTGTTGGGACTGGAGGGGTAGCTACAGTGCTTCCGCAAAAGTGCAACCCACAGGACCGTCATCTGGTCACTTCCGGGTGTTGCGCGGTGGATCTTGGTCTTACGATCCGCAGGCTTGTCGGGTGGCGTACCGCGTTAGTTATCTTCCCTCTGCCCGCTACAACCATGTCGGTTTTCGAGTGGTCGTGTCGCCCAGTCTTGTTTAAACTACCAAACAGAATCATAATTAGCCCCCACAAACATCATTTCCCTATCTTTGTTGTCTGCATTAGTAAACGTAAACTTTCAACACCGGTCTAGCCGTACGATCATGTTTGACGATACCCGCCCCCTAACGGATTGGTTGCCCATCACGAAGAAGGAAGTAGAGATGCGAGGCTGGGAAGAACTAGATGTCATTCTAGTCTCCGGTGATAGCTATGTAGACCACCCGGCCTTTGGAACTGCAGTGATCGGTCGTATCATGGAAAGTGAAGGTTTGCGTGTGGGGGTTATCCCACAACCCAACTGGCGCGATGATCTGCGCGATTTCAAGAAATTTGGTCGGCCACGCTTATTTTTTGGCGTTACCTCTGGTTGTATGGATTCTATGGTGAATCACTACACCGCTGCCAAACGCCGCCGTTCGACAGATGCCTATACAGCAGGTGGTTCTTCTGGCTTCCGCCCAGATTATGCTACTATCGTTTATACCCAAAAGTTGAAGGAGCTTTATCCAGATGTACCAGTCCTCATCGGTGGCATTGAGGCTTCCCTGCGGCGAGTAACCCACTACGATTACTGGAAGGACGAGCTATTCCCGAATATTCTTTCTCTCAGCGGAGCAGATTTACTGGTTTACGGTATGGGAGAACAGCCCTTGCGCGAACTCATTCGGCTGGTGAGTAAAGGTGTACCTTTTGATCGCCTCCGTACCATTCCGCAAACTGCTTTCCTACAGGAGCGCGACGCCGAACCACCCAAGAATAAAAACTGGCAGACGCTGGAATTGAGTTCGCACGAAAAGTGCTTGCGCGATAAGCGTGCCTTTGCGGCCAACTTCAAGCACATTGAGCAGGAGTCTAATAAGGTGCGGGCTCGGCGTTTAACACAAAAGGTAAAGGATCACTTACTGGTTATCAACCCTCCCTACCCTCCAATGGAGGAGAACGAGATTGATGCTTCCTTTGATTTGCCTTACACGCGTTTGCCGCACCCCAAGTACAAAAAGCGTGGTACACCACCGGCCTACGAGATGATTCGCTTTTCTGTGAATATGCACCGTGGCTGTTTTGGGGGCTGTAGCTTCTGTACCATCTCCGCCCACCAGGGTAAGTTTATTGCCAGTCGCTCGGAAGAGTCCATCATGAAGGAGGTGGACCAGGTGACACAGATGCCAGACTTCAAGGGCTATATCAGTGACTTAGGTGGCCCTTCAGCCAATATGTATAAGATGAAGGGTAAGGTGCAGGAAATTTGCGACCGCTGTGTTGCTCCTTCTTGTATTCACCCGGTGGTTTGTAGTAATCTGGATACCAGCCATAAACCCATGACCGAACTTTACCGTAAGGTAGACGCCCATCCGGAAGTAAAAAAGGCCTTTGTCGGTAGTGGTATTCGCTACGACTTGCTGGTTGACGATTACAACAAAAAGAACGACGGTAGTCTAGACGAATACTTAGAGCAAGTAGTCACTTGCCACGTAAGTGGTCGTCTTAAGGTTGCTCCTGAACATACCAGTGATGCTACTCTGCGCATGATGCGAAAGCCGTCTTTCAAACACTTCCACGCCTTCAAGAAGAAGTACGACGAGATCAACAAAAAGAATGGCCTAGATCAGCCCCTGATTCCGTATTTCATCTCCAGTCACCCCGCTTCCACAGCGGAAGAAATGGCTAACCTGGCAGCAGAGACTAAGGATATGGGCTTTCGCCTGGAACAGGTACAGGATTTTACTCCTACCCCAATGACGGTGGCAACGGTTGCTTACTACACCGGCTTGCACCCCTACACACTGCGCCCCGTCTATACCGCACGGACGCCTAAGGAGAAGAAGCAGCAACACATGTTTTTCTTCTGGCACAAACGCGAGAACTACCAGCAAATCAAGGATAAGCTCACCGGCCTTGGTCGCGAAGATCTCATCGAAAAGCTACTTGAGGATAAAAAGCGTCACGCCAAACGCGAGAAGATCAAAGGGCGCGTGCAAGCCCGCCGTAAGGGCAAGCCCGGGCGCAAAAAACGGCGCTAACAGGTTTTATTCTTTGATGCGCTTGGAACTAAGCGCCGTAAAGACACATTGCCTACGTCTCTCCAACAAGTGCTAACGCTCATAGAGATTTGCAAGGAAACGTAACCTCCTAACCATCCCAGCCAAAGCCAAGGGCGTAGGTGGATAACTAAATCCACTAACTCAACCAACTTTGGCCGCCGTAGCCGCAGGCGTAGGAGGCCCAACTAATTCAACTAACTCAACCAATTAGGGCCGCAGGCACAACTAAATTCACCAACTCAACTAATTCAACCGCCGAAGCTTAGCGTAGGAGGTCACTTCACCGCCTCGTACATCATTTCCACCTCCTCCTGCGTGAAGAGCTGATTCATGCCTGATTGGAAATTCAGTTCCAAATCACCCTGAAGTTTGACAAAGTTGAAGCCGTAAGAAGGGATAGTGTCAATGACGGACTGGTAAATAAAACCGGCGACTTCCTCTTTTACCACCTTTGAGAAATAACGATTGTCGCGCACAATTTGCAACTGGTCATTTTTAAGTCGGGCAATATCGTTGGTCACGGCCGGGCTGTAGAAGAGTTGCACATTATAGTTGTCTCCCCCTAAGATGGTCAGGTCTTTTAAGAGCACGGACTCGATCTTCCCTTGTTTCACCTTGGCATCGGGTGGCGCCATAATAGAAACAGGAACACCATGCGGCAGTAAATCCAATGGCTGCCAGCCCTTTTCGTGCCCGTCAGGGGTGCAAGCAGAACAAATCAAAAGGATGTTTAGGGATAACAACAAACCTGTCCGGAGACTGATTTTTTTGTGCATATCAGTTTTACTTTTGGCGCGGGGAATAGGGATTGCGCTAGTGTTATTTTGCTTCCATACCGAAGCCGAAGTGGTTTGGGAATCCAAACCATCTTCGCTACGAGTATATACTCGCGTGAAGTCGTTTGGCGAGGCCCAAACCACTTCGTAAGCGGTATAATTGGCAAGAAAAGACAATTCGAGCAAAACGCCAACAAATTATTTTAAGAACGAACGAAAAAGTGTATAAATGTCTTAAAACCTTTACTTTTGCTGGCGAATGCTAACGAAGCCAGTTGCAGACCATGATTCAGAGTCTACAAATCAAAAATTACGCCTTGATCGAGGGCCTGGATATCCATTTTCCCGATGGCCTGACTATCATTACCGGGGAGACTGGGGCGGGTAAGTCCATCATTCTGGGTGCATTAGGCCTGATTATGGGTGATCGGGCTGACACTAAAGCCCTTTACGATCCCACCACGAAGTGTGTTATTGAGGGGCGTTTTCAGGTAGGTAATTATGGCTTAAGTTCCTTTTTTGAAGAAAACGATCTGGACTACGAAGAGGAGCTGATTATTCGCCGGGAGATTACACCTAGCGGAAAATCTCGTGCATTCGTCAATGATACGCCTGCCAACTTGAAGATTCTGCAACGACTCAGTGCAGTACTCATCGATTTGCACCAGCAGTTTGATACCCTTGATATTCATCAGATGGGTTTTCAGCTTCGCCTTCTGGATGCGCTGGCGGAAAATGGTAATCGGCTTAGTCGTTATCAAACAGAGTTTCGTGTCTACACTAAAAATCGGCGGGAACTAGAGCGTCTTCAACAGCAAAACGCCACGGCCAACCAAGAACTGGACTTCAAACGTTTCCAACTGGCGGAGCTGGAAGAGGCCATGCTACTGCCGGATGAGCAAACAGCACTAGAACGCGAATTTGCCAGCCTCAGCCACGCCGAAGATACCAAGCGAACTACCGCTGAAGCCTACCAGTTTTTGTGCGAAAATGAGCAAGCGATCATTGAGCAACTACAGACGCTTACACAGTCTCTACAGTCGGCGGCAAAGGTAGATCCGAAGGTGGAAGAGCTACAGCAACGTTTGCTGGGAATTACGGAAGAACTCAACGATATCGGCAATGCGCTCGAGCGTCACGCCGAGTCAACGGACTTTGATCCCGAACGTATTCAAGAGCTGCAGGCTAGACTAGATCAGTTATACCGGCTCCAGAAGAAGCATCAAGTAGCAAGCAATGCTGAATTACTAGAAATTCAAGAACAACTTCGCTACGAGGTCAACCAGTACGAAAATATCGACGGCGAAATAGCCCGCCTTACCGAGGCTGTGCAGGAAGCAGAGATGCAGTTGCGTGAGCAAGCCGCGGCCATTAGCAAGCATCGCCAAAGCGTAGCACCCGGATTTGCCCAGCGTGTGGCTGCTGTGTTAGCGGATCTAGCTATGCCTTCCGCTGTACTCAAAGTAGATTTTCAACCACTATCTCAGCTAAGTATCACCGGCTCGGACGAGGTGCAGTTCCTATTCTCCGCCAACCGCGGTAGTGCACCTAAACCGATTAAAAATGTTGCTTCTGGCGGTGAACTCTCCCGCCTTACACTCGTCACCAAGTCCCTGGTCGCAAGTGCTATGGCGCTCCCTACGCTCATTTTTGATGAGATTGATTCCGGTGTATCTGGTGACGTCGCCCTGAAAATGGGCCACATCCTACGCGATCTCAGTTCTCACCATCAGATCGTGGTGATCACTCACTCACCCCAGGTAGCCGCACGCGCGGATGAACACCTCTTCGTCTACAAAAAAGACAATGATGACCGTACCCAAACCAAGGTGCGCGTCCTACAAAAGGAAGAGCGTATTCGTGCCATCGCTACGATGCTCAGCCAAAACCCTCCCAGCGATTCTGCCCTGGAAAATGCGCGTGAGTTAATTGGAGCTTGATGGAGGCTCGTTACACTCACGGGGTAAGCTCACTAGCGTTCGCGCTTGAAGTTCGCTATCGCTTCTATGTTGAAAATCAAGCTCTGTAGCCAGATTTGTTGATTATTCTTCCGCTTTTAGCTAATC
>JBCBEC010000045.1:0-60162 GCA_038528965.1 Bacteroidota bacterium | reverse complement strand
CCTCCCTTATCGGCAAAACTATAGCCACAAAATCTTATTCTGATCGGCTCACTGTTGAGGTATTTACAGGGATGGCCTAAGTACAATTTACCAAGTACCAAGTACTGTGAGTTTTGCTAGCATACTATCTGCTTTTAGCAAATAAATTCGAGGCAAAACTCACACTAAGCACTATGAAAAGCAAAGGCGGAAGCAGAGAATTTGTGTCCTCGCTTCCGCCTTCTTCATTTAGTGGTACAGGCTTTACTTACCTTCCGTCTCTTCTTCCGGTTCTATTTCCAGTAAGCGGTTGAAGAGATCTTCCAGCTGCTCCGCGCCCAGGCGCTTAGAGATGATCTGCTTGTTCTCATCCAGAACATAAATCTGTGGGGTAGACTTTAGGTCGTAGGTAGTCATGAAACGGCTGCGGCCATAAGGGTCTACCACGTGGATCCACTCGCCAATTTCGTTCTCGTCAATGTAGTCCCAGCACTCTGGTACTTCGTCGCGGAGTTTTGCACAACCGGCAAAGATGGCTATGCCACTATCCTTAAACTTATCGTAAAACTCCTTTAGGATCGGAGTAGACTTCTTGCAATGGCCACAGTCATAACGCCAGAAGTAGAGCACGGTATAAGGAGCGTCTACTTCACTGAGGCTAATCATGCTACCATCACGGCGCTGCATGCGTAGGTCAGGGGCAGTTTTTCCGATCAAGAGCGGCTCCAGGCGACGTGCGTTATCAATGATTTTATCCAGCTGTTCTTGGTCCGTCCAAGGCGCATCACCCTTCGAGTAGTACTTGTTGACCAAATGCACATACACGGCATCCATACCGACAAACTTGGAGGCGGCGTAGAAGTTCAAGAAGTGTATCAGGTAGTACTGGAAGATATCTTCCGATGGTCGCATGCGCTCCATCAAATAGTCAATCGCGATGGCAATGCTGTCTGGATGTTGTACGTGTAGTTTTTGCACGAAATAATCCACCCGTTGGAAGAGGAATGGTGTGCGCAACATGCGTGTATCACTCAGGCTAATATTGTCGAAATAGTGCTGCTGTAGCCAGCGCCACTTCTGGGTGTTGATTTCTTCGTCGGTTCCGGTGAACTCTGGGAAGTTATTAGGTAGGTTCGCCTTAATGATAGCGGCTGGCAGGCTCGTAGGATGTTCAGCAATGAATCGGTTTTGGTAATCCATTACTTCATCACCCAAGCTATCCAGCTCTTCCTGGAGCTTGGCTTTTTTACTTTCGTCCGTCTCGGCGGTAATTTGCTCTTGCAGGCTGTTACCCTTTTCGCGCTGCTCTCCCAGATAGATGAGATAATCATAGAAGTTCTGATTATCCGGTGAATCCTTGAAAGTAGTACCTTCTAGCTGTTCTGGGCCAATGGTCGTATTGATGCTGAAGCGCTGGTTTCTATCGTCCACCAGAATTTGGAAGAACTCATTATTTGGTGCCATTACCACTAGGTAGATACCGCCCGGTAGCGCTTCTTCGCTACTAAAGGTGAAGCTATCGTCCTTGGCCCGCTGCACGGTATCCTGGATATACTGCTTATCGCCAAGGTAATATGCCAGGTACAGTTCGGGTTGTTCGTAACCTTCGATTTCTATCTTGATCTCATATCCATCCTGTGCCCAAGTCGTCAGTGCGAACAAGGCTAGAAACAAAGTGCTTAATAATCGCATAGTTAGCGTAGATTTCTTTTGCGCAAAAATCTTATTTTTTCTTTAGACGCACTTATAACGTCTTCGTCATTGACATGATTTTAACAAAGGTCTACTTTGTTAGATCTACTTTTGATAATAACCATTCTTTCTCTGATAAGATCGGTTCAGCCTCAATAAGGCTGCCTAGGCGCTGCCGCTGTTCTCGCATGCTGGGCGCTAAACTGATGAGTTTGCGGGTGTAGGTAATGATATTGCTAAAATTGGTGCGGTGGTAGTCACTTACCTCGCGGCGGCGTATAAAGTGACGAAAACTATCCAAATGTGATTCGAGTAGACTGATCTCATCGGCTTCAAAGTATATCTTCAATTGAATGGTTTTCAGGATCAGTTGGTTGACCAAATCTTTTGGTTTAGCGTGTTGGAGGTGGGTAAGTGCTTGCGTGTAATTACGGCGACTATACTCCAGTCGCGCATAGTTGAAGTGTACCGCACTTTCCCGATAGGCCGGAGCTAGATATTGCTGGTAGTTTTCTATGAAGTCGACTACTGGCCCAAAGTCCTCCAGGCGCAAACCAAAGCCCACAATATTGTCAAAGGTGAAACGAGACAATTGTTGGTTTTCCAGAAAGAGTTGTTGAGAGAGTCCATCCTGATAGAGCTCCCAGCCTTCTCGAGTAAAATCCAGACTGCCTCCGTTGAGTTTACGAATACAGAAGTTGATGGCCGCCCGGTATAAGTCTTTGAGTTCATCTTGTGGAAACTGCTGATAATGCTGGCGTAATTGCTCGCGAAATTTTCGGAAGTATTCCTGACTATAGGCCTCGGTTAGAAAACGATAACAGTAATAATACAACGCAATAGCTGGAATAGTCAGGTAGGGACTATCTTCTATTTCATCAATCCATTGGGCCAGTAGGCCAAACTGGTAATCGGTTTGATAAACGGCTCGATGAGACAACTGGGAACACACATGCCTTAGCTTTTGCGCGAGGTACAGCGTATCCATAGTATCTCCTATTTCTTGAAGATTAAGTTTTCCTGTCCGCTTGTTGGTTGTCTGAAAACGATTGGTCTCAATTTGGAAGAGGAGTTGCTGCTGATAGTAATCAGCATTTCGAATGGTAGATTCTTCCAGTTGCCTGTTCACCTTCCTGCTGGTACGCTGAAAATGGCGATTAAGTCCTCGCTTACGATACAAGGCAGTGAGGTGGATATCAGCGATAGGTCGTCTATTTTCTGAACTGAGCCAACGCAGATAATCTTCTATGCGCAAGTGCAGATCGCTCATCAGGCTCCGTAAACGTTGGTCATTATAGAGGCTGTGGCCAAAAACCAATACATAGAGTTCCTCTTTTGCGGGAAAAGCCTGCTTCTCATAACAGGATTGTACCAAAAGCTCACATAGTAAAGCTAGTTCTTCCCGGTGGGTTACAAACGGAGAACGAACATATTTCTTGAGCATCCGTAGCTCAGAATGAGATAATCCACGAAGTAATTCAAAGAGTAAGGGCAAAATAGAGCATTTAATTGCCACAAAATAGTATTTAAAATTCCTTTAGGTATTGACTTTTCTAATAAATAGAGATAAATAATTGCCACAAAATGGATTATTTGATCTTGTTATATTTCCCTATTCGTCAGACTTTGAAGGTATAATTCAGAATGACTTATAATTCCTTTCCTAGCTATGATGAAAAAGCAAAAAAATAATTGGCACGCGCTCTCTAAGTTTATCCACGTTAGCACCATTTTAGTACTTCTATTATGCTCGCAAAATGGATTAGCGCAAGGATGGATTTTTGGATTCAGTACGAGCACTAGTGATGCCCTAAACAGTTACAATGATGTCCCTTATATACCTGGTTTTAATGGAGAGAACCTACATATTGCCATATATGCCCCAGATGAAGCCGGTACCAGTTTTCAGTTTATAAGCTTGAACGAAGATGGTTGGTTAGGCTTGAGAACCCAACCTAATCCTGCGGGTTGGCAGAGTGGCAAAAGTCATATTCCAGTAGCCAATTATATGCTTACGCAGGATTCTACTCTGGTGCTTACACAGGAAGTTAACTCATTTACTGGACGGCACTTCGCTTATCTAGGGCGTTACTATAAGGACACCGAAGAAGAGTTTCCGCCCCCAGTTCCAGGCACACAAGATTGGCACCGTCCGCTATTGACGGGTTCCACCGAGGATTTTCGTATAACAGAAATGAGTGCTACCGCAGATGATCAGTTTATCCTAGCGGGAACAATCACCCCTAATAGTTCTAATCCGGATAGTACCCACAACCCCTTTTTACTCAAGTTTACGAAAGAAGCACATATCACTTGGTTTCAGGAATTACCCTTTCCAGGCGAAGAAGAAGAGATGGTAAGGGCTATAAATGCCCAAGATGGAGGTTACTGGGTATTGATCAACACACCAAGTGAGCCTTGGATCCTTAAGACAGATGCTTTAGGTAACATGGAATGGGAGGCCCCGCTTAATTCAGGTAGCCTAGATCGGGCAGAGGACATTACACTTACTTCCTCCGGAGGGGTGGCAATTACGGGACAAACCGTAGATGAAGACCTTTATGTCATGCTGGTTGATGAAGAGGGTATTCCCTTGTGGCGGCAGACCAATGCTGGAACAGCTTATAGTACCAGCATAGGACGGGGAATAATAGAAGATGTAGCAGGGCATTTGGTAATTGTAGGTAATGCCATTTTGCAGTCGTCGATGGATCAAAAGGCGATATTGGCAAAATTCACCTCTACGGGAATACCACTTTGGGAACGCACTTTTGGGCAGAATCCAGACCGGGGTTATGATTTTTTAGCGATCAATAAAACACCTTCTGAACAGTACTTGATGGGGGGGCGTTTTAACGGATTCAGTAATCCCACCTTTACCGGAGCCTATATAGTGAAAACAGATACGTTGGGGCTAGCCAGAGGAGCACTCATCCGAGGTAATGTATTCCACGATCTTGATATGGATTGCCAGCCGTCACCTGATGAAATTGCGTTGGAGGGCTGGATCGTAAGAGTAAATAGTGATAGCCTCAGTTTTCATGGTGTGACCAATGAAAATGGTGACTTCCAGATTCCTGTAGTTGTTGAAGAGGACCAAGAAATAAATTATACGGTTTCCGTAACAACTCCCAGCAATTATTGGGAATCCTGTGTCAATAATATTGGTCTTCTTGTACAATATCAAGATACCCTTACGGTAGACTTTCCCATGCAAAGCTTGGTTGATTGTCCCGCTTTGGAAGTGGAAGCCAGTAGTTACAACAATTTCCGTTTATGTGATACTACGAGGCTGTATTTTAGTTACTGTAATCGTGGAACGGTTTTAGCAGAAGATGCTTCTGTGGAGGTAACCTTACCTTCTTTCTTGACCTTTGTTTCTGCGTCTATCGAACCATCGAGTATTACCGATAGCACTTATACTTTTGCGCTGGGGGATGTGGACTTCAATAATTGCGGCTCTTTAACCATGGATGTGGAGGTAATCTGTGGCGAAGAATACTTGGGGCAGGAGGTCTGTGTCCTGGCGTCTATCTTTCCTGATACCATCTGTACAGTTCCCGGAAGTAATTGGAGTGGAGCACTTTTAGCGGCGAGGTACGAGTGTACCGATGGTGATATTCAGTTCCAAATAGAAAATGTAGGAACCGAATCTATGGCCGAAGCTTTGGAGTACGTCATTATTGAGGATGCTGTACTGCTTATGCAAGGAACCTATGATCTTGATCCAACTCAGATCGAGTTTACTGCTCCGGTGCCACAAGGTACATCGCTGTACACCTTACTGGCTCAGCAGGAACCGGGTGCACCCGGTGCGCCTATCTTGAGTGTGGGGGCTGGCGCCTGTGTAGAAGGGAATTCCACTGGTCTGAGCCAGTTTGACCAAAATGATGGAGACCCCTTTACGGATATTTTCTGCGAACCCATTGTTGGTCCTTATGATCCTAATGATAAGCAGGCGAAGCCTGTCGGTTTTGGGCCAGATCATGGTATTCACAGCAATACGGATATTGAGTATACCATCCGTTTCCAGAATGTAGGCACGGATACTGCCTTTCGAGTCATTATACGGGATACTATTGCCGAGGAATTGGATTTATCTACCCTGCAACCTTTGGCGGCAAGCCATCCCTATTCCTGGCGTTTTGAAGACCGTACCCTCGTCTTTAGCTTTTATAATATAGCCCTACCCGATAGCACTACAAATCCACAAGCTTCACAAGGGTTCATCAGTTTTAAGATTAGTCAGCATCCGGATTTGCCCGTTGAAACGCGGATTGAAAATACAGCAGAAATCTACTTTGACTTCAATTCACCCATCGTTACAAATACTACTTTCCATACCGTGAAAAAGCTTATTGATTTAGTCAGTGGTAGTGTGGTGGTAGCTGAGGTAGAATGGCAGGTAAAAGTTATGCCGAACCCCGTTCAGCAGGGAGCTCGAATTAAATTAGAAGGTGACGTATTTCAGAGCCAAACCTTCCGTCTACATCTTTATGATATGATGGGAAAACAACTACAGTCTATAGCCTCCTTTTCTCCTGACTTCTGGTTGGATCGTGGATCGTTACCCAGTGGAATTTACTTGTTTCGAATAGATGGAGCTAGTGGCCCTTTGGCGAGCGGTAAACTCATGATGCAATAAACATACTCCAATTTCCAAAACTTGATTAACAATAAGAAAGCGGGTGAGACCACTACTGTGGTTCACCCGCCTTTGTTAATAGTTATTGAAACGTTTTTATCGTAGGATACTCACTCGACGGCTATGCAACAACACACCATCGGAGGCTTGGCGTAACTCCAGGAAGTAAATTCCGGCTGGTAGTTGAGTAGTGGAGAGGGTATGTTGGGTTCTAGGTGCCAAGGTGGTGTTTATATTGGGGATCATGCGCCCTTGGGCATCGCGTAGTTGTAGTGTCATGGTTTCCTCCCAGTCTACTCGGATGTTGAGGTAACTCTGAGCTGGATTCGGAAATACTTGTACGGCGGATGGGGCCAGTAGTTGAGTCACACTGTTTGGATCAGTCATCTCTTCCATGCCAACCGTACTCACGGGTGGAATTTCGGCGTGTTGGCGCACGCGTACGTTATCCGTTTCAATGACAAAACTCGGAGCAAAGGAGCTTACAATAAAGTGGAAACCAGACATGTTGATATTATTCACGATAAAGGTGTCCAGGTTTTCGTCTCCTATGCTTTCGTTTGCAAAACGATTAAACATAAATTCGTCTTGGGCGGTAGTTTGTGCAGTGATGGAAACGGTATTGAAGGCTGAACGATCAAACCGTAAGATTGGATAATCAAGCTGTGTGGCACTACCGTTGCTGGTTGTATCCCGCATAATCGCCATTTGGTTCAGGGTGTCAAATCCAAAGCCGGAGTCACGGATGATAAAACGTTCGATGGGTTCGTCTGCACTGCTGAAACCAAAACCATCCGCATTACTGCGCTCAATGACAAAGTCAAAAATCACCTGCTCGCTAAACGACATTTTGGTGCGCGCAAACTTGAAGCGTGGTCCAGGTAGCATAGATGTACTGGCGTATTGCATCACGCCAAAGTTGTTGCGGAAGGTGGCAAATTCACCTACGGCTTCCCACTTAGTGGTGTCTACATCGTCGGATGAAAAATCATCGAAGAAGATGAAAGTGTTATCGCCATCAGTGGCATTTTCTGCTTCGCTATTGCCGTAATATACTTGTAGGTCAATGCTAGTGCCGGCAGCGAATGACGGTATTTTCACCCAAATACGCGTATTGGTACTGGTTCCTAAACTATCGCCCCAGAAGGGTAGGGGGGTACAATCATCAGCAAAGACCCTGAGGTCAGCGCCATCCGCTTGAAGCTTTCCTTGGGATACCAAGTCGGCGGTGTTTAGACTGAATTCTACCTGGTAATCGGTGAGGGTTGCACCAGCAGTATTGTCTACCGTAATGGAACGATAAAAGTCCCAGCCGGGAGCACAGGTTTGCGCGATTAAATAGAAACTGGACGCAGTAAATGCAAGGAGTAAGAGTACAGATTTTTTCATAAGGATAAAAGGCTTTAGTTATTCATCAACCCAAAAGTAGACGAATGCCGCTAGCCGAATACCCCTGAAAACCGTACAGTTTAGCCTCTATGAATTCCGGTAGTTTTGCTTGTCTTGGGTGAGCTTTGCCTAGGATAGTTGATAAAGTTGCCTGGTGTAACCTAGCGCTCACCGTACAAGGTACTTGGTCGGCAGTACTTGGATTACAGTCATGCAAAGTCAATCCTATACCAAGTACTTTTTACTACGTACCAAGTACAGTGGGCTTTGCCTTTAAGTGTCAGATTCTACCCACAAGTCAAGATTAAGCCCATCCTATCTACCCCTCTGTAATTTAAATAGACCTTGGGCGTTTCTGACCACATCCATAAGGGAGAGATCCTTAAGCGCATCATCTTTCATAATCTTCTGTGCCAAGGAGCGCGTCGCTTCATCCACATCTTCCATCCGCTGAATTCCCAGGGGCGGATTGGGAAAGTATTCAATGGCCAATTGGTAGGCCCGTGCCTTTTCTGTACCCACAATTTGCGCCACTAAGTGCAGACTCATATCAATGCCAGCGGATACACCTTGAGCGGTGATAATTTTTCCTTGCTGGATAAAGCGCTCTAACTTGGGTTCTACCCCATAGTCTTTCAATAGGTGGATCGCTGCCCAATGGGAGGAAGCTTGTAGCCCGTCTAAAATGCCTGCTGCCGCCAAGATGATGGAGCCGGTACAGACACTAGTTGTCCAACTGGTGGTTTCGTGTATCTTTCTTAACCACGCCAATACTGGTTTCTTTTTAACCTCGCGCAAGAAACCAACAGTGGAGCCCGGTACTACGAGAATATCAGCCTGATCAATCTCCGTGATGTCATATTCGGCGCCGAGCTTTAAAAAGTGCGTATCCGAAACGATTACCCCTTTTTGTTCGCCCACAAACTTGACGTTGGCCTTGGGTAATCTACTCAATACTTCGTAAGCCCCCACAGCATCGAGAGCAGTTAGGCCATTATAGATATAAATAACAATTTCCATTTATGATAGTGCTTTTCGCATGGTGTAGGCGGTACCGATTTCTTCGTGAATTTGGTAACCGGAGCGAAGATAAAGTGCAATGGCCGGACTGAGCTGATCCACACTTAAGGAAAGGGCTGGGACACCCATTTCCAGATAAGGAATCTCAATGGCTTGTAGGAGCAGCGTACCAATGGCTTGAGCTCGAAATTCTTTCTTGATGGCGATAGTGATTTCGGGTGTGTGCTCGTCGATGAAGCCGTAGCCGGCTTGTTCAGCTGAGAAGAGCCGACCCCATACTGCTCCCACGAGTTGTTCACGGCTTAGGGCTACAATAGCCTGGTCATAAGAATGGCGGCCCCAATCTGCAATGTATTTAGCCAATTCAGGTCTTTCCAAAATATCCCTCGGAAAGGGAGCTTGGCCCGGACGTACAAAGAGTGCTTCGTACATCATCTCCTTCACGAAGGGAATTTCTTCTGGATCTAATGGGCGGATTTCAATACTCATGATTCCGTATTCAGAATAGTAATTTTTTGTGCTACTGTACCGCGTTCACCCAAGCGAATGAACTTCAAGGCCAGATTAATCAGCCAGCCTGGATCAGTAATGGCATTTGCGTAGCGGGCCACTTTCTGATCACGCTCCTCAATCATTTGCGGCCATTGATCTTGTGGAACGCCTGCTAATTCCTTGGCCAAACGCCAGGCACCATCGCGTGCAATTTCCATACTAAAGTCGACGAGTTTGTCATCGATCTGTCCAGTTTTGCGTAAAATCCAGTGCAGGGTGGGCCAAATCGTAGCCAGTTCTTCTTGTACTTCTCCGACTAGTTGAGAAAGAATTTGATTGATCCTATTGAAATCGGTGTGTAGATCTTCAATGGGCTCACCTTCCATTACTGTTGCTGCCGCAATACCGAGATCTAAATTGATATGGGCGTTCATCCCAATGAGCAGGTGTTGCAATACAATGGGCCAATAATCTTGAGCTAAGAGGAAAGCCCTCTCCCAGGATCGGGTTACCTGTTCTTGTCTTTGGTAGGCGTCGTAGGCATCAATGTAGCGACTGGCAAAGATGACATCGAGTTGCTCCATACGATGGCCTTTCTCGAAGAAACCTTCCGCAATACCTTTCTTTACTTGTTTAGTAACTTTCAGATAGAGGGCCGGGAAATACCCCAGTGGGCTTCCTGCTTTTTCATTCTCTTGAATGTATCCTTCCAGGGTGGCAATGACGTCATCTATGGATTGTAGGTTGCTGGGCATGGGTTTTATATTGTGGCTTACATGCAAAAATAGCTTGGAAAGGTGACCTCTGGGTGAAGTCAATTCGTGCTAGAAAACTTGAGCGTCGCTGAGGTTATAGTATTACCCCCTATTCCTCTTCATTACCTTTCTTAGCAGATTGCATCATATATAATCCTCCGAGTGCTAATACTACAGCGCCCACCAGTAAGAACATCTTCCAGGGACTATCGTCTGATACGTCAAAGCCTAGGATTGTAAAAAGACCACCCAGACAAGCTATAGTCAGCCCCCATTGGTATTTTGAATTCTTCTCTGCCATAATTTAATCGAATTTTAAGCCCCAGCCCTCACGGTACGTACGCCCGACGAACTGGTTGGCTTCTTCTATGTTAGTAATCTTCATGTTCTCACCGTCCCAAAGGAGTTTCTTTCGGGCTGGATTGATCCAGCCACCATCTTCCTTAGTTTGCCGTAGCATGTAACTTCTGATGGCTAGATTGCCCATCAGGACCGTTTCCGTCATAGGACCAGCGTAGTCAAAAGAAGACGTCAATGCCTGGTGTTGCTTGCTGCTGTAGCCCGCTTTACAAGCGTCGATCCAGGCTTGGTGATGACCGTATTCCGGAATAGTATTGTCTTCGCTTTCCGGACCGAATTCGGTAGTACCATCGCTGAGATACAGTTTAGGCATCAAGGGAGAGCTATCGTTCACATTCGTGGAAATAACGCCATGCTCACCCATTATCAATACACCGTTTTCACTGCCTGGGCCTCCGATATCGTGGTCGGCAGGGATCACGTCTGGGTGCGAAGGACGGATGCCACCATCACTCCAGGTCATCTCAATGGGCGACTGGCTCTTATCCGTGGCTGCAAAGTGTAAGGTCACGAATGAGGAAGGAGGGCAACCTGCAGCGTGGTACTCGGCGGTCCACATGCGGGTGTAGATATTGCCTATACTGGACTCCGCATCGGTTGGGTATCCTAGGCCTAGGGTCCGGTAAGGGATATCAATGAGGTGGCAGCCCATATCCCCCAATGCACCTGTGCCAAAATCCCACCAGCCTCGCCAATTGAAAGGATGCAGTTCGGGTGTGTACGGACGATATTCCGCAGGACCTAGCCAGAGGTCCCAGTTTAGTTCTGGTGGCATCTTGCTTTCGTCGGCTTCGGCCATACCAAAGCCTTGCGGCCACACAGGACGGTTGGTCCAAATCTGTACTTTATGAATTTTACCCAATACACCTGAATCAACCCAGGCCTGGACCAAGGCCAGATTGGGATTGGAGGCCCCCTGATTACCCATTTGGGTTACTACCTGTTGGCGTCGCGCTAATTCTGTCAGGTGGCGGGTTTCACGGATGTTATGAGCCAGTGGTTTTTGAACGTACACGTGCAGTCCGCGTTCCATTGCATAGGCAGCCGCTGGTCCGTGTAGATGATCTGGAGTAGAAATGGTCACAGCGTCGAGATCCTGCTCCTCGTCCAGCATGACCCTAAAGTCGGCGTAGCGTTTAGCGGTGGGAAAGGCTTCTACACTGCGCGCCGCTGAGCCCGAAAAATCAACATCACAGAGGGCTAATACATTCTCACGACCATCAACTGAAGCGTGGCGGATATCGGAAATTCCCTTACCTCCTGCACCAATCGCGGCCAGGTTAAGGCGATCACTAGGCGCGGTGTAGCCCGGGCCACCTAGCACGTAGCGTGGTACAATAAAGAAGGAAGCGGCAGCGGCACCCGTTTTGATAAAGCCGCGGCGAGAAGTGGTGGTCGGTTTTTTCATTTTGCTTCGGTACGTTTGAGCAAGTCACTGGGTGAAAATACGAATTGCAAGATTAATTCTTTAAACCACCAAGACACCTAAGAACACCCGAGGGGATTTGAACTACAGAAGAAGCATGGAGCTATTGAAGATTAATAGCGCCGGCCTTCATTTCAATTAGAATTAAAATGAGAATTAGAATTTGGAACTTCAGAAGCAATAGTCTATTTCCATAGGATCCTAATTCTAATTCTAACGCTAATTCTGATTAATAAAACGCAAACGCCTCCGCATCAAACATGCCCTTATCACTGAGCTTAATTTTAGGAATAACCAGGAGAGCCATAAAGGAGAGCGTCATGTAAGGTGCGCGTAAGCCGCAGCCCATGGAGCGTGCTAAGGCGTCAATTTTGGCGTAGGCTTCTCCGATTTTTGCGGCGGGTTGATCACTCATTAGCCCAGCTATGGGGAGTGGAATGTGCTGCGCATCATCTGGACTGACGGCCGATAAACCACCTTTGGATTGCACCAAAAGGTTAATGGCTTGGGCAATGTATTCGTCGCTGGTGCCTACACAGATGATATTGTGCGAATCGTGTGCTACGGTCGAAGCTAAGGCCCCTTCTTGGATTCGGAAATTTTGAATAAAACCAACGGCTGGTGGTGCCTGCTGATAACGATTAACTATGACTACCTTCAGGATATCATTGGCAGGATCGCTTTCGATGAAACCATTGGTGTTGGTGTACTGATAGGGTAGTTTTTCGGTGATGAGTTCACCATCTATGGCTTTGATAACGGGGGCGGTAAACCCCTCGAAGGAAACGCGAAAAGCGGAAGCTTCAACTGGCCCGATGGAGAAGTTATTGACGTGGGGGTGCGTTTGATCGCCGAGAATACAGCTGCCCATTTGCACTACCTCCTCGCCATTGATAAAAGTGCTGCTCACTTGGAATTCTTCCAGCTTATTGACAATGATGAAATCTGCGAAGTCGCCTATTTGCAGGGTGCCTACTTGCATGTTGTAGTGTTGGACCGGATGCAGACAGGCCGCTCTAAGGACGGCGAATAGATCGTAGCCTCGTTGTAAGGAGCGGCGTACCAATTCGTCTATGTGCCCAAGCAAGAGATCGTCGGGGTGCTTGTCGTCGCTGCAGAACATCACTTCCTCGGGGTGAGTCCCCAAAAGCGAGTGCAATGCTTTGTAGTTCTTTGCGGCAGAGCCCTCTCGGATCAAAATCTTCATGCCGCAGGCTAGCTTGTCCAGCGCTTCTTCCAGGGTAAAGCATTCGTGGTCTGTCGTGATGCCGGCGGCGGCGTATTGTTTGGCTTGTTCTCCACGCAGGCCGGGTGCGTGGCCATCGATGGGTTTGCCAATGCGTTTGGCGGCGGCCAGTTTTTTCATCACTTCTTCGTCCTGGAACAGGACTCCTGGGTAGTTCATCATCTCAGCCAGGTAGTAAATGTCTGGCCACTGGAGCATGGCTTCTACGCCCGTGGAATCGATTACCGCTCCGGCTGTTTCAAAGCTGGTAGCTGGTACACAGGATGGGGCCCCAAAGTGAAACTTCAGTTTAGCGTTCCGGGCATTATCAATCATGTAACGGACGCCCTCAATACCCAGGACATTGGCAATCTCGTGTGGATCCGAAATAGTAGCCACGGTACCATACTGGAGCGCCACGCGTGCAAACTCGTAGGGCACGAGCATCGAACTTTCAATGTGGACGTGCGCATCCACAAAACCGGGCATAATGTACTGCTCTGGGGCGCTTTCTATCTCTTGGATAGAAGCAATACGCTGCCCTTCGATGCGGACTTCGCCCGGAAAAATACGTTGCTGATGAAGATCGACAATCTGGCCACGGATCGTTCGCATAGCTACTTTTTTCGTAAGTTAAACTTATCTCTCAAAATGAGCTTTGGGCTACAATTTCAGGATTGCAACAGAAAGTTACGGAGGTACGGCGCCAACGCATTAGGGTCCACCTTTTGGATGGGGTGCTGCGTTTGCGGTAGCAGTTGAAACTGGCCCTGTGGCATAGCCTCAGCAAAGCTTGAAGTTTCCTCATGGCTCACCATATTGTCTTCATCTCCCAGGCAAATCAATGCGGTGTTCGCTATTTGCGTGGCATTCGCGGTATTGAGCGGTGCTGATACGCCAAGGTCTTCCATCATCTCTGCAGTATGCTGCAGGAGGATTCGCCACTCTATTTCTCCGTGCAAGCCCTTAAGGTAGCTAGCGAATTGGGGCACCTTCTCTTCTATTTTATCCGCTTGTATTCCACGGATCGACTTAGCGGCAATCTCTGGCGACCAGGCAAATTTGGTGCCCAGGGTGAAGATCCGGTCCGCCAGAGTGGGAGCCTGCTGAGCCAGGTATAGAGCGACATAGCCGCCCATGCTGTAGCCAAAAATATGCGGCTGTTCTAAACCCGTTGACTGAATATAGTTCTTGACTTGTTCAGCAAGTATCGGTATATCGAAAGCTTGCGCTGGAGAGGGGCCATGTCCTAGAAAATCCAGTGTGTGGATATCGAAGTCGGCAGTGAGCGCCTGCTGGAGCGGTTGCATGGTTTGCGCGCTTCCGAGCGCACCGTGGAGGAGAATTAGGCTAGGCATAAATAAGGTGGCTTTATTTTACGAAGATAGTATTTATGAGAGTGTCCGTTATGGAATTGTTAAGGAGGCATAAAGTGTGTTAAGGATCATCTTCGATTAAGAGGTGATCCGTATCATTGGATGAACATCTATTATTCGACGCTCAACATTAAATAAAAATGCGCCTTTTTACCTTCATTCCAGTCCTACTTTTGGTGGGGCTAAGTTCATCTGTTTTAGCACAAACCTCAATCGTTGGAAATTGGGAAGTAATCAGTACCGAATTCCGATCCATCGCAGACATTCCTTACGGAAGGGTGGACTACTCCGGACAAATCTTTCAGTTTGCGGAAGACCAAACGATGGTCATTGAGAATGAGTGGGGCTATTTCATTACCAACTATTCTGTCCAGGATGCCACTATAATCTACAACAACTCTCGTCTGCAGATTGACCAAAGTAGTGAGCGTGAGCTGAAGCTCATCTTCCAAGATTCTTTCACTAGGCGTAATTTACTATTGACGCTTCAGCGAACCAGAGCAAATCCAAAATTGAGAAAGGTAGTTGCTGACCTCGAGCTAGAAAAAGATCGCTACGGTGACTTTCGTACAGATGGTGTGTACTATAATTATATCGAGAAGGATGATAGTTATGCCTATGTCAGATTCTTGCCAAATGGTAAACGATTATCTACCAAACTTTCATTGCCTCCAGAAGAGGCACTTTCCAGAATAAATATGGCCTACATATTCCGTGATGGCGGCCAAGTTCAATTGAATGCGGCAAATTATAATGATGATCTTACATCTGGCTTGACTAGTAGCGAGGACAGGGAAGGAACAACTGAGTTTAGTTATGAAGTCCTGGAAGATGGAGATAAGATGACCGAGTTCTACTACTTTAAGAGTGTTGGGAAGGGACCGAGTGGAGCAAGAATAGAGGAAGCTAGCTATGAATTTTATCCTACAACTGAGCTAGCGTACTGGACTCCCAAAAAAGAGTATGAAGATTGTCCGCATCTTAATTTACCGCTGGTTGTACCGGAGTCAACTGATGAGATCTTTAAGGTGGTGGAATCTATGCCTCGTTTTCCTTGCCCCAGATGTGATGGCGGTACAGGTGATGAGAGCAAACGTCAGCTTGCGTACTTGAGCTATATCTACAAAAATTTACAGTACGAACAAGCAGAGGAAAACCAGGGTATAGCCGTAATTACTTTTATCATAGAGAGAAATGGTCGGGTTGCTGAGCCGAGGATTGTACGGCCTATAAATGAACATTGCGGGCAAGCAGCTTTGGCCGTAGCCGAGAAGATGATTGCTGATGGTATTACTTGGACGCCTGGAAAGTCCGAAGGTGTACCCATGCGGGTTCGGTACAATATGCCGGTGAAGTTCAAGCTAGGTAAATAAAACCTTGACCATATCTAAGTTCGCGCCCTGGTACTGAAACTGTGCCAGGGTGCGAAAACCATGCTTCAAATAAAAGCGTACGGCTCGCTGATTGCTCAGCTGCACACCACCCCAAAGAACGATTTTTTGCGCTCCTAGCGCGCGTAGCTCTCGCTCCACGTATTGGTACAATGCACTACCGATACCCTGCGATTGGTAGGCATCGGCTACGGATGGGGCTAGGGTGTAGTCGTTTCGCTCATTTAACGCTACATCATAAGCTTGGTAGCGGTGGTGTTCGCCCCGGGTGTATCCCTGCAGCACAATAGCATAAGCCACAATCTTGTCTTGGTCTACGGCAACGTAGGCAATACATTTATCTCGCTGGCCGTGACAGATAGCTTTAATGGTCGCTTCATCAAAAGGATGTGGTGCGAAACGACGGTGTGTCTCGGGGGAAAGCCCTTGGAAGTAAGCTAGCAATGCGGCTTGGTCGTTGGGCAATACAGAACGATATATCATAGACTATAATTGGCCATTTCAGACCTAAAGCTAGGCCATTTTTTGACGTAAGTACTTCAAGGCCAAAATGTGGGACACAAATACCAGTACTACCACGATTCCCGGCAAGAGGGTGTAAGGAAAACGTAGTATAGCAACGTTCGGCTGCTCAAAGGCCAGTTGCTGTAGAGGTGTAGGAGCCGAAAGCACAGCGGTGGTGACAATGATCCCTAGCATAATGATACCAAAGACATTCCATAGCCGTAAGAATCTTTTCGCAGGCGGACCGGCTAGTAGCCAGTATCCTATAATGGGCACGGCCGTAATACCTACCGCAATATCGTAGTTCCAACCCGCAAAAGTCATGCTTTGCGGAATCTCGCCCTGCAGAAATAGCTGGTACAAAACCAGTTCTACTGGAATGCGCAGGATGTGAATGCTGTGCAACCAAATGGCATTGATCTTATCAGTTGGGACCGTTTTGTAAAAGTAAACTGCAGCGACGGTAATGAGTACAAATAACACCATTACCCGCGGCGGGAAAGCATCTGTATTCTGGAAGAAACCACGATAAGACAATATACTCAGCATCATTACCCAGATACTCATCGGTACCAGTAGTCGGCGGTCGTTTCCGCTAGCAGAATAGAACAGGACCAGACTAGTAATTGAAATCAGTAGAAAAGTAATAGCTAAAGTGCTCATGCCGCTAACAGTTTTGAAAGGTGATGGGCGTAAAGGTAGGGGGCGCTGAGATGGAATATCTTGTCATATGGCAAGAAGCAAGCTGTCAATTAGAATTAGAATGATGATCTCAATCAAAATGAAAGTGACAGTTAAAGTATAAGTTGAGTGGGGGGAATAAGAATCATAATGAGTGTTAGAAGCTACGCTGGCAATACAACTATGTGAGATGGTCCTCCGAAGCCGCAGGCAAAAATGGACCAACCAAATTCACCAATCAAGGCCATAGGCCTAACTAAATTCACTAACCCAACCAATTCAACTAACTACAGCCGACGCAGGAGGCTGAACTAATAAAACCAATGCAATCAAAATAGCAATGGCAATCTCAATCAAAATGAACCACCGTCGCTATAAGCTTTGGCGGTCGAAGAAAGTAAAAGTCAGTTACGCAGAATGAAAGTTTGGAGTTTCTAAACGCTCTAACAATCAAACCATTTAACTACAGCCGACACAAGAGCCTGAACTAACTCAACCAAATTCACCAATCAAGGCCGTAGGCCTAACTAAATTTACTAACACAACCAATTCAACTAACTACAGCCGACGCAGGAGGCTGAACTAACTCAACCAAATTCACTCACTCAACTAATCCAACCAATTCAACAAAATATTACACTCGCTACACTAGTCTTCTAACATAATTTCCTTCCGAATTCTACTTAGTGAGGTATCCGTAATCCCCAGGTAAGAAGCCAACTGCTTCAGCGGTACCTGCTGCAATAAATGGGGCCGCTCCGCCAAGAGTTGTCGGTAACGATCTTTAGCCTGATCGGCAATCATAGATACGCTCTTGCGTTTAAGCGCAAAGTAGCTACCTACCAGTCTTGCTCGACCAGCCTCTCGGAAGGGCTCAAAACCGTGGAAGAATTGTTGGAAAGTGGCAAAGTCCAGCCGCCAGCAGACGACTTCGGTGAGGGCCTGAATGTTTTCACGCGTTGGTGTTTGCTGTAAAAAAGAAGACCAATCAATGGCCACATCACCGCGGGTGAAAAAGTCTAGGCTTAAGTCGTGACCTTTAGGATCTATAGCGTAAGAACGGAGTATTCCTGATTCTATAAACCAGTAATGATTAGCGATTGCTCCTTCTTGTAGCAAATGATCATCCTTGGCGTAGCGGACCTGCTCAAAGGCAGTGGTGATCATTCGCCAGTCGTCATCACTGAATTGCGCGCTGGGAAAGTAGTGCCCCAGGAAATGTTCGGCCATAGTTCTTACTTAGCGTGATGTTGAAGTGTAACTACCGGGTGTGATTCTTGTAAGTTGCTTATAAGTAGTTTTTAGTAGTCAGTGGACAGAAGTCAGTGCGCATGAGGGTAATTTACCGGCTACTGTCCACTTGCTACTGATCACCAACTACTGATTTACTGTTTGATGACTTTATGGGCCTGCCACCCCCCATTCTGCTCCAGAAGTAGGGTGTAAATTCCTGGTCGCAAGAACGCCAGTGACAATGGCGTATTGGTCTGGAGTTGTCCTTCCTGTACGTTTTGCCCCAAGGCAGAAACTATACGGTATGGCAAGGTGTATTCACCTGGCGCTATCACTCGGAGTTCGTTTTGGAATGGATTTGGGTAAATGCTAGTTGGTGGTGTAATAGACAATTCTTCCGTGTCCACGGTCTCCCATACTTCGCTTACGGCGGCAAAGGCATCCAGTTTTCCGTGACCCCAAGTGCTATTAGGAGTGGTACCAGTGAAGCTGTCTTCGCGGGCATTCTCTTGCAGGATGGTACGAATTTCGCTGGGGGTAAGGCTTGGATCAATTTCCAGCATCAGGGCCACAACTCCGGCTAGGGTAGGGGCAGCTGCACTCACTGCGGTCTGAATGCCGTAGTTGTTGTCGCTACCGTCCAGTACATTGAAAGTGAAGCTGCTATAATAAGAATTGGGGCTGTAGGCAGCGTAGGCTACCTCACCTGGTGCACTAATATCTACTCCCAGGCGGCCGTCCATCGTAGGCCCTACGCTGGAACCAATCCAGATTTCGCCGGGACTCCCTTCACCTACTCTGGCTCGGTTATTTCCATTGATATCCACCCAGGTATTATCGGCCACGTAGTCAGTGGGGGATAAGGTGGCGGGACAGCTTGAATAGCTATTGATGTTCCCGCCCGGGTTGTCATTATTCAAAAACTGGTTGCTGTTGATGTAAAGAGCAGGGTTCAGCATGCCGTTAATTTTACCATCCGGACTATCTACCTGCGTGGCTGCAAGCTGCACGGTATAGGTGCCGGTTTGTCCTGAAATATCAATTAAGATCTGCCGTAAGTCAGAATTAGAATTCGCAAAGTCCGTATCAGCTCCGCGGTGGAAGATACTGAGGCCATTCAGGAAAGTGCTGAAGACATCTAGCGGCCCAGAAGGCGGATTAAATGGACCCTCCGTGCTACCATCAGGCCGCACCACTGACAGTTGTACCCGATCACTTTCGGAATACCAGGCGGTGAAGCGCAGGTTGCCGGCTTCTGCTTTTTGGATCTCAAATTCGGTAGTGGTACCCGCCACCAATTGCTTAATGGAATGGTTGTTGGCACCACCGTCATCGCCAACGCCACAAATAAAGGGGTGGCCAGCGTCAACAAAGTCTTCAATAGTTTCGCAGAGCGCAATACTGCCGTCGGTAGGGTCGCCAATGGAACCAATATTGAGTAAGGTTACGGAAGGGCGGTCCAGTTCTTCAATCTTCTCTTGCGCAAACGCAAACGCAGTAGGGAGCACGGTGGGGTCAAACTCGCCGGATTGTCCGGGGTTTCCACCGAAGGGTGGTACAAAGTCTTTAGCTACTATAATGCTGATAATCTTCGCGTCCGGTGCTACACCCTTAAACTGATCGGGATTGGTAGCGCCGCTGCCGTTGCCCGCCATAATTCCGGTAGTAGCGGTACCGTGGCCAAAAATGTCATTCGTAATTGGGGTGCCACCGGCTTGCAAAGCAGCGTTGATCTCGGTGCTATCGTAGATGGTTCCTACTCCAAAAGGATTGTCAGGATCACTAGCACCGCTTGGGTCGTACAAATCATAAATATAGAGGATTCGCGTGTTGCCAGCTTCATCAATAAAATCAGGGTGGCGGTAGTCAATTCCACGGTCCATCATGACGGTAAGTACGCCTTCGCCGCTGAGGCCATAGGTGCTTTCTACCTGGTCAATTCGAGCTTCGGCACGGATGGCTTCACCTTGGCAAAAAAGTAGAATAGGGAACAAGGCAAATAGTAGGGATAAGGTCTTCATCGAACGGTATCGGTACTGGTGAATTAAACGTTTCCTTACGGTAGGAAACGAGAACGCATAAAACTCACCAAATATAGGAAATAGAGGAGAAGCCCGCTGTGGTTTTAGGCGGGATTAGAATCGACCCAATCTTGCCGATTCAGCCGGTACCAGTTGTGTGGCATCCCCTCAAAGTGAAACAGCTCGCCCTGGTGCATGCCCATTTTCTGCAAGACGCGGTTTGAGCCGATATTTTCTGTGTGAGCCGCAGCACAAATCTGCTCTAGCTGCATCACCTTAAAACCATAATCGAGGGAAGCACGCGCCGTTTCGGTGGCAATACCCTTTCCCCAATATTCCCGCCTAAAGCGGTACCCTAAATCAAAATAGGGTTGGCCTGGCTGAACGATGGTTTCGTATTTCAAGCCAGACCAACCCACCAGTACGCCGCTGTCTTTTTCAATGACAACCCAGCGGCCGATGCCGTTATCAATGTACTGCTGCCGGACGTAGGCAATCATCTCTGGCATCTGATCCTTGCTTTCAATTGGTGGCATACCTAGGTAGCGATAAACCTCAGGATCGCTCTCCAACAGAAAAAGCTCATCCACATCACTTTCTAAAAACTCACGCATTAAGAAGCGATCGGTTTCAACAAAGACTTTCATAGCAGATGATTTAGGTATTAGTTATCGGCCTACCGGAAACCAATGGTCTTAGTACGGCCAGCTTCAAATCCTTGCTTGTCCATGTTAAAGACTTCAGCCAGGGTCAAATCGGTGTAACGAGGTTCGTGGCCCAAAGAGCTAAGTAAGGCATTAGCCTTATCGGCAGCCAATGCCTTAAACTCGTAGTAAGCGATCATTCTACCCTTCCGCAACAGTGCCTTATCGACCTTGTCGATGCTGGTGTTGAAAGTACAGATGATCTTGATGTTCAAGTAGTCGCTGAACAAACCATCCGTCAACTGGAGAATGGTGGATACCACAGAGTTTTCGCTATTGTTATCGCGCGAAACGATAACCTTCTCCGCATCCTCAATCACGAGGATTGAGTTCTTGTTGGCAATCAAAAAAGAGATAAAGCCTGGTTGTAATAGCTCATTAACAAAATCATTCGGTATGAAGATGAAGTCGAGCTTATCGTGACGGCTCAACAAGTACTTGATGTACGAAGTCTTACCCGTTCCCGGAGGTCCGTGCAACAAGATCAAGCCCGAGCTATCAACGGCCAGCGATTCATTGATGATGTCGTCAATGGGTACGAAGTCGTCATTGTAGAGCTTATCGACATCCAGTTCCTTCTGCGTAATGTTGATTTCCTCCGTATAGTACTCCAAACCACCCTTAGAGAGTACTTTGAAAGTCGGAGCTTGTGGCTTGCCAAATCGGCCTTTGATCTCGTCGCACATATTACGTGCCCACTGTTCTACTACTTTATTTTCGTGATTGTAAAGTAGCTCCATATACAAACGACCGTGCTCCATAATGAACCATAGGCACAGCTCCTCATTATTGCTGCAGTAGAAGTACTGGTTGGGGCAGTCTGGCTTTTTAGTTGGGTCATCGCTAGAACTGGTACGCCATACCTTGAAAATCAATTCCAAATTGTAGGTGGTCAGGTCTAAATTCTCCAAAATGGCCTGTAATTCTTCAGGCTTGGAATCCAGGTACAATTCCAGGGAATAGTGGGAGGGGATTAGATTGAAGCGCTGCGCGAAGAACTTATCACGCAGAAAATTTCCGTAGCTATTGTAGTTATGCAGTAATGGGTTCATTGGGTCGCTTTTCATTGGATTTCCGTTACACTTGCGTGTTTCCGAAGAGATATAGGGTACTAAGTTTGCCAAGGTACTTAATTTATCGAGATGTGAGTGGCAGGTCTAGCGACATCTAGGTTTAGAATAGGGTAAGTCCACTCTTGCTAAGTAAAATCTCGAATCACACTTCGTTTTAAGAGAAGGCCGTTATCTAAGTTATAACACTATTAATTACTTTCTTAGTTCCCAGTAAGGGGCTTAGTTTAGACCATCTCTTTGGGAAGTCTCCTGGTGAAGCTGGAGTAGCTGATCCGGCGTGTAGTAGTTCTGTTTTTTATTCTCCAAATAGTCTTCCGCCGCCGCCGCACGCTCAAAGACAAAATCGGTGAAGAGATAGAGGTAGTACCCTCCTCCGTGTTGAGCGGCGATCCTGTCCGTCTTCTTTTCCAGCTTGGATTTGAACGTTTGCGATAGCAGATACTGCAGACCCGTCCAGATAATACCGCCGTTGGACCTACTTTCGTAGTCTTGGATATGAGCCAACTCGTGAATGATGCAGCCGGTAAGTTCGGTAAAAGTGGCCCGGCTGAGATCAACGACCTCCGTGGATTGATCATTGATAAAAATGCAGTATTGGCGTTGGTGGGTTAGCAGTGAACTATTGGCTGGTTTGGCACGCATAGAGGTAGGCAAGTCCCTACTGTGAAAGTGGATATGCGCGTTGCGAAGATTTGGATAGAAAGATAAGGCGGTATAGAAGTGCAACTCGTATGCTGGCGATACTCTTTTATTACTACCGTAAAGGTTTTTTAGTTGAGGTAATGCTGCTCGGATTTCGGCCTCATCAAAATATTTTTCTGAAAACTGGTAGTGCGCTAAGGGGTTTTGCACTCCACGCCCTTCTTTAAAAATTATTGGTCGGTAGGGTAGAACGATAAGCAAGTATGCTACCAATAAAGACAGCGGCCACAGAAGATGCTTGCGTTTCATGATGCTTTATCCTCCAATTACGAACTCATATTTCTCAGGACCCAATTGTCCGTAATGCAGTCCCAATGCTTTGGCCAGTTTAATGATCCGCTCGCGACCCAGTGTACTAAAGCCAAGGGGACGGCCTCCTTCGAAATCATGGTAATTGATCGTGGCCGGAATTTCAATGCTGCTCCGCAAAAAGTTACAGTCCAGGCAAATGTCCACTACCATTTTTGCCACTGAGCCCTGGTAAAAAACGAAACCCATGCGGGGGTCAAAGCAAGCGGCTCTGCCACCTCCGTAAGAATCAGATTGACTCAGTGCAGTTAGAAGTTGGGCTAGCTGTTGTTCATCCAGTGCCTGTTGCGCTTCAATATCTCCGGCGTAGCGCTGAGCGGGTAAGTCCAGTACGGATACAAAAGGGCGTCTTACCTTATTGAAATCAAAAGCTACTACGCGGTCAAATTCGACGGTGTCAAAAGGAGGCAATAGTTGGTCAGGCAAGG
The DNA here is from genome assembly GCA_038528965.1 of Bacteroidota bacterium. GTDB lineage: Bacteria > Bacteroidota > Bacteroidia > Chitinophagales > Saprospiraceae > Lewinella. The sequence goes on along the minus strand of JBCBEC010000045.1, from coordinate 36,757 downwards.
ACACCGAAGGTGCTTCTGACACATAAGCAAGCACCTTGTTTGTCTTGCGGGAGGAACTGGAATTTGCTGGTGGGGTGGCTGGATCAGCCTGCACGACTTCTTTATCCTCACCGTCCGTAGCGGATGCGGGAGCCGTGCAGGAAGTAGCCAAAAGTAAAAAGGTAAATAAAGGGAGTAGGTAATTCATAATCGTTAATGGAGCTGGAAAATGAGATTTGCTATTAGGTAGGGACCTTTACTCCCCTCCATCCGCAGCAGGGGTAAATTGGAAGCTCTGCAAAATCCCTTCTGCAACCTTCAGGTATTGGTCATAAGTATCCTGACCGGCAGTATAGGTAAGCAGATAGGCCTTGCCATCTTTGATTTTTACCCGCTGTAGAATATGCAGCTCCATACCAAACTGGTTGGCGGTATACTCGTAAATGCCTTCGGGAATGCCGTCTTCGGTATCCTTGATCTGATCCATTCGAATAATTTCTGCCTCCCAGTCTTTGACTTGCTCTTTAGTCAGTTTAGTATACTCTTTCAAATCGATCTCAGTACTACCAAGTTCCTGGATCAATAGATTGACATTCTCCTGAAATTGGTCATTAGCACCCTCTGGTGGCGAGTAGAAGAAGACAACTGGCCCCATAGTTTTGCTGGCATCCAAGCGCCAGGTGCTGGGGTAGTCAACTTCGAAGCCATCTTCTACGTAGACGTAAGTGTCTTGTGCAGCCAACGGACCACTAAAAGCGAGGGTGAACAAGAAAAGCAAGATGGTTGTAAGGGGGTGAAATGTATTTGGCTTGTGGAATGACATGGTTTAGTTAATAAGGTTGGTATGTTAACACTAACCCAGCAGAACACCTAATTATTGCCAGCGGCCGCTACGATCTTATGCACAATGTCCCAATAATGGGCATCCCCATCTTTGGCCAAGCCAAGTAATCGAAAGAGGCCTAGTTTGGTTTTGTGGGCAATGACCAGTTCCAAGCGCGGAAATACAGTGATGTACTGCCCGCCGTAGCCAATAGCTGAATAGGCATCCAAGTAGGCCTCCTTTCCCTGGTAGTTGTCAAATAACCACCACATGTAACCGTAAGACATGTGTAGATCGTTGGGGTCGGCCTTTCCGTAGCGTTCCTCCATGGTAGCAAATGGGGTTACGGTAGTGGTGGTTTTCTCCAGCCAGTCTTGAGGAATCAGCTGTTGACCTTCCCACTCCCCATTATTCAGCATGAGTTGTCCGATCTTGGCCATGTCGCGGGTGGACAGATACATGTGGTAAGCCTTGTACTGCGATTTGGATTGCTTTCCAGACTTGCGCTGGTTTTTGATGTTCCAATCCTGAAAACCGAGGGGTCGAGCTAGCTGCTCTTCTAGCTCTTCATAAATCGAACGCTTGGTGTGCAGTTCCAAGATGTGGCCCGCCACGTTGAAGTCCCAGTTGTTGTAGACAAAGTATTCTCCAGGCTCTACGCTACCGCGCTCCAGAAAATTATCTTTATCGTAGCCGCCGTTGGAAGCCAAGTGGAAAACACCGGAACGGGACGTTATGATGTGGTCTATGGTAGCTTCCTTCTCCTTGGAGAGCAGTCCGTCGTCTTCGTCTATGCCCAATTCACCAATCGTACTGTTAAGGTCAATGGTACTATCGGTGACGTACTTCCCGTACAGCATACTGAGTACACTTTTTCGGCAAGAGGCGATATAGCTGATTTTCTCAAGATTACCGTATTCGTAGACGATCTTGCCTTGGTGCAGTACCACAAGGCCCGTCGTGGCGGAATTTTTCCGGATGTACTGGGTAAGGTCAGCCAGTTTAGTAGCGTCAAAACCAGCTTGTTCCGCCGTATTGTAGGTCTCGAATGGCGTACCCGTGAAAGCAGCCTTATTGGTAACACAGCTTTGCAGCAATACGAAAAGAGCGAAGAGTAGAAGTTTCCCCTGAGCGTTCATAGATGACATATTTAACAAGGGGATGGCGTTTTTTCGATCCACCCCCTATTCCGCTAGGGTAGGTACTGTTTTATTTTACGCAAAATTTGCCCCTCATTTTTGTTTGAGGGCTTAATTGCTCTGGTACAATTACCTGTACTTGGCAAAAGGTACCTGGCCTACTTGTGCATACCTTCAGCCTCCGAAAGCTATTAGTTAGACTTGCGACTATCAAATCCAGGTACTTTATACCAAGTACCAACTACCGTGAATTTCGGTTATCATAAATCAATAGCTAGGGAGTGTAGCTGGGACCGAAGTTTACTTTGCTTACACTCTTTCGTAGCGAAATTCGTTACGCATGAGCCAGTCAGTTGCACCCTTGAACTGTACTTCCTTGCGGGTGTAGTAGGAGTTCTCACCAATGCGGTAAATGATTCGGATCAACGACTTTTTGTTGTCGTCTCTCCCTTTGTACTCCGTCACAACTTCCACTTGTCCATCCTCAAGTACCGTTCTGGAAACAACTTTTGCTTTGTTAAGGCGGGTGCCATCTTTCTTGATGGTCAGATTATAATTTCCACTGGCATTAGGTTCGTCTGGATAGGTGTTTTTGACCAGTAGTTGATTGGCGTCCTTACCAATAGCGATTTCTAAGTTAGTGCGTACATCAAAGAGTTGACCATCGCGATAATTACGGTAGGTGAGCGTGCCCTCCCAATTGCCAACCAGTATGGCCAGGTCTTCAGAAGTCATCCGGTCATCTTGGGCTTGCAGCTTGCTAAATGGTAGTAGGCAGGCAAATGCTAATAGAAGTACGAAGGAGCGTTTCATAAAAGGAAGTTAATTGATAAGGCCGAAAGTGGCCCTAATCGGATTTAATTAATTTTTCGATCAGGATGTAGTGTACTCGGTATTTGAACAATGAAGTTGTCTAAGGTTTTGGAATGAAACTAGTTGCAAGTGCTTGATTCTGAAGACAAAGCTCATTTTGAGTTTCGTACCTGGAAGGTCCGGGATGAACTCCGAGGAGCGCAGCGACGATCACCGCAGGTAAAAATAGCTGAAGTATTCAGGATTAATGACTTGTAAATAAATCATTTGAGAAACTTTAGACAACTTCAATTATAAGATATAGACCCCGCCTAAGCTCAGATAGCTGCACTGTATGATGCCCCGCTGCCAGATTTCGGTCAATAAAAAACGCTGCCTTTTAGTTAGGAAAGGATTACTTATTCCTTTTTACTCTTGATGCTCAAGAAATAGCTGAGGGCGATCATGACTGCAGCAATGGCCACTCCAAAGGAAAGCAGGTTTTGCTCGCCGTCCCAGGTAACCACACGACCCAGAAAGGAAATACCCATGACGGGAACGATGATCTTGATGAGCATAGCTTTGAGCGCGTCTAAATCATCCACTTGCAACCACGCTGGAAGGTGTTCGATAGGGTTAACGAACAACTCGTAAATACCGATGGCGGCGATAAAAATGCTAAAGCTGAGCAGGATCAGATCTAAGATGCCCATCGCATTGTAGATGACTCGACCTTCAACGGTAGTGAAGCCTAGGATGGATTCAAAAACGTGGAACCCCTCTACTAGCGTATAAAATAGGACCGCTAACCCTAGGAAGAAAAGACATAAAGCAGCTATGATACCGATGGCACGAAAGAGATATACGAGTGCTTTCATGGAGCAATACTTAGGAGGTAAGTGACAAAGTCAGCTATTCAACTTGTTGCAACGGAAAAGGTTCGGTGAAAGCACAACATGCAGCTTAACAAAAAAGCAGCCTTCCTTGCGGAAGACTGCTCACTCTCTTCATAATTAGCAAGTGCCTGTGATCTGGTAGGGTTTTATTTACGGGAACTCAATCGTTTGTTCACTCCCCTTCCTACACGGGCTTGTGACAGCTTATCCGCTGCACATCAAACAATCCGGATCATCCAGGTTACATGCTTGGCCTTCATCCGCGGCAGTGATTTCATTGACACCACCAGCCACGCTTGCAGTTGCAGCCGCCTTCGCTTTGACTGCGGCTTGGGCTTCGGCTTTAACCGTAAACTTAATGGGGTTCACAGCTGCTTTGCTTCGTAAGTAGTACATACCTGTCTTCAACCCTTGCTCCCATGCGTAGAAGTGCATTGAAGAGAGCTTACCAAAGGTAGGATTTTGTACAAATAGGTTCATACTCTGACTTTGGCAAATGTAAGCGCCACGGTCAGCAGCCATGTCAATAATGACGCGCTGGCTGATTTCCCATACGGTTTTGTACAGATCCTTTAGCTCTTGTGGAATATCATCAAAGGCCTGGATAGATCCATTAGCGGCCATTAAACGGTGCTTCATATCATCGTTCCACAAGCCCAGGCGATTGAGGTCGCGCAGCAGGTGCTTGTTAACGATTACAAACTCACCAGATAGGGTCCGGCGGCTGTAGATATTACTGGTGTAAGGCTCGAAACATTCGTTGTTACCCAGAATCTGAGACGTAGAAGCAGTAGGCATTGGCGCTACCAAGAGGCTATTGCGCAAACCGTTCTTCTTGATGTTTTTCTTCAGTCCAGCCCAATCCCAACGATCGGATGGTGTCACGCCCCACATGTCGTACTGCAGTATTCCTTTGCTGGATGGCGAGCCTTTGTAGCTTTCGTAAGCACCTTGTTCTTTGGCCAGTTCACAACTTTCGGTCAAAGCCGCAAAGTAGATGGTCTCAAAGATGTCCTTGTTAAGCTGACGAGCCTCGGGGCTGTCAAATGGGTGACGCATCAAGATGAAGGCATCCGCCAAACCTTGCACACCCAAGCCAATTGGGCGGTGGCGCATATTACTGTTGCGAGCCTCCTCAATTGGGTAATAGTTGATATCGATTACCTTGTTCAGGTTGCGCGTCACAATCCGCGTTACCTCGTACAAGCGGTCAAAATCATAGGTGCTGTCCTCTTTGACGTATTTGCCTAAGGCTAGGCTGGCCAAGTTACAAACCGCAACTTCATCGGGGGCAGTATACTCGATGATCTCCGTACAGAGGTTAGAACTGCGGATCGTACCCAGGTTCTGCTGGTTGCTCTTGCGGTTGGCAGCATCCTTGTACAAGACATAAGGTGTGCCCGTTTCGATTTGGCTTTCCAGAATGGCGAACCACAGGTCTTGTGCCTTTACGGTCTTGCGAGCACGGCCTTCGGTTTCGTACTTATGGTACAGTGCTTCAAACTCTCCACTGTGAACGTCGAACAGGCCTGGTGCTTCGTTTGGATCGAAGAGTGACCATTCGCCGTTTTCCTTCACGCGGCGCATGAACAAATCCGGAATCCACATGGCGTAGAATAGGTCACGAGCGCGGAGTTCCTCCTTACCGTGATTCTTTTTCAACTCCAAGAAGTCGAATACATCAGCGTGCCATGGCTCTAGATAAATGGCAAAAGCCCCTTTGCGCTTGCCACCGCCCTGGTCTACGTAGCGGGCAGTATCGTTATATACCTTCAGCATCGGAACAATACCGTTACTGGTACCGCCAGTGCCTTTGATATAACTACCCTTAGCACGAATGTTGTGGATGCTCAAGCCAATACCCCCGGCTGATTGAGAGATACGTGCACAGCGGTCGAGCGTCTCGAAGATGCCCGGAATGCTATCCTCCGTCATGGACAAAAGGAAGCAGCTAGACAACTGAGGGCGTGGAGTACCCGCATTAAATAGGGTAGGGGTAGCGTGGATAAACCACTTCTGCGACATCAAGTTGTAGGTCTCAAATACCTTTTCGATCTCTTCGCCGTGGATACCAACGGCTACGCGCATGAGCATGTGTTGCGGGCGTTCAACCACCTGACCGTTAGCGCGCATTAAGTAAGAACGTTCCAGGGTCTTAAAACCAAAGAAATCAAACTCGTAGTCGCGGTCGTAAATGATTGCACTGTCAAAAGTGTCGCGGTGTTTCCAGATGATATCAAAGGCTTCTTTACTGATCAAGCCAGCTGACTCTCCGGTTTTGGGATCGATATACTCATATAATACCTTCATCGTATTACTGAACGATTTGTCGGTATTCTTATGTAGATTGGAAACGGCGATGCGGGCCGCAAGGATGGCATAGTCCGGGTGGTCCGTTGCCATACTAGCTGAAGTTTCCGCTGCCAGATTATCCAGTTCTGTGGTGGTTACACCATCGTATAAACCCTGGATTACTTTCTTCGCAATTTCAATGTGATCAACCTGTTTGGCCAGGCCGTAGTTGAGTTTCTTAATACGGGCGGTGATCTTGTCAAAACTTACCGATTCACGCTTACCGCTTCTTTTAATTACTTCCATAAGTTACTGTTATAAGGTGGGTGTGGGGATAGAATTATTTGAGTGAGAATTAGAATTAGGGTGAGATTTAGAATTAGAATATGCTTGCGTAGCTCCACTCTAATTCTAATTCATATTCTAACTCTAATTCCTAAAAGTCCTCATCCAATGAGAAGACCTGGCTGTCGCGATCGGCCATTACGCCACTCTTTTGGTAGTCACCAACGCGCTTCTCGAAGAAGTTGGTTTTACCTTCCAAAGAGATCAGGTCCATCCAAGGGAAGGGATTCTCTACGTTGTATACTTTATCGAGGCGCAATGCTACGAGCAGACGATCCGCTACGAACTCAATGTATTGACACATCAAGTCAGAATTCATGCCAATCAGATTTACTGGTAGGGCATCAGTAACGAACTCCTTCTCGATTTCTACGGCATTAGTGATGATACCAGTAACCGTTTCTTTAGGCATCTTATTGACGACGTGATCATTGTAAAGCAGGCAAGCGAAGTCGCAGTGCATACCCTCGTCACGGCTGATCAACTCATTAGAGAAGCTCAGTCCTGGCATTAGACCACGCTTCTTGAGCCAGAAAATAGAGCAGAAAGAACCACTGAAGAAAATACCTTCCACCGCAGCGAAAGCAATGAGGCGTTCTGCGAATGACCCATTTTCGATCCAGCGTAGGGCCCATTCTGCTTTCTTCTTTACGCAATCGAGCGTCTCAATAGCGTTGAAGAGATAGTCTTTTTCTTTTGGGTCCTTAATGTAGGTGTCGATTAACAGTGAATACGTTTCCGAATGGATATTTTCCATCATAATCTGGAAACCGTAGAAGAACTTAGCTTCAGTATATTGGACTTCCGCCACAAAATTCTCTGCTAAATTTTCGTTGACAATGCCATCAGAGGCTGCAAAGAAGGCAAGTACGTGTTTTACAAAGTGCCGTTCATCATCGTTAAGCTTGTTGTTCCAATCCGTAAGGTCCTGGCTCAAATCAATTTCCTCCGCTGTCCAAAAACAAGCTTCTGATTTTTTGTACTCGCTCCAGATATCATCGTGTTGAATGGGAAAGAGTACGAAGCGATTCGGATTCTCCTCTAAGATCGGCTCTACTTTTGCGTTCATTTTTTTTCTTCCGTTTTTAAGATATTATAGTTTTAAATGCGTTGAAATACGTCCGCTGTAGTGGCTACAATGCCCTGCCATCTGGTGAGCAAATGGAAGGGATCAGACATCAAAATCGGGTAGTCCACGGTACAGATTCGGGGCATGACTAAGGCCACTGCATGACAGTAGCCATAATCACGATCAGAAACCACCATGGTCTCCTCTCGCGTTCCCCTTTAGATTATTTTGCCGAACAAGTCCTGCTGGATAAGAGATAGTCGAAATAGGTATCAGTAAGTTTTTTACCTGTTCGGCGCTTTGGTTTCACTAAGATAAGTGACTGCTACAAAAAAGCGGGCTTCAGTTTTCCACATCATGTTAATAACTCACCTAAATGCTTGATTTACAATGGTTTTTTATTGTTAATTTAGTTTTCCACAGTGTGGATAACTTTTTTGTGGAAAACTTCCTCTCGCCTAATATATATGGAGTTTACAATAATTTAACTCTTGAAAAATCAGGCAGTTGGCTTGATCGATAGCAATTTGTTAGAAGCTTTTAGTCAAGGCTAATCACCCAGTATTAGTTGGCCTAGTCGGGGCTCTTTCAGGAGGGGGGGCAGTACTGAATGTTGCATGGCGCTAAGGCTGTGGAGGATCAAAAGGAGCTGTTCGGTTGGGAGTTGTTCGTTCATCAGAAAGCGCAGTAGCTGCTGCGTCTGTTCTTCACTCAGCTGTGGTCGTTGTTCTACATACTGTAATAAGCGAGCGCAAAGCTGACTAATCAAATCATTCCTGGGGGCTTGACCGTTCTGAAGCTGAGTAAGTAATGTACTGGTTTGAGAAGCAGATTGCTGCAGTAGTGTGAGGATGTCGGGTAGTTTGAACGTGTCATCCTGTAGGTACTGGATGAATTGTCGGGCCGCCTGCCGGGAAATGGCACTTTCCGCTAAAGTGAGCAATAGTGGTTCTTTTGCGGCAGGCTTGCCGTATTGCCGCCAGAGGCGAAAGAAGAAGGTGAGCGTTCGTGGGGTAGTTTGCTGACCATCGATGACCTCAGGATGCTGTTGGACAAAGGTAATAGCTTCCTCGGCCAAGTTTTGTGATTGGGCCCAAGCTACCCAGCTTTTTACATCATATTGTAGCTCGAGGTGCAGCATTCTGGTGAGGTTGGCTTCGTCCACTGGTGTTACGGAATAGATATCTCCTTCCGGGTTAGCAGTAAGTACGATATACCATTGATCGGGTAGGGACCAACTACTAAGACGCCTTTCTTGCCATAGGGCCATCAAGCCGCGCAGAATTCGGTCATCGGCACGATTGAAGTCATCAATGAGTAGAATGCCGGGGCCTTTGTCTTGGGGCACCCAATCCGGCGGGGCAAAGCGGGTGGTCGTACTGGTTTCCGACTGTTGATCTAGGAACGGCAAACCTATTAGGTCCCCCATTTCTTCAAACTGAGCGGGACTGATACTGATGAGGGGCCAAGCTTGTGCTGCCGCAATATCCTTAATCAGTTCCGTCTTCCCAATGCCATGCCGACCCCACAAACATACTGGTGGAGTGTCTTTTGCCGGTACTTCGAATAGTCGGAGTAGAAAATCTCGGGCCTGCTGTGTATTTACTGCAGGGCCGTATTTAGAGGTAGGATTTACTGACAAACTCACGGATTTGAATCTAAGTATGCTGATTTTTCTGAATATTTCCTGCCTTTTACCAACATTTTTGTGATTTTTGTACTAGCGATGGGATTATTTCCTGTTCTCCCTTTCGCCCTACACACAATGGGTGATAGCCTTAACTTAATTTTTTTGTTGCCAAAAAACGTCCTTGTTTGCGGGCAACAAACGGGCTACTGCCCCGTACTATTCAGAGAAAACACACAGCAAGAATAGCACCTGAACGGGTAGCTATTGAAGGTTTATTTTATTGTATTCAGCTTCAGTCCCCATAATTGAGCTGAGCTGTGGTGATTTAAGAATATAATCCCTATGAGACAACACTACATCCTTTTGTGCGGGCTATTATGGTCCGCTATCGTATTCGCACAGCCGAAAGGTGAGCTAAGTGTATTACTTGGAGGATCAGCCTATACCGGTGAATTTACAGCTGCGGATTCCCGCCCAGAATTTTCTGAATATCAATTTGCTCCTGGTTTACGCTACATTATACCCTTGTCCTACACCTGGCAGGTGAGAGCAGGGCTGCAGTATGCCCAATACGAGGGGAATGATGCAATCAGTAATGATGCTGCGCGCCTACGGCGCGACTTCTCTTTCGACGGAAGTCTGTTTGAAGGTAGTGCCCAATTGGTGTGGGAGCCTTTTGCCAAACGACGTTACCCTAGTAATGGAGGCTACAAGAATATCATTTCTCCTTATCTCTTTGGTGGAGTTGGATTAGGGTTCTTCAGCCGAACCACCCGCTATGGGATACCAGGAGTGGACGGCTTCCCAAATGATATACAGCAAGATATTGACGCAGATGAGTCGCCTACCTTGACACTGCCCTTTGGCGGAGGAGTGCGCGTAGACGTGAGTAAGTCGCTAAGCATAGGACTGGAAATGGGCGTACGCAAAACCTTCACGGATCAACTGGACGGCGTTTCTAATTCGGGTAAACCTGATACGGACGATTGGTTTGCCGTTGGTGGAGTAACGATAAGCTACCGATGGTCGGTTCCAGACTTTGACCGAGATGGATTTCTGGACGATGTCGATGCTTGCCCGGAGCGTGCTGGAGTAGATTATGCTGGTGGCTGCCCCGACAGTGATGGGGATGGACTAGCTGATGATGTTGATACCTGTCCTTACCAGGCGGGCAAAGTGTCATCGCAAGGCTGCCCGGATAAGGACTACGACACTGTGCCAGATTTCATTGATGAATGTCCTAATTATCCGGGAAGTGCTAGCGCAAAAGGTTGCCTGGATACTGATGGTGACGGACTGAAGGATGATGATGATATGTGCCCAAATTGTGCGGCTTTTAACGGACTCTCTGGCTGCCCAGATTCGGATGGTGATGGAGTAGAAGATGCACGTGATCGTTGTCCCAACCTCCCCGGCTTATTGGAAGGTTGGGGATGCCCCTACCTGGATGCGGATCTTGATGGTGTAGCCGATGAGGAGGACGAATGCCCGAATGACGCGGGCCTCAAATCACTAGCGGGATGCCCAGATACAGATGGCGATGGTATTAAAGATGCGGATGATAAATGTCCGGAAATATCTGGAAGCGAGGAAGATGGAGGCTGCCCAGCGGTGAGTGAGGATATCAAAGAGACTTTAGCTTTTGTGGCTAAGGCCGTGCAGTTTGAGATAGGTAGTGATCAGCTAAAGGACAGTTCACGTGAAAAGCTGGAGGAGCTTTTGAATATTATGCAAGAGTACCCCTACTACAACTTGCAGATCAGCGGCCATACTGATAGTCGAGGGAACGACGCAAATAATCTTCGTCTTTCCAAGGCTCGTGCAGAGGCCTGTTTCGACTACCTAAAATCAAAAGGTATAGACGAGGAGCGCATGGTACACGAAGGCTACGGTGAAACTCAGCCTATTGCCACTAATCGTACTGCCGAAGGGCGCCGCAAAAACCGCCGTGTAGCATTTGACCTGTTTGTTTCGGAATAGGGCTGGTAGCTTCCTTGACTTTATTTGTGGCAAACCCACAATTTAGTAAATGAAGTATGGTTTTACCACTTTCTTGTTAGTAGCTATCATGCCGCTAACTGGTCAAGTTGTGGCTATTCCTACGAAATGGTTGAACAGCGAACAAAACTACCCATTGCTTATTTGGGCCGCTTCTTTAGTCTGGCATAAATGTGCTTTGAGCGCCCCCTTCCGGGAGATTCTCGTTCATCAATTTCTATCATGCTGCGCAGCGATTTTAGCAATGGTGTAAGCTTCGTAAAGCCATACGTTCGGGGATCAAACTGCGGCTGCTTTTTTAGTAGCAAGCTACCCACTTCTCCCAGGAAGGCCCAGCCATCGTCGTCACTCAGGTCATCGATAGAAGTAGCGATTAGTTGCTTGATCTTCGTTGGTATAGTAGTCTTCTTAGGTTGGGTACCGCTTTTGCCAGTACTCTTTTTCTCCTCTTCTGTCGGCTTGAGGAGTTCTATGAAGATGAATCGATCACAAGCTACAATGAAGGGTTCCGGTGTTTTCTGTTCTCCCATGCCAATGACTCGCATGCCTGATTCGCGTAAGCGGGTTGCCAATCGAGTAAAGTCACTATCGCTGGAGACGATGCAGAATCCATCTACTTTGCCAGCGTAGAGAATATCCATGGCATCGATGATCATAGCAGAGTCAGTGGCATTCTTACCAGTAGTATAGCTGTATTGTTGAATAGGCGTGATAGCGTGTTCGAGCAGGACTTGCTTCCATCCTCGAACAGTGGGCTTGGTCCAGTCGCCATAAATACGCTTGGTGGTCAAAGTGCCGAACTTGGCCAGCTCTTCCATCATTTCTTTGACCATTTTATAGGGTACATTATCGGCGTCGATCAGGACGGCGAGTTTTAGGTCGGGGGTTTCTTGGTTTTCCATTTGGTTAAGATAAGGGTTTGAAAGGTGAAAATTCAGAGGGATAAGGAGTGGAGAGATATATTTATTTTGGATTGGCAAGTTGATTTTTGCTGTTGGTATACGCCCGCTACGGCGGGACCCACCCTGTCACCTGGTCCAGCAACTATCAATTTCCAACTTCGGAAATGAATAGCGGATCACACCCATTTCAATGAATTCTCATTAAAATGGCCAACACATCCTTATAACAAATCGAAAAGCAAAAGATATAAGCACCGACTATTTTCGTCCTTCGCGCATTGTGCTTATCAACTAGAACAAAGAGAATGAAATCACTGAGAAAGCGCTTTTCGTATTTGTAGTCGGCTAATTTACGCCCTTTAAATTAATATACAAATTTTTTCACTAAAATATTTTTATTTGTAAAAGTTTGAAATTTAGCTCTTATTCGCTTTGCTAAGAGGTTTTTCGACCGCACTCATAGCAGTATGCCTAACACTGGCTGCTTGCCATGCACTTTCCCAATGCAATTATTTATCTTCCACTTTAAGAAGCTCCCCGAAATGCTCGCTCTTACGTCAAAATCATCGCTATCTGCATCGGAGAGTATTATCTACGCATACCAACAAAACCACATATACACAGATGAAAAAATCCTTAATTGCCCTGATTTTTATTTGTAGCGCCGGCTTACTCTCGGCGCAAATCAGCGCTAAACTCATGCGCTATTTTGATGTATCCGAAACCCAAATCACCTTTGTCTACGGTGGCGATATTTGGGTAGTCCCTAAAGCTGGGGGAACCGCTATCCAAGTAACGCATTCCCCTGGCGAAGAATCCTACCCTCATTTTTCACCGGATGGCCAAACCATCGCTTATACGGCCTCTTATAATGGGAATCTCGATGTGTATACGATTCCTGTTACCGGTGGTGTGCCAACGCGAGTTACCTACCAAGCGCATGCAGATCGCATGGTGTGCTGGCATCCGGATGGTGAGCATTTGCTGTTTGCCTCGCGCCGAGAACTGGGACAACGCTCTAGTCGACAATTCTTTTTGGTAAACAAAGACGGCGGCTTTCCGGAGCGTCTTCCGCTGCCTTACGGAGAACTGGCTAGCTATTCACCAGATGGTAGCCAACTGGCCTACATTACTAAAATCACGGAGAATTATCCTTTCAAACGATACCGTGGTGGATTGACTTCTGATATCCTAATCTATGATACTGCTTCCGGTAAGGTCACTAATGTCACCAACAATACGGCTAATGATGGCCAACCAGCCTGGGCCAGCAACAAGCTCTATTTTCTATCGGACCAAGCAGCGGATATGCGACTCAATATCTGGTCACATAATCCTAGCACGGGTGAGAATCAGCAAGTCACCCAATTCAAGGACTTCGATATTTCACGCCTGTCTGCGGGACCAAACGATTTGATCTTTGAAGTAGGAGGTACACTCTATCTCATGGATTTAGCCACGGAGAAGTACGAAGCCGTTGCCATCAATGTAGTGAGCGACCTTTCTGTGGAAATGCCGCGTGCGGTAGACGTAAGTGATCGCATTAGTGGTATGACTGCTTCTCCAGGTGGGAAGCGTGTAGTATTTGAAGCGCGCGGTGAGCTATTCAACGTTCCCGCCAAGGAAGGATATACCATCAATCTCACCCAGTCAAGTGGTGCCTTTGATCAAAATCCAGCCTGGTCACCAGATGGGAAGCATATCGTTTACTGGAGTGATAAGTCCGGAGAATATGAAATCTATCTACAGCCTTCTGACGGCAGCGGCGAAGCTCGTCAGCTGACAAATCGAGGAAAAGGTTTGGGTTATACCCTGCACTGGTCGCCAGATAGTAAGACGATCGCTTTTGTAGACGAAACCAATACCATTTTTACGGTGGATGCTAGTAGCGGCAATACCCAAAGCGTAACGCGCTACGAGTGGAATCTCGGACACCCTAGTCGAAACGGTTATACGCTCAATTGGTCGCATAACTCAGAGTGGCTGACCTTCAGTTTGGGAGAAGACAATGCCAACGGCGCCATCTACTGCTACAATACGCGTAGTCGCGAACTTAAGCAAGTTACCAGTGGCTACTACAATGATTCTGATCCCGCCTTTAGCGCTGATGGTAAATATCTATTTTACCTGACAGACCGCAACTTTCGCCCTTCTTATTCGGATATGGGTGATGGTACCTGGGTATACCCTAATGCGACCCAAATTGCTGCGGTAAGCCTCAGCAAAGAAACGCCTTCGCTGCTTCATCCTCGTAATGATGAGGTGGAGATAGCCGACGAAGAAGAGGAAACTGAGAAAAAGGAAGAAGGCAAAGAGGAGAGTGACGAAGAAGCAGAAGAAGAGGAGGAAGATGACTCCATTGCTATCGACTTCAACGATATCGAATCTCGTTTAGTGCTACTTCCACCTGATGCCGGTAACATTGGGGCTATCATGCCATTTGAAGGCAAGTTGGTTTACCTGCGCATACCTAATACCGGATCTGGCGATCGTAACCTCAAACTCATGGTGTATGACCTGGAGGATCGCGAAGAGAAAACCGTCATTGAAGGAGTAAGTGGTGGCCGAGTAACCGCCGACGGTAAAGCAATTTTAGTACGCAGCCGCGGAAAGTATGGTATTGTCAAACCCGCTCCTGGGCAGAAGATCGAAGATCCTGTACCAACCGATGGTTTAGTGATGAACCTGGTACCGAAGGAGGAATGGCGCCAAATTTTCACCGATACCTGGCGCCGCCACCGCGATTTCTTCTACGATCCTGCTATGCATGGTTTGGATTGGGACGAGATGCGTAAACGCTACGGGGCACTCATTGAAGATGCTCGTACCCGCTGGGATGTTTCGGCTATTCAGTCAAATTTGGCCGCGGAGTTGAGTGCAGGTCACACCTATACCTTTGGTGGTGATAATGAAAGGGTAAAGCGTAGCAGTACCGGTTATCTAGGCATTGATTGGAAATTGGAAGGAGGGACCTACCGTGTTGGTCGTATTGTTCGTCCAGCTGCTTGGGATACCGAAGTGCGATCACCACTTGATCAAACGGGCGTGGACATTCAGCCAGGGGATGAAATCTTGGCCGTTAATGGCCGGAAGCTTAGCGCAGACAAAGCTCCGTATGCAGCTTTTGAAGGACTGGCAGGCGAAACAGTGGGTTTACAGGTGCGCCGGAATGGTGAGACTGCCGAGCATGTGATTACCTGCTTGAGTACTGGGCAAGAAACCCGATTGCGCCATTTAGAATGGATCGAGCAAAACCGTCTGTTGGTAGACCAGCTTTCGGATGGAAAACTGGGATATGTGTACATGTCGAATACCGCTGGCCAAGGTCAGTTGGAATTGGTGCGTATGTACTACGGCCAATTAGACAAAGAAGGCTTCATTATTGATGAACGCTTCAATGGTGGAGGACAGCTCGCCGACCGCTTCTTGGAGTTGTTGCAACGCCCCGTTGTGTACAATCTGAGCTGGCGTCACGGAAAAGATCATACCCATCCGGTCAAAACCAATACCGGTCCGGTGGGCATGCTCATCAATGGCTGGGCTGGTTCTGGTGGTGATGGTTTACCCTGGGCATTCCAAGAACTGGAAGCTGGCCCGATCGTGGGAGAGCGCACCCTGGGCATTTTGGTTGGTCCGGCAACGGGTCACCGCCTGATTGACGGCGGCGGTATTACTGTACCAGGAGCACGTTTGTACGATAATGATGGCCACTGGTTCTGGGAAGGAGAAGGTGTTGCGCCAGACATTAAGGTTTGGGATGATCCCAACCTCCTCATGCAGGGCCGCGACCCACAAGTAGAGCGCGTAGTAGAGGAAGTAATGAAGCTGCTGGATGCCAATCCACCAATGCGTACACCTGCACCTCCAGCGGAGGATCGTACGGCAAAGGGCTTGGGCAAAGGATAAACGCAGGTCATTTATCCTGAGCAAAGAAATGGGCTTTAGCGTACTAATCGCTAAAGCCCATCTTGTTTGTTAGTTACCTCCGACGCCTGCGTTTGCGCTTACGCGTGCGCTTGCGTTTAGTGCGGGTAGTGAAAACATAGTTGATGCTGAGGTTTCGGAAGTCCAAAATGGAATCAAAAAAAGTAGCATCAAATACCACGCTCTTTGTCGTACGCTGGTCAAGGGTCAGGATGGGATTACCACCAATCCGTTTTTCTCGCAAGAGATCCGTATTGATGGGCGTAATATGATAGCCGATGGCCAGACGCTCGTGAACCCGGAAAATCAGGCCAGCTCTAATATCTAAACCAAGGCCGTAGGCGGTGACGGTACTCCTGAATCCACCCGAAGTTAAGGGCGTAGGCTCCCCTTTTTGATATTGCGCTACTAAGCGGGCTCCTATATCTCCTTGGAGCCAGCTCTTTATAGGGAAAAGTTTACCCATTTGGTATGCTCCAGAAATATTGAGGGCTTCGTTTTCTCGCCCGCTTAGCGCTATAATCTGACCGGTTAGGGTATCTTCTAGAGAACGGAACGTACGGTCTTTCCTTTGATCGAAGGCAAAGAAGTCGATTTGTCGGTACAGATCATTCTCCTTGAGGGTTCGCCACGAAAAGCCGAAGGATAATTCTTGCTCAGAGTCCTCTTCCACGAAAAGGAACTCTGGTCGAGGATTGTAGACAACAGGGTCTGCTTGTGAGCTGACGTCCTTGTAGTTTAGATTGTTGATGCCAATCCAGTGTTCGGTTCGTTTTCTTCTAGATTGAGCGTCTGCCTCCGCAAAAAGGCAGAGTAGAATAAGTAGAGAGAGTAGTCGCATGTAATAATTTTTTGAGCAGTAAATGTAGGAATAGAATGCAAAAACACGGAATGGAGTTCCTGCCTGCGCCTGATTTCAAAGAATGCTCTTTTCCCAACTAGGTGCTTTTTACATCCCATAGATTATAATCCCGTACCTTTGTTGCAGTGAAGTGGCTTTCTTTCATATTAGCGTGCTATGTATTCTGCCTGTCGGTAGGGCCAATTTTGGTTAAGGCCATTGTGGCTGAGGCTGAAGACCGGTGTGCCACGGTATGCTGCCTTAGCACAGATAATAAAGAAGCCGTTCCTGTAGCAGCATCGGATAGTAATCCAGATGATTGCTGCGATGATGGCATTTGCAATCCTTTTGGTGGTTGTCCAGGATGCCTCGGCTTCACTATCCCTTCTCTTACTGCTATTGCTAAACCTTCGGAGGCGTTGCTACCCCAACCCGTAGCGGTCAATAGAGCAATTCCCCGTTTGGCCAATCACGCTATTTGGCACCCTCCCCAGATTATCTAGTCATGTTCAGTCGTCGTAGAATTCGGCGACCTTCTAATGTTCGCCTCCAGACCGCTTCAGTTCGTCTCCAGATCGCTGAAGTTCGTCTCCTGACGAACTGGAGCGCGCACCTCATTTCAAATCTAGATAATCAATTTCACCATGAAATATTTCATTTCTTTTTGTCTGTCTTTTGGCCTTCTTCTAAGTGTTTCTACTACCGTAAATGCACAAACTACCGCTACTGCTGTAGCTAATGCCGAAGTATCCACTACCGTCAAGTCGCTAACCGTAAAGGTGACCGGCGTAGGCTGTAACACCGATGTACGTACGATCCGTACAGAAGTAGCAAAATTGGATGGCGTAAGCGCTTGCGAAGCAGCTAAGCGTGGTGCGGTAACCCGTTTTGTAGTGCAGTTTGATGCCGCTGTAATTTGCGAAGAGGACATCTACAAGGCCGTTGAAAATACGCCTGGTTGTAAAAATCCTAATGATCGTCCTTATCGCGTGAAGCTATAAGTTGGCCTAGGCTTCTTTTTCTTAAAATTCCTAAGGAAGACTTAGGGAATAAGACAGATTAACAATGGATAGAATGAACAGCTATGCCTACGGGCTCATAGCAGCACTTTGTGTGTTGTTGGGGCAGTTAGGCATAGCCCAAAACACCACAGGCGTAGTACGTGGAGCTGATGGCGAGCAGCTGGTGGGAGCCAGTGTATTTTGGCTTGGAAGCACCACTGGAACTACTACCGATGCTGATGGCTACTTTGAACTGCCTGAGGCCCCAGAAACGGTAACTGGCTTAGTAGTAGCCTACGTTGGCTATCAGGCGGATACACTTGCAGTCACTGTTGGTACGGTTGTCAATATTCAATTGGCGGAGCTTACCGCCCTGCAAGAAGTAGTAGTCACGGAGCGAGAACAGGGGACATTTGTTTCCACGATTAATCCCGTGAAAACAGAGGTGATCACCCAAAAGGAATTGGGGCGATCTGCCTGTTGTGATCTTGCCGGCTGCTTCAATACCCAGGCCAGTGTTAAGCCCAATACGACCAATGTCGTTACCAACGCTAAGGAATTGCGCATTCTGGGATTGTCCGGCGTGTACAATCAGATTCTGGTGGACGGTTTCCCACTCATTCAAGGAAGTAGTTATACCTACGGAGTCAGTACCATTCCGGGCACCTTGATCGATAAAATCTACGTGGCCAAAGGTGCCAATTCGGTATTACAAGGTTTTGAAAGTATCAGTGGGCAGATCAATGTTTTGCTCAAAAAACCGAACAAGTCGGAGCGCCTACTATTGAATGCTTATGTTAATAGCTTCGGCGAATCACAGTACAATGCCAACTGGCGCAGACAAGGGGACAAATGGAGTAGCTTGTGGGCGGCCCATATCACCCAACCGGCAAGTCGCGTTGACCGTGACGGAGACGACTTTTTGGATTTACCGCTGCTGACCCGCTACAGTTTTTGGAACAAGTGGCAGTATCGAGATGCTGCCGAATGGGGCTGGCACGCGCAGATCGGTTTTCGTTTTGTAAATGAGCAGCGCCTGGGTGGTCAGACCAACTTTGATCCAAGTATTGATATTGCTCCTACGGCGGCCTACGGCCAGTGGGTACGTTTTGCACAACCAGACCTCTACGCGAAAGCCGGTTACCGCTTTGATGATACCCATCATATTGTCTTGCTGGCTTCTGGCTTTTACCACGATCAGGAGAGTCAGTATGGCTCGCTTTACTATGACGCCCGGCACGCCAACGGCTATTTCAACGCTCAGTATGAGCGCAATTGGGCGCAGGCCCACGAGCTAAAAGCGGGTGTGAGCTTCCGTGTTCAGGACCTACAGGAGGATATCTCATTTTACGCGGAAGACGGACTGAACCGTACTTACGCTGGGGCCTACCGCAAAGAAGAGTACATACCCGGCGTCTTTGCGGAAAATACTTTTCGGTGGATGGACGATCAAGTAACACTCATTACTGGCTTGCGCTTAGATCACCATCAACATTTCGGTAGCTTTTGGACACCGCGCGCTTTACTGCGAGTGAATCTTTCGCCCACGGCTACCGTCCGGGCCTCGGCGGGGCGGGGTTGGCGAACCATCAACCTGTTTAGCGAAAATGTGAACTTGCTGGCCAGCTCCCGAGATGTTATAATTGACAATGACCTGGACCCCGAAGAGGCCTTTAATTATGGCCTCAACTTTACTTTGGTGCAGCCTGGTGAGGAGTTAGAGGCGCAGTGGTCAGTTGACTTGTACCGTACCGTATTTCAAAATCAGATCTTTCCGGATTATGATTCGGATCCAACCAAAGCATTCATTCGCAATTTCACCGGCACGAGTGTAAGTAATGGCTTCCAGGCCGAGCTGGGCTTGGCTTTATTTCAACGCGTAGGACTGAAACTGGCCTACAATTACCTGGATGTCTATCGGGTAATTGAAGAAGAACGCGTTCAGCTACCCTTCAACGCTCGGCATCGAACGCATGTCTCATTTTCTTATGAACCTTTGAGCAAAGGCTTTCATGTGGATATGAATGTGCACTGGATGGGAGAGCAGCGATTAGCAAATACCAGCGGGAATCCACCGGCGTTTCAGGAACCCTATTCCTCCAACCCGTTTACGGTAGTAAATTTCCAGTTTACCAAAGTACTGGGCGCGGTGGAATTGTATGCCGGAGTGGAGAATCTATTTGATTTCCGGCAACTTCGCCCTATACGCTCTTGGCAAGATCCATTCAGCCCCTACTTTGATACCTCAAACGTTTGGGGGCCTACGCGTGGGCGAGAATTTTACTTGGGAGTCCGGTATAAGCTTGAGGAGTAATTATACTCAATTAAGTAAGAGATAACTCAAGGTGCTAGTTTTCTTACAGGACCTTTGTGCATGGTATCTGAAGTGGGAGGTCGGAATTCGGAACATCTTCTTCAATGAGTCCGATTTCTGACTTCCGATTTCCGAAACCAGCAATTAAAGCCAATTGAAATAACCCCAGCAGTCCTTGTTTGGTAACCTGCCAAATCAGTTTAATGATTTACACTGCCGCAGCCTCCGCCTCAGCAATCATATTTCTAACCCACTCATTGGGTTCCATATCAATGGTAAGGTTAACGCGCTCGCTAGTTCCTTTATTGATGACACGATGGGGATCGTAAAGGCGCAAGTACCAACACTCTCCAAGCTGCATGGGAACCTCAGTATCATTCAAAACGAAAGAGACCTCTTCGTTGGTCAAGATGGGGATGGTGAGGCGAATAACGGAGCGCTCAATCTCTAGGCCTAGGGTGGGGTCGGTATGTTCCTTTACGACCGAATCCGGGGCTAAGCGCAATAAACGCACCAACGTAACTCGGGTGTGTTGCTGGAAAAAATCAATAATGCTAGTCAGGTAGGGTGACGAATTAGCCTCTGGCGTATTGAGCCAATCGCACCAGGTACCGTCCGCATAATCCTCAGCGGGAGGAGGAAACGGAAGAGAGGTATCCACTAAATGCGCGGGCGCTCGTAATTGGATGACTTTGTAGTAGACAAACTGTTTTTCGTCTAGTGCTTTGACCTCGGCTTGCATTTTTGCTACATCAAAAGTCAGTGGTAGTTTTACACGATCAGTGGCGGTGGCGGCAGTTGACATATACCTTGGTTTGAATATGGGATAAAAAAACTTTCTTTAAGCTGAAATTATTGAATTCTCAATTGTGTTAGGCTAAGGAGAACCATATTTTTTGCAAAAGAATTAAGATAATGCCAAAAGTAAATGCTGATTTTGTCATTGACCAATACCGCAGCGGGATTGAAAACTACCGCACCGCCACTAAAGATTTAGGCCTTTGGGCTTCTGAGCATTATGTTTTCGAAAAGTACCTTTCTCTAGGCGAGCCTCTACTGGATATCGGTTGTGGCGCGGGCCGTACGACTTATGCGCTTCATCAAATGGGCCATACCGATATAGTGGGCATCGACCTGACGCCAGAGATGATTACTGCAGCCATTTCTTTAGCGGACCATTTTGAGACGGTGATCGACTTCCGGGTAGATGACGCTACGAACTTGTCTTTTGAAGACAACGCCTTTGGGGCCGTCGTTTTTTCATTCAACGGGATGATGTCTATTCCTGAACAGCGTCGTCGGGATAAGGCTTTGCAGGAAATTTGGCGAGTGCTCAAGCCAGGTGGATTTTTCCTGTTTACCACCCACGATCGGGATAAGGATGAGAATTATCTGGAGTTCTGGAAGCAGCAAACTGAAAAATGGCAGGCTGGAGAACGGGATGAGCGATTGTACCAGTTTGGTGATTTGATTACCAGCTCCAAAAATGAAGAACGAGAGATCTTTATCCATATTCCTAGCCGAGCGGAGATCTGGGACTGGCTCACCGCAAACGGTTTTACCGTAATGGAGACCTTTTTTCGCAGTGATCGCTTCCACGAACGGGAGGCTGTACTTAAAGCTTCCGGCGAATGCCGCTTTTGGGTGGCGTATAAGGGCTAATCAATTATAATTAGAACACCTAATGCACGTATCTCGACTATCGCTGAGAAGAGTGAACAATATTGAAAGACAAATTGCCTTGCATCGGGATGAAATTGTAGAGGTAGTAAAGCAAGACGATGGAGCAGCTTTCCTGCAATTCAAAACGGGTGAACGCAGTGCTGAGTTGAGAGACTTTTTTGAGTTCTACCTAGATGATCAGCCGCTAATTAGCATAATTGGGAATTTTTATTGGGATGGTACAACTACTATAGATTCAGCATTCTTCAATAGTAAGGTTGGTTGCTTGGGCTCGTTCGGGAGGTTTTGGGATGAGGTGTACATCAAAATACTGCTACTGCAAGAACTTACGGAGAAGCAATGTCAATCTTTGTTGACTATGTTTGAGCCCAATTTTGTTAATGAACAAGACGCTTTAGCGGAGCAAGGAATCAGAAACCTCATCATTAAGAATACGATCGATGATTTCTTGTTTTACCGCTGCCAGGCCTGCGGAGACGGCGCTTGCGGAGGTATCACTTTGAACATAGTACGCACAGCAGACAAGATCACCTGGACGGACAATGAAAAAATAAAGATTCACTTCGATTTCAATCAATATAAGGAAGTACTCTTGAGGTATCTTAAGGAAAACTACAATGGAAAGTAGCGTTCCGATTTTATCCTACGAGATAGTCTTAATAGTTCGATTTTCGTGCCTTGCAAGCAGGTAGAAAAGTAGAGGTGTTATTGCGTCTTTGCCTATCTTCGGGCGTAGATCTACTCAAAATTGACGCTTGCGACTACCTACGCCTCTAATCGTTTGTTTCTTTCTGGTGTTACTGGAGATTGTGGCTCAAACCTACCTTGCTGCTTACAGTAGTAAGGATATAGCGGCTATAATCTATCTTCTGGCCGGGATCGGAGTGGGCATCTATCCGCTCTTTTTCAGCTGGCGACATGATACTTCTACGTTGCCTTCAGATGGTGCGTCAAAGTGGCGGGGCTGGTTTGCTTTTGGCTTGGTCAGTATAGGCATTATGTATTTAGGTTGGCGTGCTGCACAGGCCCAGCCTTTGGATTACACCTTTGCCGATATGCTACCCATTATACAAATTATGGGAGAGCGCTGGCTGGCGGGTGAAGCGGTTTACGAGATTATTCCAGAAATCTGGGGTGGAATGCAACCGATCTATCTACCCGTGATGTGGTTGGTATACGTGCCCGCCATCATACTCGATGTGGATATGCGAGTGGTCAACTTGCTGATGCTTGTTCTGGTCAGTGCATTAGTGTTAGAGCCATGGCGGAAATCTACTTGGCAAACTCTTGTGTTTCGGCTTGCGCTATTGCTACCGCTGCTCGTTTACGTGCTTTATTTCTACTCTACCTTCATCACTATTTCCGAGGAGCCAGCAGTAGTAGGTTTTTATGTAGCCTTGGCCTATGCCATACTAAGAGAATATCGTTGGCTTTTAATAATAGCCTTAGCCAGCTGTTTATTGAGCCGCTACACGCTCATTTTCTGGGCAGTGGTTTACTTCGGATACCTCCTCTGGTGGTACGACCGCCGGCAAACAATCTGGACTATGGTGGGCACTGGTGTTTTGGTGCTGGCTTTGCTCCTTCTTTCCCAAGGTATTTATCAAATAGAGCTATTCATTTCCTTAAAGGATGGTTATTTAGATAGTTTTCAAGACCCCGATCTGGCTTGGAGAACCCAGAACACTGTGTCCAAGAATATCGGCATAGCTCGCTTCCTGGCGTTTGATCAATTGATTTACCTTCACCAAGCATTGTTTTGGATATCCCTAATCCTACCGGCACTACTCTTTACATGGTATCATCTACGCCGGCGAGTTGTACCGCTGGCCATTTTTGCGGTTTGCAGCCTAAAATTGTGTCTAGTTTATTTCTTCAACTTCAATGCTTTACCCTACTCTTATCTGTTTTACACCTCTACTTTTTTGAGCGTGCTTCTATGGAGTCAACTACTGAACTTCCAGTATAAGTTGTACTCCAGCTAGCAAGCAGATTATTGAGATTGAGTAAAGACCTCCTATCTTTGAGAAGTGCACTAGCTTGCGTACCCTTCTTTTGAAAGAGTTATCATTTGTCTTATGCTTACTACCCCCATCGAATTACCCTGTGGAGTTACCCTTGCTAATCGGCTGGTAAAGGCTGCTATGACCGAACGGATAAGCAATGCTTCCTTTGCACCTACAGCGGATCATGAACGATTGTACCGACTGTGGTCTAACAGTGGAGCAGGGCTGCTCATTACTGGTAATGTGATCATAGATCGTACCCACTTGGAGTCGGCAGGAAATGTTGTTTTTGATGATGAAGATATGCTGCCGGCCCTGCAGACTTGGGCACAAGCTGCGCAAGCTTCGGGCAATGCTTGTTGGGTGCAAATCTCTCATGCGGGGCGGCAAACGAATCGCTTTAGCACGGGTAAACCCAAGGCCCCTTCTACAGTTCAACTCCGGAAATTAGGCTTATTTGGGCGACCTGTCGCAATGACGCAGGCAGATATTGAGCAGGTGATAGCGGGCTTCGTACGGGCTGCCAAACTGGCCCAAGATGCGGGCTTTGGTGGCGTGCAAATTCATGCTGCGCACGGCTATTTATTGAGCCAGTTTTTATCTCCGAATACCAATTTACGTGATGATGAATGGGGTGGGAGCCTAGAAAACAGGAGTCGCCTATTACTGACCAGTATTAAACAAATGCGGGAAGTAGTGGGCGCTAACTTTCCCATCTCTGTGAAACTCAACTCGGCAGATTTTCAGCGGGGTGGATTCTCCGAAGAGGATTCACTAGAAGTAGTGCAAATGCTGGACGAGGCCGGTATTGATCTACTGGAAATATCCGGTGGGACCTATGAGAAGCTGGCCTTCTTCTTGATGAACGACGAAGAGCATCAGTTACGCGAAAGTACTCGAAAACGGGAGGCCTATTTCATCGATTTTGCCCGCAAGGTACGAGCAGTGAGTAAGCTACCTCTGATGATAACGGGTGGTTTCCGCTCCCGGGCTTTTTGCGAAGAGGTCTTAGCCAATGGCGAAGTGGATTTGATTGGTATGGCCCGTCCCTTTATCACCAATGCAGATGATATTGCTGGTTTTCTGAGCGGCGAGGTACCAGTATTAGAAAACCGAGTGGTTCGAACTGGCCTAGCGGCGCTAGAAGATGCTGCGGAGGGCGGTTTTTATGCTCGTCAATTGATTCGGCTGGCGCAAGGTAAAACCGTAAATATGAAAATGAATGCCCTGTGGGCGTCTAATTTTCTCATCATTCATGAATTGCAAAAAGCGATTGGTAATCGGATGGGGTGATTTTTGTTTGTTGTGTAATTATTGTTAAATTTTTTGTGTTTTTTATTTCTATTTCCTATATTTACCTGGCGATTGCGGTAGGATCCTCCGATATCTTGCTGTAGAAGTATAAAGACTGCATTCGCACAATCATAGCTAATGCTAGCTAACCGATGGATTTCGTTTTTCGCTTAACACGACAAAACAATCAGAGTTCGTCCATCTCTTGTCGTTAGCGGCAGGTACCACAAAGTGGCTAATTGGAGCTTGGAACAGCCTTTTGTTGGTATTACTGATTCTGGAAATAGTCGATCCGGAATTTCGAAGTAGCAGAGGCCACCAGCTGATGGTCAATACTGCATTTTCGAGTTGGTTTTCAACTCACAACGTAAGTTGGACTGTGCCAGCGTATGAATTAAGCGTAAGTGCACAGTAGATAGAATGATTTTGGACTGTGCTGACTGGGTCAGTAGCAGAACAGAATCAGCGTGCCTTCCCTCCGAGGAGGATGGGAGGTTCTTGGTGAACCGGAAGGTGGGAGGGCCCGCCGCAGGCGGTTTGTTGCAAGCTCAAAACTTATCTCCACTAATCAATCCTACTCTTTCTCCCGCACCCGCATAAACACAAACCCATTCTCCTCATACATCACCTCGAGTAGCGGATGCCAACTCAGCCAGTCCTTTTTGCGGATGTTTTTTGTCACCACGTACACGGGTTTATCGGCTTCCCCGCTCAGGAGCCACTGCTCGTCGGCATGACGGGGGTGAGTGGGCAGCGGTTTACGACCGTAAAATAGGTGGGCGTAGCTTTTGAAGCCGACGGTATGCAGGTAGCAATCTTCTCCCTGTTTACTTTCGTAAAAGGCAATCGGTGCCGCTTGCGTATACTGTTCCACCTTGGGGATGTACACGATCGTTAGGAGTTCGAGCCCAAGTATACATGTACCTAGCAAACTGTAATAGGCCCAGTCCTTTCGATTGATGAGTGCAATACTGATGGTCAACCCCGCTCCGAACGCTAAACCTAAGAGCCATTCCCAACCACCCCAGTAGACATCAGCTTGTAAGTTGGCGGCGGCGAAAGGATCTGTGATCAGATTGCTGGCTAGAATATCTGCTTTGAAACGATCTACCAGCGGTAAGGCAGTGAAGATAATCGCCAGTAAAGTGCCAATAAACCCTAAGCTCCAGCGTAGCCAGGTCGGAAAACGATCTCCTGTAGTTTTGAGTTGGTAGATTCCCCAGGCGGCTACGAAAGTGAGTGGGAAATAGCACAAGGAAGAGTAGTGGACAATCTTGGTGCGCACCAGCGAAAACAAAAGCAGTACGACCCAGAACAGGATCTTCATCCAAGACATGGCCGCCGGTTGAGCACTCCGGTTTTTGCGGTAGCCGTAAATAAAAAATAAAGACGCTGGAAAGCAGCCTAACAGCAATACCGGAAAATGATAGAAAAAGGGCCCACCGTGTCCCGCATCCTGGGTTTGCAGTAGCCTAATTTGATAGATGATAAACTCCTGCACCACATCGGCTCTTCCCCGCAAGATTTCTACCAAAAACCAGGTCCCACCAACTGCGAGCATACTCAGGCTGAAGGTTAAAATTTGCCGCCAGGATAGGAAATTGCGAAAGCGGTTGCGGATAGTAAATACCATATAGACCAAGCCGTAGATCAGTAAGGCTACGGGGCCTTTAGTCATAATAGCTGCACCAATGAGCAGGCCGCTGTAGGCCATCCGGCGCATTTTTCCCGCCTCGGTAGTATGAGCTTCTACTAGAAACGCTATCCCCAGAAAGATGAACAAGTTAAACCAGGGATCAATAATGCCTGACTTGAAGTAAAAGTGGGGGAGGAGGGAAGCCGTATATAAGCCTACCCACCACCAAGCAAATTGATTATTCACCCAGCGGGCTCCCACTCGGAAAAGACAAAGTAGACTCATGATACCACAAACGGCATTCGGGAAGCGCGCGGCCCATTCATTTACCCCAAACACCTGCATGGAAAGGGCCTGCAACCAGAAGAATAGGGGCGGTTTTTCTTGAAAAGACTGATAGTTGATCTGTACGCGTGAGTATTCTCCACTAAGCAGCATTTCCCGCGCAGCTTCCGCAAAATTGATCTCATCCCAGTCAAAAAGGTGTGCTGCGCCCAGGTAGGGAAGAAACAGACAGGCAGCGCCAACCCCGATAATCCAATAGCTGTATTTCTGCCCAAAGGTAGCTGCGCTCATGCCTTCTGCTTTTCTGCTCGCCCTACTAACCGTTTCCATTGGTCCGTACTGGAAAAATGGTAAAGTGAACCTGCGATGACCAGGCCAATCATGGATCCCATCACTACATCTACTAGGAAGTGCATACTCAGGTACATCCGGGAGTAGCCCACCAGTACCGCCAAGGCGAAGAATAGAACCGATAGGCTTTTTCGTCCGACAAACAGACTGAGCATAAAGAAAGTACCAAAAGCGATAGCCGTATGTCCAGAAGGGAACGTATTGTACTCGTGTAGGCGTATTCCTTCCACAAAGTGCAGTGGCGCATTGAAATACTGAAAGAATTTAAAGGGGCGCATATCGTCTACCAGCATGGCCTTGACAAAGCCTACCATGCCTCCACAGATAGCTCCAAATAAAATCATCAATAATCCTTTTCGCCAGTCGATGATCAATAAAAGTGCCACTATAATGGCCAGGAAAAGAGGGTCACCCAGATTGGTCGCTTGCTTGAAAAACACGTCGGCGGAGGGGCTGTGAAACCGGTTCACAAACAAGTGCATTTGTCCCTTACCAAAAAGAGCGAAAAAGCTCAATGTTGGGATCAACAGCATCACATATAAACCCAGAAAGGGTTGACTACGATGGTCCAGTTCAGATGGCAGCATGCTGATGATTTATTGAATTATTGCGCCGAAAATAAGCAATACACGCAGTGTGATCACTAACTAGCCGTTGATTTCAGAAACAAGAGTTCATATTCTTTGCTCCCGTAGCCACTGCCGCCTTTACCTCCCACTCCAACTTTGACGGTTTGGGTAATCGTTAACTTATACCTATTTTGGAAGTTCAAACAGAAACTTGTTAAGTACTACATGGGGGAAGCTCACACCGACCAAACCCAACAACCAGGCTTCCAGATGCCAGACCGGCAATGGGAATATCTACTGGCTCGATTGGAACAAGAGGAGACCGTGCTGTTTATTGGACCTGGAATTTTACCGTTCCCGGGCCATGATTCACTCGAAGATGCACTTTGCCAATACCTGCAAGAACGCAGTGAAGAAGAGCACTCACCATTCATTCAGAAGTTCTATCGCGATGATAAGTTCTTTATGCTCAATGAGCAGAATAAAGACGAGAGTCTGTGGAATTTTATGTCCTACTATCGCGATTTCTTTAAGGAAAATGATGAAAAATTAGAGGCCGCTCGGGCAGTATTGCGCAAACTCGTCGCTATCCCGTTTTCCACCATCATTTCCTTGAGTCCCAATACCTTAATCGAAGAGGCCTTCGGGGGAGATTTTACCTTTCATGCCGACTTTTATAACAAGAAGAAAAAGCCACAAGCTTACGTGCCTGGGCGCAGAGAAGACCCATTGGTCTATTACATGCGTGGAAAGATGTCGGTCGATGAGAGTATGGTTATCTCTCATTCCGACCTTTTCGATTATTTGGAGTCTATCTATGAATCCAAGAGCATGCAGCCAGAGTTTAAGACAGCTTTAAAATCGGCTAAGTATTACGTATTTCTCGGGTTGCCATTGGAGTCTTGGTACATGCAGTTGATCCTACGCTTGTTTGACTTCCATGTGGTGAATCCGCGCATTTTGGCGCTCAAACGATTTGGCGAACAAGCACAAAATCAGAAGGTCGTCTACGAAGATTTATACAAGGTGAAGTTTTACGATAGTGAAAGCCGCGAATTTATCGATCAGCTTCACCAGCGCTGTGCCGATCAAGACTTGCTTCGTAAATCACAGGACGGTGGGGGAGCAGCGGCCAACTTTGAGCGCTATGCGCAGAACTTCCTGTCCCAACTCAAAGCCGGTCATCATGAGCAAAGTCTAGCTTCTCTGGAAGAGCTTTCGGTGAAATACCTGGAGCCGGCTAAGAACACGAATTACTTCAATGATCTTATGCTTGGCGCAAGTAATTATCGGGCTGCTCACCGCAACTATAACATCAACCTGATTACCTACGATAAATTTCAGGTGGAAGAAGCTAAACTGACGGCCTTTCTCAACATGCAGTTTCAAGCCTTAAAAGCCCTGGTGGATGGACAATAACATGCGTTATCCAGGGCCTAAGCCCTTTGCGGCCAGCCAGTCTCATCTGTTCTATGGCCGGGAACGAGAATCAAAGCGTCTGCTGGGCTTAATGCAAAACCAGCAGTTGACAGTACTATATGGCCGTTCTGGTTACGGTAAAAGTAGTCTGCTCAACGCTGCGGTCTTGCCCAAGATGCAAGAAGATGGCTATCAAGTCATCAATGTACGACTAGGCGCCTGGACACCACAAAGTACTAATACTCCACTGCGCAGTACGGTACAAGCCATTGCCGAAAATCCAGAGCATTTAGAGAAGACCATTCTCGATGATCTGATCCAGTGGGATAACTCCCTGTGGTACTATACGAAGACTTTTGCCATCAATACGGAGCGCCCCAAACTGCTTTTTGTTTTTGACCAGTTTGAGGAGCTGTTTACCTACCCGATTCGTCAAATAGAATTGTACGAAAACAGCTTGGCGGAATTGCTTAAGACCAGCCTTCCGCAGCGTTATCGGGATCAGATGAAACAGAAGAAGGAGTTGCGGGATCACCCCCAACGCGCTGCTTTGTTTGACCGTCTGGATATCAAAGTGGTCATTGCCATACGCTCCAATCGCTTTCATCTGTTGGAACGCTTATCACCGGCTCTGCCTACTATCCTGCAGAATACCTTAGAACTCGATGCACTGGAGCGAGAAGGTGCCCGTAGTGCCATTGTTGGTCCAGCCGCTGAGGAAGACGGAACCTACGCAACCCCCACTTTTACCTATTCAGATGAAGTACAGGAGCGCATTCTGGATTTCCTGAATCAAGAGGGAAAGATCGAAGGGATTCTGCTACAAATGCTTTGTTCTTACTTTGAACGTCTCATCCTGAAATTGGATGGAAAACGGGAGATTAAGTTGCAGGATTTGCGCTTATCCGCAGAACCGGAGAAGGGTGAGGTGTCGGGCTTGGAGCAAATTGTAGACCAGTACTACCGCGACCGTATTGATGACTTACCGGATGAGCAGGAAGAAACGGTCAAGCGCTTTATCGAAGATAATCTGGTACAGCGCGTGGGCAACGGAGGCATGCGCTTGAGTATGCACCAGGCGCAAATCAAAGAGCGCTTCGGGATTGAAGCAGATATCCTTAATACCCTGGTGGGAAACGGGCTTTTGCGTACCGAACCTTTCCTGCGGGGCGGCGTCACCTATGAATTAACGCACGACCGCTTGATCACTCCAGTGTTGAAGTCCAAAGCAGCCTTCGATGCGGGCGAGTCGGAGCGCTTGAAAAAGCAACTCGAAGCAGAGGAAGCCAAGCGGAAGGAAGCGGAGACCTTGCGGGCTAGAGCGGAAAAGGCTAAGGCCGAAGCAGAGGAAGAACGCACCAAGGCCCAGGCCGCCGAAAAGGAAGCGCTGGAAGCTCGTGAGATGGCTGAGGAAAAAAGGGCCATTGCCGTAAAGGCCAAAGCCGTTGCCGAACGCAATGAACGACGTGCGAATATCTTGTCAATGGCCTCTGTAATAGCCGTTGCGGTAGCTGCTGGTCTGGGTATTTGGGCTTACATTAATTTGCTTGACGCGCGTCGAGAGCGAGCGGATAAAAACCTCATCCTTTGCAAAGAGTATGTGATCAACGCCAAAAGTTTGGCCCAGGCTGGGTATTGCGATTCCGCACGAGAACTGATTGGGCGGGCCGAAAAACTGATTGATGATTACGGAGATTCCGGTAAGGAGGAAACTTGCCTGGCTTACGAATATGAACATGGCAATCTTGATAACGTAAGAGTACTAGTGGATAACAAGCAAAAAGAGGGATCATGTCAAGTCGATTAATATTACTCTTTCTCCTCTTGAGCGTAACGCTGAGTGCTCAATCTACTCGGGAACCCTTCGAGGATTGCGATTCTGTATTGCTGTGCACAGAATTCAAGAAAATCTTAGACCGCACCCACTATTTCCTGGATAATAAAGAAGGGGGTAAAGCTTATCGGCAGTTAAAGGCCCTGGAGGCTTGTACCCAATGCCCCGAACACCGGGATAATTTGGATGCCCTGAGCAGTGAAATTATCAGCTTGTTTGAAGAGCAAAACAATTCCCTGCAGGATCTCATTGACCGGGCCGAAGAGCAAAATAAGGAATTGGCTGCGACCGTAAACGCGCTGGAGAGCCGGACCCGTGCCCTGAACCAGGAACGGGAAAAAGTAAGCCAGCAGTTGGCGATCAATGAGGAAATGACCCGCGAGGCCCTGGTAAATAACTACATGCGCCGGGCTAGAGAAGCCTTTGAGGGTTATGATGCCATTGGCAAAAAAGATGCCTTGTGGCTAACGGATTTTACCTACCACTACGTTGATAGCACCCACCATAGCGTGCGCCTGATGATGCACGATATCCTTTACAATCAAATCATCGAAGACTTACCGTACGACTTGTACGACAATAGTGAAAATTGGGAAGAGACTGCATTCGACGACGGACCTGAAGAAAAGGTTTTGGCGGCCAGTTGGTCACCTGATGATCAATGGCTGGCAATAGGTACCTCAGAAGGGCGCTTGTTGATTTTTTCTGCTGCCGGAGAGCTAGTACTGGAAAAACAAGTCTATAGTTATCTTGCCGTTCTGGCCTGGAAACCTGGAGCCCCTGCTACTTTAGTCTTTCCAAGCACCTCATATCAGGCAGGTATCGTTTCGTTTATCAACGATAGTTGGCAAGACCGACCGGTGGCTTATGAATTTGGCTCCCCCGTTCGGGACATGATCTGGAATCCGGCAGGTACACAAATGGCCGTCGCGACGGATGATAACATCTTGCATCTATGGGACCCTGAAAGTCCTGATGCTCCAACTGAACTTGGTTTGCACGAAGCAACAATCAGTGATATCGCCTGGTCACCGGATGGTACTCAATTGGTGTCGAGTGATCACTCTGGGGCGATTTCCTTTTGGGGAGAAGAAAGTCGTGAACTACAGTACCGGCGGTCTGGGCATAGTGATTATGCCAGATCAGTTGATTGGCATCCTAACGGAGAAATTGTTATCAGCGGTGGAGATGACAACCAGCTTCTTTTTTGGGATTCACTGGGGCAAATTACGAGGCGAATGTCCTTTTCTGCGTGGGTCATGAAAAGTGATTTCTCGGCCTCTGGGCAGCGTATTGCCATTGTCACTTACGACGACGAATTTATGATCGTGAATACGCTCTCAGGGGAAAGAACGACCAACAACCTACCACCAGGAGTAGGGGTTGGAGCGTGGAGAGGAGAAGTAAACACAGCGGATGAAAGCGGAGGTTTGCAAATTGGCTTTTCGGAAGATGCCACCTTCAGACTTAGAGATGCTGGTCAGACCTCATCAGACGAATCCTTTGCGGAGAGTAATGGTGATTTAAATGCGGGTTATATTACTCGCTTAGAGTGGTCTAATGATGGTGATTTCCTGGCTTATGGTAAGGACTACGAGCTAGTGATTATCGATCCCAACGAGATTACCCGTTTTGATTTGGTAGGAGCTAGTATTATGGATCTAAGCTGGCATCCCGGACAAAGTGCTGAGCTGCCACAGACCAACTTTTTGGCGACCGTAGGTTCCGATAATCGCCTCGTCATTTGGGATGTACCCTCTAAATCGGTAGCCCAACAAGTGGAGCTGGAAACGACTAGCAGAGCCCTGGCCTGGTCCCCGAACGGGCAGTACCTGGCTGTTGGTAATGATTTTGGCGTACTCAAGATTTTTGATAGCCAGCTGAGCCTCATTTTAGAAACCACTTTGCACAGTGACTATTTTAGATCCTTGAGTTGGTCACCTAATGGTCGGTATTTAGCCACTGCCAACGATGACCGCACTACCGTCATTTTTGATGTAGCGAACAATGTAACTGCGGCAGTACTGAACGGCCATGAAGACTGGGTCCGTGATGTAGTTTGGTTGGATGACTCCCACTTGGCAACCGGTGGAGATGATTCGAAAACCATCCTTTGGGAATGGAATGGCAGTTCAGAGGCAGAGAAAATACAATCACTGGAGCGGATTGGAGGTTTCCACCAGGCTATAACTTACCTGCCTCAAAGTCGAGGTGGCATCCTGGCTGTAGGGAGTACAGAGTCTGAAATAGGGCTGTGGAATATTGAAGCCAGTGGAACAGCTCGTTACGATACCACAATCACAGCAGAACACTCATTATCAGGTTTAGATTGGCACCCCAAGGGTAACGGACTAACCTATAATACTTACGGTATTGTCCCCCTTAATCTAGGATGGGGTAATACCATTGGACTTGCTTATGATGGTAGCAATAAGCCGGTGCGCACTGTGGTGATTAGCGATGCAATATTGGGTATGGGCGGTAGCCTGTCTGATTACTTCTACCTACCAGAACTTAAGGCTCAACCCTATTTGTATGATCAGTTGGCCTGGTCACAAGACGAAAAATGGTTGGCTATTATCCAAACCACGGACACGGACATCGGAGGCAAGCAAGCAGAGGTGCATGATATACAGCAAAAAGAAGTGATAAAATCCTTTGAGTTTGAGGCGGGAGATCCTGCTCATCTTCTATTTTCTCCAAATGGCCGCTACCTTGCTGTTAGTCCGGAACAGGGGAGTATCGCTCTTCTATCCACGACTTCAATAGCGGATACGATTAACTTGAGTATGCCTGGTGCGGATGCTTTTGTGGATTGGACCTGGTCTTCTGATAGTCGAAATCTGGCCGTTCTTGACCGGAGTTTCCGGGTCTATGTCCATGATGTGGAAACAGGAAACCTACAGCAACTTGATGGTGGACCGGCAGAGTATGATCGTGCTACCATTGCCTTTTATCCAGCTAATGATCGTTGGATTTACCTATTCACTCAGCAGGGAATTTATGAGTTAGATCGCCAGACGGAAGAGGTAGGAAGACGGGTGTATGAACCTCCAGGCTATGTTCCAGGCACCTCTAGCGAAAGTGCGCCACGTGGAGAATGGCTGCCTGGTGGAACAGAAGTGCTCTATGAACAAGCGAATAATCCGCCGCAGATCTTAAAGTTGGCACCCGGACAAGAAGCTGCTTTGCGTGCTACTTTTGGTGAAAATACCAATCTTCATGCCTGGTCGGTAGCTGGAGGAGTCATGCACGAATTGGAGCCCATGCCGCTAGGTAAAGGGGAATATACTAGTAGAGAACTGGAATTTCCGCGAGTTTGGAATCTGCAAACAGGAGAAATTCGTGGACGGCTACAGACGGCCCGCCGGCAACTCATCCAGAGTATGGTCGTATCTTCTGATGGCCAGTATCTACTGACCATGGGGGCGGTATTAGAAGAGTTGGAAGGAAAGTACTTCACCAGTGTTAATCCTTACGTAATTGTCTGGTCGGTAGATGGGCAAGAAGAGGTACTTGAACTGGAAGTTCCATCGGGGGTATCAGCGGGCTTTTCTCCACTGGATAATTACGTCTACGTCTTTTATGATAATGGCCGGATAATGCTCTGGCCAATTAACGCTTCCACTATTGGTGAATACTTTGCTGAAAGTGGAAAAGACCGCTATCTAGATCAGCTGTTTCCTGGCGAAGATATGGGCTTTGTAGATCGGATTATCGATTGGGAACTGGAGAGTGGGATCAATTTCCAGGAAGAGCAAAATTTCGAACTCCTACACCAGCGTGAGGGAGCTCGTATTCGTCGAAATTGGAGTGCTTATTATGCAGGTCAAGTTTGGCTGGAAGAGTCGGATGAGGCGGCAGACCGTCATTTCGCTAAAGCTGCTAGCCTTCATCAAGAACTAGGGAGTCCGTCGCTTCGGTCTCATCCGGTTGATACCAGCTCCTTAGTAAATATTTGGTTTGAACAAACCTACTACGCTATTCAAAACCGGCGGCTGAGCAAGGCTTCGGAGCACATTCGAAGTATTGAATCCATTGAGCCTCAGTCGCTCCGTATGCAAATGCTGCGCGAACTCCTGGATTGGCATCGTGGTAAGCGCCAGGCCGCTATCATCAGTCTCTTCTCCCTCCGAAGAGAGGCTTTGGTGAGAGAAATGAATAATTGGGAGCGCCGTGACTTGAGCCTGAATGATAAGGCCGTATTGAAGCGTTATATTGCTTTGTCTACAGGAGATCAAGATCCACTGACACCGATGGTGGAGCCTACTTTCATTAGTACAATTCCGGATGGATTAGCACCTAGTTTCCGTGATTCACTGATTTTGGGCTATTACGCTACTAATTTGCAGCATGACGGATTTGATCAAGGATCGACAAATCGTTATCAACAATTCCTGAATGAAGCCGCGTCCTACCTAGATAGCCGTTGGGCTGCCAATCCGAGCGATATTGAAATTGCTGCGGGGCTTCGAACCATTAATTACAAGTTGCAGGAAGTGGCCATTCAAAAAGGGAAATTGACCAAGGCCTTGGGGTATGCTGAACACAACTTAGAGATCGCTACTTCACTACTGGACCAAGAATTAGAACCGGCTGAGAATTACCAATGGATTTACATGGATGCGCTGTCCGAAGCTTTGTTCATACGCTTGCAATTAGACCCCTCCAAAGCTGGGGAAATAAGGGAAGCAATTTTAGATGTCCGAAAGCAGTATCCTAATGCTGAGGTGCCACTCTATCTCATTCTACAACAGGCGCACTGTGAGTTGGCCTTGGGGAAAACAAAATCTGCTTATCATCTCTACTACGAGATTTGCATTGAATATCCGTATGATGTTGACGAAATTCTAGCGCAAGTAAAGCGTGAAATGGAGCCAGTGGCCCCAGACCGTTTACCCGAAGTAGAACGCGTGTTTGGATTGTTCAAAGAGTACTGGGAAGCAGTGAGCACCTATGATGAAGGACTATACAGATTGGAAGATCCCGAAACTGCCGTTGAGCCTGAACTCCTCAACGCAAACTATTGGTCTGCTTACAATTCTGGAAAGCTTCGTTTTGAATCGGCACTGATTCTAGAAAGTGAGCAGATGATGCCGATTGCCAAGCTGCAAGAGGAGATGGAAGAATTCAATCGTATTAGCGCTCAGTATGCACATGTCTTGCTAATAGATGGGAGCTGGAAGGAGGCTCCTGCCGTGCTGGGTGTTGCTAAGGAATATCTTGAGCAGTATCACTGGCCCACGGCTACGCAAGCCGTCGTATCTCTAATGGAAGGTGACTGGCCCGCCAGCCAACGCTTATTAAGGCAGGTCGCAGAGCTACCCAATGACGGTTACCTCGCCGAAGAATATCCAAGCTTGCGGGCGTACCTGCTGAATTTGCCAGCAGCCATAACGGAAAGCTCCGCTTATCAGGAGCGGAAGACGGATTGGGAGCGTATCCTAAACCGCTAGTCTAGCAGAGTTCTCGGAGAACTACCATTAGCCCCTTTCCACAAACCAAAAGAGTCAGGCTCCCCCCGGAGCGCTGACTCATCATATATGAACCCTAATTGTAGTACGGTATCACACGAGGAATGAAAATTCCCACGTGCACTTTTCCGAGAGAAAGTACCGGACCGTTAAGGGATGGCCCAGTACCAATTCAATCAGAAAATTTAAGAGCTTGTTTGGGAATTTTGCGAACTGATTATCAACGATTTGTAGTTCTGTCTAAAGGGTCAAAACTGAGTTT
>JBCBEC010000044.1:0-61516 GCA_038528965.1 Bacteroidota bacterium | reverse complement strand
TGTCGGATGACATAGAGTTCTGAACAAGATAGTGACAAAAAGAACTGAACAATTCAGATATTAGTTTTTTGACACGATTGAAAAATCAAGAAAGATGGCAGAAGCGATATCAATGGCGACTCGCCAAAGTATTGTTCAGTTCTTTTTGTCACTATCTTGTTCAGAACTCTATGTCATCCGACAGTGGTTAGAAAGTTAAAGTGACAATTAAAATGAAAGTGGTAATTCCCTCCTAAAATTTTTATTTTTCACTGTCACTCCTCATGTCTACCACTTACCCTCCAAAACAGTCCCGTTACCAGTAGCGTCTTTCTGATCCGTCATTGAACGTGCAAATTGGGTACAGATTAACCCTATTGTACCATGCTCAACCTGATTAGTGACATCCACTTGCATTGTGGCCTGAAAGGCTTTGCTGCCGACGGGTACCCCGATTATGAAGATTTTACCATCTGGGATTATTACCCACCCCAGGAAGAAGCCCTACAAAAACTCAATTTTGCCTTACGCGCGGCCGTGAAGGAAACCGCCATTGCTTCCCAGGCCAATTTAGATGCCTGTGTAGAAGCACGTTTGCATATTCCCTTTCTAGCCCTCTACCCCATCGAACGGCAGATGTTTGATCTGGATCCCCAGCGGCCGTTTCGTCGTTTATTCCAATTCTTATTACGAGGAGAACAACACGCCAACTTAGGCGCAGCGGTGACGGGTTTTCCAATTGAAAAAATCCGTGAAGCCATCGCTCAAGTTACCGAGCGGCAGAATGCTGTTTGTGATTACTACGAGGAATATTTGCAAGAAAGAGCCTACTTACTGCGGCAGTCGGAAACCCGCTCTAAGCAATATCCTGATTACCGTTTCACCATAGTCACGAATTATCAAGACCTACAGGTTTCGGTAGCGAATGGGCAAACTATTGCGGGCCTGCTCACAGTAGAAGGTGCGCACGCTTTTGGCCGTTACCCTTGCTATACCATCCTGCGAAAAGAATGGGAAGAGCTGACCCCTAAGCAGGTAGTTGCCTTACGAAGTAGTTTCTTGGAGAACGTGCTGAAAGTGAAAACAGAGGAGGATGGTCGCTTGGCACCTTTCTTCGTCACTTTTTGCCATCATTTCAATAATCTATTAGCAGGGCACGCCAGGAGTTTTTCGGATAAAGCTCCGCTAGCTTTGGGGCTCAATAAACCCGGTATGCGCCACCTCTTCAACCAGGAACCTGGGCTCAATCGCGGTTTTACTCCTTTAGGACGGGAAGTGTTAGACCTCATGCTAGACCGCAAACAAGGGCGCCGAATTCTTATTGATACCAAACATATGAGTGTAGCCACTCGCAAGGAGTTTTACACCTACATCCGCAATAAGCGTGAATTTGAGGGCGACCAGATTCCAATCGTTCATAGTCATGCCGCCATTAGTGGTTGGGCTACACTGGACCAGGCTGCCAGCCAGCAGGACAATAATGATTTGGACAAAGGCCACTTTTTCAGCCGCTGGCAGATCAACCTCACCAACGAG
Organism: Bacteroidota bacterium; assembly: GCA_038528965.1. Classification (GTDB taxonomy): domain Bacteria; phylum Bacteroidota; class Bacteroidia; order Chitinophagales; family Saprospiraceae; genus Lewinella. The sequence goes on along the minus strand of JBCBEC010000044.1, from coordinate 60,001 downwards.
GATATCCTGGAAACTTACGATTCGGATGGTCTCATTGGTGTTGTCCTCCACGAAGGGCGTATGCCGGGTGCCGACTTTCACAAGCAAGTGCGCAAGTTGCGTCAGCGTATTGAGCGCTACCGCAATGACGACCGCCGCCGGCTGTACGTTGAGCGAGAGTTGAAGGACTTGTACCTCAAGCTGGTTTGGTCTACCATCTTTCATATGATTAAGGTAGTGCGGGATCTTCGTCAGGAAGATGGCTGGAAAATGATCGCTTTAGGTAGCGATTACGATGGCCTGGTGGATCCGATTAATGCTTTTCCAGAGGTAGATAGTTTTCAGGATCTACGGCAAGAGATGATCCATTATCTCAATGCGGGTGAGGAAATCTATTTCTTGCAAAACGGTGAAGCCAAGCTCTTACCCTTATCGGAGGTTAGAGCCTTACAACAAGGGCAAAGTGCTAAGCAGTTGCTGGATCGTATTCTGGGTGGCAACACCCAGGCGTTTCTGGCCAAGTACTTTACCGAATCTTACCTAACCGAAAACGTATCTGATATGACCCTTGCCACACCGACTACGACCAATTTAGTGTCTCGTCGGGCCACTGCATAGCGAATAAGTCTATTAGACCACATTTTGGATGATCATCCATATTTGTTACCTTGAAAATCTACTAAAACCAAAGCCTAGTAACCCATGCTCAACCTAGTCCAAGACCCACAAATTCAGCAGGTTCTGCTGCCCGCCGGTGCTGCCCCTAGCTGGCAAGACGATTTAAACAAACTCATTGCCGGTGATACCACTTTGAATCGGCGCTCTGCCGGAGAAGACTCTATTCGGGCCTTTCAGCGTCTGCTGATTTTTCTCGGGTATTCCACCTCCTCATCGGGCTCCTTTGGGATCGACGGTGATTTTGGTCGGGGTACCAACCGGGGGCTGGCTCAATTTATGTTTGACCATGATTTGGCTCCCCAGAATATTACGCGCAAAATACTTGCGTATGATTGTACCTGGCAGACCGCGCGCAAATTGATTAAAATCATTCCGGATGTGCAACTGAATGTAGCCGTGCTGGAAGCCATGTTGAAAGCCGCCAAAACCGCCATTGAGACCAATAGGGTCAACTGTGGCTCTTTTGATGAGGCCATTTTCCAACTCAATGCATTGGATAGTCGCCAGCACTTAAACTGCCGCAAGATCAACGAGCGCTACGGCGACTTTGCCGTCAAGGCGTCGAAGGCTGTCAAAGAAACCCGCAATATCACTATTCATCCAGAGTGGATTTTATCCATCATACGGCAAGAAACGGCTGGTGTAGTCCGCCCGCGTTTTGAGCAGCATTGGTTGACTAAGCTGGCCAAGAAGAATCCAGAGGCTAGTTTAGCCGAACTCCGCTTCCGCGCGATGAGTTTTGGCTTGGGCCAAATTATGGGCTTCAACTACAACCGAGTCGGAGCTGATTCGGCAGAGGATCTGTACACCTTCCCGATGGAGAAGCAGATCATATCCATTGCTCGCTTTCTCACCTTGAGTTCGCGTACGCGGCCCGTGGTGAGCAAGAAAAATCCGACAGCGGATGACTTTAAGGCAGTAGCTCGCTATTACAACGGCTCTGGTTTCGCTGCGCACCATTACGATGAAAGTTTGGCGCGCTGGTTTAGGGAGTTTAAGTTGTTGCGGGCTTCGTGAAGTGGTGTGGTTTTCGGAGAACTCAGCGTTCTTCGAAAACTACAACAATACAATATCTTACTTCACCGCCTTCGCTAAGCGGAAGCCTTCGTAGGAGACGTTTCCAAGGCAGGGTGCTCGATTATTTCATTACAGGTGCTCCACCTCTCAGAGAATTCAAAATTCCCAAAGGGGCTAAAATCCTAATCCTGGAATTTTTCTATAGACCCTCCCCAAAAAAGTTTTGCCAAAGGTTAGCAGTACCTTTACTTCCGGTCAAAAACGTCTTGCCGTCTGGAGAGAATGCCACGCTCTCAACGTAAGTTGGATGTTCTCTTAATACTTGCAAAGCTTGCCCCTTAAGATTCCACAGTCGGGCGGTCTTGTCTCTACTGCCTGTCAGAATATAATTCCCATCTGGCGAAAAATCCATACTTAGAATAGGTTCTTTATGCCCTCTGAGCGGTTCCTGTATTTCTCTTCCCTCAAGATTCCATAATCGAATGCTCGTATCCCAACTACCGGTAGCGATGGTTTGACCGTCTGGAGAAAAGCTTAGGCAGGTAACATAATGGAGGTGTCCACGTAAGACTTTTGCTTGTGGCTCACCTAGACGCCATAGCATTGCAGTCTTATCTTTGCCACCAGAAAGGACATAATTACCGTTAGGAGAAAAATCTACGCTTAGTATTGCATCTGTATGCCCTTGGAAAGTTTGTATTTCTTGCCCTTGGAGATTCCACATCTTGGCGGTTTTGTCAAGACTTCCTGTCAATACGGTCTTTCCATCAGGCGAAAAAACTATGCTACTGACTTCATCACTATGACCCTCAAGAGTTCGAAAAATGGTGCCGTCCAAATTCCACAGTTTAGCGGTTTTGTCGCTACTGCTAGTTGCAATAGTCTTCCCATCTGGCGAAATTGCAATATCTAAAATATCATCTTTGTGTCCCTCAAATGTTTGAACAATTCCCCCTTCCAAAGTCCACATTATAGCGGTATTATCTTCACTTCCGGTAAGAATCATTTCACCATCTGGTAGATATACCAGGCAGGAAATATCATCTATATGTCCATTGAAGATTTGCCTTTTTTGCCCGCCTAAATTCCACAGTTTAGCCGTATTATCCGCGCTTCCAGTTGTAATGTTTTGCCCGTCAGGTGAGAACGCGACACTCCAAATAGTATTTGAGTGACCTTTGTAGGTTCGAAGCTCTTGTCCATCCAGGGCCCATAGCTTGGCCGTACGATCCGCACTACCACTTAAAACAGTTTTCCCATCTGGCGAAAAAGCAACGGAATTAACATCACCTTCGTGCCCTCTATAGGTGTTTATACTCTCCCCATTGGAAGTGCTCCACATTTGAACCGTTTCATCCCAACTACCCGTTAATACTGTCTTGCCATTTGGTGAAAATGCTACGCTTGAAACAAAGTAAGAATGTCCTTCTAAGGTTTGATAATAGTTGTTTTCTTGATTACTTAGTATACTACTCAGGGCGCTGCGACTTTCCTCGCTTGGAGCCAGTTGAAAGGCTTCAATAGCAATGTTGAGTCCATCAGTTGGATTAATCGCTTCTGCCTGTTTGGCTTGTACGCTTAGAGCGGCAGCTCGTGCTAGGATCGCCTCCTGATTAGCTCGATCGCGTTCCCGCCTGGCGTTATCTCTTTCTATTCGTGCACTATCCCTTTGCTCAGCCGCCAGAAGACTAAAGCGTTCGGCCCGGCCCTGGGCCGCCAGTGCACTATCAGCCTGCACGCGGGCGTTAATTGCCTCTTGGTCGGCACGCTCTTGAGCAGTTAGCGCCTCTTCGGTCTTAGTATTGGCAATGCCTTGTTGGATAAAGGCATAAATGGCAAGACCAGCCAAACCAATAATGACCCCGGTAATGATAGCCCAACGCCGACGTTGATTTCGGCGCCGTAGGGCATTACTCTGTTGGAGAAATGCTTCTTCTTGAGCGTTGTAGTTGTGCTCGGGACTCAGCAGGTCGGCGTACAAGAGATCAAGACGAGGGTCTTCATGCCAGAGATAGGCACGTTCTTGTTGGGCTTGGTAGTCTGTTACCGCCAAACTCAATTTATACATCAAGTTCAGTTTCGCTTCGCCTTGTGCTTTGATCCATTCCCACAGCCGCGCCCAAGACCTTACGAGGGCATCATGTGTGGGTTCGTAGTAGGTGCGCCCGTGCTGGTCCCGGTCGGTTGATACCAAGCGTGCGCTGACCAGGTGCTGAGCCACTTGCTCCATCCGTTCCGTTTCCTGTTCGTCACTAAAGATCAGATCATCGCTAAAAACCCGACGGCTGGCTAATTCTCCTCCTTCGAGGGAAACCATACGCAACATGAGCTTTCGCATGCTGTATTGGTGAGCTGGATCGAGCTCATCGTAAATACTATTGGCGCGGGTGCGCAAAGCGCCAATCACCCCGCCCAGTTTTTCGTAATCCTCAATGGTAAATGCCCGATTGGTGCGTCCGCTGTTGATGTAGGCATGGTAGAGTTCACTGAGTGTAAAGGATAAAAGCGGCAAGGCCCCCGGAGCCTGATTGACTGCGTCTACCAAATTATCGACCAAGCTATCAGGTTCGAAGAATAGTACTTCCTGCACAGTAGGTTTAATGATCACCTCTCGTAGCTCATCCAGGCTGAAGGCTGGTACTACGAGTCGCCCGGATTGCCACCACTTAGCCAAGGCACCTTCTTCAAACTGCGGCTCGAAATCAGCACGGATGCTAATGATGATGTGCAGTTGCGGGTGTGTTGTTATCCATTGCGCTAATTGCGATTCGAATGCGATTCTATCTTCTGAATGGAGGCATTGGGTGATCAACTCTTCGTATTGGTCAATGATCAAAGCCATAGGTCGGCTCCCTGCTGGTATGCCTTCAGGTAGACTTTCTTGCAAACTCTCTAGCGGTTCTTTGCCTGGGCGGACGACGGGTAAAATCTGCCAATCTTGTTTACGTAAAGTTGGCAAGAGACCGGCCTTGATGACGGACGACTTACCCGTACCCGAAGCACCGCTGACTACTACAAGTTGTTTTGGAGCGATCAGCTTTTCAAGTGCTGTGATTACCCGATCACGACCATAAAACAGGCCATTATCCGCTTCATTGTAGGATTTTAGCCCCATGAAAGGATTGCGATCCGGAATTGGTGGTAGGTTGAGAGGGTGACGGGGGTGTAGGAAAATGTACTGCCCTTTATTATGCTTCTGCAGCGAGAACATAGAAGGGCTTTGCCGCTTACCTTGTTTGGTGGTTTCATCTTCTACCCGGTCTCGTAGGTACGTGTAGAGCTCAGTGGCGGTAATCACACCATCCCCTCGCTCCTTTGGTATGGTATCGGCATCCCCAGAAAGCCCGTCCAATAGTGCCTGCGCAAAAGGCGAATGGAGTGCATTGCTTTCCTCACGCATCCCCAGAGTTCGATCTACTAATATGTCGACGGCCTTTTGGTCGGAGGCAGAAGAGGTGATGACTTGCCAAGCTGGGTCTTGAGCATATTGATAAAGCCGTTCTTCGTAGATGATACCTGGTAAGTCAAAGACTACATCCCGGAAACCCGTTGCCCACTTAAATACCCCCGCAAAACAACAGTCCAGAATGAGCATGCCATGCTGACAAGTTAAGTTGCTGATAACATGGTGTAGCTCCTGCATGGCGATAAGCGTGGTGCTGTCGCCTGGTTGGGCGTCTGCGGGTACCAGATAGCCGTTAGGGTCATCATCACTATCTAATGCAATACCGTGGCTAGCGAAGTAGAAGAAGATACGATCATTAGGCCCGACGAGCTTGGGGATGTCTTGCCGCAACAATTTTGTCAGATCTCTTTTGCTGGCGTTTAGTAAAGGCGGGTGTACCTGATAGGCATGGTCTTTGGCCAGTACTTTGGCCAATACCTCCGCATCATTTACTGCGGTGCTGAGTGGGCTCAGGTTTTCATAATCATTGATTCCCACAATGAAAGCATGACTGGCGCTAAAAGGTAGCTGGATGTGTTGCTCGTTGTTGATAGTCGGTTGCATCGGTGATATGGGTGTCAGGATTAAGGTTTGGTTTTATCTGTATTCTATTGTGGGGGCTAGCGTTTTTGTAGTTATGATGAAGAGGTATAGTTCTCCGAGAACTACTCAATACTTCCAATTAATTCCGTAATGCTCTCGCTCTTTATCTCTAAACTGGTAGACTTTCTTCCAGAGTCGTTTATAGGTGAGTTCCCGAAAAAGATTGCGCCAGACTTTGATGGTATGATCAGCACCTCCGGAAAAAATGAAATCGCCTTGGGGTGAAAAGCCCAGACTGTATACTTTGTCGGTATGGCCCGTGAAGGTAGTCAGTTGTTGGCCGTCGAGTTTCCAAAGTTTGACGGTCTTATCTCTGCTAGCGGTAAGGATGGTTTTGCCATCGGGCGAGAAAATAGCCTTATAGACCCCATCCGTATGCCCTTCGAAGATGGTTGTTTTCTTAGGATCTTTTACGTTAATCAGGCGGGCAGTTCCATCGAAGATGCTGATCAAGATTTGCTCCCCGTTTGGTGCAAAGGCAACGCTATACACACTGGCTTCGGCTTCAAATATGGTTTGACAGCCTAAGGTTTTAGTACTCCACAGGCCAACTTTTCGCCCGGCAGCAGTAACGAAGAAATTACCATCTGGAGACAGTGCAATACTTCTCAGGGTACCATAACCGGAGTATTCTGAGCGAGGGGTCTTAGGTGTACGGCTTGTTAATTTCCATTGATAGAGATTCCCATCTTTGGTGCCAAGCAGCATATACTCACCATCATTCTGGAAGGCGACGCTGGTGATCGCCTCGTCCAGCTTGTATCGTTTTTCCAAGACTCCCTCTGGCTGCCAAAGTATGACTGATTGATCTTCACTTCCCGTTATAAATTGACCACTTGATGCGTGGTACGCAATGGAGTTAACTACCCCTTCGTGGCCCACCAACTCCTTGGTAGTTCCCTTACTCAGGTCTAGTAATTTGACATTGTGCTCACCGGTAGCTGTTGCAACCATATTGCCCTTCAGAGCTGCAAGATCATTTATAGTATCATTGGCTACTTTAAAGGAATAGGGCGCTTTCTCACGCAGTGGCCATCCTCTGATACCGGTTTCACTAGCTACGGCCACGCTTGCGTTGTCGGGAGGTATCGCTAAGTCAAAGATTTCACCCCCATTGTTCGGAATGGTTTCAATGATTTGTCCCTGCATATCCCACCAGATTACTTTGTTATCCTTACTTCCAGTTAAGATGCTCTTGCCGTCTGGATGAAAGATAGCACTGTGGATTCCTGCTGAGTGCTTCTTTAATGGCGGAAGGAGTGTTTTCTTCACGAGCTGGCCTTCTTCCTTCATATTCCACAAGCGAGCCGTTTTATCTCCTCCGGCAGTTAAAATACTTTCACCGTCTGGTGAAAAGGCAACGCTGAAGACGCCGTTGGTGTGACCCAGGAATGTTTTCTCTACTTTCCCATTCAGGTTCCAAAGCTTGGCTGTTTTGTCATGACCACCAGTTAGGATTGATTGTCCGTCGGGAGAAAAAGCGACACTGTAGATTTTACCCTCGTGGCCCTCGAAAATCTGTAGTTCTTTTCCATCCATATCCCACAATCGGGCAGTTCCGTCTACACTAGCTGTAATTACTTTGAGCTCGGTAGGTGAAAAGGCGACACTGTAGATTTGATCGGTATGCCCCTTTAGTTCGATGGGGTCACCACCGGAGCGTTTCCAGATTCGTCCAATTTTATCCAGGCCACCAGTGAGAATGTGTTCCCCATCTGGCGATATGTCGGCACTAAAGAGTCGGCGTTTATGTTTGAGCGGTAGGGGCTCTTTCTCTCTGGTTAAGTCTAGCAACATGGCCAATTCATCATCTCCGGCAAATAAAAAGAGCTGATGCTTGGCGGAATATTTGACGCTGCGTACGGCCTTGATGTTATCCCTCACACTCCACAGGTAATAGTGGTTATTTTGACTCAATACATCGTGCAGAGCGGAGGTGGTCCGGGCATTTGGGGTGATCGCGTAGGCGGCGGCTACCAGGTTCAAGGCAGCGGTGCTGTCTCGAGGAAGAATTTCTCTTGCTTGCGCCGAAAGGGCAGTGGCCTTGGCTTCGTCGCGCTCACGTTGCAGCGCCAGAATGTCCTTGATCCGTTCCGCCCAGCTTTGTTTGATAAACGCCACCTCCGCCAGGTTAAGCCAATGTTCTCCCCTTTTGAGCAGTACTTTCAATAGCTTGTCAGAGTGGCCAGATAAGACCAGGGAGTTCAAATCAGGAAATTCCTTTTTGGTTTGGCAATCGGTCCAGAATTTGCGGAAACGATCCCGTTGGTTTTCCGGGATTTCCTCTAATACTGCTGTTTGGTGTTTTTTTTCCAGTAAGAATTGGGAATGATCTGAGATGTATTGGATGACCTGGATCAGTTTGGGGTTGGTATCCCAAAGTTGACTGAATTCGGGATTAATGACTGCGGCTACCCGAGCACCTTTATCTTGCGGTGAGTCGGTGTTTTCGGGAGGCTTGCTACTGTCGGTAACGGCTTGCCAGAGCTGCCGTTGCAGGAGTAGGTTGTCTTTGCCAAAATCGTTAATCCACTGCTTGCCTTTGCTCCAAGAGTTGATGAGGGCATCGTGCATTAATTCCACATAAGGTTCCTTTGGGCGTCGCCGCAAGCCTCTGGCTCCGGAGGTATTGGATTCGGTAGTGTCTCCACCTCTGGAAACCAGATTGGTTTTGATCAGTCCATTGAGTATTTCTTCGACGGCACTATTGTCTTCTGCGAAAGCCAGCTCGTTCAAATTTGATTTAATGAATACGCGCCGGCGGGCGTAGTCGCCATCACTAAGGCTGACCATCCGGAGCAAAATTTTGCGAAAAAGCCGTTGCTTAGTGCTCGGTTTGGCTTCCTCCCCCTCACGGTGATCCGTTTCTGCCGGACCCAAACCTTGGTAGAGGTCGTCCATTACCTTAGCTAGGGCACCTCCCACCCGGCCAATCTTATCTCGGTAAGTATCCTGACGGAAAGTTCTGTCCTCTCGCTCAGCGCTGGCGTTTCGGTCTTGAGTGAACTTGACCATTTGCTGCATGGTCAGCGAAAGTAAGGGTAGACCGTTCGGGAGGTAGTCCAGGTCTTCGAGGATCTCATCAGTCAGCCCATCCTGGAATTCGTAGGCTTGCATTAATGCCGGGTTGATCAAAGCACTACGTAGATCATCCAGGCCAAGTTCTGTAAGCCGGTGTAACTTGAAGAATTTGTAGTAATTATCGGGCTGATCTTGCCAGAATTGTTGTCCAAAGGATGAGAGTTCCAGTTGCCATTCAAAATCAGAGCGGATACTCAATAGTAAATAACCTTCGCCGGCAGCCGCATATTCCAAACAACGCGTAAGTTGCTCTTCCAGGAAACTTCTTTCTTCGCTTGTACAGGCAGTGAACAGCTCTTCGTATTGATCGATATAAAAGACCTGTTTTTCCTGTAGGTTTACGTGTTGATCATCAAATTTGGGCTTGGAATTATCGGCGGGTGCCGGGGGGAGCAGCTCGAATTGGAGTGCATCCTCTTCGGTAACGGTTTGCCATTTCCAATTGCCGCGTAAGTTCAATTCATGGCGACCTTTTTCGATAGAAGTTAATAATATGGCCAGTTCCTCTTGCAACCATTGTTTTTCCAACGGATGGCATTCCCGCTTGCTGAGGTAAGCCCGAAATCGATCCATGATCAATTCCTCTCGCTTTTGGGGTTTCATTTCGGTCATATCTACCCATTCTGTTTTATCCTCCGTATCGTCTGATAGTGGTAGCTCAAATGCTAATGTATTGGAGTTTCTTCCACGGGTAGTTGTCACCCGCCAGGTAAACCGCCTACACATCTGCAGTGTCCACGGATGGTGGCCGGGGCGCAGCATAAAGACGGTGTAGTTAGCGTACATTAATTGCGGTATCAGTCCCGCTTTAACCAGCGAAGATTTACCACAGCCCGAAGCACCCGTTACCAAGACCAGCCCGGGTTTTTCTTCGGCTAGAGGTGGTGAGTTTTGCTGGATGGCTTGCTCTGCTGGTTCCGTTACATCCAAGGCTAAGCTGAGGGCGTATTTCAACTGGGCCACATCCTGCTCACGACCGAAGTAGAAGGGATGGTCTTCAGTATCCATTTGCGCCAAACCTTTGTAAGGAATGATCGTGTTGGTCTGGCTCCAGTCGGGTTCATTTTTGGGGTGGCGCGGATCAACGAAGATGAACTGTCCACCAAAGTGGTCCCCCATGGTGAAGTAATCCGGGGTTTGAGGATTAAAGTTCGTGTCGTCCTTGATGATTTCGTCTACCCGCCGATGTAGATACAGGAACAATTCATGAGCGGTAATGACACCGTCCCCTAAATTTCGCCCGCGGGGTTTGACGTCAATACTTTGCTCTTTGTTCAAAGCTTGCAGTAAAGCGTGCGCAAAGGGTGAATGTACAGCACTGGTATTGACCGTCTGGTCGGCTAGGCCGGATATTTCTCCTCGATCACTTACAAAGTCCGAGGCCAGATCAGAAGGGCCAGCACTGACTAAAACTTGCCAGGCGCGCTTCTTGATGTACTGCTCAAAGCGTGGCCGGCTCGTGAGGCGGAATCCCAAAATGGTGGCGCGGGTGGTATTAATCCGGGAGAAGGTACCCGCAAAGCAGCAATCGAGTACCAGCAAGGTATGATGGCTGGCAAAAGCGTGTAAGGTGGTGAAGACCTGCTCCATCGGCAGCAGCGTTTCATTATGCGCCAGGCGGTTAGCATGGTTTTTGGTATCGCTGGGTAGGAAATAGCCTGCTGGGCCTTTTTTACCTACTTCTCCCGCCAGGCCGTGGCCAGCGTAGTAGAACAGCAGACTGTCTCGTTGTTCATTAGAGCGTTCTTCCCGAAAGCGAGCAAGATGTTCCAGGAAGGTTTCCCATTGTGCGTACCGTAATTTTTGTTCCGCCGTTTCCGCTTTTGGAAAGACCAGTTCCCCACTCTGCGATTTTTGGTGCGCCGCGCTTAGGGCTGCCCGCCAATGCACGCTTAGAGCCCCTTCTGATACGGGGTCTGGTTCTTGACCTTGGAGCAGCAACAGGCGATCAAAGAAGATGCCGAGCTCGGCGCGAGTGGGGTTAGTGATCAGCAGTACCTCTTCTTCTTTATACCCCTGGTGTTTCAGCAGGACATCGCGCAGCGCAGTGGCATCTTTGACAGGCGTATGCAAGCCCGCGTTGATGAGCGGATATTCATCAATGCCGATCAGAATGGCGAAGTTGTAATCGCACTGGATGAGTTTACTTCTGTCAATCTGCATGAGCGGGGACGGTTTGCAATGGGTAATGTGTTAAGATACGGTACTGTACAAAATCAGTCTAGTTCTCAGGGAACTCCGAGTTCTCCGAGAACTTTTGCTTAGTAATCCCAATCGATGCCATAATGGGCCTTTTCTTGCTCATTGAGCTTGTGTATCTCCTTCCATAGTTGTCCAGAGGTATACTCTCCGTAAATATTGCGCCACAGTTTTACGTCTCTATCGTAACTGCCGGTGAGAATTTTTTGCCCATCAGCGGAGAAGACTGCACTCATGATCCTCTGATTGTGTTGAATCTGAATGGGTAATTCCTGCCCGTCCCGATGAAAAAGTTTAGCACTTATGTCATCGTGGGGCATCAGAATCATTTGCCCGTCCGGTGATAAGGCAGCGCCGATTAAGACCTCAGAATTATTCGTGGTGAACGTTCTTAATTCTTGCCCTTGGCGAGTCCATAATTTAGCAGTGCTATCGACACTGGCAGTCAAAGCAGTTTGGCCATCACTTGACAACGCCACGTAGGAAATAGGGACATTATGCCTTAAAGTGATGGGGTGATCTAGTTGGTTGGTATCCCATAGCAGCGCAAGACCATCGGAGCTGCCGGTGAGAACGGTTTGCCCATCGGCCGAAAGCGCCACGCTTTTGAGTGCACCGGAAACATTAGAGAATGTTACAGGTTCTGGTGTTCCTTGCCGATCCCACAGCTTGGCCTTACCATCTCCGGCGGCGCTTAACATAAAGCGGGCATCTGGTGAAAGAGCAACGTAGTAGATAGCCTTACTATGACCAGTAAGTATTTCAAATTCGCCTGTACTGAAATTCCAAAGTCGAAGATTGCCATCATCAGATCCAAACAACACCTGCAATTCATTATTAGCGTAAGCAATTGCTCCAGCTGTAATATCGAAAGGGTCGATTGTTTGTTCCGGAAGTACCGGTAGGACGGGTTCGCCCTGTTTGTTCCATATTTGTGCTCCCCGATCCACGTGGGTTGAAAATATGTAATGCTCATCCCCAGCTTCTACAAAATCTACTTGTAAGGCATTATAGGAATCAACGGTACAGGTCTGGAGTAGAGCGCCTTTTGCAGGCTCCCATATCCGTATCTTATCGGTGGTTTCGTTAGTGGTGACCAGGGTGAGGCTATCGTATGCCAGCGCAGTTTGGGTGATTGTAGCTGGCAGTGAACTACAGCTTTCTAGTAGTTGGCCATCCCGGCCCCAAAATTTTGCCTGATTATTACCAACGGTAAGTATAGCGTCTCCGTTTTTTCCGAAGGCCACCGTTCCAATATGCGTTCTGGGGAAATGATTGGGAAAAGTTTGCAGGATACGCCCTTCAGAATTCCAAAGGTAAGCGTCTCTGTTTCTTACGGAAGTAAGGACAAAGAGGCCATCAGGTCTGCTAATCATATCAACATCATTGGCAACGTCAATAGGCTCTACCTGATTGTCAAACCATTCTACTTCGTTACCATTCTGATCTCGTAAAATTGCATCCGTATCATTCCCGCCTTCCAGAACAAAATGACCATCAGCAGTAACGATATAGGCAATACGATCAGAATTATACCGAATATCTATTGTATGCAGTAGTTCGCCATCTAGATCCCAGATTCTTGCCTTTTGATCCGCGTTCCTGGTCAATACAAAGAACTTGTCCCCGATTGTAGCTACTACAAGATTGTAAATTGCTCCTGGGGTGTCAATAGTATACGTCTTATTTGTAACCAGGTTTTGAACGAGAACGGTACCGTTATCGTCACCGGTAAGGGCAAAAAGAGCACCCTCAAGCTGAGCGAATGTTACTGCAGTAACGGCTGTGGAATAATCTGTTAGAATCCCATTTAATTTTCCATCCTTACTATACCATAGCTTGGCTGTTTGGTCTTGATCGATGGTCAAAATATACTTGCCATCCGGAGAAATAGCTAAGGATTGCCACTGGTTGTTATGACTTACCGGAATCTCTTTGTAAGTCCGGTATTGTTTACTGGCTACTACTTCCAAAATGGCGCTCCGACTTTCCTCGGTTGGATGCATGCGGAAGGCGGCCAAGGCCAGATTAAGGGCTGCGGTGGGATCGTCTTCTACAATTTGCAGGGCCCTGGCAGCAGCAAGTAAGGCTTTGGCTTCATCTCTTTCGCGCCTTAATTGCAAGATGTCCTTGATACGTTCGGCCCAGCTTTGTTTTACAAAAGCCATTTCTGGCAAGTTGAGCCAATGCTGGCCTTTGAGAAGGAATACATGAAGCAGTATGTCAGAATAGCCATCTATGATGAGCGTACTGAGGTCAGGGAATTTTTCTTCTTCCTGACACGTCGCCCAAAAAACGCGAAAGCGGGTTTGGAATTCAGCGGAGTGCTCTGCTAAAACCTCTGCAAGCAAAGCTTCCGGGTCTTGTTTTAACAGAGCAGTAGAACCATCCGCAATAATTTGAATAATCTGTATCAGTTTAGGATTGGTATCCCATAGGTATTCGAAGGTGTATTGGGGTGTACTTGTTGTTGATTCTTCTATTGTGCCAGCGGTTGCAGCGGTTACTTCGCTGGGGCTACTGTCTACCACGGCCTGCCAAAGTTGGCGTTGTAGGCTGAGGTTTTCTTTGGCAAAGTCATTGATCCATTGTTTACCTATAGTCCAGGAGTTGATCAATGAATCATGCCGCAGTTCTACATAGGGGAGACGGTACCTGCGAAATGGATCGCTCCAATTGGGTAATTCATCCCTGAGGTCAGCGCCACGAATAATCAATTGTGCGTCTTCCAAAGCTTGCAGAATTTCTTCTACCTCAGCTTCTTTTTTATGCAAAGCGAGTTCATCCAAATCCGATTTCCGGAAGAGTCGGCGCCGGATGTAATCGCCATCACTGAGTTTGACCAGGCGCAGGAAAATCTGCTGGAAGAGAAGTTGTAACGGACTAGCTCCTTCTACTGAATCATCGGCAAATTGCTTGTACAACTTATCCATTAAACTTGAGAGAACGCCACTCACGCTACCAACCTCCTGAAGATAGGTTTGCCGCAAGAACAGACGCTCCTCCTCTGAGGTGTATAGTAGCATTTGCTGCATCGTCAGGGAGAGCAGGGGAAGACCATTAGGGAGGTAGTTCAGGTCTTCCAGTATCTCGTCTGCCAAACCCTCCTCAAATTCATAGGCCTGCATAAGAGCAGGGTTCAAAAGAGCGCTTCGTAGATCCTCCAAGCCTAAATCTACCATTCGGTGTTGCTTAAAGTATTGATGATAGGGCGCACTTGAATTCCAGAATTGCTCACCGAATGTTGAAAGCTCCAACTGCCACTCGAAATCGGAACGAATACTGGTGAGTACATACCCTTTGCCCTGTGCAGCGTAGTGCAGACAACGTTGCAGTTGTTCTTCCAGTATCAAGCGCTCCACTGTGGTAGACTCCGTGAATATTTCTTCGTATTGATCAATGTAAAGCACCGACTTTTCCACCAGGTTTACCTGCGTATCTGCGAATGTTGGTGCAGTATCATCGGCCGGTAATTCTGGCACAAAGGTGAAGTATTCCGGTAGGCCCTCCACAATGGTATACCAGCGTGCTTCTTCCCGGAGTTCAATCGTCCAGGAGCCTTGTGTAGTAATGGACAGTAGTTCCTTCAGTTCTTTTCTGAGTTCCCGTTGTTCAATTAGGTGGCGAGCATTGATTGGCTTTGAGAACTTGCTAAGGACCTGGTTGGTATGCTCATCCAGGTCGTTCCCCTCCAGGTCTATCCATTTAGAGACCCCTCCTCCTTTAGGGATACGGATACGGTAGGCGCTTGGATCATCACTGGGGTATGGTGTACGCTTCCAGCTATAACGCAAGCAGAGCTGGATAGCCCAGGGCCGTCGACTGGGTCGAAATTGGAAAACGTGGTATTTGCTTCGTAGTAGCTCTGGCATGATGCCCGCTTTAACCAGCGAGGATTTTCCACAACCAGAAGGGCCTGCTACCAATACTAGCGCAGGATCGATTTGCCCGGTGCCACTTCTATTCAGCAAAAGGGCTTGTTCCGCGGGAATACTAGCATCCAGTGGCAGCCCTAATGCTTGTTTTAGAATGGCAACATCTCGCTCACGGCCATAGTAATAATCATGGTCGGCTACGTCCATGACCTTTAAGCCTTTGTAGGGCGATTGTTGGCTGCTTTCGCTCCAGTCTGGCTCATTTTTAGGGTGGCGTGGATCAACAAAGACAAACTGCCCGCCCAGGTGGTCCCCCACGGTGAAGTAGTCCGGGCTTTGTGGATTGAAGTCTGTCTCATCTTGCTTGATCTCATCCATCTTTCGGTGGAGATACAGGAAGAGTTCATGTGCGGTTATGACACCATCACCAAGGTTGCGCCCCCGGGGTTTTACATCTATGCCTTCTTCTCGCTTCAGGGCATAGAGCAAGGCCAGTGCAAAGGGAGAGTGCTGCCGATCATCGACCGTAGTTTGCTGTGGCACCCAAGAGGCCTCTCCACGATCACTAATGAAATCAGAAGCTAGTTCAGCTGGACCAGCGCTGACTAGTACCTGCCAGGCGCGTTTCTTGATGTAGCGTTCAAAGCGGTACTGACTCATTGGGCGAAAGCCCGGTATGCTGTCGCGTTGGGTATTAATGCGCGAAAAGACGCCAGCAAAGCAGCAATCTAAAATGAGTAGGGTATGATGACTTTTGAAAGCGTGAAGCGCCGTGAAAACGTGCTCCATGGGAAAGAGGGTGTCATTGCTGGACAGACGCACTGCTTGATTTACCGTATCGGTAGGTAAGAAGTAGCCGACGGGGCCATTGCCATCTAAATCACCCGCCAGGCCATGACCAGCATAGTAGAAGAGCATGGTTTCCCGCACCTCCGAATTGGCTTGCTCACGAGCTTCGGCTATACCTTGTAAAAAGAGCTCCCATCCCAGATGGTCAATGCGACGATTAGCTTGAGCCTCCTCCCAAGCCTGCAACGCCTCATCGCTTAGTTCCTGATCAGAAGGGGGAGCCTCTGGAAGGGTGAAAACAAGTTCTCCGGCCGCTTGCCGTTCGCGGGCACGAGCTAAGTCCGTTCGCCAACGTTCAGTGAGTGAGCCATCATCCTCTTCTTCGGGCCCTTCTTTTTGCAGCAGTAAGAGTCGATCAAAAAATATACTCAGTTCCTCTTTGGTAGGGTTTTCAAGAAAAGCCACCTCCTTATGCCAATACCCTTGGTGCCGTAGTAAGGTGTTATATAACACTTTGCCATCTGCTACTGGTGTGTACAGACTGGCATTGATTAAAGGGTACTCATCAACTGCGATCAAGATCGCGTAGTTGTATTCGCACTGGATCAGGGCCTTACGATCAATAGGCATAGGACTACAGGCTTAGAGGTGTACCAAACGAAAATAGCAGACAGTAAAAGGGGAAGTTCTCGGAGAACAGCAAGCTCTCCGAGAACAATTCATTAAGGCAAAGCAATCTTGGCGATCGCCTCTCTACACACCGGTGTAATGAAGTAGTTGAGGTGGTGACAGGCCACAAGTTGCTTATCGCTATCCGGAATAGCCTGCCCGCGAGCGGACCAAACGGAGTTGTTGAAGATACTCTCCAGACTTACGGCAATATCATGATCTTCACCCTCATTCATGAGGTCGCCAAGGCGGATTTGGGTACGTTCTACGAAGCGCTGAAACTTACTTCCATCGGTATCATACTGACTCGAATCTCCAGCTATGATGGAATACCGTACGCCGGGATCTCCATTCTCCGGATCATTCAGGACCCGTAGGAATTCAGAGGTAGGATTCATCTGTTCTAGCGTGGTGAATACATCTAAGCCATTAGCGGGTACCCCATCGCGGACTTTGCGGAAGAAGTCTCCAAACGAACGAATATTTGACGGGAGAAAATTAGCTGCAATCTCTAGTCCGGTTTTGGCAAAATGAAGCCAGTTTGGCACGTCGCCAAAAGGTGAACCCTGGTTGGGTGTGCCTACCATAATGAGGTGCTTGACAAAGGCTGCACCAGTCCGGTTTTCGTGCTCAATGAGCGCGCGCGACACCAGGCCACCCATAGAATGGGCCATGATGGTGATTTGCTTATCATTGCCAGCCTTTATACCTGCTTCGCCAAGCTCACGCTCCAGTTTCTCAGCGATCTCCCCAATCGGGGTGTCCAGGTTTTCGTAATCGAAGGTGAGAACCAGGTCGTACTCATCAGTCATGCTGTGACCATCTTCATTGATGATATGCGGCAGATTCTCAGCAATTGATTTCGTATCGCCGATAATGCCGTGCAGCAGGACCAGAATATTCTCCGCATTGAAAACGTGCGACTTCAAAGCGTTGGACTTGCGCTTAATCGAACCATCTTCCTGATAGATAACCCGGGCCAAGCGGAAGAAACTGTCCTCGCGTTGGGCCTGTTTGTCTTCATCTTCTTCATCCTTATTGCTCCACTTGAAGAAGGCCAGCTTCAGGGCTTTAAATAAGCTCCGATCGGCTTTTTGCTCACCGAAAACAGTGATACTTTCTCCGTCAGGGTCGAAGGGCGGATGTACTTCCGGGAGGGAGCGAATATTGACATCAATTCCAAATGCGCCACTCGGACTAGCATCACCTATTACCCGGATAAATTCTCCGTCAAAGGCGACCGGCTGAACGGTCTCATCTTCCTTCAGTACCTGCCGAATCTTGATCTGTAGTGGGTTTTGCGCCAACTGCGTATCGTCAACATTGTTCAAGTTGGTTAACTCAAGAACACTCTTTCGACGATCAGCGTGTTTATCGCTCAAATCTAGCAAGCTCACACCGGCAGTTTCGAAACGCGTGAGCTGGTTGGCGGGGTCTACACTACGAGTATTACCGCTGGCTCCTATCAGTGCGACGCTCGCCTCAACGGAGTCGTGTTCCATGATGCTGATCGATGCATCAGGAAAGCCCACTTCTCCGGCTTGATTGATGTTGGCGTGCTGGCGAATAATCGTAACCTTCAGGGTATGGCTGCACCAGTCGTTCAGATCGGTCGTACTGCCCAGTGAAAATCCAAGCCTGGTTTCGCGGGCATTCTTGAAGGCGCTTTGATTCAGTTGTTCTGGTTTCTCCAGTCGCTTACGAGTTACCAGTAGTTTATACCAAAGGTGTTCTTCTTGCTCTTCCGGCTTTACGAGGATGCTTCGCAAATCAATGAATTGCCAAACAGCATCAAGAGAAGTACTGTGGGTTTGGCCTTCTTCTGCTCCTTCTATGTGCGTACGGCTGGGATTGAGTAAGCTAATTGCGCCGTTGGATTCCAATTCGTAGAGGTAGAAGAATAATTCGGGACCCACCTCCTTGTGTTTAATATCCAGGGCATAAGGCACCACATCTACAGCCTTGTTGTTGATAGTTTGCCGGAAGAAGGTGCTTGGACCACGGTAGAGCTTTAACTCGGTCGTGTTGTGGCCGCGCAGCTGTGAGCGGATATCCGAGTTGGGATCAAGCGCAATTTTATCTGACTCCAAAAATTGCATCTCAAACTCCTCGCGCAGTTTGGTCTTGTCGTTATCCATGTCGTAGAAGCGATGCCAGCGGATAATCTTCTCGATATTCTCCTTGGCTACGGGTATGAACTCCAAAGATTGCGCTTCGTTTAGGGTCGTCCAGCTAAGTCCGGTTTCAGTACTGCGGAAAGCCAGCACTGCTTTTTCGGTCATACTTCCATCCTCTAGTCTTACGGGCTCCAGCGTAGCTTCTACCTCCAGAACTGGTTCGCCACGGGAATCACCCTCCTGGTCTACTGGAATGATATTGAGATTACGCAATTGTACGTCGCCCTCTTCGAGTTCCTCGTCCCACTGCTGTTTGAGCAATTCTACAGTAGCTTCGTGGCCATGTACCCAAACGTAGGCGGCAGGCGCGGGCAGGGAGAAAATTACGCCATAGTACGGGTGAGCACTTTCAAAAACGCCATCGTCCGCATCGATAATTCGTTTTTCTAGCTCCACCCCATCGTCCAGGATTAGATTGATGGTACTGTCCTGCAGACCGATATCCGTTACCTCGGCGAAACCCAATGATTCGTCACCCAGGAAGACTTCGATCATGGTTTTCACTGGTGCATCAGCTTGTTGTTCTGCACTGAGGTTGCTGCGGTCAAGTTCGGTGGGTAATCCGTGGAGGACACCACATTGGATAGACCAACCATCACCGTCGGGTAGAATCTTGTAGCGTTTCCCTTTATCCTCTACCCGATACCCTTCTAGCCAGGAGGTATAGGTGTTGAAATTGCCGATCGATTCAAACTGGGCGTGTTGGCTACTCCGCTTGGAGCGGGCACGAGAACGGGTACGCTCGAAGAGGTCGTAGTAAGGAACATCTTCGTCTGCACCGTATTCACCTAATACCTCCACAAGGCTGCTGGTGAAAACACCGCCTTTGAGTTTGCCCAAATCTCCGGCCTTTTCAACGTTGCTACAGGCGGCGATCAATAGATGGCTGGACTCTGGAATGACGGGGTTCGCTGGATTGAGATCACCGAAATAGGTGTCAATGGTGCGAATGTGCCCCGGAGGGATGCCATCATCATTACGGGTCTTGGCGGTTAGGAATTCGAAGTTGCGGGTTTGCACGCCAGGTTCTTCCAGGAAGTCGCGGGTACCAGAGCCACTGTGGCAGGCATCCAGGGTAACTAAAACGTGTGGCCGCTTGGTAAGTGTTCTGATGCGCGAATTGATGCGGTCTATCAGAATGGCCAGTTCTTTATCGGCCAGGAAAATACCAGTAGTATGGCCGCCCGGATTGTAGCACACCAGGGTTTGGTCTTTGCCGTTAGGGTCCTGCGGGAGGAGTTCCTCGGCGGTAAATTGTTCGGAGCCATGGCCACTAAAGTGGAACCAGAAGGTATCATCTCCGGTAGGAACCGGTACGTCACTGTCTACTCCGGCTTCACGAACACCTAGTAAGTGTTCCTGAAAGGCGGCGATGACATTATCGTAGGTGGCCTCCGCATTAGTAAGGCTACGCATAAACAGCCGCTGGTGCACCTCCGTGCGATCCACACTTTCTGTGGCGCCAATTGGGGCTGCGTCTTTTTGATCATCATCACCAAAGCGAGCTCGTAGATAGCCGGCAATGTTGTTTACATCCCGCACACAGCCGTTGAGTTTCGTGATAGGACCTTGGTAACTGTTAACACCAACTAAAAAGGCAAAAATGCGGGTGTTGTCGCGGTCTACTTTACGGCGAGCGGGGTTGGGGAATGGTCTGGGATTGCCTTTGTCCGGTTCTGGTGTTTCTTCTGGGAGAGGCTTGTCTCCACCTCCACTCTCATTTCCACCTCCGTTGGCGTGTTGCCCTGGGGGGGCTTCATTATTAGGGTTGTTAGGATCTAAATTATCATTTGCCATGATGGGTTGTTTTAAGGTGATTGGAAGTATTTGTTATAGCGTATGCAGACATGGTTAATAGCCTACAGGACAATGCTTTATTCGAGCTTCTTATAAGGGAGTTTTAAGATGATTCGGGTACCGGCGGCTGATCCATCTGTATTCGTTAGGTCTTCAATCAACATAGGCTTACCGTTTACCCGCCCCAAGGAGCGTAGGCGCCGTTGGGTGATGTCCATACCCATGGACTTTTGTTTGAGGACGGATTGCTCTTTGCGTTTTTGTGCGGCTTCGCGGCCAATGCCGTTGTCCTCCACCACGCAGCGGAGGGTCTTGCCTTCCTTATCTATATTGACTTGTATATGGCCGCCATCTTCTTTGGGTTTGATACCGTGCCAGATGGCGTTTTCAATATAAGGTTGTAAGAGCATGGCCGGGAAGGCAACCATATTTGCATCCACTTCCTCAGCCACCTGAATATCATAGGTAAGCTTGTCACTAAAGCGGAGCTGCTCTAAGGCCAGGAAGTTTTTCAGCGTTGCGAGTTCCTTTTCGAGGGATACAATTCCTTCGGCAGAGCTATTGAGAATTTGACGAGAGAGTCTGGAAAATTTCACTAAATATTTGGAGGCAGCACGGTTTTCGCCTTGATTCACTAGGTGCTCAATAGCATTAAGTGAGTTAGACATAAAGTGAGGGTTTATCTGAGCCCGTAGAGCTGACATTTCTGCCCGTAACCGCCGATTTTGTTGTCGCTGTAACGCAATTATTGCAAAGCCACCAATGAATAAGAGCACAAAACCGCTAATGATGAGTTGATTTTTGCGTTTAGTAGCCGCACTAATTCGTTGATCTCTTTGCTCAACCTCGTTGATCCGTTGATATGCAGATTTTGCATAGCTGGTTAGTGTATCTACTACGCCACTGTAATTTCGATGTAGTAACCTTCCAATAGATTCATCCTGAAAAGCTTCCTCCTTGAAAGGGTATAATCGACTTAGATTTATGCTCACATCTTGCATAATGCCAATGCCACCTTCTTGCCGAGCACCCTCTAACGCCAATTTATTATGATGGATTGCCGAATCGAGATGTGATTCGTCAATGTTAAAGACCCAACTGTATTGATATAGATTTCCCAATAACTGATGGGATCTGTAGGTGCCATTCCCTCCAAGCTGAAGCCGAATATGAAGTTGCCTTGCCGCAGTTGAAAAATCGCTGGTGTCTTTGGTCCTACTAAAACGCTTTTTATAAATATCACCTCTTCTTTGAAAAGCGTCTTTAAGCATATCCAAATCATTACTAGCTTCTCCGTAGGCAAGGCAGAAACGAAGCAGGGAATCTGCAATTAAGTGCTTATTTTTCACATTGCTATAGAACATAGCCCAGTCTAACCATAGTCGACTCCGGTTTTCCCAATTTTCAAGTTTAGCAAAGATGCTATCACTTTGTTGAAGATAAGAGCCTTTCTCAAGAGTGTCGGCCGGTGCACAGGTAGTAGCTAAGTTATGTAAAATCATAGCTCTATTCCACTGCACCAAGTTTGAATTGTCCGCCAAACGTGGTGCTAAGGTGAGGGCTGTTTTAAAGTGATGTTTAGCCGAATCACGCTGCCCCATACGGTTGAATAGGTAGCCAAAGAGATTGTGCAAATCTGCTTCCCAGAAGGGGTTAGGGTGATCGGTGAGCAAGCGCTTACTAATTCGGGCATCGACCATAGCATCCTCTAAATCCTCGCCAAATCGAGCGCGATTACCTTTACTCCAGGCCAAGCGGTTGGCACTCATTCCTCTTGGTTCACTCCAATTGTGTTCGGTTGCTATATCATAAGCGTATTGCGCATAAAACAAGGAAGCGTCTTCAGCGGCATTCTTTGTCCATTCCGCATAATGCAGTAGGCTGTCTACTTGCTCACTGGGGCTGGATAGTGCCGTTAGACGCGGCAGCGTAATGCTGGTATCCGCATACTGGTCCAATGCATCAGCGGATAGTTGCTGAAGTGCATTGGGTTGAAATTCCCCACCTTGATACTGCCCACAGCCCCAAGCAAGGGGGCTTAGCAGAATCAATAGATAAGTAGTACGTAATAAAGGGTGCATTCAACTGGGTTTTCTCGATTTAAAGATATTGTGAATCACAGCGGTGGAGCTGGACGTCGCTTTCATTTGTCTGGATTCTGTTCTTCAAGACTAGCACCTTTCTTGCATCCATTAGCACTAGACTGACAAGTAGAGATCACGGCCTGTTTATTGACCATAAACAAGGGGGAAATTAGTACCTGTAGGGGAGAAAGGCTATACGCTTCTTGCAACTAGACGGGAATGGCGGGTAGCTGGTAATACTGAATCCATAAGTGGCAATTCATAAGAATGCTACAGTATATCCAAATTGTACCCGTCGTCTCTGCTACGAAGAAGCAGCACCGTTAATGAGATCATCTGGCTTGGCACAAAATAGCGATTTATGGTGATTTCCTGCTTTTGCTAAAACCGTATCGTGTTCGTATTTTTTTCTTGGCAAAAAAGTACCAAAAACCCAAGTTTGGTCAAATGGGACGGGGCTTAGTTTGGTAGCTTTCGGTAGCTTGCAATAGTGACTTTGGGCTTAACAATCCGCTGGATAGCTGCTGCTTTCGTGAAGCAGGGGCACACTGAAGATATAGCTTGAGTTGGTGCTATTTTACAGCGGGGGGATACAAAAGAAAAATTGTGCAGCATGCCCCCCCACTTCAAAACCGCGACGCAGCTATCTCTTGGGGTCCCTGTGTAACCAAACACTAACGGTTATTATTTTTGGAGTAAGAGCAGAAGGATTGTAAAATGCTAAGAGCCTAGCTTAGATTAGATCATAAATTTTGGTGCCAAATAGAATTTAGCCTAATGAAGAAGAGTAGTGTACTGATAATACTAGCGTTGCTGACTATCCATTTGACTGCACAAGAACGCCAAGTCTTTGACCCCAAGCTGAGCCCATTACAACGCACGGAGCTAAAAATTGGCATTGTTGATGTTTCCCTGGAATATTCCCGACCTTCCATGCGTGGTAGGACCATTTTTGGCGACTTAGTCCCTTATGATAAGATCTGGCGAACAGGGGCAAACCTAAATACCATGCTTACCTTCAACCAGCCATTGTTGTTTGGTGGCGTATTGGTTCAAGCAGGTACTTATACGCTGTTTACCAAGCCCGGGCAAGAGGAATGGGAGGTGTACATTCACCAGGAATGGCCAGAATTTGGCGCACCAGCTACCCTGGACCCCAAAAATATTGTGGCGCAGTTTCAAGTGCCAGCACAAGAAATGAGCAGAACGGTGGAGACCCTCTCCATTGGTTTTGATCAGCTTAGCCGCAAGGCTGCGGTCCTCAGTATAGCCTGGGAGCAGACGTACGTGCCTATTCCAATTGAAGTACCCACCGGGCTTATTCTGGACGAAATACTAGCACGTGAGCGGGAAACCCTCATGGAGGATTATCGGGCAGCTGCTAATATTTACTTCGCTGTGGATAAGAATAGTGAGGCCGCCTTGGCGGCAATTGACCAATCCATCTTGTTGCTGCTGAACGGTAAATCATTTGAGGAATGGCTAGCCGCAGCTGATTTGACTGACCGGCACTTGCCCAATAAGTTTCGCTTGAAGTCGGAAATCTTGGCAGACTTGGGGCGCCGCGAAGAGGCGATTCAATTTGCTCGCACGTCTCTGCGCATAGCGGAGCTGGTGGATGATGATTATTATAAAAAGCTTAATGAGGAGAATCTGCTAAAGTGGGGGGCGAATTAGATTGGAAGCTTGCTTGTCTTTAAGAACATCTGCCTTGCGGCAGACAGCTGATAATGACTAATCTCCTGCCTTTAGTTACCCACCTTCGTTCGAATAGGTTACTGATTATAAGTCTTTAGAGATAAGAAGAAAAGATGTCCTTTTACATCAGAGAATAAAATAGGTGAACAAATTTTTGCTCACCTACTCATCGTTAGATCATGATTGGGTCTAGTGACAGCGAGCCTAAAGCACTCTGCCAGCAAAAAAAGTACGCAGCTCCTAGCGTTATGCGGGTTTTCTTGTGGTTGCCTAAGAATGAAAATTATCTTGGATAACCTCTTTCCGGTTCGGGGATGTCTTCTGGTTCAGGCCTCTTTGTATTCTCATCCTTGTCCCCATTCGCCTCCTGCGTGGTACCATCATCTTGAGGTTGATCTTGGTTTTCGTTGTTTAACAAGGGAATACCCCATTCAGCAAGCAAGTTGGGATAACTGGAGCGCCTGTAGGAATAATGAGTCTCTTATTTCGATTCAGAGGGTGTTAAGATTTATCCAGCTGAACTTTGGTCATCAAGGTGCACCAGTCATCACTTACATGTATGGGGTTCCACCCCCAGGCAGTGTCTCGGTCTCCTCCTAGCTCACTTTGTAGCAACTGCTGATAATCCAGTTCCTCGGTGGTGACGAATAACTTGAAGTAGGAGGTTGCCTGATCATGATCAGGGCCCAGCCCCCAGCCTTTATGGGTTTTCAGCAGAGGTAGCGTTACCTCCTGGGCAGTGCCATGTTCCTGGGGGCGAAATACCTGCCCGCCTTCGTAGCAGATGATGCTATAGTTGCTGCGCAAGTGGAATAGGTAGCAATAGAGTTGCTGAGTTGTATTGGTAATTTTTACCTGCGGTTGAAAGCCCAGTAGTTGATGGTCCTGGTGTGGAATAAAAGAGGTGCTAGAAGTACGAAATACCAGTTGGTTTTCCAAGTGCAGTTGCCTTCGCTGTTGGTTTTGCAAGACATCTATCTCCAAAGAAACACGGTCTGCTATTTGCGATTTTTTATTCGCCAGCGCCAAGGTTCTTTCCCAGCGAATGATCTTTTTGAGGCTGGTAAAGATCAACTGTTCCATTTCCGGCTTATTGGCTACTTCAAATAGGGTTTTATCCTTTCGTAGGTCAATAATTCGAAAGCCAGACTGGTCGGCATTTACTGCGAGTTCTACTCCCGTGGTTTCCGCTGGAGAGCGAAGCCAACGTAGTCCGGCCATATCATCCCAAACCTTTATGAGGCCTTCTAATGCTGAATCAGGCCCAAGGAGAGCAATGAGGACCGGTGGCTGGGGCAAGTAAGAAATTCGGGCCTGATGGAATTCTGTTGGTTGCAAGGTCACCGTTGTGGGAAAGGAAACTTTGCTTCGCTGTGCGCCCACCGAGGAGATCTTACCTACTATCCTTTCATCCGCTTCATTTTCGATTGTTACTTCTATTGGTTCGCTAGGAGAAACTGGAAGGCCATGAATAGCTCCGCAATGTACCATCCACTCATCTGCTTGCATGGATAGTACATATTTCTCTGGCGTACCCAATGGAGTCCCCTGTAAGAATTGGCGATAGGGGTCAAAGCCACCGATCGTCTCAAATTGAGGGAGCTGGTCCTCCACTAAGCCTTGCACAATAGCACGCGTACGTAAGAAGAGGTCGGAATAATTCAATGGGCCTTGTGCGCTTTCGAGTGCTTCCAAAAGTCCGCTAGTGAAAATACCACCCCGGAGACTGTCACCAGCCGTTTGAATACTGGTACAGGCAGAGAGCAAAATGTGTTCAGCCAGTGGAATCGCTAATGGATTCCGTTGGAAATAACCATCAAGGTAGGTCTCTAGGCGGCGGGTATCACCAGATTCCACTGCTTGTTCGTAAGCAGCATAGTGCTTTTGCGTAATAGTACGTGGCTGGATAGCATCTGCTTCCCACTCATCCGAGCGTGTACCTGAGCCCGAATGGCAGCAATCTAATGATACGACGATATGTGGGCTTTGATCTGATCCATTTTTGGTAGCCAGTTCGTGCAACAAAATACCCAGTTCTTTATCCGCCAGCAAGAGGGGACCACTAGTGTTCGCTGCCCGGTAGCAGACTAGGTTCTGGTCCTTTCCATTGGGTTCAATACTATTTTTGAATTCCGGCGCGGTATAGCTCTCCGTACCGTGCCCACTGAAGTGAAACCAAACGATATCATCTTGGGTAGCTTGGGCAAGATGCTGCCGAAAAGCCTGGATTATCCCCTGGTAAGTGGCCTCTTCATTGCGTAGGGTTAGGAGGTGAAGTTGCTCTGCTTGTTCTACATGATTACGCAGGTAGGCCGCTAGTCGGTCAATATCCTTGATGCAGCCATTCAGGCGGGAAATGGGGCGTTGGTAGGCGTCGATGCCAACAAAGAGGGCGTAGATATTTGGTGTGGTAGTGAGCATGGGTTTTTAATCTTTCGACTGATTTCTATTAGGAATAGCCATCTTACTCAGGACGCTTAATGTGCTGATCGTTACGAGTCTTGGATTATATGCGCCATAAGGCTCAGTCAATTTAAGGCTTAACAACCAGCTTAAACTAGAACTAATCTGCAAAAAGCTGGACAATATGGACAATACTAGGAAAACCGAGCTATGAAGTCGCCAAACTAGCTGTTGTCAACATAGGATTCACTGGTGCAATGAAACCAAGTTGCAGCTTAAACGGGAGCCTTCAAACCAGATGCTGCTACCGGGCTGTTTAGTCCTGGTAGGTGGTATGAGTTGAAAGGCAGCTGGTTAGTATGCTTACTAACTAAAGGAGGAGTCATAAAAACTAAGCCCGATCAACATAATAGGCTGATCGGGCTTACAAAGATCCTTTAAAGGAGTCTTCACATCTAAGGCAGTTCCTGGGAATTACTCAATCCCCAATTTCGCCTTCACCATGTCCATTATGTCCTCTGTTTCATCCGCAAACATAACGGCATTGAAGACACTGGTGTCAAATATCATCACATAGCCATTTTCCTTGGCTACATCATCAATAGCTTGTTGAGCTCTAGCTATAATTGGTTCCAGCATTTGGTTGCGGGTTGCACCCATGGTTTGAACAATTTCCTGCTCAAAGTTCTGGATTTCCACCTGACGCTTTTCAAGTGCTGCTTGGCGCTCTTGCTGTTGTACCGGCGTGAGTATTCCACTCTGTACATCTTTAATGAAGGCAGAAGCATCGCGCTGAAACTGCGCGGCCATCGCCTCTCCTCGCGCTACCATGGTAGCCTGCATGATTTCGAGGCTATCGTTAGCTTGAATCGCTTCCGGCATAACGGCAATCAAGTTGCCAAAATTCAAATGTCCATAGCGGTCTTGTCCGGTGAGTGCGATCAAACTACCTAGAACCAAGGTGCTTACGAGCAAAATCTTTTTCATTCGCTTTCAATAATTTGTGGAGCGCAAAGGTAAGTTTTATCCCTCTTTACTGGCAAGCACCGCTCAAAGAAAAGCAGTAAGCCGCCAAAAAAAGGTATTAAATGTTTGTTTTTAAAACTTTTGTTGGTAAATTTGCTTTATATTCAAACAGAAAGTGTCATGCGATCATATGAAGATTTTACCCCCGCTAAGATAAAAGCCACCTTTGAGGAGTATTGGAATCGATTCGAAGATTGGATCAAACGTCGCTGGATTGGTTTGGCGCTATTACTGCTGGTGGGTTGGTTGGTGACCCACAAAGATATTTCGGTCAATTTTTCCATGCAGAAGGGTGAGGGAGGCTTTATTACTGCAAGCACCTCTTCTTTATTTTATGATCCCTTCGAGGATGATGAGGTGCAGGCCCAGAACGTTTCCATGTCGAGCGATGATCGCATGGATGATTTGACACCAGAGCAGCGCGAAAAGCGCCGCAGGCAAATGGCCTACGTGCGGGAGTACCATGATTTGGCGGAACAAGAAATGGAGCGACATGGAATTCCGGTGAGTATTACCTTGGCTCAGGGCCTCTTAGAAAGTAATATTGGTCAAAGTCGTTTGGCCCTGGAGAACAATAATCACTTTGGTATAAAGTGCTTCTCCAAAAGTTGTAAAAAAGGGCACTGCACCAATTTCAATGATGATCACCACAAAGACTTCTTCCGCAAGTTTATTTCCGTCGAAGAAAGCTACGAAGCCCACAGCAAGGTCTTGGAAAAGGATCGTTACCGTTCCCTGTTTCGACTGAAATCAAATGATTACAAGGGGTGGGCTCGCGGTCTGAGAAAGGCCGGCTATGCAACCGATCCTCGTTACGCCGATAAGTTGATTCGCATTATTGAAGATTTGGAGTTGTACCAATATGATATCTAGCACGATTCAAAGCACAACAAGCACTCATTCAAAACCAGGAGTATAACCCAAAAACAAAGTTGCGCCCCGGAGCACTTATGCCTGATGCGAAGGGGCGATAATGGAGATCAAATAGATTCTCTACCCGCACCCGCAGACGAAGGGCATTTCCAATACGGTAGGCGCTATTGATAGTCCAAACACTCCATCCATAGCTGCCCGTAAATGCGCCACTTTGCGGATCAATGGGTGTCAAGTCAAGATTGTCTGAGGTGCCCCCCCGATCAAACACTAAGTCGGAGCCTTGCACAACAATTCCAGATACGGCGTAGTCTTTCAACTGCTTCCGCGCCTGGAATTGCCACTTTAGGCCAACTTCCCAACGATTGGTTCGGTAAGCAGTACTTACCTGTCCGTAAAGTGGCGGAATGTGGTCTAGTGGTACCTCAATATCGATTACTTCATCCAGTTTGAAATCTCTTCTCCCGTAAGTATAATGCAGTTGGCCCTGAAGGGTCCAATTGGTCAGGAGCTGTTGCCGAAAGCTCGTGGATACACCCCACACCCGAGCTTGCTCTGCGTTGACAACGGCCTGCACAAAAAGTGTATCGCCTCTACTTACGAATGATTGGGAACCGTCTGGCAATAGAAAATCCTCACGAATCATGGCCTGACGAAGCCAAGTGCGATATAGAGTGATCTGGAAAAAGCGGTTTCGGTTCGCTTCGTAATGAATACTGATATCAGCTGATAAAGAACGCTCTGCCTGCAAGGCTGGATTAGGGATTTGGAGGAAACCATTGTTCTCGCGGAATTTAGCGAAGTCATCAATATTCGGAGCCCGAAAGCCACTTGCTAGATGAGTTCGAAATTGCCAACTATTCACTTGCCAGCGTATATCCGATGCGGCGTTGAGGGCATTGGTAGTATTACTTATGCCAGCTAGGTAAGCAGCCG
The DNA here is from genome assembly GCA_038528965.1 of Bacteroidota bacterium. GTDB lineage: Bacteria > Bacteroidota > Bacteroidia > Chitinophagales > Saprospiraceae > Lewinella. The sequence continues at coordinate 30,672 of JBCBEC010000044.1, read as the reverse complement.
GCCAGGCAATAGGGTCGGTAGCGCTGAATTGGGCAAATAGCTCGCGTTGGGTCCAACGCAGCCCGCCCTCCCACAGCAAACTTGAATCAGCGCTATTTCTCTGATATTGTACGTAAGCACTGTAGGTATCCAGGCCGCTGCCACGGCTGGGATAGCGGCTGTTTACGTCAAACTGAATCTGGTCATCATCCAGAGATCGGCGCGTCGCAGATGCCATGACATTTTCGGTGCGAATTTCGCCGCCGTACTTCAGGGCGGAAAGCTTGCCAGTTTGCTTAAGTATGTCAATGGTTAAGGCGGTGAGGTCCACTCCCACTAGGTTTTCTTCCCGCCAGGGGCTCTGAAAAGTACGATCAAAGCGGTCTTCCCGTATATCTTGCCTACTAAGGATTAACTGTATTTGGTCCACCCAGCGGCGATTGGCTTGCCAGTTCGCCGTTAAGGCAAGGAGACTTCGTTCCTGAGGGCCATAATACCATTCGGCGAAGCGGGGCTGGTCATTGCGCGTTTCCACTAAGCGATCATAGCGAGGGACATTGCTCGAAGTAGAGTATTGGCCATTAAACTGCAGTAGAAGCTGCGGGTGTACTTGCCAGCTCAGCTTTTGGAGCAGGTCTATTTGATCGTATCCGCTACCGATTTGCCGATCCGGGTTTGGATTGACCCGAATTAAATCTTCACCGGCAATCCGTTCCACATAGAATGGTCGCTCACCAAATGTTGGGTAGGCGGTAGGGCGACGGTTTCCCGCCTCCAAATCACCAAAGCGGCTAGCGGTGAAGGCCGTGTAGGATGACCAATTGCGTGATTGGTAAGTGATATCAGTGCTAACAACTTGTTCTTGAGCAGCCGTTCCGTAGCGTAGGACGGCACCACCCGACCATTGGCTCCGGTCCTGACCAAGTGGCAATGGGTTTTTGGTTTTGAAGTGAATCAGTCCACCAATTGCATCGCTGCCAAAGGCCAGGGCCCCAGGGCCATAGCTTACTTCGAGTTTAGCCAGCGCGTTTTCGTCAATCGTAATGGCATTTTGAAGATGGCCGCTGCGGTAGATGGCGTTGTTCATGCGGATATTATCCACCACGAGCAGTACCCGGTTTGCCTCAAAACCACGCAGTATGGGACTACCACCTCCCAGTTGACTCATTTGCACAAAAGCGCCAGCGGTAGTACTCAGCGCCGCGGCGGGTGTATTCGCTTGTACACGTTGGATGTCGAGGGCAGAAATTTGTAGCCGTTCTTGACTAAGGTCGCGCCGGAAGCGTTGGCTACCCACCACGATTTCCGGTAGGGCTAAACCGAGCCCAGTTAAAGTGATGATCGCATTTTGTGCTTTGACCACTGACCAGGTTACCGTAAGGTCCTCTAGACCGAGGTAAGAGATGAGTAAGCTATCGCAAGCGGGTATCTTGCTTTGTCCTAAGGCATTGGTGAAGAAAGTCTCTTGTTGAGGAAGGGTAGTGATGGCGGCTCCTTCAAGTTCCTGGCCTGCGGTGTCTACAATAGTCAGAGTGATAGGAGTCTGCGCCGTGGCCCAACTCAAGTAGCAACAAAAGCAACATACGAAAAGTAAAAAACGAACTAATATAGCCCCAGCGTCGTACATCATAGCGGTCACTTGCCTCTACACTGGCGTCGAAGAGGTTTGGATTTCCAAACCTTCTTCAAGTACAGTGTATGCTGACCGAAGTGGTGCGGGCGTAGTCCGCATCACTTCGCGTCATGTATATATTACGATCCTCTCGTAATCTAGTTCGTTACAATTGATCAAGGATTGATCGGATACAAACCAATTTGCCTTCCTACGCATTGAATGGCGGTTCGGAGGGCTTCTTGTTGCTTATTATTAAGGATCAACGTCCGATTTTGGCGTTCGTATTCCACGCGTATCTGGGCTACTTTATGGTAAGCCAGTTTGTAGAAATAGTCTAACGGAATGGCACAAGTATGTTGGTACAGACGCATGTTGATGGTGCGGTCAAACTCACCTTCATCCGGGAAGTTATAAAAGCCAATAACCGAATCATCATCTAAAAGGAGCTTGACATTCATTCCTTTTTCAATGGGCTGCAGCTTGTATTCTGGCATGACCAGATTGAAGAAAAAGCCACTGATACTATCATTTTCAGAGTAGATGAGGACGGCCTCTGCCTCTTCGATGATCTTTGGCCCATCGATGGTTTCGAAACGACTGGGAATTAAATAACCGAGGGCTACCGTCTGGGAAGCCACTGTTCTTATACTGTCGAAAGGGTCTACCTCATCGAAAGCAATATCACAATCTGCGGTTCCCTGAGCCGCCAGTACGAATCCACTAAATGCGGTTAGTGCCAATAATAGCCACTGCTTAAGCATACCTATGGTTTATTATCCCGGGCAAAGGTAAGGAACGAGCGCAATAGCCACTCTATTTTAAGAATAATAGCAATATGCTAACTTTGGGGGCTTATTTTTTCCTGTTACCCAATCCTTGATTTGAATGAAGTACAGTGCGGCCGATCAGAAGGCATTAGTAACGCGCTCCAAGGCTTTTTTAGCTAAGGAGGAAGCAGTGGTAGGACAGTCCGTGGAGGCTCAATTGACCCAGTTGCGGGAGCTTATCGTTTTTCACGAATGGCGCTATTATATTCAGAATGATCCGTTGCTGAGTGATTATGAATATGACCACTTGTACAAACAACTCGAAGCACTAGAAGAGCAGCACCCAGAGCTGATCACGCCTGATTCACCTACCCAGCGTGTGTCTAGTGATGTGAGTAATGATTTTCCCTCCGTTCCGCACTTAACGCCTATGCTCTCATTGGCGAATAGCTACAATGCGGAAGATCTACAAGAATTTGATCAGCAAGTCAAGCGGATGCTTAATATTCCGGCGGAGCAGGATATCGCCTACGCAGTAGAACCCAAGTTTGATGGTGGTAGTATTGCGCTGGTCTACGAAAATGATCAGCTAACCCGTGGTGCAACCCGGGGAAATGGTCAGGAGGGAGAGGAAATGACCGCCAACGCGCGAGTGATCCGCTCGGTACCTCTCTCCGCTAAGTTTAGTGAGCACGGAATCAATAAGGCTGAGTTACGCGGTGAGGTGGTTATTCGGAAGGATAAGTTTGAGAAAATCAATCAGAAGCGGCAAGAAGCAGGTTTGTCCCTATTTGCTAACCCCCGAAATACGGCCACTGGTGGTCTGCGCATGAAAGACCCCAAAGAAGTGGCGGAGCGTGGATTAGAAGCCTTTCTCTATACCCTTGGTTTTGCGGAAGATGCAGCTGGGAATAACGCCCTGGAGGCTATTGCTACCCACTACGAAAGTTTAGATATGCTGGCTAGTCTGGGCTTTAAGGTGCCTGCCGACGGTCCCGAGCGTAAGTTATGCCGCAATATCCAAGAAGTGGCTGAATACTGCATTTCCTGGGAGGCGGGCCGCGAAGCTTATCCGTACGAAGTGGATGGCATGGTCGTGAAAGTGAATGATCGCGTACTACAAGAGCGTGCCGGTTATACCAGCCACCACCCTCGTTGGGCCATTGCCTACAAGTTTGCGGCCAAGCAAGCGACCACAACGCTATTGGACGTAGAATACCAGGTGGGTAAAATTGGTACTATCACGCCCGTTGCGAAGACGGAGCCGGTGAGCCTGGCGGGTGTCACCATTAGCAGTATCAGCTTACACAACGAAGATTTCATCAACGAAAAAGACCTGCGCATTGGTGATCAGGTATTGATTGAGCGGGCCGGTGATGTGATACCTTATATTGTAAAGGCCTTAGATGATTTGCGCGATGGAAGTGAGGAGCCTATTGCCTGGCCGATAAACTGCCCTATCAACTACACCGAAGAGTCAGTGCCGCTGGTGCGCGAAGAAGGCGAGGCAGCTTGGCGTTGCCCCAATTGCGTGTGCGGTGCACAGGATTTGCAGCGGATTATCTTCCACGTTTCTAAGGCCGCTATGGATATCGACGGTATGGGCCGCCGCTACGTGGAAATGTTCTACGAGTACGGGTGGCTTCGGACGATGGCGGATGTGTACCGTCTGCCTTACGAAGAAATTGCCCAGTTGGAGGGCTTTGGTGCCAAGTCCGTTGAAAATTTAAGCAACTCCATTGAGCAGGCGAAGCAGAGTCCGCTTTGGCGGTTGCTGGTGAGTTTATCTGTGCACCACCTTGGTAAGCGTTCTGCTAAACTGCTAGCAGCGGAGGTAGATTATATCCAGGAGCTGGCCAATTGGACGGAAGAAGATTTTCTAGCCATTAAAGACATTGGCCCCACCGTGGCGAAGAACGTAATGGAGTGGTTTAGTTTTGAACGTAACGTACAACAACTCCGTACGATGGAAGAGTTGGGCGTAAATATGAGTCAGACGGAGGATGATAAGCCTAAAGCTGCTGTGACAGAGGGACCGTTTGTAGGTAAGACGATCCTCTTTACGGGTAGCTTGCAGGAAATGAGTAGAAAGGAAGCGCAGGAAAAAGCGGCGGCGGCTGGCGCCAAAAATATTAGTGCGGTAAGCGGGAATCTCAATATTCTGGTAGTAGGCGAAAGGGCAGGTTCTAAACTTAAGAAAGCCCAAGCACTTGGTACCGTACAGATCTTGACTGAAGCTGAGTTTCTGGCCCTTATCGGATGATCAAGGCGCTGGTAGATAAAATTCCAATCGGTTACTCCGAAGGACATTTTCGGGGGGCTCGTTACGGTATTTCCAAAACGGTATTCAATGGCGGCCGCTCCGCCAAAATCTTTGCCGAAGAATTGGGCGGGAACGATTTCATTAGCCTCAATTTCTATCAGACCCAAAAGAAAGACCTGCTCAAACCCTGCGAGATGCCAGAGGAGAAGGTTTTGACCTTTTTGCGCGAAGTACAACTTTTTTAAGTAACGCGCAAATAAGAGCCTTGTAGCGACGCGATTCATCGCGTCAGTAAACGGTAGCATCCTACCCAAAAAATCCGTAATTTTGCGGGCTATTAATGAGTGTCTTGCTCCTATGCCACTGCATTAGAACTTGAGGCGTCATTAAACCGTTGTACACCCAACATTGTACATCGTACATCATAACATCGTACATCAAAAATGGCCACACCCCGCACGGTTGCGTTTCATACTTTAGGCTGTAAGCTCAACTACTCCGAAACTTCGGCTATTGGTCGGCAGTTTGAGGATGCCGGTTATTCGGCGGTACCCTTCAAGGCAGGGGCAGATGTGTATGTGATCAATACTTGCTCGGTGACGGAGTTTGCGGATAAGAAATGTCGAAATGTCGTACGCCGTGCTTTGCGGCAAAATGAACAGGCGAAGGTAGTCGTGGTAGGTTGCTACGCACAGCTGAAGCCGCAGGAAATTGCGGATATTCCTGGTGTCGATTTAGTGTTAGGAGCAGCAGAAAAGTTTCAAATTCTCGACTTCATCGATGATATCAGCCAGGCCCACGATAAGGGGATGGTAAAGGCTGGGGAGGTGACCGCTGCGAAAGACTTTGTCCACGCCTTTAGTTTTGGAGATCGTACCCGTTCTTTTCTCAAAGTGCAGGATGGCTGTGATTACAAGTGTTCCTTCTGTACGATCCCACTGGCCCGAGGTAAGAGCCGCAGCAACACGGTGGAAAGCGTGGTAGCCAACGCCCGAGAAATTGCTAAAATGGGTACCCGCGAAGTGGTCTTGACGGGGGTGAATATTGGTGACTTTGGCAACGGTACGGAAGTGATTGAAGGTATTCGCCCGAAGAAAGAGGCCTTGTTCATTGACCTCATCCACGAGTTGGATCAGGTTGAGGGGATCGAGCGTTTCCGCATTTCCAGCATTGAGCCTAATCTTTGCAATGAGGAGATCATTGAATTCGTGGCCAATTCCAAGCGCTTTGCTCCTCATTTTCACATGCCATTACAGTCAGGGAATAACAAGCAGCTAAAGGCCATGCGCCGCCGTTACCGCCGCGAGCTTTACACAGAGCGAGTGGCTTTGATCAAAAAGCACATGCCGCACTGCTGCATTGGGGTAGATGTGATTGTTGGTTTCCCTGGTGAAACGGAGGAGGACTTTCTGGAAACCTACGAGTTTATCAATCAGTTAGATATTAGCTATCTGCACGTTTTTACCTATTCTGAACGTGCTAATACCCCCGCTGCTGAAATGCCGGATGTGGTGCCTATGGCCGAGCGCCGCCGCCGCAATGAGATGCTCAATATTTTGAGTGAAAAGAAACGCCGCCACTTTTACGAGCAACAATTGGGACAGACCCGGACCGTTCTTTTTGAGCGTAGTAAAGAGGAAGGGCGCATCAGCGGCTTTACGGATAATTATGTCAAAGTGGATGCTACCTTAGATGAGAACTGGATCAATCATGTCGTACCGGTTCGTCTGGATCAGGTCAATGCACACGGTACCGTGGAAATAAGTTTGGCAGAACAAGCGCAGGGAGCCTAATAGAGCGCTTTTAAGGGAGGGTGTGAATCGGTTGACTTTAGTCGTGCTGCAAGGAACACCCCCAAAGTCAACCCATTTGTTTCGTTGTAACACAGAATGCTTAATATTCCTATAGTCTATAGGAAATCAATCTTACCAGAATCCAGATTGTAATAAGCTGGAACAACTTTCAGTTTTCCTTCTTTTACAGCACCATCAATAATGGCTGAACGTCCCTGAAGTTCTTCTACCGTTAGTTTAGCATTCGTACGTACTACATCATTTACTGCCGCGCCTTCTGAAGAAGCAGCAATAGCTGGTGCAACGTGTGATAGCAGATGGTTGAGGTTATAACCATTGTCACCGCCGGCAATGGCAGCGGTTACGGCACCACAACTCTGGTGACCCAGCACCACGATTACCGGAGTGCCCAAATGAGCCACCGCATACTCGATGCTGGCAATGGAAGAGGTGTTGGCTACATTACCCGCTACACGCACTACAAAAATTTCTCCGAGCCCAGTGTCGAATGCCAGTTCTGGTACGACGCGGCTATCCGCACAACTAAGAACAATAGCATACGGGCTTTGGCCACTAGTTAATGAATCACGGCGGCTACTATCTTGCAGTTTACCATCAAGTTTGTCTGCCACAAAACGTTTGTTGCCGGCATGTAGCCGGTCTAATACTTCCTGAATTGTCATTAATAAAAAGTTTTACCTGTTGATTAAGGAGTTCAACGTGTATCCCTGAGTAAGGTTTGCAAACGTTAGCTCAAGGGACTTTATGCAGTGCTAAATACGTAAAAAAATAACAAGCAGTGGCACAACCAATATTGCAAGTAGTTATTTTAGGCTCAGGCAACTACCTCAATGACCGGATGACTTAAGTCGAAACAAATTAAACATCTCCAGACCAACTCGGGTTATACTATCCAGGCTGTCTGGTGATCAGACGGGTGTTGATAAAGCAGTGCAGCATGAAATTAAAGGATAAAAGTGTTGGGTTAGTCCCGGAAGCGAAGCAGCGGCCAGCTGGTATGTTGCACTATGAATTGTACCAACGGGATACCAATGCGCCCTGGATGGTTTTTATACACGGTGCCGGAGGGAGTTTAGTAACCTGGAAGCACCAGGTACGCGAGTTTCGCCATCTTTTTAATTTGCTGCTTATTGACATGCGCGACCACGGAAAATCTAAAGACGTGAGTCCGGTCTACGATGATTATGACTTTGAAATCATCACGGATGATATCTTAGAAGTACTCGATTATTTAGAGATCACCAAAGCGCATTTTCTGTCCCTTTCCTTAGGAAGTATCATCCTGCAAAAACTGCACGAGCGGCGGCCCGAAATGGTTCATTCCATGATTATGGCAGGTGGGGTATTTAAGGCCGACTGGAAGATTCATATTTTCGCCCATTCTGGAAAATTCCTCAGCTATTTCTTGCCTTTCCGTTGGATCTACGATATGTTCTCGCTCATTGTCTTACCACGCAAAAATCATCAACCCTCCCGCCGGCTATTCCGTTTGCAGAGTCAAAAACTGAGCCCTACGGAATTTTTGAAATGGCTGGGTCTTTACCGTGATTTCTTCAAAGTGGTGCGCCGTTTCTACCGTAAAAAGCTGGAAACGGCCAGTCTAGTAGTAGTTGGCAGCCAGGATCACGTCTTTATCCGGGCGGCTAAGCGTTTTGCGCATAAGCAAGCCCACCTGGCACAGCTGGCTATTATGGAAGGGTGTGGGCACATCTGCAATATTGAGCAGGCTCGTCAGTTCAACCAGATTGTGCTCTCATTTTTGCAGGACCTGGATCTGGGAAAAATGGCATTTCCGGTGCCACAAATCGAGGACTAAAGCCTGGGTAAGATGGAGATTGACTATTTCTTGCTAGCACTGGCTTTCATCCTTATGCACGAAATGGATGCTATCCGCTGCCGGGAATGGCGCATTTTGCCTGGCCTATCACTCCTGCCTGATCGCAGCGGGATGATTGTGTTTCAGATTTTACACATTCCGCTGTTCTACCTGATATTGGCTGAGGCACTGGCGGGGAACGAAGTCTTTATTCGAGGCTTAAACATATTCCTGATCATACACCTCTTTTTGCACATTGGTTTTTTGTGGCACTCCAAGAACGAGTTTAAAGACTGGGTGTCTTGGTCTATCATTATCGGAGCTGCGGTCTTCGCGACACTTGACCTTCTTTTCCCATAGTAGTAGCAGTGGCAAGCTGTAATGAATTCTTTACCTTTAGGCTAACTAACACAATTCCTATGAAAGGCTTCTTGCTGCTACTTTCGTTTTCCTTATTTCTTGCTAAGGCCTGCGACACCGGAGATGACTTCAATTTAGGTGAGGCTTTTACCATGGAGCCCGGACAGGAAATGGCCAATTCTTCTTCTGATTTAAATGTAAAATGGTTGGAGGTTTCGGAGGATTCTCGTTGTCCGAAAAACACTACTTGTGTGTGGGAAGGACAAGCCAAAATTAACCTTACGGTAAACGGTGATCCAATGACGCTTACCCTCCGCGAAGGCAAACCAGAGGAAGCGAAAGCAACATTTAAGGGCTACGTTTTTGAAGCCATGAAGCTTGATCCCTACCCGGACGGAACTGATATTGATCCTGCTACCTACCGCTTGGAACTGGTAGTGACTAGCCTTTAGTACTTGAAAAGTAAGCACACATGATTTTTCCGATCGGCGATGATCAGGTGAAGGGTGGATATTTTCCGCTTTTGAGCTATTCTTTCATTGCAATTAATGTGCTGGTATTTCTCTACCAGGCATCTCTTTCCGGCCCTGCTTTTGAGCACTTTGTGTACACTTACGGGAGTATTCCACGTGAGACGATACAAGGGCAAGATCTCTTCACCTTGTTCACAAGTATGTTCTTGCACGGGAGCTGGATGCACCTGATAGGAAACATGGTGTTCCTGTGGATCTTCGCGGACAATATTGAGGCTACCATCGGCACCCGGCGTTTTCTGGTCTTCTACATTCTGGGGGGCTTAGCAGCACACCTGGGGCATATCTATTTCAATATGGGTAGCGGTGTACCTACAGTAGGAGCCAGTGGGGCTATTAGTGGGGTGATGGGGGCTTATTTGGTGATGTTCCCCACCTCCCGGATCAAGATGCTGATCCTGGTTTTCTTCGTGCGGATTCCCGCCTATATTTTCCTTGGTTTCTGGATCTTTCAGCAAGTTACCCTAGGTAATCAATCACTGCAAGCCGTCGCAGCTGATACGGGCGGAGTGGCTTGGTGGGCCCATATTGCCGGCTTTGTTTTTGGAGTTATTGGTGGTTTTTACTATCGCCTAAACTATTCACCAACTGCCGTAGCGGTCGAGGAAGCCAGACCCTACGATCGGGATGATCTGCTGTAAAATAGTAACGAGCGGCCATGAGTAAAAAAGTGAGATAGATGGCCGTACCCAGCTGGGTTTCCAGGGTCTGTTCGATAATAAAGGAAGGGATTGCTATGGCTAGAAAGCTGCCCAATAGTGGCTCTTTCCACCCACCTTGATAAAATAAAGGCAGAAATACAGCCGCTGCAAAAATCAATAAACCGATAAGGCCAGTGGCTGCGTATTGCCACACAAACTGGCTTTGGGGGGTGAAGCCCGAACCCGCAATGCCTGGATAGTATTCTTGTAAGTACAGCTCTGTCTCATCTTGCAGGTCACCTATTCCAGTTCCAAATAGGGGAGACTTTCTACCTATAGCTAAGCCGGCTTTGATTGTACCAATACGGTGGGTGTCCGACAGGTCAGCCATGTCGTTATTGTGCCGAATATGGTACAGGTTATAGAAGGTATAGTCAATTTTGTTTTTTAGGGAAGGTATGGTTTGATAGGCCACCCAAAATCCAGTACTGAGAAAGGCCGTGATTAGAATGGCGCGCCCCCACTTTTTGCCCACAATTACGTCTCGGATCAGAAAGTATCCAAGTACGCCATATAGTGCCACCAGGCCACTACGTACCGCCAGTATGTGTAGGAACAGCACGAGAAAACCAGTAGCCACGTATTGAAATGTACGTTCACGGGGGCTGTAGGTATACCAACGTTCCTGGATAAAGGAAATACCGATAGCAACTGCGTAGGCCACCATCAAACTAAAGCGAATATGCATAACCGGTGTGGGTAGGACATGCCCTTTGCGGTAGCTGAGGGTAATTTGCTCAAAATCCGAAAGGTACCAGCAGAACAAGAAAAAGCAGATGCAGGTAATGAGCAGGAAAAACAGATACAGGATGGAATAGTAGACTCCGCGGTCAAAACGCGGTAGCGCCAAGACTCCAGCGGGCATGAGTAGAAACGGAAGTCGGTTGCGCATGCGATGTGCCCAGTATTCCGTATTCTCCGACCAAAGTCCACTCAGGAGCCAAAGGAAAAATAAGGCGGTAAGCGACCAAAATACCGGACTGCGCAGTAAGCGGCGTACGTTCTCGCGTACATCCACATTGATCACCCAATTGATGGCTAGCCCAATGACTCCAATACTCATCATAGCCGGAGAAACCACCATTCCCACTACTAAGAGCAGCAAGGAGAGCACCCCGATAAATTGGTGATTGAGTAATTGAAGGAGTTTGATCATCTAGTGCAAAAATTGAGCGTAAAGATATAAGCTGCCTCGAAAGGAGCAGTACCATTAGAGGTGAAATTCGTTCGCTGGAGTTTTGTCTTCTCGCTCCTATGCTTGAGGAACGAGCCCACTTATTTTGTATTGTTCGTTAGGATGAGATTGTCTGTCGGTGCGGTATTGTATTCTCACCTTGTGCCTACCAACAATTTTCCTAATTTAGCTGGCATTGAACTTCACCAGCAATTATGGCTAGCCCAAAGAAGAAAATCACGAAAAAGAAGAAGAAAACGCTCAGTGCCCAGTGGCAATGGCTTAAACGTAAGCGACCAATTGCGATTGGGCTTTTTGTGTTGAGCGTACTACTCTATGCTAATACCTTTCAGCACGATTTTGCTCAGGACGATGCTATCGTTATTACGGAGAATATGTTTACCACCGAAGGGGTTTCTGGCTTAGGTGGGCTGTTTAAGTACGATACCTTCTACGGCTTCTTCAAAGAGGAAGGCAAGGATAAGTTGGTTTCCGGTGGGCGTTACCGTCCACTCACCCCGGCTATGTTTGCTGTTGAGTACGAAATTTTCGGCGAAAACCCCGCCGTGATGCACGTCTTGAATGCGTTATGGTATGGCCTCACCACGGTCGTTTTATACCTGGTGTTATTGCAACTCTTTGTAAAGCGCAGTAGCTGGGATAAAAATATGGGCCTCTGGGCAGTCTATTGGATTCCCTTAGTAGCGGCCGTCCTGTTTGCCGTTCACCCTGTACACACGGAGGCAGTTGCCAATATCAAAGGACGTGATGAAATCATTACGCTACTGGGGAGTCTCGGTGCGCTGTGGTTTTTGCTGCGTGGGGGACTGTTGTCAACGGTCTTAGCGGGAGTAAGTTTCTTCTTAGCCTTGCTAGCCAAAGAGAATGCCATCACCTTTATTGGGGTAGTGCCATTGGCTTTCTATTTCTTTACCAAGGAAGATGCGGGGGCTATTGTGCGACGTTTCACTTTGCTGGTGGGCGTGGCTGGCCTGTTTCTGATAATCCGAGGGGGAATTTTAGGCTGGAGTTTAGGCGAACCTAGTAGAGAGCTGATGAATAATCCCTTCTTGAAAATAGAACAGGGGTTCTGGGTAGATTTCTCTTCTGCTGAAAAGTCGGCTACAGTCACGTATACGCTAGGGAAATACGCACAATTACTCGTTGCCCCTTTTAAACTAACGCATGATTATTACCCTCGACACGTAGACATTATGAATTGGGGCAGTTGGCAGGCACTATTGAGTTTGCTGCTTTACCTGGGCCTATTTGCCTACGGTATTTGGGGCTTGGTGCGAAGGCATATTGGCAGTTTCGCGGTTTTGGTTTATCTGGGTACTTTATCTATTGTCTCGAACATCGTCTTTCCGGTAGGTACCAATATGTCGGAGCGCTTCTTATTTATGCCTTCCATTGGCTATGCTTTGCTCATCGCTTGGGGCTTGACACGTTTCGTCAAAAATCAGCGCCTAGCGACCATTATTATTGGCGTGTACTGCCTTGTTTTGGCTGGATTAACCATGTTGCGTAATCCTGCGTGGGAGAATAATTTCGAGCTTTTCACCACCGATATCCATACTTCCGTTAACAGTGCCAAACTGCGCAATGCAATGGCCGGCGAGCTATCGGTGCAGTGGGAGGCTTTGCCAGAAGCACAGAAAAATCAACGCACGGATATGCTCAACGAAGCACTGGGGCATATCAATGAAGCTATTCGTATTCATCCTACGTATAAGCAGGCCTATTATATCCAGGGCAATATTCTTAACTACCTGAAACGCTACGATGAGGCGGCGGCGGCTTATCAGCGCGCCTTACAAATTGACGGCGGCTACACGCAGGCGTTTGATAACTTGATGATCACTTACCTGCAAGCCGGCCGCTACTACGGAGAACAACTGGGGGATGTCGCTAATTCGATCCGCTATTTAGAACTAGCAAATTCTGCTCGTCCAAACGACTACGAAACCATACGACTGTTAGGCGTAGCAAACGGCATAGCAGGAAACACCAGCAAGGCCATAGAGCTGTTTAGGAAGAATACGGAACTGCAACCCCAAAACGCTCGCGCGTGGTATGATCTGGGAACAGCCTACTACAACAACCGCCAAGTTGCGGAGGCAGAACAGGCGCTGCAACGAGCTCGGCAGATAGATCCAGAGATTGATCAAAAGGTGCAAGGTGCTAATTAATGTTTTTAAAAATTTGGATTAATTTTTTTTGTTTTATAAGGTGTTTTCCTTATCTTGCTTTACGGATTGAGAATCCACCCTTCTTTTCAGTACTGAATATTCCCTGCTGAGGCCTGGTAGGAGAATTCAATGAAGGTCTTTTTGCACATAGCTGGCTACTGTACTTGATGCAGTAGATGATATTTCGTGCGCCTCCTTTAACTTTTTTGGAGGAGGTTTCAGGTGAATAAATAGGTCCAATAAATTTGGATAAGGGTGGGAAGCCCGCCCTAGGCGGGCGCTATACCTCCTAGCCATCTAATCCAAGTTCATCACCTGCCTCATTCCCCTTATCCCCTTAATATTTAGTTAATCTACCATATGCGGTACACAAAAATTGTAACTTACCCAATTAAGAATAGTACACTCCAGTTAGAATTATATCGCTTTCTACCATGAATTGGCTACAACCCCGGTGCCTTACCCTATCTATTTTCGGTTTGCTTGTTCTGCTAAGCTTTGCCTCTCCTGTGCACGCCCAGTACCATGCTAATCTAGATCAATCGCACGCTCAGGAAGCGATCTGGGTCGACTCTGTTTTTCGAGCTTTGTCTTTCGAGGAGCGGATCGGGCAGCTGATTATGATTCGTGCACATTCCAACTTAGGAGCGGATCACGAAGCTGCGGTGGAACGGCTGGTTAGAAACTATCACGTTGGTGGAATCTGCTTTTTTCAAGGTACTCCTTCAGCGCAGGTTCGTTTAGTCAATCGCTATCAGGGCGTTTCGCGGATTCCTATGATGATCGCTACCGATGGTGAGTGGGGCTTAAATATGCGGATGAAAACCGTAACGCCTTTCCCTCGGCAGCTCATGCTGGGAGCTATTCGCAATAACAACCTCATTTATGAGATGGGGCAGGAAGTCGCTCGCCAAATGCACCGGGTAGGCGTGCATATCAACTTCGCTCCGGTGGTGGATGTCAATAACAACCCGGATAATCCGGTCATTGGTACCCGTTCTTTTGGCGAAGATCGGATTAACGTAGCGCTCAAAGGAGTACAGTACATGCGAGGAATGCAGGACCACGGTATTGTGGCTTGCGCCAAACATTTCCCTGGACACGGAGATACCGATGTCGATTCCCATTACGATTTACCCGTGATTAGTCATGATCTTTCACGACTAGACAGTATCGAATTGTATCCATTTAAAGCCCTAGTAGACCAAGGAGTAGGTAGTATTATGGTAGCTCACTTACAGGTACCCGCGCTGGAACAACGGGAACACTTTCCTACTTCGCTTTCCCCTGCTACCATTAAGGGCATGTTGCAGACGGAACTAGATTTTCATGGCTTGACGTTCACCGATGGTCTGGGAATGAAAGGAGTAACCAAACACTTTGGCGACGGTGAGGTAGAGGCCAATGCAATTCTGGCTGGAAACGATATTTTGCTCCTACCGGAAAACATCGCCAATGCGGAGGCGCGTATTAAAGCCTACATCGCCGAAGGGCGCCTGAGTGAAGCGGATATCAACCGCAAAGTCAAACGCGTTTTGCGTGCTAAATACCGTTTGGGATTGCAGCAATACGCTCCTCTTTCGGAACTAAACGTACTGAAGGATATCAATACCCCATCAGCTACCGCTTTGCGGGAACGCTTGGTGGAAAATGCCCTAACACTGGTACGCAACGAACCACAGCTAGTACCCGTACAGGAAGTGGCGGAAACGAAAATTGCCGCCTTGGCCATCGGTGCAGCTTCACAGCCCATGTTTCAGCAGCGCTTGCGCGATTACGCCCAAGTGGATGCACTGCGCATTGGTAATAGCATCGGTGTAAGTGAAGAAGAAAACTTAATGAGCCGCCTGGCCGAGGAAGACCTAGTGATTGTAAGCCTGCATAACATGAGCCGCTCTTCCCGCAAGAACTTTGGTTTACAACCTTCGGTGCTGCAATTTCTACGCCGACTGGAAGCCGAAAAGGACGTGATCTTGGTAGTGTTCGGCAATCCCTACAGCCTCCGCTTTTTTGATGATATGGATGTGGTATTGGAAGCCTACAACGAAGATGAGATTACTCAAGATAAAGCTGCACAGGCTATTTTCGGCGCTATTTCAATCAATGGCCGCTTACCTGTCACCGCTTCCGAGCGCAGTCGTTATAATGCTGGCGTTACTACCAGTCCCGCTTTTCGCTTAGGTTATACCGTACCGGAAAATGTAGGTATGAATAGCGATACACTTCGGTATTATGTTGACCAACTCGTGAAAGAAGCCATTGCTGATCGGGCTACCCCCGGGGGTGTGGTGCTGGTGGCGCGACACGGAAAAGTAGTGCTACACGAAGCCTATGGTCATCATACCTACCGGAAACGGCAAAGGGTGCGGGAAGACGATATTTATGATCTGGCCTCTATTACCAAAATAGCGGCTACCACGACGGCTTTGATGGACTTGGTTCAAAAGGGCCAACTGGATCTGGACAAAACTTTGGGAGACTACCTACCGGAACTACGGAATACCAATAAAGACCAGCTGAGTATTCGGGAGATTCTGGCCCACCGGGCCGCACTCAAGCCTTGGATACCTTTCTATGCTAATACAATGGATGAAAGAGGGCGGCGTTCTTCCGATCTCTATCGCTCCTCAGCAGGAGGGGATTTCCAGGTGCAGGTGGCCTCGAATATTTTTATGCACGAAGCCTATGTTGATTCCATTTGGTACAATATTGATCAGTCAGAACTGCGATCAAATAATAATTACCGCTACAGTGATCTAGGTTTCTATTACCTGGCCAAACTGGTGGAGGATATCAGTGGCCAACCACTGGATGTTTATATGCAGAATGAGTTTTACCGCTCACTGGGCATCTACGATATTGGTTTCAATCCTCGGGAGCGTTTCGTTTTGGATCGCATCCCGCCTACGGAACTTGATAATTACTGGCGTAAGCAAACCGTACACGGTTACGTACATGATATGGGCGCTGCCATGCTGGGCGGTGTCAGTGGGCATGCGGGGCTCTTTGGTAGTGCACAAAATTTGGCCGTTATAGGGCAAATGCTGCTCCAAAATGGGGTATACGGAAATAAGGTTTACCTGCGGACTGATGTCATCCAGCAGTTTGCCTCCCGCTTCACCGGAGCTAGCCGCCGGGGATTGGGTTTTGATATGAAACAGTTGAATCCTTCTCGCAGTCTCAATATGGCCAATAGCGCCAGTAGTAAGGCCTATGGTCATTTGGGCTTTACCGGAACCTGTATCTGGGTAGACCCAGAAGAGGAGTTGATTTTTGTCTTCTTATCAAATCGCACTTTTCCATCCATGCGCAACAACAAGTTGAGCCGGGATAGCTATCGCTCGCGTTTGCAGGAGGTGGCCTACCGTTCCATTACCCGATCGGCCACTATGCCACCTGCAGTGCAGCCATTACCAGCCAGTACGCTACCGGATCATTTGGAGTCAACCCGGCAACCATAAAGACTACCAGAGGTGCTGAAGCCCTAGTTGAATATTAAACTGCCTGCCCAGGTACGAGTCCAGAACGATTTCTAACTGCTGTTCTTTATTCGGCTGCCAACTCAGCGTATTGTGCAAGAAGAGCTCCCTGACATTACCTCCCAACTGGAATAGCGATAAACCATTGGCCAAGTACCAGCGGCTTTTCGGATCTGCCTTACCTTGGAAGAGGGCCGTCGGTTGCACCAACTGCAAATCCATAAAGATCGCTTGTGGGTGAATCGTCGAAGTATTTAGTAGACTGAACTGCTGGAGTCGCAGCCGGTAGCTGTGATTTTTACCACTATTGAATACTATTTCAGCAAAGGGAACACCTTGTGAACTGAATTGCTGTAAAAGACCTTCCGGCTCGACAACGCCAAATATCAAACCCGGACTGGACCAGCCAAGCCGAAGGGTGGTAGCACTGGTCAGTGTCACACTTTGAGTACTGGATATACAACCATTAGCGTCCGTTACAAACACCTCATACGTACCCACAGGGAGATTGTCCCACAGGAATGCGTTACCATCCGATTGTCCTACGTTTTGTCCATTAACGTTGACTTGATACGGACCACTAGATAAAGTGGTAAAGACCACTTCAAAGCTACCGTCCATGGCTACCGGGCTGCTCGGCTGTACGATATTGTCAATAGCAATAGCTGGATTTGGCAGTGGGTCTGGTACAATTGCAGTAATGGAGTCGAGACAATTTTCACCTACGTTTTGGTTAAAAGTGGTGATCTGATACGTTCCGGGTTCAATGGTCAGGAAGTTTTGGAGCTGAAACAAGCCCGGTGTCGTATTCTCTAGCGTTAAGGTCATGCCATTGGGCTGCTCTATATCAAGCGTGTAGAGCCTGGGCGTGCTGGCATCCAGGATAAACTCAATCGTGGCGTCGCTATTACAATTCGCTGGATTTACTTCTAGATTACTGATGTAGTTGGCGCTATTTTCAATAATTGTATCTCGTAGAGAAAGGGGACAATCGTCGGTGTTGTCGATCACCGTAACACCGTAGGCACCGGCAGCTAGATTATCGATCATATCGTCGGTACTTCCGTTTGACCATTCGTAACTGTAGTCACCACTAGGGCTCACAACGGCCGTGAGACTACCGTTAGCCGTGCCACAACCAGCGTTGACTTTGTTGAGTCCTAGCGAAAAGTTGCAATTGGAGGGACCAATCTCAATGTTCACCACTCCAATTTGTACTTGATTGCAAGCATCAGTAGCCGAATAAGTGAAACTTGCGGGTTGAGTTGCGCCGTTGAATGGGGTAAACACGAAATCTCCGTTTGAACTCATGTCTACTGTGCCTCCGTCTACGTTATCGATGCTCACTACTTCCACCAGTAAGCCATCATCATTGAGTAGTACATTATCCACCAGCGGTAATTGGAATGGGGTGAAGTAGGAGTCATCGTTGACAATGAGGGGGGGAGAATTATCTTCCACTATAGCAAAAGTCTCCTCGGTACAGCTTAAGCCAACCGCCGTGGGGAAGAAGACCAGATCATACACCCCACTTGGGAGGTTTACCAGATCGCCAAGATTGCTAAAGCCAGAGGGGATGGTTATGATATCGCTACCGTTGGGGCCGTTCACAATTACGTCTAGGGTAGCGTTACCGGGCGCATAAGCTTCTACAATGATCGAACCATTACCCGCACAGTCGCCAGGAGCGGTGCTCAAACTATCCACAAAAACGGGTGGCCCTTCTATAATACTGGCCATAGCGTCGATCACACAAAAGCCATTATTGCCCGTAACGCTGACGGTATAATCCCCCACTGCCAGGTCTTCGATACTGCTCGTTGTCGCTCCGTTCGACCATTCGTAGCTGTAGTCACCAGCTGGACTTACGATGGCGTTGATCATGCCGTTTGGCAACTCACAGACCGCATTGAATACCTCTAGTTCTACGGTATAGTTGCATGTTGGAGGGCGTACATTGATCGTTACATTTCCGTTGAGTGTTTGCCCACAGGCGTCAATAATGGTGTAACTGAATCCGGTGAATCCGGCAAAGCCAAGGTCGGGAGTAAAGGTAAAGCTCCCGTCTGGCTGGTGCATCAAGGTACCATTAGGCACGGAGCCTACACTACTCACCTCAATGTCCAGCCCCCCGTCATTACTCAGGAAATTATCGCTGATTGGGGTGTTAAACGCTGTGACAAAATTATCATTGACCGTGAAGATAGTAGGCGTAGCATCAGCAATGGTTAGATCTATGGTTTCGTTGCATTGGAAACCTGCCGTGATCGAGTAAACGGTCACGCTATAACTGCCCGGCAGTAGATTGAAACTCTCATTGAGCTGATTGATACCAGCGTTGAGGTCCAAGGTTTGATTGACGCCAGGCCCCACTAAGACACCACCAAAGTTGCTGCCGTCCGGTGCACTGAGTTCTAAAGTGATATTGCCACCACCATTACAGTTGCCAGGACTTGTGGTAGCATTAACGATATACGCAGCGGGCATTTCGCCTACTAGGGCACTGTAGGTTTGGGTACAAAGCCCACTATTGGTTGTCACCGTCAAGAGGTATTCGCCGGTGGCTAGTTGATCGATACTTGGCGTCTCCGCTCCAGTAGACCACATAAAAGTGTAAGTCTCTTCCGGCACGGCTATGGTGGTAATGCTGCCATCGGCCAAGCCACAATTAGCCGCAGTGGTCATAACCTGAACATCAAAAATACAGTCCGGGGCACCGACCTCAATCGTTACGTTACCACTTGCAGTATTACCGCAAGCATCAGTTACGGTGTAATTGAAGCTTCCGGTACCGGTAAAGTCGTTAAAGGGGACGTAAATGAAAGTACCGTCAGCTTGAAAATTGACTACTCCACCCACGATATCGGTTACATTACTCACCGCTAGGTTGAGGCCACTATCATTCGTAAGGAGGTTGTCGTTTACCGGCGTTTGGAAATTAGTGGAATAATTTTCGTTCGCTACATTGAGCATAGGACTGTTGTCCGGAATCAGATAGGCCACATTTTCAGCACAAGTACTTCCTGCGGCCGTAGGATATAAACTAATGGTGTAGTTGCCAGCGGGTAAGTTGATTAGAGATGAGAGCTCTACCATTCCAGGCATGACCTCAAAAGTACTGGTTCCGCTGCTACCGGTAATTTGTAAGGTGAGCGGTAAATCTTCGGGTGATTCTAGTAGTAAGCTGATGTTCCCATTCCCAATACAAGTGCCCGGTGTAACCGTACCTTCAATGAGATACCGGATGGGCTGCTCCTCGATTTCCACATCAGAAGTAGATTCGCAAAGACCTCCTTCACTGCTTACGGTAAGCGAGTATACTCCTGGTGATAAGTCTTCAATGTCCGGCCCCTCGCCTCCGTTGGACCATGCGTAAGTATAGGTATCCTCTGGGGTGACAATGCTACTCAAGTTACCATTGTTAAGTCCGCAATCAGAATCTACTGCGGTAAGGAAGATGGTGAAATCACAATCTGGCGGTCCTATGTTAATAGTAACTTGCCCCAATTCCGTATTTCCACACAGGTCTGTAATCGTGTAGGTGAAACTCACGTCTCCGGTGAAATCATCAGGTGGCGTAAAGGTGAACTGCCCATTTGCGTCAATGGTCAAGTTGCCGTTTGTGGGGTCTGTGTTGGCAGTCAGATTAATATTCTGGCCCATGTCGTTCAGCATCACATTACCATTGAGACTGGTTTCGTAGGGCGTCATGAATTGGTCCAGATTGGCCAGCAGCAGGAGTGTCGAATCACCAACGCTGATCATAGTGCTATCGGCGCAGCTTGGGCCTGCTATCTCCGGATAGATAACAATATCGTAGTCGCCGGGCAGTAGGTTGGTAAGCTGGCCAAGATGACTTGTACCCGGAGCAACAATTTGTGAATCATCACCGGCGGGGCCCATCCAGGCTACCACCAACGATTCATCTTCGGGGCTAGTCAGTTCTAGTACAATATCACCTCCTCCGGTACAGTTTCCTGGCGTGCTATTCTGGCTCAATAAATAACTGATGGGTTGTTCCCCCACCGTAGTATTGAATGTTTGCTCACAGAGGCCTGCATTGGAGGTAACCGTTAGGGTATAACTTCCAGCCGGTAAGCTGCTAAGGTTTACGGTAGTATCCCCATTTGACCAACCATAGGTATAGTCATTTTCGGGGCTGATAGCAGTGTTTATTCCTCCGTTGCTGAACCCGCAATCGGCAGGAGTCGGGGTTAACTTGGCTGTAAAATCACAGTCTGGCTCTCCTACCGTAATGGTTACCGTAGCAGTATCCTGTTGAAGGCAATTATCTTCAATGATGTAGTTAAAGCTGAATTGGCCGGTAAAGCCTGGCATGGGCGTGCCGCTTAAGTTGCCGTCCGGTTCGAGCATCAGCGCCAGCCCGTTGGGCGGTGGATCATAAGATAAAATGCTGACTGGGTCACCGGTGTCATTGGCTAGGATGTTACCGGAAAAGGGAGTGAGATAAGCCGTAGAAAAGCTGTCATTGCTGGCCGCAATTTCTGGTAAATCAACCATTACGCGCACAAGCCCACTTTGGGTATTGCCCAGTGAGTCCTCAACATTGATCAAAAAAGAGAAGTCCGTCTGTCCACCAAAATCATTGATGATTAAGGCATCGTCGCCAAATTGTTCCACTACGACATCTCCGGTAGGGCCAATGGACCGAATTCGAATGCGTGTCCCTTGGTCATTCTGGAGTGGAAAAAGGGTGGCTGGTGGTTGGCAGTCCACGGTATATTCATCATCGACCACTTTGAGTGTGTCTAGTGGCGGTGGAAGTACGATGGTGTCGACCGGAGGAGCTGGGTCATCATTGAGCACAAAATAGGTAATACCACTTCCAAGTACTAGCCCACCGGCTATCGGTAACCAGAGTGTTCGTTTTTTGCCAGCTGCGGTGGTAGTGCTATTTGGTGTCAATAGTGCAGGTTTCCGGTAGGCTCCCGTTAAATCCAGTGTTGACCAATCGGGTAGATCTAGAAGTGTCGGAAACTGTGCTACCTCCGAAGGAAGTTGGTTGCTGAGTTCACTCTGATAAATGAGCCGGTGAAAGGTGGACCAGAGTGTCTTGCTGGCAGCTTCCTGCTGGGTGTCACTTTCGGTGTTTAAGCCAGTGCTTAAACCCTGTATTTCCTGGTCTACCAGTTGGGCAAAATCTTCGTAGGTGTAGCTACTGCCGCAGAGTTGCGCAATCCAAATCCAGAGGGTATGTTGAATAATGGTCTCCCGTTCTTTCAGGCGATCGGCACTCAGAGGTGTACGTATGAGCTGCTGTTCGGCTAGTTGCTCGTAGCGCTGTTCTAGCAATTGATTGATTTTGTACAATAAGGGCGCTGTTACCTCTGCCGCCTGATCTACTTGTAGGGTACCGTCTACTAGCTCTTCGGTGCCCGGGTAACGGAGTTTCCAGTCGGTCTTTTTTTTCAGTTGCCGGTAGCTCTTATCCGCTTTGATGTCTGCTATTTGTGCCTTGCTAAAGGGAGGCAGTTCTGCCCGGCCACTGAGTACTCTCACGGCTCCTGCTGTGGTGTTACGGGTATCGGGTTGTACTGGATACCAAAATTTTGGAGCGGGTAGTGGGTAGGTAGCGGGTACGGCTGGTTTATCAATATCGGTGCAATAACCAATAATGGGCAGCGTCGTTTCGGTATTGGGGGCAGCCGTCAGGCCAGCGGGAATTCGGGCGAGGTAGCCCTGGTGTTTTCCATCGGAGGGAATAAAGAAGACCTGAGGTTGGATAGGCACGGCTTCTGAGCCGCTATTGATCACTTGGATGCTGCCAATCTGTCCGGTAGCTTGGCCGTTACCAGTGGCCCGGCAACGCAGGGTAGGACTCAGTTCTGACCAACTACTCTCAGGAGTATTCTGGGCTGGCAGGAGTTGACACACCAGCAGCGCTAGGCAGATAAGACAATAGGGTACAGTTCTCATAGTAGCGATTTGGCACCTCCGCCCTGTATCATATAGCTACAGCAGTGCGAACGTTCCCTTCAGGACGGGGGTACATCGGTTTTTAGGAAGTTGATACTCCAACTTCTCTTTTGGGTGCAAATGATGCAGTAGGTGTGTATTCTTTGTTGGGCTGTTGAGCTTGTTATACGGAGAAAAAACAGATAGGCTTCCTTTTGGACCAACTTTTTGTGACTCAACTTTCATCCCACCTAAACGTTGGCTTTAGTAAACTATTCCGTTTCCTACAGGACAAGGGTGAATTTACCGAGACCTGCCTGGAGCAAAGCGGTAACCGCTAATTATCTTTTATCTTACCAAGGACAAGCCGCGATTCGTATGAAGATTCCTGGATTAAGCCGTATAAGACGAACGGACAGTGAGCCAGAGCTCCAGGATCCTGGCTTTGGTACTAAGATGACCAGTGTTGGGGATCGCCTTATTAATAAGGACGGATCGTACAATATTGTCCGCGAAGGCCAGCAGGTCTGGACAGCCTATCAGAGTTTGGTAGAGATGTCCTGGTCTACTTTCTTCCTTTCCGGCATCTTATACTACGTAGGTATCAATCTGCTATTTGGCTTTGGCTTCGTGTTGATTGGTGTAGAAAAGCTGTCCGGGGTGACTCCGGCTGGGTTTTTATCCGATTTATCTTCGGCCTTCTTCTTCAGCGTGCAAACTTTTACTACGGTCGGTTACGGTGCGGTAAACCCGCAAGGCGTAGCTGCTAATTTACTCGCCTCTGCTGATGCGCTAGTCGGACTTATTTCCACGGCTTTACTTACTGGTTTGTTCTTCGCCCGCTTTTCCAAAGCGAAGGCGCAGCTTATTTTTAGTAAGGATGCCCTTATTTCTCCCTACCGGGGAACGGATCAGAAGAGCTTTCAATTCCGGATCGCCAACATGCGGGAAAGCCGAGTGATTAATTTGCGCTGTAGCGTGATTCTGTCTTGGGTAGAAACTACACCCTCCGGTTATTCCAGTCGTCGTTTTTTCAACTTGCCGCTAGAGCGGAATAAAGTGAATTTGCTGCCCTTGAACTGGACGGTGGTTCACCTCATCAAAGACGATAGCCCCATCAAGGGCTGGGAGCCGCGCGACTTTACCAAGAATCAGGCGGAAGTGATCATTTTTATTGAAGGTTACGACGAGTCTTTTGGTCAGAAAATTCACGTCAGTAGCTCTTACACCTGCCGGGAGATTCGGTGGAATGCCAAGTTCCTCCCCATGTACTATCCACGCAATGGCAAGACTGTTTTGGACCTGGATGCCATCCATCAATTTGAATTTATAGAGGACGATAGTGCCGCAAAATAGTTGTACTTGGTTCTAAAAACGCGGAAGCTCCTCTGCGCAGCGTACGGCCAAAATGCACCCTCAGCCTTCCTTGTGTCAGCCAAGAGACGAATCGATCTATTCTACCTGGCCGTGTGGGGAGCGTCTGCCCGCAACCTTTCGTTTTTATTGCCCCTTATTGATTGGTAAGTAGGCTTTTTACAGCGGATTAAGGAGTGTTTTTCTAAAATCAGAAACCTGACTTTTACTAAATATCATTCTCGTTTTTCTGCTAATATGATCTACTTTTGTTTAGCAATTTGGGAAAAGTACGTTCTAAACTTTGCCGGTGTTGCCGACAATGCTTTTTTGTCCGTGCTTATTTTCTTAACATTGTGCACTTTTTCACCCCCTATAGCGCCTACCTTCTAAAACTAAATCTGCCGACCGGATTGTAATATTCCGTGCTGCGGCACTTTTCTGGTTTTGGAATGGGAGCTCAAGGGGCTCGCTATTAGCAAATTGTCAAAAACAGGATTATATGAAACGTTCTTTACTGTTTTTTGCACTATTGCTGTTCAGTGTCTCCTTTCTCGCCGCCCAGTCGGCTTCTCTTTCGGGAAAGGTGACCGAAGCGGATACTGGTGATCCAGTCCTCTTCGGTTCTGTGGCACTTTACAAAAATGGTGTATTGGTTTCTGGAACGGAAACGGACTTCGACGGGAACTACAACTTCGCGAACATAGACAACGGTACTTTCTCCGTGGAGTTTTCCTACCTGGGCTTACAAACACTCAAGATTGAAGGTGTTCAGGTTTTTGCTGGTAAGGCCATTAAGCTCGACGCCGAAATGCAGGCGGAGGGTGTTTTGCTTGACGTAGTAGAAGTCGTTGCCTATGAGGTTCCACTGGTAGAGCAAGACAATACCACCCAGGGTGGTACACTTACCTCGGACCAGATTCGGAGCCTACCAACCCGTAACATTAACGCCTTGGCCGCGACGACCGCTGGTCTTTCTACGGCTGATGAAGGTGACGACGTTACCATTCGTGGTTCGCGTGATGACGCAACTAACTATTATGTGGATGGTATTCGCGTACAGGGTAACTTGATTCCAGAATCAGAGATTGACCAACTGCAAGTAATCACCGGTGGTGTGGAAGCACGCTACGGTGACGTAACAGGGGGTATCATCTCCATTACCACTAAAGGTCCTTCCAGTAAGTTTTCCGGTGGTCTTGAAGCAGAGACTTCTCAGTTCTTGGACCCTTACGACAACAGCTTAGTCGGTGTAAACCTATCTGGTCCTATCCTTAAGAACAGTAAGGGGGTATCTGTATTAGGTTTCCGCGTTGCGGGTCGTTACACTGATCGCCTGGATGATGATCCATCGGCGGTGCCGGTATTCCGCGTAAAAGATGATGTACTGGCCGAGCTAGAGGCTAACCCCGTAATCACCAGAGCTGGGGCTCCTTTCGTAGCGGCTGATTTCCTCACCAACGATGATGTAGACGCACTGGAAGTACGGCCGTTTGAGCAGCAAACGCTGATGAACTTGAACGCCAAGTTGGATGCGCGCTTCAGCGACGCTATTGACGTTACCTTGAGTGGTACGTACTTCGATGGTGAAAACCAATTCACGCCAAGTGAAAACAGTGCTACACTTGCCAGTTGGCGTACACTTAACTCGCACAACAATCCAACCCGGGTTGACACAGATTATCGTGTGAACTTCCGCTTCCGTCACCGTCTTGGTGGTGCAACTAGTGGTAGTGGTGATGACCGTAAGGTATCTACCGTACAGAATGCGATGTACACCCTACAGGCGAGTTACGAAAACGAAACTTTCGAAATTGCTGACCCACGCCACGGCGATAACTACTTCGACTATGGTTATGTCGGTAACTTCGACGTAAACTTCATTCCAACTTTCGATACCGAATTTACGGTAGATAGTTTGGGTAATATCCTACGTACAGATACGCACAATGACTTTCGTGAGGAGTTAGTTGCATACGACTTTAGCAATAGTTCTAACCCCGTACTGGCTAACTACAACAACCCATTCGGTAGTGGTACTGATGGCGACTTGAGTGTAGCGAGTATTGATGAGTTGTTCGCTATTAACGGTCGTACTAATACCATCTTTACAGAGTCTTGGAACTTCCACCAGAATGTAGGTTCAGTATATAACCGTGCGATCAACCAGGATAACGACATCGTAATTTTCAATGCTAACGCATCTTTCGATCTGGTTCCTGGTGGATCAGAGAAAGGCCGCCACAATATCCAGTTGGGTATTGCTTACGAAGGTCGTACCAACCGGGAGTACGATGTGCGTAACCCACGCCGTTTGTGGACTGCTGCTCGTCAAAACGTGAATGCACACATTCAAGGTGTTGATCCAGAGAATAACGAGATTTTGGGGACTTACGGTGAGCTGTTTCCTGATTTGGTACAGCCAGGTGACCCACAATTCGATGTGCCGATTTTTGATGTTACGCTTACGACTCCACAGGATGCGCGTTTCTACCGTGCGCTGCGTGAGTCACTCGGTGTTGGCCTAAACCAGTATGTAAATGTTGATGGTCTTACTCCAGATCAGTTGAGCCTGGATATGTTCTCCGCTAAGGAATTGAACGACCAGTTCATCATCGATTATTTCGGTTATGACTACCTTGGTAATGAGTTTGACGGCACATTCGACGACTTCTTTACTGCTCGTGACGCTGACGGTATCCGTACCTTCCCAGTTGCAGCAGCTCGTCCGTTATATACGTCTGCTTACATCCAGGATAAGTTTACCTTCCGCGATATCATCTTCCGCTTAGGTGTACGTTTGGATCGTTATGATGCGAACACTCAGGTCCTACAGGATCCTTACTCGCTATACGCTATTCAGGGTGCATCTGACTTCCACGCTAACTTTGGTGGGGAGGCTCCTGGCAATATCGGTGATGACTTCCGCGTGTATACTACCGAAGACAATGGCGAGACCGTACGTGCCTACCGTGATGGAGACAGCTGGTTCCAAGCAGATGGTACGCCAGTGAATGGTCCTCAAGAGATTGAAGGTATTCGTACTGGTCTGGTATTCCCTAAGTACCAGGATCCAGGTGCACACGAAGCCAACTACATTAAGAGTGAAGATTACAATCCTGAGGCTTCATTCCAGGATTATGAGGTACAGTTCAACGTAATGCCTCGTTTGGCCTTCTCTTTCCCAATTTCGGATAAGGCGAACTTCTTCGCTCACTACGATGTACTGGTGCAGCGCCCGAATAGTAACACGATTGCTACTGCACTAGACTACTTCTACTTTGTAGAGCGTACTGGTTCTCAGACCTTCAGTAATGCTAGCCTACGCCCAGAGCGTACGGTTGACTACGAGGTAGGTTTCCAGCAGGCTTTGACGCAGTCTTCTGCGATCAAGATTTCTGCTTACTATAAGGAGATGCGCGACATGATTCAGTTGCGTACATTTTTCCCAGTGCCTATCGTTGGTCAGTATACGACCTTCGACAACCAGGACTTTGGTACAGTAAAAGGTTTCTCATTCGGTTACGATCTACGTCGTACGCGTAACTTGAGCTTGAACGCCAACTATACGCTACAGTTTGCTGACGGTACTGGTTCTGATACTGAATCTCAGCGTGGTTTGACTAACCGTGGTAACCTACGTACCCTGTTCCCACTGAACTTCGACGAACGCCACCGTTTCAACATCATCGCGGACTATCGCTTCCCACGTGAAAGTGGTCCACGAGTTGCTGGTGCTTATATCCTAGCGAATGCAGGTATCAACTTCCAGGCAGTTGCAGTTTCTGGTCGTCCATACACTGCTCGTCAGGTAGCGCAGGAATTGAGAGGTATTGGTACCATCGGTGCGATCAACGGTGCTCGTAACCCATGGAACACTACCCTGAACTTGAGAATTGACAAGAACTTCAGCATCGGTAAAAACCTTGGCTTGAACGTTTACCTACGTATTTCCAACTTGTTGGATACACGTAATATCATCGACGTTTACGAGGTTACTGGTGACCCAGAAGACGATGGCTTCTTACGTTCTGCCTTTGGTCAGAACCAGATTGAAACAGTTACGAACTCTAACCGTCAGTTAGAGTCTTACCTGGCTTCTTATCAGTGGCGTCTGTTGAACTCTGATTTCTACAGCTTGCCACGCCGTCTGTTCCTGGGAGCAATCATGGACTTCTAAGAGCAAAACCTCCCGTTAGTCAGCTCAGGCGTAGGTTACTACCACTGGGCTGACTTCCGGAAACTATCAGGAGTTTCGCCTCCGGGCGGAGTTCTCTAATAACAGATAAACAATCAATTATGCGTATTTCTAACTCATGGCTGTTGACCCTGCTCGCGCTCTGCCTTACGGTAGCGCTACAGGCGAACATCGACCCGAATCGGCACCAGCGCCCGGGGGCTAATGCGCCTTCCGACCAAGTGTCTTTCCGGGAGAATTGCGACAACGCAGTTTCGCAGATCGATCAGCAGATCAATAATGTACGTGCCCGTCTGACTACAGGCGGTGACGTTTGGTGGGACGGTAACGATGGTCGTTACATAGTTCCTAAACCACCTCCAGGTGTACCGGAGATTTCCTCCATTTTCGCAGGTGGTGTATGGCTTGGTGGCCGTGACCCCGGTGGTAACCTGAAAATTGCTGCTCAGCAGTATGGCCGTAGTGGCGGTAACTTTGACTACTACCCTGGTCCATTGAACCCAGGTGATCCAGATTTTCCTGGTGGTCCATTGCAAGACCCTCGTCGTGGTACGATCGGTCGTGATACTTGTGCCCAGTGGGACAAGTTTTTCGTAGTAAGTGGTGCTAACGTTGAGCAACACGTGAAGACCTGGCGTTTAGCACAGGCACAAGGCGAAACTTTCCTCGATCCTGCCAGTATTCCAGAGGATATCCTGGGTTGGCCTGCTCGTGGTAACCGCTTCTTTGAAGGCATTCACCAGTTCCGTTTGCCAAATACCCTTCAGGGTTTGGCTGGTTTCTGGGATCAGGACTTTGATGGCCAGTACGAGCCGGATGAAGGTGACTATCCAATCATCGAAATCCGTGGTTGCTTGGACAAGGAGCCACAATCTAGTCCAGACGAAATGATCTTCTGGATCTACAATGATAATGGTAACGCAGCCCGTGAATCTGGTTCAGCTACATCGATTCAGATGGAGATCCAGGTACAGGCTTTTGCTTACCAAACGAGTGACGATATCAACAGTATGACCTTCCAGCGTTATAAGCTGATCAATCGTGCTATTGAGCGTATTGACAGTACTTATTTCGCCATGTGGGTAGATGCTGACTTAGGTTGCTACACTGATGACTACGTAGGTTGTGATGTAAGTCGTTCTTTGGCTTATGTTTATAACGCTGACCAGTTAGACGGTACCAACGGCTGTACTTGTGATCAGGGTATTAATACCTACTGTGACGAGGTGCCGATTTTGGGTGTTGACTACTTCCGCGGACCATTGAATGAGTTCGGTGAGGAATTAGGTATGTCTTCATTCACTTACTTCAACAACGGTGGTGTTACACCTACTCCTCCTCCGGGAACACAGGATCCAGGTACACCACAAGAATACTACAACTACCTGTCTGGTCGCTGGCGTGATGGTTCTCCATTCACCTTTGGTGGTGACGGTTATCAGGAAGGTGGTCCTAGTATTCCTTACGCTTTCGTTGATCCACCGAACGTAGGTGATGGTTGGTCAATGTGTGCAGAAGGTTTGCCAGTGGGTGACCGTCGTACGATCCAGGCTTCGGGTCCATTTACCCTGCAGCCAGGTGCTGTGAACGAACTGATTATCGGCGTAGTTTGGGTTCCAGATCAAGCTTATCCATGTCCAAGCTTGAGTCGTCTGCAAAAGGCTGACGATATCGCTCAGGACTTGTTCGACGCTTGTTTCGAACTGACTCGTGGACCAGATGCACCAGACGTAGACTGGGTAGAATTGGACCGTGAGATCGTAGCGGTATTCTCTAATGATCCATTGACTTCAAATAACGCTTTTGAGCAGTACCAGGAGCCAGGTTTGGGTATTCCTCCAGGCCAGGACAGCTTGTACCGTTTTGAAGGTTATAAGCTCTTCCAACTTTCTGGTCCAGATGTGTCACTGGCTGATTCAGATGATCCAGAAAAAGTACGTCTAGTATACCAGGTAGATAAGAGCAATGGTATTGCGAAGATTTTCAACTGGGAAGCTTTGAGCCCAGATGATGATCAAACACCAACTGAAGAACCATTCTTCATTCCTGAGTTGCAGGTGAACGGTGAGGATGGTGGTGTTCGTCATACCTTCAGTATCACAGAAGACCAGTTTGCGGAAGGCGATCGTCGTTTGGTCAATCACCGCAAGTACTACTTCGCTGCGGTTGCTTACGCTTACAATAATTACTTAGAATTTGACCAGAACCTACAGGGTGACCAGGGTCAGGATCGTCCATATTTGGAAGGTGACCGTAACATCGGTGACGGTGAGAACGGTTTCTACACCGTAATTCCACGGATGATCCTTGATCGTAAGCTACAAGCTGCTTATGGAGATGGTGCTTTGATTACTCGTATCGACGGTGTTGGTACCAGTGATAACTTCCTTGACATTGCGGACGAAACGCGTGACGAGTTGGAAGCACTGATCCGCGAGGATAACGCTGAAGCCTTCGGCGGTGAAGTAACCTACAAAGGTGGCTTTGGCCCAATCGACGTATCTATCTTCAA
>JBCBEC010000043.1:29246-63744 GCA_038528965.1 Bacteroidota bacterium | reverse complement strand
TGGGGCGAGCGGAGTGATTATCGGCGATACCATATATTATGCGGGTGGGGCTCGCCCAAATTTCGGTTTCCCTGCCAGTAGTTTTTTCCGCAAAGGATATATCAATCCAGAAAACCCTGCCGACATTATTTGGGAGGGCGTTTCCGAACCATTAGCCTTGGGGTACCGTATGGGAGCCACTACTTTTGGTGACCAAGCAATCTGGATTGGCGGCTCCGATAACACCTACAACTTCGACGCCCTTGCCTATGATGGCTCTGGAGTGGTCAATCCACTCGACCGTATCGGTATTTATGAACCAAACACCGGTGAATGGTCAGAAATATTTGGCTTCATACCTGCTATTATGGATTTACGAGGGGTGGCTGAATTAGGGAACGGTGAATACCTCCTTGCAGGCGGCATGTTGGCGGATCAGGAGGTGACGGATCAGCTGCTAAAGATCTCTATTAGTGATTTAACTTCAACGGAGCCTTTAGTTGTAAATACAGAAGAACTAGTGACGCTTTTTCCCAATCCGGTAAAAGAACAACTCTGGTTAGACCTTACAAGGGCTAACATCAATAGTGCTCATTGGACCCTACTGGATGCGACGGGCAAGATTGTCAAAATGGGTGAAATTGATTTCGCGAGTGGAAGCCCTCTTTCCGTTGGCAGTTTGCTGGCAGGGCAGTATTGGTTGCGATTAGAGTGGGCTGGTGGAGGACAGCTTTTACCTCTGGTGAAAACTTAGGTTAGTCGGCAGTTGTTGTTTTCGTGGAACTCTCCTAGCCCAACCTGTTCGGGCTAAGGTGGGGGCTACAAAACTAATAGTAGCCCGGATTATGAGAGTAAGCATGCGTCGCGTGAGGCCATATAAGTGAGATTTGAATAAGCACCCCCCGCCCAAGGCAGGATTTCCTAGTTTAGACTAGGAGGATGATGAAATTGCTCGAATTA
Organism: Bacteroidota bacterium; assembly: GCA_038528965.1. Taxonomy (GTDB): domain Bacteria; phylum Bacteroidota; class Bacteroidia; order Chitinophagales; family Saprospiraceae; genus Lewinella. The sequence continues at coordinate 62,805 of JBCBEC010000043.1, read as the reverse complement.
AAATGTATTCTACCTGGCATGACTATTGGTTGGCACGAAAGCGACTTTGAGGAGGAAATATTATCTTTGCTTACCTTAAATAAAAATTCATGACCCCTATCCAGATGAGGACAAAAGTTGCAATTTTAGGCATCGCATTTTTTGCGTTTAGCGGCTTCACTTGGGTACATCCATTGAAAATGTCTTTCAGCCATTTGCGCATTAATTCAAATGGTATAGTGAATCTGGAGACGCGCATTTTTTTGGATGATCTCACTGCGCATATGCAGGAGTTATATGACCTGGAGGAAGTTGACTTCTCTAATCTTTCGAGTAATGGTACACAAGCATTAGGCGACTACTTCCCAAATCACTTCTACTTTCAACAGGGTGAAGAGAAACTAAACTTCACTATCAATGATGTTTCCGTGAGCTTCAATGGGTTGGCTTTAGTGCTACATCTAAGTTTAGATCAGCCCTTGAATGGGGCCAAAGAGGCACGATTAATAAATACCTTGTTATGCGATGCTGACCCCAAACAAAAGAACAGTGTAAAGTTTGGGGGGCAGCAATATGAGTTGAGCTATAGTAATCCACACCTCAAGCTGGTCCCTGGTAACCGCTAAATAGGATGCATGCGCTAAAAGCTCCAAATCTGAATAGTGCAAAACCTAGGGACATCACAAACTGAAATTAGCCATTGCCTTTTTAGCTGGTCAATACGTTTGATTGGTGGGAGGAAACCTCTTCATCTATCGAACGTATTATTTAGCGATGCTTCTCCAAAAAGCGTTGACGACTTAGCACTTGGCTAGGTGGTTCTCATCCTTGCGGAACCACAAATGAAAAACTAAATCTAATTTGACGAATGGGATACTATATTCAACTGGGTATTGAGCATATTCTAGACCCCCAGGGCTTAGATCATCTCTATTTTATTGTGTCTTTCTGTCTTCTATATACAATTTGGGATATCCGCAAAATCGCTGCAATTGTAACGGCATTTACGGTAGGGCACAGCATTACGCTCGCTCTCGCAGCAATGGATAGGATTAATGTTAATCCAGATTTAATTGAAGCGCTGATCCCGATCACAATTTTGGTGAGTTGCCTGCTCAACTATTGGACGCTTCTAAGACAACGCGAGTATGAATTGCCAAAGGGGTACATGATCTATTTTGTTATCCTATTTTTTGGTCTCATACATGGCCTTGGCTTTTCCAACTTTCTTTCGGCCATGTTATTTGAAGGCGAAAGTATCGTGGTCCCATTACTCGGGTTTAACATTGGTATTGAAGTAGCACAGCTAATCATTGTTTTAGTGGTGCTGGCAATTCTTTCCTTGAGTGATCACTTGCTAAAGGCAAAAAAGACTGTTCGCTTAGTTTTGAATACCATCATTACTTTACTCGTGCTCCAGATGCTTTTCGTTTAGGATAATGAGCTTTACGAAAGCAAAAATACGTTGAACCCCAAAAGAGAAGCGGGAAATCGAACCTTGTCGATTTCCCGCTTGCTAGTTTATACCGAAGGTACGGTTACTGGATCGTTACCTTTTCGGTGTAGATGCCGTCTGGCGTATTTACTTGCAGTACGTAGAAACCAGTTGGTAGATCACTCACATTAAGGGAGATCATCTGACCTTGCAGGCCTTGATCGCGCCACTGCGCAACCACTGCACCGGCAGCATTTACGATTTGAATATCAATAGTGCTAGCTAGGTCCAGGTTCAAGGCTACGTTCAACACATTGTTCGTTGGGTTTGGATAAACCTGCATTACCTGTGGATCGCGGATTGGATCATCTGTACTGTTGGATAGGTCAGTGTCAACAATAACACCACCTTCTGGAACACTTGCACAATCTAGATCACCTTCGTTAGAAGTAACACAAGCAACACCTTCGTAAGCGAACTTGTCCATCACCTCGAAGTCGTCCATGTACCAACCAGTCGCACCGGTATCACCATTACTGGCAAAGCGGAACCGAACAGAGATGGTTTCGCCCTGGAAAGCACTCAAATCAATATAAGAATCAATGTAGCCGTCACTGCTACCCCAGAAGGCGCGGAAGTTAGGGCTAAACAGGGTCTGCGCTGCCAGTTCACCACGGTAGTCACCACGGATGTAGGCATCATTCACAGTTTCCCAACTCATACCACCATTTCTTGAGATTTCTACCAATCCACCATCAGCTAGTGGTTGCGTATCGTAGTCGTGGTAGAAGCGAATGGTAGGGTTCACGCCGTTTACTTCAAATGGATCGATCAAGCGAATGATCTGATCGTTGGTTTCACCAGTGTTGGCTACAAACCAGCTACTTTCGCCCTGATTAGGGTTAGCATCGCTGATGTCCCAGATGTCAAATCCGGCGGGTGCTTCTAGTTCCCAGTTGCCGTCTCCATCCTCAATACCATCGTAGAACAGTTGAATAGAGCGGTTGTCGGTGGTAGTTGTTACACTGTAGGTGATAGTCACATCATCTTCAGGGTCCATATCACCAATGTCGAAGACTAGGTTGTCGCCGTTATCAGTTACAGTAGCACCAGAGGCAGAACCAGGAATGTAGGTCATGCCCGCTGGTAGTTCATCTTCTACCATTACACCAGTTACGGACTCCGTCTTGTCATTACGCACGGTAAGTGTGAACTCGATGTCTTCACCGGCGACAATTAGATCCCTGTCTGCAGACTTTAATACTTTCAGGGTCTCGCTACAGTATAACGGAATCTCAAAACCAACAGTATTATCGTTGCGGTCGAAGCGATCTCGCTGATCTGCATCTTCACCCATACCGCGACGAGCAAATACTTCCCAGATCAGGCATTCGTGGATACCGTCATAGTTCAAGAAGTCGGCGGTGAACAAGGCGTCACGGGCGTCCATGAAGCCAGGGTTACAGCGCTGGTTGGCCATGCCGTCCATCACAATCTGGATTGCCATGTTATTACCGCCGGTACCGTTGATGAGGTCCTCATCATAACCATAGATGTCTACCATTGCCCAGTACAAATCCCAAATTGCGGTAGCCCAAACTTCACCAAGTGGGTGAGGAGCAGTAGTATTCAGGATATCGTCCATGACGTGGTCATTGAAAGTCAAATCCGTAGTATAAGGAACGCGGCGAATACCACCACCCGTTACTGGCTGACGATCAGAGTAGTTACCAATACCACGTAGGGTCTCACCGGTATCACCTGGGCGTACGCTAGTGATCAGAGCGAAGAAGTCACTCCAACCTTCACCTTGCTGCTCAGAGTTGGTCAGACAGTCTGCCCGGCCAGGACCACCAGTTAGACGGTTACTGATACCGTGACCGTACTCGTGGGCAATAACGCCATTATCCATACTGGAACCTACACTTTCTGGGCCACTATCTTCGGGAAGTACAATGGTAGCAGTTACCGTTTCTCCCATCGCCAGAACGTTCTTGATCTGAGCACAGTCAGAAGCGCCCAAACTTACGGTTATAATACCAGGATCAGTACCATCAACACCACCGGCCATGCCTAGTGCATCTTCCAAGTAGTTACAGATGATCACCGCTATAGCACCTGCGGCCTCAGCGTTAATCGTCTTTTCTTCAAAGAAACACTCACCACGGTCAATCAACGCAATTTTACCGGCAATTTCATCGGCATTATCAACTGCTTGACAAACCAGGTTAGGAGCACCTGAAGCATCGAAAGCTTGAACTACTTCCCCGGTAACTGGCACATCGGTAATTGGAGGGCCATATTGTGCTGTACCAGACTGGAAAGTACCCGCAATCACCTCGGGAGTAGAGAAACTCAATACACTTCCTTCTACACCAAACCAGCGGAACATCTGCATGCGGCCGTTGGCACCATCTGGCGGAGTAGCAAAGTTGGCGTTGTTGGTTCCACTACCATCTTGCGCTTCCGCGAATACGTGGTCATTACTACCATCAGCACCAGTGTAGTTACGCTGCTGGAAGTTACCAGCCTCTTCGGTAAAGCCGTAAGCGAAAGTGATATCGTGTAGCATATTGTTCATGTAGAACAACTGCGTTACTGCCGACTCCCGCATGTTTTCCGGCTCATCGTTGATATCGAAATAGAAATCGAAGAAGAGTTCCTCACCGCCGTCTGGCTCATCGCCAAGCGAAGAGTTGATAGAAGCGGAATCAACATAGGCGTGTACGTTATTTCCGCGAGTAATGGTCCATTCTGCTCCAAGCACACCGTTGGTGTCGTGCCAACCAAATGGAGAGGCAACCGGATCAGCAGGCTCAGTTACCAGTTCCCGCTCTCCATGAATGGGGCTTTCCACTGGAACCGGAAATACATTGTAAGCAGAACCATCAGTGAGTGTGCTCACTGGACGCATACTTTTCTTGGCGGTACCGTGTAATTGGTGGGCACAGTTATCAGCATGATGTACATGGCCGCGATCTGGACCGAAGCTGCAATACAAGGTATAGTTGTGCTGGTGCAACAATTTACCTGTTTCAGCATCCATTAATACACTCCAATAGTCAGCAGACTGACGCACGTCAATTACGACATGCCAAGCCAAGCGGATTTCACCGGTTTCACGCAGGTGATAGTAGCTCAACTCCACATCAAAATCACTGTTGGCTAGTTCGCCCGCAGCGAAGGTGTACTTGTTGGCTACTTGTGTCTTTAAAGTCAGGCTAGTTGGTCGGCGTATCTCCAGATGGTCTAACAGACCCAAAACAGCATCTTGGGGCGTTGTTGTAGGAGCAGTTGTGTTTACGCGTTCCGCCAACCGACCTTCAAAGGTATTGGTCGCGTAAACAATTTCGCCATTGCGATCAAAGTGCACACCATTAACAGCGGTATAAATTGGAATACCGGCGTAGCGCTGTACGAAGTAGAAGTGATGAGCACCATTGTGGCGGGCCACATACTCATCTGAAACGATGACGTCCATTAAGTCAGCCGTCTCCAAATCCCACTCCACGGCCTTCTGTTCCATGTGCCGGAGTGCTTTGTCTAGATTGGTTTGTTGTTGTGCAAATAAGGGTGTAAATGCCAGAGCAAGCAATGGCACTAAAAGCAGAGTAAAGCTTTTTCTCATGATAAAAGTTAGGTTAAGTTCTCGTAGATTGTTGCTGCAAAAAAACCATAATTGCATTCAGTCAGGTTTAGTGCTCAACCACTACACTAGAATTGATTTCTGAGCATCCTCGCTAAGCTACTACAATTCTTGGGCAAGCAGTTCAACATTCCGGACAAAATTGTACCCTTCGGGCGACAATTTCTGCTATTGTCTTACCTTCGTTTTCATGGAGCAAAAACAGTGGATCTTTGGTCGCCATCCCGTTTTGGAAGCGCTGCAGGCCGGGCAGCCAGTAGAGAAAGTATGGTTACAGCAGGGTACGCGCGGGGAGTTTGAGAAAGAACTGCGGCAGCTTTGTCGAACGCATCAGGTACCCATGACGATCATCCCGAAGGAGCGCCTCAACCGCATGGTAAAGGGGAATCATCAAGGTGTAGTGGCTTTGCAAGCTGTCGCACCCTATCAGCAACTGGATGATATTCTTCCCTTTATCTACGAACAAGGTGAACAGCCATTGATCTTATTGCTTGACGGCGTTACGGATACGCGCAACTTTGGAGCCATTGCTCGCTCAGCCGAATTGTGTGGTGTACACGCGATGGTGATCCCCGTAAAAGGGAGTGCTGGTCTGACGCCGGATGCGCTCAAAACATCAGCGGGTGCGCTGGCACGTATTCCGGTATGTCGGGTGAAGAGCCTGGTGAGTACGATTGAACTCCTGCAGCAGAGTGGCGTCCGTGTTTTGGCGAGCGATTTGAGCGGTGAGGAATTTCTTCCCGAAACAGAACTTACCGGCCCAACAGCTTTGGTATTGGGAGCTGAAGGAGAGGGAATCAGTAGGGGAGTGGCCAAAGCAGCGGACCAATGTTTTAAGATTCCGCAACTTGGAACGCTCAATTCCTTCAACGTGAGTGTGGCCGCGGGCATAATGTTATATGAGACGATGCGGCAGCGGTCTCAAACGTAGCTGTACAGCGGCATTACGCCTTGATAGCTATCGGGAGCGTCTTTTCGACTCATACATTTTTTAAGAAGAACTATACACCTATTCATTTAAGCTTGAAAAAACTGCCTTATGTACACTAAGAAAGTCTACAAAGCCAAAGATATGGCTTACTGGACCCGCTACGAAACTTTTCTATTCCTGGGGATTGTATCAGTTTTTGTGGCGCTTTACCAAGTACTTGACCTCTCTTGGATGAAAATTCCCTGGACACCGCTTGCACTCATCGGTACCGCCGTTGCTTTCGTTATCGGTTTCCAAAACAACTCAGCTTACGGCAGAATTTGGGAGGCCCGTAAGATATGGGGAGGAATTGTTAATACCTCTCGTACCTTAGGTATGTATGTGCAGGATATGCTCACCAATGAGCACGCGGAAATTGCCCTTTCGGAAGAGGAACTACGCCATGAGGTGAAAACTATTACCTACCGACATATTGCCTGGATGACTGCTTTGCGCCATGCAATGCGGATGCCGAAACCCTGGGAAACGGTGACGCAAGAAAAGACCAATCAGGAGTGGAGTGCTACCGTACACCCGCCAGAGTTGGACTCTACGGTAGAAGAAGATATGAAGACGTACCTCTCAGAAGCAGATATGGCCTATGTGATGAGTAAAAACAACAAGCAGACGGCGCTTCTGTACTTGCAGTCGCATCACTTGCGTAAGTTGAAAGAGCAAGGAATTGTATGGGAGTTTTCCTTCTTACAGCTAGAGGGAGTGCTAGAGGAGTTGTTTACTTTGCAGGGCAAGTCTGAGCGCATCAAGAATTTCCCTTATCCACGCCATTTCGCAACGCTTAACCACTACTTCATGTGGGTGTTTGTGCTCTTACTTCCTTTGGCTATTGTGCCACAGTTCGCAGAAATAGGACGTGAAATGGTAGCTGACTTCCCCGCTGTAGGACAGTGGTTTGTTTGGTTAGCAGTTCCATTTTACGTAATTGTAGCCTGGATTTTTCATACCATGGAGCGGATTGGTCGTACGGGCGAAAACCCCTTTGAAGGCTCGGCTAATGATGTGCCCATTTCTACTATCGCGCGCGGGATTGAAATTGACTTGCGTCAGAATTTGGGTGAGTCTAGTGAGGAAATTCCAGATCAGTTTCCGATGGTGTACGATACGCAGTTTTAACTTGTATCAAGTTGTTCTTGGGCACCACTTTGATGCCCAAGAACATCCGCTCATTGGAACAGCTTTAGTTCTCCAGAGTAATCCGGCTCTACCTCATTTATCTCAAGGTAACTTGCTGTATCGGAATCTGGATCATAGTCCACATAGCCTTCCATAATGGATTCGAAAGTAATGATCACATCTTCATCTTTTAGCGACAAAGTCCCTTGTCCCTTCATCGAAAATTCTCCTACATCAGGCAGCTCCAGGTAATTTGCGAGATAAAGGGTAAGGGAAGAAACGAACTCCGGATTCGTCTCGTTTAGTGACTTACTTTTCTCCATAAGATAAATGATGGCTTCGTCCCCACCACAATCCCAGCGCAATTCTATGGGCTGTCCTGCGCTCAACAGTTGTTGGCATTGGGTGTACAATTGTTCATCAGAAACGGAGCCTTGTGGATACCACATATTTTTGTCTTGATTTGAAGGTTTAGATGGAGAACAAGCAGACATTAACTGCGATAAACTGCTGCCTGCAAACACCGGAAGAATTGATTTACTAATTAGGATGAGAGAGCGTCTTCGCTTCATGCTTTAACGTTTTATGATGTTTCAGCCAATTCAAATCGTTTTGATCTGGGGTAAATTGCCAATTGGCAGTGTATTGAAAGGACCGTAAGGATGGTTCTACGGGCCTAATACTGGGTAGTGCCTTCGCCAGTTGGGATGCGACCTCAGCCCCGAGTACCTCCTTTGCTAGATAGACTCCAAAATTGCTACAAGTAATAAGTAAGGAAGACCGGAGGCCGGAACGATGCCAAGGTGCTAAGACAAAAGCCTGTAAGGTGTCGTCGGTTAGTTCGGGGAATGGCCAATGATCAGCAACGGTGACTTCTGCCTGGTCTAACCAATTATTAAGTGTGGGCACTGTGCCATTTAGATCTTCCCGGCAGTGCGCTACCGCAATGTCGCGAACGAGTACATTGGATCCATCAGCATTGTGGATCAGATCACCGAATTTTTGAATCGTTAGTTCAACGCCAAAAAGATGATGAAGGAGCAAGCGATGTTTAGCGTGATGGTAGAACAGCTTACTGCTGTCGAGGAACTTGTGAATTTGGAGGTAGTCCTCCGGGGCACCGCCGAACTTGCGTACCGACAGCAAAGAGTGGTCGTAGTAATTCATAATTCAGAAGAGCGCTAGGAGCGAGTTAATTAGGGTTTTGAAATACTAATAATGAAAAATGTGAAAGCGGTCAGTACGGATGGCTTATCACCATATTATATTTTTTTCCGTACCTTTGGTATAATAAAACTCCCGAGTACGTGCAAGCACCACCCGGGAGGAAATAAAAAACAGCAGGATAAATTCGTAAAATGGCTTTCGCATGCGAAAGCCATTTTACATTTCAGCAAGATCGCCAAGGCACTATTTCTTAGAGTGAACTCACCCGGCGAACTACTTCGTATAGACGTGTATACTCATTTACTTCCTCAATGAATGGATCGTATTCCAGGTGATTCGCAGAAATGAGCTTCAAGTGCGTTACCCGGCCTTTTTCGTTTAGGATACGCTGAACGTACTTTACCCAAACAGAACCATTGTTCTTTACCGCATAGATGCGATTATCCTTTATTTCGTGGACCCCAGCGATCTCTCGGCTTACGACAATATCGTTGTCATTGATGACCGGTTCCATACTATTACCGTTGATCGGAAAGGCCACTAAACCACCTCCATCGAGGCCAGGGATGCTGAAAAAGTCGTTTTCTTCCGTAGTGAAAGAGCCTGCATCGACCGTTACACCGGCAAAAGCTTCAGTTGTTGTAAATAAAATGTTTCCACTATAAACAATCTCTGAATCGTCCGAATTTGGCAGATCAAGACCGAAAGGTGTGCCTTCTCCCTCGAGCAAATATGGATAGTTGACGCCGTACTCGTGGCATACGCGACGAGCTTGTTCATAACTGATACAACGTTTATCGTGATCGTTCAAGAAAGCCCGTATAATATGGCCATAAGCGCGATTACCGACAATTTTTTCGGCAAAATCTCCTAAGCCTTTTCCGTTGCGGTCATTCTTAATAACGTCTCCTCTTTCCTCTAGGATTTTGAAGACTTTGACGAAGCGATCATTTAATGCGCGGCGATCATCTGAAATCATAGCTGTTGCTCTTTTGGTATCAAATAATTAGCTGCAAGTTAAAACATTTGTCGTTTATCAACAAATAATTTTAAAAATTTTTTTGGTTGCTTTGTCAACTTCCTCAATAGTGTTGTAATAATGAAGGGAACACCTTAAGACCCAAGGCACATTTTTGCGCAACAGATCGTGGCGAGCATAATCTTGCCAAGTGATGGAGGTATGCATGCTTACGGCACGCAGGGATTGTAACAAGGCCTGTGGATCCTGGTTCGGGAGGTGCACGGTCACAATTGCGCCTAGTTGTTTTCCTTGGTCCATTACCTGAATACCGGGTAGTTCGGCCAGTCGCTGGCGAAGCTCATGGGCTAAATAAGCGGTGTAGTCCGCAATCCTATTCAAACCAATTTGTTGGGCGTATTGTACAGCTGCTACCATGCCCTGTACGTTGGCGTGGTTGCGCTCCCATAGTTCAAAGCGGCGGGCGTCTACTTGTAGGTCGTAGGCGTGTGGAGCAGTCCAGACGGCGCTATGTAAATCCAAGTACTGGGGTGCCAGATTTTGATCTAGTACCCGCTGTGATACGTACAGAAATCCGCATCCACGCGGGCCACGTAAGAACTTCCTACTAGTGGCCGTGAGGAAATCACAGCCAATGGTTTGGACATCCAATGGTAATTGTCCGGCAGTTTGGCAAGCATCTACCAAGTACAGTACACCCATTTCCCGACATGTTTGGCCGATAGCCGTAACATCTTGAATCAGGCCGTTACTGGTGGGCATATGGGTTACCGCCACCAGTTTTGGTCGCTGTTCTTGAATCATTTGTTGCATCGCCGCTATATCCACCCCGCCCTCTTTACTTTCGGGAGCCATCTCAATTCGTACCTGATAGTGCTTGGCAATTTGGAGGAAAGCTAAATGATTAGAAGCGTAGTCATTCTCAGTAGTGAGAATAAGATCTCCTGGCGCAAACGAAATGGCCGACAAAGCCCGGTTGTACGCATCGGTGGAACTACCCATGTAGGCAATTTGAGTGGGCTGGGCGTTCAGTAGCTTGGCTACTACACTATAAAAGGCTTGGGTGTGTTCCGCGCGTTGAGCAGCAGCCTCGTAACCACCCAGGCGATATTCTAATTCGAGATGATCTTTCACCGCCTGTTGAACTACCAGCGGTTGCAAGGCAGCACCGGCATTATTGAAATGAATGACCTCTTTTGAGGCGGGCGTATCGGCGCGAAATTGGGCAAGTTCTTGTTGGCTAAAGGTCATGGGTGAGAAGGGTGAAGGGGGCGATTAGAGAAAACGGAAAAAATCCGTCTCATTTGTATAAATACGTTAACACATTGACGCATTTACACGAAAATTAAGTATCTGATAAAGAGCAATTTATGTATATTCTAAAACTCCACGCTCCGCCCCGGCTGCATCTCAATATTCAACACCTTCAATACAAAACTACACTTTTGTGAACCATCAAAAGAGGCCTTAATCGCGGCTTGAACGGTATCCATCACTAAATCGTATTCACCGGCTACTTGTGTACTCAATTCATTAGTATAGACTTGGATACCTGCTTCCTCTTTTAGTTGTTGAATAAATCGAATGATGGGCGGCTCAAATTGCTCCGTCAGCGGGTACATACTGATTTCTACAGCTACTTGCATAAGTAAGTCCGTGTTTGAATCATTTACTAAATCGAATTACGTCCTATTCGTTATTGGGGCGTCCTGATGGATCCTTAGACCGAGCTGCCGGGTCTTTGGGGCGTCGTTCATCTTTTGATCGAATTGGTGCTGAACCATCTGGCGCGCGGGGTGGGCGTCTGCCCGGTCTGAGTGTGGAGGAGGCCGGTGCCGTATTGGCGATGACCCTCAGAGACGGACCAAATAAGTCATCCAGCGATTGCGGGCGCGGTGGGGAGCCCTGCCAATCAAACCCATCCAGCTTAATGGCTTCGTGATCGGTGCCCTCCATCGGCTCCAAGGTGCCTTCTAACTGAGTGACGAATAAGATTTCTTCAATAGTATTATTTCCAAAAAACATGGCCATCTCACTACAGATTGTCTTATTGACGCCTACGTAGCCGCCTTCGTCATCCAACGGATAATAGACCGATTGGGCGTTGCCCAAAACATCCATTTTACGCAGTTCACTACTGTCAAAGTGGGCAATGATGTCCCTACCTTTGATTTGATTGAAGTAGATTTCATCCGGACTATTGAGTATGAAACTGTTCTTGTACAGAAAAATCTTATCGAGTTGCTGATCTGCTAACTGCATGTGGATGGTATCCGCCTTAAACTGGGAAGTATCAGCCCAAATGATGGGGGATCGGAACATCCTAAATAAAGAGTCTACTGTACTATAGGATAGGGAATCGCACAGCGCTTGCATGTCCGACTTATATATACGCACATCATAGTAGACCTGAAGGAGCCGACTGCTGTCGTTGGCAACGGTATCTGCTCTTTGTGACAAAAGTGTGTCTGCTGTCATGAAGAGCGAATCTCCATCTACTAGCGTGATTAACAAAGGTCTACCCCTGGCACCACCAGTAGCTTTCAGGAAACCACTCGATTGATTGTAGCGAGCGGTATCGCATTGGATCGTCAAATTAGCACTGGTATCCTGCCAGATCACGTTGCCGCTGGCTATGCCAAGGCTATCACTCTCCGCATAATCTACCTGGTCGGCCTGAAGAATTTGCGGACCATCTTCAATTTTGGAGCGGCCGCTGGTTTGATAGATTTTTCGTTTAGCATCATAACGGATGGACTCTCCCGTGATGACTTGGGTGGAGTCGCGGAAGTAGGCGTCACCTTCTAGTACGGTAATATCATTCCTCTGATCATAGCGGATGATATCTCCCGTCGCTTCCCGGCGGGTGCCTTCGTAGAATTCTGCATCTCCATCGAGGGTGTAAATGCCATTCTCGCCATCATAACGGATAATATCAGCGGTAGCCTGCTGCTCTCCTTTACTATACTGGGCATTTTGTCTAAACTCCGCCTGGTTGTTTTCTACATCATAAAAACCGTCTTCACAGTAGACCCTGCTACTATCACTGCGCATGACCGTCGGGCCCAGGAAGGTGGCAATTTGTTCGGTGGTGTTAAACTTCAACGTATCTGCTCGGAGTTGGAAGTCGGGATTTATGACAATGACGCTGTCTTTGAAGTAGATCTCGTTCTCGGCAGTATAGTAATAGCCCCGCTTACTACTCAACTGTGTTTCACCATCGGTAATGATAGCCGGAGTATTGTAGGTAGCAATCTTGGTATTGAGGTCGTAGTGGAGCTTGTCGGTGAAGAGTTGGCGCTCGCCATTGATCAGAATAACGTTGCCTATGAGCTCTGCTTCTTTCAGGGTAGCATCGTAATATAAGGTGTCAGCGAATGCAGCCAGCGAATCGCCCTGTTGTATGAGCACTTCTTCGCCGGTTGCTATTACCTTAGTTTTGTTTTCAATGACGGCGCTATCGCAATACATGTAAATACTGTCCTGGCTTAGTATGACGTCTCCGATGAGCCGGTCAAATTCATTTGCCCCAATACGCTGGTACTCCAGTGAGTTGGCCTGCTCTACAGTAACTCGTTGCGAACCTTCGGAAATGGTATCCACAGGGTTTTGCGCCTGTAGGGGACACAAGAGTAGGGACAGGAACAACAAACTCAGAAACTTCTTAAAAGTATGCAATACTGGTTTTTTATGATGGAACGCAAAGGTACAATCTTCTGTATGCTAGGGTAGGGGCTTTAACCCTATTTTCAGGCCTAGAGTTTTTTCAGACAAAGAAATCAGACCGCAGAGGCAGCGTTTTATTTTCGCTGCACGATAAAGTAGCGGAGACTAAATATTCGAAGGAAGAAAGCAAAAAAATTAGCTGAAATGATGAAAACCTTCTACATTTGGCCCAGATTCTACTGTTAACCTGTCTAAATTGCGGCGACAATACCGCCGCCAAATACAACAACCTAGGAAACGAACATTCACTATCCCAAGGACTCCCTAACCCTATGAAGGATTTACGAACAATTGTTCGTTCGTCGTTTTATTCACCATTACGTTTGCCAAACTTTTCCGATTTGCCGGCCTAGTGGGTAAACGTGTAAAAATGCCATTTTATGAAAAAACTCTCACTAGTAGTGGGGCTGCTTCTCTGTAGTATCGCCACCCTGCTCGCGCAGCGGACGATTACAGGTACGGTAGTAGATGAGCAAAACGAGGCGCTTATCGGTACCACTGTACTTGTAAAAGGTACAGCAGTTGGTACAGTAACAGATATTGATGGTAAATATTCTGTTGATGTTCCTTCTGATGCTACCATTCTTGTTTTTAGCTATACCGGCTATTCCTCTAAAGAAATGGAGATTACGGCTTCTAATGTCATGGACGTGACCCTTGAGTCCGACGTGATCGGTTTGGAAGACGTGGTAGTAGTAGGTTACGCTCCAGTAAAGCGTAAGGACCTGACTGGTTCTGTTCAGTCAATTGATGGTGCTGACGTAGCTGCTGAGGCCAACGCTACCGTACAGTCTGGTATCCGTCGTGCGGCTGGTGTAATTGTACAGCAGTCTAGTGGTGCTCCAGGTGCGGGTTATAATATCCGTATTCGTGGTGCAACTTCTATTACGGCTTCTAACGAGCCATTATTCGTAGTGGACGGTATTCCTGTGGTTGCGGAAAGCTTCCTACAGGACGGTATCGGTGGTCAGGAGACTAATGCGCTGGCCGACATCAATCCGAACGAAATCGAGTCGATTGAGGTATTGAAAGATGCTTCTACGACCGCTATCTACGGTTCTCGTGCTGCCAACGGTGTTGTCTTGATTACCACCAAGCGTGGTTCTCAAGGTAAGACCAAAGTAGACTTGAGTGCTTCCTACGGTTTCAACGATCCGATCAAGACCATTGACGTTGTAAACAACGCTCAGTACCGTGAGTACATCACTGACATTTTCGGTACTGACCAGTTGGGTTGGGTTACAGATGCTGATAATGACTGGCAGGACCTGATCCTGGAAAGCAATCCTATCCAGCAGGTTGGTGTGAACATCAGCGGTGGTGACCGTAAGACTAAGTTCTACATCGGTACCAACTATGATGACAACCAAGGTACGCTGAACGGTACGCGGTTTACCCGTTACTCTGCACGTATGAACTTGGACCACCAGATATCTGATCGTTTCAAGACCAGCATGAGCTTGGGTTACACGCGCTCTGTCAACAAGCTGATCCAGAACGATAACAACATCTTTGGTGCGATTTCTACTTCTATCCTTTTGCCTCCGACGCTGCCAATTCGTAACGAAGATGGTTCTTTCGGTAGCGCATTTGGTTTGGAAAACCCAGTAGCTGCAACCACTGAGTACGAGCACTTCCTACGTTCTAACCGAGTTATCGGTAACGCGGAAGCTACTTACTTCTTGACCGATAAGCTTTCTGCTACAGCGAAGCTTGGTTTGGACGGTAACGCTAACCAGGAGAGCGTATTTACGCCTTCTACCCTGCAACAGTCTAATGCCGGTGGTATTACGGAAGGTTCTTCCAGCTATACTCGTTTGATCCAGGAATACCGCCTGGCTTACAGCGACCAGTTTGGTTCAACTTCTTTCAACGCCATTGGTGCTGCCATTTATCAGCGTGATGATTTCCGCAGTACATTCTTTGAGTCTAACGACTTACCTACTAATGGTTTCCCATCTGCTGGTTCTGCGGCTAACCCTGGAACAGTTGACGGTGACCGCACTGGTGATGCACTGCACTCTTACCTGGCTAACGTAAACTTGGGCTTTGATAACACCTTCTTCGTATCGGCTTCGGTACGTGCGGATGGTTCTAGCCGTTTCGTGAACGATCGCTGGGGTGTATTCCCTGGTCTTTCTGCCGGTGTAAACCTGGTAAATGCTGGTGTATTTGACGGTAGCACATTTGACCTATTCAAGCTGCGTGCTAGCTACGGTGTTACTGGTAACAATAACATCGATAACTTTGCTACTCGCCAGCTATTTGCTGGTGGTGCAACTTACTTGACTACTCCTGGTATTACTCCATTCCAGATCGGTAACCCAGACTTGGTATGGGAAACTACCAACCAGTTTGATATTGGTTTAGATATGGCTTTCTTGGACAACAAGATTGCTGCTACTATCGAGTTCTACGTGAAGAACACTTCTGACTTGATCTTGGATCGTCCAGTACCTACTACTTCTGGTTTCACCACTGTTCCTGAGAACATTGGTGATATGATGAACACTGGTGTAGACGTGTCTTTGACTTTCGCACCAATTCGCGGCGATTTCAGCTGGCAGACCACTATTACTGCTGGTTACCTGGTGAACGAAGTTGTTGAGGTATTCAACGATCAGCCACTTGACTTTGGTTTCGCTACTCGTATCGAAGAGGGTCAGCCTTTGGGTTCTTTCTACGGTTGGGTAACCGACGGTATCTTCCAGAACCAAGCTGAAGTAGAAGCACACGCTGATCAGCCAAATGCTGCTCCTGGTGACTTCCGTTTCGCTGACTTGAACGACGACGGTGTAATCAACGATGCTGACCGTACCTTCATTGGCCAGGCGCTTCCTGATCTGGCTGGTGGTATCGACAACAGATTGAGCTACAAAGGCCTGGACTTGAACTTCTTCTTCCAGTTCTCTTTGGGTAACGATATCTACAACAACAACAACGCCTTCGCTGAAGGTCTGAACTCTGTATTTGCTCCTACCGTACGTTCCTTTGAAGGCGCTTGGCGTGCAGAAGGTGACGGGGATGAGTTCCCACGTATCGTAAACGGTGACCCTAACAACAACCGTCGTGATTCTGACCGCTTCGTAGAGGATGGTTCTTTTGTTCGTCTGAAGACTGCTCAGTTGGGTTACAACCTACCTAAGAGTATTCTTGGTGACACTTTCCGTTCACTACGCGTATACATCCAGGGTACAAACTTGGTGACTTGGACCAACTACAGCTGGTTGGATCCTGAAGTAAGTACTTTCGGTGACCAAAACGTATCACTAGGTACTGACTTCTTGACAGCACCACAGCCTCGTACGGTTCAATTTGGTTTGAACATTGGATTCTAATCAACCCAAAAAAAGAAAGCAAATTATGCGTAAATTCAATAATTGGATGTTTGTAGCAGCGCTAGCGTTGTTCATCCTTCCATCTTGTGATTATTTCTCACTAGACGATCCGCAGCCAGTCAACGAAGTGACTCCTGCAAACTCGATCACCGATCGTCAATCTGCTCAAGCTGCCGTAGCTGGTATCTACGATGAGCTACAGGACCCAACACTGGTATTTGATGGCTACATGATGGCCTGGCAGCTACACAGTGATGAAACTGTATTTACTGGTACCTTCCCAACCCGTTTGGAGTTTGGTAACATGAACGTATTCCCGTCTAACGGTACTTGGGCGGCTGTATTCACTGATTTCTACGATGTAATCAACGTAGCGAATAACGTTATCGAAGTTATTCCTAACGTAGAGAGTGTAACCCTTGATCAGGCTGGTGTACGCGAAAGCTTTACTGCTGAGGCTCGTTTCGCTCGTGCCTTGTGTTACTTCTACCTGGTACAGGCGCACGGTGATGTGCCACTGATTACCAAGCCAACCGTAAGTGTAGGTGAGGAATTGAACGTTCCTGCTAGCTCTGCTGCTGACGTAATGGCACAGGTGAGAGCAGACTTGGAGTTTGCGGTAACTAACCTTGATCCATCTTTGAGCCTTGGTGCGAATGCTGACGGTGCTAACGCTTTGTTGGCGCGTATCGCTTTGTACGAAGGTCGTTGGGCTGATGCTTACAACTTGGCTACTGGCGTATTGGGTGCAGATTTCGATCTGACTACTTTCCCATTCTTGACCGACCAGATTTTCTCTCTAGAGTTTATCTCTACTGATGGTAACTCACTCGGTTTCTTCTACGCTACTGATGACTTGGGTGGTCGTCACTCAATTGAGCCTTCTGCTACTTTGATGGACGCTTACACCCCTGAGGACAACCGTGCAGCTCAGACCTTCACGATGAACCCTGATGGTATTCCTTACGGTTTGAAGTACAGTGACTTCGCTGGTGCGGCTAACGGACAGGGTGTTGACCCAGTTATGTTCGTGCGCCACGCTGAGTTGGTATTGATTGCTGCTGAAGCTGCTGCTCGTCAGAACGACTTCACCGACGCTAGCATGTGGATCAACCAGGTGCGTTCACGCGCTGGTTTGGCTGATGTAACCCTTGATGGTAGCAACTTCGAAGATCTGATCTTGGAAGAGCGCTTCTTGGAATTGGCTATGGAAGGCGGTCACCGTCTGTGGGACCTACGTCGTACAGGCCGTGCTGAGAGCGTTCTTGGTGGTATTGGCTACGAGACTTGTGACGCAGTTTGGGGCTTGCCTCAGCGTGACATCGACCGTAACACCAGCTTGGTACAGAACGGTTGCTGCAACTGCTAATCCATACCTGATGATTTAACTGGCATTTTTGCTGGTTTCAGATATGTAAAGAGCCCTTCCGAGTTTTCGGAAGGGCTCTTGCGTTTTGGGAAGTTTTGTTCCTACTTCCTTTTATCCATCCAGTAGTAGCTGGGCCGCCTGCTCTCCTGCTTCCGTACCCAGCGCCACGCCCATACCACCCAGACGTACAGCGACCGTCGTAAGTGGGCTAATGGTTTCGATAATGGGCTTTTTTTGCGTGCCCACCCCCATAATGCCACTCCACCAGCGTTCGATCTCAAAGGATTGGTTCGGTAGAATGACTTCTTGCAGTAGTTGGGTGAGGTAGTCTTGTATTTGCGCTGTATGGCCAAAGGCAGCCGTTTGTTCACCTTCCGGATTGAGATGCCGTCCACCACCCAGCAAAACCCGCTGGCCCACATTGCGGAAGTACACATACCCTCGATCATAGTGGAAACAACCTTTCAGTTTCAGCGCAGGAATTGGAGTAGTGACCAATACCTGATTTCTCGCAGGTTGTACCGTCAAGTCTGGCAAGAGTTGGCGAGCAAAGCCGTTGGTGGCGACCAAAACGCGCTTGGCGGTCACTGACCAGCCGTAATTAGTGTTAAGCTCTACCTTATCATTGACCTCTAACAACTCCTCCACCTCGAGGCCGCAAAAACATTTAACGCCCAGGTCCTGGGCTCTTTGCAGCAATGTCTGCATCAGTTTACCGGTATGCAGTTGTCCTTCGGCCTGGTTTAGTATGAGGTGCTTTACCTCTTTTGCCATGCCAAAGGACTGCAGTGCCTTATCTTCCACGGTGTAGGTTTGCTCCCCAACTACCGGAATCAGTTCATGGTTGATACGGTCCAGCTGTTCCTGACAGTGAGAAAAGCGCTCCTGATCGCTCTGGCGGAACACCTCGTACCCTCCCAATGCCTCGTAGCCGATGGCCTGATCACTGTACCGCTGACGAAGACGTTGTAAGCCGCGGTAGCGTTGTTCTACAAGCTGAAGGACTTCATCCATGTTGCTGTGCTCCAAATCGTCTAGCAGTTCGCTGAGGCTACCAAAACACGCAAAACCGGCATTGCGGCTACTGGCTCCGATGGGCAATGGACCACGCTCTAAAACGACTACCTTTTTCCTTGGTACCTGCTCACGCAGTGAAATAGCTGCTGAGAGACCCACTATACCACTACCAATGATAGCAATATCTATGTCCTGGAAGAAAGTTTCCTGTTCCCAATGACTAAGCTTATAATGGAGCATTTACTATTTTTGCCACACAAGATAAGCTGGCGTAAGAAAACAGTAATCCCGTAGACTAAGCTAGAGAGGAAATCTGATAGTTAGAATTAGAATGGCCCGACTACGCTGAAGCTCTGTCGGACAAAACAATTGCAATTTCAATCAAAATGAAAGTGTCAGTGAAAGTCAAGTAGATTTGAATCGGAGCTCCAACCTGACCAATTCAACTAAATTCACTAATTCAACCAACCCAACTAATTCAACTAATACAACTAACCCAACTAATACAACCAAATCAACCAAATCCACTAAACAAGGCCGCCAGAGCCGCAGGCGTCGGTGGACCAACTAACCACGTCCGCCGGAGCTTTAGCGAAGGAGGATTCAACTCATTACCATGATCCAAAGAATACAATCCATTTACCTATTTCTTGCGGCTGGCGCTGCATTTGCGTTGTTTGCTGTACCATTTGCTACTACTCCCGAAGTACAGACAGACTCGGTCATATTTGCTGACGCTGCTTTTAATGCGCAAGACAGTATCGCTATGATGGCTGGCTTTGGCTTAGCAGGTGCACTTCTATTGGTAATCATATTCTTGTACAATAATCGCAAACTCCAGATGAATTTAACCAAGGCGGGGATCTTTCTTACCGGCGTTGGTGTAGGAGGAGCTACGCAGCGTTACTTCGCTGATTCTGCTGCCGATGCTGCACAAATTGCCGCTGGAGTAGCTTTACCTGCTCTTGTGCTCATTTTTGCATTGCTGGCCCTGAGAAATATTAATAAAGACGAAAAGTTGGTCCGCTCTGTAGATCGTCTGCGCTAGCTTTTTCAAGGCTATAGCTGGAGCTGCTGAGGTCTTGTCGTATTGACTCGATTTATAGAACAATCCTCTAAATACCTTACTTCTCGAATGGATATGATTGCAATTTCTTATATTGGAAGCGAATTTTAATCATAATCCTCATGAAACAATTGACGCTACTCTCTGTAGCCCTACTCTGGGCTATGCCCTCCTTTACGCAAACTTGTGATACCTTAATCTGTAGTGAAGGCTTTGCCTACACCCTCTATCCAACAGAAGGGGAGTGCCTCTGGCCAATTCCTGCTACAGATTTTCCTAACAGTCCGTCTTGGCGCTTTATACCCACTAACTATTCCTTCCCAGTACCTGCCAACCCTTGGCACGAGACCTTCCCCGAGCTGATTGAAATTGAAGCCATATCTGATGGTCTCATTGAAGTTGACTTCATTGGTATAAAAATGGGTGATGTTAATAACAGTGTAATTACTAATTGATACATAGGGAATGCTACTTACTAGCCTGATATCGGGTTAGGGAAGCCTCCTTGATATAGTTTGTTTTTTTCTACTCTGATCTACGTGATGCATTCTGAAATTTCATTAACCAGAATCTAAATCCTCATGAAACGATTCACGTTGTTCACGATGACCCTTCTGTGGGCGTCTCTCTCCTATGCTCAAAACTGCGAAACCTTGGTCTGTAATACTAGTGGACTTATATATGAACTCCCGCTAGAACAAGACTATTTTCCCATACCAGCTACCGATTTTATTGAAGAAGATCAGGCCTGCCCAACGACTAAAGCCTTGGCAATTTATTCTGCCTGGGAAGTTGGCTTCGAAGAAACATCAATCGCTGATTTCACGCCTGATTTTTCCGGAGCTAGAGATACGCTCTGGGTATCACAATGCCACGAAAGTACCTATGTTGTCTACGTTTACCGGCAACTTTCGGATGGTACGGTACAAGGTTGCGAAGCTTATGCTCTGCTTGGCATTGCGATTGGTTCAGGTTTGTGCCTTCCCTACGCAGGAATTCCCTCAGGTTTAGTGAGAACACCTGCTGATGAACCCGTCACTAATGTACAGGTCAGGCTTTCAGCAACGGAAGGCGTGGTACATGAACACTATACTGGTACTACTGGACAGTACAGCGTCGGGCGGGTTGGTGTTCCCGGTCCACATACACTGACCGCCGCGCGTGCTGATAGTGTTGCCAATGGCGTCACCACACTTGATTTAGCAATCATTACCCGGCATATTTTAGGTGTGGATCCCATTACCAATCCTTATTACCTACTGGCTGCGGATGTAAACCAATCAGGGACCGTTTCAATTCTTGATCTCATTCAAATCCGCCGGGTGATTTTGGGCATTACCACTAGGTTCCCTGCTTCACCGTCCTGGCGATTTGTTCCGGCAGACTACGTTTTTCCGAACCTGGAAAATCCTTGGCAGGAACCCTTTCCTGAGGAAATTAATTTCGACGCGGATGAAGTCCCCAATATCCCCACCAATTTTATTGGAATCAAGATGGGAGATGTCAATGATAGTGCCAGTTCTAACTAGGATATAAGCTAGACAAACAACTAGCCCACCGCTCCAGTCTTTTACAGATAGAGGTGTGGGCTAAACTATTGTCACATCGGCTTTCACATTGGAAATGCCTATCGTCTAGCGGTGTTTTGATGTGTTTGTGACATAGTTATTATGTTAGTCGCGAGAAACAGGTTACTTTTAGGGAAAGAAGCAGTCCTAACCATTGTGTGCTTAGCGAAACACTTCGGTGTTGCGCTTTATTTCCTTTCGCATTTACTTGCAATATCCTTTACTGTACTTCCGGCTTTACTTATTCATTGGTACCCTAAAATGCTGTACGTCAGACATGCATAACTGGTCTGACATCACACGCTAACATGCCGTTAAAGCATGTGCTGTAGCTCAATTGCTGAACTGCGGCACGGAATTTGTTTCAGCTAGTATTAAATGGTATCACATGAACCGGAAAATTACACCTTTCAGAAGGTCTTTTTTCTTACCCTTCTTCTTGCTTATTGCCGCGCTCTGTATGAGTACGGTTTTGTATGAGACTCCTGTCAAAAGCAGCTTTTCGGTAAACGAAATAGCCGAAGTTTTGACGGTTACCCTTACCAGTCCGGTCTCGGTTATCGCCTGTGGAGCGGAGGAAGTAGTATCCATTCGCTTAGAGAATACGGATCCTTCCGATGATCTGGAAAATGTCATTGCCGAGGTCACATTACCGAATGGTGTAAGCATCAGCGGATTAAGCAGTGGAGCAACAGCCACTGCTAATGGTTTTACGTTAGATGATGATCTGGAATCCGGCGATGTACTGATTATCGATGTATCATTACAGGCAGATTGTGAGGTTGTAACTCAGACCACCGTAATTACGGTCTCCGTTAGTCATGATCCGGTAGCTGCTGCTATGAATAATATGGTTAGCGTTGATACCGATCCTATTAATTTTGTGGTGCCAGTACTGGACATTGCGCAAGCTTTGCCTGCTACAGTCATGTATCCTTATGCTGGCTTCGAATTCTCGGTAGAAAGCACAGTGGAAAATACTTCCTCCGCAGCAATTGGTTCCTTTACCTACTGTGTAGAAGATAATGCTGTTGCTACTTTGGTATCAGTTACGGTGGCCGGCAATGCTTTAGTTGCTTCCCCTTCACCTGTTGGACAACAGTGTTTTTCCGTCAGCCAAACAGACATTCAGAATGCCTTAGGTGGAGCTTTTGCCAATGCGAGTTTTCCTGTAGTTGAGAACTGGCAAGTAGTCATGTGTGGTAATGGCGGAACGCTGAGCCGTCGAGTGGAATTTGGTTGCGAAACAAATGATAATTGCGCTGATGATGACTTTGGAGCCTTTCCGGGTACAATGCTAGCGCCTGATGTACCTGATCCGGTTGTTACTCTAGATATTGATCCGGCTACCGCTGCCATGCTTTCCCTTTGCGGCCCCGGACAGACTTATACCTTTACTGTCACCTATAATGGCCCTGCGCCGGTATTGGAAAGTTTAGTAGCTACCATAAACCTCCCGGATGGTATTCTCCAATCCAATTTGACATCTACCAGTACTGGAGTTTCCTATACCGCTAACCCTAACGAAATTCAGCTACCCGACCTCACCAATGTAGGTCCAGGAAATACGGTATCCTTCACGCTGGACATCAATGCCAGCTGTGTCTTCACTGATGCAGCCGGAACCTTCAACTTCACCCTGAATCACGACCCTCTGTGTGAAAATTCGGAAAACACAGAAGAATCCGCATTCGCCAGCTTCTTTGTTCAGGCTGCCGACTTGTCAATTCCTGCTTCCTCACCTGATTTGGTGGAGCCGTATGCTGGGCTTACCACCAGTATTTTTACGACAGTTGCTAACGGTGGTAATGGCTCCTTGTCACAAGTAATTTATTGTTTAACGGATGTTGACTATGCTACTCTAACCCCCATGGTAGCTGGTATTCCGCTAACGCCCACAACCGGGGAACCAGGTTTCCAGTGTTTTCTGATAGAAGAAGTACACTTCATGGCTTTATTTGGGACAAGTGTGTTACCACCAGATGTGAATTTCGAAGTGGAGGAGGTATACACCTTCACGGATTGCCCCCCTGATCCACAAGTTGTGGAGCGGCGTGCGCAGTTTGGGTGTTTTGGCGAAACGGATTGCCAGAACAAAGACCAAGGTGAATTTCCTTCTACCAGCGTCATCTTTTCTGCTATCCCCGATATGTCCGTCTCTTTAAGCAGTATTGATCGCCCTGCCTGTTACGCAGATGAACTTATTCCGGTAGACATGGTCCTGACGAATACAGGCAATGCACCAACCAGCGAAATGGTTGTTCAAATCACTGCCGGTGGGGGCGCAATAGATTTGAGTAATTATGCCATTATTGATGGTTCGAATATGCTCATCGCAGATCAAACGGTGGACAGTGGTAGCCCAGATGCTGGACACTGTACTAGCGGTATACGCGTGGTCTTAGATACTATTCGAGGAATAAACTTGGAACCCGGGGAAACACTTTCCATTCATTACGATCTGACGCATTCCTGCGACTGCAATAACTGCTCTATCATCGATATCTACCATAGCACTTTGAGTGTAGTGGCCGTCCAGGACCTTTGTCCCACCTATCGACCCGACGGCAGTAGTACGAGCACCGGCTCCTATAACGCCTACATGAACGGTTTTGTGGAAGGACCTCTTGATTTGAATGATGGAGAAAAGGCTACTATTGAATATACTATTACGAGTGCCGAATTGGATTGGTTTGATGATTCCGCCTTCCCAGATGCTTATCTGGAAACGTTTTTTACCATCGAATGTGGTTTGGACTATCAGCCGGGCACCGCAGTATGGCAGGATGCTGATGGTACGACTTGGGTGCCGTGTGAGGAAGAATACGTAGATAACAACCTTGGGGGCGATGATATGCTCCGACTGCGTTGGTGTAAAACGAACGTAGACCCTAGTTTAGATCGCCCTGGCGGTTTTTCAATTGGTGCAGGCATGGTCTTTACGCTATGCGCGGAGGCGGATTGTGGGGAAAAGCCTGTGAATACGAACTGCGGTAACCCGGTTTACGACCTATCCATTCAGCAGGAGACCTTTTTTACCATTGACCCAAGCTGTACAAGCTGCCCAAGCACGAAAATCTTTGCACCCGAACCATTGAATATGCGCATCTTTTGTCCCGACCCTGGTTGTGTATGTGATGGTATGGTGTTTGAAAATTTCTCCCTTGTGCGTAGCAATTTTGATTTGGGCGATGGTAATAACGATCAGGTGCCGGATGGGCCTGTTGACCTTTCGTTGGTTCAGGCTGATCGGTACCTACAGGGGGATACCCTTAAAGCCACCTTCGGAGGCCGGGTAAGTGATCCTAATAATACGGACTGGACCTACGGATTTGCCGTAATCAATTTCCCACCCGGTGCTGACTACCAATCCTTGAATGCATCCGTAGAGATCATTGATCAAGATGGAGCGACTCATGCTTGCAATGTGGTGCCGGTAGAGTTTGATCCAGCTAATCAGAATCTGATCATTAACTTCTCTCGCGATACGCTCAATAGCCTTGGTTGTGATCTGCCAACTAATTTCAATTTTGATCAGGACGATGAGGTCAGTGTTTGTCTTTCCTTCCAGGTCAAGACGCCTTATGACGGGCAGATCAGGCAGCGGGAGTTTACGACAGATTTTTATCTCTCGGATGCACCTTTTGAAAGTGGATCGGTGGACGCTTGTAATGACTGGCAAGCCCGTTTATATCAGGTGGGTTTGAGTACGGAAGAGGGGGCTGTTGTCAACGATTTTGGAGCGTGTAGTTTATCTAGTTTTTCCTTCCGCTATGAGCGCTACGCCGGAGAACAAGGGTTTGACGAATTTCCGTATGAGGTGCGCCCCTTAGGGCTCCCACAGACTTTCACATTTACCAAGCCCAATGAATTTGCTTACCGGCTCGACGATTTTGGCGTACGCTTGCAGCAGCAGATTTCGCCGTCTAATAATATTGTCGATCTACCAAATGGAGTGGTGCCTCCGGCATTCATTTCAGTGTCTGGTGATGAACTGGTATTTGCTGCGCAAGACTATTTCGAAAGCCTGGGAAATGCCGAAATTCCACCGGATGAAGGTTATGAAGCTACCTTCTACGTCAGTGTGCAAGGGGGCTGTCAATCCGTGGCTGATAGCTATGATCTTAGCTACCAACTGGATGAGGCGGTTAATCCAGACATCTACTGCACAGATTTGATCGAACGTTCATTAAGCACCGCAAGCTTTATGTATACCGGAGGAGCAAACTTGGTTGTCATATCCGAGACACCCAATGTGCGCGTCTGTAGTGGCTTGGACACCATTGCCATATTGGTTACAAATACCACTAATACCTTTGCAGATAATGCCTTTTTGTACCTGAATAGTCCAACGGGTGGAGTTGTCGTGGAGGAAGTAATTGAGGACGGAACAAATATGGCGGTTAGCCCTAATAGCTTTGGGATATATCCTATTGGTGGAGTAAACGGAACGCAGACCCGTCGCTTTCAACTGGTGGTAAGAGTAAATAACTGTCAACCCGAAGAACTGGACGTAGTGGCTGGTTGGGATTGCGAAGCATTACCCACTACTATCGAAGATGCGCTCTGTTCAGATCCTTCTTCGTTCACTTTTACCAGTGCCAATGCAGGGATCAACCTCGATATAATTGATCCTGTTTCGGATATCACGGTGCCTTTGTGCGAACCAGTACCTTACGAGCTGGAAATCAGAAGTACCGACCTGGGGTATCTGCGAGATATTGGTCTTTATATTTTCTTACCAACTGGGCAAGTCTATGTGCCGGGTAGTATGGAATTGGCTGTGCCCGCCGGAGCAACCTACGAATCGGTAAATGATCCGATCAGCCTCGGCGGTGGCTTATTTTTGGATGTTTCGGTGCTGGATGAGACCCTTTCCACCGTTGGTCTGATTGGTTCCAAAGATTTGACTTTAACGCAAAATAAGATTAGGCTTCGTTTTTTGACCGAAACTACTTGTGATTACTTCTCTGGCTCGCAGGTCAAATTCGTGACTCAGGGCAACAGCAATTGCGGCGATCCACTAGGCCCTGTCAGCAAACCCGGGGGGCGTTTACGGGTTACTAATCAGACCCCTGATTTCAGTATGAATATAGACCTGGCAGATCTCACCCTGAACGCCTGTCATGATGCGCAAGCCACTTCATTCGTGAGTCTGAGCGTGACGGATGGTTCACCGGGAGTTCTGGATTCAATCCGCTACCTCCTACCGCCTGGACTTACTTATGTAGACGGTTCATTTCAACCCATATTGAATATCACTTCTGATCCCCCTGTAGTCAACACCCTAGGTGGACAGCAAGTACTAAGCTGGTCGCTGGGAAGTTTTCTTAATCCCGGAGATAATGTCTCCTTTAGTATCGATGTTCAATTGATGGATATCGGCCAGGCTTGCACAGATTACGATTTGGCAGTACAAGCATATACACGTGTGGAGGAGACATGTGATGGCGATATTTGTTCTGTCGCAATTGCTGCCGGTGAAGGTACAGCTACGCTGACGGTGGTAAAGCCAGATTTGAGTATCGATATTCTAGATGCTACACTTACCCTAAGTTCTTCGACAGAAGCCCTCGCCGCTTTCGATGCGGAAGTCTGTAACCTGGGACCAACAACCCTCCAGAGCGGAGAGACGGTCTCCTTAGAAATCTATGAAGATGTGGATCTGAACGGTTTCCGTTCCGCACCCGATATACTCCTGTTTACCATTACCGAAACACTAACCGACCCGCTGGAATTTGGCGAATGTATTCTGCTCGCAGGTACCGAAGATTTTCCTTCTACCTCGGTCTGTACCATCATTGGGGTACTCAATCCGGAGACCACCTGTACCTGTCGGGAAGTCCCCTCATTCCAGGTCGAGCCGGAAATCATCATTGATTTTCCAATGGCGTATACGGTTTGTAGTGGCGATCCCATTTCGATCGGCCCTGACCCCATTGATGGCTATGATTTTGAGTGGCTCAGTATTGATGGTTCTTCATTGGCCAATTTGAGTGATCTTGACCTCACTACAACAGATTTCCAGGCCTTCAACAATACAGGAACAGTTCAGACAATACAGTATGCACTTCGCTCTAGTAATCGCGGCTGTTATGAGCTGGATACTGTAACGATCCAATTACAACCCAGCGTAAGCGAAACGGCGGATATCAACGCTTGTGTTGGCGAAATGTACCAACTGCCATCGCTAAATATTGGCGGAGAAAACTTCGTGTGGATGCCTTCCGCCGGACTGTCTTTCCCTGGTCCGGACTCCAGCTTTGTTGTAATCGACCCAGTGATAGCGGGTCTCACGACATATACCGTTAATTATCAGACGGAAGATGGCTGTGGCGCAAGCTTTGTTTACAATGTCAAT
Organism: Bacteroidota bacterium; assembly: GCA_038528965.1. Lineage (GTDB taxonomy): Bacteria > Bacteroidota > Bacteroidia > Chitinophagales > Saprospiraceae > Lewinella. The sequence continues at coordinate 35,053 of JBCBEC010000043.1, read as the reverse complement.
GGTGTTGATTGTGGTGGAGCTACGGCTTCTTTGGGAGATACCGTTTGGTTTGATTTTGATCAAAACGGCCTGCAGAGCATGGGAGAACCAGGAATTGCCGGTACCGTTGTCAACCTCTACGATGGTGTAACGGGTGCCCTCATTGGAACCACGACTACAGATGCCAATGGTTTCTACCAGTTCGATGATCTGGTACAGGGGAGCTATACCGTTGAGTTTGTACCCCTGGATGGTTTCGTTGGCACCGGACAAGACAGCGGTGATGATACCTTGGATAGTGATGCCGATCCGAATACTGGCTTTACTACTAACTACTTCCTACCCTGGGATACGTACAACCCTACTATTGATGCGGGCTTCATTCCGGATTGTTCACTGGAAGTAGAGGCGCTGATCAGCGACTGTCAGCCCGTTGGAAATGATCTGCAGCGGGAGCTGACCATTGAAATCAACTGGGAAGATAATCCCTACACCTACGACCAGTTCTTTGGTGATGATACCCTGGTGGTCAGTTACTACGGAATCACGCAACGCATTGCGGTTACCGATCTTTCCGGCAACCTGGTCCTCACAGACTTCATTGACCAGTCTAGCGCCGGAGAAACAGTCACGGTAGCTTTTGTCCGAGCAGACGACTGTACTGCTACAACGACTCTGCTCGCCTTTGAGCCTTGTAGTTTTGACCTGGCTTTGCGCAAAACGATTACCAACCTTCCTGGCCTGACTTACGGAGATACCGTTTGCTTCAATATCGAGCTGGAAAACCAGGGCGAGCAAGCGGCCAGCCAAATTCGGGTGAATGATTATTTGCCGGATGGCTACGGGTTCCTCCCCATGCTTAATCCGGATTGGACACAAGTCGCTCCTGACCGCCTGGTGACTATCGTAGCCGATACGCTCAGCCCAGGAGAAACCATTGACCTTCCGCTGAAAGTTCGCCTGAACATGGCTAGTAGCGCCGATTCCTGGACCAACTTTGCGGAAATAGCGGCCTCCCAGGATACGCTCGGCAATGATGTTTCGGTCTTTGACGAAGATAGTACCCCAGATAACGATCCTACCAACGACCCTGGCGGAGACCCCGGTAGCCCTTCTGATGATGTTACGGGCGGTACCGGTACCGGCACACCCGGTAGTGATGACCCTGGTACGGACGAAGACGACCATGATCCAGCCATCCTGGAAGTATTCGATTTGGCGCTGACTAAGACCCTCATAACAGACCCGCCTTATGCCTTTGGTGATGAAGTGACCTTCCTGATTACAGTCATCAACCAGGGCAATATTACGGCCCGCGATATAACGGTGACCGACAGTATACCCGGAGGATTTGCCTGGCTGGGTAGCAATACGCCACCATGGACCCTCATGGGGAATGAGGCTAACACAACAATCGCCGGCCCGCTTGCTCCGGGGCAGGAGGAAAGTGTTATGATTACCCTCCAGCTCCAGGACGCCAATGCTGATGAATACGTGAATATAGCCGAGATCAGCAGCGCCTTTGATGAGGACTTCAATCCGCGCTTTGATGATATTGATAGTACCCCGGATTCGAACTTGGGCAATGATGCCGGTGGTAACCCCGGTACACCCTCTGATGATAGTGTAGACGGAGACGGCACCGGTAACCCGAATGATGAGATTGCCGCTACGGATGAAGATGATCAAGATCCTGCTTTTGTTACTATTCCTGATATCGGTCTGGTGAAACAAGCAGTGGGTATGGTGCCCGCCGCTAGTGGTGTTCCCGGACACTATGATGTGACTTTCCAGTTCATCATCACTAATGATGGTAATGAGAAGCTCAGTATGCTGCAATTGACGGATAATATGATCGCTCAATTGGGCAGCACTTTCATTAATGTGGTGGAAACCCCAAGTATCGTTAGCCTCACCGATGCCACCGAGCCCCCAACTCCTAATCCCGGCTACAATGGTGGAGCTATTGATGAGCTCCTCAACGGTATGGACGGATGTTTGGATCCCGATCAGACGATCACAGTACAGATTGTGGTAGAAATGGATGCTGATACTGGGCTCGACCCCATTATCAACGAGGCAGTAGTAACGGGTAAAGACCCTAACGGGGTAGTGCTCAGTGAACCGGATACTGCGCTAGTCGTGTTCTCCAATTGCTTCCTGGATGTGAACTGTCCGGCCCCTAATGGCGGTACCTTCGCTTGCCTGGTGGATTTGCCAGCTGCTGCTACTACCGTAGCGGAATTCAATGCGATTGACCAGGTCTCCGCGGTTTTGAACGCTTGTGGTATGGTTACCATCAGCGCTGCCGATAGCGATAACGGTGGTACCGGCTGTGTGGGTGACCCTTACATTCTTACCAGAACCTATACCATTAGTGATCCGGGAGATGGTACCTCACCGGCCATGCAACAAACTTGTACCGTAACCTACACGGTGGAGGATGATGAAGCGCCAGCCGTAATTTGTCCAGGCCCGCTGACAACGCAGTGCCTGCTTTCTGATTTGCCGGCCTACACCGATCTGACCGCCTTCACCGCGGCGGGTGGTTTTGCCAGTGATAATTGTGGTATCACTGCCTTTAGCTTGAGCAATGAAGTAACTACTGGAACTTGTCCGGCCACCACAGTGCGTACCTATCAGGTAGAAGATGCTTGTGGAACAACGAGCACTTGCAACCAGATCATCACCGTTGATGATACGGAGCCTCCAGTCATCAGTTGCCCTACCATCGAAACGGATTGTGCGCTGAGTGATATACCAGCCTATACTAGCCTGGCCGAGTTTTTGGCCGATGGTAATACCGCTAGTGATAACTGTGGTATTGATGCCGCATCCTTCATGCTGATTGAGGAAACAACAGATGGCAATACTTGTCCGCAGATTGTATTACGCAAATACCGCATCCGCGATAATTGTGGTAATGAAGCCATCAGCGAACAACTTATCACTATCGATGACGAACTAGCGCCGACTTTTGCAGCTCCCGCCCCTGCGGATGCCACGCTGGATTGTGACGCGACCATACCCGCCCCCGTTACCCTTACAGCCACGGATAATTGTCTGGGAACCGTACCGGTAAACTATACTGAACAGACGGTCTTGACGGAGGTAGGGGAGTGCGCTGTTTATAGTTACCAAATCATCCGCCAATGGACCGCTGTGGATGATTGTGGCAATATGAATTTTGAAGAGCAGGTACTCACAATCCAGGACAATACGATGCCAACGGCACTGTGTGTCAATGCTTTCTCCATTAATATCGAGGAAGATTTCGACGGCCTAGTATCCATCACGCCCGATTTGATCAATAATGGCAGTACCGATAATTGTACCCCTGCAGATGAGTTAGCCTTTGAAGTTGATGTCAATAGCTTGAGTTGTGCTGACCTGGGTAACCATACGGTAACCCTTACCGTAACTGATGATTGTGGCAATAGTAATAGCTGCTCTACAGTGGTAAGCCTGGTGGATGAGACGGCCCCTGAAATTGACTGTCCATCCGTTCTGGTTTTGACTTGCGGTAATAGTAGTAACGATGACTTGATTGCCGAATGGCTGGCCTCTGCTACGGCCCAAGATGGCTGTACGGCTGACCTCATGATTGATAATACCTATGATGTAGCCAATTTTGCCAATTGTGGCAATACTGGCGATCAGGAAGTGACCTTTACGGCTTCTGATGGCAGCGGCAACAGCAGTAGTTGTTCCGCTACGATTAGCCTGCAGGATAACCTACCACCTACACTGGTTTGTCCACCGGCCTTGGTTACCTGTGATCTGGCTGCTGAGACACCCTTTGCTTCTCTGGCAGAATTTATCACAGGCGGTGGTAGTGCCGATGATGATTGTGCGCTGGATGCATCTTCCTTCGCTCATGTGAGTGATGTGACCAGCGAAAATATCATTACCCGCACTTATGAGATAGCGGATGCTTGTGGTAATACTACGAGCTGTCAACAGCTGATTACGGTACTGGAGCAACCTACGGTTGGAACCGGTAATGATGTAATAATCAGCTGTTCCATTTCCGCCGCCGGAAGCGTTTCGCTTTCGGCCTTGTTCCCGGACGCCACGCCAGGGGGTACCTATACCTACAGTGGGGAAACGGGAGCATCTATCCAGGGTGATGCCTTGATTTACGAGCAAGCTGGCTGTTTCTCCGTCAGTTACGAATTCACGGCCATCGACGCAGGAATTTGTGATCCTGTGGCCGCTGTTACGGCTTACGTTTACGTTAGCGAGCAACCGCAACCAAGCTTTGACCTGGCGGAAGAATTGTGCTGGGACGGAAGTGCTACTACGCTCAGTGCGCTGCTCAACAGTCCTGTTTACACCAATACCCCTACTCGGACCTGGACCAGCTCCGATCCAACCATCGCTAGTGTCGATGCCGCTGGTAATGTGAGCATTCTGGACGGTGGTATGGTACAGATTTGCCTGGAAGAAAGCATTACACATGATCCTTGCAATGGCAACTCCGCAGAGGTATGCACCGAGCAAACCTGCCACACGCTAACCATTACCGAGACAAGTGAATCCGTAGACGCGAGCTGGACCAGCTTCGGCCCACTCTGTACGGATGATATGATCGTAGATTTAGATGATCTGGTGCTGGGCGATGCCAATGGCGTGTTCACCGGCGACGGTGTGAGCGGTACGCATCCAGAGTACAGCTTTGACCCGAGTACGGGTGCTGACTTGTACACGATCACCTACAGCGTGACGAATGCGAGCGGCTGTACAGCTGTAGAGACGCATACGGTTGAAGTATTTGATCCGGTAGACGCAAGTTTGAATGATTTAGACCTGGGTTGCCTAAGCGATCCGGTAGGCAATATCAGCCTGAGTGCCTTGTTCACTCCCAGTACAACGCTCGGTGGTAGCTTTAGCGGCACCGGCGTGAGTGGCAATACCTTGACTTATTCGAGCCCTGGCTGTTATGAGGTGACTTACACCGTGAGCGCCTTCCCAATGGCGGACGGCGGCTGTACGGCGAGTAGCACGGCCTTCATCTACATTCAAGAACAACCAGAGCCAAGCTTTAACTTGACCGATCAGTTGTGCTGGGATGGAGTGACGACAACGACGCTTACACCAGTAATCAATTCCCCTGTCTACACCAACACGGTAAGCCGAGTATGGAGCAGCAGCAACACCGCTGTAGCGACCATCGACGCCGGTACTGGCGAAGTAACGGTAGTAGGCAGCGGCATGACCACAATCTGCCTGGAAGAAACAATCAGTCACCTGGCCTGTGATGACTTTGCAGCTAACGACTGTGTCGTGGAAGTCTGCCAGACGCTCCTAATCACCGAAACCAACGAATCCGTAGACGCGAGCTGGACGAGCTTCGGCCCACTCTGTACGGATGATATGATCGTAGATTTAGATGATCTGGTGCTGGGCGATGCTAATGGCGTGTTCACCGGCGACGGTGTGAGCGGTACGCATCCAGAGTACAGCTTTGACCCGAGTACGGGTGCTGGCTTGTACACGATCACCTACAGCGTAACGAACGCGAGCGGCTGTACAGCTGTAGAGACGCATACGGTAGAAGTATTCGGCCCAGTAGACGCCAGTTTGAATGACCTTGACCTGGGTTGTGTAAGCGATCCAGTGGGTAATATCAGCCTGAGTGCACTGTTCACCACAAGCACAACGCTTGGTGGGTCCTTCAGCGGCACCGGCGTGAGTGGCAATACCTTGACCTACAGCGGCCCTGGCTGCTACGAAGTGACTTACACGGTCAGCGCCTTCCCAATGGCGGACGGCGGCTGTACGGCGAGTAGCACGGCCTTCATCTACATTCAAGAACAACCAGAGCC
>JBCBEC010000043.1:0-29146 GCA_038528965.1 Bacteroidota bacterium | reverse complement strand
GCTGGTTTGTACACAATCACCTACAGCGTGACGAACGCGAGCGGCTGTACAGCTGTAGAGACGCATACGGTAGAAGTATTCGGTCCAGTAAACGCGAGCTTAAATGACCTTGACCTGGGTTGCGTAATTGACCCAGTCGGCAATATCAGCCTGAGTGCACTGTTTACCTCTAGCACGACGCTAGGTGGTACCTTCAGTGGCACGGGCGTGAGTGGTAATACGCTTACCTATACCGGCCCAGGTTGCTACGAAGTAACCTATACTATGAGTGCTTTCCCAGGTGCGGACAATGCTTGTACGGCAACGGCAACGGCGAGTGTACACATTGCCGAAGAACCACAGCCTAGCTTTGGTATACAAGATCAAGTGTGCTGGTCGGATGGTGATGATCCGCTTACGCATCAGTATACACCTATCGTCAATAGCCCGGTTTATCAAGGAACGGTGGAGCGTGTGTTTAGTGTGGAAAGTGGCCCGGCAACTTTGCTGGATGCCACCACCGGACAGATACAAATAACGGGCATCGGAACTGTTGTTTTCCGCTTGACGGAAACGATCGATTACCTGATGTGTGGTAGTATTTCAGCAGGCAATTGTAGTGCGATTTACGAAGTGCAGATAGCAGTGAGTGACGGCACGGCACTGAATGCCACCTTTGCTGCTTCTAATCTTACCCCCTGTATAGATGAGGTAATCACGCTTGATCCAGTCACTGATGGAGGTGTATTCACCGGTGCAGGGGTGTCAGATAATGGAATGGGTACTGGAGCTACCTTTAGCAATAATGTGCAAGGTACCTACGTGATCACCTACACCCTGAACGACCCGAATGGTTGTAGCAACTCCTTTAGCCTGACGATCACTGTACAGGACGAACCAGCAACGGTCAGCTGCCCCGCAGATGTCGACCTGGCTTGTGATGATCCGCTGCCTGCTGCTGCAACAACGATCGCTGAATTTCAGGCTCAAGGTGGAACGGTAATGGATGATTGTGCTGATGCCGCAGCAATAGCCAATTTCACGATTACCTCAGTGGATTCAGATAACGGTAATTCCGTTTGTCCGGATGATGGTATGCGTGTGGTGACCCGTACCTACACCATCACAGACCTGGCCGGAAATGAGACTATTTGCCAGCAATTCTTCAACTACGCTGAAGATGCCAGTCCGCCTATGATTACCACTATGGCCATGAATATGACGGTGGAATGTGACGGAAGTGGCAATGCTACGCAGCTGGCAGCATGGTTAGCTAATCAGGGTAGTGCTGTGGCTACAGATAATGGTAGCTGTAGTGATGATACAGAGCTGGTTTGGACTAACACGCTACTCCAGACGGAAGAGATGTGTGGCTTAACGGTCACTTATACTTACCGATTTACGGTAATGGACCTTTGTGGAAACACCGCCAGTACGGAGGCTCAGTTCATAATCGAAGATACAACTGAACCTACGATCACCAACGAAGCAGAGAATCTGACGATCACCTGTCAGGATGGCGATGTGCTCGTACCTGAGTTGTTAGAGTGGCTAGCAGCCAATGGAAATGCTACAGCAACCGATGATTGCAGTAACCTGAGCTGGAGCAATGATCTGGACCTAACTGCCGCCGCTGCCCTTTGCGCTACTGGTGGCACTATTCCAGTCACTTTTACGGTAGTAGACGAATGTGGAAACGATGATACTACCGAGGCGGACCTGATTATTACGCAAACCTCCCTATTAGGTGCAGCTAAGCGGGTAGTTACGCTTACGAACAACCCAGACGGTTCCGCTACCATCACCTACGAGATCAACGTAGAGAATTTTGGTACTACGGACCTCGATAGCCTGCAGGTAAGGGATGAGCTCTTTATGACCTTCCCCGCTCCTTGTGCGGTTACGCTGGTGAGCATTACCAGTGACGACTTCCTGGTTAATGAAAACTTCAACGGCCTTACGGATATCAACCTGCTTCTGGGGTCGGACATTCTCGAAGCTGGTGACAAGGGTGCCATATTGCTGACGATTAATGTTGGTGCCTGTGGCATAAACAACGGGCCATTCTTCAATACAGCCGTTGCTGATGCTGTGCAGGGAGACGGCACCCACCTGACGGATGAATCCGTTTGGGGCGTTGATCCTGACCCGGATGGCAATAATATTCCAGACGAAGCAGAGCCCACCCCGGTTACCTTCAACGAGGTCGTCAACCTGGGTGTGGCCAAAGACTTGATCTTCGCTCAAATCAATCCGGATGGTAGTTATGATGTGACCTACGAATTTAATATCCAGAACTTCGGTACGGTGAATTTCACCGGCTTGCAGCTGCAGGATAACCTCCGGGCAACCTTCCCGGAAACCTGTGAGATTGAAATTACCTTGTTGACTTCCGGTGAGTTTGATACCAATAACGACTTCTACGACGGAATCAATGATGTGAATTTGCTCACGGGTACAGATATTCTGGAGCCAGGAGAAGATGGCTCGGTCAACCTCAGTTTGCACATTGAAAACTGCGGTGGCAACCTCGGGCCGTTCTTCAACAATGCTGTCCTTTCGGGTACAGCACCGGATGGCAATACCTTCTTTGATGCCTCAGTAGATGGCACTCAGCCTGATCCAGATGGCAATAATATTCCCGATGAGTTTTCACCAACCGTGGTGAGCTTTGAGGAGAATCCGGCCCTAGGTGTGGCTAAGCGGGTGAGCCAGGGACCAAGCCTGCGCCCGGATGGCTATTTCGAACTCACCTACGAAGTTCGGGTACAGAACTACGGTGATGTCAACCTGGAGCTCTTAGGCCTTTACGATACCCTGGCACTCACTTTTGCCGGTGCTGCGGATTGGATGCTGCTCAGCCTCGAAAGTGAGGAGTTTGCGGTGAATACCGACTTTGATGGTGAAACCGATTTCAACCTGATTGGTGTTATAGATACACTGATTCCGGGTGAAGAAGGAGCCGTCTACATTACCGTCAAAGTAGCACCGGGCGGATTCCCGGGGCCATACGATAATAGTGTGTTCGGTAATTCAGTATCGCCCTTCGGTACCATTGCCAACGATACCTCTCAGGATGGTAGCAATCCGGACTTCGATGAAGACGGTGACCCCACCAACGATAATGTGCCCACCCTGGTTATACTTGACTGCTTCGTAGATATTATCTGCCCAGCCGTGACGGATACCATCATCGTTGATAACGATTTGGGGTGGTGCCAGGCGGCGGTTAATTTCCCGCCAGCGCAGATCGTCACTTGTGCGGGTGTGCCGGACAGCCTCATTGAGTTTAGATTGCTTGGTGCTGGTGCTATGGATACACCGCTGGACGAATGGCTGCCTGGTCAGCCCAGTGGCTTGAAGTACAATGTAGGGCTCACGGAGGTCCTCATTCGTGCGAGTGTACCTTCACTGCCAATGCTCGGCTTCTCGGATACTTGTTCGTTCTTCATCCGAGTGAACGATAAGGAGGCACCCGCAATCGTTTGTCAGGATATCACCGTTCCGGTGGGAAGTATGTGTGAATACACCCTGACACCGGATCGCCTGGATGCGGGTACGACCGATAATTGTACAGAATCCGGGGATTTGATATACGAGATCAGCCTTGACAACGTCAATTACGTTGACGAAATACAGTTTGACGGTATGGATCTGTTGAATTCGCCCATCACGGTATACCTGCGTGTGACGGATGAATACGGTAACAGTGCCCTCTGTACTGCCGAAGTTAATTTGATTGACGATACCGATCCACAGATTATCTGTCCGGAAGATCGGGATATCCCCGCTGATGAAAACCTCTGTGTGGGTATCATTCCAGACTTGATGGCGGAGATGACAGTGGACAACTGTGCACCAATTGATACGGTGTTCCAGGTGCCAGCCCCAGGCCTACTCTTCGGTACGGCCGACGGGGATATGATCACTGTGGTACTTACGGTAGTAGATGTGAACGGCAATACGGATACTTGCGGCGTTGATTTGACGCTGGTTGATGTAACGCCACCGGTATTCACCAATTGCCCGGCACCAAATGTGGTATTGACCAGCCTGCCTGGCCAGTGTAGCAACTTCGCCAATTTCAGTCTGCCAACAGCAGAAGACAATTGTGGAATTGGAGTGATGGTAACCCAAACGGACGATACCGGCCTGACCAGTGGTGACCTGTTCCCGGTAGGGACAACCATTCTGGAGTTTACCGCTACGGATGCGGCCGGTAATAGCTCGGTCTGTACCCGTAAGGTCATTATCAACGATAACGAAGACCCCGAACCGACCTTGGGCGATGGCTGCCCAATTGACCAAGTGGTAGATGTGAGTGCCGGTGAATGTGGCGCTTTCGTGAGCAATATCGAACAAAGATTCCAGGACAATTGTGCGGAGAACCTCTCTACCGTGTACCGTCTTTTGGATGATCAGGGACAACTGATTACGGATGGCCTGGTAGATGCCAGTGGTGAGTTCTTTATGTTGGGTACGACGACGGTCGAGTACCGCGCCCAGGATCAACCCTTGTTGTTGATCAGCGAGTTGACGCATGACCTGCAGGCTGCCGTTGGTGGTACTAATCCTGTACCGGCCTTCATTACCAGTGGCTCACCGGATGGCGACTTCCTGGAGATCACCAACTTTGGGCCAGCCAGTATGGATGTGAGTTGCCTGGGTATTGAGCGTCACCACGCTGGTGGTAGTGAGCAAATTGCTTTGCCACGCGGAACAATCGTTGCACCAGGTGAGGTCGTGACCATACACTTCGGTGATGGTACGGACGATCCTGCCAACCGCTTCTTCCATGTTGCGGGTGCGCCTAATTTGGCGCCAGGAGAGAGTGCCGCCTACGTATTGAGCCACAGTGGCACAGTACTGGACGTAGCCGTACTGGGCAACTTCAACCCTGTAGGGCTGGGTACCCTGGCAACTGTTACGAGCGCCGACTGGAGCGGACAGGTGACTGGAGCCATCAGTGGAGCTATCCGCACGGCGGTTTGGGATACCAATACGAGTGCTGATTTTGTAGCGGCTGCTGTTTGTGGTAACACCACCATCGGTACCTACAATCCGCAGTTCCCGATGCCCATGGACAATGGCGCTTTGACCTCACTGCAATCACAGTTGCCGAATAGTATCACCTGCACCTTCACCGTTACGGTAGGGGATAACGAATTCCCACGTTGTGGTGCGGAAGGCGATGCACTGGTGTATAACAACTTTGATGGTGGCCAGATCTTTGCTGGCGAATGTATAGAAAGCACGTTCGTGGTAACGGACTTTGGCTTGTTGGCTGATGTGAACCTGAGCTTCAGTGGACAAACCAACGCCTTTGGCAACCTGGAGGTGACGCTGATCAGCCCGCGGGGAACTAGCGTCGATCTCGCTTCGGCCATTTGTGGCCTGAACCCAGGTTGGGATATCACCTTTGACAGTGATTCGATACCGAGTATTTCCAGTGCCTGTGGCTTATTGGATGTGGGCGAACAGCTGGCACCGATCAACAGCCTGGAAGATTTGGTAGGACAGAACCCCAATGGTAGCTGGACCCTCCAAATTGGACATAATGGTAGCCTCAATACCGATCCGATTACCCTGACGGGTTGGCAGCTAGAGCTGCGACTACAAAGCAGCTACGAACAAGCTGATATAGTGGTAGCTAACGATCTGGGCCAGTGCAGTGCCGAAGTAGAATGGGTTCACCCGATCTTCTTTGACAACTGTCCGGATGGAACGATACAACAGACAATTACTACAGCTGATGGACAATTGCTGAGCAGCGGACTGCTGAGTATGGCCCAGTGGGGAGCGCCCACCAGCTTTGTATTCCCGGTAGGAACCTCCAACGTGAACTACACGCTAACGGATGCTGCCGGCAACGTAACCGAATGCGGCTTCAGCGTGACGGTCAACGACGAAGAACCACCAATGGTGACTTGCCCAGAGAACGTTACCCTACAGCTAGGACCCGGGGAATGTGAAATCGCTTACTTTCCGACGGATTTAGTAGCAACGGATAACTGTGGTGAAGTAACCATTACCGCTGAGCCTCCTTTCTCTACCTTGCTGCCGATTGGTGTGACGGAAGTGACCGTGACCATTACTGATGCAGCGGGTAACCCGGTAATCTGTACTTACGAGGTCACAGTCCTGGAATACGTACCGATGAATCCGACAATGTCTTGTCTGGAGGAAATCAATATTTCGCTCGGTCCAGATTGTACGGCGGAGATACTACCGGAACTCGTTTTGACGGGTAGTGATTATTACTGCTATAATAATTACGAGATCACGCTCCTGGATGAGCACGGCGGTACGCCTTTAGCTTCCTCTCCATTTGTAACGGAGGAACACATTGGACAAACCATTGTGGTGATGGTGTGTGATTTGGTGAATGATGTTTGCTGCTGGGGTTACGTGAACGTGGGCTTCTACGAAGCACCGGTGTTTGACTGCCCAGCGGATATGGTCTTGACCTGTGTTGACGCCACTACGCCAGATGTCACCGGCGAGCCTGTGTTGCAGTCTTGCGCATTGGGTGGAGCTGATATTTCTTATACTGATGTAGTGCAGGAGAATGGCAATTGCGCTGATCCGGTACTCTTCATAGAACGTACCTGGACGGTGGCTGATGCGGCCGGTAATAGCAGCACCTGCGTGCAAACGATTACGGTAGCTACCTTTAATTTGGCCGATATCGAATTCCCAAAGGATCGGGATGGTGTGACGCTACCGGCGCTTGATTGCAGTGCGGTAGCACAAGATTCGTTACTCACACATCCGGATAATACCGGCTACCCAACGCTCAATGGTAGTACCGATGTATTCGGATTGAACTACTGTAGTGCATCTTACCTGTATACCGATGAGATTTTCAATATCTGTGCGGGTAGCTACGAAATCTTACGGACCTGGAAAGTGAGAAATACTTGCTTGCCGGTAGTGCCGGGTGATAACCCAAGGGAGCATATCCAATTGATTCGCGTATTGGATCAAACGGATCCTGAGGTGCTGTGTCCGGAGAACCAGATCATTAGTACCAGTCCGTTTGCCTGTACGGCTTACTATCCGGTACCGCCACCGACGATGATGAACGATGGTTGCTCGAATACCAGCTACACTGTTTCGGTGAGTGGAGGTTCGCTCACCTTTGATGGTGTGAGCTACACCTTGAATAATCTGGTACCTGGTAATTATACCATTACTTACCGGATAACGGATGAATGTAACCGCCGCACAGAATGCAGCTACGAATTGACAGTGGAAGATCTGATCGAACCCGCCGCGATTTGCGACGACTTGCTGCAGGTTTCTCTGGGTGGCCAGGGCGTTGCCCGTGTCACAGCGGCTGATCTGGACGAAGGCAGTAACGATGCCTGCGGTCCGGTAAGCCTGGCGATTCGCCGAGAGTTTAAGCGCGATCAGGAGAATTGTAGCCCAGTAGAAGCTTACTTCTCTGATTGGGCAGATGAGCAATTCTTCAGTTGCTGTGATATTCAGGATTCGGTGCGTTTGGAACTGCTGGTAACCGATGTGGTAGGAAACACCAATACCTGCTGGCTCAATATTCTAGTAGAAGATAAGCTGGCTCCCTACTGCCTGGCACCGGACGACCAGGTGGTGACCTGCGTTGAATGGCCACTCTTATTTAGCGGTGATTTAGAAGAAGCTTACGCAAATGACTTTGCGGCTACCTCTACCACCATGAGTGAGTTGTTTGGCGGAGCGTCCGGTACGGATAACTGTGCGGTAGATACAGTAGTGGAATTGACCCCAAGTATTCAGATCAACGAATGCGGGTGGGGAACCGTAACGCGCCGTTTTGCCGCCTGGCAGTGGAATGGCGATGCTAACGGTAATGGCGCCATTGACGAAGATGAAGTACTGGCATCAGCCAATTTATGTGAGCAGCGGATCACGATTGAGGAAGTCCACGACTACGCTATCCAGTTTCCAGAAGACGGAGATGCTGCTTGTGTAGACGGTGAAGTAAGTTGGGACGAAATCGTCACCTTCGCTGACGGCTGCGATGTGCTAGTGGTGAATATCGGCGAGCCTGAAGTCTTCCCGGCTACTGCGGATGAGTGTTACAAGCTGCGCATTCCGTACACCGTCATCGATTGGTGTATTTGGGACGGAGAAGCACCAGCAGTAGCGCTGGGGCGTGATGAAGACGATGATAATGTGGCTGGTGAAAGCTTCTGGGTATACCGCAGAGCTGGCGATAACCTAGCTACTATCGATACGGATAACGACGAAAGCAATGGCATCATCCGTGAAGTGGTAGATCGTGGACACTGGCAATACTTCCAGTTTGTAACGGTGTACGATAACACCGCTCCGGAAATCAGCGATGTGGGTGAGCGTACCTTCTGTGCGCTAGAGGGTAGTTGCGATACCCTGATCCAGCTGAACTTCGAAGTGATGGACGATTGTGGATTGAGTGGTTTGGAACTCGTATCCGTTACCGCTGACACCTCCGCCTTTGACGTCGACGGAAACGGCACTATTGATCCAACCGAGTTTGTTGCGGACCTCAACACTGCTGCTGACTACGATGGCAATGGCGTTCTGGTTCACAATGGCTTCTATGGTTTGGGTATGCATAGTCTACGCGTTGTACTTACAGATGGCTGTGGCAACACCGTGAGCCACTACACATCCTTCGAAGTGGTGGATTGTACGCCCACTGCGCCGATCTGTATCAATGGCTTGACGGTGACACTGACGCCAACTCCAGAAGGAGACTGTGCAGCCACTATTTGGGCTACAGACTACTTAGGTAGTCCGGTGGAGGATTGTTCCGGTCCGCTACAGTATGCTATTTACCGCCCAGCGGAAGTAGAGGCTGCCGGCGAGGACTTTGTTCCAGATCCCGACCGAACTGGCCTGGTATTGACCAGCGCTGATGCTGAGACAACAGTTCTCTACATCTACGCCATTGATCAAGCCGGCAATTTTGATTATTGCGAAACCTACGTACTGGTACAAGCCGGCACGCAATGTGAAGGAGGAACTGCGGTGATCGCCGGGGTGATTCAGACCGAGGAAACCGAAACAGTAGCCGGTGTTGAAGTGAGTCTAAGTGGTGATAATACCGCATTGATGACCACCGGCACTGACGGCGCCTACGCGTTCAATAATCTGGATGCTGGTGCAGACTATACCGTTACGCCATTCTCCAATCTGAATCCGCTGAACGGGGTATCTACCTTTGATATCATCCTGATTAGCAAGCATATTCTGGCGGTACAGCCATTGGAAGGCCCGTACAAGCGCATTGCAGCGGATATTAACAACTCTGGTACGATTAGTACGCTGGACCTGATTCAGTTGCGCAAGTTGATCCTGAATATCGTTACGGAGTTCCCCAATAACAACAGCTGGCGCTTTGTGGACCAGGATTATGTCTTCCCGGTTCCGGATAATCCGTGGTTGGAAGAATTCCCAGAGGTGATTAACGAGAACAATGTGAGTGAAGAACTCCTGGATGCTGACTTTGTGGCCGTCAAAGTAGGTGATGTGAATAATAGTGCAGAAGCCAACGCACTGGGCTCAGAGGACCGCAACTTACGGGGAAGTTTTCCATTCCAGGTTGAGGATTTATCGTTGCTAGCGGGTAACCAATACACAATGGCTATTACAGTAGGGAATCTGGCACAGCTGCGTGGATTCCAAGGGACCTTACGGTGGACAGGCGTAGAACTATTGGATGTTCAATATGCTGGTCTTCAGCCGGAGCATATCGGGTTATCGTTTACCGAACAAGGCTTTTTAACGATGTCTTGGGACGCCAGTAGTACGGGCATCAGGTCATCCTCTGCTGCGGACAATACAGTCCTGTTTAGCCTGGTACTGCAAAGCAACACGGATCAGCTGCTTAGCGAAGTACTTTCGTTTAGCGATCGTTACACTCCAACGGAGGGCTACGTAGGCAATGAACTGCGGGATTTGCACTTGGAATTTGTGGTAGATCAGGCGCCTGTCGATGCAGGAGCACCACAACTGTACCAGAATATTCCTAACCCCTTCAGTGAGCAGAGTGTTATCGGGTTCTATTTGCCGCAGTCAGAGGAGGTCACACTAGAGGCTAGAACGGTAGAAGGGCAACTGCTGTGGGTAAGTAAGCAACATTACCCTGGTGGCTATAACGCCGTCGTTCTGACAAAAGAACAGCTGGGCCAAAGAGTCGGTACGCTATTCTACAGTTTGACGACGAGTGCCGGGCAGTTGAGCAAGAAGATGATTGTTGTGAAGCGATAAGTCAAGTTTCGTAATAGGCAAACAATGCAAACAATGCCGAACTTCATATGCGAAGTTCGGCATTGCTTTTGGGTAGTTATGTTGATGAAGTTGCGATAGCAAGTTTATCCCCGTACTTCCCAGCCCACCAGCTTGAGTCCCTCTTTTTCGAGTTGTTCCCACTTGCCATTGAAATCGGCACGCAGGTAGTTGAAAAGGATACGGTTATCGTAAGTGCCAGGTTGATATACGCCTAGTTGATAGTCCGCTTCTTTGGCGTTATAGCGCTCGTAGTCCACTAAGCGAATTTTGCTTCTTTGGCGCTGTTGACGGTCCTTGTCGAAGACTTCCTCTTCCGTGTAGATTTGTACGTAGTTGCGCACCGGAATTGGGGAGTAGTGATATATAGCCAGATAGTTCGCAGTACCGGAGGGCGTCAGGAATACCTCAACCTCTTGCAGGTAAAACTGCTGCTTGGCCATATCCTCCGTCTTGGCGTTTAGACTTTCCGGGCTATCCAATTTCCAGATTTTATGTGGGGTGTCGGTATCGTTTTTGTACCAAACCCCAACAAAGTGGGCATCGGTTTCACTAATGGCGTAGGCCTGTACATTGCTGAGCAGAAAGCCAGCACTAGCCATAGCGCGCTTGGCTTTGACAAAATTGACCCAGCTATTGGTTTTGATCAAGGTGTCCCGGAGTGAGCTCTCGGTGTAAATACCCCAGTAGGTTCGTTCCGCCCCCTGGCCGGTCGTCTCAATATTGGTGAGTCGGTATCCTTCGCTATTCAGGCGTTCATCTTCCTGCACAAAGGTTTCCCAGTCTAACTGTTCGAGGTATTCCATTTGGGCATCAGTTGTTCGGAAGATACCACTGATGCGTTGGGCATACAGGAATGTTCCAGCCAGGGTCAGGGCCAGCATACAGAGCAATCGATAAGGCATAATTGGTTGTTGGATTGTATATTGGAAGTACGCCTGTAAGTTCGGAATTATTGTTTAAGAAAGGGGGAAAGTGTTAAAAAATGTCGTGTGGATCGGAAGAAAAAGAGGTGTTTAGAAAACGAGTTATTTAATTTTTTCGATGAGGTCTAAGTGTTTGTATATGAGTTGTTTATAAAGTGTAAAAGCAAGGGAAAAAACGAGTTATTTAATTTTTTCGATGGCGATCGACGCCCTCCTCGTTTTCCCCTGGCCTATTTACCGCACTTGGCTTTTGAATTCATTGGAGGACTTAATTCTCCGGTATTGTTACATTGATAATGAACTCCCGCTCCAACTCATCACAATTAGTTTCTTCCCAGCACTCGTAGCTATCCGGGCAGGGTTGAGAGGCGTCTATGAGGTGTACTACATCAATACAGCCTTCAATAGATTCGTCTAAAAAGGGGGAGGCGTTGACACATACGTGCTCTACGCAGCGTTGAACTTCTTCCGTGCCAGACACATATCTCCCGTAGAGTGTTTCCAAAATTCGCTGGAGTGCCGGGCCACAACTACTACTAGGGGGAATAAACATCGTCACGATTCCACCCTCACTTGCTTCGTCGATCCAGGTGATTGTGATAACCACGATCTCATCACACTCTGCTTCAAAACGGGCTACGGCGGCGCGCCAGCCATTTAGGTCACGGCTGATGCCCAATTCGTATTTCACTTGCTCCCGTACCGGAGGGGCCAGCAATTCGTTAGCATCCAGTAATTCTGCCAGATAGGCTCGGGTTACGCGCTCGGTAGCACTAGGATCAAATTCTAGCTCTTCCAGGAGCATCTGACTGATGATGTTGGTACTTACTTCTTGCGCAGGACTTTGTGCCTTGGTAGACAGCCAACTAAGCGTGGCTAAACAGAGTATTACTAAGCGGATCATGTACTTTAATTTTTTAGGTGTACATCCACTTAGTGCCTCCGTTTAGAAAGAGGTCAACCTGGCTTACTAATTTTCTCAGTTTTATCTATCTACATGAACCACTTAAGCTAGCGCTTGCGCAAAATCGGCAATGATGTCTTCAATTGCCTCTAATCCCACACTGATTCGAATGAGACCAGGGTTAATGCCGACTGCCAATCGTTCTTCCTCAGTGAGCTTAGAATGCGTTGTTGAAGTAGGGTGGGTCACAATCGTCCGGGTATCGCCTAGATTGGACGATTTACTGCACATCTCTAGCCGGTTGACCAACTGCATCGCAGCCTCTTGCCCGCCTTCCAGCGTGCAAGTAATAATACCGCCACCTAGTTTCATTTGCTGGCGTGCCAAATCGTGTTGTGGGTGCGTGGATAGGAAAGGATAACTCACCGCGGCAATGCCTGCTTGCTCCTGCAACCATTCTGCCAGTTGCAGGGCGGAACGGCAATGCGCTTCCATTCGTACCGCAAGTGTCTCCAGGCTTTTAGACATCAACCAGGCATTGAACGGGGAGATAGCGGGGCCGGTATGCCGACAGAAAAATATGATCTGCTCCATGAGTGCCCGATCTCCCAGGATGATCCCACCCAGCGAACGGCCCTGGCCGTCGATCCATTTGGTGGCGGAGTGCATCACAAGATGTGCCCCATACTCCAGAGGGCGTTGTAGGTAAGGAGTCGCGAAGCAGTTATCAACCATGAGAATGAGATCATGTTCTGCCGCAAACTTTCCTGCTGCCTCCAAGTCGACCAATGCTAAGCCAGGATTAGAGGGGGTTTCTAACAACAAGATCTTAGTGTTATCCTGCACTGCGTCTGACCAGTCCGTTGGTTGATCGGCTTCTATGTAGGTATGATCTACCCCCCAGCGTGGCATAAGTGAGGTAAGGACTTGGTGGGTTGACCCAAACACCGCGCGGGTAGCTAAAATATGATCGCCACTCCGGACCAAGGCCATCAGTGCACTAAATACGGCCGACATGCCAGAGGCCGTGGCAAAACCAGCTTCGGCTCCTTCCAGACTACACATTTTAGCGATAAATTCATCTACACTAGGGTTGTTGTAACGCGAGTAGATGATGCCTTCTTCCTGCCCGGCAAAGGTAGCCGCCATTTGCTCCGCCGAAGGAAAAGTGAAGCTTGAGGTAAGGAACAAGGGCGTACTATGTTCCCGGTATTGAGTGCGTTCCATCTGCTGCCGAATGGCACGCGTAGAAAATGCAGTTTGTTTAGACATGGTGATTGGGCTAATTTTTCGCGGGCCTCCTCGCCTTCAAATGCTCTTCAGTAGGAGAGAAGCCAAGACGTTTAAGTTAGCTCATGGAACAGGGTAGTTCGCAAACTAGTTTCCGTGAGTTACACATTTTTTCTCCCCAGGAAAATCAAAAATGAATATTCTGCTAGCCCAGGGCTTTTTGCTAAGCGGCAAAGGTAGAGAAGCCGTACCAAAAACTTAAGGGCGTTAGCCGACATACTCGAATTTTCAAGGACACAATTCACGGCAATGTCTTGTTTGCGCCAGCGTTCCTTACTAGCTTTGGTGAGCTGAAAAAAATATAGTTATGAAATTATTGCGCTATCTAATCTTGCTATTGCTAACCACCCCATTGGCTGCTCAGAATACGGTGGGGTTGCTTTCTTATCAACCCGCAAAATCTTTCGATGGTTACAACTTACTGTATCCCCATAATCAACCCAATGTCTATTTGATCGACAACTGTGGCGAAATTGTCCATGTGTGGGAAGACGATACGGATTTTCGTCCAGGCAATACTGCTTATCTGTTGGAGGATGGCCGTTTAGTGAAAACCAAACGCCCGGCTGCAGTAGCTGGTAACCCCATTTGGGCCGGTGGTGGTGGAGCCATCGTAGAGATCCGCTCCTGGGATAATGACTTGCTGTGGAGCTTCGAGCGCAACGACGAATTCGAGCGCCTGCACCACGATATCGCCATTACGCCGGAAGAAACCATTCTCATGATCGCCTGGGAGAATAAAACACGTGAAGAAGCTATTCAGGCCGGACGTGATAGTACGCTTCTGCCCGATAACGAACTGTGGCCCGATTACATCTTAGAGGTTGATCCAGCAACGGATGAAATCGTCTGGGAATGGCACGCCTGGGATCACCTCATTCAAGACTTTGATGCTACCAAAGATAATTTTGGGGTGGTGGCGGATAATCCGTTCAAGATCAATATCAACTACGATACCAGCGACGGAGCGGACGACTGGATGCACAGTAACGCCATTGATTATGATCCGGTTAATCGACAAGTGATCTTATCCGTTCCTACTTTCCATGAGTTTTGGATCATCGATCATACTACCTCTACCGAAGAAGCGGCGACCAGCCAGGGAGGTATGGGCCGACGCGGCGGTGATCTGATGTTTCGCTGGGGTAATCCTGCCGCCTACGACCAGGGAACGGCAGACGACCAAAAACTGTTCTACCAGCACGATGTACATTTGGTAGACAACTTCGTACCAGAAAATCATCCCTACTACGGTAAAATTGCCCTTTTCAACAACCGGGTAGGACCAGATTTTTCTACCGTAAATGTCCTCAGCCCACTGTTTGATATGTACGATTGGGGTTACCCAATTGGACCGGATGGTTGGCCGCCGGCCGACTTTGATATTACCATTACTCATCCGGAACCAACCAATGTATACTCCACGGGCCTGTCTAGTATCCAGTTCCTGGCCAACGGTAATGCACTGATTACCAGTGGCCGCCAAGGGTATACTTTCGAGCTGACTCCCGATAATGAGGTCGTTTGGGAATATGTAACGCCCCTGATCGGCGGGCAGCCCGCAACGCAAGGGGATACCCTACAGCTCAACAATAACCTTACATTCCGAGTAGATCGCTACCCAGTAGATTATTCCGCCTTCGACGGCCGGGAGCTATTATCGCAAGGGTGGTTGGAATTGGAGCCAGATTCATTCCTCTGTGATTTCATTTTGCCCACTGAGGAATTGATGGATGATTATCAACTCAGTATTTATCCAAACCCTACCGGCGGTCCTTTAACCGTAGAGTGGGAGGGAGGGATGCACATTCAGCTGCGCATACTCGATCTCCTAGGTCGTCCGGTTTATGCCAGTAAAGAAACCGGCGGGCGCTGCTACTTAGCTACTGATGGCTGGGAAAGCGGTGTTTACCTCGTGGAGATTAACGGCGTTTCCGTACAAAAGTTAGTGGTCAAATAATTGATTACTAACTCCAATAAAACAAAGTGGGAGTTGCGCATCTATTGCGCAACTCCCGCTCTCCTTTTAGGGTAGATCCTGTGCTACATTTTTACAATCCGTACAGGTTGCCAGAAGTCATCATCGCTGCTGATCTGAAGCATGTACGCACCAGGAGCAAGTTCAGACAGAGAAACGTCTTGTTGGCCTTCCAACAGGCGCTCACTGTAAACCAATTGACCTTGGAGGTTGTAAACATTTGCGGTCAAAGTGCCGGTAGTGTTGTCAATATCACCCCACTGTAGATTGATCCGATCCTGAAATGGATTAGGAGCTACCGCAATCTGGCCGTCTTGCCCTTTGCTGATTTGGAGAGAGACAATAGTACTGTAGGCAAAGACACCATCGAAGTCGATCTGCTTCAGGCGGTAGTAGTTGGTGCCAGTGTTTGGCGTTTTGTGCTCGTATTGGTAAGTTGCCATTAGATCGGTAGTACCGTTACCTGGCTCAAAGTCCAGCATTCTCCAGTTCTTTCCATCGAGGGAGTGCTCGATTTCAAAGCCACGATTGTTGAGCTCAGTGGCGGTAGACCAATCCAGCATGACACTTTGTTCGGGGCTACTCTTGGCGGTAAAAGAGATAAACTCCACAGGGACTACCAAATCTGCAAAAGGAACGGTAGAAAGCGCTTGGTTACCGTTGCTAATTGGTGCATCATAGTTAGATGTATTCTCTAAGTCCGCTCTGGTCACGGTACCACTACGGAGTCCATCCATGAAATCGCGGTGGTCACCAGCAGCAGGAAAACCCTCTACCACAATAGCTGTGGGATAGTCCGCAGAGGGATTATCTGAGGCCGGAAAGGTGCTTCTTGAGATTAGTGCGGCGTAAATATTGCTGACGCCATTGTTAGGATTGTTATCGGTATCTTCATAAGCATAAACCCCTTCGGCAGTCGTACTGGCCAAAGATATGGATCCACTTTCCAGATTGTAGGTCCCACACGAACCACTGGTACAAGCGACTGCCAAAACGTTTGTACTAGTTCCTGTTTCGGTAAAGGTTACCACATTTCCCATTGTCATGCCGCCTCCGGGTACTGTATAAGACCAAACACCTTCGCCCGTGTTAAAAGCATTGGTGCCTGATAAGTATTCGCGATCAGTAAAGTAGATTACAGTGGAGCCGGGAATGTCTTCTAGGGCAACAAAAGAAAGGCCATCTCCAGTGGTACCATTATAGCCAACAATAGCTACAAGTTGCGCCTTTAGGGAAATAGTGAAGCAGAACACGAAGAGTAAACTCAATAGCGTACTAAATATCGTTTTTTGGTGTAGATATGTTTTCATGACTTGTAGTGATTGGAAGTAATTCATAAACCAGCCCTAAATGCAGTGCGGTCAAGCAATTTAGTATTTAGGTGTTGATCCATTTTGTGGCTTTCAAGCCAAAGAAGTGTCTTTTGATTTTCAAATGTGTAGTCTGAGGTCTCGCGATAATCGCTTGTGATAAGGCCGGAACAAAGCGTAGTAGTTCTGTTCCGGCCAGTAGTCATTTCTAGTAAATCATACTACGCCGTAGGCGCAGCTACAGGCGTTTTAGCTCCTGCTAGGGAAAGTACCTTCGGTGGCGATAATATAGTTTATCGAAAGGAAAGGTGGCTCATTACTAAACGCAGTATTGCTACCCGTATTACCCACCGAAACCCCACCAAGAAATTGGTTAGCCGTAGCTTCTTCGGCAAAGGTCGTAGAAGAGGCTAAGAAGGTAGTTGGGTCCGTTTCCTCTCCTGCTTCGGTATTTACCTGTACCTGCATTGCGTGGTTGTGAGCTGGTAAATTAGCAGTACTTAGGGTAGTAGTGGCATTACCACCTCTTCCACCAAGTGGATAAGTTGGCAATCCCGGACCAGTACCATGAGATACGGGAGCCCGGCCGCGCAAGTCTGGTAAGGCAAAAGTTGTACGGCCATCACCACCGTAGATGGTGCCTAAAATGGAAAACAGAGCTGTGTTTTGAGAAATGGCAAGTAATTGGCCTTCACAAAGCGCCCATCCTCTGGGGGCGAAATTGCCGGCAAAAATCCTTACTTCGCCAAGAAATCCTATTTGTCCCATAGAACAATAAATTTATAAAGTGACGAAATAAGTACTAGCTACGAGACGGGAATACCCCTGTTAGTGCAATGATGTAGTTCATTGCCAGGTAAGGTGGCTGATTACTGAATGCCGTGTTGGAACCTGTATTGCCTACCACAACGCCACCAAGGCTTTTGCCGGAAGTAGCTTCTTCGGCAAAGGTCGTAGAGGAGGCCAGGAAGGTTGTCGGGTCCGTTTCTTCACCTGCTTCCGTATTCACTTGTACCACTGCTGCGTGATTGTGAGCTGGTAGATTCGCTACCGATAGTACAGTAGTAGCATTACCACCTTGTTGTCCCAGTCGGTAAGTGGGTAAACCAGGTCCAGTACCTTCCTGGATAGCTACGCGACCGCGTAAATCAGGCAAGGCGAAACTGGTACGTCCATCACCACCGTAGGTAGTGCCTAAGATTGAAAATAAAGCTTGGTTTTGACTGATAGCTAATAGCTGGCCTTGACAAAGAGACCAGCCGCGGGGTGCAAAATTACCCGCAAAAATGCGAACTTCACCGATCATCGGTTCCATATGAATATGGTTTAAAGGTTAAAGAATGAATATCTTACCCAATGCAGAATTAGCTTCTACATTGGTGATTTTGATGTTTTTTGCAGTTGACGCCAAAAAAACCTCATAGCAGTGGGCCCATAGCCACTGCTATCCATTAATGTTTAGGGGAGAAAAGAATACAGATTGTAAGCCAAACCTGCGTGGTCACCAAGATAGTAAATATATTCATAATCAAGAATTGAGTTAGGCCGGCAAAATTACTTGTACGGTACAATACAGGTATTTATACTTGCCTAAACCCTTAGCGTTTTTACGCGTTCCTTTATTGGAGACATAAAAAACACGACTGCTGTTCCGGCGGTCTTTCTTATCTTCCTTTCAAGTCTAAGCATTTCTTAATTGATTGAATTATGAGTACTCAGGTGACAACGTCCGAGCTGCTGGAAGAACTGGCGGCGTATGAAATGTTTGCGGGGCTACCCGAGGATGTGCTGCAATGGATTATTGATAAAAGCGAATACGTACATTATTCCGAAGGAGACCAAATGTTTGGGCCCGGTATGGAGGTGCTTCATATGTCCATTCTATTGAAGGGAGCCTACAAAGTAGAAATGTCACAAGGTGATGAAATGCGAGAACTTGGTACCTGGGAAGGGCCAACAATGGCCGGTCTGTTACCATTCTCACGCATGAAAGAAGCCAAAGCCTATGGGATAGCTTTGACGGAGGTTCATGGCCTTCAGTTGCATAAAGACTATTTCACGGAGATGGTTAACGTAAGCTATGAGCTGGTACAGCGCCTGGTTGGGGCCATGTCTAACCGGATCCGCACCTTCGAACAGTCGCGTTTGCAGACTGAAAAACTCATGAGTTTAGGTAAGCTCTCAGCGGGTTTGGCGCACGAACTCAATAATCCCGCTTCGGCCATTGTACGTAGTGTGGAAGAGCTCTATACCCAAATTCACTATTCTCCGGAAGATTTCAAGGAGGTTATCACGATGAAAATTACGCCGGAACAAACGGACGAAATTAATGCTATCATCTTCCCGAAAATCAAAGAACTCGGTAAGTTTGAAGACCTCTCCTTGTTAGAACAGGAAAGCCGCAAAGACGATCTTATCGACTGGTTGGAAGACCATGATATTGACCAGGCAGAAGACCTGGCGGATACCTACGTCGAATTTAATTTGATGGAAGATGATCTGGATGAAATCGCAGGTGTCTTACAGCAAGAAGCCCTGGGGCCTGTATTGCGTTGGGCCAAGCGGGTACTGAGTTTGGAGAAAATTGTGGCCGAGATTAAGGAGTCTTCCGATCGTATTGCCGGATTGGTCAGTTCTGTTAAGGCCTACACCCATATGGATCAGGCATCGGTGATGGAAGCAAAACCCATTCATGAAGGGGTTAAGAGTACCCTAATGATGCTCAAGCATAAGCTCAAGCAAAAGCAAATAGTACTCGAAAAAGATCTTGACTGGGATGCTCCCCCAGTAGAGATTTACCCCGGTGAAATGAATCAGGTGTGGACCAATATTATCGATAATGCCATCGACGCTATGCCAGATAAGGGTGGCCACTTGCACATCAGGACTTATCGAAAGCACCACAATATTTTAGTGGATATTACGGATAACGGGGGGGGGATACCCGAAGATGTGATTAGTCGAATTTTTGACCCCTTCTTCACCACTAAAGGCGTTGGTGAAGGTACTGGCTTGGGCCTTGAGGTATCTCGCCGTATTGTAGAGAAGCATAAAGGAATTATTGAAGTAAGCTCACAACCGGGGAAGACTACATTCACAGTTTGTTTACCAATTAGTCAATCCTAATAATCCCATAGACCATATACCATCATGGCAGATAACAAAAAACCAATCATTCTCTCGGTTGACGATGATCCACAGGTATTGCGGTCCATCAAGCGAGATTTACGCAACCGCTACCGCAAAGACTACCGTATCATTAGCACAGAGTCGGCCTTACAGGCACTGGAGGCCTTGGAAGAGTTGCGCAAAAAACAGGAGGAGGTAGCCTTGTTTCTTTCTGATCAGCGTATGCCAGAAATGCTGGGCGTAGAGTTTCTCGAAAAGGCGAAGGAAATATATCCTGATGCCAAGCGGGTCTTACTGACCGCTTATTCGGATACCAGCGCGGCTATTAAAGCGATCAACGATGTGCAGTTGGATTACTATCTGGTAAAACCCTGGAATCCCCCAGAGGAACGCCTTTATCCAGTCTTGGATGATTTGCTAGAGGCTTGGCAAAGTACTTATGTACCGGCCTTTTCTGGCTTGCAAGTGATTGGGCACCAGTACGCTCCACAGTCTCATGCGATTAAGGATTTCTTGTCCGGGCAATTGTTGCCCTACCGTTGGTTAGACGTAGATGTGGATATGAAAGCTTCTGAAATTGTGCTCTCGCATCAATTGACGGGTAAAGACCTACCGGCAGTTATTCTGGAGGATGGTAAGGCGCTAG
The DNA here is from genome assembly GCA_038528965.1 of Bacteroidota bacterium. Lineage (GTDB taxonomy): Bacteria > Bacteroidota > Bacteroidia > Chitinophagales > Saprospiraceae > Lewinella. Next base: position 8,712 of record JBCBEC010000043.1, on the reverse strand, counting down.
CCAATCCATCGGTTACTAACCTGGCCGAGTCGCTGGGTATGCAGGTACACGCCGCTTCGGAGCTGTACGATGTGGTCATTATCGGTGCTGGTCCGGCGGGTTTAGCTGCTGCCGTGTACGGGGGCTCCGAAGGTCTCAAGACTTTATTGATTGAAAAGCGTGCTCCGGGCGGGCAAGCAGGCACCAGCTCTCGCATCGAGAATTATCTGGGCTTTCCTAGCGGCTTAAGCGGATCCGACTTGGCTCGACGAGCTATCACCCAGGCTACTCGCTTTGGGGTAGAGTTTTTGTCACCGCAAAGTGTAACAGAAATAACGACCCAGGGGCACTACAAACATTTGAGTTTGGCTGATGGTACAACAATTATTGCCAAGAGTGTGGTCCTGGCCACAGGAGTAGATTATCGCCGTTTACCAGCTGAAGGAGCAGACCGTTTCAGCGGTGCTGGCGTATACTATGGCGCGGCGATGACGGAGGCGACTGCTTGCAGCAACAAAGAGGTTTACGTCGTGGGTGGTGGTAATTCTGCTGGTCAGGGTGCGGTCTACCTATCCAAGTTTGCCAAAAAGGTGACGATTTTGATTCGCCGACCAGATTTGACGTCCTCTATGTCGCACTATCTGATCGAGCAAATTGACCAGATACTCAATATCGAAGTGGTGGGTCACACGGAGGTGATAAAGGCTTGTGGCGGAGATCACCTGGAATCACTTGTATTACGTAATCGCCAGGATGAGTCGACCAGAGAGGTACCGTCCAGTGCGCTCTTTGTATTTATTGGCGCTCGTCCCGCAACGGAATGGCTGCCAGATACGCTCCTGATGGATAACAAGAGTTTCCTCCTCACTGGACGCGATCTACGGAACCGTTCCGACTATAATAACTTCTGGAAAGAAGAACGCGAGCCTTTATTACTAGAAACTTGTCAACCCGGTGTTTTTGCCGCTGGTGATGTACGCTCCGGAGCTATGAACCGCGTAGCTTCCGCAGTAGGGGAGGGGGCCATGGCCATCAAGTTTGTCCACGAGTACCTGGCCCAAATTTAATTTATCGGTTCTAAAAGAAGCCAAGAGCGTTTACCTTTACTGTTATTGCGTTCTTATTCTCTATTCAAAAACTTACCGAGTACTAAATACCGAGTACCTGGTACTTATACGTACACTGCACTTTTAATATGATCTACTACAAAACCAATCAAAATTGGCTGGGCGACGTCCGCCATCTGTTTAAGAGTTGGACGATGGTCCGCATTTCCCGGGCGGTTGCTGCTATGGGTGTCTATTCGCTGGTCGTCTGCCTTACCATTGAGCAACTGAAATTGGAAGAATATGTGATGCTCAATACCAGTATTTTCTCTTTGCTAGGGGTAATCCTGAGTATCTTCTTGGTATTCCGCACCAATTCCGCTTACGATCGCTGGTGGGAGGCCCGTAAGCAATGGGGAGCCCTGGTGAACAACACGCGAAATTTTGCCATCTACGTCGATTCCATGTACCCTGAGAAAGACCATGATACCCGGCATTGGATGGCCACCCATATCAGCAATTTCTGTCTGGCTTTAGTGGAGCATCTTCGGGATGGTACCAAACTGGATAAACTGGTTTACTTGCCGCAGGAAGAACGGGAGGAGTACGAAAAAAAGGACCACGTTCCCAACTTCATTTCGCAACAACTATTCCGCAAACTAGCAGCTGATCACCGCTCCGAGGTGCTCAATGAAGGAGACTATATCAATATTAAAGCCCAACACCAATCTCTATTGGATATTCTGGGAGCCTGTGAGCGGATCAAGAAGACCCCCATTCCGTTTTCTTATGCGGTATACCTCAAAATCTTTATTACAGCATACGCCCTGTTGTTGCCCTTTGCCCTAGTGACTAGCTTTCACATGGTGGCCGTACCACTGGCCATGTTCCTCTTTTTCGCCTTACTTGGCGTAGAACTGTTGGGCGAAGAAATCGAAGACCCCTTTGGGTTGGATTGCAACGACTTACCTACTGGGGATATCGCTCACACCATCAAGAAAAACGTCTTCGAAATTCTGGAGAACCGCAAGCCCGTAGAGATGCACGAGCGGGAGTTGTATGAGAAGGTGTTTTAGAGGGGATTTAGTTGGGTTAGTTGAATGAGTTGAATTAGTCCTCCTACGGCTCAGACTTCGGGGGCTAAAGTGAATTTAGTTGAATGAGTTTGACCTCCAGGCCTTCTTGGTTAGCGTGTTTGAAGGTTGGAGTGTTTGTTTAATCACGAAGATTCTAACTCTAATTATAATTCTAACGCTAATTCCAATTAAATCAACTCCCTCCGCAGCAACAACAACTCTTCCTCGTCTTCCGGAATGGAAAACGTTTCTGGTGAACGGAATCCTATTCGTTCTAGTAATTTAAGCGAAGAGGTATTGGTAGGTAAAGTAAAGGCCGTCACTTCTTTGATACCTATTTGCTGCCCGTGTGCTAAGCAGGCGTTGGAAGCTTCCACCGCGTAGCCTTGTCCGGTGAAGTCGGGTAAGAGTGCAAAACCCAAGTCTGGAATATCCAGGTAGGGGCGTTGGGCAAAACCGCACATACCAATTGGCACGTGTTTAGCCTTCTGTTCGACGTGGTAGAAGCCAAAACCGTGTTCGCGGTAGCTAGGGATCAACCGCTCCGCCAGGTAATTTCGGGCGTCGGCTCTGGTGTGTACCCCTCGGTCACCTATGAATTGGAGCCAACCTGGTGAGTTGAGCAGCTCTAAGATGAATGGGGCGTCTTCCAGAATGAACTGGCGAAGCAGCAGGCGTTCAGTTTCAATTCTCATTTATTAGGTGGCGTTAACGATAGTCCATAACACGTATCGGAGCTCCTGATAGCTATCGGAATGATCGCGTCATGATAAAAAAAATCCCGAATTCAGCGCATTGCCAAATTCGGGAAATACCTTTTTCAAGGGTGTTGCAGTTTAGCAATAGCGATCAAAAGCCATTACTAAATTCTGAGCGATGATTTCCGCTGAACGGCCCTCGATGTGATGGCGCTCTAGGAAGTGTACCAACTGCCCATCTTTGAACAACGCAATCGCTGGTGAAGATGGAGGGTAGGGAAGAAGGAATTCCCGAGCCTTCGAAGTGGCATCATGGTCAACACCGGCAAAAACGGTTACGGCGCTGCTTGGTTTTTTATCATTCTGCAGGGCCAGCTTGGCACCGGGGCGAGCATTAGCTGCTGCACAACCACATACTGAGTTTACTACCAGTAGGGTGGTACCTTCAGTCTTGCTCAAAACCTCAGTTACTGCCTCAGAAGAGGTTAAACTTTGGAAGCCAAAGTTGGTCAAATCCTGCGCCATTGGCGTGGTAAGTTCTACAGGATACATATTATTCAATGATTTTGCTGGTACAAATGTATTAGTGTTCTACGATCAGAACAAAAAAATGTGCATAAACCGCAACATAATATTGCGCTGATCGGTATTAAATGCTCGTTAGCATACCTTATTCTAGGATAAAAGTCGGGAACATGTTAACGCCCCATGCAGTTTTGTGCTTTCTTTACAATTTTAGAAAACACATTCACTTATTCCTGCTGTAAGTACAATCTTACTACTGGTTTAGTTGAGCGTAACCGAAATTGCCTCTATGAAAAGTGCTCAAATTATCATTTCACATTCTCGGTTTTTTGCCATCTCATTTGTGTGTACCATACTGCTGCTGGGGGCGTGTACCTCTGATCAGTTGCCCCAAACTAGGGCGGCAGATTGTAGTAATGTAGAAGCAACCTACAGCGTGGACATTAAGCCCCTTATCGACGGCAGTTGCGCTTACAGCGGCTGTCATCTGGACAATTCTCCTGGTCGCTTTGATGATTATGTAGGCTTGTTGCCCTACCTGGAGGACAATACCTTCCGGCAGCGGGTAATCATTGAACAGGCTGATCCTACCACCGGAATGCCACCCAACTATGCTCCTGAGGACCGACCTCGAGATCTAAGTTTGGAAGAATTAATATTGATTGAATGCTGGCTCGACGCCGGATTCCCAGAATAAGATTTTCGGATTTAGAGAAATCAAACCATGAACCGAACTAAGACCGTGAGTGTCAAAACTACCCTCCAACTTCTACTCCTGGCGCTACCATTTATTTTTACGAATACCTTGGACGCGCAAGAATATGTTTATCGCACCTTCAAGGATACCCGTGTTGTGAATATCCATTCCCCGGAGACCCTGCCCAAGGGGCGCCTGGATGTGCGTATTAGCCACCGTTTCGGCGATTTTGCCGGTGATAATGGTGGTTTTGCCACCTTCTATGGCTTGGAAACTGCTAGTGATGTCAGTCTTGGTGGAGAATATGGTTTCTCGGACAGTTTTACTGCCGGCCTGTACCGGAGTAAAGGCGCCGGGGTGTCGGTAGAAGGTTTTCCTGGTTTACGGCAGTTGCTAAATGGCTTGCTTAAACTACGCCTGAGCCGCCAGCAGGAAGGCGGTGGAAGCCCAATCTCTGCTACCTTAATGGGCCTGGTCAGTATGTCTACCCAAGAAAAATTAGAAGGCAGTGGGAATGAAAATGCCATTGCTAGTTTCCCCGAGTTTAGTCACCGTTTTGCCAGCCACGTACAGCTGATCCTGGCCCGCAAGTTTAGCGATGGCTTCTCACTTCAGGTAAGTCCTGGATATACCCACCGCAATCTAGTGCCTTTCGAAGATGAAAACGGGATGTTCAGTGTTAGCGCCGGGGCTCGGGTACAAATTACCCGCAGCTTTGGTATACTGGGGGATGTTGTTTTGCCTGTGGCCGACTCTCGTGGTAGCGGTACCGGCTACCAGCCTGCCATTGGGTTCGGTTTTGAGTTTGAGACAAGTGGACACGTTTTTCAAGTCAATTTGACCAACGCGACTGCTTTGATGGAAACGGACTTTGTCCCTTATACGACCACTGATTGGACCGAGGGCGAGTACCGCTTGGGCTTCACCATTTCCCGCTGGTTCAACCTTTAATTGCCGGTCCCAAAAAGACGAATACACATGTTACGTAGAACTGTCATATTTCTATCTCCGCTTATTCTCATTGGGGTATTGACGGCTTTTCAACCTCAATCTTCCGTAGCTGAGCTATCAGATGATACTTCGCTGGAGGAAATAATCGTAGCGCTGGGCGGTACGCCCGCAGCGCATCAGGTCAAAAATCTACCCGGGGTTTCGGTGGAAGCCGGTCGGATGTTAGTCTATAGAGGTGTGGCTGATGACCCCGATAGTCCCGGAAAGACCCGCCGCCAGAGCAAGCACTTTGTGTGTACTTCTTGCCATAATATGGAAAAAGAAGATCCCGATTTACGCTACGCAGACCCCGAAGCTCGTCTTACTTATGCTGTGGAGAACGATCTGCCGTTTCTACCTGGTACTACGCTATACGGTGTGGTGAACCGCCGGACCTTCTACAATGGAGATTACGAGAAAAAGTACGGAGATCTGGTTGCTCCCGCTCGCAAAGATCTACGCGGCTCCATTGCCTTGTGCGCTACCGAATGTGCGCAAGGTCGCGAACTGGCCGACTGGGAAATGGAGTCTGTCCTGGCTTACCTTTGGACCATCGATATCAAATTGGGCGATCTAAATATGCCAGAGAGTAGCATGTCAGTAGTCCAGCAAGCAATGGACAGCGGCAAGGATAAAGCTCAGGCCTTGGAAGTCCTAGAGTCTTACTATTTAGACCATTCTCCTGCTACGTTCCTGGTACCACCACCGGACCGTAATGTAGGCTACGAGGAGGTGCAAGGTGATCCTGCACGCGGTAGGCTGGTGTACGAATCTAGCTGCCTTCATTGCCACGGCGAGCGCCGCTACTCCTTCTTTAACCTCGATGATACCAAATACAGTTTTGATTTTCTGGAGAAACATTTTCCCCAGTACACCCGCTACAGCACTTATCAGGTTGTACGCTACGGTACCAGTCCTATGCCGGGCAAGCGCGCCTACATGCCGCATTACACCGAACAACGCATGAGTAATCAGCAGGTAGAGGATTTAAGAGCTTATGTGTCCCAGCGTGCGGATTAGGCAGTTTAGTGAATTTAGTTGAATTGGTTGTGTTAGTTCAGCCTCCTGCGTCGGCTGTGGTTAGTTAAATGGGTTGTATTAGTTGGCCCACCTTCACCTGCAGCTTTTAGTGAACGTAGTTTGGTTGTTAGCAGAAATTCCAACGCTAATTCTCATTCTATCTCTAATTCCCGCCACCTGACTTTCACTTCCACTGTCACTTTCATTCTAATTCTAACCCTTATTCTCATTCTAATTCTCATTCTAATTCCCATTCCCTTTCGTCCGAAGAAGCTCTGCGTAGTCGGATTTACTATCTTTGCCCCGCAAAAAAATCGCGGTGGGCTGTAAGAAAATCGTTTGAGCAGTTACCAATGCGATGAATCCGATAAAAAAGCGATACAGATGTCTTGGTTTGCCTGGATGATGATCATTGGTTACGTTCTCTTGAGTGCGAGCCTGTACAAAGTCTTCGAAAAAGCTGGTGAGGAAGGGTGGAAAGGATTAGTCCCTGGTCTGAACTTCGTAGTATGGAGTAAACTTGTGGGACGCCCTGCATGGTGGCCGGTGTGGTTGCTAGTTCCTATCGTAAACGTCTTTATTTACGCTGGCCTGGCGGTTGATATGGTGCGTTCTTTTGGAAAATACCGGTTTGTCGATAGCTTTCTGGCGGTAGTAGCAGCCCCCTTTTACTTCCTTTATCTGGGGCTGCGGCCGGAAGAAAAATATTTGGGTCCAACCTTGGTGGCAGAACAAGAATATGCCCAGAAATTGGCGGAAGCCAAAGAGAAGGGTAGCAAACGCCAACTGGCGAAGCTACAGCGCGAAAACCCTTACAAGAAAGGGCAGGCCCGTGAATGGACGGAGGCCATCGTTTTTGCGGTCTTCGCGGCCGCTCTGATTCGTCTATTTCTAATTGAAGCTTACGTTATTCCTACCTCCTCTATGGAAGGTTCTTTAATGGTGGGTGACTTCCTCTTTGTGAGCAAGGCACACTACGGTATTCGCACGCCTAAGACCGTGGCTATGATTCCGCTATTGCACAACGTTATTCCAAGAGGCGGAGGAGAATCCTACTGGGAGAAACCAAGTCTGGAGCCGGTTCGCTTGCCCGCAATTGAAGAGATTGAACACAATTCCCCGGTGGTATTTAACCTACCTGCCGGAGATAGTGTCTACATTTTCCCCGATCGTACCTGGACGGTAGATGATGTGCGCTACGGAATGGTACGCGATGCGAATCCACGCTACGATCAAGCAATTCGTTCTGGTAAGAAAGAATTGGTAACTCGTCCTTTGGATAAACGGGATCACTACATCAAGCGTGCCATCGGTTTGCCGGGAGACTCCCTGCAGATTATTGACCGCCAAGTTTATCTGAACGGTAAGCCAGCGGATAACCCGACCAATATGCAGTTCTTGCACGTAGTGAACTTCCCTTCTGCGAGTATCAATGAAAAGGCCTTCGCCGAATGGGGGGTTAGCGAAGAAGACAATATTCGCGATCCTAACCGTGCTAGTGTGCGCTATATGTTCCTATCGGAAGAGCAAAAGGAAAAGGTGCAGTCCATGGACTCGAATATCCAAATTGAGTTCTACGAGCACACGACGGATCCCTCAAGGGGCTATAATGAAGATCGTCTCTTCCCGCACGACGGCGAAAACTTTGGCCCCTGGACGGTGGACAACTATGGTCCCATCTGGATCCCGAAGAAAGGCACTACGGTTGCGCTTAATATGGATAACATCAATATGTTCCGCCGTATCATCGGTGTCTACGAAGAGAATGACCTACAGTTTAATAACGGTCATATTTTGATCAACGGTGAGGTTGCTACAGAATATACCTTCAAGATGGACTACTACTGGATGATGGGAGACAACCGTCACAACTCAGAAGATAGCCGCGTTTGGGGTTTCGTACCCGAAGATCACGTAGTGGGTAAGCCGCTGTTTATTTGGTTTAGCTTACGCGAAGGCAGCCTGAGTAAAGGGATTAACTGGAGTCGCATTTTCTCCAGTGCGGATCGCCGTTAAGTTAAGGTTTGGTCAGGACCGAATAATTATCTAAAGTCCTGCTCGTTCTCAACGCCTTGGAAGAGGGTAGGAAGTATAGGGACAAAGCGGTCTTTTTACTTTCTACCCTCTTCTGCTTTACTTAAGTACGGCGGCGGTATTCTTGATCTTCGTCGGGATGACTTTTCTTTGGACAGTACCATTATGTTTTTGAGCACCTAATCGGGTTGATAAAAAATATTCGCATGTATTACTTTCTGGCATTTTGATAGATATAGATGAGGGATTATTGTCAAGTATAACTGCTGTTGTTCTAGCAGGCACGTAAAGTGGGTAGAATCAGGCTAAATTGTCGAAAAGGCTCCCAGCTTAGAATTTATGGATACCTCCGCTTTCAATCTCCGGCCACCCTTCCCCCTTTCAAACCCTACCATTCGCTAATTCAGCGAAAAAATCACTCCCTCAAGCGCAACCTTCTCAAAACTTCCAGCTAATTTTGGCTCTGCCTTTAGCTACAGTCAAATAATTAAGCCCCGACTTTAGGCTTTTGACGCGTGCCGCTTTTAGCCTTAGCGGTGAGGTAAATGCCTAAAATAAAAACGGGAGCCCGATAGTTCATTTAACTGTGTCTGGGTTAATAAATAGCTTACTATTTAGAATCGGCTCTGCTTTAAGCAGGCGCGTTG
>JBCBEC010000042.1:0-64294 GCA_038528965.1 Bacteroidota bacterium | reverse complement strand
TAGGTCTACACAAAGAGAGGCTTTTCGCAAACGCGGAAGGCCTCTCGTCGTGTAAGGCTACTAGGCACGAGAAGTTTATCCCGGCAACGCTTTTACTTGAGCCCTCCTTTAGAAAAAGAAAACCTGGCTCATAGGTGCTCAACCAGACAATTCAACCAGAAAATAACAGCCTGTTCTTCCGGGCAAATTGCTTATCTTGGGATACCTAAACATCGAACTCATAGCGACAATTATCCTTCCTACTCCTGGGCGAAAATTTACCAATCATACGGCTACTGTAGAAGTGCCAGGGAAGGCCATAAAAGAAGCAATCCAGCGCCTGGCCAGAGCGTATACCGCTTGGAATCATATCAGTATTGTTATTGCCTTTGCAGGGGGATAATTCCTTGATGGACTATTAATCCAAACATCCTAGAAAATGCCTAATGAAATATCGCTGAGTTCCGCTGAAATGGCCCGTTATGCCCGCCATTTAGCTATTCCTGAATTCAATGTAGAAGGGCAAAAAAAACTAAAGGCCGCCAGTGTTTTAGTTATTGGTGCGGGTGGCCTTGGATCACCGGTCTTGTTGTACTTAGCCGCTGCCGGTGTAGGACGTATCGGTATTGTAGATGCCGATGTGGTAGATGAAAGTAACCTTCAACGCCAAATCTTGTACTCGGTGGCAGATGAAGGTCAGTCTAAGATATTAGCCGCCAAGAAGCGCCTCGAAGGCCTAAACCCTCACATCAAAATTGAAACCTACCAAACATTTTTTACGAAAGAAAATGCGCTGGAGTTGATTCGGGACTATGATGTAGTTGCAGATGGAACGGACAACTTTCCTACCCGTTATTTGGTGAACGATGCTTGTGTTTTGGCGGGCAAAGTCAATGTCTACGCCTCCATCTTTAGATTTGAAGGGCAGGTCTCGGTGTTCAACTATCCTTTGCCCGACGGGAGCCGTGGTCCAAATTATCGGGACATGTTTGCTGAGCCTCCACCTCCGGACTTAGTCCCGAGTTGCGCAGAAGGCGGCGTTCTGGGGGTTTTACCTGGTATTATTGGTAGTATTCAGGCTGCCGAAGTAATTAAGGTCATTACCGGAGTTGGTGACCCCCTCGTTGGGCGCTTGTTTCTCTTTGATGCTGCTTCTTTCGTTACTAGGACACTAAAAGTGAAGAAGAGCCCGAAAACAGAAATCAAAGAGCTCATAAACTACGAAGCGTTTTGTGGTATTACGCCTGCGGCCGCCAAGAAGACGATTAAGGAGATTTCTGTGCAGGAACTAAAGCGGCTCAAAGAAGCCCAGGCTGATTTTCAACTAATCGACGTAAGGAAACCCTACGAATATGAGATTGCCCATCTCCAGGGAGAACTCATTCCGCAGGATTCGCTTGAAGGCGCCCTGGCAAGAATTTCACGAGATAAAAAAGTAATCGTCCATTGTCGTAGTGGCAAACGGAGTGCTGATGTAATCAGAGATTTAGAACAACGCTTTGGCTTCGACAACCTTTACAATCTTAAGGGTGGCATTTTGGCCTGGTCAAAAGAAATTGATCCGGAAATCCCTACCTATTGATTCCCTGCCCTGAAAGCTTACGATGATCGTATCTAGGTCATTGTTTCCTTCTAGATTAATAATTGAATATTAACATATTTCGTAAAGAAAATATCTTTGCGTAACCGATCATGGTTAACTTGTAGTAGGTCAAAATGAAACGAAAAAACATCATTATCACCGGTGCTAGCTCCGGCTTGGGAAAGGGAATGGCCGAGGAATTTGCCAGAGCAGGCTGCAACTTGGCCCTATGCGCCAGAAGAACGGAAAAGCTAGTGGCGCTCAAAGCGGAGCTACTTCAGATTAACGCTGATATTCACATTTTTTTACGCCCCTTAGATGTTACACAAGCAGAGCAGGTTTACGAAGTTTTTCAAGCCTTTAGAGCCGATTTTGCCGAAATAGGCGAACCAGTTGATCGGGTTATTGTCAATGCTGGAATGGGCAGAGGATCCTCCTTAGGTAAAGGCCATGCTGAGGCCAATATGCAGACGGCTGTCACTAATTTTTGTGGCGCGCTTAGCCAAATGGAGGCGGCTATGGAGATCTTTCGGGCACAAAACCATGGGCACTTGGTGGCAATCTCCTCTATGTCTGCTTTTAGAGGTCTTCCCAGAGCAATGACGGTTTATGCTGCCACTAAAGCTGGGTTGAAGTCGATGGCCGAAGGCCTCAGAGTAGATGTGTTGAACAAGCCCATCACAGTATCCACCATCTATCCCGGCTATATCCAATCTGAAATGACGGACGCTATCAAAAAGCCCCCTCCTTTTATGATATCTCTGGAGAAAGGCTCCAGGCTATTGGTCGAAGCCATCAACAAAGAAAAGGCTAGTGCTTTTGTACCATTCTGGCCGTGGTATTTCTTTCGCCTATTGATGCCCTTCTTTACCTTGAAGATGCTGAGGAATTTCTAGTTTAAGAAACTTGGTTCGGGCTGCTATAAATCCACCATCCGGCATAGATCAATACTATCTGAACGATGATCCTTACAATGGCGGCGTTCTTAGAACCCACCATCGGGCGATCTTTGGTCCAATCCCAAATGTGGATAGGCATAAATGCGATCATTAATGCCATAAAAGCCAGTCCACCCCAAGAGCGATATTGCGGTAGAATCAATAAAATTCCCGCTCCTAATTCTGTGATGAAAGATAAGATATGAGCAAACCTGGGATTGATGAAATCAGGGATCAAGCGTTTATAGAATGCCGGATTGACAAGGTGTGCAATGGCACTTACGATCAAGAGGCCGGCAAAGAGATAGGCTAGAATTTGGTGCATATAGCGAAAGTTATACTTCCCTAACAGCCTCTTGCTCATTTGGTTGGAGTATCAGAAGTCGAATCTGAATCTCCCATTGTATTAGGATGGGGTCTCAATTCTTGAACACTAGGTTGAGTTTAGCCTTTTTTGCAGGGTGCAGTAAATTAATTTACACACTCCCAGTAGAGAGCAGAAGGTATAATGTAGAAGGAAATGATTCTCTTTATCTTAAGAGGACCTCACCTTATAAGGCTCCGGTGCAAGGTACCGCCCCCTGTTCTCAAGATTACAAGTCTAGTGCATCACTTTCAATGCTTCACCGGAAAAAAGCGGCCCCAAATGAATGGGAACCGCTTCACTATATAGTAGACACGACTTCCCCTTTAGGTGCTTACGCCTCCTGTATTAATGATGATAGTCGTGCTTGTTGAATACAAATACATGATCTTCATTTTAACGTGATCTTCGGGTTGGCCTTACTCACTGTTATTGGTTCATGCTTCCCGAAGCTTACAGTATGTGGTACATGGTACAACGTACTTGGATTTCATTTTTTCAAGTCTATTCTGTACTAAGTACCTTCTACCAAGTACCGTGAGTTTTGCCTTCAATCCGCTTAATTTATTGAAAGCTACGGAAGGCAAAACTCACCTTTATGCGGTCTATCCCGGAATCGAACCGAGCTGATATTCTACCCTGATAAGGTAGTGGCCACCCTTGCAGCCCCATAGACCAGTTGCACAGACGGGCCTCGAACCCGCAGCCCTGGGTCATGACCCCAGTGAGTTGCCAATTACTCTACCGTGCGTTAACAGTACGCTATTGCGGTTTAGAAAGTTCCCGGCACCCAAAAAAGTTAATTATTGTGAAGTTTTAGACGCCCAAAGAGTAGACTTGCTCTAACTCTAATTTTAATGCTAATTCTAATTTTCATTCTAATTCCCATCCTAATTTACCTAAGTGCATGGTGGAACTCGAATCCACACCCCCCACCGCCACAAGGTGGTGCTCTACCCATTAAGCTACATACACGGTACGGATAGTCCGATTCGAACGAACGCCCCCTTGGTCCCAAACCAAGTGCTCTGGCCGCTAAGCTACATCCGTAAATAAAAAAGCCCCGTAGCATTAACTACGAGGCTTCTATATCTTTTATCAATACATCATCACCCGTAGCAGCTACGACAGTAGTGAGGATTCGGTTGATGTACATTGATTGTATTCATACCCAGTTTAACAGAAGCGCAGAGCGGGAAAGTTCCCCTTGATATAAAAAAATTAAGACCTACCGGAATTTCGTCCACCACTGTTCCTGAATCTCAGCTGATACCTCAACCAGCTGACCCAGCTTTGGCAGCATATAATCCACTTGATTTTCAATGGCGCTATCGACGAAAACCGATGGCGGCTCCTGCCAGGTGTGTTGGTAGGACAAAGCAAAACCGCCCCAATGAACCGGCATGATTTTTTGCGCTCCGGCGTCAATTGCTGCCTGCACGGCCTCGTCTGGAAATAAGTGTACAGGTCGCCAATCTTCATTGTATTGTCCACATTCCATAAATGCAAAATCGAAAGGACCTTCGCGGCGGCCTACTTCTTTAAAGTGCGCGCCGTAGCCTCCATCTCCACTGAACCAGATTTTCTCCTGCGGGGACTTAAAACCCCAGCCGCCCCAGAGGGTTTTAGCTCGGTCACTTATCCCTCTCCCCGAGAAGTGTCTGGTGGGGGTGAAGGTGATCGTAACGGGGCCAATATCTTGTTTGTCCCACCAGTCAAATTCTGTGATTAAATCTGCGGCGACGCCCCATTTGACAAGGTGTCGTTTCACGCCCATTGCCACGAAATACCGTTTGGTCTTATGCTTCAGCTTTTGGATGCTGATGTAATCCAGGTGATCGTAGTGGTCATGTGTCAACAGGAGCAAGTCAATTGTTGGAAAATCGTCAATTAGATCCAGCGTATTCTCCGAAAACCGCTTAGTCGGCATCGGAGCAATGGGAGTGGTGTCTGGCCCTAACATTGGATCAATGAGCATCGTAATACCATTCATGCGCATGAGTACCACAGAATGGCCGTACCAAATAAACTTACTCTTTTCTGCGGAAGCTAAAAATGCCGTTTGATCAAAAGGAGAAACGGGCAGTGGCGACACGGGTTGACGTGCACTGCGGTTGGATAATTGCTTGTAAATCAGCTTAGGAACATCAAGTAAATTCGTGGTGAGCGTAGTACGATCCAGATTTTGGAAACTACCATCGTACCAGTTATCAGATTGCTCGTATTGTGCTTCTAACTCTGGGGTGACGCTCCCACCAAACTGCTTGAAAAAGTTATTCATTTGCTTGTTTTGGCTGATCTTCATTCATTACCTCCAAAATTTAACACCCGAAAATAAAAAGAGCCACACAATTTGATGTGTAGCTCCGTGTTTTTTTGATTTCGGTGGAAGTCTAAACTAGAGACTAACCCCCTCTTTTTCTTCTCACCGTTGTGCGCCGGGCCGTTTTTGTCCGCCCCGCTTTATTGGTCCGCACACGTGTTGTCGTCTTTACCCCTCTACCCGTACGTACCGTTCTACGCGATACCACCACGGTAGAAGATCTACGGTGCGGTCTGTATGCATTATGTGCACGCACCACTCGGCGGGTAGTTGTTACCCGGTATGGGCTTCTATAACGCACCACTCTGGGCCGGAAGGTCACCACTGAAACTGGCCGCCAGGGGCGCCAAGCGCGAGGGTAGTAATTCCATCGCCAAGGTGATACATAACGTACATAGCGTGGTCCGTAAATGAACCGTACGGGCCGCCAGCCCCACACGTTTACCCGAATCACGCGGAATTCCATTTGAGCGTTTGGGCCTTTGCCGTCCATTTCACCTTCGGTCTCGAAAGGTTCTACGATGTGGTCTTCGCCGTAGAGGACTTCATCGCCAATGATCTGTAACATGGCGTCTTCGTCCGCTACTTTTTCGATCGCAATAACGGCTATATCCTGCAATTCGTCTTCACTAATGGGGACTTGTAAAACAATAGCGTGGTCGGTGCCATTCTCACCAATATTATCGATGACGCGCACGTAGTCTATTTCTCCATCTTCATTCAAATCCAGGTTGTTGACACTATTGCTTTCGTCATTGATTTTGGCTTCGAATTCTTCTAATGTCTCTGAGGTTTTAAACATTTCCAGCGCACCTTCCAGGCTGAAGTTGTCACCTAAGGTTTCGTTTTCGGTTGCGGTAGCTGCTGCATCTTGAGCTTTTACGGTAGTCGTTAAGCACATGGATAAGATCAGGCAGATCAACAGTGAGTTTTTCATAAGGAGGGTTTTAACGGTTGAACTAAATTTTTGAGGTTATTTATTTGGTTTCAGTAGGTAAGATGGGGAAAAAGATAGAAGGTTTAATATGGGATACGATCAAGTGGGGAAATAAGTAATTGAATTGCACGGATCATAGTGTGTAATGACTACCCCTTTTAGATGCCTTTCTGATGAAACCCTACTTGTTGTTTTTGTCAAGCCTTGCTGCAGGCTTGAAGTCGTCAGGTTTTCAGGTTCCAGGTTTACTAAACCTTCAAGGTTTAGTAAACCTTAATCATCATAGTCCATCCCCAATTTCTCGATTTTAAAGTTCTTATGATGCCTTAAAAATGCCTGCATAGCTTTTTGTCGATCAATATTGAACCAATTCAATACCTTTTCTCTAGCAAGCAGACTAGTCTGTTCCGCTCCATAGGCTTGATAAGAACAAAACTCCCAGTGGCCATATTCCTTTTTGTACCGATGATGAATCGGATTGTGATGAATGTAAGCCAAGATGTTCCACAACTTAAGTTCACTATTTATTCGTACCCGCTTGAATCTCTTTTGAAATAGACTTCCGGTCCTGTTCTCTTGTTTGTTAAAGGCCAATGCATACGAGCTGAATAAGCGTTTAAACTGGTCTTCTAAAAATGTATTGTAGCTGATCTCACCTGCTAAAAACTTTTCACTTTTCGAAGTTCTTTGTTGCTTAACGCTTTCCATCAACGCTGGAGTGATAGGCCTGACACTGACTAAGAAATGAAAATGATTAGGCAATAAACAGTAGGCTGCCACCTCAAAAAAAGGATGGATAAGTTTTTTCCATCTGGATAAGAAGAAATGATAATTCTTCGGTAAAGTAAAAATGTTACAGCGATTAATACCTCGATTATAGATATGGTAGGAGCCCTCCTCTTCAAAGGAGGCCCAATAATTGGTTGGTTTTTTCATGGCGCGTTTTTAAAATACTACATAATAATACGTTTACTAAACCTCCAAGGTTTAGTAAACGTATTATTAGCCCCAACCCTTTCGCGCCCAATACCAGTCTTAGCAAGACAAACTTAAACGCGAATCATGAGATATCTACTCTTACTCTCTCTATTGATCTTCTCTAGCCTATCCTTCGCTCAAAATCGCCTACATGTTGCTCTTAATGCCTACGGCGGCTACGGTGGTGCACGGGAAGTGAATCAAGGCAACCATACGGGCCGGCCACCTTCTTTAAGTATTCATGACTATCTCACCAAAACGAGGTGGCAGCCGGTCGTGGGCTTTGGCGCTGAGGTTTTGTACTCAGTTGGGCGGCGCGGTGCATTGACTTTAGGGTTAGATTACTTGCAGGCCAAAGCATTGCACGAAGCCGAGTTTAAGACGACCAATCCGGGAGGGCAGATTGTTCGGTACCAGTACGCTAGGTCTACGGTCCAGCAAGGTATGCTGCGTATACCACTTGGCTACCAGTTTACTTTTGGTAGAGGAGAGCACCGCATTAGGCCGTTTCTGAAAGCTGGCGTTACGGGTAGTTATTTGCTGGCACTAAAACTGTTTCAGTCTTCTACCAGAGCTACACTCGGACAAGAAACGCAGGAAAACCTGATCGCAAATGAAATTCAGCTCAGTGAAGATAGATTGGACTATAGTCGTTGGCAGTTCCCTGTCTCTTTTGCTATTGGCATTAAGCGAGATAGGGTATCATTGAGTATCGAACGCAATTGGTTTATTGGTGACCAAATAGCCTCTCCCAAGAAGTCGGATTTTAGTTGTGGCTTAGGAGTTTTTGGTTGCTTTTCTTCTCCGCCCCACCAATTTGCTTCTACCCGCCAATTGCAAACCACTTATCTTAAATTCTCTTACTTACTATTCTGATTGTTTTAGCAGCCATCTAAACGCCTTTTGCTCAAAGTTGTCTCCAATCTGATTACGTAAGTTGGGGTGATTACTGGTGGCACTCATTACCTAGACCGGTCGGATCATCATTCTCACCCCCTCATTGAACATTTGTAGTGGAGGATGTAGCGTCAGATGGTAGTCATCTTACCACTACAAATCTTTGTGTTC
Source organism: Bacteroidota bacterium (assembly GCA_038528965.1). Lineage (GTDB taxonomy): Bacteria > Bacteroidota > Bacteroidia > Chitinophagales > Saprospiraceae > Lewinella. The sequence goes on along the minus strand of JBCBEC010000042.1, from coordinate 56,125 downwards.
TTGCCTGCTCACTAAACCTATTGTGTGGCAATATGTTGCTTCCTCATGGAACCTCAACAGCTTGTAATTATACTTGGCGATCAGCTCTTTCCAACGGCCGCTGCTGATCTGGATTTAGGAGCTTCTACCGTGGTGTGGATGGCTGAAGATCGTGAACTCTGTACCCATTATCGTTACCACAAACACAAGTTGATTCTGTTTCTTAGCGCGATGCGCAGCTACGCTGATCACCTGCGTGAAACGGTTACCGTAACCTACAGTGCATTGGATGATATTACTATTGATCAGTCCTATACTGATCGCTTGGGTGCCTTTCTGGATCAGCATCCGCAGATCAGCAGTATTCGTAGCTACGAAATTGAAGACCACTTTTTTGCTGACCGCATCCGCGAGTTTGCCGAGGAGCGCAGCCTGGCTTACGAAACCGTGCAGAGCGCCGGTTACGTAACCAGCCGCGAACAGTTTGCCGCCTATAATCAGTCGACCCGCAGGCCCTTTATGGCCACTTTTTACCAACAGCAGCGTAAGCGGCTTAAGGTGCTAGTCGACGAAAAGAACGAGCCGCTACACGGGCAGTGGTCTTTTGATGCCGACAACCGTAAAAAGCTACCGAAAAAGTACGTCATTCCTGAACAGCCCGAGCACGAGTGGACCGCGCATACCAAAGCCGTCATTGATCTGGTCAATACCCACTTTGCCGAGCATCCCGGAGAGGCTTCCAACTTCTGGCTCGCCACTACCCGACAGCAGGCGCTAAACCAGCTGGAAGATTTCCTGGAGCAGCGCTTCACCGATTTTGGTCCCTACGAAGACGCCTTTGAGCCGGAGGAGGCCTTTCTGTTCCACAGTATTTTGAGCCCCTACATCAATATGGGCTTGATCACGGCTGCTGAGGTGACCGAGCGTGCAGTGTCCTACGCCCAGCAAAACGATACCCATTACCCCAGTGTGGAGGGCTTCGTACGGCAGGTGATCGGCTGGCGAGAATTTATTCGCGGTATGTATCACGAGTACAGCAACGATATGCTGTCCACCAACTTCTTTAATCACCAACGCAAACTGACCGACGACTGGTGGAAGGGTACTACGGGTATCCTGCCCGTCGATCACTGTATCCAACGGGCGGACCGCTACGGTTACCTACACCACATTGAACGACTGATGGTCATGGGGAATATGATGCTCCTCAGTGAAATTCATCCCGATGAAGTCAACCGCTGGTTTATGGAATTTTTTGTGGATTCCGCCGACTGGGTGATGGTACCCAATGTGTACGGTATGAGCCAGTTTGCCGATGGCGGTATCTTCGCCACGAAGCCCTACATCTGTGGTTCCAATTACTGGAGTAAGATGAGTTCTTACAAAAAAGGTGCTGACTGGTCGGATATTGTTGATGGACTCTACTGGCGCTTCATTGACCAAAAGCGGGATTTTATGCGTAAGAATCCACGTCTGAGTATGATGGTCAGTATGTATGATAAGATGGCCACCGACAAGCGGGAACGTTTAGCAAAAGCTGCCAATGACTGGTTGGAACGCTGTACAGTGGTAGCTGAGTAGGGGGCGTTCGCCAGTGAGATTTTGCGTTAAAGATTTATTAAACTGGCTACCAAAGTCGATTCAATCGCGTAATTCCAAGTTCTTAGAGGAGAATTGAAAACGAAACTGGGGAGCTTTGCTGGTGTCCCGCATTGTGCATGAGAACCGAAAAAAGGCAAAACTCACCTTAAACTAATAACCTACACATGAACTGGAAGAAAACAATGATGCTCATGCTAGTGACTGCGCTAGCTGTACCCACCTTCGCGCAGATTAATCTGGGCAAACTAAAGAAACAGGCAGAAGATGTCATCAGTGGCAAATCGGCGCTTTCACAAGAAGAAACGGGCAACGGCCTGAAAGAAATGCTCAATATCGGGGTAGGGGAGGCGGTTAGTTTCCTCTCTGCCGAGGATGGCTACCTGGGGAGCTCTTACAAAATCTTAGTGCCCGAAGAGGCCCAAAACGTAGTGAGTAAACTCAAAAACGTGCCGGGCTTTGGAAACGTAGAGCAAGAACTAGAGGAGAAGATGAACCGCGCTGCTGAACTGGCCGTGGCCAAAGCAAAGCCCATCTTTGTAGATGCTATCACGCAACTGACCTTCCAAGATGCGCTCAACTTGCTTATGGGAGACAAAGATGCTGCTACACGCTACCTGGAGCGTACTACCACCCAGTCACTAACTGACGCCTTTCTCCCCATCATCCAAGAAAGCCTAGACGAGGTAAACGCCCGTGAGTACTGGCGTTCAGCGGTGACCGCTTACAACCGTATTCCATTTGTACAGAAGACCAATCCAGAACTGGATCAGCACGTTACCGAAAAAGCATTAGTAGGCCTCTTTGGCTTAGTGGAGGTGAAGGAGCGTGATATCCGCGATAATCCAGCCTTGCGCACTACTGACCTGTTGCGTAAGGTCTTTGCGGAGCAGGATAAGTAGTCACGGTCAATAAAAGTTAGTCTAACTTGGACGATGGAAGAGGCTGTCTCAAAAGGGGCGGCCTCTTTTTTATTGTATGTAGCGGTAATTCAAGCAAATAAAGCCTGGTTTGGTGTATTCTATTCAGCGGCCTTCCGTATCACAGCTCGCCCGGCGTTTTGTTTGCGTATTTTGGTTAACAATTTTCGCACACACATAATATTAAAATAAGGCCGGCCCTTATTTTGAAATAGTTGGCCTATTCCGCATTTTCTTCTAGAGTAGCCATTTTGGGTGATTGTTTCCTAGTGGCTTGGGCCATAATTCATTTGATAATATATTGATTGTCAGTTTTTTATTTGATGTGTTAGGGTTTGTGCTTGAAGAGGGTTGTTGCAATAGTTTCTATACTGTTCTAGCTTTAATGTGAGTTTAATCAGCCCGATGAGGAGCTGAATTTTATTTTTCATCCTGTTGAGTTCACGCTAGGAAATTTGTATTTTTAAATATTTCAAGCGACGTAATGAACACCTTTACCCAGATAACCCATACGGACTTGCGGAGTATAATTCGCAAGATTGAGCGGCAGCGGACTTTGGTCGTGCTGGGCCCTCAGGCCTTTCGCCGTCAGGATGGTACAGTCCTTCAGACGGGCCTCAAGCCTTACTTAGAAGAAAAAGCTGGCAAGTACATTCTGAAATACTATCCAACTGAAGATTTTTACCTTTTCAACAAGGGCGGACGCACGATTACCAGTGAGTTTGTAGCGACTTACTACGAGGAAATGGAGCCTGATGATTCCATACTGAAACTGGCGCAGATTCCTTTCCATATCTATTTGACGTTTACCCCGGGACTATTTGTACCCAAGGCTTTTGAACAGGAAGGATTTAGTTACCAATTTGACTTTGCAAATAAGTCCGCGCATCAACCTTCTAAAATAAAGCCACCTACTGGGCAGCAACCCCTTATCTATAATCTCTTCGGCTCTATTACTGAAGAAGAGTCATTGATCTTAACACACAATGATCTCTATGCCTATTTCAAGTCAGTCTTCGAGCGCCGTAGTATGCCAACCATTTTGCGCGAGGCATTGGAAAAAGTCAACTGCTTTATTTTTCTGGGGCTTCCTTTCGAGAAGTGGTACATGCAAATGCTATTACGTGAACTAGGTATTCATAAAAGCAGTGAGGACTTTATTCGCTTTGCGGCCAAGCAATCGCTTAGCGACGAGATTATGACGTTTTGCTACGATCAGTTTACGATCAACTTCGTCGACCATCATGTGGAAGAATTCATCGATTTACTATACGATCACAGTAGTCAAGCTGGAATTCTCAGGAATACTTCCGGAACTAATCCTGCCGAACAATTGAAAGTTTGGATAGGAGAGGGTAAAACGGAAAAGATTCTCGAAAACCTCCAGCAATATCTGCCTAAGAGCCACGAATGGGAGGGTGAACTCTTAGGTCTGTCTAGTCGACACAAGCGCTTAAACCGCCGCAATCGTAATGGTGTCATCACCGCCGAAGAATTCGATGTGGGCCTTGCTCAAATTAATCAAGATATCCTGGAAATAATAAACGAAGCGCTATGATCCGGAAACAGTATCGATACCCCGGGGCACAACCGTTTCAGACGATTGAAAAAGAGATCTTCTTCGGTCGTGAGCAGGATGTTGAACAGCTGTATCAGTTGATCCAACTGGAACCCTTGGTAGTGTTGTTTGCAAAATCGGGATTGGGGAAGAGTTCGCTCATTAATGCCGGCTTAATTCCCAGAGTAGAAGCTGATCAGAACCTGGATTGCTTTAATATTCGTTTTGGTGCTTACGAGAAAGAGGCCTCAAGGGTATCACCAGTAGCCGCCATTAAAGAGGCCCTACAGGCTGCACCTAGTTTCTTGCGCCTTATTGCTGATCAACAAGAAAATAGCTTGTGGTATCAACTGAAGAGTAAGCAGTTGAACCACTCCAATAGAGGCATGCTGCTGATATTTGACCAATTCGAGGAGTTATTTACTTATCCCGACGATATGGTAGAAGAATTCGCGCAGCAATTGTCTGAAGCACTTTACACCAATATTCCACAACGCATTCGGAATCAGCGTAGAAATAATGAATTCGATCTTTCTACTGAGCAATTACAGGCCCTAGACGAACCGATTGACCTACGGATTTTAATGGCAATTCGTTCTGATCGAATGAGTCTGTTAAAAAGACTAAAGGCTTACTTACCTACCATACTCACCTCCGATTACGAACTCACTCCACTCAATACAGAGCAGGCCGAGGAAGCTATCCTGTCGCCAGCGTACCTGAAAAGCAGTTTTGCTACTTCCATCTTTGACTATGAAGACGCAGCCATTGAGCACCTGTTAGATTATTTGAGTAACAATCGACAGGAACCCATAGAGTCCTTTCAGTTGCAAATTTTGTGTGAATTTGTGGAGCAAGCCCTGGTAGAAGAACAGAATAAGAAGCTCATCCAAGCTGAAGACCTTAGTCGCTTAGACGAAATTTTAGAGAACTATTATTTCAACAAGATTAAGCTGCTAAATAACGAGGAGGAGCGCCTGGCAGCTAGAAAGCTTATTGAAGAAGGGCTGGTTTTTGAAGAAGAAGAACGTCGGCTTACGCTTTACGAAGGGCAAATATTTAAGAACTATGACGTCAGTTCTGAATTGCTGCGCAAGTTGTTGAATTCTCACCTTATTCGTTCTGAACCTAGTTTGCGAGGTGGATATACCTACGAATTGAGTCATGATACTTTGGTGGCACCAGTTTTAAAAGCGAAGAAAAAAAGGTTGGAAGAGGAGCGTCGGAAGCGGGAAGCGCAGGAACGGCAGGCTAGAGAACAAGCGTTGCATAGGGCCGAAGCCCGTGCCCAGGAAGAGCGCCAACTGCGTGAAAGAGCGGAGGTTAATGCCAAGAAGGCCAAAATTCGAACCCGCCTGGCGTTATGGATTGCTGGTCTTGCGATCATTTCCACTGTTTTGGCTTTTGTGCAGTTCGATAAAGCGAGTACGGAACGTCTAAAAGCTGAGAACAGCCTCAGGCAACTGAAAGAAAAACAAGTAGAAAACGATAAGCTTAGAATTAAAGAGCTTTTAGGAGAGGTAGATATATACCTGCGGGCCGAAGAACTACTCTCCGCCCAAAACCGCTTGGAGAAGGCCTTGCAAATTGCCCCTGATAACCCTGAAGTACTCAAAAAACTTAGACAACTAGAAGATCGTGATTAATGATATTTAGTCTTTGCTGGATTTAATTCGGAAACAGTCAGTGCGAAAAGATCAGAAAATGAAAACGACACCAATTATCACCCTATTGATCACCTGCTTCGCGTTTGAGCTTTATGGGCAAAACCTTCCATGCCAGCCGCTGGATTGTGCGTGTATTCTGGAAAAGGTTCGACAATTACGAGAAGCTGGAGATTACCAACGAGCTTCAGATAAATTGGCGGCTTATCGCATCTGCGATCCCGTAGAGGTGGCGAAGGCTGACCTTGAGGCACAAGCTATCTTAAAAAATCAGCTAGAGCAGGAAAAAGGACTTCGCCGGAAAGCCGAAGACAATGCCCGTGTCGCTCGGCGAGAACGGGCACGGGCAAATGAAAAAGCCACTGCAGCCCGCCTAGCGGCTGCCCGAGCCGAGGCAGCGGCCATGGCTAACTTCAACGCCGCTAAGGTGCTGGAAACGGCTCGTGTTGATTCTACCCTAGCACTACGAATGGCGATGAAGAACTACGAACTCTTTCCAGAGCAGGCCATTACCAGTGCTTTTGTGCACGGATTGATTGGTGATTACCACAATCAGTTCTACCAAACCTCCTTTGCCGGGCACAGCGCAGAGATTTCTGCGGTTGCTTTTTCTCCCGATGGGCAAACCGTACTCACTGGATCCTACGATGGTACAGCCAAGCTTTGGAACCTGAGCGGGGAAGAGCTGCAAACATTTCCTGGCCATGGCGATGCGATTTCTGCGGTTGCTTTTTCTCCAGGAGGAGATACTATTGCCACGGCCTCTTATGATCGTACCGCAAGACTTTGGAGCCGGACCGGAGAGGAACTGCAAATTTTACGAGGACACCAGGGGGCAGTGTATTCCGTTACCTTCTCGCCAGATGGGCAATTTATTCTCACCGGATCCCGCGATCGTATGGCCGTAGTTTGGAGCCAAGCGGGGAAAGAACTCTACAGACTATCTGGGCATCAAGGACGGGTGTACGCGGCTGTCTTTTCCCCGGATGGGCAGTATATTTTAACTGGATCTGACGACCGTACTGCTAAATTATGGAATACAGGAGGAGAATTGATAACGAGTTTAACCGGCCACGAAAGCGATATACATGCAGTCGCTTTTTCTCCTGGTGGTGAGAACATCTTAACCGGTTCCCGAGACCGTACGGCGAGACTTTGGAGTTTGGAAGGCGTGGAGTTACGCAAGTACCTCGGTCATCGGGGATCAGTGTACGCGGTGGCTTTCTCGCCAGACGGTGAACAAGTGCTAACGGGTTCGGAAGATCATACTGTGAAGCTATGGGATAAGCAGAAAGGAGAACCCCAAACCTTGTCCGGACACCGCAGTACGGTAAGGGCAGTGACTTTCTCACCCGACAATACCGCTATCTTGTCCGGATCTTTTGATCACACCGCGAAGCTGTGGCAGCTACAAGGGCAGGATATACGAACCTTTGACGGTCACACTTCCGATGTCTACGCCGTTGCTTTTTCTCCGGATGGGCAAAATGTTTTAACGGGTTCACGCGATCATACAGCGCGCCTCAGGAGCCTTGCTGGGGAGAATCTACAAGTCTTCACTGGCCACGAAAATGGCATTTATGCGGCTGTCTTTTCCCCGGATGGGCAGAGGGTGTTGACAGGTTCCGCAGATCATACCGCAAAGCTTTGGCAACTGAACGGCACGGAGGTGCAACATTTTGAGGGGCATGAGAATTATATAATCACCTTGACCTTCTCCCCAGATGGCCAATTCGTATTGACTGGCTCCGGAGATCAGACGGCTCGGCTTTGGAACTTAAGAGGGGAGGAATTATTGAGACTCACTGGTCACTCCGGAAGTGTCTTTGCGGTTGCTTTTTCTCCAGATGGTCAATTTATCCTGACTGGTTCGGCGGATAATACCGTGAAGCTGTGGAACAGGCGTGGCGAAGAAGTTCAGACCTTTTCTGGTCATCGGGGCAATATCTCCGCGGTTGCTTTTTCCCCGGATGGGCAATATATCCTCAGTGGCTCCGGTGATCACACAGCTAAACTATGGAACAGAGCAGGGGAAGAACTCCACACCTTTACAGGGCATGAGGGCTACGTTTATGCGGCGGTCTTTTCGCCGGATGGACAGTTTATTTTGACGGGCTCCGCTGATCACACAGCGAAGATATGGAGCCCCCAAGGTCAGGAATTGCAAAACCTGAGAGGGCATAATGATGAAGTCATCGAGGTAAATTATTCGCCAGATGGCACCTATATCTTGACTGGCTCTCGGGACCGGACAGCTAAGCTTTGGAAGTCTACCCGGGCCGTTATCAACGATAATGTGGCGCTTTTTCCGTTGGACCAATTGCTTGAGGTCGGATTCCAACTACCAGAGCCGGAGGTCGAGCGGGTTGCGGCTAGCGGAACGGAACAGGAACGGCTAGCTTTAGGGCAGTACCTCTACAATAAAAAAAAGTGGGAAAAGGCGGACCAAGTGTATAGTCAGTTGACAACGCGTCTCGGAGTGGAGGTGCTAATCCAGATGTACGAAATCGCTACTAGACTTGGCAAAAAATTTACGGTAGAGCGATTTTTAAGCCTAGAGGAAAATCAGGAATTAGTCCAGGCAGGCAATTATCTGTTTGCCCAAAAGCAATGGCAGGCGGCACAAAGGATATACGAAAAGGTAGAAAACCCGAGGCCCCAGGTCATCATCAATTCCTACCAGATTGCACGTGAATTGGGTACGGACTTTGACGTGCGGCAAATTTCGAATGAAGGTCTGGAGGAAGTAGGTAATTACTTCTTCGCAGAAGAGGAGTGGGAAATGGCACAGCAAATCTATGAACGAATTGAGCAGCCTCACGCCCGAGTTTGGGCCCGTCAATATGAAATGGGCCAAAGAACCGATACCGAATTTACACTGCGGCAAATTCCAGAGGAGGACCTTCAGTCGGTAGGTGATTATTTCTTTGAGAAAGAGGACTGGAAGACGGCGGCCCAAATTTATGACCAAATTCAAAATCCTAACAGGGACGCGCTAATTCGTCAGTATGAATTGGCCGAGAAAATGGGCTCTGAATTTGCAAATACGGCCTTCCTAAACCTGGGGAGCGATGAAGACCTTAGCTATATTGGCCATTATTTCTACGAACGAGGGCGTTTGGATATTACCATGCAGGTCTACGAGCAGGTAAAAAGACCCGATGCAAAGGTGTTAATCAACTCCTTTGAAGTGGCTCAGCAACTAGGTATCGGTTTTGAGTTGAAGCGATTCTACCTGCTAAGAGATGATGAACAGATACGAATAGCAGCCGATTTCTTGGGCGAAAAGAAAGAATGGGAAGTAGTGAACCGACTTTATGAACGTATTGAAAAACCCGACGCAGAAGTCTTGATTACCTGGTATGAGATGGCCTTGGAGTTGGGTGGGGATTTCCCCATTCAACGGTTCTTGGATTTGGATCAGGAAGAGGAACTATGGGTGGCAGGCAATTACTTTGACGAGCGCAAGGACTGGGAGACCGCCCAAAGGATTTATGAACAGTTTTCAAGCTCTAACCCAGAAACCCTAATCCGCTTGTATGAGATCGCCCAGAAGTTAGGTTCCGACTTTGCAGAGAAACAATTTCTGGATCTGGAAAAGGATAAAGACCTGAAATATGTGGGCGACTATTTCTTCTATGAGGAAGAATTGGAGCTTGCCGAGCGCATCTTCGAGCGCATAGCCGATCCCGGTGCAGAAACGGTTTACCGGACTTACGAAATCACCCGCAAAAAGGAAGGCGAAGAAGAAGCTTTCCAGCAGCTCCAGAGAAAAATTTCCAGCGGGGATGATTTTATCCGGGATATCGCCAATTTGATAAGTAGCTCTAGTAGTAAAATGACGGAAAACCTGTCCATCTGCCAGTTGCTCCTCAAAATCATGCCAACGGACCGAGACTCACTGGCGAATTCTACCCGTAGTGCCCTGGATTTTGCCGGTCGTAGGTGGAATACTCCTATTTATAGATTCATCAATCTTGGAAAGTTTGCTGAAGCTGAGATTGCCCTGCGTTGTGCGTTGACCATTGCCCCTGAGGATATGTATTTGAAATCTAATCTGCCTCCGGCCTTGCTCTTGCAAGGTAAATATGCAGAGGCAGAAGAGCTCTACCGAGCATACAAAGACTTACCCTTTCCGGAAGATACTCGTTACGAAACGCTGGCAGTCGGTTTTCTAGAGGACTTGCAGCTCTTTGAGGAAGGCGGAATTATTCCTGAAGAGCATCTCGAAGCCTTAAAGCGAATACGTGCGTTACTGCAGGAATAGGGAATATTCACCTTAGCGCTGTAACCGATTCTCTACTACTCGAACTACTACATCTAAGGTGAAACGATGCAAAGTATTTTTGATCCTTGTGCGTAAGTGATGTGATAGTTGTAGTTGCGCCACCATTTCTTGCTGCTCGGCGATTGAAACGGGAGGCAAGGGGCTACAAAATTTTGCGCGGGCCGCTGCGCTAAGGTGCGCCTCCTGCTGCATTTGTGATTTAACTTCTGCTAGTTCTGGATAATGCTCTAGTATCTCTGCTTCCGAACGGAATTGCCCAGAGGTCAGCAATTCTGAAACAGCTTGCTCGTAGTATGTTACGTGCGGTTGTTTAATGAACAATGCCAAAATAAGCAGGCACAAGGGAATGCCAACTAAGGCAGAGACGATGATTTTGTAAGTGGACATACGGAGTGTTTCTTGAGGTTTGCAATGTTGTTTAGGCAAACTTCAGGGACTTTCACTAACCGTTCATTGACTTGGGTTAAGAAGTGTGTGTTTAGATCATTATGTTGTTTTAGTCCCCATTTGTTTGGGATGTTCAGTCCGGAACGATATCCCGTAAGATTCTCTCCACCGCCTTACTCAATCGCCCTGGCGTAGCATGGTCGCTGTGGTTGGTAATGATCGAAACACCTAGATCGTACTTGGGGAAAATGAAGAGCCAATTCTGCATTCCGGTGGTCCCTCCATGATGGTGAAACGATTTGCCGTAGCGGTCAAGCCTTACGTTCCAAAAGTAAGCTATGCTGTTACCTTTCGCAATGTCGAAGAGTACTTCTTGCGAAGTTTGTACTATGGGGTCTTCTCCATGCAATTGCAATGCAACGTATTTCATCATATCTGCCAGCGTGGTTTTTACGCCGTAGCCGGTCGACCATAAGTTGCTTTCGAAGTGGGGGGAAGGGGTATCATTATCCAGCCAATAACCTTTAGCCAATTGATCTTCCTGCTGGGCGTCCAACTGGATGAAGGTATTATCCATCCCATTCGCTTCCCAAATGGATTCCTTGAATAAGTCTTCAATGCTTTTCTGGTAGACGTTTTCTAAGATGTAACCCACAAGCTCTGCTCCGGCGTTGGAATAGGCGTAGCGTTCGCCTGGCCTGCTTGCTAAAACGACCTTGCCTAAGTCTTGAAAAAATGTGGCTTTGTCATACCCTTGCTCCAAGGCTTGGTAGTTGATTGGCACCTCTCGATCTTTCTTATCGTCGAACACCTCGTTCATGGCTTCGGGTAAAAAAGTAGGAAGACCGCTGGTATGAGTGAGCAGGTGGTGGATCGTAATGGATGTACCATCGTAGCTCAGGTTATCATACGCCCCATCTAAGTAGTTCGTGATCTCATCATCGAGCTTGATTTTCCCTTCGCCTACTGCGCGGGCGGCCAGGTAGCCAGTCATTGTTTTGGTCACGGAGGCGATCTCGTACATCGTATTATCGGTAGGCCGGTTGCCCTGACCTTCGTCCAACTCGCCGAAATGATGAGTGTAGACTTCGCCACGACTGTAGACACCAATGGATACGGAAGTAATGTCTTTGCCTTTGATAAACCATTCTCCACTTTGCTGAACGGCCTCATCTATCTTACTGTTGTCCGCATCGACTTGTGCGAAACACAATTGGGAGAGGAGACAGAAAAGAAGGCTTAGGAGGGGGGGGAAAGTTTTCATGCTAATGCAATTTTGATACAAAAATCTAAACTTAGGTAGAGCTACGCATGAAGTCGGTGTGCAGGCCACACTTTAATATTCATTTAAATAAATTCCGAACTGCTCTAACGCTTTCTTAAGGAATTGGAATGACTAGCTCTGATTGTTGACCGCTTTCAATTGGGTCAAGATATTTTGGGCGGTACTTTCGATGCTGTCAGCTGGCCAGAGGGGATTTTTAGTGCCGTTGGCATTTTTCGCTCTGGCGCCAAGATGAAAAAGCCGCATTAGAATAGTGAAGTAGGGAATTGCAGACAATTGCAGATCATTCATTGGCCGTTTTTCGGTGTAGCCGGCCAGGAAGCTTTTCTGAATGGGGGGATTAGCACGTTCATAGTGCAAGAAGCTCCCCAGGTCATAATGCAAGTAGCCGTTTCCACAAAAGTCAAAATCGAAAAAAGTTAGTTGCTGCTTGGTGGGAGCCAGGAAGCAGTTTTCGTAGTGCGGATCTCCGTGGCATATCCCTTGAGGAAGTACTTGAAGGATGTCTGGATTAAGCTGGGTTAAAAGATCTTCTTCTATTTGAGCAAGTAGCTGGAGTGAGGAATGTGTATCACCTAACCTGTTAATTAGGCAAGACTTTGTAAAGGACAGAATACCCGCTACATCGTATGATTTGGATAAATTATCCATTTGGATACCCGCTGTTGCATTGTGTATCAAGGCTAAATGCTGCCCAAATAGTTGGGCACTTTCTATATCCAAGGCAGGTAAAGCCTTGCCCGGAGCAAAATTGAAAACGACAGCGTATCTCACACCTTCCGGAGAAGATAACTGCTGAACGCGCTTGTTCTCCTGATCAGAGATAGAAGAAGCAACGGAGATGTTCGTTTTGGTGAGCAGATCAATCAATTCGAGCTCTCCAAGTATGTCTTCATAGGGTTTCCAATCCTTTCGATAGACCCGCAAGATATATTTCTTGGTGGCAGTAGAAATTTGATACGTATCGTTTAAGCCCTGGTGCAAAAACAGAACTGTCGTACTTGGCGATAGACCATATCTGTTAACCAGTAGGATTTTTAATGCCTCAGGAGAAACTTGCGAATACTCAACCTTCATACCCAACGATTCATTTTTACAGTTACTTTTTAATTTTTCTACCGAAACGCCAACCACTTATCCTTGACCGAGCCCCAACGCGTAGCCATCATATCCACCAGGTAACTTTGGTAAGTACGCCACGGGCGGCGAGCACCTTGTTTAGGGAGTATTTCCTTGGCCCGCTTGATGTAACCGGAATCTAGATTGAGGAAATCTTCCGCTGTGACCTCCCCTTCCTTGATGGGATTTACTACCGTAAAATTGTTTCGGTCCATATGGTGGAGCAATTTACAGAGATAGTTGGCCGTAAGGTCTACTTTGAGGGTCCAGGAGGCATTGGTATAACCAAAGGCGTAGATGAGATTGGGTACGCCACTGACCATCATGCCTTTGTAGATCATAGCTTGATTAAAAGGTACGGATTCTCCATTAAGGGTGAGGTCTGCTCCGCCCAGCACTTGAATTTTGAGACCGGTTGCCAGTACTATGATATCTGCTTCCAGTTCTGCACCGGCAGTGGTGGTGATCCCGGTGGTGGTAAAGTGCGATATGGTATCCGTCACCACTTGGGCTTTACCGTCGCTAATGGATTGGAACAAGTCTCCGTCCGGCACCACACAGAGGCGTTGATCCCAAGGGTTGTACTTAGGGTTGAAGTGCTTTTCTACAGGATAGCCTTCTGGTAACTGCTTCGCCGCCTCTTTCATGATAACGGATTTCATGAATTTGGGAAACAGCTTAGATAACCCAAAGGACACCATTTGTAGCGTGATGTTTTGCCAACGCGCTAGCCGGTAAGCCCAAGAGATAGGTAGCACCTTCTTGAACCAGATAAACAGTTGATTCCGGTTAGGAAGGTTCATGATGTAGGTAGGCGAGCGTTGCAGCATGGTCACTTGAGCAGCCCCTTTTTCCGCCATAGCGGGTACGAGGGTTACTGCCGTGGCACCACTTCCTACCACCACTACTTTCTTGTCATGATAATCCAAATCCTGCGGCCAAAATTGGGGTTGCACAATCTGGCCTTTAAACTGCTCCTCACCCGCGAAGCTGGGGCGGTAGGCCTCCTTGTAGTTGTAATAACCAGTGCAAATACTCAGGAAGTTACATTCCCAATGTTCTTCACCGGCGGGTGTATTCACCTGCAAGGCCCAGCTTTGCGTATTATCCGACCAGTTGGCACTCATCATCTTGTGCTGGTAGCGGATATATTGGTCTAGCTTGTGCTCAGCAATGGTGTCTTGTAGGTACGCCAGAATATCCTGCCCCGCCGAAAGCGATTGCGGGTTTGTCCAGGGTTTAAATCGGTACCCAAAGGTGAACATGTCCGAATCGGACCGAATACCCGGGTATTGAAACAAGGACCAAGTACCACCGATTGTCTCCCGCGCTTCCAGAACTGCGAAGCTCTTATTTGGACATTTCTTTTGCAGCCAATAGGCCATGCCAATCCCCGAGATACCAGCTCCTACGATGATGACGTCAAATTTCTTCTTTTGCATGGTGATGGGTTATGTACGGCGGGCGTTAATTCTTGTTAATTTAGTTTCTCGACTAGTCTTGGGGAGGCTCGGTTCACTCGCGGGTAGAGTTCGCCTCTGGCTCACGGTTGTGCTCACTTGCGTTCGCGGTTGAAGTTCGCCTGCGGCTCACGGAGGGGCTGCGTTTAGGGCTCACTACGTTCGCGGGGGCTTCTTTTGATGCGAACTGGTTTATTTGTTGTGCTAGTTCTAATACCTTCAAGGTCGGACTTTTCCGCCAAAGTGAAGTTTATCTACCAGCTATCTCAAAATATACGCCTTAACCGCGAGCCGTGCGAGCTTACCTCCGTGAGCGCAGTGAGCTTCCCCCGCGAGCTTTGCGAGCTACACCCGCGAACGCTAGTGAGCTTCCCCCCGCGAGCCTTGCGAGCATAATCCGCGAACGCTAGTGAGCTTCCCCCGCGAGCAACGCGAGCTAAAGCCCTTTAATAAACGCCCGGTACCCATCCAGCGGCATCATCTTACTCAGTTTATTCCAAATCACCCAATCCGCTACACGTTTTGATAAAAGCTTATTGCCCAGCCAAACCTGGAGCGATTGGTTGCCGTAGATGATGCGAGGGTCCTTTCTCATTATACCTTTGATGATCTTCTGAGCCAGCTTTTCGGGAGGCGTGATCAAGATCGAAGAATCAAAACCGTCTAGGTCCTTATCACCGATGGTAGAGGAGGCAATGTTGGTGTCAATTCCACCCGGATGCACACAATGAATACTGATCGGTGACTTGTGAAACTCAACGGAAAGGGCTTCCGTAAAGCCGCGTACCGCAAATTTGCTGGCGGCATAATCACTATTGCTAGGAGGTCCGAAGAAGCCCATGACGCTCGAAATATTCACAACTGCGCCTTCATTGTTTTCCACCAACTGGGGTAAAAATGCTCTGGTACCATAGACTACTCCAAAGTAATTGATTTCCATCACCCGCCGGTAGGTGGAGTTGGGAGTATGATAAACCGGTTCTGCCGAACCCGCAATACCCGCATTATTGATGATCATGTGTGCGTTGCCAAAGTGCTGTTTTACTTCTTCGGCAAAGGCGTAGACTGCCGCTTCGTCGGAAACGTCAAAGGATTTTGAGAGTACGTCATTGGTCCCTTGTTCTCGAAGGGTGAAAACAGTTTTCGCAAGGCCCTCTGCTGACCAATCGTTAAGCGCGAGCTTGGCTCCACGTGTTCCGAAGTCTAAGGCCAGGGCCCGGCCAATACCGGAACCGGCACCGGTGATTGCGATGACTTTGTCTTTGAAGTTTTTCATGTTGAAGTATTGTCAGGCCTACGCTCCAAAATAGAACAAAAGCGGCGCCTAGCCAAGCTTGATAACTTAGATCTGTCACCACTTATTTTCTGAAAGTGGGTTGCCCACAATTTTGTGGGGGAATGGCCCAGTTTTGTTCCTCGTATGCTCGGTTGGGGCCGGATCATTGCGAATTTCGTGTCACTTCCAACTTTTACCGTATTTTCACTGCATCACCACACCATATTCATCATGGCGCAAAATAGCCTTGCCAAGCTCGTCAAACTCATTAAACAATACCAGTACATTTTGTGGATGGGGGCGGTTGCCTTCGTCTTGTGTCTAGGTTCTTCCCTGTGGATTTACTATTACCTTGAAGGAGATGCTAAAGAAACCTACTGGTTTGAAGTAGCAGAGTTTCTGAGTACGGCAGCAGAGACCATTCTGACAACGGTCTTAATCGGTGGTGGACTTGGAGGTATCGTGAACTTCATCTTTGAGGAGCAGAAGAAAGAGGAGGAAGAGGTAAAAGAACGCCTCAAAAGAATGCAAGAGAGCCGCGACCGGCGCAAGGCCTTTCGTTCAGATCTGCGGCACCGGCTGCAAAGTGTGCATGATCAGGTAGAGCTAGCTCGGGTACTGATCAAATCGCACCGTTCGGGTAATACGTACGGAGAGCAGATTCGCGAGCACATTATGCCGGCGAATATTACCATTCAAGATATCAAGAACCGCCTATCGGCAATTGAGGATGAAAGTCCTATTCCACATTTGCCGGAGCTACAGGTGAGTCTTACGTACATGTCGGCTTATTTGAGTGTGTTGATCGAGGAGTTCTCCCAGCACTACCTGGATATTGCGATGGTGCAAAACTATCAGGATTCGGTGGCCAGTCGTAGGCGTGATGTCTTTACGGATATTATCAGTGAACCTCAGGTGCCGGATGCGGATGACGCTCGCCTACTTTTCCTGGAAAAGGCAGACCAACGCATGGATAAGCTAGATCTACCAGAACGGCTAATAGCCGTATGGGAAGCTATGGGCCGCCTGGATTACGTCTGGGATTTTCTTGCTGATCGACGGGATACCAAAGGTAAAGCCTCCCGCTACCAGCAGTTTTTTATCGACCATCATTACCACTGCTTCCGCCTCCTGCGCGATAAAGACAATGACCGCAACGAACGCCTTTGCCGGCGTGCCGGTTTTGATCATTATCTAGCTGAACTGGAACGCCTGAAAGAGAAGAAGAAAACGGATCAACCCATCACCAAAGAGGATAGTTTGACACGGATTATCATGCAGGATGGGTTGGGGTTTGAATTCGATAAGGAACGGTCCACAAATTAATTTTATAAAGGCTGAAAACGGTTCTTTTCATGGAAAATACTTCTCAAGATACCCCTAATGCAACATATCAAGACATCTTTATCTCAAATGCGGGCTTGGTACTCCTAGCCCCCTTTTTAGGTCGGTATTTTTCCTTGTTGGAGATGACGACGGAAGATGGGACGCTACTTCCGGAAGCCGCAGATCGTGCAGTTCATTTGCTGCAATACCTGGTAAATGGCCGTTCTGAAACGACCGAAGATTTGTTGGTGCTGAATAAAGTCTTTTGTGGCTTGCCCATTGAAACACCCGTGTCTGCCGGGATTGAATTGACCGAGCAAGAAAAGGAAACTTCGAATTCTCTTCTGCAGTCCGTTGTCCAGAACTGGGACAAGATAAATGATATGTCAATTGACAATTTACGCAGCAGTTTTCTCTTGCGTGAAGGTAGGCTTACAGCGTCAATGGACCATTGGCAGTTGCGTGTAGAGCAAAAACCCTTTGATATACTTCTGGATTATATACCATGGACTTATGCTATGGTAAAGCTTCCTGGGATGCAAAAGATGGTGAAGGTGGAATGGAGATAGGACGAAGGAGCATTGGTTTTGCGGAATTGATTCCGCAAAACTGCTAGATGGCTACATTTGTTCTCGGCACTACCTCCCCTTATTCTCAATCGCATTCCGAATTTTTGAAGCACTCTCATAATCCTCCTTAGCAATAACCTGTTTCAAGAGTTGCTCCAATTCCGCTATGGAGTAATCCTCCAATTTTCCGCGTTTATTGGTGAAGGCCTTACTGGGCGATTCCAGTATGATGCCTTGTTGCTGCATGATTTTCTCTGTGGTGTAAATAGGGCAACCATAGCGTACGGCCATGGCAATGGCATCTGAAGAACGGGCATCCACTTTCAATTCGCTGCCATCGGGTTTTTTACCCATCATACTGGCGTAGAAAATGCCAGCTTTTAGATCTGATATAACGACCTCATTGATGATGACTCCGGATTGTTCCAGCGTATTCTTGAATAGGTCGTGGGTGAGGGGTCTATTGGGCTGCATACGCTCTAAAGAGATAGCAATGGCCTGTGCTTCGAAAGGGCCAATGGTGATGGGCAGCCGCCGAAAACCTTTGGATTCCTCCAGGATGAGCGTATAGTTCCCCTTACTTGATTCGCTATTGGCAAGAGCAATAATATTTAACTCAAGCTTCTTCATGTAGTTTGATATCGCTTTGGATAAAGTGGCAGAGCTCTTCCACACTCCCGAACGGAGCGATTACTGCATCTTGATAGGATAGTTTAAACAACTCCTTCCCTTCGATTTCAATAGTATAAGCCTGCTTAAGATAGACCATCTTACCTTCATGATGGTTCACTTCTAGTCCGAAATGATTCAGAGCAAAGAGTAGGAAATCTTTAGGATCGTAATCTTCCATTGGGTATTAAAACAAGTTTTCTTTGAAGATATAAAGTCCGTAACCAATACAGAGTAAGGCTGATAGTAAGGTTAGCCCCATCTGTAAACGTTTGCTTTCCGTAATGCGGCGAGAAAACGGTAAGCTAAAAATACCGGCGGCTACCAGCATGCCCACTGCTGAACCTAAACCAAAAATAAGGAGATACATGATACTGCTCCAGGCGCCTTGAATTTCGGTCATTACCAAGAGGATCATGGCACCGCTGCCGGCCAAGCCGTGAATGAAACCTACGCCGTAGGCGAGATGATGATTGTTATCATGGTCGATCAACTCTTGCGGATCATGAACATGACGGTGTGCCCGTACTTGCCATAAACGGACAATGCCCAGAATGATCAGCATTAAACCGACAATGGCTTCGAAGTAACCGAAGTAGCCATCCAGAAAAGTAGCTTTACCTAGGATGAGGATAAGCCCAATCAACACAATAGTTGAGGTGTGTCCCAAGCCCCAATAGATGCCATCTTTGGCCGCAAGGCGCAGTTTGTCGCGTCTGGTGACAATATTACCAACTGCAACCAGGTGGTCCGCTTCAAAAGCATGACCAAAGCCGATTGCCGCTGCGAAAAGCATTGGAAAAGAAGACTCAAGCATGCTTGTTTAGAAGTTAAGTTGGTTAATTACAATCCGGTGATTACCGGTATCAGCGGCTACCATCGTTTGCCCCTCAATGCATACCTGGAAAGGCCAGTAGAGGCTTTCCTCGGTACTCCAGATAGTGTTCTTGTTTTCACTTCCCGTAGTAAAGTCATCTTGTCCTAACACGTTGTCGGCTGGAGTATCGTGTTCTTCGGGTAGTTGCTCAAACCAGAGGATTCTACTGCTCCCAGTATCGGCCACCCACAGGCCATTCTGGTAGAAGCAAGTATCGTAGCACCAGTTGAGCGTATTGGCTTTCGGGAACCAACCAAACTGATTCTGACCATTTCCTTCAAAGGAAGCCTGGCCGATGATTACATCTGCCTTTTGCTCAGTAGCGGTCTGCCAATCTTTCCAGATCAGTATCCGATAGTACTGTGTATCGGCAATGGCCATTTCGCCATTGGGGCCAATCTTGACAGAATAGGGCCAAATGGGGTCGTGATGATCATAATCACGCTCGCTGAAGTTGGGCTTACCAATTACCTTGTCCGCGGCGGCAAAGTTTTCTGTAGGGATCTGCTCGTAGTAGAGTACCCGGCGGTTACCGGTATCTGCTATCCAAAGCTGTTCTCCATCGGAATAAACACCATAGGGCCAATTGAGGGAATGGGCAGTCGGGGAGTGACTGATCCCTTTTACATTAGGGTCATTGCCTACAAAATCGCGCTGACCAATGACTACATCCGCCGCTTGTCCATCTTTGGTGGGGAATTCGAGCCAAATGAGGACGCGGTGGTTCCAAGCGTCCCCCACAATGAGTCTCTGCCCGTCGGACCAAATACCAGAGGGGTAAAAGAGACTGGAGGCCGTAGCACCACCACCTGCATTACGTCCGGTAGCAGATTTACCTTCCTGACCTAACACAATATCAGCGGGCTGATGTTCGGTAGCGGGTAGGCTGTTCCAGATGAAAAGTCGATTTTGGGCCGTATCAGCTACTAGCAACTTGCCGTTTGTCAAAAACACACCCCTAGGCGCTAACAGCGGGCTGTCTTCTGCGCCTTTAAACACGGTAGTGCTATCAACTAAGCTTTGTAAGTCTGGTGTTACAGTCTTTTCCATATTAATTATTGAGTGCGAGTCGCCGATTTTCCAGGTCGTCGATTTTCATTTTGATAATGGTGGCAATAGACAAGGCCCGGGATTTAGCACCTTTAGCGGTTACGCCTTCGAACAGCTCATCCACAGTGGCATTGAAGATGGCCAGCCAGCGGTTGAAGTGTTCGTCGTTTAGGCGATGATCCATGTGTAGGTCCAGGTGTTTTTGTAGGGTATCGCGCTTGTATTTGCCAGCTTGAAACAGAACACTTTCCCAGAAGTCGATGATGATTTCGAAGTGGTCGAGTATGTCTATTTCAGCTACCTCCAGGAAGATATGTCGGAAGTCCTCATCCTTGAGCAAGCGCTCGTAGAAGGCGTGCACCAGTTTAGTAATGTCTGCTCTATCCTGAATATCTTTTAGCATCGCTACATAGCCTGTTTAGCAAATACGTGGCAGTTGTTCGCCCACGAGCATGTTCACCACCCGTTTGCCTCCAATACCGCTGGTAAGGACCACTTGGCGAGGGTGAGCTTCAGTCACTTCACCAATGATGCTGGCATGGCTACAGTAGTCAAAGGTGTTGAGTTTTGCTACTACCTCATCGGCTACCTCTCCATCGACGATGGTCATGAAAACACCTTCGTTGGCAACGTAAAGCGGATCTAGCCCCAAGATTTCACAAGCACCACGTACCTGTTCGTCAATGGGGATATCCTTCTGGTGAATATCAATGCCTAGCTTGCTATCGCGAGCTATCTCGGTTAATACTGTTCCCAAACCACCACGCGTAGGATCGCGCAATAGATGAACTTGTGAACCAAAATCATCAAGCATAGCCTTTACGGCGTGATTCAGGTTGCGGGTATCACTTTCGATCGTAGTCTCAAATTCCAAACCTTCCCGAACCGACATGATGGCAATACCGTGCGTAGCAATCTGGTCACTGACGATGATTTTATCGCCCACTTTCACCCGACTTATATTGATCTGAGCCTCCGGGTGCATTTGACCAATACCGGTCGTATTAATGAAGATTTGATCTCCTTTCCCGCGCTCCACCACCTTTGTGTCGCCCGTTACGATCTGCACGCCCGCTTCTGCGCAAGCAAATTTTATGGCTACCAGGATATCCCAAAAGGCCTTCATCTCCAAGCCTTCTTCAATGATGAAACTAAGAGACAGGTACTGGGGAATAGCGCCGCACATGGCCAAGTCATTGACGGTGCCATTAACGGCCAATTCGCCAATATTACCCCCTGGGAAAAAGACCGGTGAAATGACGAAGCTATCCGTTGTAAAGGCGGTTGCGCCATTGAGTTGGAGTACCGCCCCATCGTGGCGTTTATCCAGAAGATCGTTCTTCAGAACGTCAAAAACACCGCTGTCGAGCAATCGGTTGGTCAATAGTCCACCACTGCCGTGCCCTAGGGTGATGACGTCGAAGTCCAGCTTCGGCATGGGGCACGAAAGCTGCATTTTGATCTTCTTTTCTCTTAGGGTAGTCGCAGTCATCTTAGACAAGTACTTGTTCTTCTAAACGGTTGATTTGATCCGAAAAATGGTAGTAGGCCGCACAGGCACCTTCACTACTCACCATGGGTGCTCCCAGTGGATTTTCGGGCTTGCACTTCGTGCCGAAGTTGGGGCATTCAAAGGGCTTTTTGATGCCCTTCATAATATCACCGGCAATGCACTCTTTGTTTTCTGGAGCTTCCGGAATGTTGACTGCAAACTTCTTGCGTGCATCAAATTTCAGGTAGCTTTCCTTTACCTCGTAGCCACTGTTTGGGATCACATCCATGCCTCTCCACATCCGATCCGTAACGTCGAATATTTCGTGGATGGTTTCTATCGCGTTGGGGTTGCCGGCTGGCCGTACCATGCGTGAATACTGATTCTCGAGCTTAGCTTCACCGGCCTCCAACTGTTGGACAGTCATTAGGATACCTTGAAGAATGTCAACCGGCTCAAAACCAGTAATGACAATAGGTACCTGATATTTCTCTACCAAGGGGTAGTACTCCTCCATGCCCATGATGGTGCATACGTGGCCAGCCGCCAGAAAGCCTTGGACCACGCATTCCTCATCGCTTACCAGGGCTTCAATAGCTGGTGGCACGAGTACGTGGGACGCCAGGATGGAATAATTATCCAGCCCCAGGCGGTCGGCATGTACTACAGATAGGGCGTTTGCCGGTGCGGTAGTTTCAAAGCCCACCGCAAAAAATACCACTTGACGATCGGGATTGTCCTGGGCAATTTTAACAGCCTCTAATGGAGAATATAAAATGCGAATATCGGCGCCATTGGCCTTTGCTTCCAGTAAGCTCTTTTCCGAACCCGGTACCCGTAGCATATCCCCATAAGAACAAAGAATCACGTCTTTCTTTTCCGCTAGGTATACTGCCTTGTCGATTAGACTGAGCGGGGTTACACAAACGGGGCAACCCGGGCCATGCACCATATTGATTTCCTTGGGTAGCATATTAAGAATGCCATTTTTGACCAGGCTATGTGTTTGACCACCGCAGACCTCCATGATGGTCCAAGGGCGGGTTACGGTACGCTTGATTTCTTCTAAATAGCGTTGCGCCATTTCAGGATCGCGGTATTCGGTAAGAAACTTCATGTCGTTTCGATTTAGCGTTTAGAGATAAGAGATAAATGGAGAGAGCGCATCATTTGGCGTAGTCGGCCTTATCCGGCAGGAACTCACTAATATTGAGTTCGTCCTCTACTTCGCCCATTTCCTCCAGGTAACGGAAGGTCTTTTTGGCCTCCTCTTCGTCGACCACACTGATGGCTACTCCTACGTGTACCAGGACGTAATCATCTACTTTCGCCTGTGGGACCATTTCCAGACTCGCCTCTTTGACAATACCGCCAAAGGATACCTTGGCCATGCGAACCAGACCGTCGAACTTGGATTCGATAGATTTTATTTTACCGGGGATTGCTAAGCACATGATCTTGCGTTTTTGTAGTTGATAATTCTCGTTGGTGGTTGATTTCGGCACAAACCATTTGGCCGAAGGAAATATTTTCGTCGTTAGGCGAAAGTTGCTGATGGAAGTACAAGCGGTAATCCGCCGCCAAGTAGTGGTGCAGCAGATCAACCAATAATCCGTTTTGGAAAACACCACCACTGAAGGCCAGCTGTCTAATGTTTTGCTCGGCTGCTACTGATTTAATAATCATCACCAGGCTAAGGTGGAATTTAGCGGCTACGCAGGTCTTGTGCTTACCCGCATTCAGATCCAGATAAACGGCATTGAGTAGCTGTCTCGTAGGTATTGTACCGGCGCTCTGTTCAATAGTGTAATGGGTGAGATTATCCAGCCCATTTAAAGCGGTATATTCCTCGGCTAAAGCCTGCAATTGAATAGCGGCTTCTCCTTCGTACGATTGCCGGTCTGCGCCAAGGACGAGTGCGGCCACCGCATCAAAAAGGCGTCCCACGCTGGAACTCAACAAGCTTCCCGTACGGTTGAGCCGATTTTGGTAAATCCGCCACTCCTGAGCGGAAAAACGTTGTTTTAATGACTGTTGGAGGGCTTCGCTACCGGCACTAATCGCCAAGGCAGCTAAACGTGGTTCCTTAGCCATTTTATCACCGGCCAATGACGGGAAATAGGCGAAATGCTGGTAACGTTGAAAACCATAATTCTCGTAGCGGAAAAACTCTCCGCCCCATATTTGTCCGTCTGTACCTAAGCCCGTGCCATCCCAGATGATACCCAGGATAGGTTGATCAGTATGTATCAGCTTATGTTCGCCCAGGATAGCACCAAAGTGGGCTTCGTGGTGCTGAATCTTTTGGACCGGGATATTCAAACGTTCACTCCAGGCCTCGGCTAATCTGGTGCTTGGGTATTCTGGATGCTCATCACACAGGATACGTTTGGGCTGGGCGGTCAGCACGGACTGCAGGTGCTCAAAGCAATGGCGATAGTGCTCCTGGGTGCCAAAATGATCGAGATCGCCGAGGTACTGGCTAATGTAAGTGTTAGAGCGATGCGATAAAGCGAAAGTACTCTTGAGCATCGCTCCGGTGGCAAGGGCATCACCAATGCTCCATTTCAAGTTAGGATGAATATAGCTGGGCGCCCAACCACGGGAGCGGCGCATGATAATGCGTTCCTTGTATACGCCAGTGAATTGAACTACGCTATCATCTTGCGGAATTACAATTTCACGCTCGTTCGCCAGTACGTAATCAGCGATGCCCACCAAATCTTCTAGCGCACTATCATCTTGAAAAACAATAGGCGAGCCGCTCACATTTGCACTTGTAGCTACAATAGCCTGACCGTAGGCGGCCAGCAGTATCTCGTACAAAGGTGTGTAGGGCAACATTACCCCGAGGCGATTCAACTTTGGCGCTAGCAAATCTACGCTCAGCTCGGTCTGCTGTTCAGGCTTTAATCGTGCCAGCACAATGGGGGCGGTAGGAGATTGTAGCAAATCTCGTTCCTGTTCATCTAGTTCCACCACCTGTCGCATTTGGTCCAGATTGGGAAACATAATAGCGAAAGGCTTGCTGGGGCGGTGCTTACGTTGACGCAGTTTGGCCACCACAGCTGCATAGTTGGCATCGCAGGTGAGGAGGTAACCACCGATGCCTTTAATGGCAACGATTTTTCCGGCCCGCCACAGTTGAGGAATCTGTTCTAGTATCTCCTCTTGTTGCTTAGATAAGCGTTTTCCCGCGGTATCGTAAAGTTGTAAATCTATGCTACAGTCTGGGCAAGAGTTGGTCTGCGCAAAGTAGCGCCGGTCTGCTGGATCATCGTACTCTGCCTGGCAAGTACCACAAAGGGGAAAGGTGTCCATGGTAGTCTTAGGCCGATCGTACGGAAGTGTACGAATAATGCTATATCGCGGACCACAATCAGTGCAACTGGTAAAGGCATAGCCCTTTCGGCGGCTTTCCGGGGCGTGAACCTCTTCACGGCACTGTTCACACAAGGCAAAATCTGGCGTGAGAACTAAATTGACGGCCTCGCTATCATCACTGTGGATGATACGGAAATCGGCAAAGGCACGATGCTTGACTTCAACTATCGTAGCCGAAGTGATTTCCGCTAGCCTTGGCGGATGCGCCATTATTTCATCCAGAAATCCCTGGGCTGCTATCCGTTCGGCGTTCAATTCTATGTGCACCCCATCGTTGGTGTTGTTTACCCAACCATTCAGGGCGTGGCGTTGAGCCAATGCGTAAACAAAGGGCCGGAAGCCGACCCCTTGTACTTGTCCCTGAATATGGATGTGCCAGTTCATATTTAGTTAGTAGTAGCTACCGCTGCTGCTTTTTGCTTTTCTGCCACCTTTTCCAGTAGCCAATTGCACCATTCATCAATGCCCTGGTCATTGGTGCTAGAGACCTCAATCACACCCAAGTTTGGATTGATGTCGCGGGCATCCGCCACCACGTTTTCTACGGAGAACGGTAGGTGGGGCAGGAGATCTATCTTAGAAACCAGCATGAGTTCACTGGTGAGGAACATGCGCGGGTATTTCTTGGGCTTATCGTCGCCCTCTGTAGTAGCAATCAGGGTTACGCGATAGTCTTCGCCCAGGTCAAAAGAGGCGGGGCATACTAGGTTGCCTACATTTTCTATAATTAGAAGCTCCACACCATCCAGGCTGAAACCTTCCATCCCTTGCCAAACCATCTGTGCTTCCAGATGGCAGATGCCACCGGTGACAATTTGCAGGGCATCGGCACCTACCTCGCGCAGACGATCCGCGTCGCGTTCGGTCTCTAGATCGCCGACCAAGATTTTCATGTTTACCTTATCGCCAATGCGGCGCGCGGTTTCCTGTAGTAGGGTGGTCTTGCCGCTACCGGGGGATGAGGTAATATTGATGAGCAAGATATTTCGCTCGGCCATCTTCTTGCGGATACTCTCTGCCACGAAATCGTTGGCTTTGAGTAAGTGCATGGTAGTATTGTCACAGGTTACTGTGCCGCGGGCTGCTCTGTTCGATTTTTGGGCTTTGTCCATCGTTCAAATCTTGTACGTAAATTGATTGTTATGGTAAGTTATGGCCTTCCTTTTGATTAGAAAAGGAATTCAAAGCTTTAGAAAATATTTTCTAGAAAAGTAGGGGTGAAAAATGTCGAAAACCTGCACCGAAGTAGCATTGGTGAGTCAGAGCAACCACGGAAGGAGCTCGAAATAGGGAGATAATCCTAACTCAGGATTTAAGATTTTGCTCTTAGGAGATATTTAAGACGCCGCAGACTGTTCGGGCTCACTAAAGTGTACCCGATGAATGAGTAACTCCGTGCCCTGTACCACATTGTTACTGGGGGCACCACAGTTGGAGCAGACAAACTTGTAATTCTTAATGAGGGAATAGCTACCGCAAGATTGACAATGAATCTTAATGGGCATAGTTTCCACTTTCAGTTTAACCTGCTGGTGTTTTTCTTCGGCGGAAGTCACCGCTTCAAAGGCACTTTGCATCAAGGCTGGTTCTACATTGGAAAGCAAGCCGACTTTAAGGTCGATGGCTGTGAGGCGTTGTAATTCTTCGGTAGAGAATTCAGACTCTAGCGTATTAAAGATATTTCGGACCAGGGAAATCTCGTGCATAATGATAAGCTTGTTTACTACTTGCTAACGGCTAGGCGTAATTCCTCTAGCAATTCCAAATGTTGATCAGCGGCTTTGATCATTTCCGGATCTTCGATCAGGGTTTTTACTTCCTCCGCCTTGGCCAACATGTCTTGGAAACGCACTTCGTTAAACTCTTCGTCGCTATTGCCTACTCGCCAACTGGCCTCCAGATAATTGAGCAAAGTAAGTGCTCTTTCAAAAGGGAAGGCGGTTGTTCTCACATCCAAAGCCTCTTGATAGTAGAAGAGGGCCTTTTCGTAATTGTCCGTCAATACGGCCTGGGGAAATCTGGTGAAGGCGTTGGCGTAACTGTTGCAGATCATACCATACTCGTACGGGAAGTCTGATTTGGTGAAGTATTCTAATGCCTCCAGGAAGGACGAGTTAGCTACCCCTGCCCAAATGCTCTTCTTTTTGCTATCGGTGGGCATATCGGTATAAATGACGCCCAGGTGATGGTGTACTTCCGCGAAAACGGATGGTGCCGCTTGTTTCGTGAATACTTTTAGGGCCTCCTGATAAGCCTCTACCGCTGCCCGGAAAAATTGGGGGTTATCCTGCTGTGCCCAGGTGTAGAGTAGGGTGCCCTTACGGAGCTGGGCATTTCCCATTAGCTCCGTAAGCCCTTCTTCTTCAAAAATGCGTATAGCGCGGGTGACATAACCCAGCGCTTCCGCAAAACTACCATCAAGGTTGGCAATCTGGGTCGCATCCAGGAGTAGTAGGCCGGCTTCCACAGAACGGTTAGCCTGCTCGTACGCCTGTAAAACTTCCCAAAGATTATTCTTGAGTTGATCCAGCAGTGCTTGATCGTAAGGCACACTTAATTGCTGTAGCCAAGCTTGGCACTGGGTGTGCAATAGTTCTATTTTGGCCGCTGCTGATAACTGTTCTGTATTAATACCCTCCAGTGCTTTCCCAGCCTGTGCAGCTTGCCCCAGATCAATCAGTAGTAGGGCATATTGTCGTGCAGTGAACGCCTGATGTTCGTCGCTTGGGGCCGACTTCATAGCCTCTTCGTAGAAATAGGCTGTTTTCTCCAGGTTGAACTCTCCAGGAGCGGCTGCGTAGTGCCGGAGGATGGCGTTGTTATGCATGAGGCGGTACTCCTCGAAAAAGGAATAATTGCTGATCAACTCTTCCGGGCGCACGGGAATACCTTGTTGCAGGCGGTTGATAAAATCCAATTCCGTGAATAACCCAGGATTGCTTTTCTGCAAGTACTCGTATGCCTTTTCGTAATTATTGAGCTTGGAAAAGACAATGCCCAACAAATTTTCGCCGTTCAGAGCAATCTCTTCGGGCAGAATAAAGGGCGGTTGTTGGTTGTACCAATCGAGCGTGAACGCAATCTCCCCATTTTTCACAAGTATCGTATGCGCATCGGGTGTGGGGCGCTGTTCCAGTACATCTACTACCGTAACTAGTTCCTCCAGGCGATCCTCCTGCTGAATGATACTACGGATTTGATCGTGAAGTTCAGTTGTCGCAAAAATCGAAACCATCTCGATTGGTTTTTAATGTTCCACGGGCATCCTTGCGAATGCCTCGCATCATAATTTCAGCAAATGTTTTGGCTTTCTTTTCAGAGCTGTAGGTGTCAATCTTGCGGCAAATCAGTTTCAGTGGATTGTCTACCGCAATGTAAATCATGGTCAAGTGCCATAGGCTCTTACGTTCTACGAGCCAATAACGCACCTCTGTGTTCATGAGCCATTTATCCTCCCGGAGCAGTTTCATATCTTTCCGTTCTCCTGGAACTTCGGGAGTCACTTGAAACGGAAAGTCGGGAGGAAGGTCCATAGGTCATGGAGTTACAGTTGAATACTCAGTATACCAGAACCATCGCCAGCGGTGTAGACCAACTCACGGTCGGTGCTATCCAGTTCGTTATCGATCAGGATTTCGTGGATCGCAATCGTCTTATCACCTTGTAGGTTACGGCCCTTAAGCATATGCTGCTTGGCTTTGTGTAAGCTGGAAAACAGCTCATCATCTACTCGCGCCATCATCATTGTTCTTCGCTCAGGATAATAGATGAGGTTTACGTTGGGGCTATCGCCAAATAATTGGCTCGCTACCTCTTTAGCAATCCAGATGTGGGACGAACTCAGGCTCACCTTACTGCTATTTGCCTTGCCGGCTCGTAGCGTATTTCCAAGTTGACTAGGAGGAATAAACATGTGTCTAATTAAGTTCGTCTAAAAGAAACTGTACCACTTTGTCTCCGCCGGCTTTGGCCTCATCGGTCATGCCTACGTTAAAGCGGGTGCTATCGATGGCAATGAGGTAAACGATAACTTCCTCAGGATATTCATCGCCCAGCATTTTGCGAGCGTAGGATAGCGCCTGGTGCCACTTGAGTCCGTGTAAAAACACCAGTGGGTCGTCTTCTATTTCGGCTTCTACTGCTTCTGCTGGTAAGCGGAAGGCAGTACCAACCGGTTCTTCGCTATTGATGACGGCATCCACTAAAATAATCCGATCGTGCCCCTTCAACTTGAATAGCACCTCAAAAGCGGCGGTACCCATGTCAAAGACGCTGAGGTTTTCGCGTTCACCCAATTGCTCTTGCAACTGCTGAACTACATAAATGCCCACCCCATCATCCGCTCGTACGGGATTTCCAAAGCCTAAGACTGCCGTATTCTTGGTCACTACCTGGGTATTACTGGTCATTGTATTCATGAAGATAAAAAGAAACCCGCCACTACAAACAGGGGCGAGTTTCTTATGCCATTAGTCGAATAGCGCCTGTGCGCTGACTAAATAAATGAGTGTATCAATGTGAGTTTTGCTTTTCAACTTCTCGTCCCACCTACAGTGTACTTGTGCAAAACTCACAGTATTAGGTACTTAGTAATTGGTACCTGGTATAAGACTGACTTGACAAACATCCAGTCCAAGTACTACGTACCTTGTACCGTGTACTTCGGTTAATAAAGATCATTGATAATCAATCACTTTAACCCGAAGTTCACGCTGGATTAGAGTTTGAACTTCGCCAGCTCTTTGCCGGTCTTGTTGTCGTGTGCGTGTACCGTACAAACCAAACAAGAGTCGAACGAACGGGCTACCATTCCTACTTCTACCGGATCGTGTGGATCCTCAATTTCGGTGCCTTCCAGAGCCGATTCAATCGGGCCAGGTTTACCTTCGTCGTCGTTTGGTCCTACGTTCCAAGTAGTAGGAGCAATGATTTGGTAATTCTCAATAACACCGTCCTTAACTTTGATCCAGTGCGCCAAAGCTCCACGAGCCGCTTCCGTTGCGCCCCAGCCGATGCCATCGCGTTCGGTTGGCTTGATGTAGAACTCATCGTCCAAACGCACCTGACTCAACCAATCGTTAATCATAGTATATAGACGAGGAGCTTCGTGCATCCGGGCCAGTACCCGAGTGTAGACGGAAGGTCCCATCTTATCCATGATATCAGCGAATAGCGGATCCTGGATCTGGTGATCAGCGTTGGCAGGGTTGGCGTTCATGATAACGCGAGCCAATGGGCCGGTTTCAGCAGCATGCCCCATAAAGCGAGGAGCCTTAGACCAACTGTACTTATCGTTAAAGTCAGTATGCTCTAGGATTCTAGAATCGGTAGAAGCCGTTGGGATGGGCTCATCAAAGGGGTGCAAAGCTTCGTTTTGGTTCATATACCAAGCGTGCTTTACGTGCTCCGCTACCTGTTTGTGATCCGCTTCGTAGTACTGCTTGCCGTCCCAGAAACCAGACGGAGAAATAGTAGCAGCGTTACGGGTCTCAATCGTTGGCTTATTGTACATGTCTTTGTGCAGATAGGTACCCCAAGCGAGGAATTTACCTACACCTTGGCCAAACTTATCCAGGCCAAATTCCAAACCAGCACGTAGGAAGAGACCAAGATCGCTATTGCGGTGCGATTCGTTTTCCTCTAACCATTCCATCAGGTCGTCCCAGCTCTTGATCTGCATGTAGCGCTCAATAGAGCAACCCAACCAGATGGGCTCCAACCAGTCGTTACGGAACTGGTTCATAATAGCGTGGGCGCGCGTGATGTCCTTCAGGGTAGGTGCACACATTACACCACCTGGTACCATGTAGCTAGAGTGAGGCCACTGACCACCAAAAAGTGCGTAGACTTCCACTGGGCGACCACTAGCGGTAACACCTTGTTGGAATGAGGTGCCCACGTAGGCTGCAAAGCGCTTCACTACCTCCTGGTACAAAGGCTTGTTGGCGAACTTCTTATT
The DNA here is from genome assembly GCA_038528965.1 of Bacteroidota bacterium. Taxonomy (GTDB): domain Bacteria; phylum Bacteroidota; class Bacteroidia; order Chitinophagales; family Saprospiraceae; genus Lewinella. The sequence continues at coordinate 25,264 of JBCBEC010000042.1, read as the reverse complement.
CGCCATGTCCGTAGCGAAGATAGCGTAGAACCAACGTGGGATACTCTGGATAGTCTCTGCCGACTGCCCAATAGCGCGCAACAAGAGTGCGTTGGGTGGGAGCGTGGTTTGCCACGCTACGTCTAAAGCAGAAGATGCACAGTACAAGTGAGAACCACCGCAAATACCACATGCACGGGGAGTAACAATGAGGCCAGATTGAGGATCCTTGCCCGCAAGGATTTTTTCAAAACCCCGGAACATCGCAGCCTGGGTGTGGGCACGAGTCACCACACCGCCTTCCATGTAGACTTTGACGTCTAAGTCGCCTTCTACACGTCCAACCGGGGATATATTGAGTTCTTTTAAAGACATTTTATCTCAATTTATTTGTTGTCCAATTATTTAGAGTTGCCGTAATCCTTGGCAGAATCTGGTGAGCCAAGCACCTTACCAACGCCGGCCTTAAAGTAGTAGAAGAGCTTAGGCTCTCCGGGAGGAGTTTCCTGCGGCAAGAAGCCCAGGTACTTCATCGTCTTAAAGACGGAACCTTTCTTCAAATCATGATGTGGGAAACCAGGCTCGGTACAACCTAAGCAGGGGTGATTAGCCCGGGTCTTACTAGAGTGGCGGTTCCAAAGAATACGGTTACAACTGGCTTTCGTCATTGGCCCGCGGCAACCTACTTCGTAGAAGAGGCATCCGCCGCGCTTTCCAAAGTGACCATCTACCTTTTCACTAAAGGCAACAGCGTTCGGACAACCATTTTGTACAAAATCCGTGAAGAAAGTCTTTGGACGGTGGAATTCATCCAACAGCACATCACCAATACGACCAGTGGCAATTGCCACTAGGATCTGAGTAATCCAGTCTGGGTGCGCAGGACAGCCAGGAATGTTGATTACGGGTAAGCCCCCCTTAGACACGAAGTCAGCACCGAGGTAGCCACCTTTAGCTTTTTTGTGAAATTGGAAACCAGTTGATTCACTGGGGTTAGGAGGAACAGCAGGGATACCACCCCAAGTAGCACAGTCGCCAATGGCAACAACGAATTGTGCAGCATCAGAGAGCTCGCGAATCCAATCTTGCATGGGGCGATCAGCGAAGTAGTTCATTTTACCGGTACCGTTTGGTCCCTGTACTACTGAACCTTCAAAGACAAAGATGTCGAGCTGCGTTTTTCCTGAGATGCAGTCATTGAGTAGGTCACTTACCTGATGACCAATTTCCAAACCAATAGTAGGGTGCCATAAAATGTTGATACCAAAGTCGACGATGAGCTCTACCACGGTCGGTTCCTCGGCATTGAGGAAGGACATTGTGTTGCCACTGCAAGCGCCGCCTTGTAACCACAAGACGTTTGCCATGATGATAATGGTTTTTGTTTGTTATAGTTTCCTGCTATTCACGAACAGGACAAAATTCTATTCTTTAGGAATAGTTGCTGACCAAATATAGTAACAATATTGGATTTAGAAAATGATTTCTAATTTTTTGATTTTTTGTCTAATCTATAGAATAAAAAGACTAAACAAAGCACACCCGTGGCGACAGTTTTGGGCTGTCATTAGCGAATTTTCGCCTTCGTTTGGGCCAAAAATTATTTTGAGCCCTGGTGCTTTTGCGGAGAGGAAAGTGTCTTTTGTACGCCACTCTTGAAGTAGTAGAGCAGTTTGTTTTCACCAGAAGGAACCTCCTTGGGGAAGTAGCCCAGGTATTTCATAGTTTGAAATACAGAGCCTTTTTTCAGATCATGATGAGGAAAGCCCGGCTCTGTGCAGCCCAGGCAGGGGTGGTTAGCTCTGGTTTTGCTGGAGGTACGATTCCAAAGAATACGATTACAGCTAGCTTTGGTCATAGAGCCACGGCAGCCTACTTCGTAAAATAGGCAACCTCCACGCTGGCCAAATCTTCCTCGGACCTTATCGGAGAAGGCATTAGCATTGGTACAACCGTTTTGCACAAAATCGGTGAAGAAGGTCTTCGGGCGGTTGTATTCATCTAGTAGTACTTCATCCATACGCCCGGTAGCAATGGCAACTAGAATTTGGGTCATCCAATCTGGGTGTGCCGGACAGCCGGGAATATTAATGATGGGAAAACCACTACGACTCACGAAGTCTGCGCCAAGGAATCCTCCTTTTTCTTTCTTATGAAACTGCATCCCCGTCGACTCACTCGGGTTAGGCGGTACAGCCATGATGCCACCCCAGGTGGCGCAGTCGCCGATTGCGACAACGTACTTGGCTACCTGGGCTAGATCTATCACCCAATCCTTCATGGGGCGGCCGGCAAAGAAGTTCATGCTGCCGCTATTGTTACTACCCTGAATGACGGAGCCTTCAAAGACGAAAATGTCGAGCGGTACTTCCTCGTAGACTGCTTCGTTGAGGACTTCTTTGACCTGTTCGCCGATCTCCAAACCAATGGTAGGATGATAAAGGATGCGAATGCCAAAATCAGTTACCAGCTCAATAACCGACGGTTGCTCGGCATTGAGAAAGGACATGGTGTTACCACTACAGGCTCCACCCTTCAACCAAATAATGTTAGTCATCCGCTCGGTGCTCAGTCTGAGGAAGGGCGTTTAACTATCAGAAGATTGTTCTAATAGCGGACGGATCAATTGATCGTATTCGGCCACTCCCTGCGAAGTAAGATAAGGATAAACCTGATTCCAGACCGTTTCTTTAAATGTTTTAGTACCCATTTCGGCGTTAGCCCCCCGGACTACGTTCTGTGGCACCCAAAAGGTAATCAGCACCCAAATGGCATTGGCTACGCTATCGTAAACGCCGGGGCGCGGTTCTTCAATAATCATACCGCGCTGCTCATTAAAATCGAACCGCTTGCGGATTTGGCTGATCATTTTGGAGATGTGTGCCTTTCTTTTGGATTGAATATCCGGATAATGGCGCTCGATCTCTAGTAGGTCAAGAAAATAGAAAGGATACTTCTGGATGAAGGTGAAATACTTGGTTAGCTGATGATCAAAATCCAGCAAATTGGGAAAGACGCGATAGCTAGACAGAATTTCAGCAGTTTCCTCGTACAGGTCATCATTGATGGCTTCAATGATCGCTTCTTTGTTGCGGAAGTGATAGGCCAGGTTACCCGGACTAATACCAATTTCGTTGGCAATTTGCTGGAGGCGCACGTTAGCCAGGCCATTGGTGTTAAACAATGAAATCGAGGCGTTCAGTATTTTTTGCTTGGTGTTCAAGTCTCCCATCGGTGGATCAGTTTCAAGGGGTTAAGTTTAGCTGTGACAAAGTTTAAAATCGTCCAGATTGACTTTTAGGGTACCCCTTTGGTCTTTGGCAGCCAGGCGTTTCATATACCAGGCATTAAGCTCCGCCTTGTCCTTAGAAACGTGTCGGGAAATAACGCGTTTGATTAATTTTTGTGGCTGTAAATAGTGGGCGAATACCAGGTGAATTTCCCACATGCCTTCTCTGGCCACAACATTCTCAATCACTGCCGTATCCCTCAGCCACCAATCATCCGAAAGGAAATCCATGTCTTCCGATAGTGCGGGCACTTCTGTGAAATGTTGATTGTTGAGCAGGTTCAACAGCTCATCATAGGCGCTAGCGTCTAAGTGGAATTGTTGCATTGGTGATTAGAAGGATTATTCTAAAGTTAAGCTAACGGCAAATCTACCTAATTTGATGCACGATTAAAAGAAGAACTGGTATGGCATTTGGCGCATTTGTATGTATTCCCGCCTTCCCATTTCCGTGAAGTAGGGAATAAGGAGTTGCCAGATGGTTTCGCTGTAGTTTTCTACGGTAGCGGGTTTTTCTTCTGTAATGGTGTGTTGCAAATGCCAAAAGTCCATACTCCTCCAAAGGGAGCGGGCCAGTTGTTTGTAGGCGTTTTCAGTAGGTTCTGGGATAAGTGCTCCGCGGGCGGAATTAAAATCCAGCATCAGTTCCATTTGACTGACTTTAGATTGGATATGTGCGCGGTGTGCCGTACCAATTTTGGGGTAGGTTCTGATGATTTCTAAAGTATCGAGATAAAAGAAGATGTAAGCTTGCTGGAGGTGAAACGTACCGGCAAAGAGTTTTTCGAGATTGTCAAACAGTGGCACAATCCGATACTCTGCTAACAGTTCCCGCTGTTTTTGTGTGACGCCTTCGTACAGCACTTCTAATATAGCTTCCATATTTTTGTAATGATAGGCCAGGTTGCCAACACTGACGAAGGCCTCATCAGCAATGTGCTGTAGACGTACGTTCTTTAGGCCGTCGCGGTTGAACAGCTTAAGGGCAGCGTCACATATTTTTTGTTTGGTCTTTGCCAAGAAATTCGTTTGATCGTTTCTACAGAAACGTTTTGCCGTTGGATAAAGGTAAAGATTGTAGTGCTAATCGCTGAGTCTACCTGGCCTTAATGCCCATCATTTATCCTTAACTTGGCAGGAATACACAGCAGTTTTGATCACCAATAATTTTTGATTCATGTTTGGAGGAATACGGCCTAGTGGCAAACTAGCTCGGAGAGGTAGTACGATCATCTTATGGTTTTGTGGACTCTGCTTATTTTACGCAAGTTCATGCAAAGCACCATCTACACAAATGTCAACTAAAGGCAAAACGATAGAAGAGAAAGTCGAAGCACTCCTCACGCAAATGACTTTGGAGGAGAAGATCGGGCAGATGTCGCAGGTGAGGCATTTTGATGATATCAAGAAGGGAGATGTAGCGAAGAAATTCATTGGTTCGGTGATCCATACCGATGGCCCTAGCCCCGGTGAAGATGCGGCGGCCTGGCAAGCGAAATTCCGGGAACTTCAGGAGGAGGCCCTTTCCACGAGACTAGGCATTCCTTTGTTACTGGGCGTGGATGCCGTACACGGACAGAATACCTTTCCGGGGGCCACCATCTTTCCACATAACATTGGCATGGGCGCCACTAATAATGCATTCTTGGTTCATGATGCAGCTGCCATTACCGCTAAGGAAGTATTGGCTACTGGCCTCAATTGGACCTTCTCTCCTTGTATCGCTGTTCCTTACAATGAACGCTGGGGCAGGGTATACGAGGCTTTTTCCGAAAGTACCGAAATTACCGAACAGATGGCCCGTGCCTCTGTACGCGGTCATCAGGGAAATTTGGCGGATCCTAACACCATAATGGCTACCGCAAAACACTATATAGGTGATGGTGCCACCGACTACGGAAAAGAAGGTGGTCCTACTACCCTTAATCGGCAGGAGGTTTTGGAACGCCTGTTGCCTCCCTATCGCGCAGCGGTGGAAGAAGGGGTAGGAGCGATCATGGCCTCTTTCAATACCCTGCACGGTGTGGCTATGCATGCGCACAAGGAAATGATTACGGATACGCTGAAGGGCGCTATGGGCTTTGACGGTATCGTAATGACGGACTGGAAGGGCTATTCTCGCTTTGGTAAAAATGATATTGTCAATGCCGGGGTGGATATGTTCATGGCGGTTGATGGTGATCTGGATTTGTTTCAAAACGGTTTGAAGGAGGCTGTTGAATCTGGAGAGATCAAGCAAGAACGCATTGATGATGCGGTGCGGCGTATTCTAAGGCAAAAATTTAGATTAGGACTCTTCGATAATCCTTTTCCGAATGAACGCCTGATTTCCACTATTGGTAGCCAAAAACACCGCGATGTGGCTCGCCAAGCCGTTCGGGAATCACTGGTCCTGCTCAAGCACGAAAATGAAGCCTTGCCGATTGCGAAGAACACCTCCAAAATTGTAGTCGTGGGCGAGCACGCCAATAATACCGGCCTCCAATCTGGCGGTTGGACAGTCAGCTGGCAGGGCAAGGCCGAGAACTACCCCGGAGCTACCACTATTCTACAAGGAATCCAAGAGCAAGCGGAAGGCGAAGTCATTTACGATGCGGATGGTACCGGTGGTCATGAAGACGCAGATGTTGCTATCATCGTAGTAGGAGAGACGCCCTACGCCGAATTTTTTGGCGATATCAAGCACGATCACAGTCGGGAGGAATACGGCTACACGCTCAATGAGCAGCAGCAAAGCTACCTTTCGGCCTACGCCGGAAAGGGCCCTAAGATCGTCGTCGTCTTAATCTCTGGCCGCCCTTTGGTAGTCACCGATCAAATTGATCAATCGGATGCCTTTATTGCCGCTTGGTTGCTTGGCTCAGAAGGGGATGGTGTAGCGGAAGTCCTTTTCGGGGATCACAATTTCAAAGGCCGCCTACCGCATTCCTGGCCCAAAGCAGTGGAAGATGTACAAGGCCGCTTCGGGCCTAACTTTTGGGATGATTCGATTCAGCCATTGTTTGAGTTGGGGTACGGGTTGGAGTATTGATTGTTTGCCACTGATCTTTATTTAAAATTAAGCTAATCGATTTTTGGTCAGCGTAGCTGGTGTAATTGTAGACTGCTAGTTGGTGTACAAGTTGAATTTTAATTGGATTCTCGCAAGGGATATGAATCTGGCGATTGAAGAAAAAGGGAGTTTCAGATTTTGATTAAATTTAATTTGTTATATTACAAAATAAGTTGTGCTGTAAGTTTTAATGTGAGCTTTGGATAGTAGGCATATTAAAACTATAGCTAGGACCTAAACGCTCATATTTATTACACCATGTACCCACGTCTCACGCAATCTGGGGCATTGCTGCTTATATGTAGTATGCTTCTGTCTACCTCTCTTTTTAGTCAAATCCGTTCTGATTTAGATATCAAAAAAGAGCCTGTTACCGAATTCGATAAACTTCTGAATGAAATTCGGGTGCCAGAAATAGATCCCCGGCAGTATATTATTATCTATGAGTGGAGTCCCTCCAACGAACGAAAATCTCGTGATGGCATTCGTGATGAATACCGCATGCGGTCGGTAGCGCGCTATCAAGAGCTCTACGAACGAGAGCTTAAACGCCTTCAAGAACAAGTAGTTGATTTAGAAATAAAAGAAAGAGAAGTCATAGCTAGGAGGCGTATCGTTCAAGATGCGCTAGATAGTCTTAGAGCTTTGGAAGACCAAAGTATTGTGCCTGATGAAGAGTACAGGATAATTTTTCGAGAGTTAGATGAACTTGACACCCTTAGTAATAAGATAAATACTCAATTACCAGAAATCAAGGAAACAATTGAATACATTCAACAGCAGCAAGTTGAAAATAATTATGCCGCTGACTATATCAGGTGGGAATACGGTACAGGACGAGATTCGACTAAGTTTAATGGCCGTAAGCCATTCGACTTTTTTGATGACATGGGGACTGACTATGCTGGTACTCAGGAAAGCTATGAAGAATATTATAACGAGGTAGTATGGCGTAATGCAGGTACACCTAACTGGGAACCAATCTGGTGGCTAAACCAATACCCTTGGCCTAATATGGATTATCGAAATATTGATCTAATTGACCAAGATTACCGTGATCAACATTTTGCTTTAATTCCCTATCAAAAATACGGAGTACTTGATCGCAAAGCGACGCTTCGAATTGTGTTTGACAAAACTCAATTGGCGCGGAATGAGAACTTTAAAGGATCAATTGGCTTAGATGCGTTTTTGTACGAAGGAAAATCTGACGGGTCACAAAGTGGGGATCCCCGAGAGATCGAAATTAATCCATACTCCGTGATAGGTGAGGAAAGGAAAACGATAGGTCTCCTCAATCGCCCTGCGGGAGAATTAGCCGATAACTTGATTGTATTGGTCAAGAAGGCAAATGAATTAAAATTTCAGGCTGAACAATTTTATAGGACTCAGGATGGTTTCTTTACAATTTCTCAAGACCGATTGAAAACTTCCAATTATTTTCTTGCGACGAGTAAAGAAATAATTGGATTAATTGATCATACTCCTACTCCTCAAATCAACTCTTCTTCAGAAGAGCTAACTAGTGACGAAGTTGCTAACAAAGAGCATGAGAACATTGACGAAATTCGTAAAAAATTGAATGAATTAATCCGGGTTTCAGATTCTAAAGACTATTCAACAGCTATTGATAACGATCCTAATTTTCGTACTGAAGCCTATGATTTTTTACGTAGTGAGAATGTCAGTAGGTCAGACCTTGATGAACTGAAAACGGTAATTACAACCCTTCAGGACTCTGTACAACAAGTGAGTACTGGAGATAATTTTGTCGATAATTTTAAGGACAATATCAATCGTCTTAGAGCGTTTCGGGAAGATCTCCGGCCTGTTACAACCTATCTAGATTATTTTGATGCAGAGGTAGGGAATACAAGAAATGCATTTTTAAGTCTTATCGGTAAGGACAGAATCGACTTTCATTACCTAGTGGGGCGTTTAAAAACGGAAATTGATCGAATTGATACTACTCTAATTGGGTATTCTCGACGTCTAATCGCGGAAAGAAATAGTACCCTCAAGGGGGACAGTATTTCAGATGATTCAAATTCAGTTATTGATCAGTATAGTATTGTTAATCAGCAGCTCACCACCTCATTAAGGCAGATTAGTACGCTTTTAGGAAGGCTAGTTGATATTCAAGGAAGCCCGCTTTCATTTGCTGTTCGGACTTTATATCATGATCATGATACCACTAGTGTAGAGTTATTTGACGACTACGACTATTACGGATATGGGGACCCCAATGATGATCTTCTGGATCAACTTGATGCCTTGTTCTATGATAATAAAAACCGAGAACAACTCCGGGCCTATATTGCCAAAAAAGCGGGAGAGATTCTATATCAAGACCTGGTCTTTGGTACTATTGATCTTGATCTTGCAGATGCCGGTGAAGGGGATGTACTATTCATCAGAATGTACTGGGATAAAGAAGCTTTACAAATTGAAAAACAGAGCTTGTTAGACGATGATCTTAGTAGTTCGACTTCTGGCACAGATAAGGTAGTGGCAGCAGCTTCTCCGGAGCGAGACGGGGTGGCTCTCTACGTCGCTAAATTTCAACTGACTGATCGTGGATGGCATTCAAAAATTACAGAAAACTTCATGCTTGTTGATCGGGTAGGGGAGGACTTACTACCGTCTAACTATCCATTAAATACTACACGCTTTGCACCAACTGGTGGAATTTCATTAACGTGGGGATTACGGAATGATCGCCGCGTGAACAAGTACGTTAAATTTGATCCGGTCACAAATCTACCCCGATTTGATAATAAAGGTAGGCTGAAATTCAATCGTACGAGCGTATTCTTACAACGAACAACGAAGTGGTTGGAGCCTTCATTTGGTGTCAATTTTACCTATTTAGACTTCCGAGATGGTGAAAATTTTGAAGTTGGAGTTGGGCCAACAATGGGCTTATTTAACAACACACTTTACTTTTCTACAGGTTGGAACCTCATGGAACTGCGAGAACGCCCCTTCTACATCGGTATCGGCGCCAGTATCCTAAACTTAGGCACTAAGGTTAATGAAGTCGTTGACTAATTCGCTCACCTCAAATTCTGTTGTTGTGAAAAAGCTTTTATTTCTCTTCTTGTCCACCGCGTCCGTTCTTTTAATGACCTGCCAGCAGCGGACTGTTGCTGACGTCTATAAAGATCTACAACTTGAGATTCCTGAAGAGGCGCGGTTATTTGCGGATAGTGTGTCTTCAGCGGTGGTAGAAGTTGATTTTGGTAGAACCCTACTGAAAGAACAAGAGGTAACCATTACTACAAGCAAAGGGCTGCTTTTTGCTCCTCCTTATACACCTGCAGAAACCGCTACTGCCAGTAATACCGTCACTTTACAGCCATTTGATGATTGGGCGGAGGTGCTGTTAGTCTCTCATACTTTGACACCTACTGATCCGGTACACGTTACCGTAACAGTGAATGACTTATCCGTTAGTTTGGAGACCCAATTCCAGCAGTCATTACCAGAAGACATGCAATTAGACACAGATACGCCTGTTGTTAATGCTAATATGGATGAAGTGACGATCATTGCCGAACTATTTCGAGAAACTGGTTTTACGTCCAATGGTATTCGATTTGTACCTAGTGCAGTATTGGAAATGACGGACCCCGCACAGACAGATACACTAGATTGGAGATTGCCGGATTTTGTGTCTTCACAAAGTAATGAGGTTGTTATTCCGCTGCGCGTCCTTCAGCATGTTCCGGGAAGTACATTGCGGGTATCTTTGCGGCCTTTTGACAGTGATGTAACGGTATCGGAAAAGAGCACGCTACTACATTTTGAGTAGTGCGTTTGTACGTTAAGAGGGTCCTGGCCTTATCACTGATCCTTCAACACCTCTATCGGACTCGCCTTGGCCGCAGCATAGGTGCGGTAGCCAATGGTTAAGGTAGAAATGAGTAAAAGGGCTAATACCGGTATCGCAATGGTGTTAATGCCAATGGCGATACGGAACGCATAGCCCTGCAGCCATTGTTGACTGCCGTACATAAGCACTGGTGTGGCAATAGCAATAGCCAACACAAGTAGTGCCAGGTATTCTTTGATCAAAGTGATCATCAGATTGCTGGTTGAGGCACCAAAGACCTTGCGTATACCTAATTCCTTTCTTCTTGCCCCCGCCGAATAGGAAACCAGCGCAAACAAGCCGAGGCAGGCAATGAAAATAGCCAAAAGGGTAAACAGCAGGAATATATTTCCAAACTGTAAGTCGGCCTGGTACTGGCGGTTAAATACATCATCGGCGAAGTAATATTCAAAGGGTGTTTTAGGAAAATTCCGCTGGAAAGCAGACTTGATAAAAGATAGTGACTGCGCGGCATCAAGGGCATTCATCCGAATAGAAAGATAGGGATGAGATACCTGATCGTAGAGCTGAATGACGTAAGGCGTGTGCGCTTCTGCTAGCGAGTGCCAGTGAAAATCTTTTACCACCCCAACGATAGTGCGCTGATTTTTTCCCATGACCAACTGTTGCTGGATTGCGTTTTCGGCAGAGCCAAACCCAAATACTTCCACTGCGGCCTCATTAATGATGATAGTGGCCTCATCAATCATGTTTCTTTGAAATGACCGGCCAGCTATAAATTCCAAGCCGTAGGTCTCGGGGAAATCCAAGGCAACGGGAAAGCCGCGGGTATGAGGAGCTTCTAGCGTTGCCCGTCCGGACCGTTGATAGGGGGTGGTCCAGTATTGCCCAGGCATCATGAAGGAGCCTGTAGTCGCCAGGACCGAGTGGTGAGAAGCGAGCTCGTTTTTGAAGGCAGAAAAACTGTTCAGTATATCCTTATCCCCGGCTCCTTGTTGCGGTCCGCGAAGAATGAGTACCTGCTCTGCGGCAATACCGAGGTCCTGGCCCTTCATGAAGGAAGTTTGCTGATAGATTAGGTTGGTTGCGGCAATGAGGAGAAAGGCGGCTACGAACTGAAAGGTAATGAGGCCTTGGCGTAAGTTGAGCTTTCGCCCGTCAGATCGCCTGCCTACTGTAAAGTTGGAGATCGGGTTGAATCGAGATAAGACGAACGCCGGATAGAAGCCTGCGAGCAATGAACCAAGTAACACGACGCCAACAAAAACCAGCCAGAAGAGAGGATTGAGGAAAATGTTGATTCCTAGATTTTTTCCCACCAAGTAATTCAATACTGGGAATAGTGAAAATGCAATGCCCAAGGCTAATAGCGCGGCAATGAAATTGACCACCACTGATTCCATAAGAAATTGGTTGAGCAGCTCCGTACGCAATGCACCCAGGGATTTACGGATACCAATTTCCTTGGCTCTGGTTCTTGACTTAGCCGTCGTCAAGTTGATATAGTTCGTCCAGGCAATCAGTAGGATCGCCAGCGCAATAATGGAGAAGAAGCGGATGGCTTGCGGATTGCCCGTACGGTTAAAGTAGCCAATATCACTGAGCTGAGCTGATTTTAGATAGATATCGGCAAGAGGTTGTAAACTCACACGCTTGGTCAGATCATCATCCGGTGCCCGATGTTTGAGTAGGAGTTGATTCAGTTTCCTCTGCACGAGCACTGGATCAGCAGCCGGTGCGACTTCTATATAAGTAACAAAGTCATTAAAGCCCAGCCATGGACCGTTCTTTTTTACAGCACCGCCCCACCCAAAATCGATGTAGTTCTGTATAGGAATGAGGCAGTGAAATTGCAGATGGGTATTCAGTGGCGGATCTGCCACAATTCCCGAAACGACATAGTTGCCTGGAGAGGGCGGCCCGTCGATCGTCAGGGTTTGCCCAATGGGATCAGCGGTCCCGAGGTACTTCTGAGCAGTGCTTTTTGTGAGAACGATATTGTATGGATCGCTAAATAGCAATGCCCGGTCACCGCGTAGCATTGGGAAGTCAAAAACATCCAGGAAACTGGGATCTACAAACAACAGGTCATTGCCTTCTTCGTGGAAGGCCGCATTGACAGACGGATTGGTTAAGACGCCTCCACGGTTGAATCTGTTTTTTCGGACTACGGCTTTGATTTCGGGAATCTCAGCTAGAGCCTCTTCGGCAAGACCATAACCGACAAAAGGATAAGAATCTTGCAGGGTGCTATTCGTTTCGGTGACAACCACCCGGTAGGTATTTTGTTGTTTGGAGTGGAAACGATCGTAGCTAAGCTCAAAGTAAATGTATTGACAGAGCGCCAAACAAACGCCCATTCCCAGTGCCAACCCCATTATATTGATGAGGGAGTATCCCCAGGTCTTATTCAGGTTCCGCAGTGCTATTAGGAAATAGTGCCGATACATTATTCGCAGATTGCGCCAGCTTTGGGAAAGGGTTCTCCGGCTAAAACCAAGGAGTAGATGTAAAGCGTCCATCCAATACAGCAAAACGGCCTGTCGTCTTCCTTTCTGGGCCACCCTATCCTGAAATATTTCCGCTAGGTCACCCCTAAGCTCTTCCTGAAGCTCCTGGCTAATGAAGCGAGAGAGGAGCCAATTGGCTATTCTTGGTGTACTGTGGTCCTGACTCACGATAGGTTGATTTTCAGTTGCGGAATCAATTGCCACATGCTTCGCCGAACTTCTTGGGCTTTACGTAGTTGTTTCATGCCAGCTTCCGTGATCTCAAATAATCGCTTTTTGCGACCGCCTCGTTTTGCCGTCTGGCCGGCTAGCTCGGATTGCAGTAACCCTTTGTCCTGCAGCCTGTACAAGGTGATATGGACCGCACCAAGCAAAATGGTACGACCAGTGTGCTGCTCTATTTCCTCTTTTACGGAGATACCATAGGCCTTCCCTTCCAATATGCAGACCGCCAGGAGAACTAGTTCTTCAAATTCACCAAGACCTTTCTGTTTCATTACTTATACATTGTATGTTATACAAAATTATAAATAATGGCGGATATTACAAATTGTTGAATCGGAACCAATCGTCATGTTGTTGGTTTTGCCTATGGTATATGAGAGGTGGGTGAAATAGGTGAGAAAACTACGCCGACTTAAACCTGATGGACTAATTTTGGTGAATACTCCTGGAAAATGTAGTTGGAACTTATAGGACAAAAAGAGCGCATTGAAAAGTTGCGAACTATTCTTGGCGACTTGGAACGCAGCGGTGGAAATTGGTTACAGGCTCAAGGGTTGATAGCCAGGTTAATGGCCATTAGGACAACTAGATTTATAAGTTTATAAAGGTCCAGGCGGTATCTTCAAAACTTGTTGATAAGACATGGTAAGGTATTTGATCAATAAATATTTCCGGCACATTAAGCCAATAAGCCGCAAATTGTGTTTGTATTAGTAACTGAAGTAAAATTACCTGGTCCATTGCTACCAATTTAAGCTATCCGGGAGCAATTAGAGTGAGTTAAACTGACACCAGGACAATCTTGCATGCTATGACGAAAGTATTGACACAGCCCAAAGCGAAGCCAAATACTCATGATGAGCCCTTTCAGTATTTGCCATTTGGGGAATTTTACGAACGCATTAGCCGTACAGATGCTGCTAATCCTTATTCTTCTACGTTCAGCTTTGTGCCTTTCATTGAAAAAATGAAGAAGACGAGGCAGGGGGTCCACGGTGCAGCTTGCTCAATGGATGCTACTGCCTTTGAACATATCGAAAAAGACTTAATCTCCTTCTCTGAACCAGATGAGCTGGATACGCCAGAGAGGCGGCTGGCGGTTATTAGTGCCTTCTTCCCTTCTTTGTTTATTGAAGGGCAAATGGGTTTTATCGCCAAGCCTTTTACCAAAGAGTTTTTCTTTACTACTCCGGCCTTGCAGGAATTCTTTTTCTGTCCGGATTGGGAAATTAAGGTGTCTGGGGATTTGACTAAGGCTAAGATGGGAAGCCCGGCTATGGAGGCTGGTAAGTTAGTGCTCAATACTCTGCACGACAGAACATTAGAATCTAGTTCTTATCAGACGATGACTTTCCGCCATAAGAAAACCTTGTTGGAGCGGCATTTTAAGATCAATATTGTACTTGACTTTATTAAAACAACCGCGCTCAAGAAACTGGAAGAACTGGATGACCAGCAGTTTTACGAGCTTATGAATGAGTGGGGAAATGAGAGCTACTGGTTGAAGCACTTCCCACCACAGGATTATCTGTTTGAAGGTTTCGTGATTGGCTACATCCAGGATGTTACGGAAGTGGAGGTCTTGTCTCAAATGAAGGAGCTGATGGTCTCTGGTGAAAGTGACGATCTGGAGAACACCGATTCGGTGCGCGAGCAGCTCAACCGACTGATCTGTTCCTACCTACAGATGCCCGATATTGAGTTTGGCTATCTACAAGATCGAGACTTTAAATACGCTAAACTTGTCTCCTGGAGTATTATTGGTGACATACCTACCTTAGGCACCTTTTCAAAGGAGGAGTATTGCACGAGCCCGACCTACGGTAAGGTCAGGAGCACACAGGATCCGCTCATTATTGGTGATCTACAGCAGCTCGAAAATCCAGGAAGCATTGAGCAAAGCCTAATTGAAAAAGGCTATCGAAGCCTCTTGTTTGCGCCACAGTGGGATCGTAGCGGACGCTTTATCGGTACCACTGAGCTGGCATCCAAGCAGCCCTACCGCTTTAGCAACCAAACCTTGGATCGACTACGCGATGTACTCTCCTTTTATTCGGTGGGCACGAATCGTTGGATACAGGAAACCGATAACAGCGTTAATTTCTTTATCCAGAAACAGTTTACTTACATCCATCCTAGCGTAGAATGGAAATTCCAGGAAGTAAGCCAAAAAGCACTCTTTACACCCCAGGAAGAGGGTAAGGGGCCAGTTATTGACCCAATAGTCTTTAAAGATGTCTATCCACTGTACGGGCAGGCGGATATAGTTGGTTCTTCCAAAATCCGTAACCGCTCTATTGAAGCAGATATGCTCGACAATCTGCAAAGAGCGCATAAGGTGATGAAGGCCTTTCGGAAACGCTTGGCCTTCCAACTGTTGGATGTGTACATGGCAAAGGCAGAAGCCTTTATTCAACGTTTGGAAAACGGCGGCTACGTTTCCAGTGATGAGTCGCAAATTGTGGAGTTGTTGACCCATGAAATTCATCCACTATTGGGCGAACTTGGGGAGAAATACAATAACCTCCCTAAAACGATACTCAAGCGGTATTTTGACTATCTGGATCCTAAGCTGGGTATCGTATACCGCCAGCGAAAAGACTACGAGGATAGCGTGCAAGGAATTAATGACTTGATTTCAGCTTACGTTGATAAAGAAGTAGCTAAGAAGCAAGAAATCCTTCCGCACTTCTTCGAGAAGTACATTACAGATGGAGTGGAATACAATATCTACCTGGGGCAGTCGCTCTTGCAGGAAGGCAAATTCAGCAATTACTTCCTACAGGACTTTCGTCTATGGCAGCTGATCCTCATGTGTGAGGTGACGCGTTTAGTGGAGCGCAATGGGCAAAAATTTGCTGTACCACTGTCTACCGCACAACTCATCTTTGTCTACAACAATGCCCTGAGTATCCGTTTCATTATGGATGAGAAGCAGTTTGATGTCGATGGGGCGTACAATGTGCGCTACGAAATATTAAAGAAGCGGATCGATAAAGCGGTCATTAAAGGTACCGGTGAACGCCTCACGGTGAAGGGTAAAGTAGCCATTGTGTGGCTACAGGAAAAAGACCGCATCGAATACATGGAATACATCAATCACCTGCTACAGCAAGGCTACATCACCGATGATATTGAGGAACTGGAGTTAGAGCGCCTGCAAGGGGCAGACGGCCTTAAGGCCTTAAGGGTGACGGTTGCGGTGTAGGACCGTTCAATAGCTTGCTGGTACGCTCCCGTGCTGAATAGCCGCATTGCAATGCGGCTTCACATCCATCAATAAGTCGTGAACTGAACGTCAAAACTGCCGGCAGTAGCTTCTTTGATGTCCTCAGGGTCACCTGCACTGCGCATGCGGAAATTGAAGGTGCCGACTACTTTTTCGGATGTTAATTCCGTAATAGTGATGGATCCTGGGTTATCCGGCATGCCGTTAGTGAGGTAGCTGATGCCGCCCTCTTCCTTAAATTGTAAAAATCCACGCATACCTGGATCCGTAATAGGAAAGGTACCTACGCCTACGCCAGTGTCATTGAAGATGGTGAGGGCCAGGTGTGATCCATCTGCTGCGTAAGCTTCTATTCTCACCAGAGATGCGCCGTCGGTAATAGCCTCCTCTTCGAAATTCATCTCAGGGTGTCCGGGAGGACCGCTGACCCAGTCTGCGCCAGCAAATTGGAATTGTACGACGCCGTTGTCTTGGGCATTTCCTGCCGTGGAGCCACTTCCACCAGTAGTACTTGGAGACGCACCACAGCTAATTATCAACGCAAGCACTATACAGGATAGGAAAACAGGAAGGAGTCGAAGGCGGTACATAAAGATCGGTTTTGGAAGGTGTTTAAAATGAAGGGGTTATACTTACAAATTACGAAAAATGTGGTGGAAAGGCTTGAGTATAATTTGTGGATTCCGGTCCTACGAGGAAACGATGGGCCTTTTCAAGGTCGACAAAGCCTCGTATATCCCAAAAGTTGAGAAACTAAAATACCTCCAGACATTGTTATATTGATATAAATCTCCTATTGTTGGTTTAGAAGTAAGTATAGATATGAGTGCTGTTATATTAGATAGGCCGTTAACTAATCTGCAGTTAGAATTGATTAAGTTGTTTAGCCTAGACTTGTCAGAGGAACAGTTGTTAGAGGTTAAACAAATGTTGTCAAAGTACTTTGCAGAAAAGGCCTCAGACGAGATGGATAAATTATGGGAGAAGAATGGATGGGATAATGAAACTATGGATAGCTGGTTGAAGGGCGAGTAAACAAGCTAGTAGCGAATGAGAATTGTTTTAGATACCAATAGTTTACTGGTTAGTATAGGAAGAAAATCAAAGTACCAACCCATATTTGATGCCTACTAGATGGTCAGATTACCCTTCTAATTACCAATGATATTATTAGTGAATATGTTGAAATAATCGAGCGGAAGGCTAATGCCATTGTAGCCACCAATATCGCTGATTTACTGGTAAGTTCCCCACATGTTGAAGAAGTGAAAATTTACTTCAAATGGTCAATAATTACAGAAGATGCGGATGATAATAAGTTTGTGGATTGTGCCCTCAATGGTCAGGCCAAGTTTCTAGTGACTGATGACAAGCACTTTAATGTACTAAAGGATATTGGGTTTCCACCAGTCCAAATAATTCGGACCTCGAAATTTTTGGAGGAGATCAAAAGATTAAAGCAGAAGGAAGAAGAGTAGTCGTAGTTTTTTGCTGAACTTGTGCTAAGCGCCGTTACGACATTAGCCAGGAGTACATGGCGGTTCGGCTTTAGCCCTACTATTTATTATTTAAGCCCACCAACATGCTCTCCATAGAGTTGTTCGCCTATACTAAAGTACCCGAATGGGGGGTAAAAAGCTACGCGTACCACTAGAAGATGATGCCATCGTAACCGAGCGCGGTGTGGAGTGGATTTATCCGATTAATCCGCGGGTGTTGGTGATTAAGTGATTGGAGTTGAAGTGATAATGAAAGTGAAAGTGGCAATTATACAGCCCTTCTTATATGGCCTTAAATGTCTTCAATGGTTAAGAAGTACTTGGGTGTTACTCAGGTGTCTCAGGTGGTAAATAAAAGAAAGGTTTACCCGACGAAGCTTTAGTATAGTCGGGCCATTGCAATTTTGATTGCCATTGATATTGACATTGTACGCCCTTCTGGTGGGGCTCGTAGAAACAACGAAAGTAAGACTTCGACAAAAACTCGTTTCTCCTTACTTTTTACCCGATTTTACCCCAATGTCTGATGAAAAAGATCCTGTTTTTTGTCCTCTTCTTCCCAACTGTACTTTTAGCGCAGATCAACGAGAGTGATTCGCTGAAATTCAAGGCCAATCTGTCGCTTAGTGGTTTCTGGCAAAGAGGCAATGTCACCACCTCTATCTTCAGAGCTCGTACAGATGTGAATTATCGCCCTTGGAAGAAATGGGTGTTTAAAACCCAAAATTCTTATGTGTACCAAGCCTTTGGTGGACTACGGGCTGATGAAGATCTGCTCAGTCTAAACTTTCTTTATTTTAATCCAGATCAGAAAGTATATCCCTTCATCTTGGGCTTTGGCAGTACTAGCTTTAGGCGCGAAATAAGGCTGCGCTATCTATTCGGCGCCGGCTTCACCGTCAATGTACTACGCGGGCAGCAAAACTGGCTCAAGTTTTCGCTGTCCAGCGAATATGAACAGACGGATTTTGAGCGTGCCAGCTTCAATCGTCCTGTTTACAATGACGATAACTCCATTCACACCTTTAGAGGAACCCTCTGGATAAACGGTAATTATCACCTCTTTAAAAACAAGTTGATCCTCACGCACGAGAGCTTTGTGCAACCTTCATTGGAGCGGAGCGATAACTACCGCTGGGAGGCAGAGATATCACTAGGCTTACCGCTGTGGAAGTTCCTTGACTTTAAGATCAACTATCGCCAAACGGTAGAGCGTATTGTGATCACGGGCCAACAACAGCAAGACCGATTTTTGACGTTTGGGTTTACGCTGAAGAGTTATTGACAACGCCTAAGTAATTAAAATCTTAATGGCAATCAAAATAGCAATGGTTGATGGCCATTTTGATTACCATCGTCATTGGTGTCAAATCGCTCTACTACAGGCATTATTCGTACCCACTCACTGCTTTACTACTTTGATCATTCGACCTTCCTCATTGTCCAATAGTTGCAAGTAGTAAATACCCGGTGGGAGAGCAGTTAGGTCGGTATCCTCAACCTTAGTCCCGGAATACAATGCCTGTCCTGCTGCACTATAGAGGGTAAAAGCACTATTTGCAAAGCCACCTCCTATATAAAGGCGGCCCTCAAAAGGATTTGGATATACCCGAATCTCCCCAAGCGCTTCCGGCACACTAGTGGAGGTGATCGTTGCACAACTAGCTGGTACAGGCTCCGTTGCCGACATCGTTGTACAATCATCGCAAAAAAGACTTTTGAAAAAGCAGCTCGCCTTGCTCGTTCTAAATATGGTACCAATCGCATTGGTGTAAATACCGTGGCCACCGTCGAGTTGAATGGTAAGGTCGCTGCATATACCTTGGTCCACAAGTAGGTCGTGCAATACACGCGAACCTATATTGCCATTGGTGGCGGTGTCGATCGGTACAGTAGTGTCCAATTCGCCGTGGAAGGAAATCATGGGCACTAACTCATTAGCGGAGAGGGTGGAGGGGCGTGCATTGCCCCAATTGTTATAAATGGCCTTGATGCTGAAGGGGTTCTCCAGGGCATTACCAGAAGTGCTGATTCCACCCAGGTTCGTCAGTAGGCCGGGATTAATAGTATTCCAGTCTTCTTGGTCCACATAAACAAGGTTGAGGGCTGTGAGCGCACCTGCACTGCGACCGCCCACAAATAGCCAGGAAGTATCTACGCCGTAAACGCTGGCATTATCAACCACATAGCGCATGGCTGCGTGTGCATCCTGTGCGGCTCGGTATATCGCGGCGGTGTTTTGCACTGGTCCTAGGCGGTAGCTCATGGTTGCACTCACAAATCCTTTTTTGGCAAATTCCTCACAAGCTGTTCGCAAGCCTGCCTTGTTTCCGTTAACGAAACCACCGCCGTGAATGAGCAGTACAAATGGGCGAGCAGACAAGCTATCTTCACTGAATTTTGGGTAGTAAATATCAAAGAGCAAGTCTTCGGCATTGCCCAAGCCATTGATCGCATTGCCGTATATCACATTAAATTCGGATTCAATTTGATCTGACGTGAAGTAGTTGACTTCGCAAAAGGCTTGAAGTTTACCGGGGCTCACACATATTTTAGTTCTTTCCGACCTTACTTGCTCAATACTTTATGAATTTCTTCCAATATTGGGCTCGCAGCATCTGTAATTGCACCTTCGGTAATGGTACCCATATTTATTACCACAAAAAAATAGGTCTCGTTGTGAGGGAGATAATACAACTGGCAGCCGGCACCCAGTCCGCCGCCACTATGCCCGTAGGCGGGATGATTGTCAAAAATGGCGTGATCTAACCCAAGCCCGTATTCTGTGCGGCCATTTTCGAGTTCATAGCCCTGGTACATCATTTCTAGCGTTGCAGGTTTAAGGAGCTCGCCTTCCAACAGCCCACGTAAGAAGCGAACAGCATCTGCCGTCGTGCATAGAATACCATCATCACCAACCATACTGGCCACATTGGTTCGCTGCATTTGCGATACATTTTCGAGGATGCCATCACTGTGACGGTCCCAATAAGAGTTGCATAGTAAAGGGTAGTTAGGATAATTACTATCGTTGCGGTAGAAGGTTCCTTCCAAGCCCAAGGGCTGAAAAATCACCTCATCCATATACTGGGCGTGGTCGCCGGTGATGGCGTCGGCAATTAAGGCCAACAGCATGAAATTGAGGTTGCGATAGCTGTACCCCGTGTCTGGTTCAAAATCTAAGGGTTTGTCTTCTACGACCTCCATATATTCCCGCAGGGTGAAGAATTTCTCTGGTGTTTGCAGGAGCTGTGTGATATTGACCGGGTGCGTGTTGTATTCCGGTAGGCCGCTACTATGCCGCAGCAGCATCCGCACTGTTATCTCGCTGGCCCGCGGAAAAAGCTTGCTGTATTCAATTGGTAGATACCGTCGGATGCTTTCATCCAAATCTAAACGACCTTCCTCGTGCAATTTCAAAATCACGACACCCAAATACGTCTTACTGATACTTTGCGTGTAGTGTAGGTGGCAGGGCTGCATTGGTGTTTGGGTTTCTAGTTGGGCGTATCCCCCGGTATACCCCCACGAACCTTCCGGTGAATAAATGCTGACCCCAATACCCGGGACGCCGGCATCCAAAAGCTGGTCAAAAAGGAAGGTCAGTTCTTTTGCTTTCGTGTACGCACTATTGGTGAATTGAGCGTTGGGACAGCTTTCAATGGGTAAAGCTTGTTTATAGGGCTGGCAAGACGCCAATAGGAGTAGTGGAAGCAGCAAATAGTTTTTCATCTTACTGGTTTTGGATAAGTAAGCCTGTGGAGAGTAAGGTTTCGGGCACCAGCGGTAGGCTGCGATTATACTTTAGCAAAGCCATCGCCTGATAGCCCACAATCGGGCTAATCTGATAGTTATTTGCGGTTAGTTTATACCCTATACCAAACCCGAGAGGAACACAGAAAATGCCTTTGCCGCGTTTGCCTACTCTTTTCCATTCACCTTGTTGCAACTGAAACGAATCAACCGGCCGTTTGGATAGCAGATAGCCCGCTCCCAATTTTACTTCCGTAAAAGCATCATTGCTAATGGTTGGTCGCCAAATTGCTTGTGATTGGAAAAGTAAACCGTTTCCAATGGCCTGATTGCGGTACCAAATGAGCTCAAAGCGTTGGTGGAAGTTGGAATTGGAACCATAATTTAGCTCTGTTCCAATCCCCAAGCCAATGTTCTTGAAATTGGATTTGAAGTGGCGAAAGGGCACCGAAAAAGCATGAAACTGTACCGTGACTACAATCGGCCAAGACTGCCTTGGTGCTGTTTCGATCTGTGCCTTTGTCGTATAAGACAGCGAAATGAGTATGAGTAGCAATAGGACTCGCATATTGGGTGTGTTGACTTATTGCTGTCAAAGATGTACCGCGGTAGCAGACTCATCCCAATAGAAATTCCACTTTTCCGGGGAAGTGTCAGAAATTCTCCGCTGAAATGTGGGCTATATCGTGGTTGAACCATCGTTTGAAGTCCGCTGCCTTGGTTCTGCTTACTGGAATCTTACTCGGAAAACAGCTACTATTGACTAGGACCGTAATTTTTCCATTCTTGCCACGCTCAAAACCGCTGATGGTATCTCGATGTAGGGTGTGCTGACGATTAAGCCGGTAAAACAGCGAAGGAGGCAGTTGCTCCTGAATTCGGCTAAGGGATCGTTCAATCAGGTATCTGTTGCCGTCCTGATCGAAGCATTGGCAATAATCACCATCAATGGAAAAACCAACTATTTCTTGAAAGCCCAGCTTAAGGTCCGTTTTCTTGTGTCTTAGCATCAAGCCTTCTTGAAGTTGCGCTTGCTGATTTTCGGAAGCTCGCCACTTTTGGTAGAAAAATAAGATGATGTAGATACTATTGACCACAAAAAACCAAATACTGATAATGGGGAGATCG
Source organism: Bacteroidota bacterium (assembly GCA_038528965.1). Taxonomy (GTDB): domain Bacteria; phylum Bacteroidota; class Bacteroidia; order Chitinophagales; family Saprospiraceae; genus Lewinella. The sequence continues at coordinate 2,765 of JBCBEC010000042.1, read as the reverse complement.
TGCGTATAGAAATGCAATGGCACAAAGTGTCCGCGGGCAATTAGGCAAACCAGTTCTGTAAGCACCGCAATAATGGCCACACCAAGCAGTAGGCTGCTAATGGTTTGTACCCAAATGCGCTTGAAAACTTGGTCTCGGTAGGGGAGTTCCTTGTCAAGATACAGGACGAGCTCCCGTACTCCCCAAACAGCGATATACCCTTGCACAGTATCAATAGTAAAGGTGAGCAGCAAGAACCAGTTGAACTTGATGTTGGAGTAAGTCAACCAATAATTGAAACCGGCGATGAAAGGAATCAATAGGAGGAATAACGGAATATCCGGATGATACGGGTTACTGGATCGTGACCATCTTGAAAATCTTGCCATGCCGCATTTTTTTGATACTCATCTTTGCGCTCTTACTTGAGATACGGAAAAGTACCACTGACCCCTAATGCTTTGGTCAGGCTTGTTGAAAAATGAAGTTTTTTCCTGGTAGGCTCTACCGTTCCCTGCTATTATCGTCCCGTTCCGAAATCCTAGTTGAAAAAAATAAGATGTAACATACTTCGGCATATAAGCCAGCGTTTTTCAAGTCCAAGATCGGGTGAGGTCGGATTCCCGAATCATCTTCATCTTGGTGTATACTCACGTCACAAAAAAGTATCGGCAACACCCCTTTGTTGCAGGTGCTATCCCTTCTGTCTTCAATCTTTTTTGCGGACAGAACCCTAGCTTAACAAGATTCGCATACACACAGGATTCGCGTTGGTGCTAACTACGAATTAGTTTGGGCAAGGCCCATACTCATTCAGTTAGTACATGCTGTACTTGAAGGAAATTTGGTGCTCCAAATTACTTCAACGTCAGTATGAGCATACCTAGCTCGGACATTTTTTAGCAACTATTATCGGTTGGGATGTAACGCCTTTGGCCGTTACCAATAGCCGGTAGCCCAAAAACAGAATACTGTGAAATTTTTTCTATCCCTACTTCTAGTGGGCCTCCTTTCCTATGGCCTGCAGGCACAAAACTGCGATTGCGATCACATTCTTGACAACCTCAGTACTACCGACGTCAACATCATTCACGCCAACTCTTTTGACTACGCTCCCGGCGATGTTTTTTGCGTCCGTGGTGGGCAAATGGCCGGCCTGCGCTTCCTGGGCTTCAAAGGCGCCCCCGGCGAACCGCTTACGTTTACCAATTGTGAAGGTGCGGTGGTCATTAACGAAACGCCTCACGCTGGCATTACCTTTATCGAAAGTGAGTATATCCACTTAACAGGAACCGGTGACTCCAATGTGCAGTACGGTTTCCACGTAGCGCAATCGGGTGCAGGCCAGGTGGGCTTAAATGTAACAGCCTTCAGTACCGACATTGAAATTGACCACGTAGAAATTGAAAACACCGGTTTTGCCGGTATCATGGCCAAGACTGATCCCCGTTGTGAAAACCCAGCTACCTGGCGGTCTAGTGGCTTCGTACTGCGCAACCTTGATATTCACCACAACCACATTCACCATACTACCGGCGAAGGGATTTACATTGGGTATTCCGGTGGCTACAAAGTGGAATCAAACGTCTCCTGCGGCGGCCAGAAACGATTTGGCCATTGGCTGGAAAACGTAGAGGTGCATCACAACCTAATTGAAAATGTAGGTTGGGATGGCATCCAACTCAATCTTGTACGCTCCAACGGGAAGGTGCATAACAACACCGTCCTCAATTGGGCCACCGCCAGCGAATTCTATCAGGATTTTGTACTGAACGTCACCGGTGGTACCTACGAAGTGTACAACAACTACATGCGCAGTAGTGGTGGCAATGCGGGCAAAGGTATTCAGGTGATCTCCGCTCAGAGTGGGAGCAAGTTTTACAACAACATGCTCATCAATCCAGCGTCGCACGGGATGTTTATCCACGCCAGGCACGAATTCGATGATCCTGCTGAAGGCTACTATATCGTCAATAATACCATTATTCGCCCCGGTCGGTCGGGCTTCTTCTATGATGCACAAATCATGCACAGTTTGGATCAAAACTTAGTTGGCTTTCGCCAAAACGAGGCCAGTATGTACTTCGTGAATAATTTGGTGGTTTCCCCGGGCTCAAATTACGGTGTTGACCCAACGTGGAAACTAGAACCAGAGAGCTATTTTGATTTCAACACCCCTGATACACGCGACGCCCACTTGCCTACGATCTACAGTAACTTTACCACCCGACGTATCGACACCCTGGGCCTGGAAAACCCCGCTCAAGATCGCTACGCCCCCGCCAATTCCAACTCAGTTTTGGTGGACCGTGGTTCCTCAGCCCTGCCTTTCAATCTGAACTTTGATTTAGAGAATGATTCGCGTGCGGTTAATGGTGCTTATGATATCGGGGCCTATGAGTTTCAGGGGATTTCCACCTCTTCGAGTTCTGCTCCGGAGCAAGTAACCTTCTCTGTTTTTCCTAATCCCGTACCGACCAATAATCCCATCTTTTTGGAGCTTCCGGCGGATGAAACGGAGGTCCGAATTATATCGGCCAACGGCCAGGTTCAGTATCAAGGCCTACACAACGGAGGGCAACAGCATTTACCGATTGATCGATTGGTGGCGGGAGTCTATTGGGTGCAGGTTCGACGAGGAGATGAAACCGGTGTACAGTTATTAATTGTGCAATAAGGATTCAATCAAAATAGCAATGGCAATCAAAATAGGCCATCCCTGTAAATTACAATAGCTTAATATCCAGGGAGTTGCTTAACTTGTAGATGACATAAAAGCCCCGAAA
>JBCBEC010000041.1:0-65705 GCA_038528965.1 Bacteroidota bacterium | reverse complement strand
TTTTTAGCCTGACGCCAGGTTTGCAAATCCTTGATAATCAGGAAGCACGCATTTCTTTCCCAAATTAAATTCCCAAACATGCTCTTTAGCTTACCACTTCTTATCAGAAGTACAAGTTCGACCATTAATTCGTTGTAATTTTTCCATAGTTTTCTTCTCATCTTCTTCGGCAAATTGCAGCTGCCGTTCCGCTTCTTCTCGGGTCATAGGTTGTCGCTCCTGCTGTTGTTGCTGCTGCTGGTTTTCTTGGGGGTCAGAAGGGTCCTGCTGCTGTTGATTCTGCTGATCTTGCTCCTGCGAGGGATCCTGCTGTTGGTTGTTGTCCTGTTGTTGCTGCTGGTTTTCTTGCTGTTCCTCTTGTTCTTCGTTTTGCTCTTCAGATTGTTGTTGCTGCTGCTGTTGTTGCATTTGCTCCATCTGTAGGGCTTTGGCCAGGTTGTGCTTGGTTTCCATATCCGACGGGCTCCGGCGCAAGGCGTTCATATAAGCTTCGGCTGCTTTTTGATACTCCCCTTGCTGGTAGTAGGCATTACCTAAGTTATGGTAGGCATTCGCCTGACGGTAAGGATTATCACTCAGGATGGCTGCTTCTTCAAAACGGCGAGCGGCTTCTTTGTAATCTTCCTGCTTGTAGGCCGCATTTCCCAGGTTATAGTTGCCTTGCGCACTATTGCGCTTAGTGATGGCTGACTGATAGCTATCCGCGGCTTTTTCGTATTCACCGTCACGGTAGGCTTTATCTCCTTCGCGTAGTTCACGATGGCCCGCTTGCGCGTAAAGGCAAGTGCTAAAAAAGGTCAGGATCAAAATGCTAGTTATCGTTCTCATTGGCTAAAGCATTTCTGATACGGTTAGACTTTCTTAGGCTACTGGTTCGGTAAGAAAGCAAAAATTCAATTAGTAGAAGTAGAAAAGCGAGTCCGATAAAAAGCTGAAAATAGCTTTCGTAGTCGGTAAAGAAGCGCTGTTCGTATTCTCGTTTTTCAATAGCGTCAATGCGCTCGCGGAGGGCATCGGCTAAACCTTCGGCATTTTTTTCTAAGCTAAAATAAGCACCACCACCTTTGCGCGCCACTTCTTCCAAAGTAGAGGGATCTAAACGGGAACGTACTGGATTTCCTGTTTCATCCCGGAGGTAGTCTTGACGACCACGCAGGTTGATCGGAATAAAGCTACCACCAGCGCTACCTACGCCTACGGTGTAAACTAGGGTGCCGTTTTCGTTGGCTGCTTCTGCTTGAGCCGCTCCGCGTCCGTCGTGATCTTCACCATCCGTGAGGATGATAATGGCTTTGTGGGTTTCGTTTTCCGGATCAAAGGAACGCTCTGCCAAGTCAATAGCCGAGCTGATACTAGTGCCCTGCTCGCCCGCTTGATCGGGGGTAGCCGTACTTAAGGCGAGTTGCGCAAAATAGTAGTCGCTGGTTAGGGGCGCTACCGGAAAAGCATTACAGGCAAATAGTATGATTCCAATATTGTTGCTAGCGAGCTTATCCACCAATTGTTGACCAAAACGCTTAGCGCGTTCCAGTCGGCTAGGTGAAACATCCTCCGCCATCATACTCGCCGAGATATCCAGGGCAATGAATAGGTCAATTCCCTTACGTTGTACAGGCTTTCGCTTACTTCCCCACTGCGGATTGGCCAAGCCGATTACCAGAAATAGACAAGCCAATAACAACAAGCCAAACTTGACAAAGTGCTTATACCGGCTCAGGCTAGGAGCCATACGCCGTACTACCTCTGCACCACCAAAACGCGATAGAGAGGCCATGCGCAGCCGCCAGGCCAACACAAATAGCCCTACTAATACCGGCAATAAAGCCAGTGCCCAGAGGTATTCTATGTATTCGAATTTAAACATCTGCCTATGACCTAATTTCTCATTTCTCCGTCCGACGAAGCTTCATGCGTAGTCGGACTATTCCCATCCTAATTCTAATTCCAATTCTAACTCTAATTAGAATTAGAACTAAAACTACGGTATCGCCCGCAAAACGGTATATCGCATAATAATCTCCAATAAAATCAAGAAGGCCGCCGCCAGTGCGAAATAGCGAAACTGTTCTTGATAACGTTTAACGACCGTGGTCTCTATTTCTGTTTTCTCCAATTCATCAATAAGGTCGTATATGTCTTGTAATTCTTCCTGATTGGTGGCTCGGAAGTACCGTCCATTCGTTTTCTGAGCAATTTCACGCAGTAGGTTTTCATCAATTTCCACCCGCGCGATATCATAACGGTAGCGACCGAAACGATCTTTACTCACCGGGGTAAGTGCTTCGCCTTCCGAACCTACGCCAATCGTGTAGACTTTAATACCAAACTCGCGGGCAATATCCGCTGCCATGTCTGGCGAGAGGTAACCGGCGTTGTTGACACCATCGGTGAGTAGAATAATCACTTTGCTTACCGCCTCACTTTCTTTGACGCGATTAACGGCTGTAGCCAATCCTTGACCAATGGCTGTACCATCCTCTAATGCTCCACAGGCTAGTGCACCAACAAAAGTGCGTACAATATCATGGTCAGTGGTGAGGGGACATTGAGTAAATGCTTCCCCCGCAAAGGCCACAATGCTGATCCGGTCAAAAGGGCGCTTATTGACAAAATCGATGGCTACTCGCTTACTGGCTTCCAGACGGCTAGGACGGAAATCCTGCGCCAGCATACTACTGGAAAGGTCCATCGCCAATACAATATCAATGCCTTCGGCTTTGATCGATTCTTCCTGTAGTGTAAGTTGTGGCCGGGCTAATGCTATCACTAGCGCAATAAGTGCCAAACCACGTAACCACGGGAGAAATCTGCGCAGCTGTGTCCGCCAGGTACTTAGATCTTTTACGCCCGCCAATGTGGGCATACGCAGGTTGGGGTAACGCCGTGACCGTTGCCAGCGCATCCACAAAACCACCAAAGGCGCGAGGATCAGAAGCAAGAACGCCCAGGGGTGGGCAAACTTTAGGTTGGTCAGCAGATCTATCATTCCTCAGCTTCGTTTTCTTCCTCAGAATCATTCGGGTCAGGATCGGGTTCCCGAGTAGTCAATACAAAATTGCGTACGGTTTCAAGTGCAGCGGGGTGAGCACTCATTTCGGGTTCTGCTTTCGCAAACTTCACCATATCGGCAATTTCTAGTACCGAACGGATCGTACCGTCCTCGTCCAGTTGCTGTTTCGCTAGCGCCCGGGTAATTTCTGGAGTGGTTGCCTCCAAAGCTTGGATTTCAAAGCGGTTTTCTAAATAAGACCGGAGCGTAAATGTCAGGTCGGATTGAAAAGCTTTGATTTCTCCGCGTTGCCATGCGGCATCTGCCTCCAGATAATCCAATTGTTCCAACGCTATTTCGTGGGCTGGACGTGGTGGCGGAGGCGGCTCTACCACGGCGATTTTCTTTTTAGAGAATAATTGTCGACCCAAAAGAACGAGTAACCCTAGTAGCGCTAATCCAATAAAATAAGGTAGCGCATCGAGCCAGTTGATCTGCTCTTCAATGATGTCTTTATTATCTCTGATCTGCGATTCTCGGGTAACCGGAATGGTAGCAACGGTCATTGCCAGGTCACTGGAGTAGGCGGTATCTCGTACACCATCTTGCACGTAAACCACCTCCAAGGGCTGAAATTTGTGGTAACCCGAATCAAAGGTGGTCAGCAATAAGCGTTGCTCCATCAGGGTGGGTGGCCCTGCTTTAACTGTATTCAGAGGGCTCGTTTCCAGAATTTCTGCCTTTCCAGATGCGGCCCATTCATCGTACTTGATTTCTGAAATAGCGACACCTTCCGGAAGGAAAAAACTGAGACTCACGCCAAGCTGATCTCCGATGAGCATCGTAGTGCTATCCAGATTAATATCTACCCGAACTTGAGCAGACAAGCCACTCCAAGCAAGGAGCAAACCGAATAGGAGGTAGCGTACGGGCCTATTCATTACGATCTTCTTTGAAAAAAGTGATGTAAGGCATTCACATAAGATTCTGTGGTAGCAATGCTAATGGTATCAGCGCCGCTGCGCAAGAATTGCTCGCGGAAGTATTGATAGTTCTTGTCAAACCAATCTTTATACGCTTCGCGCACTTTTTGGTCACCGGTATCTACCCAACGCAAGCTACCAGACTCGGCATCTTTAGCGCGGATGAGCCCGGCGTTGGGCAGTTCTTTTTCTCTGGGGTCATACAAGTGTACACCTATGAGGTCGTGCCGGCGCGCAACAATTCGCAGTGGTGACTCATAGTCTTGGCTCATGAAATCCGATAGCATGAAGCAAATGCTGCGCTTCTTGACCACATTGTTGAAAAACCGCAAAGCCATGGCGATATCCGTACCGCGGCCTTCTGGTTGGATGTCGAGTAGCTCGCGGATAATCCTTAGAATGTGCGACTTCCCTTTCTTAGGTGGAATGTATTTCTCTACCCGGTCGGAGAAGAAGATTACTCCAACCTTATCATTGTTATTGATGGCAGAAAAAGCAAGAACGGCACAAATTTCGGTGATGTACTCATTCTTCATCTGCTTAGTGGTCCCAAAGAAGGAAGAGCGACTGATATCGATCAGAAGCATTACCGTGAGTTCGCGTTCTTCTTCGAAGACCTTAATATAAGGATCACCGGTGCGTGCAGTTACGTTCCAGTCGATGTTACGCACATCGTCTCCGTACTGGTAACTGCGCACTTCGCTGAACGACATGCCCCGCCCCTTGAAGGCGCTGTGGTATTCACCCGCAAAAATATGCTTGGTAAGACCTTTCGACTTAATTTCAATTTTTCGCACTCTCTTCAATAAGTCTGCAGTGGTCTGCTCGCTTGGTGCCTGTCCTTGCCAATCGTTATCCTCTGCAACTACGTCCGGCTGGGTAGATTCGCTGAATAGCGTGCTCAACCAACGACCGAAACGACCGACCTGTTGGCCCGCACTAATGGCAGCCCGGTACATGCGAATTAACCGACCAATGGCCCAAAGGAAAAACCAAATGAACCAGACTACGACCACTATGACGCCAATAACTTTCATAAGGCCGATTAAGGTACTTCGACAGTATTGAGAATTTTGTGGACGATGTCTTCCTGCGTGATATTCTCAGCTTCTGCTTCGTAGGTTAGTCCCAAGCGGTGGCGCAGTACATCTTCACACACAGAACGTACATCTTCTGGAATGACGAAACCGCGGCGCTGCAAAAAGGCAAAGGCTTTAGCGGCCAAGGCCAAATTGATGGAGGCACGGGGTGAACCACCAAAACTCAAGAGTGGACTGAGCTGGCTTAATCCAAAATCTGCTGGATTACGAGTAGCGAAGACGATATCAATAATGTAGCGCTCAATCTTTTCGTCCATATATACTTTACGGACAGATTGGCGTGCTTTGAGAATATCTTCCAGTTTGGCTACTGGTTCCACTTTGCCAAAGTCTTCATCGTAGAGGTTGCGGCGCATGATTTCGCGCTCTTCCTCTTTATTGGGGTAGGTGATCTTCACTTTGAGCATGAAGCGGTCTACCTGAGCTTCGGGAAGTGGATAAGTACCTTCTTGTTCGATGGGGTTCTGGGTAGCCAATACCAAAAACGGCTCGGTGAGCTTGAAGGTGTCATTACCAATGGTCACCTGGCGTTCTTGCATAGCTTCCAGGAGGGCACTCTGTACCTTGGCTGGAGCACGGTTGATTTCGTCGGCGAGAACAAAATTGGCGAAGACCGGACCTTTGCGTACCGAGAAATCATTTTTACTCGGATTGTAGATCATCGTACCTACAATATCGGCGGGCAAAAGGTCGGGGGTAAACTGGATGCGGCTGAATTCGCCGTGCAGTACCTGGGCCAGTGTTTTAATGGCCAGCGTTTTGGCCAAACCAGGTAAACCCTCAAGTAGTACGTGTCCCTTTGTGAGTAACCCCAGCAGCAGGCGATTGATCATGTGATCTTGTCCTACGATGACCTTGTCTGTTTCCTGCTGGATTTTTTCAATAATCGCACTATCGGCGTAGATCTGTTGATTTAGTGCTTCAATGTCTACCGACTGCATAAATGTGTTCTTTGGGTATAGAATCCTATTTTCCGTAAAAAGGATTACAAAAATGATCAAAAAATATCACTTTCGGTTGGCCGCCTCGGTTTTGTGCTACCGAAGCCTGTATTTTTGCGTTGATTCACTAGAACGTAACCTATGAGAAAGCTATTGTTGTTGATTATGATGTGTCCTCTGCTACTCAATGCGCAAGACCGAAAAGCCGCAAAAGCGGAAGAATTGCGAGAAGCACGCGAAATGGCAGAAGTAGTACAGATGGGAGGAATAGTGGTACGCCTGGCTACGAATGCGCGCAAAATTGAGGGAATGCAGGAGGTGTTGGATAATGGTCAATTGAGTGCGCCCAATAAGCATCGGCTGGAAGAGCGGCTACAAGCAACAATAACGGAAACGCGCGAGCAACAAGAACTCATCGTGCGTCTCATGCGCGAGAATTACGATTTAGGGCCGGTCTACTTCATTTATGATAGTACGTTGGTACTCCTGCAAGGCGAAAAACGGTCTGGCTATTTTTTGAATGATAATCTTGAAATAGATCCCAGTATTACTCGACCAGAGGATTTTATTGTTGCTCGCATGGGCTATACGGATGCCGCAACTACCGCCCGGGCGGAGGCCATGATGCTCACCGATCGGGAACTGCAACCCCTTCCCAATCCCTTCCCCAACGCTATTACATTCAACAACTTGGGCTATGCCTTCAACAAGCTCTTGGCTCCAGATATTGCTGAACGCCGTCGCTTGGAGGGCATGATCCAGCGCCTGCGGAATAAGTTGAATTCTGCCGTCGAGGATGTTCTGGATGGAATAGATAATTAGCGCCCATCAATTCCCTACTAGGGTTGATCCGCCCTACTTCTTCGAATCCTTGAGTTCTATTTTGAGGTGGTGACCGGTATGGCTTTTCTTCTGCTTAGCTACTTGTTCTGGCGTGCCGCTGGTCACTAAGGTACCACCTCGGCGTCCACCTTCGGGACCCATATCTAAGATGTAATCAGCTACCTTGATGACATCCAGATTGTGCTCAATGACGATAACGGTATTTCCCTTATCTACCAAGCGGTTGAGGACTTTCAGCAAGTACTGGATATCTTCGAAGTGGAGGCCGGTAGTTGGTTCGTCCAGAATGTAGACGGTGTTGCCTGTATCGCGTTTGGAAAGCTCCTCGGCGAGCTTCACGCGCTGGGCTTCTCCACCGGATAGGGTAGTTGCCTGCTGGCCTAAAGTGATGTAACCCAGGCCTACCTCCTTAAGTGTCTTGAGTTTGCGGAAAATCTTTGGGATATGCTCGAAGAACTCCACTGCTTCTGTCACCGACATTTCTAAAACATCGTTGATCGACTTGCCTTTGTAAAGAATCTCCAGGGTCTCCCGATTGTAGCGGCGTCCCAGGCAGGTCTCACACTCTACGTATACATCTGGGAGGAAGTTCATCTCAATACGGCGCATACCAGAGCCCTGGCAAGTTTCGCAACGCCCTCCTTTTACATTGAAGGAGAAACGGCCGGGTTTGTACCCCCGGATCTTTGCTTCCGGTAGGTTAGAAAACAGGCTGCGGATATCTGTGAACACACCCGTGTAGGTAGCCGGGTTAGACCGCGGCGTACGCCCAATAGGAGATTGGTCGATCTCAATAACTTTGTCAATGTGCTCCAGCCCCTTGAATTCCTTATAAGGCATTGGGGGCTTCAAGCTGCGGTAGAAATGCTGCCGCAAAATGGGGTAGAGCGTCTCGTTGATCAAGGTAGATTTTCCACTACCGGAAACGCCCGTCACACAGGTGAAGGTGCCTAGTGGAATTTTAATATTAACCTCCTTCAGGTTGTTGCCACTGGCTCCTTTTAGCTCCAGAAATTTACCGCTGCCTTTGCGGCGCTCTGCGGGTAGCATAATATCTTTCTTACGACTTAGGTAGTTGGCCGTAATGGTATTTCCGTCGCTGACAATTTGATCCGGTTTACCCTGAGCCACCAATTCTCCACCCAAACGACCAGCACCAGGGCCTAGGTCAATGAGGAAGTCGGAAGCGAGCATGATGTCGCGATCGTGTTCCACGACGATGACGGTATTGCCAATGTCTGTCAATTCCCGCAGGGCATCAATGAGACGTTGGTTATCGCGTTGGTGTAGGCCAATACTGGGCTCATCCAGAATATAGGTAATCCCCGTGAGCTGCGAACCGATTTGGGTAGCCAGGCGAATACGTTGGGCTTCTCCACCCGAAAGCGTTCTACCCGGGCGATTTAGACTAAGGTAGTCCAAACCCACCTGCAGTAAAAACTCTAAACGGAAGCGAATCTCTTTGAGAATATCCCGAGCAATGAGTAGTTGTCGTTCGCTTAGATGTTGGTCTACATTCTGCATCCACTCATTGAGCGCCACCAGGTCCATCTCCGCTAGGTCAGCGATATTTTTCTCATTGATCTTAAAGTGCAAGGCTTCCTTACGCAGACGTTGTCCATTACAGCTTGGGCAGGTGCTAATGGTCATGAAGTCCTCTGCCCAGCGGCGCACTTTTTCCGAGGTGGAATTATCGTACCAGCGTTTGAGCATCGGTACCAGGCCTTCCTTGGCAAGATTGTAGGAGAAGTCTTGTTTTTTGCTTCGACCACGTACCCGGAAGGAATCGTCCCCACCGTGTAGGATGGTCTCCAGTGCTTTTTCTGGTATTTCCTTAATCGGAGTGGAGAAGCTGAAATTGTACTTTTTAGCAATGGCCCGCAATTGCTTGAAGGTCATATTGTCCCGTACTTCCCCGAAAGGGGCAATACCCGCATCATTAATACTTTTGGTATCATCGGGAATAACCTTGTCAAGGTCTACGCGGTTCACTACGCCCAAACCTTTGCACTCTTTACAGTAACCGTATGGCGAGTTGAAAGAGAAAGTATTGGGCGAAGGCTCCTCGTAAGAAAGGCCGCTCTCTGCGTCCATTAAGTTTTTGCTAAAGGCCATCACGCGATCATCTTCGTGATCGGCAATCATGACCAGGTCGTTGCCCATTTTAAGAGCAGTCTGCAAGCTGTTGGCCAAACGATCTTTACGCTCTTCGCCTACCTTCAAGCGGTCCACTACTAGCTCAATATCATGCACCTTGTAGCGGTCTACCTGCAGGCCCGGCGTAAGGTCTGTAATTGCTCCATCAATACGCATTTTGGTGTAGCCCTGCTTGCGCATTTGCTCAAAGAGTTCACGGTAGTGCCCCTTACGACCTCTTACTAGTGGAGAAAGGACTGATATCTTACGATTTTTGAAGTCTGAGAAGATCTGATCCAGAATCTGTTCCTCAGTGTAGCTCACCATCTTTTTGCCGGTCTGGTAGCTGTATGCTTCACCAATCCGAGCGTAGAGCAGGCGAAGAAAATCATAGACTTCCGTCACTGTACCTACGGTAGAACGAGGGTTACGACCCGTCGTCTTTTGCTCAATACTGATGACTGGGCTCAGGCCCGTGATTTGCTCCACTTCCGGGCGCTCCATCTCACCAATGAACTGGCGAGCATAGGCAGAGAACGTCTCCATGTAGCGGCGTTGCCCTTCGGCGTAAATGGTATCAAATGCCAGCGAGGATTTACCACTACCACTGATGCCCGTAATCACTACCAACTGGTTACGTGGAATTGCTACATCAATATCCTTCAGGTTGTGCTCGCGGGCACCAACTACCTGAATGAAGTCTTCGTGAAAGAGGTCGTCAGCCGTACTGACTTCCAGAGAAGGGGAAATTGCTTTGGCCATGTGTCCGGAGCTTCAAAAAATGAGCCCTGCTGTCTTTTGAGGAATTATTTACAACTATCCAAACCTCACTTTGGTGCTTACGGTTCTGGAAAACTGCTAAATTAGTCATATTATTTGGAGGAACTAAGTTTCAATTACAATATGGTACCAGAAAGCTTACAATTAGGAGATACAGAAACGATCATTCTATCCCTGGTGATTGTTGTGCTGTTGATTGGGCTCTTGGTTTTGAGGGTGAGAGGCAATCGGAAGGATTTTTGACGCCTTGGAGTACGCTTAGAATTACACAAGCGCAAAGGTTTTGAAGTGATAATCAGGCAGTAATGAGTGCTTCGAGGCAACGCGCCACCTTGTTTTTGGCTCATTATAGTAGTTGATCGCATTTGGTCAACTCTTTGATCACTTAAAACTATGCTCTCATGTTTAAGCGCTTTTCTTTCTCTTTAATCTTTTTTCTGTTAGGTCTCTCTTTTGCGCAAGCTCAGTTGACAAAAGGCACTCGCTTGATAAGTTTATCTGACGGGGCCAACAATTCTGCCTACCGCACGCCACTTACCGTATACGGTGGCTTAGGAGAAGTTTCTGCTTTATTTAGATCGGGGCCTGATGCATATGTTTTTCAGCTAGCTCCTAAATTCGGCTACTTTCTCTCTGATCATGTACTATTGGGAGGTGAGTTGTATTTTAATTACACCACCTTAGCTTTTGATAACTCACAAACTATCATTGGTGTGGCTCCTTTTGCTCGCTACTATTTCAATCCAGCCGCTACCTCTGGCACCCATTTTTTTGGGGAACTATCATTGGGTTATGTGAAGGTATTGAATGAAGATGGCCTGAGTTTTGTACCGCTTAGCATAAGCGGTGGTGTCACTCATATGTTGGCGCCCAATATCAGTTTGGACGGATTTGTACGGGTACAGAATTTTGATATCATCGATGATTTCAGCAGGTCACTGACCTTTGGGGCAAGCTTCAATGTCTTTTTGGACCAGGAAGTTTATGATAACCGTAAATCTACAACGGCTGGTATACAGGCTGGGACCATGATGGTTGGCGGCTCGAGTGGCGCTTTGCGCTTTGATCTCGATGGCGGAAATGGCAGGTCCTTTTCTATTGAGCCACAGTTCTTTTATTTTCTCAATCCTCAGTTTGCGCTGGGCACGGGGGTACTGGTAGGTTTCTCCAGTAGGAAAAACGAAATTATTGACTTCGCTTCTACGAATCTGGGTGTAAGCCCACAACTGCGCTACTATCTCAATAGTGATGCACGAAAACTATTCTTTGTCGGAGCTGGTGTAAATATTGAATATGATCGGTTTACCAGCGAAAGTAGTTTGTTTCCAGATTCTGGGACATCCAGCGAGACCATGGTAGATTTTGCTTTAGGTGCAGGTATGAGTAGTTTCGTCTCATCGAATGTAGCATTAGAAATCGGGCCCAGTATTCGAATTGATCCTGGTGCTCCGGATGTACGTTTAGGTATTGATTTTGGCGTGCAAGTTTTTCTCAATACGGCAGAAAAAGAATCTTCGCCTAATGACTTTGGGGGATAGGTTTTAAGAAAAACCTGTTTGCTTTAAGCCGAAGCGTGAAAGAAAAAACTAGGTAGTGATAGATAAATTTTCCATCTTGGAGTGTTTACCGTTGCCAAAAATAGAGCACTAAGACATAGCCAGATAAAGACCGGATTGAACCCAGCCAAATGGGGTTTCGGTTACTTATTTGAATTACATCACAATTGTAAAACCCTCATTATGACTATGCGCTTTACTTTTTCTTTCACGCTTCTTTTCTGTTGTTTTACTTTTCTTCAGGCTCAGCTTACCCAAGACACTCGTTTTTTGAGTACCTCCTCTGGAGGAGCAAATAGCTTGTTGTTTCCTACCCCATTGGCGGTGTATGGTGGCTTGGCAGAAGTTTCTGCGCTATCGGGTATAGGAAACGATGGCCTTTACATCATTGGTGTTAATCCGCAAGCGGGTTATTTCCTTTCGGACCACACTTTACTTGGGGGAACAGTAGCTTTGACAGTCATTACCGATTTTGATGAGTCTACTACCATTGTAGGTCTTATCCCCTTCGTACGGTATTATTTCAACCCTGAAGCTACGAGTAGCTTACAGTTCTTTGGCCAGGCAGAGTTGGGGATAACTGCAATTATTGATGAAACGGATGCTAATACGGTCCCCTTTTTCCTAGGAGGAGGTGTGACCCGGATGCTCAACGCTAATGTGGGGCTGGACGCCTTTGTAGGACTACGAGATTTTGATTTGAGTAATGATGGAGGGAGTGCATTGGCTTTTGGAGCAAGCATCAATATGTTCTTCAACGACGAAAGTTATAGTAATCGCCGTACGGCAAGCGCCGACCTTCAGCAGGGCATGTTTATGATAGGAGGTACCACCGGTGCGGCTAGTTTTAGTATTAATAATGGCGGTGGTAATAACTTTATCGTTCAGCCGCAGCTATTTTACTTCTTCAGTCCGCAGCTAGCACTGGGTGGCGGAGTCCGTATTGGCTTTGGCAATAGTGATTTTATTTTCGGCGGAAGCCTCAGCACTACCAATCTTGGTATAAGTCCACAAGCTCGTTATTACTTTGATAGCAGTGGTCATCAACTGTGGTTTTTGGGCGGTGGCCTCAATATCAATCACAATCGACAAGAGAGTAGTTTTCCTGGTGCAGAACCCATCACCGATACAGAGATTGAGATTGCAGTAGGTGGCGGTATCAATAGCTTTATTACGCCAAATGTAGCATTGGAGATTGGGCCAAGTATCCGTTTTGGTACCTCTAATGACATTGTTCGCATTGGAGTAGATGTTGGGGTTCAGGCATTCCTGGGCGGCAGTAATTAAAATCCGTGTGCTTGTTCATCGACTCATTGCGCTTTTGCGGAGTGAGTCGGTGAATAAATACCCATTGCTTATTTTGGCGCTATGGAGCTAGCTAAGTACCAGAGTATTTTGGATAATGTGGGAAGGTATGTGACCCTATCGGAATCGGAGGCGGAGCGTTTTGTTTCCATTATACGTACGACCCAGGTGAAAAGGCGACAGTTTATCGTGCAGCCTGGTTTTGTTTGTCAGCACCGCTATTTCAAAACATCACAATTTTTCGGACATGAATAGGCAGATCGAAAATATCGCATCCTGGTTCCTGGCCGTGTTGATGCTCATCTTTGGCTTAAATAAATTCTTGGGCTTCATACCGGTAGCACCTCCCGCCGATCCTACTGCCCAGGCCTTCATGGGGGCTATGTTTACCACTTACCTCTTTGTAGCGGTGGCCTTGGCGGAAATCATAGGCGGGCTACTGTTGTTGGTACCGCGTTTCCGTTTCGTCGCTTGGTTGCTGCTCTTACCAGTGGTCTTCAATATTGTCGCCTTCCATATAGCGCATGACTTCATTGGCAATGGGATTTGGTTGGTGCCAACGGCGGTGTTTGTGGCATTGGGTTACTTTCAGTTGGACCGGATAGTGGGGTTGTTTAGTACTGAACCAACTGCTATAATTTCGCAGCCTTAGTTCCGCGGGATTATTGGGTTTGTTTTATCACCTGTACCACGCTAGATTGTACACGTCATGAAGGGCGGGAGGCCTGTCCCGGTACTGTTTGAGCGGAGCGAGTTTAGCGGGGCGAGCATTCCTGCCTGCCGAAACGGCAGTACAGGCAGGTTTTGGTTCGTTTTTTTGCGATGGAAAAAATGAACAACGCCATGAGCAAAGTATTATTCAAAGACTCCAATTAGAAAGCAGGTTTGGGGTGGAAGAGTCATCCTTGCTAACCTTTATGCATGGGATGTATTGAAAACAAAGACAAACATCCCGCCGTAAATAAAACAGCGGCATAAAATGCCGCACAATAATGGATAAACGTGTAATGATTAGATTCCGAATTTTCTGCTTGCAGAAAATTCGGAATTCCCATTTTGAATGCTTTACAAATCTTAAAAAGCCACACTACTCATAGCCCTTAACTAGCTATTTATCCCCCTTCACTAAATTGACCAAACACCAGTTTTCAAAACTCCTCCAAAACCACTATTTTACTCACATTCAGTTAGCTTTTTCGCTTTGCGAAAACCTGTCCCACCTCAGCGAGCTGAAAATATTGTTTACCAACCGGATTGCTAAACCTATGGCTGATCAACGCCCACCTACCCCCGAAGCTGCCCTCCGCCTCATTGAAGAAAATAAGCGAACTAAAGATCCTTATCTGGATTTGGGTTATTGCGGCTTGACGTACTTTCCAAAAGAGTTGGAGGAGTGTGTTTGGTTGAAGACTTTGATATTGAGTGAGAGGTGGTGGGAGTATAATCCAGTGGAAAAAGAGCAGAATACAAACTACAGTAGCAATAGTCAAAAAACTGGGTATGAGAATAGTAATAAACTTGGCAGCTTAGTAGGAATTGAAGGTTTGACACTACTAGAAAAGCTAGTGATAACTGGTACATATGACGCAACTTATCCGTTAATAGATTTAATACCTTTATCGGGCTTGATGAATTTAGAGGTGCTCGACTTCAGTAAGACGCAAGTGAGTGATTTGAGCGCCTTGTCGGGCTTGACGAACTTAGAGGTACTCGACTGTAGCTTTACACAAGTAAGTGATTTGTGCTCCTTGCGTAACTTGACGAATTTACAGCAGTTCTATTGTAGTTCTACACAAGTGAGTGATTTGTATGCCTTGTCAGGCTTGACGAACTTAGAGGTGCTTTACTTTAGTTCTACGCAAGTGAGTGATTTGCGTGCTCTGTCAGGGTTGGTGAATTTACAGCATCTTTACTTTAGTTCTACGCAAGTGAGTGATTTACGTGCTCTGTCAGGGTTGGTGAATTTACAGCATCTTAACTGTGGTTCTACACAGGTAAGTGATTTGCGTGCTCTGTCAGATTTGGTGAATTTACAATATCTTAACTGTAGTTCTACGCAAGTCAGGGATTTAACTAGCTTAATATCATTTCTGAATAAAGGTGTTCGATTTAGAATGCATCGGCTGATTTCAGAAAGGAGTTTTAGTTTCAATGATTGCCCCCTCGTCCACCCCCCAATCGAAATCCTCAAAGAAGGTAACGAAGCTATCCTTAACTACTTTGAGCAACTTGAAAAAGACCAAGGTCAGGAGCTATTAGAAGCCAAAGCCCTCCTCATCGGCGAAGGCATGAGCGGCAAAACCAGCCTGCGCAACCGTTTACTTGGTCGGGAACTACCCAAAGAACCAGATCGCACTAAAGGCCTAGAAGTAGAAGTAGAGCCCTACTGTTTTCCCTTGGCTGAGGAAAAGGAAATGCAGCTCAATCTTTTTGACTTTGGTGGGCAAGACCATTACAAACCCCTCCACCAATTTTTCTATTCTAAACGCTCACTCTATCTACTGCTTACCAAAAATGGCGATGATCAAAACGATTTTGATTTCTGGTTGGAAACAGCCCAATTACACGGGGATAACAGCCCACTTATTGTCATCAATAATCTCTTTGGGGATGTGCAGTGCAATTTCAATTTGGGAAAATGGGCGAAGGACTATCCTTTTGTAAAGGAGAGCCTAGAGGTAAACCTGGGTACAGATACGGATGGCGGTTTGGATAAAGTCAAACGGCAAATTGAAGCTTATGCCCAAACCCTACCCCACATTCGCCAGGTCGTACCTAAATCCTGGGCGGATATTCGAGCGGCTGTAATGGAGCGGGCAAAGGAGGAGAACTATATTTCAATAAACGAATATCTGAAAATTTGCCGCCAAAACGGCATTGAAGAACGCAAGCGTGCGCTCTTGCTGAGTCAATATTTACATGATATTGGCGTGTTCTTCCACTTTCAGGAAAATGCAGCTCTGCGCCGCTGGGTGATCCTCCGCAATGAATGGGCCACGGATGCCGTCTATCGTATCCTCGATGATCAAGAAGTGCGTAAGCAAAAAGGGCATTTTACCCGAGCTGATTATGAGCGCATCTGGAGTGCGGATGAGTATATAGATATGCAAGATGCTTTACTCGCCTTGATGAAAGAATTTCGCCTCTGTTATCCCAAGCCTAAAGGTGGGGCGTTTATTGCGCCATCAATTTTGCCAATTGCAGCCCCGGAATACGATTGGTCAACTGATGTAGAGGAGCGTACCATCCGCCTGGAATATAAATTCATGCCGCGGATCCTATTCACGCAGTTCTTAGTGACCGAGCACGAGAAAATCGAAAATGATCGTCTCTGTGTTTGGCGCACCGGAGCGGTATTCTGTAAAGGAGACACCCGTGTGGAGGCGCGGCAACAAGGTAAAAATGCAATAGAACTACGTGCGCAGGGGAGTAAGATGGTAGAACTACTCACCATTTTGAACGACACCCTGGATGAGCTACACGAAACAACTCCGGGTATAGAAGTGGAAAGACTCATCCCGTGTACCTGCCAGAAATGCCTGACCAGCACAAGTAAGCCTTACATTTTTAAAAAGTCGCGCCTGGATCATCGCCTGCGTCATGGTCGCTTTAAGGACGAATGCCAGGATTATTTTGAGGAGGTTTCCATCCCTGAGTTAATAGGCAATGTACTGCTGCCAGATTATATCAGAGACCGATCTGGTCGCCGGGATAGGGTCATCCAGTCACGTACGCTCAAAATATTTATCGCTTCCTCCGAAGAACTGGCCGAAGAACGTGATGAACTAGAAATGCTCATTCGCCGCCAGAATGATGACCTTTTAGAAAAAGGCATTCACCTTAGACCAGTACGCTGGGAAAATTTTCTGGATACTATTTCTGCTACCAGGCTGCAAGACGAGTACAACAAGGAGATAAAGCAATGCGATATAGTAATATGTTTATTTCACACCAAAGTTGGGCAATACACTGCCAAGGAGTTTGATACGGCATTAGGGGAATTCCGGAATAGTGGCCGCCCACATATTCTTACCTATTTCAAGGAAGCACCAGTTAAGCCGAGCCAAATTAAGGATAGTTCACTTAATGATTTTAAGGAAAAGCTTCAGGAAATCAAACACTTCTGGACTACCTATGAATCATTAGGAGACTTAAAACTCCACTTTATTGAACAACTGAAGAAAATGAACATCATTTAACCACCGATTTTGAATGTGTATCGTTTCAATTTGGTGTCTCTTTGATATACAGGACTTATTAAAAAGCCCGAACGCACTCAGTGCATTCGGGCTTAATTTTAAGAAACCACTTTTTCCAAGTAGTGGCTAAGCTTACTGCTTCACAATCTTGTGAACCGAAGAGCTACCAGTATTGCTGATACTGATCAGATAAATGCCGTTGTCAAAGCGGGAAAGATCAACGCTTTCGCGGTAGTTTCCTGTATCCAAGGATCGTTGCTCTTGCACTAACACTTGGCCTACGATGTTTGTTACCATTATAGTATAGTTGCCATTGCTCGGCACGAAGAAATTGATATTGACCTGGTCGCTGGTAGGATTTGGCGAAATGTTCAGTATTTCTACGTCATCGGTCTCACGTTGTAGTTGAATGATCTCTGAATACTCGGTGTAACCGCCAAAGTCTACCGATTTCAGACGGTAGTAGGCCACTGGGACTGGCTCGGTATCATGTAAGCTGTAAGCCGAAGTTTCTGAAGAGTTACCTACTGCCCTTACTTCACCAATCATTTTCCAATCGTCCTGTCCATCTAAGGAACGTTCAATTTGATGCATTTCAGTATTGGCTTCGGTTAGGGTTTCCCAGCTTAAAAGATTATAGTCTTTCATGACTTTACCTTCAAAAGATCCCAACTCTACGGGCAGGATAGCCGATAATACGAGCTCGAAAGTTCCTTGACCGTTATCGAATCCGTGAACGTATATATAGTAGGTAACGGGGGCAAAGGTGGCCGTTGTAGTGAAAGTGACGGATGGGTCATTGCCACCACAATTGATAAAGTCGTCATCTTCGCCAATGACACAAGTGAAGCTACCACAAGAGCCAGTATATACCCCAATTTTTGAATCGTAGGGTGCACCACAGAGACTGAGGGTCACTTCTTCTGTAGCGTTGGAGGTATAGGTGTACCAAACACCGCCGACGGTGACCGAAGTGACGCAGGTTGGTGGTTCGCCCGTATCAGTCGCATTCACGGTAGTTCCGGAATTAGTAGAGGGATTGGTGACAGCGATGGCATTAGCACAGAGGTCATTTGCGGGGGCAGGAATAACACAGTTAATGGTGATATTACCAGTACCCGTAGCTCCACTAAAACCAGCGATTCTGATCCAGTACTGGGTGCCTGAGGTGACGGAGAAGGTAATCTCAGAGGTGTTTCCGGAACAACCTGTTTCATCATCATTACAGGCGAGTTCTGTTCCACCACAACCGTCAAAAGCGGAGAGCGTAGTGTCAAAAGTAGCATCGCTACAGGTGCTTACGGTAACATCTCCGGTGCAGGAAGCGGTGTACACATACCATCCGTCGGCCGTATCACCAGTACCGGCGCAAGAGCTTTCGTTAGTGCCACTGAAACCGACCGTTGAGAAAGCGGTAGTACCGTCACTGATCGCCTCAGCGAAGGCACAGTCATCATTGTCAGGGCTGCAACTAATGGTGATATTACCTGTTCCAGTAGCACCACTGAACCCAGCAATTCTGATCCAGTACTGGGTGCCTGAAATCACCGCAAATGTGATCTCAGAAGTATTTCCGGAGCAACCTGTTTCATCATCATTACAGGCGAGTTCTGTTCCACCACAACCGTCAAATGCTGAAAGTGTGGTGTCAAAACTAGCATCGCTACAAGTACTGACGGTGACATCTCCGGTGCAGGATGCGGTGTAAAGATACCATCCGTCAGCGGTATCGCCCGTTCCTCCACAAGAGCTTTCGTTAGTGCCGCTATAACCGACCGTTGAGAAAGCGGTAGTACCGTCACTGATCGCCTCTGCGGAGGCACAGTCATCATTGGCAGGGCTGCAACTAATGGTGAGGTTCCCCGTTCCGGTAGCACCACTAAAGCCCGCTATTCTAATCCAGTATTGGGTACCAGCGGTAGCGGAGAAGGTGATCTCAGAGGTGTTTCCGGAGCAGCCTACAGTATCATCATTACAGGCGAGTTCTGTTCCACCACAACCGTCAAAAGCGGAGAGGGAGGTGTCAAAACTCGCATCGCTGCAGGTACTGACGGTTACATCCCCTGTACAGGATGCAGTGTAAACATACCACCCGTCAGCCGTATCACCACTGCCAGCACAAGAACTTTCATTAGAACCCGTAAAGCCGATAGTTGAGAAAGCGGTAGTTCCATCACTGACCGTTAGTGCGCTGCCACAGTCGTCATTACCTACATCGCATTCGATTGTAATATTTCCCGTACCAGTAGCGCCGCTCCATCCGGCAATTCTGACCCAATACTGGGTGCCGGAGGTGGCGGCGAAGGTAGTTTCGGAGGTGTTGTCGACACATCCAAGGAAGTCGTCATTACAGCTCACTTCTGAGCCTAAGCAACCGTCAAAAATAGAAAGTGTGGTGTCAAAGTCAGCATCATTACAGGTACTAACAGTTACATCACCAGTACAAGAAGCGGTGTAGATAAACCATCCGTCTGCAGTATCGCCCGTTCCGCCACAGGAGCTCTCATTAGAGCCACTAAAACCGATAGTGGAGAAGGCGGTAACGCCATCAGAGATAGCTGGTGCGGAGCCGCAAGCATCAGCTTGCCCGAGAAGATAGTTACTGAAAGTGAGTGTCAACGCAGAGATCAGGAATATCCACGTTTGTCTTGTGAAAAATCTCATAGGTGTTTGTTTATGCGAAGTTTAGAGAGTAATACAAATAGGGTATGCTCCGGGTACTGTGGTACTGGAGAAATTCTTTGCTTTTGAGATATCTAAAGGGGGGATTGTTAGCGTATTACGCTATTAAAGTTAATGAAATATTGCAGATAATGTAATTGAGGAAGATATTAGGAAAAAAGGGGAATTCAGTGTTATATATAACCTGAAAGAGGGCGTTAGACGCGAGCATATCAAAGGAATAGGGCATGCTTCTACTCAAATGTTTTTTGGCCAAGCTTTCATTCCTTGAGGAGGTAAACGCTTTAGCAGCTTGCTGTGTAGGATGGCAACTGCTATTTACTTAGATGCTATTAGGGAACTATTTGAACCTTCTATACTATCAAGAGTTCAGGATGGTGAATTAATGTGCTTTAGTAATGCTGGTTCGTACTTCTCTTTATACACTACTCTCCATTATATTGGTTTTGATTGGTTCTGCCCTCTTTTGGCATTTTTCGGCTCTTGGCGCCGAAGAATACCCCGCTCAACTTCATGATAGGGCTGCTATAAGCTTTCGTTCCGTTCATGCTGATACCATTTGTCTTCCGCCAACAGCTTCTGATAAAATGAACTGCGAAAAACCTGCGGCACCAGTGAACGGACTAAAGGGCGCAGCGTTAGACTCCAAAAACGATTCGGCCATGCCTAAGAATATTTTCGGCCAAGATCTCATCCCTTGTTGCTATGAACCCCTCACCGGTTTCTACCGCGACGGCTTCTGCCGCACCGATGTATACGATAGCGGACGCCACGTGGTATGTGCTATTATGACGGAGGAGTTTTTGGAGTTTACCAAAGGGCGTGGAAATGATCTCAGCACACCCATTCCTGCCTATCAATTCCCCGGATTAAAGCCCGGTGATAAGTGGTGCCTTTGTGCGCTGCGTTGGCGCGAGGCCTACGAGCATGGCGTTGCCCCCAAGTTAGTCTTAGAAGCTTGTGCCGAAGAGGCACTCCGATACGTTGACCTAGATGTTTTAGTCCAGTTTGCCCAAAAGGAAAAGTAAGTGCAAAAACGCAGTATGCGGCAAAAGGAACTTTAACCGTCACTGTCATTTTGCTCTCACTCTCACTCTTAAATGAACCTGTTCTCCCTTCATCGGTTTTCATAGAAGCAGTGTCGTTACTGCCTTAATTATCAGCCCGTAAGGAGGCCTTTAGTATGAATGATATCAAGCCAAAGCATTGGAATTGGGACCATACCTACCGGAATTTACCGGAGCAACTATTCAGTTTACAGCAACCAAATCCGGTACGCGAGCCAAGCTTACAGCTGTGGAACGATAAGTTGGCCGCGGATTTAGGCCTGTCTTTTCTGAATGGCCAGGAAGAAGAGATAACTACTATTTTCTCTGGTAATAAAGTACCCGAAGGCGCTGTACCGCTTGCCCAGGCGTATGCCGGGCATCAGTTTGGCTATTTCAATACGCTGGGTGATGGTCGTGCTATTTTATTTGGGGAACAAATTACCCCGACTAACAAACGGGTAGATATTCAGCTCAAAGGATCCGGGCGCACGCCCTATTCACGCCGCGGTGATGGTCGTGCTACATTGAGCTCCATGCTGCGGGAGTATATCATCAGTGAGGCCATGTACCATCTCGGTATTCCAAGTACACGAAGCTTGGCGGTTGTCGCTACTGGAGAGCAAGTTTATCGCCAACCCATTCAGGACGGAGCGGTGCTGACCCGCATTGCCGCAAGCCATATTCGGGTTGGAACTTTTGAATACGTGTTACAGAATGGTAGTAAAGAAGATCTACAAGCTTTTCTCGACTACGTAATTGATCGGCATTATCCGGAGCTTAAAGACGCAGAAAATCCGGCCATAGCATTACTTGAAAAGGTAATCGAGCAGCAAATTAAGCTCGTGACAGAGTGGATGCGCGTAGGATTTATCCACGGTGTGATGAATACAGATAACGTAAGTATTGCTGGAGAAACAATCGACTACGGTCCCTGCGCCTTTATGAATGCTTACGATCCTAAGACGGTTTTCAGTTCTATTGACCGTGATGGCCGCTACGCCTTTGGTAACCAGCCCAAGATTGCGCATTGGAATATGGTGGTCTTTGCCGGCACTTTACTGCCGCTCATTTCGGATAACGAAGAAGAGGCGACTAGCAAGGCTCGCGCGGTGTTAGATGATTTTCCCCGCCGCTTTGGCGATTATTATTATCGTATGCTGCTCCGTAAATTGGGTATCAGCCAGATCCAAGTTGGGGATAAAGTGTTGGTGGATGAACTGCTCTACCTATTAGAGCACCATGCCGCCGATTATACCAATTTCTTCGTTTCATTGACCACCGAGCAATTTCCTGTGGAGCCGCTTTACACTAGTGCTGCTTTTGAAGCCTGGCACGCGAGCTGGAAACGCCGCCTCAGCGAAACAGGTGGCATGGAGCTAGCCAAAGCAGTAATGCAGGCCAATAACCCCGCTTTTATTCCAAGAAATCACATGGTGGAGGCTGCGCTACAAGCTGCTGTAAATGGCGATTACGATCCCTTCCACGTGATGCTGGCGCAAGTAGCTACGCCTTATAAATATGATGTGCACGCTGCAGCCCTTCAGGCCGTACCTGCTGGCTTCGACAGCAATTATCAAACCTTCTGCGGTACCTAGTAAATGCCCCTTTAAACAATAATTAACACTATCCTCAGTTTTTTAAGATCGTAGAAACATCCTTTGCCGTTAATAATACGTCTCTTTGTATAGAAGGAAGTTATTACCACGATCACACATGGACTTATCACCCCAAAATAAACCGTTCAGGCAGAGTCTCCCGACTCGGCCTAGAATATCCAGCCTCCTGAGCCTATTAGCACTGCTGCTCTGTAGCACCGTACTATCCGCTCAAGTCATCACTGGTCGCATTACCAATGAATTTCGCGAACCCCTCCCTTACGCCAATATTTACGTTCAGCAATTGCAAACCGGTACGGTAAGCGATGGCGACGGTAATTATGAAATGCGTGTAGATGTAGAAGGGGAGTACAACTTGGTTTTTTCTAGCCTGGGCTACGAAAGCCGTTCGGAGCGCGTCCTATTGGTAGGAGATACCGCTTGGGTCAACATCCAGTTGCAAACAGCAGCACTGGAGCTGGAGGAAATCGTAGTATCTGCGAGCCAGAAGGATCCGGCCTTTGCTATCATCAAACAGGTCATTGAAAATAAGGATCAGCAGTTGAAAGCGGCCGATAGCTATCGGACAAAGGTGTACCTGAAGGCAATTGAAGAAACCGAAAATATCGAGGTAGTGCCCAAAGAACCAGCTGTAGAGATAGACGTAAGTGTGCCTGGAGCTGACCCCTTCGCAGCAGAGGCTGAAGCCAATCAAGCGCTATTGGATGGGCTCAACCTCATAGAGATGGAGGTGATGCTTAATTATAGCTACCCCCGGCAATACAAGGAAGAGCGGACGGCCTACCAGGCTTACGGTGATACCAAAGGTTTATTCCTCCCCATTTTTGCAGAAACCGATTTCAACTTCTACCGCAACCTGGTTTACCTGCCAGGAATTGCGGATGCGCCTGTTATTTCTCCCTTTAGTAACAACGCCATCTTGTCTTACAAATACGAGCTTGTAGGTAGTCGCTACGTGGATGGGCAGCATATCAATGAGATTAAGGTTATTCCCCGTAAGGAAGGAAACTCTACGGTAAGAGGTACCGTCTGGATTGTAGAGGACGAGTGGACTATCCTGAACCTAGAGCTGGAGTTACCCAAAGGAACGCTCCTGTTCGGTGATGATTTCCGCATCGAACAATCCTATACCAAAGTGCAGGACAGCTTGTGGATTGTGGAGCGACAAGCCTTCATCTACAGCACCAAGCAGGGTAAGAAAAAGACTTTTAAGGGAAGTACGGTTCTCAGCTATTCGGACTATCAGCACAATTACGAATTTCCGGATAAGTTCTTTGGGAATGAAGTAGCCATTACCACACGTGAGGCTTACGAGCGCGATGGTGAATATTGGGCCGATACTCGCACGGAAGCACTGGATGATCGAGAGGCAAAATTGATTCGTCTGCGCGATAGTATTCAAACGGTACACAATAGCCCCGCTTATCGCGATAGCCTGGAGCATTTGTATAATAAAATCAGTTTACTGGAAATCGCGTGGGATGGAATAGGTATACGTGACTGGCGCGAACAATCCCACCTTTACGTAAGCTCGTTGGCTTCGATGATTGATTTTAATCCCGTTGGAGGATGGCGAGTAGGGCCTTATGTGTCTCGCTTTAAGCGTTACGAAAATGGACAAATCTGGAGCAACTCCGGTACGCTAGATTTTGGTTTGCGTAATCATGATGTTCAGGGCAATTTCAGCTCCTGGTTCCGTTACGATCCATTCCGTATGGGAGATGTTTCGATCAGCGGTGGGCGATCGTTTCAGGCCATCAATGAGTTTGATGCTTACCTCAACCTGCTTCGCCCTAGTAACTACATTTTGTTAGATGCCCTACGGGTAACGCACGCGATTGAAATTGCCAATGGTTTGCGTTTGCACTCCAGCTTCGACTGGAATGATCGACAGCCGATCACTACCTACGATGTCGGTTCGTTTATAGATGATGTAGTCACGGATGATGATGCCCCTATTGATTTTGAACGTTACCAGGGGTTCATTACTACCAACACCCTCAGTTTTACACCGGGGCAACGCTACATGCGGGAACCCGATCGTAAGATCATCCTGGGCAGCAAGTGGCCTACTTTCAGTTTAATGCACCGACGAGGTTGGGATAATACCTTCGGTAGTGATATCCGCTTTGACTATGTAGAAGCGGCCATGGAACAGGAAGTTATTTTGGGCCCTATCGGAAACACGCACTACCGGGCGCAATTGGGGCAATTTGTCAACACTGAAGATCTGCGTTTTATCGACTGGAAGCAATTCCGCGAAAGCGATCCCTTTTTGTACTCCAATCCCTTGCGCACCTTTCAATTGTTAGATACTTCTCTAGCAACCACGAATTTGCACTTTGAACTGCACTTCATCCACCACTTCAATGGCGCTATTATCAATAATATACCACTGCTGAAAAAGACCCGTATTAAGACTGTAGCGGGTGGCGGATTACTCTGGCTCAAAGATGGCGACTACCGCCACCAAGAATTTTTTGCTGGCGTAGAGCGGGTGTTCAAAGTGGGACCACGTCGTCGCCTACGAGTGGGATTGTTTGGGGTTCTAGCAGATGCTAATAACCGCCAGCCAGATACCTCCTTCAAAATCAGCTTTGATTTGATCGATGTCTGGAAACGTGACTGGAGTTTCTAGTCAGACGGAAGGCATCAGACGTAAGGCATCTCCAAGATGCCTTACGTCTACGTCTACCGCTACGTCTACCGCTACGTCTACCGCTTACTTTTCAATCGCCAGCGCTCTAATCTTAATCTTCACCTCTCGACCAATAAACAACTCTCCGTTGTCCATCGTCTTGTTGAATTGCAGACCGTAGTCAAAGCGGTCAATGGTGAATTCAGCCTTTAGGCCAAGCGTAATATTTTGCGTTGGATCCTTAAACGGACCCTGGACTTCGATAGGAAAACTTACCTGATTGGTAATTCCTTTGATGGTAAAATCGCCTTCCATCAAGTACTGGCCCTCTTCGGATTGGCTCACATTTGTTGACTTGAAGTGAATTGTTGGGTGGGTTTCTGCATCTAACCACAGCTGGCCCTTGAGGTGCCCGTCGCGGATATCATTATTGCTGTCTAGGCTTGCGCTTTGGATGGTCGCATCTACTTGTAGCGTCGAAATATCCTCACCGGTCATAGTGATATGGGCAGCGGCCTCATTAAAGCGCCCAGAAACTTCTCCTACCCAAAAACGCTCTACATCAAAACCGATATAGGTATGGCCAATGTCAAGTTGGTAAGAAGTAGGCTCCGTGTGGAAACCAAAGAGCAATGCACTAAATAAAAGAGAATAAATAAAGGTTTTCATCGTCGGATAATGCTTTGGTTATGGCCACAAGGCTAAGCATTACCGATTCACTTGTCGACAAGCATTATAAAGGTTGCCAAGAAATCATGAATTCTGGGCTACTATTTTCCGATAGGCAGAAGGCGTGCGCCCCACAAACTTCTTAAAGGCATTAACAAAGGAGGTCTTGTTATTAAAGCCGGCGGCGAAAGCAATTTGTAGCAAGGTTTGCTCCGGTTGTTGTTGAATCAATAATTGAGCTTCTTTTACCCGGTAAGCGTTGATAAAATCGAAAAAGGAGCGTTTGTACTGTTCGTTGATTAGCTGAGATAAATGGTGAGTAGGAATCTGTAGCATTTCCGCCAAATCCTTTAAACGAAGTTCAGGTTTGAGGTGAGGTTTTTGTACTTTCATCAACTGCTCCAGTTGCTGGAGGTACTGACTTTTAGCTTCGGTTTTCAAACTAGAGCCCTGGTATTTGTTTTGCGGTAGCTCCACTTTCGTCCACTGGACACCCGCCAGTTTATAGCTCGCAGCGTAGACGAATAAACCTAGCGGTAAAACGTAGAGATAATCCATAGCTCGCCGATAAACATCGCTCTGGAATAAGAGGTAAAGAAAAATGGTAACGAACAGTAGTGCCAGCAGCAGCAGCCCGTTAAAAAGGCGTAGCCACTGGAGCTCGTTTTGCTGGGCCGCCTGGTTTTTTAGAGCTGCACCATATTCCTCAATACGTTTGACATTGAATAGTAGATAGACCGCCAGATGGACAAACTGCAGGTAGAAAACAGTAGAATAGAAATACTCGAAGGGAGTAACTACTTTGGGACGGTAGTCAAAAACGGCCAGCATCCCATAGTGAATTTGGCGTTGGCTAAGCGACTCGCCACTTAGGAAAGGAATCACCAAAACCAGAAGGAAAAAGGGCAGAAAGTGTAGGCTGTCTTTTGTACTAAAACGCCAATCTTGTCGAATGATAGATTTAAAGTAAAAATAGGTAAGCGGCCCTAGGAGTAACCAGGACCCATAACGCGTCCCATAGAATGCATTTAACGGAATTTCGAGCACGTTCCTAACGGAAAGAAACTCCATTAGCCACCAGAGTACTGCTAGTAGAATGCCCGCCAAAAAACGATTCCAATACCGCTGTCTTTCACGAGTGGATAAAACTAAGGCGCTCAACAAATAAAGCCCTTGCGCGAGGAAAAGCAAAATCAATATGGACCAAATATCAAGTTGCATAGCGAGATGGAAATGTCCTTTGTTCAAGATAGGAGGATTAGCCGCCACTACGAGTTGTGAGAAGGAAAAACCCTTCTACTCGCTACCGGAAGGTTTGTTTTTATCCTGATGCTTTTGGAGTTCTAATTACGACAAACCTGACATGAGTTTAAGGAAATACCTGCACTTTGCTATACTCAAGTATTACCTTTGCTGCCAATTCTAAACTGGAAGATATGGGAACTAAAGGCCGTTGGGTGATCGGTATAATGATTGTCATTGCCGCATTTACCGTCGGACGTAAACGATTGGAACCTTTATGGGACAAAGCTATGGACGATCCTGCGCTGGGCATTATCTTCCTTTTGGTATTCCTGCTGGTGCTAATGATTATTTTCCGGGTGATTAATCATTGATTTATAGACGCATTGCTCAGCGATTGCGAGCGTCTCTTCTGCACAAGGCATTTTATCCATTCTATAAAAAGACATATGCGGACCTCTCTCTTGATTCTAATAATGGCACTATGTACCATCCTTGGTGCACAGGAAACACCCCTTACTCAAATTGCAGGAACGGATTTACATCTGCAACTGCCATCAGGTTATTCACTCATTGATGATGCACCTGGCATTATGAACGACATAGTCGGCATCACTTTCATGCAAATGGGAGAGATGAGCTACTACGATAATGTTTCGGACTTTGATGGTATCGAAGCGGGCTATGAGGAAGAAGGTATTGTAGTAAAAGATCGTCGTAACGGGAAGCTAGGGCAGTACGAGGCGATCATTTTGGAGTTTGATTCAGAACCACAGATTTGCCAGGCTTTTTTTGGTAATAATGACTTCTGCGCCTTGGTACAAATCATTGGAACACCGGGTGAATCGTTTGTAACGGAAGAAGTGATCAACGATCTAGGAAGCATCACTTATCGGCCTTCGACTATTGACCCGATTACGGAACACGCAAAATTTCAATTAACGGAAGAAGTGGACCAGGAATGGGTTTCACAAGGCTTTAATATGGGGAGCTTTATGTTTGAACATCCAGCTTCTGGAGATGCCATTTTGCTGCTACAATTACCCGCAGCTACCTGGTTGAGTGTAACACCAAAACTATTAGCACAACAGTTTACCGACAAATACACAAAACAGGGAATGCAGTTGAATATCCTTCTGGAAAGTGAAACGACGGTAGGGGGTACGCCGGCTTACCAGTACATATTAGAGTTAAGTGGTAATGCAGAAATAGAGAAGAGTTACTTATACCTGGTTGCTTTTGGAAATGAAAACGCAGCCTGTGTATTCAATGGATTGGGTGAAAAAGATACGCCGGAAAGGCGCGCGCGATTTACCACTTTTCTGGAGCAAATTTCTTTTCCTGAAGAATAGGCTGTTATAGTACTTA
This sequence comes from Bacteroidota bacterium, assembly GCA_038528965.1. Taxonomy (GTDB): domain Bacteria; phylum Bacteroidota; class Bacteroidia; order Chitinophagales; family Saprospiraceae; genus Lewinella. Next base: position 37,609 of record JBCBEC010000041.1, on the reverse strand, counting down.
ACCTCTTACCCAGCTATCCAGGTCAGACAAAAGCTGCTCTGCCAAACCATTGCGTTTAGCAGTCTTAGTTTTTACCTCAACAATAGCAGGTTCATCGGTGGCGACCGGTGCTTTTACCAGCTCCAGCATTCGCTGTCTTTCTGTAGGCGAGAAAGAAGAGAAGGTACGGCGCAAGAGCGGTAATAAACCCTGCAACGTATCCATGTCTAATGCAGCTACCCAGCGGTCAATCACTTGCCATAAGGGTGGGTGATGCAAAAGCAGTAAGCCACTGCCGTTCAGGAAACCGGCGAGCCAGTTGGCCACATCTAAAAGCTCATTGCCAGGAGAAAGCGCAAAATCCATCCGGCGAGCAGTTTCCGAAAGATCTAGGCGTTCCTGATCAAAAAGTAAGCGTGTAGCTAAACCTTTCAATAAAGGTGCAATGCCAGGAATATTGGCAAGTTTCTGCACGGCTGGCCACCAATGGTCCTCTAGCAAAGGAAGCTCCAGTTGACTTAAGCCTCGGTGCGTTGCCAAAAAGTCGCGGAGGAGGAGTTGGGCGGCCTCTTCGTCAATGCCCATTGCGGCTCCTGGTAAACTCGTGGCGAGGCGGGGGGCTATTTCTTCCACCAATACGGCCAGCGCTGTTACGTCTGTTTTGCGGGCATCACCGTATTGGATAATCTTGATGAGGGCCGGCATACCCGCCAATAACTCTTGTACATCTTTGGTCAGCGCAGAACGGTCTTGCAAGAGCTGCGTCACTACTTGCACGCCGCTTTTTAGCCCGGCGCGTAGGCCCTGCAGCACGGCCTCAGCAAGTACCGCAATATTGGCTTGTTCGTCCTGCTGTCGTAGTTTTTGGTCAGCCGCCTCTTCCACGGTGTTTCCCCACATGGCTGCTTCCAATACGTACAGGCTGAACTCTGGTTGCCAGTGGAGGATCCACAGTTCTTTAAAAGCACCCAGGTCATTTTTACTATTCGCCTGCTGGGCTCCCCAATTAATACCGAGAATTCTGAGGCGGTGAAGTAATTGGCTCTTTAGTAGATCACTATCGGTGCGGAGGTCCAGCCCGCCTCTAGGGTTGGCTTTTGTGGCTTTTAACCATTGTTCTCCCACCTTGCCCCAGTATTTATTGAGGCGACTGCTTTTCAATAGCTGAGAAAGGTCTTTTTGTAGCGGAACCACCGTTGCATTTTCGGGTACCGTACCCACTTTGTCTCCTAGCATAAGCTGGCGCTCAATTAGTGCAAGGCGTTCCGCCGAGCCTTCACACAATGTGCTGAGGGCAGCGTATTTCAGGTCGTCTAGGCTGGGGATAATTTTTTGGTCCATTCCCGCTAGGGTACTGGCCAATCGCACTGCTTCTTGTGCGTGTGCTGGTGAGGTGTCCATCCCTTCTGCACGTAGTAACTGGGCTGCCTTCACCATCCAGTGAATACTGGCTTCGCGCTGATAGTCATAACTAAGCTCGTACCAGGCCGGAGAGTGCACTCCGGCACCGTAGCCACTTTCCTTGGCCAGACGGGGATAACTCCAGGGAATCCAGGCGGCCTTGGTTTTTACTTTGGGTAGGCCACGCAATGCTTGATTATCGGCGGTAGCCTTGTATTTTTTCCAATCCAAAAGTGCAGGGCTGTGCCAGGCACCGCACACTACTGCCACGCGTTCGTAGCCGCCTTTCATTGCTTTGCGCAAAACCTTACGCATATAGGCTTCACGAAGTAATGTCTCTTGGCTGCTGGTATTACCCTCTGAACGCAGAGCGCTGATCAATTCATTAATGGCGTCGAATAAAGCAAAGTCATCTTCGGTTTGCTCAAAGGTGATCTCCCACCATTGCTCACGGTCTTCATAACCAGCCAACTTTGCCATTTCACCCAGGGGGTCTCGTTGGAGTTTAGTATCAGTAGGTGCTACCAACAGTTGGGGGCGTTTACGCAGCGCAAGCTGGTGCGTGATAGGTAGGTCCATGGCTTGCACGGCAGCTTGGTTGCGCATGGCCCATTGCAGTGCCTGCCACTCCGGTGAGAAACGAGCAAAAGGATAATAAAATGCTTGTTGAATATCTTGTTGGTCGTAGATGACCAGTGCCACGGGCGGCTCTAGCTGAAGTTTACCCGCCTGGACGAGTTCTGATTGTGCGTCGGTAGGAAATTCGATTAATACCGCATCGGGCTGCCACTGCTCTAGGGCCTGAACCAACCGTCGGGCGGAACCAGGACCGTGATGTCGAATACCAAATACCCGGAGGTCAGACATTGAGATAGCTAATCAGGCTGTCGTAGCGTTCACGGAGGCCGTCGGAATATTCTAGCTCGTTGAAGGTTGCTTTGACTTCGTAGTCGAAACGCTCAAAAGAAGCAATGATATTGAGGATATTCTGCTTATTGACTTTCAAGGTGACTTCAATGCGCGGAGAATCTGGAAACGTATTGACCTGTGCACTGAGAATTACCGCATTCTCAGATTCTACAATACGAGCTAATTGGGCCAGGGAATAATCTTGCCGCGACATTTCCAGAACAATCAATCCGCCAGGCTCACGGAAGGAGCCGCTTTCCGCAAATTGACGAATAAGGTCTTCCGCGGTAATAATCCCGATATATCGTTTCTGATCGTCAACTACGGGAACAGCAGTTAGCTGATATTCTGCTACTAGGCGCATTACGTCGTAGAGGTGATCGTTAACGCGAACAAAGGTGTGCAGGAGGTGGAGGCGATAGCTGCCTACGGGCTCTTCTGCATCGTGATCTAAGATTTCGTCTTCAGACAATAACCCCAGCAACTCCTCATTATTGACAATCGGTAAATGTCGAATGTGGAACTCGTTCATGATACTTAGCGCCTCGGAGCCGGTATCGGAAGTCCGCAGGGGGATAATGGCGTCGGATATGAGATTTTCAGCTATCATGTTCGTGGGAATTGTCGTCGTCTTAGTCGCTCGCCAGCAGCTTTTCTTTCTGCACTTTAAATTCTTCTTCGGTGAGCAAACCCTTTTCTTTCAGTTTCGCCAGCTTCTGTAGTTGTTCTAACAAGTCAGATTGCTGGGGCTGTTGCTGGGCAGGCCGCTCATCCAGTAGATTCTCTTTTGGGGCTTTAAGTTGTTTGGCCAAGCGAAAGTTGTTGGCTTCAAATTGCAAAAATTCTGGCTGAATCCGAAGATAAGCCAGGTGATCACGTGTTTTTATAGTGTTAAAGTCATCAAAGCCCAGTGCCACTGCGCGGTCTAAATGATAAAAAGCCTTGTCCTTATGCTCCATGAGGGAGTGAGCACAGGCCAGGTTAAAGTGGGCGGCAATATTCTGCGGGTCTACTTCGAGGGCCTTATTGAAATCATCAATGGCACCTTCGTACTCGTAGTCTTTAAATTTCTGCTTGCCCGTTTTCATATACGGGTTATTCCGTGCTCGCTTTGATCTACTAGGAGTTGTATCGGACTTTCTACGGGTATTACGTTCGCGGTAGCGCTCATCGCGATTAAAATCACGCTGCTGTCGCCGTTCGGATCGGTTTTGATTTTGACCCTCGTAGCCTTTATTGTACTTCTTGTCAAACGCTTCTTGATCCATAGAAAATAGTGCGATGGCATCCACCACACCAATGAGCAACATGAACCAAAGACTGTTGATCAAAAAGATAGGCAGCAGCACGATATAAGCAATGCCAAGACCAACTTGCCCCAGGTAAAAGCGGTGCAAGCCCATGTATCCGGCAACCAGGGCCAGAAGTCCAGCCACTGTTTTATTTTTCATAGTGCAATATTCCTGATTTACTGTACCCTTTATGACTAACACTAGTGGGTAGCAGGGGTTGTGCAATATGTGGATTTTTTGGTCATTACCCAAACGAGGTGTTTACATATTCGATGGATAGGGAGCAGCTATAGACCAAATAGTGGGTGGTGCGGTGCTATATTAGGCATTTACTGCGTCTAAGGCCGTTTTTAGACCGTTCAATCAAATCTCCTTTATTTGATTTCTTTTTGCTCTACTGCATTAACGAAAAGGATATTGCCAATGTTTCCGTAGTCCGCAAATACCTCTTTCCCATTGTGCTTTACCGCTTCTTCGCGGAAACCCAGAATAGTGAGGTCCGCATCCTGTGATTTTTCAGTAATGACACTACGGGTATCTAGCTTGGGATCGCGGGCAATCACCTCAATGTTCTGAGTAGAAATAGGGAGTTGTCCCGTTTCAATCAATTGGTATAAATGCTCGCGTTCGGCATCGCAGGTATTTTCCGGGTAGAGGGCAAATATCTTGATTTCTGCTCCAGACCAATCCTTATGACCAATCAGGATATAGGCCAAGAGAATCATCAGGTTGGCGTTGTCAAAATCCTGACTGGTAAGCCAAATATGGATCTGCTTTTTCAAGCCAAAACTACGTTCCGAACTAGCTAGAATAGCGATGTCGAAATCAATAGAACGGATGAGTTTAAAGTTGTCGATAATGTCACCCAAATCTTCCGGATCATTTTTCGAGAATTCAAGCAGTAAGAGGTTGTTTTCGGTACCCGCAATACCGGGCAGCTGAATAACCTGCGCTACACTCGAGGTATAGGAAGGACTGATGAGCGTATCGATGTAGATGTTACTATCACTCACCTCTCCCATTCGGATTAGGCGCTCTTTTATAACTTTTGCCTCATGATTGGTCTGCCGCGATAAGTAGCCTTTGATCTGGTGAATATAGGTGCCAAAGCCATACTTCTCGGATATCCAGCGCAGCATATCGAAAGCCCCTAGGCGCTGGAAAGAATCACTGGTGAGTGCTACCGCAGATGGGCGCCAGCTGCCTTTTTCTTTATCGGCCTTTTGCAGGAAAACTTGTAAGCGACGACTCAGCTGGAAGATTACCCCTTGGAAGATGACTGCAATACTACGCTTATCGCGGTTGAAAGAAGCGATGGTAAAGTAAAGCCCAACGATAAATACTAAGGCCAAGAGTGCGTAGGTAGCGTTCATAAAGAACATCAAGCCAAAACAGGCAATCGCCCCAAAAAGTGAGATAAACCATTTGGACCGGAAGCGTGGGCGATAACTAGGATCAGCCGCAAAATGATTGAGGAAAGAGATAAGACATAACGAACCGTAGGTGACCATGAAAAACATGGATATAATTTCCGCTACGCTATCAATAGCCCCCATGAAAATGAAAACCAGGGCAATGAGTACGGTTACCACCGAAGCATTGTACGGTTCATCGTTTTCGCCTCTTCCTTTTGATAACCATCCGTTGATAGCTGGGGTAGGAAATATGTGGTCGCGAGCAATCGCCTGTAAGGTACGAGGTGCTACCATGATAGAACCCAAGGCCGAAGAAATGGTAGCTGCTGCTAGACCAACTGGAATGAGCCACCATCCTTGTATGGCAATATCGGCCATAACTAGCTTGGAGGTATCTGCCAGATCTTCCGGACTGGCAGAAGTAGCCAGTTTGTAAGCAATAAGGAAGTAGATGAACATACCGGCAATGGTAGCCGCTAGTGTCCCAAGTGGAATAGAGCGGCCGGGGTCGCGTAAATCACCGGATAAACCAACTCCTGCCGTCATGCCTGTAAAGGCGGGGAAAATAATAGCAAAAACAGTAAAAAAGCCCAGGGTTACAGCAGGATTAGCAGGTTCGGAGGGTGCTGCTGGGGCAGACTGCAGTGTCGGGACCTCTCTACCGGTGTTAAGACTATCATCTTGCGCAAGCACTTCCGGTAGCGCAATCGTAGTTGAATCGTCCACCTGCTTGCCATTGTAGATGGTGGCAATAGGGTCAAGGTCGTGCGTTTGGGCATAGTCGGTTTGGCCAGCAAAGAAAGCCACCATACTGACGGCCAAAGTAGCCACCACTACATAAAGGGCCTTTACCCCAAGATCAGCGCCTTTGGTAAGTACGATGACGGTCAGAAGTAATAAAGCCGGCACACTTATGGTTTGTTTTTGTTCTAATAGCCAAATAACAGTTGCCGGTAACTCTACATTCTGTAGTAGCCAATCTATACCCGTATTAAAGGCCTCCGTAAAGGCCATAATGTAGAAAGCCACACTAATGGCCTGCGACATGTAAAGTGCCAAACCAATGGTGGAGCCAATGACCAAGCCAAAGGACCTGGATATGATATAGTATTCTCCTCCTCCTTCTACTTTTTGGTTAGTTGCAATTTCAGCAATGGCCATTGCTGTCGGGATAGTCACGGCATGACCAATCAAGATAATTGCAATTGTTCCCAGGAACCCTACACTTCCTACCGCAAACCCAAAGCGCAAGAACATAATTGCCCCTAGGATAGTGGAAATGGCGGTGAAGAATACCGGCCCTGTACCAAACTTCTGCTTCATTTTCTCCATGACGGCGCCAAGATAGGCAGATGTCTTATATTTGGTGTCAATCCTTTTTTGCGAAAAGTGAATTTGGATTGTCCTACGCCAAAATCCTGCCTTTCAACCACCAATCTTGCCAAAAAAGTAAGTGCATGAGTACTCCTAACCAACCGGCCCGGGTGGCTGTTATTGGAGCCGGTTGTTCCGGCATAACAGCGGTAAAGAATTTATTGCAAGCCGGTGTTCCTGAAGTGGTTTGTTTCGAGCAAAACAGTGATATCGGCGGCAACTGGATTTTCTCGCCAGAAATATCACACAGCAGCGTCTGCGAAACCACACACATTATTTCCTCTAAAACCCTCTCGGCATTTGAGGATTATCCCATGCCAGAGGATTATCCAGATTACCCTTCCCACGAGCAGGTGCTGGCCTATTTTCGTTCCTACGCCAAGCATTTTGATCTCTACCCACATATCCGTTTCAATACCTCTGTTCAACATGCTACCTTGCTCGATGATCAGCGTTGGGAACTGAAACTGAGCTCCGGTGAAACGGAAGTATTCGATTATCTCTTTGTGGCAAATGGGCATCACAACGTTCCTCGTCACCCGGAAGGGATCGCCGAAGCTTTTGCAGGTCGTTACCTGCACTCGCATGCGTACAAGACCAATGCGCCTTTTAAGGACGAACGTGTTTTGGTAGTTGGTTCTGGAAATTCGGGCTGCGATTGTGCCGTGGAAATTAGTCGGGTAGCAGCGCATACTGGCATTAGCATACGCCGAGCGCAGTACATTGTACCCAAGTTTTTTCTCGGCCGCCCCACGGATACCTTCAATACGATTTTGACCTACTTGCCAAAAACCTTGGCGCGTTGGTTCAGAGCACTTACACTAAAGCTGATGGTGGGCAACTACAAAGCCTACAACTTGCCTAAGCCAGATTTCCCGCTTACGGCAGCTCATCCAACCATGAACTCCGAGTTGCTGTACAAGATTCGCCACGGGAAGGTTCATCCAAAAGTTGGTATTGAAAAAATCGCTGGAAAGCAGGTCACTTTCAAGGACGGGCATACGGAGGAGTATGATACTATTGTTGCCGCTACGGGCTATAAAATCACCTTACCATTCTTCAAAAAAGATTTTATCAATTACGAAGAAGCCGATCGGGTGCCTTTGTATTTGCGCATGTTTCACAAGGATTACCCCAGTTTAATCTTCATTGGATTGTTCCAGCCGCAAGGGGCAATTTGGCCATTGAGTGACTTGCAGTCTAAGCTAGCTGCTAATATGGTCATGGGACGTTGGGAGCGCCCTGACAAACTGGGAAATCTGGCGGAGCAGGATAGCGACTATATCGCAAAGGAGTTTACCCGTAGCAGCCGCCATACCATTGAGGTACATTATCACCGGTTCCGTAAGCGTCTATTGAAGCAGATTCCGGGTACGGCACCAAGCTGGAAAGGCATAAAAAAAGCTGTGCTCCAAGATATGTGAACACAGCAAAAGGGCTACAGTATAGGATAAAAGCTTATGCCTACAAAGAAACTACTCCGGTGTGAAGTAGATATTAAGTGGGCATTAAATTATCAAATAGGGTTTTGGCACATAGTGCACTAGAAATAAGGAAAGAAAAAGGCCAGAAGGTTGTCTGAGAAACAGCTTTCTGGCCTCGATTGATTCTTTCTTATTCTAGGAAAACGAAATAAGAGAGTTAAGAAAGATTGACAGCAAGAAATCAATGATTGACACCACAAATATGCGGGAGCAATGTGAAGTGTAGCTTAAGGAGGCGTTAATCTTACCTGAAACTTAAGGCCGTATTGTAGGTGTACGCCAAGCTATCGAGTGCGAGCCAATCGCCGTGGAAAACGTTGAGGTCCACGTAGCCATCAATACCAGAAAGTGTACCCCGGTTTCCATATTGCCAAAACTGCCAGTCGCGACCGCAAGCCAACACCGGCTTTTCATCACTGTAGCGGGCAATCCACAGCGGATACGAATCAAAGTGCCCAGCCAAGTAGCGGTTGTAAAACTTGAGGTTGGTATAGAGGATGGGAGCAACACCGAAGTGTTCTTGCACAGTTGCTAGCCAGATATGAAGGTCATCAACCAAGGCCCGTGGATCGGTACCATCTAATACCTCAATATCCAAAACCGGTGGAAGGTCTCCGTCTTCTAGGTCTACTTGTTCGAGGAAATAAGTGGCCTGCTTGGTCGCATCCGTTTGTGGACGATAGAAATGATAGGCGCCTCGCCGAAGCCCAGACTCTCGTATGGCATGCCAGTTTTTATGAAACAGCGTGTCGAGGTGCGTAGCGCCTTCGGTAGCTTTGACAAAAGCAAAATGGATGCCTTGATCTGCCACCTCTGGCCAATTTACCTGTAGTTGATAACGGGAAACATCAATCCCTTGGATCAGAAAATCAGTTCTTCTGACGGTATCCTCCTTACACGAAAGGACAAGCAAAACGAGTACGCTACTATACAGAATTGAACGCAGCAAAGGGATGGATTGATAAATAGTTTCCAAAAGCGGTAAACCGCCGTGTTTTCTCTCTTAACGCCGGATTCGGGCGAAAAGATGCGTTTCAGAGACCGATTTTCCCCAATTCTTATTCCGTAAAGGTGGTAAAACCCAGGAATAGCGGCCGGCCGACAGGCGAGGGAGAAGTTGTATTTTTGGGACTTGTAGGGAAGTTCGCCTGTGGCTCACGGTTAAAGCTTGCCGAGGGCTCGCGGAGTTAGCTCACTCCTTGCCTTCGCCGAAACGGCTACGTGCAGGCAGGGTCGTTCGCGGATTTAGTTCGCTTATGGCTCACAGGGAGGCTCGTGACACTCGCGGTGCGGTGGTGTTTGTGGGAGAGGTAGTTGATGAATGCAGAAACTATTATCACAAATGATCACACTGATTGCTCTTTAGTAACTAACAGAAAAGAATAAATAAAAAACACCCGCGAGCCACATCTTCACAAAAAACAAAATCATGCCCAACCTTCGTCAATTATTCCTCTCTCACGTAGCCCAGACCAGTGATTTTCCGCTGGCGTTGGAGATTGCAGGATCAGAAGGAATGTACCTCTATGACCGGGATGGAAAGGCATATCTAGATTTGATTGCGGGTATTGGAGTAAGCAGCTTAGGGCACCGCCACCCAGCGGTTGTAGATGCGGCCAAGGCACAATTGGATAAATACTTGCACACCATTGTATACGGGGAGTTTGTACTCGCGCCCCAGGTGCAATTGGCTAGTCTAATTGCGGAGCAGCTACCTGCACCGCTGGATAGTGTCTACTTCGTAAATAGTGGCGCAGAAGCTGCGGAAGGAGCTATGAAATTGGCCAAACGCTACACTGGGCGGCATGAGTTTGTGGCTGCTACGCGCTCCTATCATGGTAGTACCCAAGGGGCGGCGAGCTTGATGTGGCCAAAGGATTTTACCCAAGCTTTTCACCCTCTGCTGCCAGGAGTCAAGCACCTGGACTTCAACTGTGATTTTTGTCTGGACCGAATCACCGAGAAAACCGCTGCGGTTATTTTAGAAACGGTACAGGCGGAATGGGGCATTCGCAGGCCACGGAAAGCATGGCTACAAGCGGTCCGTCAGCGTTGTAATGAAGTGGGGGCATTACTGATTCTTGATGAAATACAAGCAGGGTACGGGCGTACAGGTACATTGTGGGCCTTTGAGCAATTTGGCGTAGTGCCAGATATTTTGCTGATCGCGAAAGGAATGGGCGGAGGTATGCCTATTGGTGCTTTTGTTGCCTCAAGAGAGGTGATGCATAGTTTGGCCAGTGATCCTATTCTTGGGCATATCACCACCTTTGGGGGGCACCCCGTTTGTACAGCAGCTGGATTGGCCACCTTGCAAACGCTACTGCAAGAAGATTACATTGCTCAGGTACCCCAAAAGGAGGCTTTATTCCTGGAGTTATTGCAACATCCACGTATCCTTGACGTACGCTCAGCAGGGCTCTGGTTAGCGGTAGAATTGATGAGCTTTGAAGAGGTTCAGGCCGTCATTTCCTACTGCTTGGAGCAAGGTCTGATTACGGATTGGTTCTTGTTTAATGACCGTTGTTTACGCATCGCGCCGCCGCTTATAATTACGGAGGAGGAGATACGCGAGGCGTGTAGGATAATATTGGAGGGGGTAGACGCTCTATCGACCTCGTGAGACGTCGATAATCAGACGTCGACAATCACAGGAACTATTGTTACTTTTGCAGCCTTTATTGCTAATAACTCAATTTGAGTACAGAAAGATAATCTCTCATGTATCGGACACACAACTGCGGCGAGCTACGCATCGCTGACGTCGGAAAGGAAGTAACCCTGAGCGGCTGGGTACAAAAGAGCCGTGGCCTTGGAGCGCTGACCTTTGTGGATTTGCGCGACCGTTATGGAATTACGCAGCTGGTTTTCGATAGTGATGCTGATGCCGAATTGTGCGAACGCGCCGGTAAATTGGGCCGTGAGTTTGTGGTCTCCGCTTCCGGCTTAGTACGTGAACGGACCAGCAAAAACCCCAACCGCGCTACGGGTGATATCGAGATCGAAGTGAAGGAATTGACCATCCTCAATAGCTCGAAGGTGCCACCTTTTACCATTGAAGACGAAACCGATGGTGGTGATGACCTACGCATGAAATATCGTTACCTGGATTTGCGTCGTGGGCCAGTACAAAAGAATATCATCTTCCGCAGTAAATTGGCATTAGAAACGCGTAAGTATCTAGATAGCCAAAACTTCGTGGAAGTGGAAACACCCTTCCTCATTAAGAGTACACCAGAGGGCGCACGTGACTTCGTAGTACCAAGCCGGATGAACCCGGGGCAGTTTTACGCACTGCCACAGAGTCCACAGACCTTTAAGCAGATCCTGATGGTAGCTGGTTACGACCGCTACTTCCAAATAGTGAAGTGCTTCCGCGACGAAGACCTTCGTGCCGACCGCCAGCCGGAGTTTACGCAGATTGACTGCGAAATGGCGTTCGTGACCCAGGAAGAGGTATTGGCTACTTTTGAGGGCTTGACCAAGCACTTATTCCAGCATACGCTGGGAATAGAATTGCCTGACTTCCCGCATATGACCTACGACGAGGCCATTAAGCGTTACGGCATTGATAAGCCAGATGTACGTTTTGGCATGGAGCTTACCGACCTGAACGCGGTAGCGCAGAACAAAGGCTTCAAAGTATTTGACGCTGCTGAGTTAGTAGTTGGCATTTGTGCGAAAGGCCAGGCGGGTTATTCACGTAAGCAATTAGATGGCCTAATCGACTGGGTGAAGCGCCCACAGATTGGTGCCAAAGGCATGGTTTATGTGAAGTGTAATGAAGACGGTAGCTATAAATCCAGTGTAGATAAATTCTATAGCCAAGAAGACCTGGGCGCTTGGGCGGAAGTCCTGGGAGCTGAGGCTGGTGATTTGATCCTAGTCCTGAGTGGAGAAGAAGAGAAGACCCGTAAGCAGATGGGCGAACTGCGCCTGGAAATGGGCCGTCGCCTAGGTTTGATGAATCCCGAAGAATTCAAGCCACTATGGGTTGTAGACTTTCCATTGTTGGAATGGGATGAAGAGTCAGAGCGTTTCCACGCCATGCACCACCCATTTACCAGTCCTAAAAAGTCGGATATGGAGCGGATGCTGAATGGTGATCACGAAACCATGAAGGCGCTTCGTGCTGATGCCTACGACCTAGTTATTAATGGGGTGGAAATTGGTGGTGGCTCTATTCGTATCCACGATCGCCAGCTGCAGGAGAAGAACTTCAAATTACTTGGGTTTACCGACGAAGAGGCGGAAGAACAGTTTGGCTTCCTGATGGGAGCCTTTGAATATGGTGCTCCACCACACGGTGGTATTGCCTTTGGCTTCGATCGTCTTTGCGCGGTAATGAATGGCCAGAATTCAATTCGCGATTTCATCGCCTTCCCTAAAAATAACCAGGGCCGCGATATGATGATCGACGCACCAGCAAGTGTGGCTACCGAGCAACTGGATGAATTGAGCCTAATGCGTAAACCTGAGTAGAGACGCATCGCATGCGTCTCCTGTAAATCAAAAAACGAGACGCACACTACCATAAAGCAAAACGGCTGCTCCGGAACTCCGGAGCAGCCGTTTTTATTTGCGCTAGCAAAGGGAAAAATTCACTCCCAAGCGCAATTATTCCACCACTACCTTGTACGTAGCGGCACGATCACCTACCTGAACTTGCAGTTGGTAAACGCCGCTTGGCAGCTGGCTTACATCAATCATTTCTACTTGCTCACCAATACCATTATCGGTCAATGACTGCTGGTATACTACCTGGCCTAGTGCATTGAGGAGGTTAAGCTGTAGATCAGCGCGTTCTACTACGTTGAGCTCTACGCGTAAGTCTGTCTGTACCGGGTTAGGGAACAAACGTACACTTCCTACCTCAGGAATTTCGGCAATATTTACGATAGTTACCTGCACTGGTAAACGTGGTGAGGTACAGTCAATGGTTGGGGTCTCCACCTGCCAGTTGTAGAAGTAGTAGTAGTACTGATCGCCATAGAAAGAGCTGGTTACTTCACCAACATCATCACCAATGCGATACGGATATTCTACGCCCGAATTATTACGGAATAGTGGTTCACCATCTAAACGTAGAGAAAGCTGTGCGCCTTCTGGTACCTCAAAGTTAAGGGCAAGTGTTTGTAGGCCGTGAACTACATCTACTTCGATCTCGTCGAGTATTGCGTCGTCACCATCTACTAACTGCACGGTACGAGGACCCTCTGGTCTGTTTTCTGGCAATAAAACATCAACGGTGAGTAGCGTGAAAGGTGTGTACACATCAAAATAGTTCCAGGCACCTACCTGTGGAACACCACCGCCACCTTCGGTAGTTAGTTTTGCTCCAGATTCAATACCGCCACCAAAGGTTTCAGTAGCCTCTACGTAAAAAGTAGCGTCTTCTGTAAGGGGATCTGTGATGAAGGTATTGCCCGTACCAATTGGTGCGCCACCTTCTGCTTCGGCGTACCAGACTAGGTTTTCACCCGTAGCCGTGATTTGAGCAACGCCTTCCATATCGACATCTATCGTTTCAACTGCTGGGTTGTTTGGCGTGAATACTTCCACCTCGATTGATTCTACCGCAGAAATTTGCTCTTCGCTACAGCGAGCATCAACCGCCACATTGTAGATACCGCTTTCTGTCACTTCAATTGTAGGAGTTGCTTCACCATTTGTCCATAGTGGATTGTCTCCTCCATCAACGGTAAGCGTAACGGCACCACCAGCGCAAAATTCACGATCACCATCGATAGCAATGGTAGGAGCAACATCTACTACTCGAGAGATGTATATATTTTGAGCCACGGCAGCACAACCACTCTCGTCAAACAAAGTCAAGCCGTAAGAACCTGGCTGCGATACCTCGAGCGTTGGGTTAGTTCCACCAGTAGACCATAAGATTTCGTCGTAGCCTCCTGGAGCTATAAGTTCTACCGTTTCACCTTCACACAATTCAGTGCTACCCATTACCTCAATGGTTTCTGGATCAAGGGTACAGCTAGCCTCCAAAATATTATGTCCTTTGTTTATCTCCGGGTTTTCAATTACCGTACGAATGCCAGATGGCCACAATACCACAACACTATCAACCACAGCAGCTTGGCCTAGACCAAAGTGGGCGCAGTGGCTACTCATGGGGCTAAAGCTCTGGCCAGCGCGGATTTCACGAATCTGACGGCCGAAAGCACCGTAGATTTCTACCCGTGCGCCGATACCGTCCTTGTTAGAGATCAATCCTTCGGTAGTGATCTTGATCCAGTTGTTATCATTACCGTCATTCAAGTAAATGGAGTTACCACGGACAACATCAAGGAAACCGTCATTATTGAAGTCTCCAATGCCACCTTCATCAAAGTCTGGTAAGTTCTGGCCCGTAAAGGTGAGGTCACCATTATTGAGATATAATTCGTTACCGAGCTCTGAGAAAATATCAACAAAGCCATCATTGTTAAAGTCGCCAGCGGCATTTTCCCAGGCACCAAGGTCACCTGGAGGAATACCAGTAGAGGCAATAGTGTCGGTGAAGGTACCATCACCGTTATTGAGCATGAAACGGTTGGCGAAATCGTGGTTTACGATAAAGGCGTCGAAGTCACCATCGTTGTCGAAGTCTTCGAAAACGGTTGCCCAAGACTGAGCGTTATCCGCCATGTTGGCTTCTTCACCTACTTCTGTAAAGGTGCCATCGCCATTGTTGCGGTATAAGCCATTTGTACGCGCAGGATTACCTGGTTGAGCACCACCACGGCACTTCGTGATATAAAGGTCGGTGTAAGAGTCATTATTGTAGTCTACCCAGATCGCTGCGTAGTTACCGGGCAGGTTTACGGTGTGGATCAGTTCCTGATCTTCCACCATGTTGCCAAGCCCATCGTTGCGGTAGGGGTGACTCAAGTCTACATCGTGGCAAACGAAGGCATCCAGGTCACCATCGCGATCAATATCATAAAAGGTAGATCGCTGAGAGAAGATGTAATCTGAGTTGTAAAACTCGGTATAGGCTGTGCCATCTCCATTAGCCATAACAAAGGACACAGCAGTACCACCTCCAAAGAGAAGGTCGGTATAGCCGTTTTCGTCGATGTCGGCCGCACAGATACTCCAGTTAGGAGAGTTACTGAAACTCACTGGGAAAAACTGATGCGAAAAGGTTCCGTCTGTACGTTGGTAGTCAACATTGATACCATCGTTCTGTACCCGGACGATATCGTCTAGGCCATCCTTATTCATATCAACGGCGCAGTCACTATTAGAGATACCACCGCTTGCTGGTCCAAGCAGGTCATTGCGCTGCGTAAAGGAGACGAGCTCTGCTTGCGCGGATAATTGCCAACTGCCAGTAAGCAGCAGGACAAAAAGACAAAGTAGATATTTATTCATCGCGTGTCGGTTTGTGAAATTGGAAGATTTGTTGTTTGAGTGTTACTAAGGTACCCAAATCGTTCGTGTGAACTGGCCATCAGGACTGTACAAGTGTACAACTACCAGTTGACGACGAAGAGAAGTGGGGATATTATGTTCACCTGCCTGCAGGTAGGTTTGTTGTATTCTTTGACCTAAGTAGTTGTAGATATTTACTTCTACATCGGTAGGTGTTTCAATTCGTAGCTCCTGATCGTTACTCAGGTAAACGCGAGCTGCTAGCTCAGGTTGCGTCTCTCGCGTACTAACAATTCCGGCGACCATTAGATCATCTTGGCCTACAACGGCTGGAGTGCGATCTGCACCTTCATACATATCTACGAAACGATCAATCTCTGGGCTTGTTTCGGCAAACATCTCAGCCATCCATTTTGGGGGCATGGATTGGTAAAAGATCGTAGCGGTAATATTTAGCACGTCAAGGTAACCCTGTGTAGGGATGTGGAAATAAACAATATCGCTGCCGGTCCCTTCACCAGTCAGGTCGGTGTTAAAATCCTCATCCAGTAGTGCCAGGCCCGAAATCTGTGTGGTATCGTATACTTCGTGATCTTGGCGGAAGCCTATTGGTGGCAAGCGGTTGTCTTTAAGTGCGCTTGCTGCTCTTACCAAGACCGTGGTTTTATTGTTATTTACATCTCCCAGTACTTGCTCATAGATCTGCACTTGGTCCTCAGAGCGAATAATGGAATGGTGTGGTTCGTAGCTAGCATCGTGGCCGACCAACTCGTAATTTTGATCAATAGCTCCTGATTCAAAGAGTGTATCTCCTTCGATAGTAGTGGCTACAAGGTGTATGTAAGCCCGACGGGCAGGGTAGCCAGAAGGGAATTTGTGCCCGGCTTTGTTCGTCACTTCTATTCCTACAAAGGTGGTATCGACAGTGCGCTCGCCTTCAAAAAGCGCTACATCCAAGGTGCGGAACCGGAGCATGTCTTCAGTGGCAGTAATGACATTGTCAAAGTCCTGCTCAGTTGCGGAAATATTTAATTCATCTCGGTGTTCCTTCATGAGCTTTAGCATACTCACATTAGCGCCCGCGAGTTCGTGCAGGGAGAACTTATTACGTGCGGCCGTTTCGAAACCAGCTGCCAGGAAAAACTCACCTTTGGTGAGCGTGGGCATATGGCAAGCTTGGCAACTGATTTCCTCCCGCTCGTAGTCGGAGTTGAGCCATTCATGATAGGTCGCTTGTTCAACGAAGGTGCCACCGGTCAGGTTTCCATCTAAGTCAACCGTTTCCGTGATTAGGGTATGACAGCCCGCGCAAACACCGGCATCAGAGATATGTGGACTGTAGATGGGTTCGTAGCCACTGGCGGTCAGCATCGGAGATGATAGAGGGGAAGGGAATGGTCCAAAAGCCACTTTATCTATTTCGAAATTGAGCTCGCCTGAATGTGTATCGCCCAATCCTACTTCCGACTGTTGATGACAAGCCAAACAGGACACACCGTCAAGAGCTATGCTGTCACCGGCCATCTCCGCAATACTGTAGGAATCTGCTCCTTGGTGGAAAGCTGCAAAATGCCCCAGGGGAGCATGGCAAGAGGTACACTTCGTTTCGATTAGCGATTGGTACTGAGGGTTGACTAGTACCTCATGACTCACCTTCGCTCGCCAAAAAGGATCTTTAGCAGAGTTGGCCATCATTGTAGCTCTCCAGTCATCCAATAGATTAACGTCATTGCCAAAAAGGTCTACGCTAGCTATTCCGGCCGTATCATAACCGTGGCATTGTTCACATTCGCCAGAGCCGGCGAAGAGTCCGTTGTAGCCTTTAGGTAAAGAGTCCAGTAAATTGGTGAAATAAGCGTATTCGGTGCTAGAGTGAAAACGCTCATCATCTTGCGAAGCTTGTATGTCGAAACCTAATAAAAGAGTGGTTAATACTACCACTCCACTAATGCACATAAATCTCCAATGTGGGATTTCTTGCAGATTTTTTACGGCTATCCTCATGATCACTTAGTCGTCCGGAACCCTTGTAGAAAAGGGCTGCTTCATGCAGTTTAGTACTTATCAAAAAACAGCATTTTTACTGCTAGTTGAATCAAAAACTAAAGCTAGAAGTAATTTTTTGATGTCTAGTAGAAAGTTGCGTCGCCTACCTGACAGCGACAAAAGTAAACAATTGATTATCATTCAAGTATTCTTTGGTGGCTAATAACTTTTGGGCTTTGCGGTCTTAAACCATATCTTTCCTTTTCGTTTACCAAATGAAAGACAATGCGGCTGATCTATCTATTTGTGGCGGTTCTCTTGTTTCAGTTTTCTCTGATCGGGCAAAATACCGAGCGCCTAACGGAAACCCTTCAATTTCCGCGTGAGCAAGCCATGGTTCGTATCAATGGCGTACTCCCCTTTGTTGATCAGCTTCCTTTTTTCTCGTACTTCATCGAGTGGTCTGGCGGACCGCTACCCATGAAAATTCGTTTCGCCACGGAGGCTGACCGTTGGGGAGAATGGCAGGAACTACGACGCGATGAGCACAATAAAGAAAAGGGGATTACCGAACTGGGTATTGGTGCTCCGGAATTCCGCTTTTTTCAAGTGCAGTTGGATACCCGCGATGCGCAAACGCAATCGGCAATCATACATTTCTATCAGCCAGGAGAAACAAAAGTAGTTGAAGTGGATAGCGAGGCACTTCAGTCTAGCAGCTCATTGGCTTGTCCATGCCCACAGCCTAATATTCAAAGCCGCGCCGAATGGTGCCCTACTGGTGATTGCCCGGTACAAGCGAGCCCTGCTTCCACCCTTGTTACACATTTAATTGTGCACCACTCAGCTGGTACTAATTCAGCTAATGATTGGGCAGCTATTGTGCGGGCCATTTGGGACCTACACGTTAATGGAAATGGCTGGGATGATATTGGTTACAACTATTTAGTAGATCCCGATGGTGTGCTCTACGAAGGGCGAGGTAATGATATACGAGGTGCGCATTTCTGCGGGACAAATACGGGGACCATGGGGGTCTGCGTACTAGGTAATTTTACCAGTATTGAACCAACCAGTGAGGCGATCAATTCTTTGGAACGGCTGCTGGCGTGGAAGGCTTGTGATATTGATGCCGACCCACTTGGTACTAGCTTTCACGCTTCATCGGGTCGTAATCTGATGCATATTTCCGGGCATCGTGATGGTTGCGCCACGGCTTGCCCTGGTGATAGTTTTTATCCCTTATTTTCTATGGTCCGGGAAGGGGTAAATGACCTAATCGTTAACGAATGTACCGCGGTAGATACTGAAGAACCTGGTTTCCCAGAAGGAGCTCTAACAATACAACCTAATCCGGTACAGAATGTGCTTCAACTCCAGCTCCAAGCAGAAGAAACGGGACCAATACAAATCCAGATTCTGGATGCTAATCAGCGGCTGTTATTGGCTAGTGAAAGCCAGAAATACCTAGCCTCATGGGAGGAGCAAGTTGATGTAGCATCACTACCAACAGGAACCTACTTCTTACGCGTTCAGTTGATAGACCGACGAGGAGTCTGGCGTTTTGTTAAACACTAGAGCGGCACTTATTCGTCTTTGGTCACCTCAATGACGGCTTTCATTTTTTCGTTAGGTATGGTGAGTGCCAGATTGTAATGTTGAATCTGCCAACGACCTTCGTAGAAACGGGCTACTCCGGATCCACGGCAAGGCCCCATCCAGGTTTCGAGCAATTCTTCCCACCAGACGTATTTATTGTTATCGCTAAAGTAAAGCTCGCGTTGGTAGGGTTTGAAGTCCCAGGCACTTTCTCGATCGAAGGGGGCTTTCGCCCAAACCTGGAACGTATCACGTAGCCAGCGTTCACTGGCATCTGTACCCAGGTAAATGCCGTCAGCAGCCATGCTGCCAAAAAAGGTGTCTTCATCTGCTTTCGCTGCTGCCTGGTGCCAATTATCGATAAAGGCGTGTAGAGTATCAGCTAAACTTCTTTCCTCAGTGGTACAGTTTTCTTGGCGTCGGGTATCTGTCACCTGATGAACTTTCCAGCCTTCAGTCGTTTTGTTCAATTGAAAGGCATTGGTACCACAATGGGAGAGTTTTCCATTGAGGAAAAAACTATACTCTGTCCAGGCGGTAGCCAAAGGGGGATCTACCTCTATAACCCGAGAGTAAAGACGTTCGTCTAAACTGCCGGCCTCGTATTTTGCAATTGACTGTAGCCAACGGTCAGCCCCACTGGCCGCTAGGTAAGGTTCACCATTTTGATCATAGCCTGTACTTTGCATCCTAATATCGAGGTGAAGCAAAGCGCCCACCGCTGCACTATCTGCGTTGCGCATACCGTCAAAGATCTGGTCTATTACTTTGGATACGGCAGCTTCATCGCTGTCAAGCGGAGCTTGCGCAAAGAGATTGGTTGAAAGGCTGGCTAGGAGTAATAGTAGAAGGCAGGTACGCATCGGAAGAGTTTTTTTCGAATGTAATTGGATATACCCATTGGGCCAAACGTGTTAGCTTCTTTTGCTGCCAATTTGTGTTTTGTTGCACTCTTTAGACCTTTGCAAGCGTTCAGCTAGCTTGTAACTTGTATAACGATAAATCCCCACCGTTTTCTGCGTCTAATGTAAAAAGTGGACTTTGGTGTGTCGGCTTTAGGTGTTTATGCGTTTATTCTCAAAACCCCAGTCTTGTAACATTTATATCATGGCCACAATGAACCCAGTGAAATACACCATTCTCATATTGATGTTTGCTAATCTTCTCTTATCCTCCTGCAGGGTACATCCTCGACAACCCTTTGCCGCAGAGCAAGTCCCTACTGCCCCAAACTACAGTCAGGACCGGTATTGGGCTGCCTTACCCTGGCAAACGGATGCCGCCGATGAGACGCCAAATGGTTTGCGTGATGAACAGGCAGAGGCAGAAGTAGATGTCTTTTTTCTTCACCCGACCACCTACACAGGCCGAAAAGGGGAAAAGCTTTGGAATGGTTCAGTCAAGGACGCAGACTTGAATGAGCGTACATTAGAAAGCCCAATAAAATTTCAGGCTAGTATTTTCAACGGTACGTGCCGGGTTTTTGCGCCTTTTTATCGGCAGGCACATCTGCACTCCTATTTTACAGATGATACATTAAGTGCCAAGCGAGCACTGGATTTAGCATATGAGGATGTGCGCCGGGCCTTTGGGTACTATCTGGCCAATCATAATCAGGGCCGTCCTATTGTCATTGCTTCGCATAGCCAGGGGACAACGCATTCTATCAAACTTTTGCAAGAGTTTTTTGACGGACAGGCATTGCAAAAGCAGTTGGTGGCGGCTTATATCGTTGGGATTCCAGTCCTTAGTGGTGCCTTCGAATCACTTGAGCCTTGCCAGGATAGCACGGCTACTGGATGCTATATCGCTTGGCGCACTTACAAGCGGGGCTACGAACCCAAGCAAACGGCAACAGATATTGTGGTAACTAATCCACTGAGCTGGACGCTGACGGAGGATTATGCTTCGGCAGAAGAAAATAAGGGGGCGGTTTTACGTCCCTTTGAAGAAATTATTCCTGCTGCTTCTGATGCACAAGTATATGGCCCCGTGCTCTGGGCTTCTAAACCCAAGTTTCCAGGAAGCTGGTTGCTGTTGGGTAAAAACTATCACCCTGGTGATATGAACATTTACTACATGAATATTCGGGAAAATGTCGCTTTGCGAAGTGATAAATTTTTGAATAGGGAAGTGCAAGAAGAGGAAACAAACAAATAGGATTAACGAAGCCAAACAGGGTTCTTACCTTGTGGACATATTCGCTAGCTCATGGATATTTACCAAAGGAAATCGCGGCAAAAATGGTACCTCGCTATACTGGGTGCTGCAATCATTGTTTTTTCTATGTGGTACACCAACTACATGGCAAAACGGCTAGCAGTCGTAGAGCGCAATAATACGCGCTTCTATGCTATGGCGCAGGAGGACCTTAACTCAGCTGATCCCGAAGCGGATGAGTATTGTGATTTTTTGCTGCACACAGAAATCTTGATCGCCAATACGACGATCCCAGTGATCATCACAAATGATCGAGGAGGGGTAGATTGGGGAGCCAATTGGGGCAGCGAAGAGCGCGATAAGGACACTCTGGGATATCTACCCAATCAGTTGCAGCGCCTTATTGAAGATGGTGCTGAGCCGATTGAAGGATATGGGCAACAGACTAGAATCTACGTAGGGGAAAGCCAAATCCTGCAGCAGTTGCGCTACTTCCCTGTCGTTCAGTTTTTACTGATTGGTGGCTTCATTGTGTTTGGCTACGTGGGCCTCAACTCAGCCCGAAGATCGGAGCAGAACCGCGTTTGGGTGGGCTTAGCCAAAGAAACGGCACATCAATTAGGGACACCTATTTCGGCTATCGTAGCTTGGATTGAGCACCTGAAAATGATGCGTGGAGATGATGAAGAGACGATGGAGATCGTAGGTGAGCTACGAAATGATGTTCAGCGTCTGGAGTTAATTGCGGACCGTTTCTCGAAAATTGGTTCAACACCAAAGCTCGACCAGATTAATGTGCTGGAAGAGCTAGAGAAATGCAAAGACTACATGCAGCGCCGGGCACCACGGAAAGTCAGCTTTGATTTCCCAGATCCGACGACTAGCGAGCAACAGATGGTGGCAATTAATCCACCGCTCTTCGATTGGGTGATCGAAAACTTACTGCGCAATGCACTTGATGCTATGGGAGGTAAGGGTTCGATCAGCGCGGAAGTGTATGATGATAGCCAGTATGTCTATATTGATATCATGGATACTGGTAAGGGTATTCCTGCTAATAACCACAAGCGAGTTTTTCAACCTGGTTTTACGACTAAAAAACGAGGCTGGGGACTAGGACTAAGCTTAACGAAGCGAATTGTAGAGGAATACCACGGCGGAAAAATTTTCGTAAAACGCTCAGAAGAAGGAAAGGGAACTACTTTTACGATTAGTTTGCCGAAGTAGCATGGCTTCGAAGTAGGACGGCGTTTTTTTGATCTGAAGAGAGATGGGGCGCACGCCCGCTACGGCGGGACCCACCCTTATCGCCAGGTCCAAAAACCACCCTTTCTGCTTCAGAAAAGACAGCAAGATCACACCCACTTCGACGATCAATCATCGAAATGGCCAACAACATCTTTGGTGAGTAGAAAAAACCGGGAATAAAACCGCTGACTAAATTCACCCAAGAGCGCTCTATAGGTGAAAGGAAAAGGAAACACTGATGAGTGGTTTTCTAAACTCAATTGCAATATAATTAAATTGTTTTGACTATAAAATATTTACCACAAAATATATTAAAAAAACATTTCAATACCTATCCTCACGTACTCAGTCAACTGGGTTTAATGGGCGTATTTGTATTGATGCTCACGAGTAGTCTTTGTGCGCAAGCCACCTTACGTGGCAGTGTTCGCGACGCTGACAATGGACAAGTCCTCACTGGAGCAACGGTTTATCTGCCTACCATAAAGCGTGGAGTGGATACGGATTCTTCTGGCTTGTTTCGCTTCAATGATCTACCTCCTGGCCGCTATCCGGTTGAGATTTCCTACTTAGGGTATCAACAGCTGGTAATGAATGAGGTATTGGTATCTTCTGGCAAGGAGCAGGTATTGGATGTAATGCTGCAAGAAGCGGCTACTAGCTTAACCGCTGTTACCGTCAAGGCCAGCCGACAACCTCGTAGCAACGCCAGCCCTAATATTTTAAACCTAAGCCAGGAGGAGACGCTCCGTTTTCCGGCCACTTTTAATGATCCTGCCCGTCTGGCCACCGCCTATGCCGGGGTGACAGGAGCTAATGACCAGGCTAACCACCTGATCGTTCGTGGCCAATCTCCTTTGGGAATGCAGTGGCGGTTGGATGGCTTAGAAATTGTGAATCCTAACCACACGGCCAACGGAGGTACCTTCACTGATCGTCCCACGCTCAGTGGAGGTGGTGTCAATGCGGTTAGCGCCCAACTCTTGCAGGAAGCTAACTTTTATCTAGGAGCAGCGCCGGCAGCACTGGGCAATGCTACCACAGCACTAATGGATATGCGCTTGCGGAACGGCAATAACGAACAGCGTGAGTATACCATTCAAGCAGGACTCATTGGCTTTGACTTGGCAGCAGAAGGCCCTATTCGGGCAGGTGGGAGCTCTTACCTTGTTAACTATCGCTACTCTTTTACCGGTCTACTCAGTGACCTTGGGGTATCCTTCGGAAATGAGGATATCCGTTTTCAAGACCTCAGCTTTAAACTGCATTTTCCAGGGCAGAAAGGTGGAAGCTTCTCTATTTTCGGTTTGCTTGGTAGTAGTAGTAATGAGTTTAGCCAGCCTACAGATACTACGGAGTGGGAGACAGAGAAAGAACTGTACAATACCATCGATTTTAGCTCAGAAATGGCCACTGTCGGGGCGTCTTGGACACAACCACAAGGGGATAATGCACGCTGGCGTGCCGCCGCCGCCTGGTCAGGAGTACGTCATCAGCGACTAGGCATTGCACCTGATTTGCGTGATCGAGAGTGGGATGAGTTACAGCAACAGAAAACAAGTTTTCAGCTGAGTTACCGGCGAAAACTACTACCGTTTGGTAGTATTACCTTAGGTGTAGAGGGGCTTCATATTGATCAAAGTGTGGAGCGGGAGTTTCCTTTTGGTTCGGAAGGGATCAGTGGCCGCAGTAATGGAGGACTAGTGCTTAGCCCCTATGTCGATTGGCGCTACCAGATTAAGCGCCTCAGCCTAAATCTAGGCTGGCGACTAAGCAATTGGCTCGACTGGCTGGATGAATCCAGTTATTCCGAACCACGCTTAGCGTTAAGCTACCTACTCAATAAAAAGAATACTGTTGGTGCCGACCTTTCCGTTTCCACCCAGGCACCTTCGCCTTATGAGCTTGCCCTACAACCAAGGCGGTCCCGACTCTACAGTGCCTATTGGAATCGTCAGCTTTCCGATAGTAGAAAGATCAGCATACAGCTTTACCAGCAGAACCTCACTCAGATTACAGGAAATGGGGCTATCTCCGCGATTAATCAGATTGAACAAATCCTACCGGAAACAGATGCCACTTCAGAGGCACGTACACAAGGAATAGAGCTTACGGTACAACAATTTGCTACCGGTGGCTGGTGGTACGTTTTAGGCGTAGGCCTATTCGATGCCCGCTACCAAGACGAAAATGGAGAGTGGGTGAAATCGCGCTTTGCCCAAGACTACGCAACTGCACTCACACTGGGGAAAGAATGGAGCGGGACGGATCGGAAGCAACAGGTTAATCGCTTTGGCTTTAATTTGGCATTGCATTACAATGGTGGCCTTAGAGCGGCTCCGATTGATCTTGTGGCATCAGAGCGCAACCGAACTACGGTATTCGATTTTAGCCAGGGATATACCGAACAACTTCCTGCTTATTTCCGCACAGACTTGCGCATCTACTATCAGAAGAATCGGGCAGAATGGAATTCCATGCTATCATTGGATATCCAAAATGTTAGTGGGCAGCAAAATGCAGCGTACGATTATTACGATCGTTTCTTAGGGCGTGTGAATCGGCGGTTCCAGCTAGAATTTATTCCTATCATTAACTATCGAATTAACTTCTAGGTATGATCGCTCGAATTATTGTCAGTGCCCTTTTTCTGTTATTTGCGGTGGTTCAGCTGAACGACCCTGACCCCTGGTTATGGGTACTTTTATATGGTGCAACCAGTGCAGTATTCATCGGATCTATCTTTCGTCTTTTGCCTCAGTGGTTGCTTTGGGGAGGGATAGGAGTAATAGTTATTGGCATGCTGAGTCTACTGCCCAGTTTTATCGATTGGATCCAAATGGGCATGCCTACGATTACTGGTAGTATGAAAGCAGAGGCACCCCACATTGAGCTCACTAGGGAGTTTCTGGGGCTCCTCATTTGTGGCGTAGCCTGGTGGTGGTTGATGCGGAAAAGTAAGATTACTGTATCTTGAAGCAGATTAATTAAAGTCGGAATTTCAGCTTGGTTACTGGTCAAAAGGCCACATCTAGGCTATTGCCTATCATCATCAATGACAAATCATGCAACGTCGGAAATTTTTGCAAACCTCCAGCTATTTAGCAGTTGGAGCACTATTGCCAGCCAAAGCTGCGGGCTGTAACAGAAAACAAGAATTGGAAGCCATTGGCTTACAGTTGTATACCATTCGAGAAGAAATGCAGCGCGATGCCACCGAGGCCATACGTCAGGTAGCGGCCATCGGTTATGAATACGTAGAAGGAGCGGGTTATAATAATGGAAAATTGTACGATCGAGGGCCAAAGGCCTTTCGTGCTTTGCTTGAGGAGAATAACCTAAAAATGCCCAGTGGCCACGTGGGTTGGGAGGCTATGCAGGCCGATCCCGAACGTGCTGTGGCTACCTGCCGTGAAGCTGGCCAGTCTTTCGTTGTGATTCCTTACTGGCCGGAAGAAAAAAGAACAGCCGAGGGCTACGGAGAACTGGTGGATATCTTAAACCAAGGTGGCGAGATCTGCAAGAATTATGGTTTACAGCTTGCTTATCACAACCACGACTTTGAATTCGATCGCATGGTAGCGGGACGCCGCCCCATGGATATCCTCTTGGCGGAGGTAGATCCTAATCTGGCGCAGTTTGAACTTGACCTCTATTGGATTACCCGAGCGGGCAGCGATTATCAAAAATACTTTGCGCAACACAGTGGGCGCTTCCCATTAT
This sequence comes from Bacteroidota bacterium, assembly GCA_038528965.1. GTDB lineage: Bacteria > Bacteroidota > Bacteroidia > Chitinophagales > Saprospiraceae > Lewinella. The sequence continues at coordinate 11,662 of JBCBEC010000041.1, read as the reverse complement.
GGCACGTGAAGGACATGGATGATACTCCCGAGAAGTTTTTCGCTGCGGTAGGGGAAGGAGTCATCGACTGGCCAGAAGTTTTTGGACGTGAAGATCAGGCTGGAATGCGATATTTCTTTGTGGAGCAGGATCATATGCGTCCCGGAAAAATGCCCATGGATGAAATTGCAATAAGCCATGCTTATTTGGATAAAATGCAGTATTAAGAACAGCTGGAAACCGTAAGTGCTGACTTATTTTTTATTGAAAACTAAGTCATTATTGTGTATATTAGCTCACTTGGTGTAGGATTTTTGTGAAGGCCAAAGTTTGCTTTGGTAATGAACAGAATTCCAGAATATTCTATTAGGTTTTTTCGAAATGCCCTAAGCAAGAAAAATCACAGTAGTCTACTAAACTAAGTGAAGATGATTAATCTGATTTTATTTGGCCCTCCCGGATCTGGTAAAGGTACACAAGCCGCTAAGCTGGTTGAGAAGTATAATTTGCTTCACATCAGTACTGGAGATCTATTTCGCTACGAAATTGGCAATAACACCCCACTAGGTGTGGAAGCTAAATCGTATATCGACAAAGGGGCATTAGTGCCAGATAGTGTGACCATTGGTATGCTGCGTAATAAGGTAGAGGCCAACCCAGATGTAGCAGGTTACATCTTTGATGGTTTTCCACGGACTGTGCCGCAAGCGGAAGCACTGGATAGCCTGATGGCAGAACAGGGCAATAGCATCTCTAAACTGATTCTGCTGGATGTAGATGACGATGAGATTGTAACCCGCTTGTTGGAGCGTGGCAAAACGAGTGGCCGATCTGACGATCAGAACGAAGGAACCATTCGTAACCGTATTAATGTATTTAAGAACGAAACCAGCCCGGTATTTGACTTTTACGCTCATCAGGATAAGTCAGTTAAAGTAGCCGGCGTCGGTACCATTGAAGTCATCTTCGATCGCTTGTGCGAGGAGATTGACGTTTTTGTGTAAAATAATCTTGCGTGGCGGGAACGAACTTTGTCGATTACGTTAAAATTAATTGTGTGTCCGGCCACGGCGGAAAAGGCTCTGCCCATTTTTTACGGACCAAAGGAAACCCTCGTGGTGGCCCCGACGGAGGAGATGGTGGACGTGGTGGTCATATCATTCTTAAGGGGAATCGTAATTTGTGGACTCTGCTGGCCTTTAGATACCGCAAGCACGTCAAGGCGGGGCACGGCGGTGCCGGAAGTGGTAATAACAGTAGCGGCGCGAAAGGTGAAGATGTTATTCTAGAAGTACCTCTAGGTGTAGTGGTTAAAGACCCAGATACGCAAGAAGTACTCTTTGAAGTCACCGAGCACGATCAGGAAAAAATCTTGGCCCCAGGAGGTCGAGGTGGATTAGGTAACTCTAATTTCAAAACCGCCACCAACCAATCTCCAAAGTATGCCCAGCCGGGCGAGGAGGGCCAAGACATTTGGCGCATCCTTGAACTCAAAGTTTTAGCGGATGTCGGTTTAGTAGGTTTTCCCAATGCCGGTAAGTCTACCCTTTTGGCAGCTATCACGGCGGCAAAACCAGAAATTGCCAATTATCCTTTCACTACGCTCACACCCAACCTTGGAATCGTACAGTATCGCGATGGTCGTTCTTTTGCCATGGCTGATATTCCGGGTATTATAGAGGATGCACATTTAGGAAAAGGATTAGGGCATCGCTTCCTGCGTCATATTGAGCGTAATGCTACCTTACTATTCTGCATTCCCGCAGATGCTGACGATATCCGCCAGTCTTATCAAACCTTGCTTCACGAGTTGGAGCAATATAATCCAGACCTTCTAGATAAGCCACGCCTTTTGGCGATCACCAAGCGGGATCTGATTGATGATGAGTTGGAAGAACTCCTGGCGCCGGATATTCCTGAGGATGTGCCGCATCTCTTTATCTCTGCGGCCACCGGGCACGGGATGGTGGAAATGAAGGACAAGCTGTGGACTTACATAAACGATGCTCGAGAAGATGAGGCGGCTAGGGAGTCTATGGAAACAGAGGACTTTTTTGGAAGCGAAGAAGAGGAATAGGTCTCCTAAGATTTATGGTCATCTTCGGCTAATGCTGATTCCATTGGTTGCCCCGAATAACTTCAAGTACCTTGCACTGTGAGCTCCTGCAAGTCTTCACTACCTACTAGCAATTAAATAGATTGGGAGCTCACAAGAGTTAAAAGAAATCGGGGCTGGCGTAATCTTACGTCAGCCCCGTTCAATATCAGGTTAACTTAAATTAAGGGGAACTATTTATCGTCATCATTATCGATAGAGACGATAGTTGCTGGCTTGACATCGTCAGCCAACATTGGTTGGGGGCACCCAACAGTTGATATTTCAAAGAGGTTGCTTTCCGCAAACGCCGCGATGGCTGGTGCACTTTCAGAATAGTAAAAGTTTAGTGCTAACTCACACTCTAAACCAGCCTTGTTGTAGACCGCCCACTCAAAATACTTATACTGATTTGCGGCAAGGTGTAGTGGAGAATTTGTCGCTTCTGGTTGGGTATAATCTCTTTTCAAAACATCCCATTTTGTCCAATTTTCTCCATCATTGGAAAAACGTAAACGCACGACCAGTTCTCCTTCATTCCATTCAGTAAGGTAGGTGAAGAATTCCTGATCAACAGAAGCGGGTAAAGTTTGAACTGGGAAGTGGTGCTTGGTCACACCTTCTGGTATAGTGGAGTGCAGCTGTACCAGCTGACAATCTTGCCCGGAGAGGGAAAAGGTTAGTGCCACTAGACCTAGTGTAATTAAATTTTTCATGTGATACCTTTCATTCAAATACTAAGGGGATGGCAATAGTATTCCCATTGCTTTACACAATATTCTTTGTTTTTTGGTAAGCTTTTTTGCACGAAACCCTGATTTTGTGACACCTTATAATTGATGATTTTAAACACTATGTAGTATTGAGTACCTGTTTTTTGTGGATAAAGCCGTGATATTCAAGATTTTTGTGCACGTAAAAGGGGATAAGGCTATAGAAAGGTGACAAATTTATATGTGTAGTGTTTTTTGTGACTAGCCCTTATTTTACCTTTAAAGGCGACGAGAAGAGCCAATCTTGTACTTCTACTACTGTTTTTTTATGCAACACTTTTCGGGTACTTCTTATCTGGGGCTGGACCAACACCCCAGTTATCTAAGCTGGGTCAAGGAAGGGCTTGATCGTTACGGAACACATTATGGAGGGTCGCGCTTGTCACCACAAAGCCCTACGCTCTTTGCAGAAGTAGAAGCTGCCTTTGCCAAATGGACAGGAGCACCAGCGGCGCTTTTAGTGAGCTCCGGTACCACTGCGGGCCAGTTGGCCGTGCGCTTTCTAAACCAGCATTACAGCAGTATACATTTTGGCCCCTTTGCTCATCCGTCTTCCTGGTGGCCAGCAGGAGTGCAATACGAAGATTGGGACCGCTGGCTTAATGCCTTGCAGTACGAACGAGCAATAGGTTGTACTGATGCTATAAACCCGGTTGCCGTTGCGGCACCGCCATGGGCAAAAATTTGGCAAGAGACCCCATCTGCTCTAATGATAGACGACTCCCACCTACTGGGCTGTTCAGGGCCAAAAGCGGGGGGGAGTTGGTCCCTTTTACGGCAAAAATTCCAGGGAGAACTCTTAATCAATGCTTCTTTAGGAAAGGCCTTGGCCTTACCAGCAGGCCTGCTCTTGGGCGAGAAATCAGCTATCCAAGCCATACGAAAATTACCCCAGTTTGGTGGGGCTTCTCCACCTGCCCCGGCTTTCCTGTACGCCTGGCTACAGGCACGGGAGTTAATTCAGCAGCAGTATGCCCGCCTGGATCAGCACCTGAGTAAGATGTATCCACTGGTACAGCAAGCACCAGATTTACTAGAAATGGTGGCAGGTTTTCCAGTTATACGCTTACACCAACATAATTGGGTAGAGCAATTGGCGGCTGAGGGCATCGTGGTTAGTAGTTTTCGGTATCCCCAACCAGATTCGGAGCGATTTTCAAGAATTGTCCTGCGTGCGGATCATTCAGATGAGGAAGTGGAAAACCTCTATGTTACTTTGGAAAGGCTTATTGCGCAGACGCTTAACGCGTAAGCACGATGTAGTCGCGGATGAGGGTCTTCAAAAACTCTGTAGCATTGCGATAAGCTTCGCCGGCGTCTAGTTGTTGTGCTAGCTGTTTGGCCAGTTCAAACACAAGCCTGCGGTTGGCTTCGTTGGGGTATTGTTGGTAGCGAGCTATAGTATTTTTGATCAGCAGCATATCCTTTTCACTGAATTGCCTTACCACCGGATAGGCTGGCTCATAATCCGCCAATGAGCTAATTTTCAAAATATCACTTAACCCAAAGCGTGAGGTTGGGCGCATTTTAATCACTGCGGTACCGGCAGTCATATCACCTAATCTTTGTCGTCGCGGTGTAGAACTGATCAATAAACCACCCAGGATCCCAATAGTAGCCAGGAGGTCTACGAAATAGAAAAGCGCCCGCAATAGATAATCGGCAGGAACAGGCTCTTCGCCGTCGAGGCGAACAACTTGAATACCCAGTGCTTTTTTTCCAACACTCTGCCCGTGTGAAAGTAGTTCGTAGAGAAAGTTATAGATGATAAAGCAGGCGAGGGGGACTACAAAGCCAAAGATACCCGCTTGAAAGGCAGACCAAGTAATATCGAAAGCCGCAGTAACCAGTAGCGTCAATAGAAAATACCCAACACTAACTACCACTAGATCAATGATAATAGCCAGAGTACGTTCACCTAGAGTAGCAAGCTCGTACTCAATAGTTACATTTTGGGTGGTCTGTAAGTCAATGGTTTGCATAAGTGCCTAAACTTGGAGCGCTATTATTTACCTTGAACTGATTTAAAGTATTAGTCTGCAGATGAGGTCAAAGGATTGTTTTTACTGACAAGTCGCTTTTCGAGGAGCATACTTGCCTGTCCGCCGTACAAGACTTTGGCAGGCGGGGAAAGTACGCGACGAGAAAAAGACGAAGCTCAGGAGAAACAAGACGTTAGGCCGCAATCCAGATGAAAACTTTAAATCAGTTCCTCAACTCTAAAGTAAGAAACAAGAAATTTCGGGTATTTCTTTTAAAAGTTTTGGTAATTTGCTGATCCTCATAAAAAATTGCTGTCTCGGCAAGCGTATTTATTGCGGAAAAAAATGAATTACATTACTTCCGTCAATAGAACTCAACAAAATCGCTTGCATCTAAGCACCGAATGAATTAATGCGCGAAACCCAATTCATTAAGCAAAATCAGGAAAAGTGGTCAGAATTTGAGGAAACCCTCAAAGGGGAGGCCAAGGATGCGGATCGACTCCGCAATTTGTTGGTGCAGATTACCGACGATCTATCCTATACCCGCACTTTTTACCCCAACCGGTCGGTAAGGGTATACCTGAATAGCTTGGCGCAAAAGGTCTTTCTACAGCTTTACCGTAACCGCCGAACGCCGCTGGGCAAGTTAGTCACTTTTTGGACGGATGAGCTACCGCAAGAAATCTATCGCGCCCGCAGTGCTTTTCGTTTAGCCTTCTTTCTTTTTGTGTTGTGTTTCGGTATTGGGGTACTATCCTGCGCTATGGACGCCGAATTTGCGGAAGTTGTACTTGGTGATGACTATGTGGAGATGACTCGCGCCAACATTGAGTCTGGCGATCCCATGGCGGTCTACAAGGAGAAAGGTGCGTTTAGCATGTTCTTGGGCATCACTTTCAATAACTTGTACGTTGCCTTCCTCGCCTTTACCATGGGCGTATTTTTTGGTGTGGGTTCCATCGTCATCTTGGTTAGTAATGCCATAATGGTGGGTTGTTTTCAGTACTTTTTTATCAAAGAAGGATTATTCTGGGATTCTTTCCTAACCATCTGGATTCACGGAACGCTTGAGATATCCGCCATTGTTATAGCTACAGCTGCGGGTATAACGATGGGCCATGGCCCTGCCTTTCCGGGTACCTACACCCGCCTACAGGCTTTTCAGCAGTCGGCTCGCCGTGGCGCAAAGATTATGTTGGGTACCACCCCACTGTTCATCATTGCGGGCTTTTTGGAAGGCTTTATGACACGCCAGACAGATACACCTGATATTATTCGTGGTGCTTTTATACTGATCTGCTTACTCTTCGTTATCGTGTACTTCGTTTGGTACCCTTGGTTTTACCACAAGATGGGTTTCCACAATCAAAAGGTGGATACCCAACGCCTTCCAGAGGATCAAACCTATGAGTTACAGACAGGCCGCATTAAGACCAGCGGAGAGATTTTTAGTGAAATTTTTGTGCTGTTCCGTAAGCATAGCAAAGCCATGCTGTTGGCCATCTTTGGTGGTGCGCTAGCCTATTGTCTGGTTATCTTCAGCTTATCCGAGGTGTCTACCGAAGAATTGTTACCCTTCAACACAGAAAGCTGGATCTTCAACCCCTACAATTTCGTCTTGTTATTTGCAGCGAGAGACGGAAATTGGTTAATTCCCTTGGCGGGAACCTTGATGCTCTATCTGGTGAGTGTACAAGCATTTAGGGCTATTGATCGTGAGCTGGAGCAAAGCATTGATCGACTCGCTTATCTAAGGCTATTTTTGGGACTGCTTCTGGTGATGTTGTGCGTGAGTTTTCTATCCTGGTGGTTGCTCGCAATCATCGCATTTATATTGCCGCTAACACTCTTGTTTACCTACGTTAGCTACCGCGATCGCATCTATGTATTTAAAGGAATTCAACGGGTATTCTTCTTGATGAAGGGTGCTTATTGGCGAACAGTGGGAATGTCTTTGCTACTTTTGGTCTTGGGCCTAACGCTGTTTTCGATTGTCAATACGGTGGTTGCGCACTTACTATTTCAGTTGATTAACTGGCTGGTGTACGCCGAACAGGCCATTCTGGATGAGTGGAGTTTACGCATGAATACCTTTTTGCTAGCTTCTATTGCCAGCTTCATTTGGATGCTCCTTTTCTTAGGAACAGGCTTATTGTACTATACCCTTAGAGAAATAAACGAAGGAACTGATTTGCGTAAGAAATTGGCGGCTATCGGCCAAGGGCATCGGATCAGAGGCTTAGAACGAGAATAGATATGAGGTTTGGTATTAATCACATACTGCTTATTTCATTACTATCTGTGTTGTGCTGTAGCACTCTCGCAGCTCAGGATGGCGTATGGCTGTATGAGGAGCAAAATATCGAACGCCGGGCTTTTGATCAAAAGGATTGGGAAAACTTTAGTGAGTCTTTGGATTATTCTGGGGCGGCACCCAAACCTAAGAAAGCTCGTGAACGCTCTACCCCGGAGGTTCGGGATACACCGGACCCACCCTCCTTTGATGGTTTTCCTGACATGTCGCCTTTATTCAAGGGCTTACTATTTATTCTGGTTATTGGAGTCTTAGGCTGGGTCATCTACACCTTTGTACGTACTAACGAAATCGCCTTTGCCCCCGTTACGGAAGGAGAAGAAGGGGAAGAAGACCTGACCAATATTATTCGTCTGGAAGAAGAATTGGATAAGCGTAATGTTGATCCGTATCTACTCAAGGCTGAGCAGGAGAAAAATTATCATTTGGCGGTGCGCCTTCATTTTTTGGCCTTGTTAAAACAAATGAATGAGCAACGCCTGATCCATTGGAAGAAAGACCGCACCAACCGGGCTTATCTCAATCAGTTGCGAGGCCAGGATTACTATTCTACTTTCCGTGAGTTGACGCTCACTTTCGAGCGGGTCTGGTACGGTAACTATCATCCACCCGTAGATGAATACAAAACTATTAGATCACAGTTTGAGGCCTATCGGGCCAGCCTGCAAAAAGTAGTAGCTGTATGAATAGCCGCAGAATCATATTAGGATTGGGCGTGCTCTTTATACTAGTGCTGCTGGTTTGGGCGGTGCGTGGAGGGCAGCAACGATTTTCCTGGCGGGAAACCTTCAAGATCAATAGCAAAGAGCCTTACGGTTTGTATGGCTTGTACGGTTTACTGGATAATTATGCGGGCGTGCAAGACTTCCGGGCATTGGAGGACAGTTTGGCTAGTAACCTGCCAGAAGATATAGTTGATGGGCCCGCAAATTACCTATTTGTTGGCGGCGGCTTGTTTATGCGCCCGCAAGATCGTGATGCACTACTTGAGTTTGTAAGTGCGGGGAATACGGCTTTTATCTCAGCGAAGGTGCTTCCCTTCGATCTCATGTTCTACCTCTATTACGATGAATGTGATTACCTACCGTGGGATGGTTTCACTGAAAAAGTGGATAGTACTCTTGCGCTAAACTTTGTGCACTCCAGCCTGAAGCGCGGCACGGATTTTAATTATAAGTTCATCCAGGATTTCAAGGGCACCCTACGTCAGTGGCAGTATTTTCCGGAAGACTATTTCTGCGGTATGGAGAATGGTCTGGTACCGGTTGGGAAAACAGATGAGGGTCTGGTGAATATGGTGCGAGTACCTTATGGTGAAGGTTTCTTCTACCTCCACAGCCAACCTCTGGTTTTCACCAACTATTATCTGGTCGGAGAAGAAGGGCGGGAGTACGCCCAACGTGCCCTGAGTCACCTGACGGATGGACCTGTCTACTGGGATGAATTCAGTCGGGTACCTGAACGGATGGCCCGCCGACAGAACCAGCAATATCGCGGTACACCGGAGCAGCGTCTGCGGGAAGAAAGCCCATTGCAGTATATTTTGGAACAACCGCCTTTGGCCTGGGCCTGGTATACCTTAGTAGCCATGGGCTTATTGTATATGCTTTTCCGAACCAAGCGCCGGCAGCGGGTTATTCCAGTTTACCAGGCACCCCGTAATACGAGTATGCAGTTTTTGCAAACTATTGGTTTTCTCTATTACCAAAAAGGAAGTCACCAGCAGGTAGCAGTGGAGGCCATTAAGTTGCTCCGTACTTTCGTTAAAGAGCGTTACGGCTTGCAATGGCGGAATCAAAATGAGGAATTTGTGCAGCAGCTCAGCAACCGAGCTGGGGTAGAGAAAAGTTTGGTAGAAGCTATCGCAAAAGATGTGCAGAATATCCCGCGCTATACCGGCTTAGTAGAGACCGAGCTTGTGAAATTTCATCAACGCATAGAACGCTTTTACGAAGCGGCAAAATAAAGTTATTGATATGTCGACAGAGGAAAATATGGATCAAAATGACCTAACACCGCAGGATCCTGCACCAGAATCCACGCCGGAGCCACAGAGCCAGAGCTCTCCGGAGCTGTATCGGTTGGCCAGTGCTGTAGATCGGGTACGGGAAGAAGTTGGTAAAGTTGTCATTGGTCAGCACGAATTTATAGAGTTGCTCATTGCCTCACTTTTCGCTGGTGGACACGTATTAGTAGAGGGTGTTCCTGGTATCGCCAAAACGCTGACGGCTAAACTTCTGGCCCAGTCTTTACAGGTAGACTTTAGCCGGATCCAGTTCACGCCTGACCTCATGCCTAGTGATGTAGTGGGGACTACCGTTTTTAATCTCAATAATTCGGAGTTTTCTTTCAACGCTGGCCCTATCTTCTCAAATATCGTACTGATTGATGAGGTGAATCGCTCTCCCGCGAAAACCCAGGCTGCCTTATTTGAGGTGATGGAAGAATACCAGGTGACGGTGGATGGAACTACTCACCCTATGAGCATGCCCTTCTTTGTCATCGCTACCCAAAACCCGGTAGAACAAGAAGGAACATACAAATTGCCTGAGGCCCAGTTGGACCGTTTCATCGTCAAGATCAATATTGATTATCCTAGTTTGAACGAAGAGCAAGCAATCTTACGCCGCTTCCGCTCTGACTTTCGGATGCAGCAGCAGGAGCAGGTACAGCCAGTATTGGATAGTGCCGCTATTCAAGACTGCCGGGCCATTGTGGAGAAGATCTTCATTAAGGACGAATTACTGGACTACATCGCTACGATTGTACACGAAACTCGTCAGAATGGTGACCTATTCCTAGGGGCATCCCCGCGGGCTTCCTTGGCGATTATGAAAATGTCAAAGGCTATTGCCGCTATTAATGGCCGCGACTTTGTTACGCCGGACGATATCCAGGAAGTGGCTTATCCGGTGCTGAATCACCGCATAATACTCACACCGGAACGCGAGATGGAGGGTTATGCTACTCGTGATGTAATTGAAGAGATCATTAAGAAAATTGGGGTACCGCGCTAATGAGAAGCGTCTTCGCAAACATATACTTACGCAACCGCTTCTTCTGGTGTTTTGGAGGGCTGGTATTGGCGTTTACCACTGGCTTTTGGTGGCCACCACTATTTTTTGTGGCTCAGGTCGCCATGTTGGTTGTATTGATACTGGTGGTGGTTGATGCGCTTATTCTTTTTGCCCGGCAATACCGCTTTCGGATTCGACGCAAGCTTCCTCGTGTGTTGTCACTAGGGGATGGTACTAACGTAGAAGTTGAAGTACAGAATCGCAATAACCTTCGCCTACGCATTGGCTTGATTGATGAGCTTCCTTATCAATTGCAAATTCGAGATTTCTACCAAGAATTTACGCTCACGCCGGAGGAACAAATCCTGCTGAAATACAGTATTCGCCCGTTGAGCAGAGGCGCTTACGAATTTGGTGATATTGTACTATTTCTCTCTTCTCCGCTGGGTTTATTAGAGCGTCGCTTTGTCAAATCTGCTGCGGTAGAGTTACCGGTTTATCCGTCCATTGTACAGATGAAACAATTTGAGCTTCGGGCCTTTGAGCGTACCAGTATGCCCGGTGGTTTGAAGCAGATGCGACGTATCGGACACAGCTACGAGTTTGACCAGATTAAGAACTATGTACGGGGTGATGACTACCGCAGTATCAACTGGAAGGCTACGGGCCGCCGTGCGCAATTAATGGTCAACCAGTACGAAGACGAACGTGCCCAACAGGTATACTGCATCATTGATAAAAGCCGGGTAATGCGGATGCCTTTTGAGGGGCTTACGCTAATGGACCATGCTGTTAATACCAGCTTGGTACTTTCGAATATAGCTTTGAAAAAGCATGATCGTGCTGGCCTGCTTACCTTTTCTGACAAAATCGGTGCCGTCCTTAAAGCAGACAGTAGAGTAGCCCAGTTGAATAAAATTCTCCAGACGCTCTACAAAGAAAGTGAACGCACCACTGAGGCTAACTACGAATTGCTCTATTATTTTAGTCGCAAATTAGTTAGTGGCCGCAGCTTAATGGTGCTCTTTACCAATTTTGAAAGTATGTACGCGCTGGATCGCGTATTACCCATTTTGCGTCGTATCAGTGCGTTTCACCTTTTAGTCGTCGTCTTCTTCGAAAACACGGCTATCCGTGATTTTGCGAATGAGGCACCTTCCACGGTTGAAGGTATTTACCAGCAGACAATAGCCCGTAAATTCTTAGCTGAGAAAGGTGCGATGGTGCAAAAGCTGCGCCAGTTTGGTATCCAGGCGGTACTTACTCGTCCTGAAGACTTATCCATGAACACTATCAATAAGTACCTGGAGTTAAAGGCGCGAGGGTTGATTTAGTAAAAATGGTTGTGTTGGTGAATTTAGTTGAGTTGGTTGGTTAAGTGTACACAAACACTGGTTAGCATATCATAAGGTAGCGACGCGATTTTTGAGTTTGAATATTAAACCGTTCCATTTTTGTTTAGCAATACGTCGGCGTATATACCATTGTCTTTGAGTAGC
>JBCBEC010000040.1:0-66452 GCA_038528965.1 Bacteroidota bacterium | reverse complement strand
TGTGGACGAAGGTTCTAACGATAACTGTGGTCCTGTTACTTTGGAAGTACGTCGTAACTTCTGGCGTAACAACACTTGTAACCCAAGTGCGAACCTTCGTCCACATCTTCTGCGAAGATACGTGCGATACCTTCGATGCCGTTGGCTACATCGCCACCACCGATAGATACGTTCAACTCATCGTCACAAGCAGCAGATGGCTCGATTTCGTCAGCTACGTTCAACTCGTACTCTTCACAAGTCTCGTTGCCACAGTCATCTTCCGCACAAACGATCAGGATGTGCTCACCAATTGGTGCAGAAACAACATCACCTTCACACAAGGTACCACCAGCGAAGAATGCTTCACCGAAAGCAAGTACAGTGTAAGTGGTAGCAGTTACACTAGAACAACCGTTGCCGTCTACCACTGTAGGACATGGGATCTGAATGTTAGCTACACAAGAGAATGGAGAAGTAGATACGTTGATTACTTCAGGAATACCAGAAATTTCTGGACCAGTGAAGTCCTTCACCTTCACGAACTGGTCGTAGATGAAGTTCTCTGATGGGTTACACCAGTTAACGAAAGTCCACTCACGACGGAAGCTGTAAGAACCGTCACAGATATCGATGCGTGGCTCGTCAGAGTAGCTAGCACCAATGTTGCAGTAAGAAGGATCAAGTGGAGCGTAACCAGAAGCAGTCAGGATAAATGGCTGACCAGCTGCTGCTGCACTTGGGTTATCATCAGGACCACCAACTTCACCGTCTGTCTCGAAGTTCTCATCACACTCGATAGTCGCGGTGAATGGAGGCAATACGAAATCAGGATTTGGGTTGCCAAGATCAGCTAACAAATCAGGACGAGTGAAAGTAATAATCTGAGTACAAGCGTCAGTACGTGGAGTACCTACACAAACACCGTCGTAACGGTCAGCAATAGTGAACGTACGCTCGATCGTAAGATCGCCACAGTCACCAGCGCTAATCAATTCGTCTACAAGCGTGATTACGCTAGGACCACAGTTGTCCAAACCAGTTGGGATACCAGTGCGGCCAAGCTGCTCCAAGAAGTCGTTCAACTCAGACTGAGTCCAACCGTTCAAGGCGCGAGTAGCAGTAGCGTCAAGTGCACCACCTGCGCTCACCACCCAGCTCTGTGGAGTTGTGAATTGGATCAAATCGATATCCTCACAGTATAATGGTACCGTTAAGTCAACTGCCTGAGCAGCGCCGAACCCAGCACCACTTACAGTGCTACCGTTATCAGCTACGACACCTACTGTGTAATCATTAGGCAGGTCGTTGCTCGCCACCATGATGGTGTAAGTCTGACCTGGCTCTAAGATTAATGGAATACGAAAGTTCTGATTGAAGAAGTTGAAAATGGCAGGAGCGCCGAAGAATAAACCTGGAGCCCAAGCACCTTCTGTACCACCCAAAATGTTCTCACATGGGTTGTCTGGGTTGAAGTCACCCGCGAATACAGAAATGAAAGTTTGATCAGCAACATCACCGTCAACGATGATATTGTATACATCAGTAGCGCTTACAGAGATCTCAAGAAGATCGTAACCGTAAGGACCAGCAACTGGGTCAAACAAGCTCAAGAAGCAAGAGTAGTCAGCTAGCTCGATTGTTGGATCAGTAGCGTCAATTGTACCGGTAGTCGTCTGGATATTGAATTCTGCAACTACTTCGTCGGTGTCGTCTGGACACTCGATAGTTGGGTCTGTCTTGTCTTCAGCGAAGATGTTACCCCAGCAGGTGTAGGTCACGTTGCCGTTGCCGTCAGTAACTGTCGCCTCATAAGTATGGTCACCACAACCAGAAATAATATCAGAGTTGCCACCGTCTACAGTGATAGTAATATTAGTGGCACAATCAACATCAGCACCTGCAAGTACCATTGAAGGGGTGATGCGAGCAGAGCAAGCATCATCTAGTGTTACATTAACATTTGCAATACATGAAACTTCATTGTCAACAAATTCACATAGGCTATTGAACATTACCATGAGATTCAACTCAGGTACATCTCCAATACCACAGGTTGCAACACGCTCCGCCCAATCTGGACAACCGACACCAAGTCCACCACCAGGGTTACGTAAGGCTGAGTTATTACCCACACCATTATTGATTTGCTCCCAAAACCACTGACCAAATGTACCAAATGGAGCGATAACTACAATGGAGGCCCAATAGGTAGTGCCCCCCTCCAAAAGTACCTCTGTTGTCGGTTCAAGAAGTACCACACCATCCATATCAGGATCAGCTAAATTCCCAGGTATAACCTCACTGTAAATCTCCGCACCAGGTAGACCACTATTATCGGCGTAGATCGTCAGACGTACAGAGTTAGCTGAAATAATGGTAGGCACCGTAATTGCTCCACCCGCAGAAACACTACACAGACCAACAGTTTCTCCTGGAGCACCTGGAGCTACAAAGTCTTCTGCAGATTCTGAATCGAAGGTCGGGAAATCAGAAAATTCTTGTGAAATAACCCCAAAATCATCTCCTGGAGTATTGTCGTAAGATGGTAAACCTCCGATACAGTTACCAGCGGCTAATGGTGCGTTATGAGAAGTGCCTGAACTAACAGCCACCGGCTGCCCCATAGCCGGAACAGAAAAAGCAAGGCCACCCAAAATCAGCAGTGCGCTGAACAACTGAGTTGCATTGCTCAAACATTTTGTAAATGTTTGCATAAGATTACGATTTGTTAAAATTAAGGTTATGTAAGGTCGTTAATAAACTTTTCGGGCTCAGTTCTACTCACTTAAGTAAAACTCAGCTTTGATCGTCGTCTCTAAAAAGCAACGCAGCAAACTGCGCTATATCGTCGACGGATCATTATGATCCGGTACAATCATTTAGAAAACCCCATAAACTCTATGAAAAGGAGACCCGCCTCAGGAGGAAATTGAATGCCAGAAAGCACAATAAATTAGGCGAATGTGTGAGGTCTTTAGGTCGTCTTTGTGGAGTTATGGGATTATCTACATCACAAATATAACATTTATTCCATGCAAAAAACAACTCTAATCAGCACTCTACAAGAGATTTAATGTAGCTGGGGGATTTGAGGCCATCCCCCAGCTACGAGCAGTTATCCACTAAAAAGCTTATTCAACCACCAAAGTTCGCACCTGCGCTCCGGTACTACCTTCTACACGATAATAGTACAAGCCAGCGGCTGGAAAGCGCTGCCGTTCCAACTCCCAGTAGTGCATGCCCGGACCGAAATCTGAGCTTTCTCGGTAGATGGTCTTACCGTCGGTGGTATACACTTCCAAACTCAGTTCATCTCCTGCACTCAGCTCAAATGGAATCAAGGTACGTTTGCTGAACGGATTTGGTTCGTTCTGTCCCACCATGAGTTCTTCACTAGGGATTTCGGTGATTATTTCTACTGCCATTTTCTTATCATCAGTACCATAGGCCTCAGCTGCCATATACCTTGACCACCCCACAAGCTCACTAACGGATCCTTCTTCGTAGGCCATAACCCGTACCGTCATTTTACCACTTACCACTTCTGGTTCGGAACTGTGGTAACTCAAGCGCACATCTTTACCAGTCATGTGATAGTAATCAGATGGCCAGGTGCTATTTTCAACCGACAAGACCTCAAACCCGGGGAACCCAAGGGCAAACTGCCAACCATTGAGCTTTTCTTGTGAAGCAATTTTGACCTCCATCTCTATTACTTCCCCAATCTCTACGGCATATTCCGGTAGCCGAACGCTTAGCCCGGTAGCCAATAGACGATCATCACCAGCATCCAGACCATTTACATCTACACTGTTGTTTACGTCTCCTACTTTCACCGCTACGAAGCCACTATTGAAATCCGCAATAGAAGTATTGGCAAAGTCGATATACTCCGGGAAAGCAATCGTCAAAGGATTTTCTCCTTCCGGGAATTCATAAGCGCCCAGGACGAAACGCCAGGATGTATTCTCTCCAAAATCGGTATCAATACCTAAAATAAGCTTCCGCAAACGAATGAGGTCGATCGTAGAAATCGTACCACTCGCATTGATATCGGCCGCAATCAGTTGATAGGGGTCAGTAAAGACGTCGGTACCTAAGATGTGCTTTTGGATTTGGATAATATCAAAGGTCGATACACCATTAATCGGATCATCATTCTTGCTGGGAAAGAGCATTTGCAGATCGCAGTAAGACATATCAGGAAAAGCAAAGGTGCCCTCAGCAGCTGTAAGTTCTTCGCTGTTGCCCGGAGCAGATACCAGCTCGACATTGACCCCCGGCAAAGGCTCACCAGTAGCGGTGCGGATGAACCCGGACAAGCTGTAGGTCATATTATCGCAAATTTCCTCGTGCGGTAAAGAGAGGAAAACATTATCCTGCATCAGATCTACCCCCGTATTATACATTACAACATCCCGTAAAGAGGTAGTTGTGATATAGTCTTTTTCGTCCTGGGACAATACGGGGTCTATTAGGTAGTAGAAACGATCACCGTCGCGCAGGGTAAGAAATTGCCGAGTAAGGATTTCACGTAAGGTAGGGCCAAAAACAGACCCTGCGGCCGGGCGTTCGGCCAAAAAGCCTACCCAGGGGTCGATATCATCGATATCTGTGTATAGCGATAATAAACGCGTAAATACCGCCGCACTAGAGTTAATCTGCTGAAAGAAGTTATAGCGAGCTAAGCCAAAGTTTTCCCGAACGGTATTAAAATCTGGTAAGCCACGCTCCCGGCCACGATTGATATTGATAGAGGCCAGGTCTAATCCTCCTGCTCCAGGAGGGCCAAATAGGAAATTCCGGATATCGTCCACCACCTTTGCGTCAAACAATTGCTGGCTCTGTACGGCCATCCCTTTGAAGAAGGGAGAAATTCCGCCGGTTTCTTGAATAGCAAAGGGATTAAAAAAGGCAGTGCGCAAAGTGAGATTTCCTTGCGGAATAACCTGCCCGTCATTATCCAGGCGCAGCACATTGGAGGTTAGCATTGTATGCCCCAAACGGAAAGCAGCTGCGGTGAAAACATTCATTAATTGGGGAACAATCTGGTCATTGTATCCAGTGTAGGATGGTAGATTCACCCCTAAAGCTGGCAACCACTCATCGTAGACAATAGACTGAATCAACCCGCCGACAATTTTCCGGGCATGTTGGTAGACTTCTTCATCCGTCCAATCTGGATGATCTTTTAGGATAAGGTCGCACTGGCGGTTATGCTCTCTTACGAACAGGGTGTGAAAACTCTCAAGTAGGGGGTTCTCCCCAGCCCGTGGATCTCCAGCTACCGAAATCACTTCAGAGATGTTCGTAGGATTCTCCATGTGAGGAGCCGTATCATCTAGGGGATCGGTAAACTCACCGGTAGTTGTATTATAGGGCAAACGATTTCCGGTAGACACTTTTAACTTGCCCTCCGAGAAGCTTCTCAACCACGCCGCTGTATTGAGATCTGAACCGTAAACCGCAGATCCATCAATACAGGCGGTGATTTCATTCACATATCTTCTGGGGTTGGTGATGCTCGTACCACTACCTGGAGCAATAGCATTCCGGTGCATGGGAATAATAGCGTTTCCCTCTCCAAACGGGTCAAAGTGGGGGTCGCCAGCGGGAACCTGAATCATCAGTGGTTCCGGCCCGTCTGTGGTTAAACCTATATCATGATCTAAGAACTGGCCCCACGCCCAAACAAAATCACTTAAGCCAATAGCGTCGTTTAGGACACCTTCCTGGGAAAAAAGCGTATTGGAAATTACCCGAGGGTTGGGGCGGGATGCTCCTCCCATTGCACTGTAGCCATCAGCAAAACCAAGATCAGTGAATTGCAGCAAATCGCTGTTGGCCGATCCCCAGTTGGGGTTTTCCAGATTATTGTACATCCCGTCTATGGTCCGGTAATTAACCATATCCTGTACTTGGGCAAACAACGCAAAGGTGCATAAATAGAAAAGCGGAAAGAGTAGTCGTCTTTTCATTGTTGTGGGTGTTAAACTAAGACCTAGGGTCGCAGTCCTAGTAGGGATTATAAGTTCTACACAGGCTCTAAACCAAGGAGATAATAGTACCTCTCTATTGGCTATACAATTGTCAAAGTTAAACGTTCTCTGACAAAGTACTTTGTGACAATTGTCACGAATATGAAAAAATCAATGATGTGACTTTAGCCGTTCTACCCGTCTAAACTATTGGACAAAATAGTAGTTGACAGCAATTGGGCAATTGACTGATAAATGACACCTTAAGTCATTTTTCGGTAGAAAAACGGGCAAAACATCCCCCCGTCCGTTGAAAAACACAAAAAATCAAATGGCCTTTGCCCAAATTGTGAAGAAAATGTTAATTTTGGACTAACTGTTTTGGATACAACAGTCGGGTGATTTCATCGTGAAGGGTGTCTCTATTGAGATTTCCCTTCATTTTTTTGCCCACTCCACTCCCTCTTGACTAGAGGAAATACTGCACGGCCAATTCATAGCCGCGTAATCCGAATCCAACAATTACGCCCTCACAGTTCGCAGATAAGTAGGAATGGTGTCGATATGCTTCCCGGGCATAGACGTTAGAAATGTGTACCTCAATAACCGGTGTTTCAACGCTGGCTATCGCATCAGCTAACGCAATGGAGGTATGCGTGTAGGCCCCCGCATTGAGGATAATGCCGTCATAACTGAAACCGAGCTCGTGAATTTTATCGATGAGTGCTCCTTCCGAGTTGGATTGGAAATAGTGAAGGTGCACCTCGGGAAAGAGACCCCTCAGATGAAGTAAGAAATCCTCAAAGGAGTCTTCCCCGTAAATCTCTGGCTCCCGTTTTCCCAGCAGGTTTAAGTTGGGTCCGTTGATAATGATGATTTCCATGCTAGTTAGCCATATCAGATAAGAACTTGATCCTCATTAAGCTAATCTCCTCTACCGTGATATCATCTTCCTTAAGTTCGGCGTAGGCCTCATCAATACTGTCCGTTTCGGCCTGCATAAAATAATCCATGATATCCTCGCGGGCGTACTCGTCCATATTTTCATCAAGGTAATAATCGATATTGACCTTGGTACCAGAAGTCACGATGGCGTCTAACTCCTCCATCAAATCTTCCATTGATAAGCCGTTCGAGCTCGCCAAATCCTCCAGTGGCAATTTGCGATCAATCCCCTGAATAATACTCACCTTCATACGCGATTTATTCGCTACTTGCTTGACAACAAACTCCGTAGGGCGGATGATGTCATTAGACTCGACATAAGCCTCAATAAGCTCCATGAAAGGCTGACCATAACGGCGGGCTTTTCCTACACTCACCCCGGAAACATTGGCCATTTCCTCGAAAGTGATCGGATACTGGGTAGCCATATCTTCCAGACTTGGATCCTGGAAGATCACGAAAGGTGGCACGTCTTTGCGCTTGGCCTCTTTCCGACGGAGATCTTTCAGCATTTTCAGCAGTTGGTTGTCCAATACTGCTGTCTTACCAGTGCTCTCCATACGGGCCGAAGCCATCTCCGCCTCGTAGTTATGGTCAATTGGAATGTTGAAGGTGTAGGGCTTTTCGATAAATGTCCGACCGGCAGGCAACATCTTTAGCAAACCATAAGTCTCGACATCCTTATAAATCAGATTATTAAGCAAGGCCTGGCGGAAAACACTACTCCAGAATGTATCATCTTGCTCCTTGCCAGCGCCATAGCCCTCGCGCTTATCAAAACGGAAATCTTTGATCTCTTTAGTACCCTTTCCTCGTACAAAGTCAATCAAAATTTTGATACCGTAGTTTTCATCTAATTCTAGGATTGCCTTCAAAGCGATCACCATTTCTTTGGTTACCTCCACCTGTTCTTTCGGGTGCCGGCAATTATCGCACATCTTATTGCAGTCCTCCTGGTCAAACTCTTCGCCGAAATAGTGCAACAAAAAGCGACGGCGGCAAGCAGTAGTTTCCGAGTAAGCCATCACTTCCTGCATCAACTGTGCCCCCATTTCACGTTCGGCCACTGGCTTATCACGTAAGAATTTTTCCAGTTTAAGGATATCCTTGTAGCTGTAAAATGCCACACAACGACCATCTAGACCATCACGACCGGCGCGGCCCGTTTCCTGGTAATAGTTTTCGATACTCTTCGGAATATCGTAGTGGATCACAAAACGCACATCTGGCTTATCGATTCCCATACCGAAAGCGATCGTAGCTACAATGACATCGCAATCTTCCATTAAGAAAGCATCCTGGGTATTGCTACGAGTTTTAGCATCTAGTCCGGCGTGGTAGGGTGCAGCACGTACATCATTAACGCGTAGTGCCTCCGCAATTTCCTCCGCGGATTTACGGCTTTGTACATAGACAATACCCGACTGACCATCCATGCTCTTAACAACCTGGATAATATCTTTTACGGTTTGTTCCTTCTTGCCTTTGGGGCGTACCTCGTAATACAGGTTATCACGATTAAAAGAAGAAATGAAGGTATTGTGATCCGACATGTTGAGGTTCTTCACAATGTCAGATTGCACCTTCGGAGTAGCTGTTGCCGTCAGGGCCACTACGGGAATATTTTTACCAATAGAATCCAGCATTACGCGAATGCGGCGGTATTCCGGGCGGAAATCGTGCCCCCATTCTGAGATACAGTGCGCTTCATCAACCGCCACAAAAGAGACATTGACCGTCTGGAAAAATTGGATATTTTCTTCTTTGGTGAGTGTCTCAGGCGCAATAAACAGTAGCTTGGTTTTCCCATTGCTAATGTCCTGTTTTACTTGCTTCATTTGCGCCTTGGTCAACGAGGAGTTTAAGAAGTGAGCCACCTCATCGCGTTGGCTGTAGCCTCGAATGGAGTCTACCTGATTTTTCATCAAGGCAATCAGCGGAGATATAACCAGCGCTGTGCCTTCCAGCATTAAAGCGGGTAACTGATAACACAAGGATTTCCCACCACCAGTGGGCATTATGACGAAAGTATCCTTTCCGACTAGGACACTATTAATTATGGCTTCTTGATTCCCTTTAAACTTATCAAAACCAAAATATTCTTGTAGGGCGTCGTGAAGGGAATACTTTGTAACTGTCATGTCAATCGATCTTTTCCTCCAGAATTTGGCTAATTTTGTGGCCAGGAAGGCAGGAGAATCCTCTGCCGGTATAAAAGCGGTTTCGAGGTGAGTGGCCTTAGCCAATGCTTTATTGGATATTCTGAGATTAAACCAAATATTGTCAGGCTTAGGCGCTTTTTGGCTGTTTAAATCTAAGAAAAATTTGCAAGACTTCGGAGGAGGGTATTCCTTTTTTTGCTTGGCCCTGCATTTTTATCTAAGGATGACCTAGCCAATGAATTTTCCTAACAATACCTTTACAATTTTCCGCCATACGTGAACGCCCGACAAATAATCCAGACGACTGCGGCCCGCACCCTTGCGATTGAAACCCGCACTTTAGAGGGTCTGCAAGCCTCTGTCAACGAAGCCTTCATCAGCTGTGTAGAAGCCATTTACGAATCGGAAGGCCGGCTGGTAGTGACCGGAGTAGGCAAGAGTGCCATTGTGGCACAAAAGATTGTTGCCACGCTCAATTCCACCGGTACTCCTGCACTCTTCATGCACGCTGCCGACGCCATTCACGGTGATCTGGGCATGGTGCGCACCAGCGACCTGGTCCTTTGCCTATCAAAATCTGGGGAAACTTCGGAAATCAAGGTACTCGCACCCTTAGTCAAAAATCTGGGCAATCAGCTCATTGGCATGACCAGCAAAGCCGATTCTTTCCTGGCGCGCCAATCCGACTTCCTCTTACACACGCCTATTGATCAAGAAGCTGACCCCAACAACCTTGCGCCTACTGCTAGCACCACCGCTCAAATGGCGCTTGGTGATGCCTTGGCTACCGCCCTTCTGGCGTTGCGGGGCTTTTCATCGCAAGATTTTGCGCAATACCATCCCGGCGGAGCGCTAGGTAAGCAGCTATACCTCCGGGTCCACGACCTCTACCCGCAAAACGAGAAACCCAAAGTATACGGCGAAACCAGTTTGCACGATAGTATTCTTGAGATCACTGCCAAATGCCTGGGCGCAACTGCAGTCGTTAACACCCAGCAAGAACTCAAAGGGATCATCACTGATGGCGACCTACGTCGAATGTTGGAAAAGGGAATGGACATTAGTCAATTGCGCGCCAAGGACGTCATGCACCCCGAGCCCCGTACCATTCTCGATTCTGAGCTAGCCGTGAAAGCCTTAGAACAGATGCGCAACTTCAGTATTTCCCAATTGATTGTAGTGGATAAAGATGGGACGTATTTGGGTTTTGTGCATTTGCACGATTTGATTCGGGAAGGGTTGATATAGTTAGTTGAGGTAGTTGAATTAGTCCTTCTGTAAAGAGATTGAGAAGACATTTCCTGCCGAAAAGACGCATTGCAATGCGTTACTTCAATGTGCATCACAGTTACTTTTGCATCGGCTCCTCTGGTACGGTCGTGCGGTTACGAAAGTAGAGCAACACCAAACAGAGCAAAAACACGCCAGCGGCCAAACCAATCTGTAACCATTGGGATTGAGCTACGCGCACGTTTGATTCCAACAGGTAAGGATTAGCGCTATTGGGAGTACCCAGACCTTCCCGCAATTCCCAGTTTTCATTATCGGCATTATCAAGCTTGGGGAGTAAGAGATTGAGGGTAAAAGCCGTATCGAGGGGTGGCAACTCGTAAGAAAAGCTATCCACTACTGCGCCATCTGGGGAGTACAAACCCAGTATTTCACGGCGTTTATTTAAACCAAAGCCTAAGCCACCAATAACATTATAAGCCTCAGCGAAAGAAGTTCTGAATTTTTCGGCATCCTTACAGATGACCAAATAGTCATTGGGCAGCAGCTCTACGGGCGGGAACCTAAACTCGTTGCGTTGGTCGGTAAGGATCCAACCCTCTAGATTAACGGTTTCTTCTGAATAATTGTAGAGCTCTAGCCAGTCGTCGGTTCGCTTGCTTTTGGGGCAAACCTCGTTAATCATAACCAAGTCTTGCAGTGGGTGCTCATATGGCTCAAAGCGGGCGCGAAAGCGATAAAGACGATCTCGCTCTAAGTCTACTTCTCGTTCTCGTTCGGCATAGCCATCATCCCAACCTACAAAGCGGTAGCCGTAGGCGGGCACGGCCCGCAGCTGGATCGGTGCGTTGGCAAAATAATTCCCCCTCAGATCATTAGTTTCCAGATAATCATTAACCAAAACATGACCACCCTCATCAGCGGATAAGTTTACTTCTCGCAAGTCTCCCACGTGAAAGACATCCATGAGTTCATCGTACACGTAGGCCGGGCGCTTGCGTGCAAACTCCCGCATGATATTCACCTGTTCTTCCCAGTTTCGCATCGATAAGCGCCAACGTATTTGGTGGCGGGGGATTTCCTGGCGATACAGGAAATAAAAGGAATCAAGCACCGCTACGGCGCGCTCCGCACTGAGGGAAGTATTCAGGTGGTCGGCAAAGCGATTGATAAAGCGTAAACGAAACTTATCGTTTTTAAAGAGCTTCCGCAAAAGGTAAGTACTCCAGGGTGGATTGGGCCAGTGCGGGCCATTGGGGTTGGTATGGAAGGTAATGCTGTTGTGGCGATAGGCAGTAGCGTCGTGTAAGCCATAGCCCCAATCGGTATCATAAAGAATCCAGCGCCAGCGGCCTTCCTCGGTTGCAGGGCGCCAGTATTTGATGTTTCCACCCGCATCTCGATTATCGAAATAGATTTGGGCAATTTGGTACTGCAGGAAATTATCAACCTCCATTAAGCTCTCCAAATAGGCAAAATTATCTTCAATATCTAAATCGTAACGCTCGAGAAAATCCAACATTTCTTGATAATGCCGACGAGACCCACGCTTGCGCACGAGATAATGCTCGAGTAGATCGATACTGTCGCGATCCACATCGTCGGCCTCGCTTTCGACGAAATAACGATTGACTTTCTCCCGAATATTATAAATGCCCCAATAGGTACCATTGATGTACACGTGTGAGGGCTGAGAAGCTTGCGACTCCAAATCCCAATCCTGGACCAGGGTAGTCATGAAGGCATCGCGAAAATGGCTTTTGCCAAAATCACTACCGCTATTCCGTAACACCAGAAACTTAAAACTTTTGGGCTTTTCTTCTCCGAAAAACGGATAGCGAAAACGACTTTGACCATAGCGCTTCCGCGCAACTAGGGCCAAGGATTTTTGTGGAAACAAACGACTCATGCCACCAAAAAGGCGCAAGCCACTGCGGTTATTATAGACCGCATTACCCGCTGCATCAAAAAACTCAAGGTGTACCGCGTATTCCTGGCGGGTCCAGAAATTAGCTCCCGGTTTGTACCAAATTGAATCAACGGCCGAACCGCCCTGAACAAAGATTCCGCGTTCTGGATTGAATAGTAAGGAAGGGTGTATACCAATGGATACGACAGGAAAGTCCGTGTCTGGTTCATCGATAAAATAAGTCTCGCCGTAATAGCGACCTTTTTCTCCATATGCATGGGCAACTGCTCGCACCACTGCCGTTTCGTCTAAGTAAATAGGGCCATGGTAACGTTGGCTCTTAGGGCCGGGCAAAGAACCATCCAAGCTATAATAAATAACATCTGCCCCGGGCGCCATTAGTCGCACTTGTTGCTGCCCCTGGTAAAACCCGCCTGGTAACTCAAAATAGACCTGTAGGGAATCACTGGACTGATCCTGGGCAGAAAGCACCACACTGCAGCAAAAAAGAAGGAGGATGTGTAGAAGAAAACGCAATGGCTAGGGTTGGCTTTTGACGGTCAATTCCATACCGCTTCCGAATTGGAATAGCTTTAGCCACCCTCAATTCGAGCGAGTACACACTTGAGGCGCAGATGGTTCGGAAAACCAAACTTCTTCGACTTCAATGTGCAAAAATTGTAAAACTCTGGGACATGAACGATTTTTTTCCATAAAGCTGTACATTAGCACAAGACCAATGCAGCATAAAATTGAACTTCTCTAAGTGGTTGGCAGGCATCTACATGCGTATGATAGGGATGGAAATTATCTATCCTTACCCACTACCTGATAAATGTGTAATAGCAGTAGTGCCACATACCTCTAATTGGGATTTTCCCATTGGTTTATGTGTGAGACCACTACTCAATGAGCGAATTCATTTTGTGGGCAAAGACTCCCTTTTTCGCTGGCCTATAGGTGGTCTTATGAAAAAGCTGGGGGGTGTTCCCGTTGATCGTTCACAACGAAATAACTTCGTGCAGGCCGTTGCTGACATTTTCAAAAAACGTGACCACTTTCGCTTGACATTAGCACCAGAAGGAACGCGCTCCAAAGTAGACGAGCTAAAGTCGGGTTTTTATTACATCGCCAAGGAGGCAGGAGTACCAGTCGTGTGTTGCACCTTTGACTGGGGTAAGGGCGAAGTACGCTTCGACAAACCCTATATGCCTACAGATAATAAAGAGGCTGACTTTGAGTATTTCTACGATTTTTTCGAGGGGTCTGTTGGCTACACACCTAAGTATAGCTTTGACCGGCCGACAAAATAATCCACCTCGCCTTTAAACATTTCACCGCAATCACCGTCTCTAAGTTGTGATGACATTGCTATGACCATCTCAGCAATTGTCGGGAATGCGTCGCTACACTAGTTGGTAGCAACGTATTTTTTGGGCTGTTAGACCAACCACTGTGTTGAAACGCGCTATCAATGTTGACGAACAATCTTTAATAATACCACATATCAATTCACAATTATGCGAGCTATTTACATGCTATCGCTGCTCTTAGGTGCAGCAGTTGTTTTTTTAGGCAGCAGCAGCGGTCCAGGTGCCGTGCAAGGTCAAGACCGTACTGGCGGACCTCTTGCCAACGGTTTTTGTGGCAACTGCCACGCCCAGGGAGCGTTTAACCCAACAATCAGCGTTCAGCTGTTGCAAGACGGCAATGAAGTTAGTGGTTACATGCCTGGTGAAACATACACGATGCGCGTGACCATTGACGCAGACATGGAAGCACAGGTTTATGGTTTCCAAGCGGTTGCCCTATCTGGCGGTGATAATGACCAAGCGGGTAGTTGGACACCAATTGCCGGAACACAAGTCACACCACTTGGTGGCCGAGATTATATTGAGCATTCCGAGCGTAGCGATGAGAGTGTGTGGGAAGTGGAATGGACCGCTCCCGAAGCTAGTCAGGGAGAAATCAGCTTCTACGCCGCGGGTATAGCAGCTAACAATGCTCAAGGCTCTCTTGGTGACGGGGCTGATGCCTTAGATGATCCTATTGTTTTGGCAGATCTGTCTACCAGCACACGCGATCTTCCGGAGCTAGCTACGAGCCTACGCGCCTTCCCCAACCCTGTTGTGGATCAGCTGAACTTACAACTGGACCTAGAGGTAGCCAGCGATGCCAACGTACGCATTTATAACGCCAGTGGTCAAGCATTGGTCCAGCGGACGATTAACCTAGGTATTGGCACCAATCTGGAACAGTTTGATCTAAGCAACTTCCCTAGCGGAATGTATACCGTGGAAGTAAGTAACGGAGAAGCTGCTTCGCGCGCTAGTGTGATCAAGCAGTAAAAGACAGTCCTTTAGCAAAATAGTCGAGATCACACCTCTTGCTGGAGAGACGCATTGCAATGCCCCTTTACTGCAAAAATTATTATAGCTGATCCTGAAAACAGAGTGTTAGTTGCCATTAGGTGTACTGGCGCTCTGTTTTATATTATGCCACTATGAGCTTTATGTTCTTGGTAACTTTAGAAATAACCACAGCGTTAATAGTCCACTTAGAGCAGTATTAATCGTCAACTTGGTGGCTAGCGCGATATCACGCAGGGCTAAATTTACCTCACCAGCCGCTGCCCAAATATTGTTAAGTCCCAGAAAAACGGTGACTGCTACAATCAGCAAGCTTAACCAGTTGAGCCAGCTCGGATTCCGGTAGGTAGGATTAAGTATCGTTGAATCATTGACCGCTTGGATGAGGGAAATCGCAACCAGCGGAAGGATGAGTCCGTTCAGGGCTTGAGCAGCGATAATCGCGGGTTCTGGCTTCACATCAGTCAGGGCGAATGCTAAACCCGCCAGAAGAATCAGCCCCCAAGTGAGGCGAAAGTTGATACCATCATAATTCCAACTGGCTTTTCCGTTCCCCAACAGACTCTTACCAGTAACTGCCGCTGCCAAGGGTGCAGTAACAGCGCTGCTGAGTCCCGCAGTGAACAGGCCGACACCTAGTAACAGTCTACCTCGGCCTTGCAAGCGGTCATCCAGTACCTCGGCCAGGCTAGCGAAGCTAAATTCACCACTGACCATTCCTCCAGTAAGAAGAATGGCTAGAGTAATCAAGCCACCAATCAAGATGGCAAGAATAAGGCCAAACCGCATCTCCTTCAAGTCCTGTCCTTGACTTAAACCAGAGGCCAAAAAGAGATTGTAAGGCACAATAGTAGTTCCAATTAAACCGATCACCAGCCCAGTCGCATCCTCTTCTACGCTAGGTACTAAGCCATTTAGCCAGGCGATCCATTCGTTGTCAGCACTGAAGGCCACCCAGCAGAAGACAATACCCATCAAGGCCACAATAAAGGCGAGGCTACGCGTAATGACCGTGGTATTTCCACTCCAAAGCATCAAGGCGCCAACCCCTCCCAAAAGCAATAACCACCATTTGCTGATATCGCCCAGCAACTGAAGGCCGGCCAATGCTCCCAAAAAATTACCGGCCTGGTAAGCTCCACACCCCAGCGCAATGACCCCGAACAAAATGAGGTTCCAGGATTGCCCACGCCGACCAATGATTTCTCCCAGGGGTTGTCCCGCCCCTAATGTAATGCGAGCCGCGGCCTCTTGCAGGACTACCGTGGCGAGAATGGAGAATAGCAAAGCCCAAAGTAGCCCCAGTCCATACGCACTACCCGCCCGCGCAGCCGTGGTAACTGTACCCGGACCAATGAAGGCCGCAGCAAGAATAGACCAAAAGAGTACGGAACGGAAACGACTAGACATGAGTGGATGGCTTAATGCAGGACTAAGAAACGGATATTTGGGGAGAGTTCGCCTTCGGCTCATGGTGGTAGCTCCCTGGCGGTCGTGGGAAAAGTTCGCTATCGCTCATGGTGGTGGCTCTCTGGCGGTCGCAGTTGATGCTCGCGAGTTCGCGGGGGCACGAAAAATCGGGATCGCGGTAAGGAGAATGAGTCTAAATTACATGCTGCAACAGGGCGGTAGCGCTGACCTTTTAGGGTTAAAGCAAGTCAGCGTAGACAATTTGCATGGGGAAGTCGCACTCATCAACTGGAGGAGAGGGCGGCAAAGTGGTGAAACAAGCTTTGCCGGTTTGAGCCAAAAAGCTGGCTACGGCAAGGCCTAAGGCATCTACAATATCATCGGGTAGTACGTCTTTGCGTAAGTGTTGTTGGCGGGCGGTCTTCGTCCAATCTTGTACGGTGGGATAAAAGGGTTTGAGCAAATTCAGGCGTTGCTCCTCCCCTACTGCGGTTTTCTTTTTATGCTCCAAGGCCTGCTCCTGGTTTAGGGCAGCAAAGACGACTTCCGGATGGGCTTCGAACCAAGTATGGACTGATGCCCGATCTAATTCTTGTAAGTAAGT
Source organism: Bacteroidota bacterium (assembly GCA_038528965.1). Classification (GTDB taxonomy): domain Bacteria; phylum Bacteroidota; class Bacteroidia; order Chitinophagales; family Saprospiraceae; genus Lewinella. The sequence continues at coordinate 49,863 of JBCBEC010000040.1, read as the reverse complement.
ATCAAGCTCTCGCATCTTGGGAATGATGTTGATGGATTGTTGCGATAGCTTCTTTCCCGTGTGGGTAAAATTGACGGTACTTGCCTCCTCTTTGCTAGCGTAAACCGCAGCGCGACAGGGTGGCGTAAAAACGCTGGAAGTCCGATGTGGCCGCAAGAACTGGCGTGCAGCTTTATCGCATAATCGTCCCTCGGGGCCATCTGTAATAAAACCAATGGGCATATCGATCCAGATGGGTAGAGATGGAAGTTGCAATTGCTCAATGGCCTCCAAATGCGGTAGCAGATGCATCTGTGCTTCTTTCCCATCAAACAACACTACGAGCCAGCCTGCCCGACAGCCGTCAATTCCAATACCTAGTGGTGTCTTGCTCATTGAAAGTGGATATTCATGAGCTAAAGGAAGAAGTTTGGGAACTTGTTCACCACAATCCCTGTATCTTAAGCGAACAAGTTATTTCATCATGGCTAAGTTAAAGCTACGCGGTAAGCAGTTAAAGCAAATTGGGTATCAAGAAGGAAAGGTCATTGGTCTGGCGATCAATGTAGCCTACGAGCATTTCCGGCGTAAGCCACAGGAATGGGTGTTGGCAATGTTGACTCAAGTATTGGAACGCCCTGAAGAATTTGTAGAAGTAGAAGGCTGGCAGCGCGTGGCCCTTGAACTCATTGGTGAGCAAGAGATAAAGGACGAAGGTGGCCGCTACGAATTGGCCAAGAACGCTATGGAGTTTCCCATTTTCGGTGAGGAAAATATTGAGATGGGAGCCAAGGATCAGATGTACACCGCTATGCGCCTACCGGTAACCGTACAGGGTGCACTAATGCCAGATGCTCATCACGGTTACGGCCTTCCTATCGGCGGAGTATTGGCTACCGAAAACAGTGTTATCCCCTATGGTGTAGGTGTGGATATTGGCTGTCGTATGTGCTTGAGCCTGTACGATCTTCCAACTGATGACCTAACGACCCAGCGCGAAAAGTTCAAGAAGCTACTTGGGGCCAACTCTAAGTTTGGGCTAGAAACCTTTGAACACCCTATGGATGATCCCATCTTTAGCCGGGATGAGTTCAAGTATATCAAGGTAGCTCGCGACAACCGAGACAAGGCGTATAAGCAAATAGGCTCCTCTGGAGGAGGGAATCACTTCGTAGAATTTGGCATTGCCAAACTGACGGACGCCCAAAATGACTTGGGGGTACCTAAGGGTGAATACCTGGCAGTTTTGTCGCACTCAGGTTCACGTGGAATGGGTGCGAACATCGCCCGACACTATACCAATTTAGCCATACAAAAGTGCCGCCTACCGAAGGAAGCTAAGCACCTGGCCTGGTTGACGCTGGACAGCGAAGAGGGGCACGAATATTGGATGGCCATGAACCTGGCGGGGGACTATGCTTCGGCTTGTCATGACCATATTCACCGCCGTATGGCTAAAGCTCTGGGCGAACAGCCACTGGCACGCGTGGAAAACCACCACAACTTTGCGTGGAAAGAGCAGTTGGCGGATGGCCGTGAGGTAATTGTACACCGTAAGGGCGCAACTCCTGCGGGTAAAGGTGTGCTGGGGATTATTCCTGGATCTATGACGGCCCCTGGCTTCATCGTTCGAGGGAAAGGCAACTTCCAGTCGCTACAATCAGCTTCGCACGGTGCTGGGCGGCAAATGTCGCGTACGGTAGCTAAGAACAGCCTGACCGCCAGTGGTGTAAAGAAGTACCTAGAACAGCAAGGGGTTACCCTGATCGGCGGCGGATTGGACGAAGCGCCCATGGCCTACAAAGACATCCATACCGTGATGGCCAACCAAACGGACTTGGTGGATGTGCTAGGGGAGTTCTATCCGAAGATTGTGCGGATGGCGTAGCAGGGAAATATGAAGTGGTTCTAACTTCTGGCTTCTGATTGCTGTATAGACGCATTGCAATGCGTCTCTGCAGCAAGAGGTTTTCACATCTGCATATCATCCAACCTTCCCAGTTTAAAAATACACCGTCTCATCACTGTCTGGCACGCGGACTTCCGTTTCACCAGGAACAAAACCTACCAGATTAGGTAAAGGCTGAATACGGTGGCGAAAGGTGAAGGATTCTTCCGTAGTTTCTTCGGTGTCGCAATTTTCGGTTTCCCACTTCCCTACTACCTTATCGGTTGATAGATTGTAATCGTAGGTATGCCAGTAATCGCAAGGGGCACCGTAGACAATTGTGGCACCGATGAGTTGCCACTGTTCGTTTTGCCAACGAAAACGGTGGGTATAATGCCAGCGAATTCGGCTTCCGCCAAAATGATCGATGACTAGCGCTCCGCGTTCGACTTTTACTTCTTGAAAGGGGTCGCCTAGTATTCCTCCGGCATCTGCAGGTAGTACGCCACCCGGAATATCCTGCCATAGCAACCAAGCATTTTCTGCCACTTGGTGGTAGATTTGTAAACGCCTAGCGGGTGCTGCTCCGGTTTCCTGATCGGTAGTTTGGGGTTCTACCACAAAGACCTGTTCGTTCAATCCGTCCTTGTTAAGATCGCCTTGAGCCTTGGCTACCATTTTCAAGTTGGCAGGTAAGTTGATGTGATTGTCACTTGGTGCTCGTTCTGGTGTACGATTTACGCTATCCAACGGGGACGTAGTAGGCGCTGCACTGGTTTGGGCTGTAGCCTCTTCCGCTAACTCTTCTGGTTCATTGGTAGGACTAGCCTGACAGGCTATAATAGCTAGTGCAAGGCCTAAGCAAATGAAAAATGGGTATGGTCTCATATCGCTCTGTTTTCGGTTTTTTCTACCAAAAGTGTCAATTGTGAAGTAAAATTCTGGTCATCCACGCAAAAAAAGACTTGCTTCACACAATTGTTGGCAGCTAAACAGGATTAGCAGTAGCAAACTACAGTATTAGCACTAAATTTGCGAAATGAAGCGTACAGTTTTGAATTTTGTTTGCGCACTAAGCGTCTTGTCTATCCTTTTTGTAACAGCCTGCGGATCCGATCAACCACAGCAGGAGACCCAAGAAATTGCCCCTACTGGTGATCCAGAAATTGATCAGGTGAGTCAGCGGATAGCCGGCGATCCGGAAAATGCGGATCTCTATGCCCTCCGGGCGGAAATCTTTTACGACAAAAACAGCTACGACCAAGCTATTGCTGATATGACGGTAGCGCTATCCATCGACTCGATCAACCTGGATTATCATCATCTCTTGACTGATATCTACCTGGATTACTTCCGTTCTCGCCTGGCGTTGCAGACTATGGAGCGGGCCGTAGCACTCGTACCAGACGATATTCCTTCTTTGTTAAAGCTAAGTGAGATTCAGTTATTTCTGAAAATGAATCAAGCTTCGTTGACCAGTATTGATAAGGTCTTGCGGATTGATCCACAAAATGCCCTGGCTTACTTTTTCATGGGTAAGAACTTTGAAGAGCTGGGCGATGTCAATAGAGCGATTAATGCCTATCAGGAAAGCTCGGAAATTGATCCAGAAATGCTGGACACCTGGATTAAACTTGGGCAACTACACGCTAGCATAAATGGTAGTTTGGCAGAAACCTTCTTTGACAATGCCATTGAAGTGGACAGTAATAGCACCATTGCGCTACAAGCCAAGGCAGAGTACCTATGGGACCAGAACAAGCCCGAAGAAGCCCTACAGGTCTACCGGCAAGCGGTCATACGCAACCCAATGGACGAAAAGAGTGCTTACAACACAGGGCTCGTTTATCTAGAACTGGATTCTGCCGCCCAGGCGTATCAGCACTTTTCAATGGCCATAGAGAACGCTCCCCTTTACGCCGCTGCTTACTATTACCGGGGCTATGCTTCCGAGGTAATGGGCAATGCCGAACAAGCCAAGACCGATTACCAGCATACGCTACGCCTAGCACCTAACTATGAGCAAGCGCAAGAGGGCTTAGCTCGAGTGCAATAAGCTAACAATGGCAATTTCAATAACAATGGTCCGACTAGGTAGTTAAGTGGGGCCAGTATTTTAGTTGTTATTGAAATTGCTATTTTGATTATCCCAGCTCTTCTCCGCTCTTTCTCGTATCTTAATGCACTTCTTTTTGATTTATTAAGCTTGTCTAGAGATGAAAAGTGCTAAGTACCTCACGGCCTACCTGATTCCAGCTTTTTGCATTTGGGGATTACTCTCCGGTGGACCGCTCTCCTGGGCCACGGTAATTTTTGCCTTTGGTCTTATTCCTTTTGCCGATCAGTTTATGCCACAGGATACTTCCAATCTGGAACAACCGGAGCGAGAAGATCGTCTCAGCACCAAGATATTTGACTGGCTATTGTACCTCAACCTGCCCATCGTCTATGGCATCATTGGCTTATTTATCTACAAGCTAAATACTGAGACGTACAGCAGCAGTGAATTTACTGGACAAATCCTTTCAGTGGGCATTGTACTGGGTACCTGCGGCATCAATGTGGGACATGAGCTGGGCCACCGCAGTAATAAATGGGATCAGCGCATTTCAAAACTGCTGCTGCTACCCGAACTGTACCAACACTTTTTCATTGAGCACAATCGTGGTCACCATAAAAACGTAGCGACGCCATTAGACCCGGCTAGTGCACGAAAAGGTGAGCTCCTCTATACCTTTTGGTTCCGCTCCTTGTGGGGGTCTTACAAAAGTGCCTGGGCGCTGGAGGCGGAGTCATTAAAGCGCCAAAAGCTACCTTTTTGGAGTTTCCACAATGAGATGATTCGCTTTAGTATTCAGACCTTGCTGTATATAGCAGTGGTATTCATCCTTTGCCCGGATTGGCAAAGTGCAGTAGCTGTTTTGGTGGCGGGCTTCGTGGGCGTATTACTGCTAGAATCCATCAATTATGTTGAACACTACGGCCTACGCCGGAAAAAGCTAGAGAACGGCCGCTACGAGCGGGTGCAACCACACCACTCGTGGAACGCCAACTATCATCTAGGTCGCATCATGCTCTACGAGTTGACCCGCCATTCTGATCATCATTTTATAGCCAGTAAGAAATACCAAATTTTGGACCACCACGAGGAAGCTCCGGTACTGCCGGCAGGCTACCCTGCTTCTATATTGATGGCAATGGTGCCACCGCTTTGGTTTATGGTGATGAATAGGAGATTGGAGCAGGTTACTTAAATGGACAAGCTCAACCAAACAAATCAACTCACATTTAATTTAATTGACTTTATTTGTTTTTAATTTTATTTATTCCTATCTTCGCTTTGAATTTATACAGAAAAGCTTAATTCTTAGGCTCAATATTCCCGCCGCTCCATTTGCATATAGCGCGCTCCAGAGTGGCATAAATCGATGGTACTTTTCCCTGCTTTTCTAAATTCGCAAAAGGATGTTGCTGGCCTTAGTGAGCACTTGTCTTCACTAAGGGTGTGATCCCCTATCTGTTTCTAAGAATGAAACTGGGTAGGTGCTGGACCAGGTGACTGGGTGGGTCCCGCCGCAGCGGGCGTGCCCCAAAACAGAAATAATGAAGTTCGAGCTTAGAAAGCTATCTAACCGAACTCACCATCCACTATTCTGACGAACTACACGTCCTCTATTTCGAATTCCCAATTTCTAACCTCTTATTTTTCGCTTCCTATTCTCCCCAGTCCGTATGGAACGTCCCTTCCGCATCTAAGCGCTCATAGGTGTGCGCCCCAAAGAAGTCGCGTTGCGCTTGAACGAGATTGAGTGGCAAACGTGCAGCACGCAGCGCTTCAAAATAGTGCAAAGCACTACTGAGGGCCAATAACGGAATACCATTCTTAGTAGCTGTTTCCACCACTGCCCGTACGGAAGAAAGGAGCGTCTTGAGTCGGCCGCGGAAGACCGAAGAGGATAGTAGGTTTTCCAGATCAGGATCAGCGGCGCAAGCTTGGCGAATATCTTCCAAGAGTTCAGCGCGGATGATACAACCACCGCGCCAGATTTTGGCGGTGTCTGACAGACGTAAATCCAAGTCCATTTCTTTGGAGGCGACAGCCAGCAGATGTAGGCCCTGAGCGTAGGTAAGGATAAAGCTAAACAGTAGTGCGTGCTCTAACTGCCCCGCAAAGCTTTCTTTGTTTTCGATACCTTCTATAGGGAAAGAACCGTATTTCTCTGCGGCTTCCTGGCGGAACTTCCAGAGTGATGACAATCCACGCATCGTTACCGCCGAATCAATAGTGGGCACGGGAACACCTAAGTCCATAGCAGACTGTGAAGTCCACTTGCCGGTGCCTTTTTGTTTGGCTTTATCCAGGATCGCATCGATGAGGTCGCTACCTTCAATTTTATCATCCGTTTGAGCAAAGATCGTAGCTGTAATTTCCACTAAGAAAGACTGCAACGGCCCCTGATTCCAGCGGTCGAAGGTTTCGTGGATTTCAGCATTCGTGAAGCGGCCTACTCGACGTAGCATATCGTAAGTCTCTGCCAATAACTGCATCATACCGTACTCAATGCCGTTGTGGACCATCTTGACGTAGTGACCAGCGGCACCAGTACCCATGTAGGCTACGCAAGGTTCGCGATCTACCTTAGCAGAAACGGCCTCCAAGATGGGTTGTACTTGCTCCCAGGCTGAGAAATCTCCTCCAGGCATGATACTTGGGCCTTTGCGCGCACCTTCTTCGCCACCAGATACACCTACGCCCAAAAAGCGGAAGCCCTGTTCTTGCAAAGACGCGGCACGCCTGCTGGTATCATCATAATGAGAATTACCTCCATCAATAATCAAGTCACCTTGCGCCAAATGAGGAATAAGTCCTTCTATCACTTTATCCACCACTTTGCCGGCGGGGACCAGCAACATGATCGTACGTGGTGTTTTTAGCATTTGCAGGAACTCGGACTGATCGGTCGTTGCTTTGAGTTTTCTATGGCCCGCTTCTTCATTTAGGGACGCTGCTTTTTCAGGATCGAGGTCTAGACCAGCGGCTGAGAATCCGCGATCAGCAACGTTCAACAAAAAGTTACGGCCCATAGTGCCCAGGCCAATCATTCCGAAATCGTATTGCATGGATGTTATTCTTAGTGACGGTCCAACTTTTTAAGAGCTGACCGGGTTGAATGTAAGTAAGGATCAGTAACATTCCCTTACATTTGGTAAAGAAAAGGATAAACCCTCACTCTTTTGTGTGTACACTTGAAAAACCACTCAAAGGACCAAGAGGTTTAGTACGAAACCAACTTAAACAATCCTTCCTCAATCTGTTGTAATGAGCCCACACATTTTCGTCATTTTTGGTGCTTCAGGTGACCTAACTGTCCGGAAGCTGATACCTGCTTTCTATCACCTGTACGAAGGAGGCTATCTCCCCGAGCAATTTGCCTTACTTGGGGTGAGCCGATCCAAGCTGAGTGATGAAGATTTTCGCCGCCGTGTTGTTTTTGACAGCCCGTTCCTGCCTGAGGGCGTTTCTGAGGAAGATCAAAAGAAATTTGCTTCCTACCTCCACTATCAGCCCATCGACACCGCCGATGAGGCCGACTATGTAAAGGTCAAGAATCGGCTCGAAGCACTGGACCAGGAGAAGAATACACCCGGTAATTACATCTTTTACCTCTCGACACCACCCAAACTATACCAAACCATTCCTGCTTACCTGAGCACGCATGGTTTGAACACTTCAAATGGTCACTTCCGCCGACTCGTGATCGAAAAACCTTTTGGCTATAGCGGTAAGTCGGCCCACGAGCTCAACGAACACTTGCTCCAGTTTTTCCCAGAAGAGCAAATCTACCGGATCGATCACTATTTGGGTAAAGAGACGGTACAGAACTTATTGGTTACTCGCTTTGCCAACGGCATTTTCGAACCTCTCTGGAACCGCAATTACATCGAGCACGTGCAGATCACCTCTGCCGAACCGATTGGTGTGGAAGGTCGGGGTGGTTATTATGATGAATCTGGCGCCTTACGCGACATGATCCAAAACCACTTGCTGCAGATTGTGGCCCACATTGCCATGGAACCGCCGGTAAGTGCAGATGCCCATTCGATCCGTGCCGAAAAACTCAAGCTCTTCCAATCGCTACGTCCAATAGCACCAGAAGAAATTGAAGACTATGTTATTCGAGGCCAGTACACTTCATCCAAGATTGATGGAGAACCCGCTTTGGGCTACCGCGAAGAAGAAGGTGTACCCGTAGATTCTCGAACAGAGACTTATGTTGCCATGAAGTTCTTCATCGACAACTGGCGCTGGGCCGACGTTCCTTTCTACTTGCGCACGGGTAAACGACTGCCAACCAAGGTTACGGAAGTGGTAATCACATTCAAGCCATCGCCGCAACGCTTATTTAGCAGTGAACAGAGCTTCCGCAGTCCATACAATCAACTCATCATACGCATCCAGCCGCACGAAGGCCTGGCGATGAAATTTGGCATGAAAATTCCTGGACAGGGCTTCAACGTAAAGGATGTCAATATGGACTTCCACTACGCAGACCTTACCGACGCTGAAGTTCCTGATGCTTACGAGCGCTTAATCCTGGATTGTATGCGGGGCGATGCTACGCTCTACGCCCTCGGTGAAAGCGTAGAGGCTGCTTGGGACTTTGTTGATCCTATTCTGGAGGCCTGGACCAATAACGAAAGCAAGCTCTTTGGCTATCCGGCCGGAACCTGGGGCCCTAAGGAAGCCGAACAGCTCTTCGAGAATGGTGGCACCTACTGGCGTAACCCTTGTAAGAACTTAACGGACATGGGAGAATTCTGCGAATTATAAACTCATTTGCAGTAATAATCTAACCACTGACGGTGAGCTTTCCTGTGGTCATTTGTAACCTCATCAGGAAGTGGCATAAAGCGGAGCTTATAATCGCAAATTTCATAATCGTTCACCACTTCGGACAGGAGTAGCAGCTCTTGTCCAAACTGTAGGCGCTGTTTGTTGATACGGCGAAATCTGCGATTGTAAAAGGAACTGTCGCAGCCTTTGTCCTTGACTATACCCACCTTTTTTCTTGATCTGGACATCTTGGCCATTCAAACGAGCAGTTAAGTGCAAAAGTTCCAATTGGGGTGATTACTACTCAGCGAGGTATTAATGTCCTTTTGAGTAGTAATCAACTGCAGAAAATAGCCTCAGAAATCAGTTAGCACAAATTCAAAGGCTAACATACTGCCTCGCTTACTATCGACAATAGCATCCCCGATCTCCTCAAATAAAGACTGTTCTATTAGAGCTACCATGTTGCTGTTTTGTAATGATGCCGTTCGTGAATAATTTTCCCAGCACGCCAACGCTGCACCGATATTTCCCGGAAATCACGATGCCCCCAGTGTTGGTGATCAAATTGATAATGCCATTCACAAACCGACATATCATCGGAAACAAACACTTGTAACAGGCGAGCGGACGCGTTGGAGATATCCGCTAAAAACTGTTTCATCTCCTGGCGATGTTGGGCTAAGCCAATCGTAGGGGCGTCCTCGTTCTCATGTTTGACCAGTTGCTCGTCGTAGTATTCATCGTGGGCTTGTTCGTACCGGAATTCTGCCACCAGAGCAGTAAACCCCTTTACGGTAGTTACTAAATCACTCATGTCACTTCCGGTTTGAGGGGTAATCCTCGGTGATCAGCCGCCATGGTTGTGGCGTAGATAAAAGCTGCTCCGGCCATTGCCGTATCTCGGAAAGTGGCAATTACTTGTAAGAAATCTCCCTGCATAGCTTTGGGTACATGGATGAGTACAACAAATAGAAGCAGCATTACTCCCAGTAAAACCGCAGCTAATCCATCCCAGTTTTTCAGAATAGTGCTTAGGGTAAAAGCCATTAAGCAAAATCCGGTAAAGTATACCCAAAACGCGGGAAACGGCAGAAAGGAGGGAATGTAGGGCAGACTAAATTCTAGCGGCCCAAAATGTAGAAAACCGAAAGCAGCAAAGGGTAAAACGAAGAGCCACTTACCAAGTGTATTCATTGTAGTCATCACATTATTTTTTGGTGATGACACAAAGGTGCGGGGGCTAACAATAAAAAAGTTTGACCTAGATCAAAGCTTTACAACTTCGTTTTCATCCGACTGAGTGTAGCTTCTGACAAGCCCAAATAAGAGGCAATCAAACGATTGGACAAACGCGTAAAGATCAGCGGGTGAATGGAGAGTAACCATTTCAATCGATCCAAAGCATTCATACCCATGAGCGTCTGTACGCGCTCTACGGATTGGGTGTAAGAAGTTTCCAAAAGAGATTTGTACACTTGGCTAAAACCTGGTGACTCGGAGGAAAGTTGCTGGAAAGTTCGCCAATCAATGGCCATTAAACTCGTAGGCTCTACGGCAACTATACGTTCATTAGAAGGTTGCTGGTTGATGAAGCTTTGCATTGCAGTTCGCCATTCCCCCTCGAAGGCTAGACTCGTGGTGCTTTCATCGCCATTTAGATTGTAGGCCGCTACTTTCAGGCAACCTTCCACGATAAAGTAACAGTAACGACAGGTTTCGCCTACTTCTACTAAAACCTCGTTCTTCTTTGCATGAACGGGCCGAAAGGCATTTAAGACTTGATCAAGTCCTTCCGGTTCACGTCCAAATTGTTTGACGATAAATTCTTTAAGCTGAGCTTTCATAGCAACCGATCTTTCTTTTGGAGTCAAGACCATACTTGTGCGAGAAAAATACGGTAAAAAACCAGCTGAAATTTTAAGAGTTAGTACTAAATCCCGCATCGGAATCCAATAGAAGGTGTCCTAGACAAGTGCCTCTAAGAGCATATCATTGAAATGCATGATTCCTGTTTCTAAGCTCTTGAAAAGCTCATCTTCGTTCGAGAAATCAGGCTCCGCCACCAGAATTTCTTCCAAGACCGAACGCTGTGGGGTCGGCGCAATATTGGCTTTATCCCAATCGCTCTCTTTAAAAATCGTCCAGAATTCTTTTTGAACGCCCTTATTCTGTCCACACAACCAAATCTCAAACCGCAGCTCTTGGTGGTTCAGCACGATAGCTACCTTGAGCTTTTGCTGGCGTACCACTTCGGGCGTAAAAGCAAAGTAGCTAAAGTCCAGATAACCCGGTGATAAATGGCTGACCGCATAACCACTGGAATAATGCGTAAGCAGCCGCATGCGGAAGCGGAGCATAAAGTCCATTAAGCCCCGAAAGACTTGTGGTACATGTTGCATCGCCGATTGATAGGCGGCTAGGTGGTTGATCCAGGTGGTTTCCATGATGACTAATTAGAATGAGAATTATCTGACTTCGTAACAAGCTACGTCGGACGAGGACATGAGGGTTAGGATTAAGATTCAATTATGATCTATTCTTGAGTTTTCCGCAAACTGCCACTGGTTTAATCCTAGTGATGAATAGATCAAAAAGCAGTTACCAGCTTACCCATTGAGATTGTTATTGCCAATGCTATTTTGATTGCCCAGCTTTTCAATTTCAATGGCAATTCCAATCAAAATCAAAATAGGTGAGATTTTGCGTATTGAGCAAACGCCCCCATCATCTTCCACATCCTACTTTCACTTCTATTTTCACTCCCATTGTCACTTTTACTTTCATTTCCACTATCACTTTCACTCCCCTCCCTCTAATTCTAATCCCGATTCTAATTCTAATTTACAACCCATAATCCACACCAAAATAAACATAACGCGGAAGTCCAGGATAAAAGTAACGAGGCAAATTACCTCCAAAACCACCGGCATTGACCTGCACCATACTAGCGTAGAGCGTATCAAAAATATTATTCACACCGGCGTAGACACGTAGACCACGGCGGATATTAATCAATTGTGCTCCTACCCGCAAGTGCACTACCGTATAACCATCAGCCGTAGTGGTATTGGCATCATCCACCCACTGTTGGCCGGCCATATCTACGGTTAAAGCAGAACGAAACCAATGGTGTTCCCAGCTAAGCTGATTGCGCCAGCGGTGCTTCGGGCTACCCGGAATGTCATTACCCGAAAAATCCTCACCATCATCTACGAAATCCCGGAAGCGGTAGTTGGCAAAAGTGTAGCTGGATTCGAGTACCACTCTACCATTATTGTATGGCCAACCGTAGCCCAACTGCGCCTCAATCCCCTGATGCCGGGCGGAACCGCCATTAATGAACAGGATGCGTCCAAATTGATCTCCGCGTTGTACCAGGGCATCTTCTAAGTCCATCTGAAAGCCGGTGACCAAAAAGCGAAAGTTGTCTACCTGTACGGTCAGGCCCGTCTCCCGGTTCCAGCCGAAAGCAGGACTGAGGGGGCCACCGTTTAGGAAGGAATTTTCAATAGAGCTAGACGGATCAGGTTGGGAGATCCCGCGATTCAGGCGTGCATGCCAACGCCAAAGCTGATTAGGATTAGAATAATAAACAGATACTGCGGGTAGCAGAAATGGGGAGAAATTGAAGTCTTCATCAATATTAACCGTCTGCCAGTTAAACTGGGTTTGCCGCATATTCAGTTCCACTACCGTTTGCCAGCGTTTACTCCACTGCGCACTCCAATTGGCAAAGGCAAAGTAGTAAAAACGAGTCTCTGTGGAAGTACCTAATTCATCACCTTGCGCTCCACCTTCCAGCACCTCGAAGGTCGTTTGGTCATAACTTTCGACGAACAGCTCAGCACCAGCCTTCAACGACCGGCGTAGAGTCCCGGTCTTCTCAAAAGTGAAGGTGGTACGTAGACCATACTGATAGCTGTCCTCATTCTGGATATTGAAAGGGCGAACCTCATCATTGGTACGACGGCCCACAAAAACCGAAGATCGATTACTAATGCTCCCCTGGACGGTATTCCTAATGAGCTGAGAATGCTGTAGGCCGGCTAAATAGGTAAGCTGGTCTTCGCGCCCGTTCACCGAAGCCCAATTAAAAGCCGCCGCTTCGGGCTTTTCGTTAAAGTCGTTGATGTTAAGCGAACTTGGAATCTCTGCTTGCAACTGGCGTAAATGCACCAAATAATAGGTCTCGGAAGTGGGGGCACCAAAGCGCCCCAGTACTGTTCCCGATAGGCGTTCGTAGTCGTTATTATCGCGGTAGCCATCACTCGCACTGCGTACTAGACTCACATCTTGTTGCCACCTTCCCTTCTTATTGTGCAAATTCACCCATTCCCGGTTCCGACCAAAATCCCCCACAGACAAACCTCCACTGAGCCCCCAATTGGGAGCATCCCACTCTTTACTAACCAGCTGAATACTGCCTCCCAAATTAGCGCCAAGCGCCGCTGGGCCTGGACCTGTTTGCACATATGCTTTACGGAGGAAACCCGTTTCAATGTCTTCCAATACACTCTCACCAGCACCGTTAGTAAGAGGGATATCATTCCAGTACAGGCGCACCTGATCCGTCGCAAAGGGCGTCCGAGCGCCGATACCGCGCAGGCTCAAGCGTTGGGTATTAAGTGCACCCTGTTGAATTTGTACTCCAGGCAAGCCATCAAAGGCACGAGAAATATTAATCGCATCTTCCGTCAGCAAACGCTCTTCACCCAGCGTCTTCACCGTTGGCCCGTAGTTATCATCATAATGAAGCTTAGCTCGTACCATCGCAATGGGCAAATCGGCATACAATATTTCGGCTTCCATCCGAATCACTACTGCCTCCTCCACATCCCGCACCCTGATCTCAACGGGCTTGTAACCAATATAACTGACTAACAGTACTGCTTTTGGAGGGACTTCTAGACGAAAGAATCCATTATCATCGGTAGTAGTACCAATCACCTGATCACTTCCGGAAATTGTCTCGACAGTCGCAAACAAGAGTGGTTCATCCGTATCACCATCGAACACCGTACCCTGAACAAGCTTGTTTTGCGCCGAGAGGTTGACTAAAATCATCATCCCGATCCCACAGAGTAGCATTAAACGTAAATATCTTTGCATCTGTTCTTTGATTAGTTCTTCTATAAAAGTGTGATTACGAATAAGAGGCGCATTACAATGCGTCTATACAAGCCACGTAAAGACTCAAAAGTAAGATGACGCAGCAATTCAAGACTAATATCAACTGCGGAATGTGCGTACGCAGCGTGACGAATTTCCTCAATGAGGTACCCGGTATCGAACATTGGGAAGTAGATACAGATAGCCCAGAAAAGATTTTAACAGTAGAAGGTTCTGTCACCCCAGAGACCATACTGGCCGCAGTAGACGATGCGGGCTTTGACATTACTCCTAAAAAGGACTAAATTCTTGATCATACCAGGGAAGCCTTAAGGATTCCGGAAAAGTATGATCATGCGCTTTACTCTACACCTACTCTTGCTACTCCCATTTTCGTTGTTATCCCAGGAAAGTATTAGGGATTACAAATGGGAGCATTTTCACCTCTTTAAGCCCGTTCGGGATGCCCTGGAGACCAACGACGCCATCTGGTGGGCAATGGACGATTATTTGGTCCGATATGATCGGGCCAGTGCTACGGCTACCGTTGGTATTGACCCCTTTCCCAACCGGCTGCTCCTTAACTACGAAAACTTGTGGGAGGACCAGCAAAGACAATTGCACGCCTACGACAGAGATGAAATAGCGATCCTTGGCGAACAAGGATGGACCTACCATTCTATACCGCTGACTTTCGGATTTCAAGGTATTGAAAAGCTACTCCACCGTTCTGAAGAAAATGAATATTTACTTCTCAGTAAAAACGCTAGTGTTTACACCTGGTCCTCTGGCAATCTACCTACGCCAGTCTTTGGCTTAGAGGCAGCCATTGCGGATGCAAGCTGGGACGCCATTGAGCAGCGGCTGTGGTTTACCAGTGGCCTGGACTTGGGTTATTTAAAGGACGACACTTTTACCGCCGTATCGCTTCCCGGAAATACGGGGCTTATCGAACAGATGCAAACCAGCGCTGACGGTGCCTTGTGGCTGCAGTTTTCGAATCAGGTACTTCGCTTAAAAGACGGCAATTGGGCCCGCTATACTTACCCTACGGAATTGCAATCTACCAATGTACAACTAGCGGTAAACCAAAGCGGACAGGCACTCCTAAATAGCTTGGGAAGAACGCTCTTCCTCGAACTCGAAGGCAGCACCTTTAGCGCTGTGGACTGGACGGAGGCGATAGGGCTCATGCCTTATACGACGGCATTACTACTTGACAAATGGGGACAAGCCTGGTGGATTAGAGATCAAGATCGAGGAATAGGTCATTTCTTAGGGCAGGGAGAGACCCAATGGCAGCGCCCCAGTAATTGGCTCCCCTTCACCAATCATATCACTTCCACGGCGGTGGATCAGGATGGGAGAGTGTGGATCGCTAACGGCTCTAGCTGTTACTTTTACAGCGACCGACAATGGTGGCCAGCAAAACGCCTGTATCCTAACTTTCCGGATACGGTTCGACAGATTCTCTTCACAGAGGCTTCCGAGCCAATTGTACTGGCTACTACCGAACGAATCCCCGGTATCAATCCTAATCCGCACCTGTATTGGTACCGCCAAAACCAATGGTATCCAATTCCACTTCCAGACTTCGGCATAGGCTCGCGGTTTATTGTTGACCGCTTAGAGTTAGATGTACACGGAAACTTATGGGGAATTGACCTCACTGGAGCAGGCTTTGCCGTTTGGGAACGCGGCCAATGGGAATACATTATTCCAACCGACTTCTTCCCCGCTCCTACCCGTATTACAGACATTGTTGTGGATCAGGACAGCCGGCAGTACATTGCCAGCAATAATGGGTACTATATCAAAAATGGGCTTTCTTACGAGTATATCCCTTACGAACGTTATGGTATACAGAACCTTAATGGTAGCCTCAGCTACCGCAACATCCGCTTCTCAGCGGACGGAAGCCTGTGGATTACGGTAAGAGGTAAGGTGATAAAAGCAGGAAAAAATGGGGAAGGTGCCGAGGTACCAATTGAAGATGTGATTGGACTAAGCTTCACCAGCGATCGCATCCACGATATTATACCATTCGCTGATGATGATGTATGGCTCCTCTATCTCAATGACGGCCTGGCTCATTATAACGGTCAGTACTGGAATCATATCCACGTGGGTAACACAACACCCCTTCCCTGGGACAGGATGCGCTATTTAGAAAAAGATCCACTTGGGCGCTTATGGTTTGCGCACGCGGAAGGGGTCAGCGCATTATCACCCGCCAAACGATCCGTCGTCTTCGCTGAACAACGAACGGAAACGAAGGAAATGACCATTATGCCCAATCCTGCCTGCTGTCTAGTCCAAGTCAGTTGGCAGCAAACGGAGCAGGAGCGGGTACAGATCTGGTTAGCGGATGCGCAGGGCCGACAGATTAAATCCATTTTCGATCAAATTCTCTCCCCTGGAGCCCAAGACCTCATGATTCAGCGTGACGGACTACCATCCGGTGTATATTATGCCGTCCGACAGTCGGGAACAAGCATTGATGCCTCCGCCTTTGTTTGGAAATAAAAAGCGCGTAATTTTAAAGGACTCGCGCTATACCTGATGTAGGCAAACCGATTGAGACCAACGAAATACCTGACTAGACAAAGTATCCAAACATAGTAAGCATGAATAATGAGCTACTTCGACATATGCTATCTACTATCAGATATCGCTTTGAAAAGTCCGTTCAAGGAAGTCCTCCAACTTTCGGTGAATTCAGCTTAGGCAAGGGTAGTAGAAGTCCAATAGAGATAATAAACCACATGTACGATGTCATCTATTCTACCCGGTTTTTTATTGAACGAGGAACACTACCTAGTCAAAAGGTTGAGCAATTAAACTTGGACAACGAAATTGCTCGATTTAACGCTGAATTAAGTACAGTTGACCAATTATTGGAATGTACACCCTTGGATATCAACTACCCTAAGCGACTTATTCAAGGACCACTTTCAGATGTTTTAACGCACATCGGTCAAATAGCGATGCTGCAGCGATTGGTTGAAAACCCAACTATCTGGGAGGACTTTTCTAGCAGTGATATAACAACAGGATTGAATAATTAAACCGGTGTCGCAATAGGGTAGATGATGATCACGCTTGATCACCTTGCGTATATCTCATTTACTTATAGCACACTCACTTATTCGTCACCAAAGCGATCTCTCATGTTCATTAGGACCACCTGCTCTATTGGCCTAGTCTTTATTTTTTTCACCTCCGCACCAGCGCAGGTGCTCGACGAGGATTGGGAGCACTTCCCTATCATTGGAAATTTCTCGGGTGCTGCAGAAACGGAGACCGACATCTGGCTGGCCCACCGTTTCGGCCTACTCCGCTGGGATAAAGTTCAACAGCAATTATCCAACTACGAGGAAGATTACCTCAGTGGACGCTTCTACAATACCAGTCACGTTTTTAGTCGAAATGGTGAACACTACCTATTAGGTGAGTACAGTCTGCATAAACTGGTAGGAGAATCTTGGCAGAATCACTGGGGTGGATTTGGAGCACCCCAAACCGCCTTACCAGATCTTACCGCCATCGTTGGAATGAACGATTACGGCATACTCGCTCAGTCTGTGGAAGGCTATATCTACACAATTGATACCGAGCACGATGTAGCCTGGACCGAATTATCCCCGTGGAATAATGACTGGTGGCCCGAGCGTTCATTCTACCAAACGGAAGACGGAACGATGTGGGCTTGGTCGCCACAAAGGCTAGTCCGCTGGCGGGGGGAAGCTTTGGAAGAGTTTGCTGTCCCCATCGCTGGCGATAGCATCATTGCTGCCGTACCAGGTACCGACCAATACCGCTGGGTAGTATCGGATCAACATCTCTCTTACCATCACAGTCGCTGGATAAATGTACCCTTGGCTAGCTTATCTAATCATCCTCTAACTTATCATCGGGTACTTGATGAGCATTCCATTTTCCTGGCATTTGAGGCTGAGGTGATGACCCTCCAATTTGCGAATGATCAATTCAAAATCATTCACCACGAAGCCTATCTCGGCCACAAACGTCCTGGCAGCGAGCTATTTTTAACGGATAACGGTGACCTCTGGTATATGGATCACCTGCTAAAGCAGCATCACTATTTCACATCCAATTGGAATTTAACGACTGTAAAAGAACATAACTGGGTACCCACCAATATTCGTAGCAGCACCCATATCACCACTGACCGTGACGGCCGTATTTGGGTGTGTACCCGAGACCGCACGGTGTTTTACGCGGGCGAGGAATGGTACGCCGGCGAAGAAGCTTACCCAGGTTTCCCACGCAGCACGGCTCAGTTACGCTTTACCACTGATGGTACGCCCATCATCTTTTCTCCAAAAATATCGAGTACGAACAATACGGCCAGCTTGCAACAGTATAGGAATGGCAGCTGGGGCAATTATCCCCTACCAGATGACGGTAATGGAATGAGCCCAGCAGACGCTACCCAGATGCTACTCGACCGGGAAGATAATATCTGGCTATATACCCCCGGGAGCACTGTTGTCTTTACCTGGGACCGGAATACCTGGATAACTATTTCGACGGTTGATTTCCCCAGTGGACCCTCTACTTTCACTAGTATTGCGTTTGATCAAGACAACAATTTACTCTTGAGTACTATCGGCGGTATTATTAAACATGATCGCCGCTGGCCGGAGTTCTATCCGCTATCCGACCTTGGGATTTCCTGTCTGGCTTCTTTCAACAACAAGCTGGTAGCTGATAGCCAGAATAATTTTTGGCTAGGAGGCTTTGGCCTTTGCAAATGGTCGTTTGATCAGGCCGGGGAATCGATAGAGTTACCAGATCCGCTCCTGGCAAGCTATTATTTTTATGGAATTTATCCATTTGCCGAAGATGAGCTTTGGCTGATGGCAGAATCATTCAGCTATGGGCATGTTACAGTAGGTCCTGACGCAACGGGTGAACTATCTCTAGTAGCCCATTATTTTCGTCCGGAGGCTCCCGATATAGGAGAAGCCCTCACCCGTGATAGATTGGGTAGAATTTGGGCTCTGGACAGAAACAGTATTATGAGGTTTACGCGCCCCGAAAGCAACCCTCCCGCCAGTACCCCAGCCGACGGAAACCTCCGCGCCTACCCCAACCCCAGTTGCTGCCAGATACATCTCAAATGGCAAAGTGAAGACAGTAGTCCTGCTCAACTACAGCTGTACAATACCCAGGGCCAGGTGGTGTATGATCTGGTCAAGCAAAATGGTCATTTAGGACCTCAGCAGCTGGTGGTGCCAAGAGGAAACCTGCCCGCGGGCCTTTACTTTGCTGTCTTATACCAGGGCTCGCGCACGGAAATGGTGAAGATTATTTTTGAATAGTAGAGGTGAGAAGATAGTACGCATCCATGAATGATTTCCAGACCAATTTCAATCGGGTCAACCGGAAACAGGTCGTACCTGAATGGCGAACATCCCGAGGAAGAACGGACCGGAGTAGGATAGTTTTGCCAGGAGTAGACAAACAACCACTATATCAAAGCAAATTTTGGGATAGTTATACTTGATGATGTCCCAGAAAATCAATAACTAGTACTAAACGCTTCTCTCCATGAAAAAACTATTCCTACTTAGCATTACGCTTTTGTTCTTCCTTGCTACAAGTGCGCAGGAGCAATACGATATAGCCTTCTATCCAGCTACCAACGGCTATATGAAAACGATCCACACCCATGATTCCCACTGGGCAGTCTTCCAAAATATGATCTGGCAGATTGATCGAGTTACTAATGAGATTCAAACACATCATCTAAGTGAACTCATCAGTGGCTCGGATCAATTTTCCTTTCGCACCTTTACCGATGCTATTGCTCTCGAAGATGGTACTGCTTTTTTCTTCACCTCTTCTTTTATTTATTTCGTCTACGAAAACGGCCAGCTCCACTCAAGGACCAATTTCGACCTGGTTTTTCCGGCCATTCACACCCATGAAGAAGGTCAGCTCTTGATGTCAATAAACCATGGTTTACAGTTGGCCACCTTTGATCTTGAGAGCGAGCAGTTGGAAGTTGCACAACTTCCCGGAAATCCGACCGACTTTAGCCGAAGAATTATCCATATTGACCATGAAGGCTACTACTGGATCGCGAGCTATCAGGACGGACTTCGGAGATATAAAGACGGAGTGGTAGAAGAGATAACCGACACGCTATTCCTAAATAATGCTCCAAACTTTCTCCACCGTTTTACGTCCGATGACCAACTGGCACTTTGGTGGGATAATAGTACTATCTATGCCCTTCACGATGGCAAATGGACTACCATTGACCTAATCCCATTTGAGATATTCATCTACCGTTCAGAACGCACTCCTAAAAACACCTTATTACTATATGGAGCTCGTAAGGTATTGGAGTGTAGCGTCGAGAATGGTCAGGTGAAACTCGAAGATATTAGCAACCAGTACACCCCTTTAGCACTTGCTTCCATCGAGCTCTCCAGTTCAGAGGATGAGCATCAATTATTCTATCAAAAATCAACGCAAGAATTGTGGAGACAAGAGGCTGGGGAGCTACCGCGAAAAATAGACCAGCTTTCCCAGGCCCCCATTTATCATTTTTACGTCCAGCAGGACAATCGAGGACGTATCTGGTGCCTAAGCTCTGAAGAGCCTTTCCTCTTGCTGGATGGCCAATGGACTGGCCTAAGCGAAATCCTCCCAGCAAATATGGATCGCATTATTACTATGTTGATGCTAAACGAAGACAAACCGCTGGTACTAAAGATTGGGCCCGATTTCCGAAACAGCTTGCAACTTTACAGCAATGGGGAGTGGCAACTGCTCAACACAGAAGACCCCAATAGTCCACTACCGCCATTAAGTTATAATCGTCTCTATCAGTCCGATCAGGAAGACATCTGGGCTCTTGATATTTCTACCGGATTCAGCCTCTTCCGCAATCGACAACGCTTCGACTTTAGGGTCACTGATTTCTTCCCTAGCCCTTCCTTTGTAAATGAATTGTACGCCAAAAAAGAAGGCCTGTTACTCATTTCATCAGACCTCGGACTCTACACCCTGGAAGAAAACGGCGATTACCAATTTCAATCTTTTGCAGACATTGGTGTTGAGTACTCCAATACTTCAATCAACGGAGCACGTTTTGGCCCGAACGGAGCCTGGTGGTTGGGTAATGAAAGGTCTGTCTATCGCTATCTAGATGGCGAACTTTTACGGTTGCCGGAGATTCCAATTTTTGAACAAGATGATGTGACGATAAAAAGCATCTACCCCTTTGCCAGTGATGATGTTTGGGTAACCTTTGGCACCCTCGAAATCAGCTTCGCTCATTTTAATGGGCAGTCCTGGTCATTGTTCAGGTCAGAAGACTATGATCTACCGCTCACTAACGTACAAAGTATCGTCAAGGAGCCTCATTCCAATACTTACTGGGCCAGTGGCCTGGATGGTCTATTCAAAATCACGAGGGGTTCAGGCAGCCTCCCCGCCCCTCCGGCGCGAATGAGGTCCTTTAACGTTTTTCCCAACCCCGCTTGTTGCACCTTTAGCGTAGAATGGGAGCAGAATGCGGGCGAGGTCATCATCAGTCTACACAATGTACTAGGGCAGCCCGTTCGGGAACTACTTAGACGCAGTACAGCAGCTGGCACTTTTCGGCAGACGTTTAGTAGACACGGACTAGAAAGTGGCACCTACTTTTTGCAAATAAAAGAGGGAGACCGGACGAAAACGATCCCCCTCATCATACACTAGTGCTTCAACTTAGCTGCCCGGAGCGGGGACAACCCACAGATGGACATTAAGAATAGGCACAAGCTACCCCAGTTTCAATACACGCTTTGTTTGCACTTTTTGTCCCATTTGCAAGCGCACGAAATAAGCACCCGCTGGAAGTCGGCTTAGGTCGACTTGCAACTGGTGGCGCCCTTGCGGTAAGGTTTTATCCGCTAACTGTCGTACCACTGCGCCCAGGCTATCGAAGAGCGTGATACGCAAGTGCGCACGGGGGATTTGAAAACTTAGCGTAAAGCCATCGTAACAGGGATTGGGTAGGGCTTGAACCTCTAATCCAATGTCCTCCCAGTCGTTGGTATCGGTAATGTTCTCACAGGGTTCAAGTATTGGAAGGCGAACGAAATCTTGGTATAACAAGCTACGCACTTGTTCTTCTTCCAATTCAAACCAATCTACCAATATAGAGCCGTAGACGTCACGAAAATCGTATTGCATCGGAAGGCCTTCTGAGTTGCTAATACCATCATTGATTTCCGGGTTTTCACCCAATACCTGTGGATTAACACAAGGCCCAAAGAGCATAATCGGTCCGGCCGTGCCGTGGTCTGTGCCAAAGCTGGCATTGGAGCGAATGCGGCGACCGAACTCACTGAACGTCATACTGAGTACACGTTGCTCCAAGCCCATATTAGCCAAGTCAATCTGGAAGGAAGTCATCGCTTGGGCAATCGCCTTGAGTAACTGTGCGTGCTCTCCTCCCAGTGAGCTGCCTTCGATCACCTGGTTGGCATGGGTATCAAATCCACCCAGGCTCACAATGAAGATTTTCGTTTGCAGTCCTCCGCTCAAAAGCAAGGCTACATTTTGCAGTTGGCGCGAAAGGCGGCTGTTTTCAGGATAAGTCACGGTATTGGTGCCCATTTCGGCTGCTTCGGTGATGACTTCTCCGTAGGCGTTGGCCTGAGCAATGGACTGACGCAGGAAAGCTAGCTCATCGCCGTAAGGCGTATCCGGAAGCCCACTCCCCTCCCCTTCCAACAAAGGATTCAGATTGAAGGGATCATAAACCACATGGCTGTAATTGGCGAGTACGCCCTGGCAGGTCTCGGAAACGTTTCCACCCATGGTAATAGCGAAAGGATGTGGATGTTCTTCGTTGGGATAGCCTTCGGGATAATTATCGACTACCGTATCCAGGTAACGCCCGAGCCAGCCGGTTGACCAACTGTCTTCGGCACCGGATCCCGAACGCCAGATATCCATACTGCGGAAGTGAGACCGGTTTTGATTGGGATACCCTACTGCACGCACTACGCCCGCCTTGCCTTCTTCCATGAAGTTGCGTAGGACGCTAAGGCCCGGGTGCACCCCAACATTGTCAGCAATGGGAATGGCGAATTGCTCAGGAATCATGATGTTCTCCCGCACCTGTGCCAGGCCGGTATATTGATCGAGTGGGATGATCGTATTCAGTCCATCATTGCCACCAAGCAACTGGATGAGGACCAAAACTTTATCGTTGTCTTCATTAATCAGGTTGAATAAGGGGGAGCTGGCCATCGCCTGCAAAGGCGTACCATTCACAAAAAAAGGCACGGATGCTGCCGAAGCAGTTTGGAGGAAATTTCTCCTTTTCATAGTTGTAGTTATTGGGAGGGTCTCCTACGCTATACTAGCTTCGGCGACCGAGTAATGGACGAGGTTAGGTGTACGGCGTACGATGGGCTTATCCAACATCGTACACCGTACATTGTACATCGTACATCTACTTCTTTTTACGATAAATGAAATTCAGCCATATTGAAGAGTCCGGAGAAGAAGTCTTGCAGCTTGCGTTCTACCGCTTCGCGCAACTCTTCGTTTTCGGGCTCCCCCAGATAGTTACCGTATTCGAGGGTCCATTCGAAATCCGGCAAACCGGGAATGAGGAGCTCTTTGAGGGCAAAAAGCTGGCCTTCCGATAAGGGCTGCGGAAGCAATAAGGCCGTGATTTCTGCAATCATCGCATTGACGTCCATAGGATTATCGAGCGTTGCAATGAAGCTCAGTACATCCAGACGGAAGCGTTCCTCCGTTTCCTCATTGATCAAGAAGCCGTTCGTAAGCAGCTTACGTACAAAACCACTACGCTGGTGCAGGGTGATGGCGTTGATCCACTGCCGATAGTAGAGTGGCTGCTGGTAGTAGGCCTTCCAACCCGCTACCTCCGGAATGTGGAAATACTCCATATCCATATTGGAAAGTGCGCGGAATAGTTCGTGGCAGGTTTCGTAGCGGAGCTGCAGTTCTT
Source organism: Bacteroidota bacterium (assembly GCA_038528965.1). GTDB lineage: Bacteria > Bacteroidota > Bacteroidia > Chitinophagales > Saprospiraceae > Lewinella. The sequence continues at coordinate 26,037 of JBCBEC010000040.1, read as the reverse complement.
CTGATAAGGCCGTGGTACACGACTTAATTGGGCTCAGCACATACTGAATCGGGTGCTTGATCATTGGTCCCTGATTCAGGAAACTGAAGAAATGATCACTTTGCAGGAGGGTTTGCACTACCGGACCAATTTCATAGTCGTTGTCAATGAGCATTTGCGCCATTGGGGCAATGACACTCAGCTCAGTGGCCTCGTCCACCTTATAGTAAACGAACCAGCGGTATAGTTTGCGGCAGATATGCTCAGCAACGACGTTTTGCCCAAAGATAATATCGATCAGATGCGAATACTCTTCTTCGCCTAGATCAGTGACAATAGCGGCACCGAAGCGGTCGGATAGTTGCTTGGCATAAATATCATGTAAGTCCGGATTAAAGTAGCTACCGAGCTCGACTTCCGGATCGTCCGTCTTATAGCCGCTATCAGCCCAACCCGTCAGGATGCGGGCCATCTCTTGCACATCTTGCTCTGTGAAGGTGGTGTAGTCTCCCGGACCAGCCGCGGGGCCTTTACCCACGGTATACAATTCCAGCAATTCTCGTGCGTAGTTTTCGTTAGGCGAACCAGCTTCGTTCTGATTACCGTTTAGAAAGCGTAGCATGCAGGGATCAACGGTAATATCTTTGACTAGCTGCCGGAAGTTACCCCAGGCATAGGTGCGAATGGTAGTAATGTAGCGATACCAAAAGCGGGGGTCATTCACCCTGTTATCAATAGCGAAGTGATTGTGCCAGAATAGCGTCAATGTTTCTCGGATAGAAATCCCTTCTTCCAACATCTGGAGCACCGTCCAAGCACGGATACTGCGCCGTCGATTATCCATTGGATCCCCTTCTAAGGGCAAGGGTGCATCTACCCAACTTTCACCAAGCGGAACATTAATATCATCTCCTTCTTCGGTGTCATAATAAACGGGAGGTTCAGGAAGTGCTATATCCTCAAATAACTGTAGAATAGTCGCCTCCAGTCCTTGTTCAGTGACTTGTTGTATTTCGGCTTTCGTCGGACCAAAGGTGGTACGGCGCAATAGATGGGCGGCTTGCTCAGGGCCCCAAGGGCCGGTGTACGGAGCTAAACCATCAGGAGGCGGTAGCATAGAAGTTTTGATCGTACATTGCTGACTACTACCTAACAGGCCAGCAAGGGCTGCTCTACGATCCATGGGCAATCTGTTTTACAGGAACCAATGCGCACGGTGCACCAGTCCCTTCGTTTTTGGGAAAGAGAGCTTGTTGAGACCTTAAATTTTGGGCTACAATTGCCAGTTTTTCCTCTGCACTGCGTTGTTCTTCAGTCGCGTAGCCTCCAGCTATGCTTCTTCATCACGCCTTATGCAAAACAAAATCAGGCTTCTTTCGCTCCAAAAATAAGCTCACAAAAAGCTCAAAGTTCTGTTGCTATTTGGCTTACGCCAAAAGGTAATGTGTGTACTTTTCTCGTAGCAAGGGCCATTACGGCCAGGATCGACTGGGGTTATACCAAGTGCTAAGCGGTTTGGCTTTGCCTAAACCACTTCGTTAGCGGTATAGCGTTCAATGGGAAGTGGAGAACAATAATTTCTCCGGGTTAATAACTGAGGTAGGAATGCCGAAACGGCAGATTGGTAATAGGACTGAAGTGGGGGTTTCAATTCAGCAAGGGTAGCTGATTTGTTAGGATAACGCCACAGCTTGGTGGATTGTTATTAAATGATGTATTTTTTTAATAAGTTTTTTTCAGTTGAGCTTTTCAAGCAATGTTCAATAGGGGCTCAGTCATAGTATACCACCTTTATTTTCAGCTTATTATCTGGGCATGACTCCCCCTGTGGTCGAATACTCAGCCCTAAATCAGAACCAGCGTAGCAATCGCCGTTATAAAGCACTTTCTCAGCCTCGCCTGCTGGTAGCGCAATGGGATTTGTATATGGTGCTTTATCCATTATCATCTGAAACTGAGTAGAACAACTTAGCGTACCCGTCACCTGGACAGTGGCCTTGTACACCAGGTCGGGAGGTTCGGGAAAAACCAGTTGTTCGCCATCCAAATCAAAATGGACCGAAAAGGTGTGGGTGTCTCCTCCAAAAAGGTAGAGAAAAGCTATAAATCCAGTGATAATAACAGCAGAAGTAAGGATGAGTAGCGCTTTTTGCATTTGGATAGGTGTTAGTTGAGGCTGTGTTTATAAAGTTAAGGGAAAGGTGGGATAAATGCTTGGGTAGAAACCAAGCAAGTCTAGCCTGACCTCCATACCTGGGGCACCCGGACAAGAAGGAGTGACCTTAGTTCACTTACGGTGACACGGAGCCCTCTAGCACTCTTCAAAGAAGACCGGATCGGGAGACCATAACGCGAGAAAGAAACGGCTTGCACCAGCAAAGTCCGGCCTTACTCTTGCCTCTAAATCAACAAAAAAACCGCGAGCAAGGCGAGCTTACCCCGCGAGTGATAACGAGCTACTACCGCGAACAAAGTGAGCCTAAATCACGAGCGTTAGCGAGTCCCACCGCGAGCGGAGCGAGCTTAAGCCGTGAGCAACGCGAACTAAAAAACAACAGTCATGAAAAAATATTTCTACTTAGGATTAATCCTCATCATCTCCAATACCTACCTGTGGGCCCAAGCGATCACCTTCGATATTGTCAACAAAGTAATTACTGCTACCGACGATAACTTTGAATGCAATGCCCTGCTGCCCATTGAATTACTAGACTTTCAAGCGACCGCGCAGGATAACTATACGACCCTACTCACTTGGCAAACCATCACAGAGCAGAACAACGAGTACTTCACCCTTGAAAGATCCGTTGATGGCAAGGCGTTCATCGCTATTCAGAAAATGCCCGGTGCTGGCTTCAGCAACGGTGAACTCCACTATCAAACCATTGATCCAAATCCGCAAATTGGGATCAACTACTACCGCTTAAGACAGACCGACTTTGATGGTAGTTCGTCCCTATCCGAAATACAGCTTGCCGTTTTTAATGCAAAAGACTTGCGAGAGCTAAGTATCTACCCTAATCCAGCAAGGGAACAGGTTCAGGTCACGATTCCGGTAGTTTTTAAAACGGGTACATTGGATATTTTTGATACCAATGGCAGGCTGATTCGTACACAGTCGCTGACCTCAGGAGCATCGCAGATCACCGTTCCAGTCAGGGATATTCAGGCTGGTACTTACCTGCTAAGATTCACCTTAGACGAAGAATATCTAGTTAAACTACTAACCGTTACGCACTAAGATAGGAGACGGTCATATCTCCACGCTCCAATGAGGCATGGGAGTTTCAGCTAAGCAAAGTGCCCCCCAACACGCAAGTCCAGCTTATTACAGTTTTACTGTATATTCACCACTTGAGTATACCTGAAATTTATCGGACCTCAGTACTTTGAAGAGTTCCCCTTTGTCGTACTATTATTCTGGTCATGATATAACTGACTAGCCCTATGAAACAACTGGCTTGCCTTCTAATTCTTCTACTATCTGTAAATGTAGTACTCGCCCAGTGCGATGCCTTTCCCAATCTTTTGCAAAAAGGTGATCGCCTACTCCAGGCAGAAACGCCGGACTACCGGGAGGCGATTAATGCCTATACGGCTGCCATCATCGCCTGCCCGGAGCGGGCGGGGGAAGCGCAAAATCGAATCTCACAAATGGTGGCAGGCATTGAAGCCCTGAAAGTACAGGCGGAGGAGGCCGCACAGTTGGCGATGGCCACTCAGCAACAACTCCGAGCAGAGACCCAAAGGGCTAACAAGGCTTTACAAAACGCAGAAAGTGCGCTGCAACAAGTACAAGAAGAACAAGCAAGGACACAAGCTGCCTTAACAAAAGCGGAAAAACTGTTGGGGGCTTTTCATTTTTACAACGACCGTTTTGCATTGACTTTCCGGATGCAGTCACTCAAACCCGAATACTATTTTATTGACCAAAGTGGTGAACAGGTCGACAAGTTAGGTACATGGGAAAAGGCACAAACGTTTGATCAGTGGGGCTACGCCGCAGTCGAAAAAGAAAACGAGCGCTACTTGCTGGATACTTTTGGGACACTCCACCACTTTGCTCATAGCATAGCGGAGTTAAAACCTGAAACCACCATACTCAATCTAAGTAACCAGGGATTAGAAGTGATTCCTCCTGAAGTATTTCAACATGCTCAATTGGAAGCATTATTCCTCGAACATAATAAGCTGCACGAAATTCCGCCGGAGATTCGTCACCTGCAGCATCTAAAAACCCTTCGATTTCACTACAATGCAATCGATCGCTTACCCTCAGAAATTGGTGAGCTACAAGCACTAGAAGTGATCCAGATCAGGGGTAACAAGCTGAGCGAATTTCCCACCGCCCTTCTAGAACTTCCTCGTTTGCAACACCTCTATATCGGTGACAATTCTTTCTCCCAATTACCCTCCTCTATAGGTAATATCAGTTCCCTTTTATTTCTCGATATCTGCGATCTGGAGCTTGAAAGTCTTCCTGCTGAAATAGGTCAGCTCCAAGAGCTTAGAACGTTGTGGGCCACTGATAACAAACTTTCCACTCTACCCAACGAAATCTGTACTCTGAGCAATTTGCAAGACCTGTCACTATTCAACAATAGCTTAGTCAAACTCCCCAAAGACTTTAATAAACTTTCGACCTTACGAGAACTACTTTTATTTAATAACCGCTTGACTGACCTTCCGGCTGGAATCGGCAGTTGGCCGCACCTGGAATCGCTACTTATCTTGCACAACCCTTTTCATCGTTTACCTCCGGACTTGCTGCAAGAGCGTTACGTAAATAACGGGATACTCTACAGTATGCTCTCCTTTTGTGCTGAGCAAGGTGATGCGGCTACGGCGGAATACCTACGCAGCCACATACAAAACTGGGAGTTCATTTCCTTTCAGTATATGACTTACTTAAGTTGCCTCCTACAAGCTGGGGATTTTGAGGGAGCAATCTGGGCCGGAGAAGCCACTCAGGCGGACGATCGTGAGCTCTTGCCCATTATTAATTCTGAATTAGCGGCAGCCTACCTTTATAGTGGTCGGGAAGTGGAAGCCATGGATATCTATAAGCGTGAAACAGAATCCGATCTATTCTTGAAAACACTCAATGACCTAGCCGACAAAACAGCAGCTGATCCAGCCGCAGTGGATCGGGTACGCGCTTATTTGGAACAGCGCTAAAGCTTGTAGCTCGTACTTCACTTTTGTCCTTTGCTGATACTCATTCTTCCTCCTCCAAATAAGACCGCCTATTCCGCAGCATCGTCTTCACATAATGTCGCTGCCGCTGCTTGGCCTTGCGCTTATTGGCTCGCTTGCCGGTACGTTTATCCTTGACTAAGCGATCAAGGTCTTCGACGGTCTCTACTTGGTGGGCATCCTTGATTTGAGTGCGCTTGGCCATAGCGAAAAGGCTGGTTTGAAATGGGGAAACGTCGGAGCTACGGGGTGGTTCTGTTACCACCGGACTTTCCCTTTTATTTGACCTTTAATTGACGCTGTTCCTGCCATTGCGCCCAGCCTAGTTGTGCCCAATAACGAGCGAGGTATTCCTGCTCTCCTTGCCCCGGTGTGGGTACCAGCAGTAAATCTTTTTTCCAATACCAAGCATCCATTAAGGTGCTGTAGCCTGAACGGCAGATAATGGTTCCTGCCTGTTGCACGGCCTCCTCTAGTTGTTCTCCTAAGAGCCAATCTACCAGGTGTAATTGGCCGGATGTCTTACGGATCTCCGTTGCTCCTGGTACTCCACGCACGAGTAATGAGGGAGCATTCAGCTTCGAGAGTTGCGTACGGAGTAACGTCTCTAACCTGGTACGTTGCGGCTCGGGACCAGATAACAAGGCGAGATAGCGAAAGCGCATTGTCTTATCCTGTGCCTCTCTGCTTTGGAATCGCGACTGTGGCCCTAAATAGCGGTAAGGTAAACCTACAATAGGTTCCGATAGCTTGCCAGCTAAACGCGGTTCAATAGCCCGATCAGGAATCCAGACTTCCTGAAACCGCCGCCGGACGTAATAGTGATAGCCCGCATTGGCTAAGCTGGCTAGGCCCGGGTTCGCGTGCTGAATCTGAAGTTGATGCGCCAACCAGATTGAAGGTACTTCTGGGTGCCAACACCCAAATCGGCCATCAGATATGATACGCGTAATTTCACTATTCTGAACAACAGATTGTAGCTGACGATGCTCTTCCCGCATAACCTTAATCGCCCGCGGCAACTGCCGCAGCATATTAGCCACCATCGACTGGTGCGGATAGCGTATAGCATAGGCTGGTAACTCAACAAAAGGATAAGTGGAGAAGTGCTTTTGCAGAAACAACAATGCCTTACCAGATGAGGCAATGGTTATTTTTCGCCCTTCAGCAGCCAAATCTTCGATCAGGGAAACACTCCGGCTAGCGTGTCCCAAGCCCCAATCCAGAACGGCCACTAAATCATGTCCTCCATTGTTCATTTGGGGATGATTCTGTACATTGCTTGCATTCAACAAATGTAGCGAACAAGATGAAGAAGCAGCAGTACATCTTACTTGCCTTTTTCTTATTAACCTTTCTTCTCAGTGCCTGCCGGGCAGTTGGTTGTGGTTGCCCGATGCATTAGGAAGTCGGAGATGGGAAGTGGGAAAGCGGAGATAAAAAGTTGGAAATGGGAAGTTAGTATGGAGAAATAACGAACTCCGACTTCCGACCTCCCAATTCCGACCTTCTTTCTTCCCACCTCCGATCTCCCAATTCCGACCTTCATATTTCTTACTTCGAATCTCTCGGCTTTCTCGGGATAATCCCGAACGGATAAAAAGCCGATTCTGAAACCATTAGTGTTACTGGCTGGCCTTTCCGAAGAATACTCAAGTAAGGATGCGGCTCAAAGAAGCGTACCTTAGTGTGGCCATCAATGCCAGGCCTGAAATACAAATCGTAATATTTGGTGCCATAGTCATCAAGCACCTTTAGGTCATGCGCTTTCACCTCTAGCAATAACATCATCTTATTCTCCACATCATCCCGCAGCGAGAAGTATCTATGGGTCATGGCCATTACAAAGACGAATAGGAGGTAGAGCGCAACTATTCCAAGTAGAACATAGAACACACCAATATCTTGCATCAGAGAGTTATCATCCTATACCGCTCCACGTCCTCTTCTACTCAAGAATTTAAAAATGCCCAGGTACTTTGAGGGGATCAGGGTGAAGAGCAGCATAATTACCGGAAAGATGGCCGATTTACCAAAAACCACCCATTCAATCTTTTTCTTGTGTGCTACTAATACCTGTATTTGATCATTATTGATGGCCCGTATCGTCATGAAAGGTGGTTTTGCAAGCACTGAAATTTAGGTAAAGTCCGGTAATGATACGTACTTTCCACGCAAATTCGGTTTTCATGTTACAGACCATACAGCGCCCTCCCACACCAGCGGAGCGAAGCATATTAGAATTACATCAGCTCCACGCCCGGCAAAAACTGAAAGAAGGTTTTCATTGGAAAAATGGTCTGCTTACTGGCGGCTTCTTTATCGCCACCCTAATCGCTTTCTATTGCGTTGGTGGACATTGGTTTTTATTTTTCCTTGGCATTATTTTGGGATTAGTCTTATACGGCCAGATCCGAGGCTATTTTAGTGACCGGAAACGATACCAAAAACGGCTACAACAGGTCAGTGAACTACTGAGTACCAATACATTGTCCGTTATGGAATGTAAAGGTAGTAGCATACTGCACCTGCAAAGCTATAGTGATGAAGGGTGTCTCTTCTTAATTGAGATTGAGGAAGGACGTTTACTTAGTTTTCACCGTGGTTTTGAAGGAGATGAGATCTTTGCCCCGAATGATCACATTAGGTTCTATGCCGACACAGAATTACGGTTTATCCTTGGTACTGGCTTTGAACGACTAGGCGAACCAATCGCACCATTGATCATCTCAGGAGAGCTAAAACTGGAAGTAAGCGAGGTCCTGCAATGGCCGGAACACTTGGCGGTGGTTGAAACTTCGATTGAGGAAGTGTTGGATCAATGCAAACGGAAGCTACAAGAAAAGGTAGAAGGAGGGTAAAGTTCTCGGACATTTCTGAAATGTCCGAGAACTGGTAGGCTATAAGCGGATCTCGTCTTCGTTTATATCGAAGAACTTATAGGTATTGAAGGCATAATCCTTGTCCTCAAGTACCTTCACCCAAGTTTGGTATTCTTTCCACCACTTGAATTGGAAATTCTTCAGGAAGCCTTTACGTAAATAAGCTACCACAAAAGGGTGTGCCTTCAACGTAAGCTTAGCCTTTGGCCGCGACTGGAGAATAAATCCAAGATCGCGTTCGATATCGTCTTCCAGTAGAATGGTGGCGTTCACCTTACCGGTACCCTTACAGCTAGGACACACCTCAGAAGTGCTGATATTCACCTCCGGCCGCACGCGCTGACGCGTAATCTGCATGAGGCCAAACTTACTCAGTGCTAAAATGGTGTGCTGGGCGCGATCCTTTTTCATGTGCCGGCGCATGGCAGTTAGCAGTTCCTTGCGGTGCTCTGCATTGCGCATATCGATGAAGTCGATAATGATGATTCCACCAATATCCCGTAAACGCAGCTGGCGAGCAATTTCCTCGGCAGCTTCCAGGTTGACTTTTAGTACTGCCTCGGCTTGGTTGGCATTACGCATTTTGTGGCCACTATTCACGTCCACAACGTGCATAGCCTCCGTATGCTCAATGACAATGTAAGCCCCACTACTCATGGTGGCGGTCTTACCGAAGGAAGACTTGATCTGCTTGGTCACGCCGTGCACATCAAAGATGGGCTTACTGGAGCGGTGGTACTGCACAATCTTAACCTTTTCCGGGGCGATATTGCCCAGGAAACTCTTCACATTGTGGTACAGTTGCTTATCATTGACAACAATCCGGTTGAAGGAATCGGTCAATAAATCACGTAGAATTGAGGTGGTTTTATCCAACTCACTGAGCAGTTTTTCTGGCGGCTTAGCGTCATTCAACTGCTTTTGAATGTCCTCCCACTTTTCCATTAACATGGACATCTCCTCGTGCAGATCAGCTACCTTTTTGCCTTCGGCTGCCGTGCGCACGATCACCCCAAAATGCTTAGGGCGAATGCTTTCCACCAGCAGGTGCAATCGTTTCCGTTCTTCGGCGCTACCGATCTTTTTGGAGACGGCAATCACATCCGCAAATGGGGAAATCACCAGATAACGGCCCGGAATAGTGATCTCGCAACTCAGACGAGGTCCCTTAGTTGAGATGGGTTCCTTCAGGATCTGCACCAGGATATTTTGCTTCTTGGCCAGTACCTTATCGATCTTTCCCGTCTTGACAATCTCGGGTTCAAACTCGAAATTCTCTAGGCGGTGGGTACCAATCTTGCCATTGATCGACCCGTCGGTATACTTCAGTAATGACTGGAGCTTTGGCCCGAGGTCGGTGTAGTGAAGAAAGGCATCCTTTTTATGTCCGATATCAACAAAGGCGGCATTTAAGCCAGGCATCAAACGTTTGATGCGTCCCAGGAAGATATCTCCCACGGAGAAATTTTCGTTGGTCTTTTGATTATGTAACTCAACCAACTTACCATCCTCCAGAAGGGCTATATCAACATCTGTAGGGGAGGAATTGATAATCAGTTCCTTATTCAATCTCTTAGCTTTTGCCCTCTACTTAAGAGCGCTAGCTGGCCTGAAGATGAGACTAAGCAGTATTGCTTGGCTGGTGGGGGCAGTAGCTAACTAGAGATTGAATAAGTAAACTGCTCAAATTCTTTTCCGAGTAATCTAATGATTAGAAGCTCGATAGACGAATTGCCGATATTCGGTTTTCGCTTTTTACAGCATCTACTGAGCACAGAAGGGGAAAGGTCTTGCTCCTTAGAACGTGCTGTTGACGCTAGTTTACAATCCAGTACCTAGTAGGAGGCTGATTAGGGCTTAGCTCAGCTGCAATTGCAGTATGTATAAGAAGAGATGAACGCTATGAGCCATAACCAGTCATACTATTATTACCTAAACAGCTTAGCCGACCCTCTATTCAAGAGGGTCGGCAAATATGCTGTTGAAGGTAACATTTACCAGCCGGTAGCTGCAGTCTTTTGAACAGACTTTGAGCACTACCGAAAGTAGAGAATGTTACTACTTGTTCTTCTTCTTGTGACGATTCTTGCGCAAGCGTTTCTTCCGCTTGTGAGTCGCAATCTTATGTCTTTTACGCTTCTTTCCGCAAGGCATAGTTGACGATTTAAGTGATTAATTAAATTTCATTTTGCATATCTCGGCACCGCTGATCAAAGCGCTGGGCTTCGGCGGCGTTGCCTGCACCTGCATAGGCTTGCGCCATCAGGCATATTGCATTTAAATTAGCAGGGTCGATCTCCAACGCTTGATTCAATCGTTCAATAGATCGTTCAAACTGGCTGGTTCGGATCGCTAGCTGAGCCAGAGTCGTATAGACCAGTGGACTTTCGGGGAAAGACTGTTCTAACTCTCTTAACATCAACACCCCCTTCATCGGTTCATTGGGTGGTGGAGCCTCCGTATAGGTAAGCGCCAGATTGACCTGATGCTGAACCTCTTCTGGATTGAGTGATATAGCATTTTCAAATGCCGTAATCGCTCTTTGATTACAAAACTCCCGCACTTTCTCATCGTTCGTGCGTTGCACACAGATGGCATAAGTTGTACCAGCTATTGACCAAGCAGATTCTCCACCTTCGATTTCGGCAATTTCTTGTGCGAAATGCCCGGCAATGGCTGGAAAACCTCCTTCGTACCAACGTCCAGATAGTTGTTGCAAAACTTCAACCCGCGTCGAGTCATCTACTGCTCGCGACAACTCTCCTTGTAAGGCCTCTATTGTACTCAACTGACTGGCCGGCAACTCATCGTGCGCCTCCCGCATCAGCACGTTCACGTTAGTAGCTTCTGCTTGCAACAAGCGACTTTGCTCTACTTGCTGCTGGCCAGGAGGCTTCGTTTCACACGCAAAATACAGTATTAAGAAGAGCAGCGTTACGCTTCCAATCAAAATATACTGCTGTCGGGTCATCAATCGGGTATCGTGAGGTTATACTAGTCGATTGTCTCCTCGTTAGGAGCAGTCGTTACGTTTTCCTTTACCTGTTCTACAAAAACCTTAGCGGGCTTAAACGCAGGAATGTAGTGTTCAGGGATGACGATCGCTTTGTTCTCCTTAATGTGACGTCCCACCTTTTGTGCTCGTTTTTTGATCACAAAAGAACCGAATCCACGTACATACACATTTTCACCTTTAGCTAGTGAGCCTTTCACTTCCTTGAAGAAAGATTCCAGCGTAACCAAAACATCAACTTTCTGTACGCCTGTCTTTTCAGCGATAGCTGCAACCAGATCAGCTTTTCTCATCGTTATTTGCTGGTTTATAATTAGTTATACTCTAATATTAGCCTTTCGGCAAAAGAGTTGCAAATCTCGCTATTTTTTGGAGTTTAAGAAAGGATTAGCGCATTAATTTTCATTAAGAATCAACTGATTAGTTGATCGCAGGCTCAGCGAAAGGATAGGCGGCAAAATATATGATGGTTAAAATTACGGTAATCGGAAGGGAAAGACGGTTTGAACAAGGTGCACCAAATAATCGGCATCCTAAATGAGATATCAGCGGCCGGCAAATTTTATGTTTTACCACCCTCGAGGGCACCATCCAGAGGTACATTAACAGAGGACTTAGACCATATTAACGGTGAAAACGCAAAGTTGCACAAATGCTTTAGCCAAAGTTTTGAGCACATAAAGCAGCAGGAACGGTGGAGAAAGCTATATTTGTCATTTTTCCGCCGGCAGGTATGCTGGCATCGCAAACCAACCTCTATATATGCTTTTATCAATGACGGGCTACGGCCGGGCAAGTGGCAGCTGGAAGGAGAAGACAATTATGGTCGAGATCCGTTCTTTGAATAGTAAGTACAGCGATTTGCGGTTGAAGTGTTCGCAAAACCTGCGGGAAAAGGAAGGCGAACTTCGCAAATTGGTCACTGACTTTGCCAAGCGCGGTAAGCTAGAAATGACCATTGAGATTACCTCACACGCTGGTGACAATGAGTTTGGGCTCAACATACCTCTTTTTAAGCGGTATTTTGAAGCCCTACAGGGCATAGGAAATGAGTTTGATTATCAAGATCAAACGCTCATGAGTGCCATCCTGCGCCTGCCTAATGTTGCCGCTTCCTCAGAGGGCGAAATGAGCGCCGAAGAATGGGGCGCCATTCTGGGAGTTGTTAAGGAGGCGCTAGAAAAATTTCAGCAGTTTCGTCGCCAGGAAGGAGCCGCTACTGCGGAAGACCTCTCCCAACGCGTGCACACTATTTCTGATTTACTAGAAAAGGTGAGCCCACACGAGCAAGACCGTATCGGTGCTATCCGCGATCGCTTATATCGTAGCCTGGAAGAAAACCTGGGCAAGGAGCGGGTAGATGAGAACCGTTTTGAGCAGGAGGTCTTGTTCTACCTGGAAAAAATGGATATCAACGAAGAAAAAATGCGCTTGTCGCAGCACTGCCAATACTTCCTGGAGGTACTGCAGAGCGACAACATGGCCAAGGGGCGGAAACTCAGTTTCATTAGCCAGGAAATTGGTCGGGAAATCAATACGCTGGGTGCCAAAGCTTATTCTTCTAATATCCAGCGTCTGGTAGTAGGTATGAAAGACGCCCTGGAAAAGATCAAAGAACAAACGGCTAATATCGTATAGGAGTTTATGTCTAAGATGCTCATTTTCACAGCACCTTCTGGTGCCGGAAAAACAACAATTGTTCGGCATCTGCTGAGTAAGTTTCCCGAGCTTGCCTTTTCCATCTCAGCTACTACGCGAACTAAGCGCGACCACGAGCAGGATGGACATGATTATTACTTTATCACACCCGAAGAATTTCTTCACCGTATTAAAGAAGGTGATTTTGTAGAATGGGAGGAAGTGTACACCAGCCTCTTTTACGGAACCCTACACGGTGAAATTGACCGTCTCTGGCAAGCCGGTAAGCACATCATCTTCGATATTGAAGTCAAGGGAGCTACCAACATTAAGAAGGCCTATCCGGAGGAATCTCTTGTCGTTTTCGTTAAGCCGCCCAGTGAAGAAATCCTTTTTGAACGACTCCGGCAAAGACAAACCGAGGACGCAGACAGCCTGGCCAAACGTATCGCACGCGCCGCCGAAGAGTTGACCTACGAAGAAACCTTCGATTACGTACTGCTCAATGATGATTTGGAAACTGCGCTGGCGGAAGCGGAAGCCTTGACTAGAAAGTTTTTGGAAATAGGAAAGTAGAAATGGGAAGTAAGAAATCCTAGATGGGAGATCGGAAGTTGGATTAACGTATTTCCCTCTTCCGACCTCCCACTTCCCAATTTGAAATTCTTACCTCTAATTTCTCACTTCCTACTTACCCATCGCTTTCCTTACCTTTACATTATGGAAACTAGCGTGACCAATAATATCCGGGTGAGCGTGATTGCTCGCTATCAGACGGCTTACTCCAAGCCTACCCAAGATCAGTACGTCTTTTCTTACCACGTGGTCATCGAGAACTGTGGCCAACACACGGTACAATTGTTGCGACGACATTGGATCATCACCAATTCTCTAGGTATTGTCCAGGAAGTAGAAGGCGAAGGTGTGATTGGCCAACAGCCAGTGCTAGAGCCCGGCGATATCCATAAATATGATTCCTGGTGCCCGCTGACTAGTCCTTTTGGTATCATGGAGGGCAGCTATTCTTTTATTAATCACGACACGGGCGAGTCATTTGAGGCAGAGGTGCCGCGGTTTCGCTTAGAGTCGAGTGCGGTGTTGAATTAGTTGAATTGGTCAATTTGGTTGAATTAATAGACTTAGTTAATTCAATCTTGATATGCCCTTCTTGCCCGGCGCAGCTAAAGGCGTAGACGGGATAAGTCTTTAATGGTTCAAAACACGCTTCATCTAAGGCTATCTGGAACTTACATTCTTCTCTTAGGTCATTAATGCTTATCGAACGGGAAAACTCTTAAATCTCTTCCTCCTGCTTAGCCGCCTGGCGAGCTATGAGAACAATGAGAAGTACGGCAATGAGGAATACGAGCACGGTATAGCATTCAAAGCAAGGAAAAAGGCAAAAGCCCGATATAATTATAGCGGAACCGCATCCAACAACACATAGTTGAACTGTTCCAGGCTACTGGCATTGAGCTGCAAACGCCCCCGAAAAGCGCGGCGCTCATCCGTTTGGTAGCGCTGAATATACTCAGACTTGATGCGGAGCTCTACCACCGTTTCAGGCCCTGCAGCTCCGCAAAAGAAACAGGCTGAGAATGGATTCTTTGATAGAGCATACGTTTCGCCTAAGGCATCTAATGGGATCAAGTAGCCCATCATAATGACTTCATCTCCCTCCAACTCCTGGATATCCTCGCCAAAAGTGGCTTGGTAGTATTTGATCCCTAAGCTATTGGAAAATTTCTCAAAGAAATGCACATCTGTTAATGCCGACCAATCTAGTATTCGCTGACTACTAAGATTGGGCGTTGCAAACAGAATAAGTGTGATGTATACCAGAAATGCTTTCATGCGCTGAGCTAAATTCTCGCCAAATTTAACTGAATTAACGGACAGATGGTTTATAGTCTAGATGACTAATCAAGAATCGGGATTGGTTCTTTGTCTTCATCAACAGCTACCATCGTGAAAGTCCCTTGTACAGCGAGCGTACGATCCTCCACGTACATTTCCTCTTTGTAGATGCGAACAAGCACATCCATACTGGTTCGCCCTAGGCGTTCAATAACGCCATTAACCTCGATGATGGTATCCGCTGGAATAGGCGTTTCAAAATCGATTTTACTGCTGCTAACGGTCACCATCTTTTTACGACTAAAACGCGTAGCAGCTATAAAGGCTACCTCATCCATTAATTTGAGTGCCTCACCACCAAAGAGGGTATCGTAGTGATTAGTGGTATTGGGAAAAACGACCTTAAAGATACTGGTTTCGGCCTTAGCTCGGCGCGATTCGAGTTTCGTCATCTGGCTTGCGATTTGGGGCCCGAAAGGTACAACTTTGATTACTACTTTTGATCTAGCGCATACGCTCAATTCAAAATTACAGCATCTATGAAATATTATACTTTACTCTTTATCAGCTTATTAGTACTATCATGCCCCACAACCTCTTCCGCTCAGGACGTTCAACTAGATAGTACCTTTCTTACCGCTTCCGATTTGGCAACCGGCCTCCAAGTACCTTGGGAGGTCAAATGGGGTCAGGATGACCACCTCTGGGTCACAGAACGCCGTGGGCGTATTCTGCGTATTGACCCTACCAATGGCAATACGGTAACTGTACTTGATTATGAAGATGAAGTATTAGAAGAGACCAGCGAGTATGGCATGTTGGGTATGACCTTGCACCCCGAGTTCCCCAGTACTCCAATACTTTATGTCGTGTATTGCTACCGGCAGGGAGGCTCCATTCGCGAACGCTTATCCGCCTTCCGCTGGAATGGAACCGAATTAGGTGATGAGACGATCATTTTTAATGACATAAGAGGAGCCGGCATCCACAATGGCTCGCGCCTGTTGATTACTACCGACAACAAGATTCTAATGACCACCGGTGATCGGGGAAATGGTGACCTCTCGCAAGAAACGGATAACCTTAATGGTAAAATTCTACGGATGAACCTGGACGGTTCGCTCCCTGATGACAACCCAATTCCAGGCAGCTATATATACTCCTATGGGCACCGCAATGCACAAGGCCTTGCCTACGGACCAAATGGACAGATTTACAGCTCAGAGCACGGTGCACAGCAATGGGATGAGTTTAACTTGATTGAACCTAACCGCAATTATGGTTGGCCCGAGGTACAAGGACGCTGTAATACTTCGACCGAGATGATTTTCTGTGATGCCAACAATGTTCGGGAACCGCTCAGCGAATGGGCTCCTTGTGTAGCGGTAAATGATATTATTTATTACGATCATCCGGCCATTCCTGAATGGGAGGGCAAAATGCTCATGGCGGTCTTAGGTGGTTTTGTTGGAGATCCCCGGCTGAGCATACTCACCTTTAACGAAGATGGCACCGAGGTGACTAATGAAGATGAGGTACTAGACAACATCGGTCGTATTAGGGACGTGGCCATCAATCCACACACGGGTTCTGTGTACATAGCTACCAATGGTTTTTCCTACCCCGGATTTGGCCCTAACCGGATTATCGAGCTCCGTAACGAAGCATTTATGCCTAGTAGTGTGAACACCCCCAATAATCCGGATCAGTTTGTGCAGGTGAGTCCTAATCCAGTGAGCGATCAATTGCAGGTTCAGCTTTCTGATAACTTCATTGGCCAGTCACTAGAAGTGCACAGCTTTAACGGACAGCAAGTACTGAAGACCACCATCAGTAGCGCACGCTTGGAAATTCCTGCCAGCGACTGGGCCCCTGGCATGTACTTCCTAAGGGCCAGCAATGAGAAAGGGACTATTACGCGTACATTTGCGGTGCAGTAGTTCTCTGCGAGAAAACGTACTTTGGTCCGGATATTAACCACCTCCGGACCAATTCTTTATCTGCCATGGAAGCCAGTATTCTGACGAATGTCGTTCTACCCGCCTCACTCTTTATCATCATGATCGGCATGGGGCTTTCGCTAACGGTAGAGGATTTTGCACGAATCGTGCGTTTCCCCAAAGCCGTCAGCTTAGGTTTGGTCAATCAATTGATCATCCTTCCCCTTATTGGCTTGGGCTTATGTTACCCATTTGGTTTGGCACCGATGCTGGCAGTAGGACTGCTTCTCTTAGCCGCTTGTCCGGGCGGAGCCACATCTAATTTGATCAGCTACGTAGCCAAGGGAGATATTGCCCTATCGGTCACTTTGACCGCCATTAGTAGTACCGTTACCATCTTCACCATTCCTTTGTTGGTAAGCTGGGGCTTAGAACACTTTTTAGGCGAAAGCCGCCCCATTGAACTACCAATTCTGCAAACAATGGGGCAGATTTTTGGCATCACAGCTCTCCCCGTGAGCATCGGTATGATCGTTCGGGCCCGCAATTTGTCTTTTGCGGAGCGTATGGAACGCCCTATGCGGATTGCCTCTACCATCATATTCATCTTAATCCTAGCGGGAATAGTGGTATCTGAATGGCAAACGCTGATTGACGCCTTACCTATTTTGGGGCCAGCCACCTTCACCCTCAACTTAATCACTATGGGCTTAGGTTGGTTTTTAGCCAAGCAATTTGGGCTTAATTTGGCCCAATCCATTACGATAGCGATCGAATCGGGCATCCAGAATGGTACACTCGCGATAGTCATTGCCAGTTCCATTCTCTTCCAGCCCGAACTTAGCCTGGCCGCGGCGATTTACAGCATTGCTATGTTCCTGAGCGGTGGTGCAATGATGTGGTGGTTTGGCAAGCGAGACACTTCCTCTACTGCACCAGCATGACAAAGTATAACATCCTGCACGCGAGAAATAGGCCGTAAGCCTAAAATGTCTTAATTTCCGCAGACGGCAGTAGAAAAGAGGTATGTGATTGGGAGGTTGCATGGTTATCGGCGGACCCTGGTGGGTCTACCCTCCCAGGCCTCGAGCGCCGTCGGCCATTTCAAAAACTATAGAAATGGCTATAGCCTATCCTATACTTACCGAAGCAAGTACCCAGCAGTGCCTTGAATGTCATCCGCATGCGATGACCAAAATAGATATTGGAATCATTCCTACTTTTCAAATGTAAGACTTATTTTGTTTAAATCAAAATAAAATAAAACATTTTATGAAATCACGCTACAATATCCCGGCTTTACTACTCCTTATTGCTTCACTCGTACACGCGCAGAACCCTTTCCCCAACCGGGGCGTCGTTTTCCAAGACGATGAAGTCCCCCGGGTGGATATCCTGATTGCCGAATCGAGCATTAATCAAATTCTAGCTCCTGGCAACGAACAAAGCAATCTTGAACACGAGGCCACCTTCATTTTCACGCACAGTGAAGGCATTGACACGGTAAACCAGGTGGGCTTTCGCCTACGCGGAAACACTTCGCGCTGGAGCGCTAAGAAGTCCTTCAAGGTCTCATTTAATACCTTCCTCGATCAGAAATGGGAAGGCTTAGAAAAACTCAATCTTAACGGCGAGCACAATGATCCTACGGTTAGCCGAGCCAAAATCTGCTGGGATATGATGCGCGGTATTGGGGTACCCGCACCCCGGGCTAATCATGTTGCCTTGTACATCAATGGTGATTATCGCGGCCTGTACGCCAATGTTGAACACATTGATGATGAGCTTGTCCAACAACGTTTTGGCAACCGAAACGGCAACCTCTACAAGTGCCTCTATCCTGCTGACCTCGCCTATCTGGGAGAAAACCCCGATAACTATAAGCTGGCTCCCAACGGCCGGCGCGCTTACGATTTACGCACCAACGAAGAGGAAGATGACTACAGCGATCTGGCCAACTTTATCAGTATTATCAATCTGACTCCGATCGATGATCTGCCTTGTGAACTAGAGGCCGTATTCAATGTAGATACCTACCTCCGCATCATGGTCATTGACGTATTGACGGGCAACTGGGATGGTTATCGCAACCAAAATAACTTTTACCTGTACCATAATACCGCCACCGAGAAATTTGAGTACATCCCCTACGACCTTGATAATACGATGGGAATCGACTGGTTTGGAGTGGACTGGACCATGCGCGACGTCTACGGCTGGATGCCTTCGGGTCAAGATCGCCCTCTGTTTAACCGGATTTTGGAAGTCCCTGACTACCGGGCACGTTTCTCCTACTACATGCGCAACTTCATGCTCACTTACTACAATCCGGGCAATCTATTCGCAGGTTTTGATGAACTGCGAGATAGACTGGGGCCTTTTGTAGCAGCTGACGATTTCTACACCCGTGATTACGACTTTTCACTAGAGGATTTTACCGATGGTTTCGGATCTCCTTCGGGTTTTCTGCATATCGATTATGGTTTGAAAGACTTCATAAGTGATCGTCGCAACCGCTCTTTCCAGCAGCTAGAAATGTTGAATCCTGCTCCTTATTTATATCAAGCCCAAAGTAACCGCCCCAGCGTAGGCCAGGAAGTCTCATTTTTAGTAAGCGCAGAAGACAACGGCTCCCTCAGCGAAGTGCAACTTTGCTACCAAAGTAACGGTGGCCCGGAAACCTGCCTTAACATGCTCGACAATGGCCAGCTAGGTGATAGTGAAGCCAGTGACGGGATCTATGGTCTTTTTATCGAAGCCTTTAACGAAGCGACCGAAATAAGCTGGTACGTAACCGCCACCGACGACGAAGGTGCGGCCCAACGCTTACCAAAGTGCGGCAACTATACTACCCAGGTGAACTCCGGTGGCTTATCACTGGCCATCAACGAGTACATGGCCAGTAATGATGCAACCATAGCGGATGAAGAAGGTGAATTTGATGATTGGCTGGAAGTACACAATTACGGTAGTACCAGCATTAATCTGTCGGGCTATTACCTATCGGATAATCCAGACCTACCCACCAAATGGCCATTCCCCGAGGTTAACCTCGAGGCGGGCGAGTTCTTACTCGTCTGGGCGGATGATGACGAGGAGCAAGGTGCCCTACACACCAATTTTAAGCTTGATGCCGATGGGGAGTTTATTGGCATTTTCGACACCGACAATAACAGTAATCAACTCATTGATGGTACCGACTTTGGTGTACAGGTCACCGACGAAGCTATTGGTCGTCTACCCAACGGCACTGGTGCCTTCCAACAGGTCTCTCCTACCCCTGGCGCAAGTAATGAACCAGTAAGCGTTGGTAATGGGATTCAACGCAAAGCATTTGAGGTGTACCCCAATCCTGTAGCCAACCAACTTTGGCTGGAGACACCAGAAGCTGGAGCGTACCAAAGCATCTTGATGGACGCTACCGGCCGCACAGTTGCTCAATGGGAATGGTACGGAGAGCAAGTACGGACCAATCTGACGCTTCCCAGTGGTATGTACTTCCTATCCGTATGGGAAAATGGACAGCCAGTATTCACCACCAAAATCCTTAAACACTAAGAAGAGAAATTTATTCAATGGGCACACCGTTTTCATCGGTCGTGAGTACATCGCTCATGTAATCGAAAAAGGGGCGCATTTCCTGAAAAGTGGCGTTTACTTTCTCCGCAAAATCGGGTGAGAGTACCTCTTCGTCCGTAAAATCACGTCGCACTACAAACTGCTTATAGCGTAGTAGATCGATATTGGGATGATCCTTGGGATATCCGGCAGGAGCGGTCTTTAACTGCTCACCTTGCAGGCTGCCGAAAGTTTCTACGAAGGAAGGAGCAGCCATAATTTGACGCATGGGTTCCGCATCAGCGGCAAGTTCGGTGCGGATGCGTTTGAGATCAGCTGAAACAGGGCCCCAGAAACCACCGCCTACCATGCTGGCACCGGGCTGAACATGAAAATAGTAGCCACCTCGGCGCCACTTGGTAGCGCGTACAAAACTCCCACTGAAGTGCGCTTTATAAGGTGTTTTGTCCTTTGAGAAGCGGATATCGCGATAGATGCGGTGGACCTTGATCCGTTCGATCTCGTCGTGTAAACTCATCAAGTCGTGTACACCATTGGCGAAGGCCTTAAAATTTGCGTGGGCCTCCTGGTAAACGGGCTTATTAGCGGTGAACCAATCGCGATTGTTGTTTTGCTTGATTTGCTTTAAAAACTGAAAAAGCTGCGGCTGTAGGGTCGCTGACATAGTATGTGTTGGGTTAATGAAGACCGATTGCTCGCCCATTTCAACAGCAAAAACGAGCCTCCGGTTGAAAATATCACCCAGTAATGGGATTTCGTTTTCTCTGCAAAATTCATGACATGAACCAATAATTGGTACGCAAATACGGCGATGTGAAAATCAGCGGTTAGCACTATTGATGTACAGACGCATTGCCTTGCGTCTCTTCGACAGGGATGTTCACGCAATCATTTTTTACGGAAGAACTTACTTATATTGCGGTAGCCCATACAAATCACATGAATGATGAGAAAACTGTATGCCCTGCTATTTATTAGCGCCTTCCTCGGTACGAGTATTGCGCCCCTTAAGCTGCTTAGTTACCGACCAGCCGCAGTGAAGCAATATCTGCAAAAATACCGCTTCCTATCACGAGAGTTGCATCAGAATACCGGCATTCCAGAGCCGGTGATCCTGGCTATTGCCGGCCTAGAAAGCAACTGGGGTAAAAGTGAGCTAGCGCTGCAAGCCAACAACCATTTTGGTATCAAAACGAAGGTAGAATGGGAAGGCCTGAGCTATTGCAAAACCACCATCGAATACGAAGGATGGTTTATGTACCATACCGTCCAATGTTTTCGCCGCTATCCCTATATCCGCGAAAGCTACCAGGACTTTGGCAACTTTATTCTCACCCGCGACAATTATGCGCAGGTAAAAAACGTACCTTCCTGGAACTACCGGGGATGGATTGATGGCCTGCGTGAAGGCGGCTACGCTACCGACCCGGCCTACACAGATAAAATCTTACGCATCATCTGGCGCTATAAACTGTATGAGCTTGTCGAAGAATAATATCATTGAGCAGGCCCAGGCCTGTACCATCTGTGCTCCGTTCTTGGAGCATGGCGTTCGGCCGGTATTCACGGTTCACCCTTTAGCTCGGATCAATATTATTGGACAGGCACCCGGCCGAAAAGTCCACGAATCAGGCATTCCGTGGGATGATGCCAGTGGCAAACGATTGCGCGAATGGCTCGGAGTAGATAATGCCACCTTTTACAATCCGGAGTGTTTTGCCATTCTTCCTATGGGCTTTTGTTTTCCTGGTACTGGCAAGTCTGGTGACCTTCCACCCCGCAAGGAATGCGCCCCTCAGTGGCACCAGCCGCTACTTAGGCTCATGCCCAATATCAAACTGACCTTACTCTTTGGCCAATACGCTCAGGCAGAATACCTGGGAAAAGGTCGTAAACGTACCCTAACAGAGACCGTCAAAAACTGGGAATCTTACCTCCCAGAATTCCTTCCTTTACCTCACCCCTCTCCTCGAAATCAGATCTGGTTACGCAAAAACTCGTGGTTCGAAGCGGAAGTTGTGCCCTTACTTCAGCAAAAAACAAAAGAAATTTTGTCAAGCTAAGAAGTAGAATTAATCACTCTAATCAACTGACTTTCAATACCTAATAAAACTCCAACCAAGTTTAAAGGTTAGAGCGATGCAATTTTTAACTAAAAAAATAGTTAATCAACTAAACCCTTTGCTATAACTTTGCATCTATACAATCATCAAATCGTTCCGATGAAGAAATTAACTAAAGCCGAAGAGGAAATCATGCAGGTCCTGTGGGAACTAGGTGAAGGCGCGGTCGGCGATATCCGCAACCGACTTACCGAAAAAGCCGGTGGTAAACAACCCGCACACAGTACCATCTCCACCATGATGAAAATCCTGGGCGAGAAGGGGTTTGTATCCCACAAGGCCTACGGTCGCACTTTCGTGTACCGGCCCAACATTACTAAGGCCGAGTACAGCAGGCAAAGTGTCAAGAGCCTGGTCCAGAACTACTTTGGTGGCTCGACCAACCGGCTAGTCTCCTTTTTGCTAAAAGAGGAGGACCTTAATATGGAAGATTTAAATGACCTCATGGAGCGTCTGAACGACGACGATCCAAAATCCTAACACCATGCGCTATCTATTACTCATCAGTATATATTGGCTAGCTTCCTGGCTGTTCTACCGCCTGTTCCTGGAAAAGGAGCGCTTCCTCCGGCTCAATCGCTTGTATTTACTATTCACTTTTGCGTTGAGCTTGGTGCTGCCATTCCTATCCTGGAGCATGTTTTTACCTAGTCCGGACTGGACAAATACGCCAGAAATCTGGCTACCGGTGGTGGCGATCCAAAGCGAAGTAGCAGCTGTAGCTGGCGAGGCTTCCAAGTTTAACTGGCGCCTCTTATTGCTGACGATCTGGGGCGTAGGAAGTGCAGTGGTACTATACCGTTTTGCAGGAAACCTATGGGAACTAAGCCAACTTATTCGCAATGGACAAAAAGTAAAGCACACTGGTTACGCGCAGATCAAGCACCCTAAGATTGATGCTCCCTTTTCGTGGTTTAGTTTCCTGTTCTGGAACGGTTCCCAAGATCTAACGGAAGACGAGAGTCAAGCCATCATCGCACACGAGCTCGCTCATATCCAACAGGGCCACAGTTGGGATTTACTCTTCATGGAGCTAGGGAAAATCATCTTCTGGTGGAATCCCCTCTGGTATGCCTACCGGCACTCTATCGAAGCCGTACACGAATACCTGGCGGATACCCAGGCACTAAAAAGCATTACAAAATCAGATTATGGGCGGCTTTTGCTGCGTCAACACCTACTACCACAACCCCGGTTGTTAATCCACACTTTTCATACATCACAACTTAAAAAACGCATTATTATGATGACGAAATCACCCTCATCACTACTCGCTTTGGGAAAATACTTGATGTTTTTTCCTGTACTGCTCTTCGTTCTACTAGCCTGCGAAGATGCCGAGGCACAACAAGAAGTAGCTCAAAAAGCGGAGCAAGAGCTACAAGAGCCTCAATATTATGATCAAGTTGACACGATTGTAACTTTCCACCCTGAATCAATGGAGGAAGAGGTACAGTTTGTCAAAACCAGAATCTACGAAGTAGTAGACCAAATGCCCGTTTTTGGTGATTGCTCTGATGCCGAAGGCAAAGAACTATCGCAATGTTCTTACAAGAACCTTCTAATGCACATCTACGAAAATATTAAGTATCCTGAGGCAGCTCGTACGGCCGGGCAAGAAGGAACCGTGCTGCTTTCCTTCGTAGTGGACAAAACCGGAGAAGTAACCAACGCCACGACGGTAGAAGGCAAAACAACAGAGCATATAATCCTGAATAATACAGCTCTTGGTATGCTGGAAGACCTACCTAAATTCTCACCCGGTCGCCAAGATGACCAAGCGGTTAATGTCAAGATGGTACTGCCCATCAAATTCAAATTGGCCGACGACCAGTAAGGAAAAAGAAATCATCCGCTTTTCAAAACACAGAGCGGCTCGCCTAAGCGGTGAGCCGCTCTTTTGGTAATTGCTATCACATGGGATAAGCAAAGCGTGTTTATTCTGTTTTGAAATGTTAGAGCATGTTTGGGAATTTAATTTGGGAAAAAAATGCATGCTTCCTGATTATTAAGGATTTGTAAACCTGGCGTCAGGCTAAAAACTTCATTTGGCCCGCCAAACTCAGTTTTGACCCTTTAGACAGAACTACAAATCGTTGATAATCAGTTCGCAAAATCCCCAAACAAGCTCTTAGTTAACGCAAGGCTGAAGCAAACCTTTTTCTAAGTGGCTAAATATTAGCACCTCACGCTATAGAGTAAAGAGGTAGAGCTTTGACTAGTAAGGCTTTACTAAACTCTTCTTAGTTGACTACTAAGCGTTGGATACCACGCCCCTCGGCATTGGCCACTTCAACGAAGTACAGGCCAGCGGGCAAGTCAGCCGTAGAAAGCTCTAATTGCTGGTCATTCCATACCCACTGGCGAACTTCCTGTCCTGTACTGGTGAGCAAGCGTACCGTAGCACCATCATAATTTGCCCCATCAGCCCAGCGTAGCATCGTGTAGGCATGAGCAGGGTTAGGCTGCAAGGAAATGGCATCCGTCAAAGCAAATAAATCCTGCGTATTTACCGATCCTTCTACCAGACCGGCTCGTTCGTTCATCAACACACTACGCATGATATCTACTTGCCCCATGGTAAAACTGTTTTGGCAATCCTCGCGGGCATAGTCCATATAATTCTCCCACATATCTGGCAGGTCGCCCATGCCCTCATCGCAGCCGTTGTTGGTGGGCTCGCAGGTAAATTGGCTACTCAAACCCTGGTTGGGAGTGTCCGCTACGCCATCGTCCGCTTCACAATCTGGAATGCCAATGACTGCTAGTTGCCCATCACCCCAGATATGGCGCAATCCTAGGTAGTGGCCGATCTCGTGCGTAATGGTGCGGCCGCGTACGGGGATCGTAACTTCGCCCAAACCGAGCAGACCGGTTGTAGTGAACTCACCCGTGCGGCGAAACATCTCAAAGTGAATCACTACACCATCCAACTCTGGACTAGGAGCACTTACGCCTTCTGGCCAATTATCTAATCCGGCCGGTGGGTAGGCATAACCCAAGAGTGCTCCACCTTCAATATTGCAGACCCAGATATTAAGGTAGCGTTCGGTATCCCAGGCATCACTGCCGCCGTCCGCACTGCGTTTCACATTATCCGGAAGGGTACCGCCAAAAAGGTCTAGCTCAAAAGTGGAGGTAGTAGATACGCGCTCTACTGCCGCCAACTCAAATTCGATAAATGCATCGGCTACTACCGGCAAGAATTCCTCGCGCACTTGATCCGCATCCGCGTTGAGGCGGCGGAAATCTTCATTCATCACATCCAAGACGGATTGGATTTGCTCTTCCGATAAATCCTGATCCTCATTTTGGTACACCACATGTACCACTACTGGAATTGTAAGCAAGGTGAGATCACGCGACTGCCCCTCGGCGCGTACGCGCTCGTATACTTGATTGGTAGCTTGGCGAAAACCGGGATAGGCAGCCTCAAGGGCATCTACATAATGATGACTGCCACAAGGCTCATGATGCTGCGCCTGAACACTGGCCACAGTTGATA
This sequence comes from Bacteroidota bacterium, assembly GCA_038528965.1. Taxonomy (GTDB): domain Bacteria; phylum Bacteroidota; class Bacteroidia; order Chitinophagales; family Saprospiraceae; genus Lewinella. Next base: position 325 of record JBCBEC010000040.1, on the reverse strand, counting down.
CTGCTACCAAAAGCGCAAATAAAAATCTAAACATATTGCATTTACTTAGTGAACATAATACATATCGGGTGGTACCAGGGGTACCAAAACACTAAGGATGCTCTTATTATTCAGAAAAATTGAAGAAGGGCTATTGCTATGGACGTAAAGGTAGCATATATTCTTAAAAACGGAGATGGCAAAAATAGCCGTCCAGCTTACTCGTTTGAGTAAATATAGGTCCTCTGACCCTTTGTGAATTAAGAGCATGTTTGGGAATTTAATTTGGGAAAGAAATGTGTGCTTCCTGATTATCAAGGATTTGCAAACCTGGCGTCAGGCTAAA
>JBCBEC010000039.1:0-70747 GCA_038528965.1 Bacteroidota bacterium | reverse complement strand
CATTTGGAGAGCTCAGTCTTCATCTGCATTTACCAATTAAAATAGAAAAGCACTTGATCATCGAAGACCTAAGCCGATGTTCAAAACCGCTACGACTTTTATCTCCTGGGATCTCTGTGGATCCGTCGCATTCATTTGTTAATAGTGGCCCTATCCGTTTTAGTGGAAACAGCGTAAGCAAAAACGTAAAAAGCGCTGTACTGTCTTAGCTAACCGGATGTTACGCTCAGGGCTAAAGGAGCTAAAGACTATCATAGAGTAAAAGAGCATCTGTAAAGCTAGTTTACCTTCGGTGATCGTCACACGGCTCCTCGGAGTTAAAAGTAGGGCACCACATGTACTACTCTTATGCTATAAATCCGACAGTCCAGCTAAGCAAAATTACCCTAAGGAGGGAAAGCGAACCAGCCGGTGCGTATGCTTTTCTTGCTGGACGAATGGTTTCCAGTCTTCCTGTGCCAATTTCAGGCGATCCTCAATTACCACCCAGATACTTGGGATATACGGAAATCCAAAATGGCTACCGACCACCTCAATATTTTGGTGCCAATCGTCTGGTGTTTGTTCCATACAAGCACGCCAGGGTACAACACCATCTTTCTTACTGTACATGGCCGTTGTGGGAACAGGGGCTGGTACGGGGATTTCTCTAATCCATTCTCGGTCCGCCTCGGTCAGTGGTCTTCGACTATTGAGGAGCTTGTAAAACCACGCGGCATTATTAGATTGCTCAATATCAGCAAAAGGGGCGCCCATTGTAATGATTTGGCGAACCAAGTCTGGCCTTCTCTTCGCTAGTTGACGAGCGTAAACACCGCCCAGGCTCCAACCAATAATACTTACTTTGGATTGGTGCTTATCGTGCAGGTCCTCAATGGTTTTGAGTAAGTTGTGCAGTTTGCGAATATCCCCCAGGTTGGTTTTCATTCGCCAACCGTAGGCAGTATACCCCAGTTTATTAATGAACCTCCGTAAATAACTCGTCGCCAGATCGCTGCCAAGTAAGCCCGGTAGTACTAAGACCGGGTGGCCATCCCCGTCTTGCTTGATAGCATACGTTTTTTGGAATTGGTGCAAACGCCAAATATCCCTCCAAACCAGGATGGGTTCTCCTATAAATCTTAAAAGAGATGGCCTTGGCAGCTTTTGCTCAATAGATGGCGTTTCCGAATCCACAACTACATTTTTAATTGATGAGCGCAAAGGTGCTTTTTCTGAAAATGATCCGATGATCAACGCCCCAGCGTGGAAATAAAGATATGGGGTAGAAAGACATCAAGTCTTAATACCCCATTGTATTCTTTATGTACTCCACAATGGGAGTGTTTGAAGATTGCTTACCTATTTTACTAGAGAAACGACTAGCCAAGGCTCCTGGAACCTGAACTCATCCAGTTTCAAAAAGCTAGCAAAGCGTGGCAACATCAAAGATTTACGACGATTTCCCAGGTCAATGACCAATTCGTCGCCGAATTTCTTCAGCTCGATGTCCTTTTCTACGGTGAAAGGTAATTTGGTCTTGAAGAAGTAACCGTTGCTATTTTCAATGATCTCAAAGGGCTTGTCAAGATACAGCACATCTGCTGCCTTTTTCCCCCGATAGAGATCCGTGCCGATCTTCTTCAGTTGTTTCATTCCAAACACTTCCTGCCCCTGGTGCTTGACCTTCAAAATAGGCAATGGCTGGAAACTTTCCTCAATCTCCGCAATGTACTTGCTCTGAGATTCAACGTAGTATTTGAAAGCCTCGCCCACTGATTTCTCTGGAAGAATCCGGTTGATGACAACCCCATCTACATTGTACCCGTACAGCTGTAAATAGGTATAGGCCCGGCGAGCTTCTTTGATGACCATCCGTTCCGGATTAGTAACAATGCGGATAGAGGCTACTTCTGGGTCAAGGAAAACTTGCTGGATTTTCTCCAGCTTGTTAAACAACTCATCCATTTCCTCCAGGCCCTTATCCAGTGGCACTCCGGTAAAAAACTTTACGCCTTTAGTAACCGTCTTCACCGCCAGGTTCTTGCTAGAAAAGGCTTTAGTCATCCATGACTTTGCCACCTGTGGCAAGGATAAAAGCGTTAGCGTTTCACCAGTTGGGGCGCTATCAATTACAATGACGTCATAGGTGCCCTCCTCGTAATACTTTTCAAGCCACAAGAAGGCGGAAGCTTCCTCCATACCCGGCAGCACCGAAAGCTCTTCGGCCACTACTCCCTTCACACCTCTCCAACGGAAGATGGTATTCATCAGGTTGCGCATATTATCCCAGTATTTTTGCATGGAATAATACACATCAAACTCCTGGGCGTAGAGATTAGGAGCAATCTCCATCGGCTCCGGGCTCAGCTCCATATCCAATGCATCGGATAAGCTGTGCGCTGGATCGGTGGATATAATTAGCGTTTTCTTACCTTCTTTGGCAGCTTGCAATGCAGTCGAAGCCGCTACCGTTGTTTTTCCTACTCCTCCTTTACCCGTAAATAGGATAATCCGCATCTCTCTTAGTTGTTTAAGACATCGTCAATGGTCAAATCTTTCTTCTCCTCCGCCTCTGGCTCCACTTCGCGCAAGCTTTGCGCAACTTCTTTCAAGGCATTGCCAGAAGTTTTCAGCAACTCCTTTTGGTTGGCAACGGTAAGCTCCACCGTCTTCTTTACCATCCCCTTACCGAACGAAAAAGCTTTGTAGCCTGCGTCGCGGTAAAGTATGGCAATTTGCTTAGCAGTGGAGAAGGAAGATTTCAGCATAACACCACCGGCCTCTGCCAGGATGGCATTGGCTTCCTTGGTGGTTTGGTACGCTTTTTTAAGATTATTTAGCATCTTTTTGTCCTTTAAGCGTAGGCTTAATTGGCCTTGTTAGAAAGTAACTTCTGAAAACGCTTAGAGCTCTTTACGAACTGGCCCTTAACTGTTTCCAGCGTATCGAACATCATGTCCTGCTGCTTGGCGGCCAGCTTAAGTCCTCCGTTAATTGCTTTTTCAGCAACACCTTGCCACTTGGGACCATTTTCCAATACACCGTCTACGATTTCTTCAGTTGTATCAAAGACGAAGTTGTTAGCCTTTTTAGTAGCCTTAGCCAAGTCCAAGTATTCCCAATTGATCTGGTCTGCAACTTTATCGTAAGCCTTCTTCACTGGCTCCATTGCCATGTCTGCCAGCTGAGTACCATTTTCCTTGAGGTCCTCAACGATTTCGTTTGCCGTCTCCTGTACTTGAGCGTTGATAGATTTCGCGGTCTTTCTGATGGCAGTGGTGCTATCAGAAAAATCAAACCTGCTCTTATCGTTCTTTTTTGCCTTGTTAGCCATTTCAGTATTATTTTGAATTAATCAAACCTTGGTTTGATTTTTTGGGGTTGGTTATATTAATTATTGCGGTTGGTGATGGCCTCTTGAGCCAAGCTTTTCCAAATGGTAGGATCCATAGACTGGTATCTGGAACCGGCTTTTTTCAGAACATCCTGTAGACGTTCTTCAGAGGCGTTCGCTAGCTGGTAAAAAGAGCTAATACCTGCCTCATTCAAAAGTGATTCGATCTTAGGACCAATCCCTTTCAAGTCCTTCAAGTTATCTTGAGTCGAAAGAAAATCTGCGTCAACTTCTTTGGTAAGATCAGCTACTTTGGTGGTTGCCTTACGAGTACGAACGCCATTCTCTTTGCGGAGCTTAGCTGCTTTCTTGGCCTTAGTCTGGTTCAAGCCCAACAACTGCTTAAAGCGCTTATTGCTAGTCATGAATTGGCTTTTCACTTCCTCCAGTGCGTTGAAAGTCATGTCCTGCTGCTTCTCGAATAAATCCGTTCCTTTATTGACAACCTTTGACATCAGCTTCTGCCACTTGGCACCTGATTCCAAAGAGATATCAACCATCTTGTGTGCTGTTGTTAAGGCTTCTTCGTGAATTTCGCTGATACCAGACTTTACGGAATCAACTCTTTGCTGAAGGGTTACCTTTTCTGTTGTCTTATTTGCCATTATCAGTTATTTAAGGCTGTAGCACTGAAACAAGTAGTGCTCTTTTTTTGATCTATTTTTTGTGGTTTATTTCCTAACCACAAGGCAAATATAGAGGGGGGTAGTTACAGCCGAGTTACAACTGAGTTACAGCGGGGATATTTTTTGAAAAATTTTGCTGCACAGTAGTTTTTTCTGATCTTTCAAGACGCACTTTTCCTAATTCAGCTCATCAATCAGGGACCTTGTAGGTTCATTTGAAGACCAGCAGCAAAAAGCAATTACATGAACCTTAAAGTCGGATTACTAGGTGGTGGTTCTTGGGGAACTACAGTAGCTTCTCTAACGGCCAAGAATTGTCCTACCAAAATTTGGGCTCGGGACAGCGCCACCGTAAATGACATCAACCAAAACCACCGAAACGAAAAGTACCTACCGGGAGCTCAGTTAACTCCGTCACTAAAAGGCTGTCTTACTATAGAAGAAACGGTAAGTGATGCGGATGTCATTGTAATGGGTATCCCGGCCCAGCATTTTCGACAAGTACTAAAAGATGCCCGGCCGCATATACGCCCCTGGGTACCGATTATCAGTTTGTCGAAAGGACTAGAGGTGGGTTCAATGATGCGCATGACCGAAGTGATCGAAGAAGAAATGGAGGGGCATCCTGCGGGTGTACTTACCGGCCCCAATTTGGCTAAGGAAATTGTGGTGGGTCAGGCGGCTGCCAGTGTTATTGCGATGGTGGATGATACGATTGCCAAAAGGCTCCAACGGGTTTTCAAAACAGGCCTCTTCAGAGTCTACACGAATGAAGACGTAGTTGGGTGCGAGCTAGGTGGGGCACTAAAAAATATTGTGGCCATCGCTGCCGGAATGGGAGATGGTAGCGGAGCCGGAGAAAACACGCGGGCCGCCATTATTACCCGTGGACTAGCCGAACTTACTCGATTGGGTGTCGCTATGGGCGGGCAACCTGGCACTTTTGCTGGCTTGGCGGGCATGGGAGACTTAGTGGCTACCTGCTCTAGTGAAAAAAGTAGAAACCGGACGGTGGGTTATCAATTGGGCCTGGGGCGCAAAATAGCAGATATCATTGCTGATATGGCCGAGGTAGCAGAAGGGGTAAAAACAGCTAAAGTGGTGATGGATTTAGCAAAAAAGTATGATATCAATATGCCGATAGCTGAGTCCGTTTATAAGGTGCTATACGAAAACAGCACCGCCAGACAAGAATTCCGGGGCTTACTGCGCATGGATATTGGATCAGAGGCCGGACCTGGATAGGACCTCAAAACTGTCCCACCAATCCGAATCCCTGCGGCCCTGCTGATACCCGCCAGCGTATTCCTAAGCGAAGCTTGTTTTCACCATAATCGCCACTACGCTTCAGGTAATTATACACACTGTCTACCGCAACTATGCTGATGGCCAGGCTCAAGCCAATATCGGATAACCAATGAGCATTGGTCCATAGACGAGAAATCGGGGTAATAGAGCCCAGGGTATAGATCCCTGCCTTCAACCAGGGGCTGCGGGTTTGCTTCGCCAGCGCATGGGCAGTAGTAAAAGCCAGAATAGCGTGGCCTGAAGGAAAAGAGTGATAATCGGGTGTGCCGTTGAAGAAATCAAAGTCACTGTTACCCACCCCGGTACTGGGACGAGCCCGACCAATAGCGGTCTTGCTTACCGTTTGAATAAGGCCAGCTGTAGTAGCCGAAGCGATCAATAGCACACCCGTTTCTCGAATCTTTTTGTTTTTAGTCAACCATCCCAAGGTGTAGACGGCAGCACTCAAGCCATAGTTGTATTGAGGTTTACCAAAATAGAAAGCTGCATCCTGAATCAGGTTGGGCACTTTTTCGTTACGTCTTACAAAATGAGGTTGCGCACGTTCGTCTAAGAGAAACAAACCAAAGGTACCCAGCGCAATTCCTCCGGCAGTGAGCCAATCATTCTTCTTCCAACGAGCGGGGCCCGCATAAGCATGCAACACACTCCCAACAGCGTTTCTACCGTCGATCTTCAGGAGGTCAAAGCGGTTAGGAGGCGCAATTGGTTCATAAGTTGTAAGTTGCGCCTGAGCATTACTTAGCATCAATATGCCCAGTAGGAGGAGCACGTGTTTCATTGAGTGTTAAATTTGGGGTGATCTCTGATTTACCTTCTCTTAACAATACAGCACCGTCTCCGGTTTGCTGATCGCTTCTGCTTGTAAGGAAATATCATGGGTAAAGACATCTACTTATCAATAGTTATTCCGGCATTCAACGAAGCCAAGATTCTGGTTTCCAACCTTAATCGGATACAGGATGCCCTGAATACTGGCATGCCCTCACTCTTAAGTTGGGAGATCATTGTTTGTGATAACAATTCTACAGATGAGACTACCGCACTAGCGGAAGCAGTTGGTGCACGCGTTGTACACGAGCCCATCAACCAAATTAGTAGAGCCCGTAATACTGGAGCTAAAGCAGCAAATGGACAGTGGCTCCTCTTTTTGGATGCTGACTCCTACCCTACCCCCTCCCTTATTCAAGACCTGATTAACCTTAGTCTATCTGATGCCTTCATAGGCTGCGGCACTACCGTATGCATTGAAGGAGGAACCCTGTTCAGCAAACTGCGCATGGAACGGCTCAACCCTATTTTTCGGCTTCTCAATATTGCCGGCGGCGTCTGCCTACTTTGCGAGAAGCAAGCTTTTGACACAATCGGAGGCTTCAGCACTGACCTCTATGCTTACGAGGAATTTGAGTTCATTAAAAGGCTGAAGCGTCACGGTAAATCCGTCAATCGGTCATTTACCGTTTTACACCAAAACCCAATCGTCACCAGCGGGCGTAAAGGGGCACTAAGCTTAGGCTCGCTTATGCGTATGTTAGGCTCCAACCTCTTGGCTATACTGCTGTTTGTATTGCGTCCTATACTGCCTAAAAGCTGGCATAAATTTCTTGCCCAAAGGGGCTTGGGCTTTTGGTACAAGGAGCGGAAATAAAACGCCTTCGCAGTACTTTCCCTTTGCACTAATGCGTTCGGAAAGCATATCTTTGCGATCTGCAAAATGCGTAGCCGCAGCTAATAAACAAGCCAATGAAACAACTCACCTTTTTCACCCTAAGTCTAGTCTTTTCTGTAGCCCTTTACGCGCAATCGCCCGAAGAACGCATCCAAGCTTTTGAGGCACAAATCGCACAACTTGACGAACAGAAAAAAGGACTCCTTAGCCAAGTTGAAGAAATAAAGTTAGAGATGGTCCGTCGTGACCTTAAGGCTATTGGCCTGCCGGCGGAAACTTACGTCGAGCATAGCGCTATGATGTTAGAATACGATGAGGCCCACGAGCAAGCTCGTTGGGTGGCACACATCATTACGCCCGACGTCATCACAGGAACCGTCTTCCGTTCGAACGATTTCCGAGAAGACCCCAAAATTGACAGTGGTTCTGCCGTCGAAGCCGATTATTTCCTCAAGTACCTACAAGCGGATAGTACTTACGAATACGATGGTTACGGCTATGATCGCGGCCACTTGGCGCCATCGGCAGATTTCCGTTGGTCGGCGAAGGCCCTTTCCGAATCTTATTTCTATTCTAACATGTCACCTCAACGCCCCGAATTCAACCGTGAGGGTTGGGCAGAGTTAGAAGGCAGTATTCGCGGCTACGTTTTCGATCATCCTGAGACCCAACTATACGTAGTAACTGGCCCGGTGCTGGACACAGACTTGCCTAAGGTGGAACGCAGTGTAAATGGTGTCTCCCTCCCACGCCGGTATTTCAAAGTAATACTGGATCTAAATGCCCAACGTGCTATTGGCTTTATCATTCCCAACTACGGGCTGGAAAATCCACTCTACACCTACGCCGTCTCCGTAGATGAGGTGGAGGACATCACCGGCCTGGATTTCTTTCCGAACCTACCCAATGCTGAGCTTATTGAAACCATTGCGGAAGTTCGCGATTGGCTTCCAGAAGTGCCCCAAGGTGATGTAGAGCCCATTGCTGCCCCAAGTTTACCTCCTGGTCACTTTAACACCGAGCAGGCCAAACAGTACATGGGTACAAACGAAACGGTTACCGTGGTGGGAACGGTAGTTGGCACCCGCTATAGCCGCTCTGGTAATTTGTGGTTTAATTTAGACCGGAAATTCCCCAATCAAATATTCTCAATTTTTATCCGCAAGCGCGATCTCAGCAACTTTGACTTTGATCCCAAGACGGCCTTCGATGGGCAGGTCATCAGTGTTAAAGGTGTCATTCAAGACTTCAGTGGAACGCCGACGGTAAATATTGAACGGGCAGGGAGGATTGAGATTTTTGAGAAGTAGAATAGGAGGCCACCGACGCAAAGCTTTGGCGGCCGTAGTCAGTTGATTTGGTGAATTTGGTTGGGTTAGTTGAATTAATTGGGTTAGTTGATTAGAGCGTTCGATGGTTAAAAGATTGCGACGTAGCGACGCGATTCATCGTATCGGTCCACTCAAAGCATCGACCTAATTGGTTTCGCAGCATTCATACCACCGTATAATGGCAGCGGAATGAATGCTGCGAAATCGTCTTACTACAGCGAATAACGTACCCCAAACGACCAATTCAAGATAGAAGGACGCATACGCACACCATCCTCTACGCTCCAATTCGTCAGACTACGCTGATACTGTAGTGTGGTCAACAATCCAAGTCGATCTGTAAGGCGATAGCTCAGGCCACCACTTAGCATGGCGCCAAAGCCCAGTTTGCTGGACCAAATCTCTGGACCGTTATCATCGTCATAATCCACTAGCTCGGCTTGAAAAAGGGTTTGTCCCTGCCTAGAAAGCGACAGATTAGCAATACCACCAAGCAGTAGGTGTGATTGTAAGTTGCCCTTACCCCATGATTTTCCAATGGCCAGTGGAACTTGAATGAGGGTAAAGGAGTTGAAATGCTGTACCCGGCGTTCCGCCGGTACAATTAGGGTTACATCGCCGCGTACTTCCGTTTCTACACCAGTAATAACGTTTCTACGAATTTGGATAACAGTGTCCTCTAAGGTGACTTCAAAATCTTCTATTAGATCATTCCAATTCAGCCGGCTCTCCAATTGTTGGTACTGGATTCCGATCAGTAATAAGTAGTCCTTTTTCAGTGGCTGCACGTAGCTAATCTGTCCCTGATACGAGAGAATAGCCTCTTCAAATTCGGCGCGCTCAGGCCTGGTATTTCCGTAGCCAGCACTCCACCAAGAAGCTCCGCCGCTTAACCAAATCTCGGAAGTAGTTTGAGGAGAACTAAGATTCGGACAGTTTACTGTACGCTCTGTTCCTTTGTGTGTCAGCAAATCACTTGTTGTTTGCTTCGACTGAGAAACTAGCGGTAGTATGCTGCCATTGGCGGGTAACTGCATTACAATGGCATCCGCTGCCCTTGAAGTTATCGTGGCTTGATCCGTTTCGCTGCCACTAGCCACGTCTTGCTCGGTTGGAGTCACTGGCTTATCATTGACTGGGTTGAGCATAAGTTGCACCTCGGCATCCGCTGATGTAGGCTGTAAATCGTTCTCAGTAGTTAATGCCTCATCTACAGTTCTATTGGTTGCAAGATTTTCCAGGCTCGCATCGTAAGGTAGCTGGTATGAACCTACTTCCACTTCATGACCATTGTATTTTTGATTGAATCTTACAACCTTATCAAACTGTTCTTCAGTGGCTTGCAAATCTTCTTCTCCTGCTTCAGCTGTGAGTGCTTGGGCGCTCGTCTGCTCAGCAGCTTCAGCACGAGTACTTACGGTAGTAAGGACATTGTTTTCATTTGGCTCCTTCATCGCCTCAGCCGATGGTCCCGGCACGGAAGTCCCTTTGTCAGCGTTGGCTACAGTGGATTGTCCCATAAAGTAAACGGCCACCGACACGGTCATTCCGATCAATAGAAGAAGTGCTAAGAAGCCCCATCTACCACGACCTTTTTTAGCTACTCCAGTTTTAGCTGCCTGCAATTCTTCCATCTTGCGAAGAATGCCAGCCTCCATATTTTCCCATTGCAGCTCTGGTGGTAAGTGTTCGTTTTCCAGTGGCCGCAGCTTATCGTTGTTGTGCTTAGAGTCCATTGGCTAATAATCTTTGTTTGTTAGAAGGAGAAATACGCGCTTTGAGCCATTTCTTGGCTCTCGACAATTGGGAGCGTGATGTTTCCGCAGAGATGGTTAGCAGTTCCGCCACTTCTTTGTGGCTGTAACCATCCATCACTACCAGCATAAAGATTTGTCGATAGCCGTCTGGCATTTTTTGCAGATAGGCCATGATTTCTTCTTTGCTCAGGTGGGCAAATTGTTCCGCTTCATCTGAACTGATGTTGCTGGCTACCTCCAACGATACGTGTACTCGGGGTGATTTGCCCTGCCGATAGTGTTGTAGACATTAGTTGATCGCTAAACGCCGTAGCCAAGCTTTGAAATCGCCTTTGGCAGGATCGAACGTATCCACACTAAGAAAGACCCGGGCGAAGATTTCCTGAATGACATCGGGATGATCACTCTTGTTGGAGACATACCGCTTGGCGATGGTGTACACGTAACCGATACAGCTCTGGTAAAGCTCCTTGAAAGCAGCATTGTCACCCCTACGAACCGATGCTAATAATCTGGGATCGACCATGATTAGGATTCAGACGATGAAGGCTAAACCCGATAATCCAAAAGAGGTTCCAGGTTTAGCCCTTTAGTAGGTTTGATTATGCGCATTCGTTGATATAATCGCATATCTCCTGATCGCTGTTGAACGTCACCACGGTGCCGTCTGTTTCCGTCACAGAAATGGGATAGACGATGTCGATCTCGTCCCAAGCGTACTGGTTGTAGACGACAAAATATTCGTCAATATCATTAATGTCATAGACGATTCCGCCGGCGGTAATCTGATTCGGATAGTCCACTACTCCGCAGCCTCCTCCCTGGTTGAACCAGAGAAAGACATGGGCAGGTGTACTGCAAGGCTCGGGCTCTTCGATAGTTACTAGGCAAGGAAGAATAAACAGAATAAATTCCTCATCGTTGTTAATAGTGATAATTTGACTATCCCCGGCAATTAAGTTAAATGGATACTGCACCGTGTAATCTTCTCCACTCAGGATGAGCGCCGCTTCCTCGTTTTCATCTTCCACGGTAATCAATTCGCCATCTTCAGTCAGAACATCATATGGGTATTGAATGGCCAATGTTTCAAAATCGCAGTTGGCACTATCAAGATCAATTAGATCAATAGTAATACCACCTTCGGTTCCTGGTGGCGTATTACCTTCGCAGTCCCAAAACAAGTCGTAAAATCCTGCAACACTTTCAATTACAACTTCTTCGCCATCTTCGTCAGTTACAGTAAATGGTAAGGTGAAGAATAAATTAGGTACAGTGATACAGAGATCAATCAACTCTACCTCATTATTAGCGGTGTAAGTGTGTCCGTCGGTGTCCTCCAAATCAACTGGATACACTAAATCAAAACAGAGGTCTTCGAACAAAAAGGCAGGAATCACTGCACTACCCTCTTCAGTGGCATCATCCCAACCCTCATCAGGGATACAAGAAGCAAACTGTAGAGCCAACTCCTCATTACTATTGACCTGAACGCTCTCGTCTTCCGCAGTGGTAAGCGTTAATGGGAAGACAAAATCAACTACCATGAATGGGGATTCCTGGCTAGTCACGTCCTCAAATTCTTCGATAGTGAATACTTCAACGGTCGTTCCATCTTCCAACAGCAGTGAAAAAGGAAAGTCAATCGAAAAGCAGCCCAGTTCTAAACCATTATCTTCTGAAGTGGTGGTTAAGGCATTGATTAAATTATTCACTACCACCACTTCTGGTTCGAAGTTCGTATCTGGAATAAGGGTTTCGTCCATGTTGTCACGATCGCAACTAACGAAAACCAGGGCAACAAAAAGAAACAAGAATGAAAGTTTACTAAGCAGTCTCATAATGATATAGTTATTGAATACTTGATACGATGGGTTTTCCATCAGTGTCGGCAACTATATGCGGAGGCTGCTCAAAACGTTGCACCGCCTTTAATCTTTTTTTAAAATGTCTTCCCAACTCACACCAAGTCGCTAAAAAAGAAACGCCCCGGACCTGCAGTTTAAAGCAAGCCCGGGGCGTTGTAGGAAAGTTAACTTACAATCAACTATCCTCGTTCGATAGCGGGAACGTTATCTGGATTCAATAGATCGTAGAATTGATCCAACTTCGGCAGTATGATGATACGAGTACGGCGGTTGGTGGCTCGTCCTTCAGCTGTATCATTAGCAGTCAGAGCATTGTACTGGCCGCGGCCGGCAGCAATTAAGCGATTGGGATCAACGCCGTGCTGGTACTGTAAGGCACGCGCTACTGATGTGGCACGAAGTACACTCAGGTCCCAGTTATCCTGTACACAAGCCGTGTTGATGGGCACATTATCGGTGTAGCCTTCAATCATTACTTCCACCTCCTGGCGAGATTGTACGATCTGGGCTATTTTACCCAGTACCTCACTGGCACGGGAAGTGATATTGTAGCTACCACTTTGGTACAGCATCTTATCTGAAAGGTTGATGAAGACGACTGTCTTATCTACCTTGATTTCCACATCGTCATCAGCAATACCCTCTGCCAGTACACTTTTCAAATTTACCGCCAAGGCTAAGTTGATAGAATCTGCCCGCGTCTTAGCAGACTGTAACACCTGGATGTACTCATCCTTTTGCTCCAGTTGCGATAGCGATTCACTCACGTTATCACTAGCCGATTGGGAAAGGATGGTCACATTGTTCAGCTGTTGTGAAATCTGATCCCGCTGCTCGCGGATATCTCTCACCTGGTCTTGGAGCGAAGTGATTTGACCATCTCGTCCTTCCATCAGGGCGGTTAGCCGGGTTCGTTCCTGCTCACAGGTATTAAGCTGGCGTGACAACCGATTGAGGTCAGCAGCTGTCTTTTCTTCTAGTTGGTTCGCTTGCTCCAGTTCAGCTTGCAGGGCGTCATATTGCTTCTTACTTACGCAAGACACCAGCATTGACATTGTTAATAGGAGAAGTAGCGAGTTTTTGAACCATCTCATAGTTGAATGTTGCTTTTGGGTGGTTAACAAATAGTGTGTTATTAGGAGGTATGAAGTTAGAAGTAAGAAATTAGAAAGATTTCTAGATCCCTTTACCTTCTTACTTCTAGATGTCCGTTGGGGTGTAGTCGTTAGCACATGAGTATTCGGACTAAAATTTCTACCTCCTATTTTCTTAAGGATAAGCGAAGCCTTTCAACGTGCTTTGCAGGTATTCAATTACTCATGAAATTTTCGCTTATCAAAATAGGAAGTAGAGATTTCTTTACGTCCACTGATAGCGATTTGCTTCATACTAACCTAATAATCGTCAAACGATGAATTTGCCCGGATCGTGCCTCAGGGCTAAAGCAATTTTTCTAGTTTTTCCGCAAGGAAAGCCGAATTTGCGATGGATGCTCCGCAGAATGATGCACGGTATTGCGCGCCACTACGCCTTTGGCCTCATCGTAATTGGCCCCGCCCGTATTGAGGTTACGCTCAAAGCGTGGGAAGTTACTACTGGAAACTTCAATGCGGATTTGGTGTCCTTTCTCAAAGTAGTTACTGGTAGCTAGAGGCGTTAAGTCAATCTTGTACACTTCGCCTTCTTCCATGAATACTTCCTTGTCATAACCTTCGCGGTAGCGCACGCGCTGTATGGTTTCATCCAGGTTGTAAGCACGGCCGTCTGGATACACATCAATCAACTTTAGCGTGAAGTCAGTGTCTTTAGCATCGGAGCTGACGTAGAGCGTGCACTCTACAAAGCCACTTAGCTCTACTCCTTCTTCCAATGGTGGAGTGCTGTAAACCAAGATATCACTGCGAGTCTCCATTTGCTGCTGATCAAATGAACCGCCTTCCACTGCATTTCCAGTACAACACACGTTACCGCCGTAGGAGGTGATGGGGTTATGTGGATCGTACGAGAAGCTGTCAGCATTATCCGCTGCGGGTGCATTAGCCACCAAACGGCCACTCCCGTACAAGCTATTGGCATCACCATCGCTATCCAGGTAGTAGGTTACTTGCTCACTGTCTTCCGGTGGCCATTGTTCAGCGCTTTGCCACTTGTTGCTCCCCATGGTGTAGTAGGTTACCCGTGGCGTTTCTTCTAAGATATTATTGTCAGTGCCCTTTAACCAATAATCAAACCAGCCGTAGATCAAGCCATCGTAATCGTAGCGGGCATCCCCAACGGAGCGTTCCCCCACAATTGTGTTCTCAGTAGCGCGGGTGTAGCGGCAGTGCAAGGTTGGTGCAATAAAGAGATACTGGTGGTCGCGTACATCCTCCGCTGCGTTTTCGCGAGCGTGGTTGAACAATGCAATATTGGGCGTAATAGACACATCGTACCAGCTGCAAAACCACATACTCGGGACGCCCAATACCATATCATCGTGATACAGGCCACCGGCATACCAATCCGGATCATTGGGTTTGCGCTGAATCATCTTTTCATAGATTCCTACAGAACCCTTCTGGTTCTTAATGATATCCTCTACCGGTAAGTGTGCCAATCCTTCGGACCAGTCTACCCGTGGATATTCTGGCGACATATCATAGAAGCGGTGGATACGGCGTAAATCCTCTGAGCTGATTCCTACTGGTGGGCGTGGACGCATCGGATCATGTTGTACCGAATACAACCAAGCGGTAAAAAGCATCTGTTGGGCACCGCCCCGGTACCAGTTGCCTTGCTCGTAGATGTCCCCTACTCTACCCACACCGGCACCGTAGCCCATGGGCACCATTGCGGCATGACTGGGGTGATCCAGGGCAGCAACCGCCATTTGCCATTCGGCCGTAGAAGAGCAGCCATAGGTGCCAATTTTACCATTACACCACTCCTGATCCTTCATCCAACTGAAGGCATCGTAACCGTCCGTTAAGGGTACACCGAGAATGTCCCAATCGCCTTCGGAAAAGTAACGACCACGCTCGTTTTGCACTACGTAAGCGTAGCCACGCTTGACCGCCTCGTAGGCGCGGGTGTAGTTGCGGGTACGCTCTTCGCCATCTCCGTAAGGATTGAAGTTGTAAGGCGTGCGAGAAAAAATAACGGGAACTGGTTCGTCCGTTTTAGGACGAAAGACGTCCGTAGCTAGTCGGACGCCATCGCGCATGGGCATCATGACCTTTTGTTCGATCTCGGCAATTTCGGCTAGTTTCTGATAAGCCTCAGATTCCTGGGCAAACAAGCCTATGGTTAGGAATAAACAGCCCGCCAGCACAGCGGCACGGTAAGTGATTCTGAACATGAATGTTGGTTTTATTTTACTAGTCTAAGTGGAGAGGAAGATAGCGTTTTTCGAACAATGGATCGTCAAGCAAAATGAACCAAAGCTAATCTTAGATGCTTCCCTAATTAAAACCCATTCCTAAATCGCCAATCCATGGGAACCAACCACTTTGATACGCTTTCCCAAGCGACAACTGCACTGCAAAAGCAAGGCTATACCGAAGATCTCAATTTAAAAAGCAACTGCGTGGAATGCCGCGCGCTGGGCTACGAAATGCTTGCCGATGATTTCACGGTAGACGAGGTGCATCGCTTTGAAGGCGATAGTAATCCGGCTGATGCTTCCGTTTTGTACGCTATTTCTTCAGAAAAATACGATCTTAAGGGGCTGCTCATTGATGCCTACGGCGCCTACGCTGATCCATTGACGACAGAAATGATCCAGAAGCTTAAATACGAACCTAACTAACTTACAACTGCCATGAAAAAGGATATTACCAAGGAATATACCAACGGTGAAATCACCATTGTCTGGAAACCGGCGATCTGTGCCCACTCCACTATTTGCTGGAAAGGGGAAGCCGGCTTGTCAGAAGTTTTTGATCCACAAAAACGTCCCTGGATCAATGCTGACGGAGCGACTACTGAACGTATTATGGCTCAGATCGACAAATGCCCCAGTGGAGCACTGAGCTACTATCGTAATGATGACGCTAATAAGCCTACTGAAATTACCGGTGACACCCGAGTGGAAGTAAGTCCTAATGGTCCTATCCTGTTCTACGGCAACCTCACCATCAAGCACACGGATGGTACAGAAGAAACAAAACACAAAGTGACTGCTCTGTGCCGCTGCGGTGCTAGCGCGAACAAGCCCTACTGCGACGGTAGCCACGTAAAGATCGAATTCAAAGACGCTTAAGAAACATTACGAATTAATAAAGCTGGTAATCAAACACGGTCGTGTAAGAATCAGCAGTCGTGACTATTTATGTAAAGACGCTTTGCAATGCGTCTATTCGCTGAGTCGTTTCACTTCAGTCTATTTTCCAAAGAATAACAATCCATGAGCGTACTCCCCATTGAAATCGAAGAACAAGACACCAAAGGCCGGGCTTTCCTGAAAATAGACGGTGAGCTAAAGGCCGAAATGACCTACTCCAAAGCTGGTGAGGAACTGATTATTATTGATCATACGGAGGTAGATGATTCCCTGCGGGGGCAAGGCGTAGGCCGGCAATTACTGGATCAGGTAGTGGCAATGGTAAGGGAACAAGGCAAGAAAGTGATTCCCCTCTGCCCATTTGCCAAAAGTGTCTTCGATAAGGACGAAACTATTCGGGACGTTCTACGTTCATAAATATGTTACCTTTGCGGTAACTTAATTGGCGTTAGGTGACGCCTGCTGACTATTTGCGCCCGATTACTTTCCTGATAAGTTTATCACCTATGATCATGCCGGCGAGGCCGGAATTTCAGAGCTGTTAATGAAGGTACTGCGGATTATTTATCACTTCAGATGACATTCAAATCATTAGGGGTTATCGACCCTATATTGCGTGCCCTTACAGAACTGAACTACGAGCACCCCACCCCCATTCAAGAACAAGCAATTCCTCTTTTACTGGAAGGTAAAGACCTCTTAGGGTGTGCCCAAACCGGTACGGGTAAAACAGCAGCTTTTGCCCTGCCTTTGATTCAACATTTACTGGAAACCCAGCAAAAAGGACCACGAAAAATTCGTTGCCTGATTCTTGCTCCTACTCGAGAACTAGCTATTCAGATTAACGAGAGTATTAGTGCCTACCGGAAATTTACCCGGCTTCGCAATACAGTTATTTTCGGTGGAGTAAAGCAAGGCCCACAGACTGCTACACTGGAACGCGGTGTCGATATTTTGGTGGCTACTCCAGGCCGTCTACTCGATCTCATTGGCCAGGGGTATATCAGTTTGCGACAAGTCGAATATTTCGTCCTCGATGAGGCGGATCACATGTTGGATATGGGTTTTATTCATGATATCCGGAAAGTCGTTGCCCAACTACCGAACGACCGACAATCGCTTTTCTTTTCTGCTACTATGCCACCCGCGATTCTAAAGCTATCGAAAAGCATTTTGGGGCAACCAGAAAAGATCACCATCAAGCCCGAACAAGCTACTGCCGAACGGGTGGAGCAGCAGGTGTACTTTGTGCCTAAGAAGGCCAAGCGCAAGTTACTACGCCACATCATTGGCGAAAAAGACATGGAGTCTGTCCTGGTCTTTTCGCGTACCAAGCACGGTGCAAATCGGATCGTAAAAGAATTGGTCAAAAAAGGTGTGACCGCAGCCGCCATCCACGGCAACAAAACACAAGGCGCGCGCCAGAGAGCTCTAAAGGCCTTCCGGGATGGAGAAATTACTGCTCTAGTAGCTACCGATATTGCCGCCCGCGGCATTGATGTGAGCGCACTGCCCTTTGTGATCAACTTTGATTTACCGAACGTACCCGAAACTTACGTGCACCGTATTGGTCGTACCGGGCGGGCGGAGGCTAGTGGCCTAGCCATCTCCTTTTGCGATGTGGAGGAACGCCCCTACCTAAAGGATATCCAAAAGTTGATCCGGCAGCAGATTCCAGTGATTGAAGAGCATCCATTCCTACCGGGAACGGAAGACGTTTCTGCTACCGCAAATAGCGATACTACTCACACGCCCAAGCGCAACCAAAACGAACGATCACGCAACAACAATCGGCGCCGAAATAACAAGCGCTCTGGCCAGCAGCAGAACCAAAGCACCCAGCAAGCCAAAGCGGGTGAGCAGACGCAGGGTGAAACTGCTGAAAACCAAAATAGTGGTAGCCAACGCCAGAAAAAGCGTAACTCCAATAAACGGCGACGCAACAACCGGCGCCGTGGCAATGCTCAAAACGCACAACAGGCTAGCGAAGGAAACCAGCAAAACCAAAAGAGCAAGGAGCAAAAGAAGTCCGCTGACTCCAACAATAAGAAAGGTGGGAACGACCGCAACCAAGATGGCAAGAAGCGCCGGCGCAGAAGTAACGATATTGGCCAGGGGGGGATGTGGCCGTTGTTACAATAGGAAGTAAGAGGTTAGAAATAGCAGGTTAGAAATAAGAAGTTAGAAGTCGGAGATCGGAAGTGGGGCCGACTTCGCTAAAGCTTCGTCGGCTGAGAAGTGAATTGAAGGTAGCGACGCGATGAATCGCGTCCATCCAGTTTTATAATAGCAGGAAATAGGCGGTAAGTTTTATCTGGCCATTCCTCACTTCTTATTTCCTACTTCCTATTTTCAAAAGTCTTAAATCACAGTCATGCTAGCCTTCCTTCGATCCAGAGTCTTTCCTGTGCTGATGGTCAATTTCATTGGTATGATGGGGTATAGTTTGATCATTCCCATTCTGGTATTTCTGGTGCAGGATTTTGGTGGCAACGAATTCATCTACGGTATCCTTGGTTCCATTTACCCGGCCTTTCAACTCATTGGTGCTCCTTTGCTGGGGCGTTGGTCAGATGAAGTCGGCCGCAAGTGGGTGTTGATCATTAGTCAAGCTGGGACCTTTCTTGCCTGGATTCTCTTCATGGTCGCGCTACTGCTACCCCGCGTTGACCTGTTCCAAATCGATTCCGAATACCTCGGGGCTTTTGCTCTAAGCACACCACTAATTGTCCTTTTCGTCGCGCGGGCACTTGACGGCCTCACCGGTGGTAACGTTTCTGTAGCCAACGCCTACCTCGCGGATATTTCCACCGACGAGAATCGGAAATCTAATTTTGGCTTGATGGCCTCATCCACTAGTTTAGGGTTTATCCTGGGCCCAGCCTTGGCAGGTATTTTAAGTGCTACGATGCTCGGCACCTTACTCCCCGTTATTATTGCCGCAGCCATTTCCATGCTGGCTATTTTCGTCATCAGTCGTTTCCTACCGGAATCCAATCCCAATGCAGTAGACGCCAAGATGTCGATCCTCAGTATTCGCAAGCTCTTTCACATTGAGCACAAAGAGTGCTATGAAATGACCGACTGCCCGGATACTACGCTACGCTCCATTCTACGTACGCCCGGAATGCCGATTCTTTTTTTCATCTACTTTATCAACTTTCTTGGCTTTAGTTTTTTCTACGCCGGCTTCCCAATCTTTGCTTCCACTATCCTGGAATGGAGTCCGGCAGAACTTGGTATCTTCCTTACGGTGTCCAGTTTGATCATGGTGGTTTTCCAAGGTCCGGTCCTTACCTACCTCGGCCCACGTATCTCAGAGGGTTGGCTGGTCATGATCGGGAGTCTCTTGATCGGGCTGAGCTTTGTGAGTATGACTTTTGCAACTACGGCCGCCGTGTACTTAGCCAACGTACTCTTATCCATCGGCAACGGCATTATGTGGCCTAGCTTCCTATCTATTTTCGCTCAACGTAGTGATCCTAGCAAGCAAGGCACGATCATGGGTTACGGCAATAGTACCGGCAGTTTGGCCAGCATCTTTGGTCTTATTCTTGGCGGCATTCTGTTTAGTCGTATTGGGCCTTCCGTGTTCTTCTTGGGTGCCAGCTTGTTGTTCTGTATTACGGTGGCGAGTGTGGGATTGGTCAGAGAGCCGTAAGAATTAGAATGGTCCAACTCCTCTAAAAGCTATGTCAGACGGGGGAATTAGAGTTAGAGTTAGAATTAGAATGAAGATGACAGTTCAAGTGAAAGTCAGATGGTCACTTTAACTGATTAAGCAACCACGTCTTCTCCGCAAAATTAGCAGAGGCCTCCAGTTCTGCACGCAAGTCATTTTTCGCACTTCTATCTCCCGGTTTAAGTTGTTGCAGACGACGACAGAAATAAAGCAAGAGACGGTAGTTTTCTCCTCGATAACCCAAGTCGTCCCGCCGCAATAGGTAAACCCGTAGTTGCTCTAGTAAGCTCTCTACAGCATCCCACTCTTCGAGTTCAATAAAAATACGAAGTTGTAGACTCTTAGCTCCTAAATAAAGATAAGGCTCTTTGGTGTCGACTAGCACTAAAGCTTTTAAGGCTTGGTCATAATATTCTTGTGCGTGAAAGAGGCGAGCGCGATTAAAGTTCATCACCGATTCACGGGCTGGGCCAGGTAGTTCATTGGAATAAGTATCAATGAAGCTTTCAACCCCTTTATAGTTCGCTAATTTTAGTCCAAGTGCCACAATATTAGTGAAGGTACTTGGTGGTAGGTAACCATCCTCTAGAAGATAGCCCCCCGCCAAACTTTCTTGGTAGAGTGCTTGTGTTTCCAACATAAAAGTGGGCTTACCAGCGTTCATTTCCCGAATGCAATAGTTGATGGCTAGCAAATAAATATCACGTATTTCATTCCTGGGAAAAGCGTCTCGGTAGTGCTCCATCACTTTACGCAAACGCAGAAAATCTTGCTCCGTCCCTCCCACAACAACTGCTTGATAACAACTGGCGTAAACCGTGATCGCTGGCACTTTAAAAAGTGCTGGGCGGTTTTCCAAATCCTCCAGAATGGCATCCAAATAATGTATTTCGTATTCTTCTTGATTCGCCAAATAGCGGCTATGGGCTAAGCAGACTTGCCTTAATTTCTCCGCAATAAAAAATTGATCTAGCTTATCGGTAACTGCTTGCAAATTAGTCCGTTCGCCACGCTTTGGGCTAGCGATAAAATCATAATAGGCCAGTTCCGTTTGGTAATCCCAAAGCAACATATTGGCCTCTGCCCGATGCTGTTTCGCTCTAATTTTTCGCGCCTGCCGGAGGCTACGCTCAAAGAAAACAGGCAACTTTAGACGGCGTAAGGCCCGCAGGGTATTAAGTTGCTGCTGCATCTTGTCGGTGCGGTAGTACTGAATCCCTAGAAAGGCTTCGGTGGCGTCTTGCAACCGGCTCAACAATAAGTACCAATCACGTTTATTGAATTGCTTGGTCGGATGCGCCGCAGCAAAAAGCTTTCGTTCATCCATGGGCTTACCTTGCATACGCTGCCAAGCCCGCTGTAATGGCGCCAACTCCTTGCGGTTAGAAAAGAACTTGGTTTGTAAGAAAGTAAGGAGTTTCTTGCGCTCAAGATTAGTCAGAACTGATAAAATTCGAAAAGCAGAAGGCTTTGCCATTTGTATTAATTTCTTGGCAACTTACTGTTTAACAATGTTATAGCAAAATATAAACTGATAGATTTATAAATATTTATTCTTGGTACAATCTGAATACGGAGGCATCTTTGAATCGAACTGCAAAACGATCTCCATGAGCAAGTTATCCCTCTGTATATTCATGTGTTCCCTAAGCGTCTGTGCGTTTTCCCAACTAGAGCGCAACCAAGTTAAGCTCATTATTGATTCGCCCCAACCCCAACATATTCAATTTGCGGATCTTGATCAGGACGGCGACCAAGACATGGTGGGAGCCACTCCTACCGCTAGTGGTCACCTGCACGTGTACTTGAACCAAAACGGTAGTGGGCAGT
The DNA here is from genome assembly GCA_038528965.1 of Bacteroidota bacterium. GTDB lineage: Bacteria > Bacteroidota > Bacteroidia > Chitinophagales > Saprospiraceae > Lewinella. The sequence continues at coordinate 49,039 of JBCBEC010000039.1, read as the reverse complement.
TCTCCTTGCCGACCAGTATTGGTGACACCTCCTGGCTCGGTTATCCTACAGTAGAGCTCAGCTTTCAATTGGCGGATATGGACAATGATGGTGATCTTGACATTGTCTCTGGTAATATCGCAAGATCTACTCACCCATTTCTGGCGAACGATGGTAACGCACATTTTCAGCCAACGGGCAGCAATTATACTGCTTATGATCAACTACGAGATTTTCATCTTACCGATGTAGATCAAGATGGGCATCTAGATATTCTCTTCATTAACGGATTTGGGCAAATATTTTACAATAGAAATTTGGGTAATGGCACAGGTTTCGAGCTTCGGTCTATCCAAAACCTCTCTCTGCCAACGCCCGTTCAGCAGCTCAATTTTCTTTTCCTTGACTATGATCAGGATGGGGATTTGGACTTGGGATTCTTTAGCAATACCACTGGGCCGACAGCACAGTTGGAACTCCGTATCTACGAACGACGCGATGATCAGCTTGTTTTCAGTTATACCGGCACTAACAATATTTTAAGCGCAACTGGTTTTGCGTCCTACCATTTTAACACTCAAGCCGCTGACCTGGACCATGACGGCTATCCAGAAATAATTATCAGCGCTTTTGTTTACCCAGCGCAACAAGATGCAGATGGATTTGAATACCAATTATTCGTACTACGCAGTGACGGCGAACCCGGAAATTATCAGCTCCATTTTTCTTACGATGGAGTTACGAACTTCGCTATTCAAGATATTAACCGCGACAGCCTGGAAGATTTGTACGTGACTTTGGATCTATACCAAGTTTCGACAACGGACACCTTAGACTACCTTCACGGCTGGTTGGCAAATACCGGACCAGCAAACTTTACGTTTCAAGGTGTTGACGATAATGATGCTATAGGTAATGAACTAGCCGCTGTGGATATCGACGCCGACAACTATCCAGAATTGATTGCCTTAGCTTCCCCTACTGGAGCTATTACCGCTTGGCATAATAGTCCACAGCAAAGTTTCGATTCCATTTTCTCACTCAATGACGTTACTGGGAGTATTAGACACCTTCATCCAGAGGATTGGAACTCAGATGGTCAAACTGACTTTTATGCCATCAGCCGCGACAACCTCATCTCTGGTACAAATTATGAGCTGTACCGCATTGACCAGCAAGCGGATGGCTATTTTGCAGCTCCACTTAAAGTACTCTCCTTCGCTAGCGGGGTCATCCAACTTCGTTTTGCCGATCTGAATGATGATGAATTGATCGATTTAATTGCCTTGAAACCCAATACCGACGGTAGTCTAGGTTGGGCACGCGAGGTGACGTACTGGCTACAGCTGGCAAATGGTGATTGGTCCGATCCATTTAGTATTCCGATGTCAGAGGAATACGATAGCCAATCATTTGTTGTAGGGGACCTCGATCAGGACGGCGATCAAGATCTACTTTTATATACTAATGCGGACGAGTTTTATCTATTCTCAAATGAACTAAATGCTGGGGGTAGCTTCACCTTCGAACTCCTGGAATTAGATAGAGCTAGCGCGGCCCCGCTTTCCAACTTAGAATGGTGGATCGAAGACTTCGACCTAGACGGGCGCCTTGACTTATTGACTTTAGAGGGGAGCGACTTCTATTGGGCCCCAGCCCTTGAACAGTTGGGCACCTTCGCCCCCTGGCGTCTAATACCTCCTGAAGTATCTAATTTTTTGCCACCAGCAATCGTACAACTTGCCGATTTCAATGGAGATAACCATACCGATATATTTGTGGATCAAACTAAAAATTCAAACGCTGAAGGTATTCGAAGTATCACCTTTTTTGATCCGGAACACAATACCTTTTCATCTTTTCGACGCGTAGCCACCAGGAGGGGTAATGGAGTGCAAACTGTGGACATAGCCGATGTCAATGAAGACGGTTATCCCGATTTAATCGACCGCTACGGATTTCACCTTAATGCCGGGCAAGGGGAGTTGTTCACAGCACCAATCCTACCGGCTCCGGCAATTTATAGTTTTCCAGACAATTACAATTCCGGTGGGCAGATGATTACGATTCTACCAGATAGCTTACCCTCGATTGTACTTGGCCAAACCCAGGTCCTGGCTTTTGACAATAACTTTTTTGATCTTGCTATGGTAGAGGGCCGAATCACTTGGGATACCACTCAGCTCTGTCAGGCGGATAGTGTACATCCCCCCATTAGCAACTGGCCTATTGTATTAACCAATGCGAGTGGAGAAACTATAACTGCCCCCCAGGGTAACGGGCAATACGCTTTTGCGGTAAGCGATTCACTCACCCATACTATCGAAGTCATTCCTCCCAGTAATTATTGGCAAGTTTGTCCACCAGACTCTACCTTCACCATCCCGGAGCAGGCGGATGCCTACCTTATCGACTTTGCCGCTGATGCCCTGGTTGACTGTCCTCTATTGCGAATAAATTTACGCCAGTCAGGAGTGAGTCAATGCTTTGAATCTACCGTAAACCTTAACTACGAGAATATTGGAACCTTGCCCGCAGAAGATGCCAGTCTCAAACTATCCTTTGATCCTAGGCTGTTCCCTATCAACGCATCCCTGCCGTGGTCATCCGCTTCCGATACTTGCCTCACTTTTGACCTTGGTACCGTAGGTATTGGAGATATGGGTACAATAAATGTACAATTTGAGCCCAGTTGTGCCGAACTTATCCTTGGTGAAGTCGTCTGTTTCACGGCAGCCATTTCACCGGCACAATACTGCGAAACCGACGAACTAGCCTGGGATGGTGCTAATCTGCAAGCAAGAGTGATCTGTTCGCCGGAGGGCCCGCGCTATGAGATCACCAATACAGGTTTTGGCACAACCGCAGAACCGGTCAATTTTACCTTATCCACCATTGTCAACGATGATATTATTCTCTATCTCAATGGTACAACTATCCTAGAACCCGGAGAAAGTGATACCATCACCGTTCCCAATGATCAAGACCTTTGGTATATTGAACTCAGTCAAACTGAGGGACATCCATTTGCATTTCCCATTGCCCTGACCACAGATCAATGTACAACCCAGCAGGACTCAACGACTATTGCTCTTCTTCATCAACTCTTTTCCGAAGATGGAAACCCTTTTGTGGAAACGATCTGTCGGGAAGTAGTGGGGCCATATGACCCCAACGATAAAACGGCAATTCCAATTGGCTTGACCGATCAGCAATATATTGAGCAGGACTGGCCCATCGATTATACCATTCGTTTCCAAAATATTGGTACGGATCGAGCTCGTAACGTCATCTTAGAGGATACGATTTCTCCCCTTCTTGACCTCAGGACATTTGTTCCAGTAGGAGCTTCCCACAACTTTGAATGGCGGGTGGATGATGAACGGTTGCTGCGAGTTATTTTCCCAGACATCAACCTACCGGATAGTACCAGCAATGCAATGGAAAGCCAAGGCTTCTTTAGCTACCGGATTAAGCCACGGTCCGATGCACCCTTTGAAACAGAAATTATCAACTATGCTGATATATTCTTCGATTATAATCCCGCCATTAGAACAAACCCAACTACGCATCGAATCAGAAAACCGGTCAGAGCTAATAGCGAAATCTTAGCGTTGTGCCCCGGTGATTATTTTAACGGCATTCCAATTACACAGGATACACTTATCCAGCAGCGGTTTACCTTTTCAACCTACGATAGCATTCAGTATTTCCATGTCCATCTGCTTCAGGTGCCAGAAAGCTGGATAGAAATCGTATTGGAAGAACCCGGAACGTGGCAGGGTATTGATATTCAGGGAGATACCATCATTACCCAAATAGAGACTGCGGCCAACGGCTGCGATAGTCTGGTGAATTACCAAGTTGATATCCTGACACGTACTCAGCAAATAGCCTTAACTTCAGACCTGGAGGTATTTCCTAATCCGACAAGCGGCGTAGTACAAGTGCAATGGTCTAATCCTGCACAACAATTAAGCACTTGGAAATTGGTTAATACGCTTGGGCAGACTATTAAGCAGTCAACGTTAAATCAATCGGGCAACAGCTTGCAGCTTGATTTTACTGGATTGGCGAGCGGTACCTACGAATTGGTATTTCAGTTTGGAGAAACCGAGATAGGCAAGCGACTACAAATCTTACCGCAGTAACAACAAATGGCTATTTTTGCATTAGAAAACCAACGCCATTCTAATGCAAAACGTTCTATTACTAGCTCTAGCAGCACTAATCTTGGTCACAATTGCTTGTAATACCAGCAAAAAGGGAACCGATACACCGAAAGAGGAAGGCCCCGCCGCCCCCGATCCGTATGCTCCCAATCTCCATGACATATGGGTCCTGGAAACCATGGATGGGGAAGTAATTAGCCGCGAATTTAGCCGTCCTCGCTTGGAGTTGTACCCGGACGAGGGGCGAATTTCTGGCACCGGTGGATGCAATGACCTATTCGGTCAAATGGAAGCACTGGGCTGGGAGATCACCTTTCGAAATATTGGCACCACAAAGATGTTTTGCCGCGAGCTAATGGATACTGAACGTCGTTTTCTGGAGGCCTTGGGCGAAGTTGACTATTATCGCATTAAGGACCTCAAGTTGATCCTGCTCACCGGTGACAAGGCTACCTTAGTACTCCAAAAGATCGACTAATGGCGAGGAAGCGGGCCCGCAAAAAAAAGGATAAGTTTAGTTACGCCCGTCCAGAAGATCCACTACTCAGGAAAAGCATGATTCGCGGAGTGGAACGCCTCACTGGCGGTCGGTATCTCCAGCGTATTTATCGTAAGCTCAAAAAGGAAGGTGCTACTCCGGTCTCCTTCTGGCGGCGCGCGCTGGAAGAGTTGAACATTACCCCCATTCTATCCGAGCAACAGCTGCAAAAAATCCCCACTGAGGGGCCCCTCATCATTATTGCCAACCATCCCTTCGGATTGGTAGATGGTTTGCTCTTGATGGACATTGTCACGCGCGTGCGTGAAGATTACTTTTTGCTGATCAATGAGATCATTTCACACGATCCACTCTTCAAAGGGCATTTGCTGCCCGTAGATTTTCGCGAAACGAAAGCGGCCATGAAGACTAATCTGAGAACCCGCCGGCTCACCTCGGAGCGTCTCAGCAAAGGGGAAACACTGGCCATCTTCCCCGGTGGCGGAGTGGCAACTGCTTTTCAGCGTGGTGGCCCGGTGGAGGAATACCCCTGGCGTAAGTTTATCTGTAGCAAGATTCATGAGAACAATTGCACCGTGGTACCCATATTTTTCCACGGAGCAAATAGTAAACTCTTCCACCTTGTTAGTCGGATTAATTCTAATCTAAGATTGGGTCTACTACTCCACGAAGTCATGAACAAGCGCGGCAAAGAAGTACAAGTTCGCATAGGTGATCCTATCCCCTACTCCGAAATGGCCTCATTACGGAATCGACAACAGTTAATCGATCATTTATATCAGCGGACGATGGCGCTGGGTAAGTCAGACCAAACCTAAGCCAATAGCCGCTAGCGCTGAATCACCACTGCCTCCTTCCCTACCCTGCCTTGTTGATCACGGGCCACAAAGAAATAGATGCCATTACTAAGCTCTGGAAGAACCAACTCAATTTGGAAGGCACTCACGGTAAGATCGATCCAACTGGCCATTCGTTTACCATCAATGTTGATTAAGCTTGCTTCGGTAACACCCAGGCCGTTGGACTGGATAAAACTCACACTCAACCGTCGTCCATCCGGGCTGGGTATCGCGCGAATCTCTAGATTATCCGGACTTGCGATGGGAGAAAAAGTGGAAGTGGTATAATCACGTCCTAGCCAGGCGATGCCGCCATCGGGGATTACCTCATTAGAGAAATCGAAGAAGGTAGCGTGCTCCTGATGTGAGCCTTGCCCCCATTGCGTAAAGCAGCCCGAAGAAACCCAGGCCGGCTCCCAATACAATACGCCGTGGCCCCCATTCTGTAGCACCGTCTCCGTTAAATCGACCAACCAATTGAGCTGTGCGGTAGGACTAGGTGGTGCATAGTCAGGATGGGTATCACTGATGATGTTAGCCGCCTGATCATTCCACTCCGTAGTCCAAACGTAGCCGGTTTCTAAAATGATGATCTCTTTATCTGGATAGGCCTGATGCAATCGATTCACCACCTGCCCGGCCTCCGCAATCGTAGTTGGTTGGTGCCAGGCCCAGTAGTAGGAAATACCGATGAAATCAAAATCGGTTACCTCGTGCTCTACAAACTGTTCTACAAACCACTCCACATTAGCCGGACCCGCCAAGTGCAGTCCTACCTTCACACTTTCACCCGCATCTGCGCTAGCTGATCTGATAGCTTGCAATCCTCGATTGAACAGCGGGGCATTGCGTTCCCAATCCAGGACCCAACCACTTTCGTTTTGCGCTGGTGTCAGGAGGATACCGCGATTGGTTTCATTGCCCAATTGTATGAGGTCTGGCCATAGGTTCTCGGCCGCCAATTCCGTTAGGGTACTGTAGAGGTATTGTTCCAGGGAGTCTTGCAAGGCCGGCAAATCATCTGCTATCTCCAGCCAGGCTGCGGGCATAATTTGCTTGCTGGGATCCGCCCAATTATCCGAAAGATGAAAATCCAGTAATACCTGCATTCCAGCTTCCTTGGCACGGGCAATGCTCCGTTTGACATCGGCTAGGTCACTATAGCGTTCGCCACTGTTGAGCGTATCGTACCACGTAGGCGTGTGCCATAGGCGTAGGCGCACCAGATTGGCACCAGCGTCCGAAAATAGTTGATAAGGATCTTTTTGCGAACCGGCCTCCTTGTATACCACCCCACAATCTTCCATTTCGTTTACGTAGGAAAGATCTACGCCTAAATAAGGCTGAGCGTACAAGATCAAAGCTGAGGAAATGCTCACTAAAACTATTGCTAAGAATGATTTCATAGCTGAAAAATAGGAATTATAGAGTAAATTAGAATTAGAATCTAAATTAGAGTGAGGATAAGTACGGGAAAGCCCATTACAATTCTAGTGAGAGCAAAATGGTAATGCAAATCAATGAAGTAGCTGTCCATGAATATTTTCACTTTAATTGTCACTTTCACTCCCACTTTAACAGCAAAACGATGTACAAATCACTCATCACCACGATCCCTTGCCTCTTCCTCACCTTGAGTCTGATGGGGCAGAATCAATATGAGGACCTTTCGGTCTTTGCTGGTATCAATTCAACCGGACCGAACATCAGTATCAATGTAGTGGATGCCAACGGAGACGGCTGGGAGGATATTTACGTAGGGCGTATCAGCGAGGCCAATCAGTTTTTTCTCAACAATGGCAATGGCACCTTCAACGAAATCGCCGCTATTGTGGGCATAGCCGACGAGGGATTGAGCTATACCAGTATTTGGGGAGACTTGGACAATGATGGTGACGCGGACCTCTACGTTGGTAATCGCCATAGTGCTAATAGGCTCTACCGAAACGAGGGCAATGCGGTCTTCACAGATATCACGGAAGAAGCAGGTGTAGGTTACGAAAGTGCACCCCGCTCCCTACTGCTATCCGATGTAGACCGGGATGGTTGGTTGGATATTTACATAGCCAACTTGGACGATGAAAATGTCCTCTACCGCAATAATGGCGATGGGACATTTACCGACATTACGCAGATGAGTGGAGCACTGGACGATCAATTATCATCGGGCGCCATCTTCTTCGATTATGATCAGGATGGTGACTCCGACCTCTACCTTACTCACGATAATAACCAGCCCAATATCCTGTACCAGAACGACGGCAATGGTCAGTTTACGGATGTCTCTGAAAGCTCCAACACCAACTACGCGGGCTTCGGAATGGGGGTGGCCACCGGTGATGTGAATGGTGACGGTTGGCTCGATATTTACATCACCAATTTGTACGACAACATCCTGCTATTGAATGATGGGGATGGAACCTTTACCGATATCACCGGTACCGCCGGCATCAACGACTACGGCATGGGTTGGGGTACCACCTTCCTCGATTTTGACAATGATGGCCTTTTGGATATTTACACTGTTAATGACAGTTATTTCTCACCATACGATAATGTTCTCTACCGCAACCAAGGGAATAACACCTTCACGATTGTCAGTAATGAGCAACCAGAGAGTAGTCCCTACGGAGCATACGGCACAGCTACGCTTGATCTCAACAAGGATGGCCAGTTGGATTTACTAGTAAGCAATATTGGCGCGAACGGAGGGAATCAATACTTCGAAAATGTAGTTGGTAGCCCAGGAAAATGGCTGCAAATCAAGCTGCGTGGTACGATAAGTAATCGCGATGCTATTGGCGCACAGCTAACCCTCTACGCCGGTGATCAACTGTGGCGGCAAGAGGTTTACTGTGGTAGTGGATACGCTTCTCAAAACAGTCTTTGGCAACATTTTGGCTTAGGTGAAGTAGAGCAATTGGATTCCATGCATATCCGTTGGCCCAATGGGATGGAGGAAACCTTCTATAATATCCCCGCTGAGCAATTTTTGGTCTACACGGAAGGTAGCGGCTGGACTAGTGCGACCACGCTTGATCCACAACAGCTAGCGACATTATATCCTAATCCAACTATTGGTTCTGAGGTCTATCTGCAGTTCGGTAGCGAAATAATCGGCACCGCGCGCGTAGCACTCTTGAATGCGCAAGGACAAGTAGTACGCGAAGTATACCAGGGTAACCTAGTTGTCAATCAACAGTTACCTATTCCGGTAGCTGAACTTCCGTCAGGTATGTATTGGGTGCAACTGCAAGTGGAACAGCAAACAACAGCCTGGCAGGTGGTTAAACCGTAATCGCTTACTTGACTCTGTGACGTTTATCACAAGAGTGATTGCAGAATGAAACTAACTTGCGCCCATGAATACGATTTTTCTCATAGTACTTGCCATCCTGATCTTGGCGTTCTTGTTTCTTAGGAATGTCAATAACAGGAATCTTCCTTCCATAAGTCATGACGAACTTGAACAGTTTCAACAACAGCACCCCCAGCTGCAATTTCTAGACGTACGTACGCCTAACGAGGCAGCTAGCGGCAGAATGAGCAACGCAAAATTGATCAACTTCATGGCACCGGATTTCAGCAAAAAAATTGCTGCTTTACCAAAGGATAAGACTTACGTTGTCTATTGCCGCAGTGGTAGGCGCAGTGCCGGGGCGGTAGCCAAGATGCTACAGCAAGGATTTACGGAAGTATATAATCTGCGCGGAGGATATCAAAGCTAAGAATGGATCAGTTAACACGAGCTGCATAAAGCAAACCAATGCTAACTAATCCTTTATTCCCTTTCGGTTTAACCTAGAAACGATACTTCGCTCCTAAGGCGAACAGTCCCATATTACTGACTTCATCAAAGAAATAGCCTCCGAATTCCCCCGTAAGCAGAACCGATTTAGTTAAATGATACCCCGCTCCCACACGTACTCCAAGCCCCACAAATCCATCACCGGTGTCGCGAGCATAGTAACCTACACCAGCGGCGGCAGTCCAGTTGACGCGTGCCCCGGGGTTGGGCCAGCGATAGCGCGCGTGTAAGCCCGCTCCAAGCAGGTAATCGTTAGGCTGGTAATCATAGTAGCCGCCGATCAGTTCCACTGACCATTGCCTTGTAAACTGATAAGCTAGATTCACTTCGACCAAAAAGCCTCCGTTTCCAAGCGAGTCAAAAAGCCCAGCATCAGCAACCGGAAAGGCATAACCCAGGTGCAGGGATGCCTCAAAAGGCTGGCTGAGCTTCGTGAAGTCTTTCAACGGCCCGTTATAAACCGGTTCGTCAAGCAAGAAAAGATTAGTGGTTCTGCCGGGAGCGCTTTCTGTCACTCGTATTTCGTATGTACCATCTCCCAGATCCTCCACACCTTCTAATTGACCGTCCTGGACCCTGAAAGCACTGGCAAACCCAGGCCCTACCAGCTGGGTCCTGGAACCATTCCAGTAAGTAGGGCGATACCTCAGCGTATAGAAATTATCGCCACCTCCCGCGACGGAGATTGCACTCAGGTCCTGATCTAGCTCTCCAAACCTCACTGGAACTCCAATACGGTAGTATCTACGAATCGTTCCCAGCAGACTGTCTTGATAAATGACTCGAAATATAACGGAAACATTGTCCGCAACGTCGAGCTGGCCAAAGCGTCCAGTATAGCGACCGTTTCCTTGGTCAGTCAACAATATTTCGTTCTCAGCCAGCTCGTAAAGTGGTATAAGAGTCCCGGGGTCTTGGCTTAGTAAAGCATTAAATTTTGCGGTGTAGGGATCAATCAGTGAATCGGCAAAATAATCAATGTTAGCCCTGGCGATGAGCGTTCCTTTATCAGCACCCGGCTCCAATAGCCTTGCGGTCACTGTAGCACCTTCAAGCATTTCTCCGTATAAACTGAGTTGGGCCTCCGGTCTCAATCGGGTATTCACCTGGGCTTGGCCAACGGCAGTGATGGTTGGATCATTAAGCACCTGAAATTCTGCATCGAGATTGTGCTCATCTACCGTAGCAGACATGGTCACGATACCCCCTCCCAAATCTGGTGGGCCCTCCACGGCAATGGCGCGAACAGTCCAGACTCCTTCACTATTAAGATTCGGGGTATTCTGGACGCTCAAGGATAGTAGAGTTGAATTGTTACCACGATCCGTATTGTACAGGTCAAAGGGTAGCAGCTCACCATGTTGATACAATTCGTAATGAAACCAGTTGGTGACATTTTCCGGGAAGTTAACCTGAAATAGAAGCCCACTGACATCATCATTAATCTGAAAGTCCCGACTAAATACTAATCGCTGCAGCGAATCTAGTTGCGGAGGTACAGCCGACACGTCAACTACCTGTGGACTAAAGGTGCGGAAGGCTCGCTGAAATACTTCCGTGAAAACGGTCACAATATTTCCGGAGCTCAAGGTTGGAAAATAATTATCCGTCGTCCCGGTAGGAGAAGAAGCAATCGCCTCCAACAAATCATCGTGGATACCGGGTGAACCGCTGTTCATAAATCCAATTGTGTAGGTGTCGATGTAGTCATCCGTTGGACTGTAGGAATTGAGCAAGTTTGTGGCGGTACCAATCGTTTTTTTGCCAGCAGTTTCAATTTCGGCCGGTCGATTCTGCATTCCATCTGATATAATAATGTTCACTTCGCGTAAATCATCACGGAGCAGGTCAGGATTTCCACCAGCACTGTGTAAGGTGGCCCCATTGGCGTGGATGATGCCATCAGCGATACTCGTCCACCCGTTGGGAACAAAGGTAGCTTCATCAAAGACGTGCTCCCGCATCCCTCTGAAATCGACCACGCTATTAAAGTTTCCAATTTGCCCCCCCGTAACTACAGGTGGAATCACCCGATCTTCATTAAAGGCAATGAGGCTTAATCTATCGTCGACCAGTAAGCTATCATTTTGATTCAGGAGCAGATCGGTAGAAGTAGCAAAATGTTCAATCCCATCTTCCGCCACCGACCATTTTGAAGCTCCTCCACTCGAAGGAGCGGCATCATCCATGCTACCCGAGATATCTAGGATGAACACCAGTCGCAAAGGATCACGGATGATGAAGATGTAGTCTCTCTGTTCCGAGAGTGTTCCTCCATCGGAGATTCGCATCGTAACCCAGTACTTGCCATCTCCCGTCGCAGAGCCAGATAATTGGGCCTGGCGGAAATTGAGTTCGCTTAAGGTTACCCCTCCAAAGGTGATACTTGAGGTAAAAGTAGTGCATCCGATGCCCTCGCAAAATGACCAAGTGGCAGCGGTCGTCGATGGGTAATATGTCTGATCAAAAATATGATTCATGACTGCCCCTTGTTCCAAATGTTGCACATAGGTTCCGGTGCATCCGGAGCTAAGTTCATCGCATTGCCCCCAAACCGTCAAAGAAGAAAGGAGGAGAAAAACAGCAAGAACAGTTGCTTTGCTTTTCATAGCTTATGGGTTTTAAGATGTATGCTTGAATAATGATCAGCTGTGCTAGAAAAACCCCACCCTAGGGACTTCGAAGTCGATCATCTGTTTTTACAAATAGCAGCTTGGCGCCCTTAGTCCCAACGATAACGTATCCGCCATCAGAGACATCGATACCATCCAAAAACTCATCGTTGGTAAAACCTCCAAAATCAGCGTTGGTATCAAGGATATCCCCAGTTGCTTTCATGCGTTGCACCGCAGGTCCACCAGCACTCGAACCACCGATCAGGTAGTTGCCGTCGCTCAACAAGCGAGCAGCCTTACCGGCCTCCACATCACCAGCAGCACTGTACTCCAAAACTGCACCCGCCAGATTGTCTTGGTCGACAAAGGAATAGATCATGGTCCTACTGTTATTGGTGAGATTGATCGAAGTTCCAACTACCAGTAATTGATCATTGGTGGCATTGGTGGTCATGCCCAGAAATTGATCTAGGTCAGCAGTTGTTCCAAGAAAATGGTGGCCTTCATAATTTCCATCGTTGTCGAGTTCAAGTATAAAGGCTTGCCCAAGGTCACCCGTACCGGCATCCAACCAACCGCAAATCCAGTAATGCCCGTTGCTGGTTTGGACAATATCTTTCACCTCCATGAGTAAGGTGGTCACTCCTGGAAGTTGGATGAGTTGTTCCGTAGGCAATAGCATGGTACCAATCAGGGAAAACCTATTGAAGTAGACCGAATAAATACCACCATCGATTACTTCACCCGCTACGGCCAAACTTATCTGACTCCCATCGATCACTTCACAGACTGCTCGCCCCAATTCTCGGCGATTGAATTCTCCAAAAGACAGAACCGTTGGGCTACTATTAGGAGCTAGTGGATTGAAGCGGAGAAACAGAATATCATTTAAGTTATCAGGATGCGACGTTCGTTGTGTACTTCCCACTACCATAATGTCACCGGTCGAAGACAATCTGATGGCATGATGAGCAATGTCCTTGGAGCTCAAGTTTTGCAGTACTGTTGGTTCACCTACCAAATCTCCGTTCCTATCGGCCAATAGAGAGTAAATGCCCTCGTTTGCTCCATCAATTTGACTGCCAACAATATTGTAGCGGTTGGTATTTGTAGTACTGATGTGAATACCTTTACCCAAGTTCTGCATTTCAAAACCCTCCTTCACAAACTTCACCCAACCAACCGGAATCTCAATCTCAGCGGTGTTCTCATCTCCGTTCGAATTTCCTACGGTTAAGCGCACCTCGTAGGCTTGATCCCGCGGTGGAAAGACGTGAGTTATAGTAACACCAGTATCTCTCTGTCCCTCATAACCCAAATCCCAATGGTAATATTCAATATTCCCGGTAGAGGACAAGCCATTAAGCTCAATGGTACACGGTCCAGAACAAGCTTCCGGATCCGCTGCTGGCACTGCCACTGGCGGTCCCAGCGGATCAAAGATTCGTACATCTTGATCAAATTGAGCGGATTCTATTGGTGGGTTGACAGTGGTGACCGTAAGTGTAATACCGTAGGTACCTTCTGTTTCGTAGGCCTTGGCTGGCGGATCTTTACCCTCATGAATTGGGCTACCGTCACCAAAATCCCAAACATAAGTATACGGACATTCCACTGTAGGTACCGGAGTTACATTCAGGAATGAAATTGGCGCGTTAGTTGCCCGATCAAAATGACTAGGTTCAAAACTTGGTAACGGTGTACATTGCGGAGGCTGGTCCATAATCGGATCAAACTCACACGAAAAGAACAGGCTCAGGACCATCAAACCGGCGATATATTGTCGTTTCATAGTAATGGGCATTAGGGTTAAAATTCCAGACTTGCTCCTGGTGCAAAACCGGTAGGTATATAGTGAACGGTCGGCCGCCAGGTGAAGCCATCGCTACCACCACAGACATCTCGGTTGAAGGTCTTCTTTTGCCGAAACTTATCATACAACCATACAGAACCGGCGGCAGTCAAGGTCATTCCTCCGTAAAACAGCCAATCTCCCGGTACTTTATGGTCATTTGCTTCTTCCAACCAACGCTCCCTGGGTTTCTCTTGCGTATAAATCTGAGCGAAAGGGTTCGGGTTGCGGCGATAGACATCATAAATATCTCGGCCCTTTTCGATCTCCAGCTGCCCGTAAATCATGGCACCAATACCAGCGGCTAGCGTTAATCCGGGACCGACCCAAGCCATTGTTTTTGGCTTGGTGGGTCCGTGCAAATCATAGATAAACAGTTGCAAATTGGCCCGTTCAGCTACTTTGGGTGTAAGGCCTTCCCGCCGATAGTTCCAAACCACGATATTCTGCTGTGGGTCGAAGAAGATACCCGAGCCAGTTCCACTGAGGACCACATCATCGGGCATTGTAGCTCCAGGAAGAATTCCTGCATCGTTATTTGCCGAAAGGCAAATAATCAATGGACGAAATGTATAATCAGCCGGTATCTGATAGCGAATGGTCACCTTCTCTTCGTCGATTTCCGCATTCTTGAGGAAATCTTCGCTGAATAAGTTCCAACGGTTCTTCCGGCTGTAATCCAATGTGATTGGACGGCGGCGTAAATCTCTGTTGTTTCCTGGTAGCACATCGGTTTCAGCTTCGGTTTTCCCCATATTATCCCGCGCCTGAACGAAAGCCAAGGCAATCTGCTGTTCACGAGCGGTGGGATGTGGGTGAGTGCTCGATTCACCATCCAGGTCGAATGTACGGACTCCCGCCAGCACCTCATCCATGGTAGCTCCAAGCTTTGTCAGTGCTTGAGCAGACCAGGCATCGGCTGCCAATTCTTGCTGCTTCCGTAGCGGGAAGTTCATGGAATTGAGGTCATGATTCAATACGTGATGGGCCAGCTCGTGGGCCAAAACACTATAGGCCGCCCAACGAGTCAGGGACTGTTCCTTGAATTTCTCTAAAAACCGGACATTATAGAGAATGTAGCGGGTGCCAGAAGCGGCATCCCGTGTAGCGAAGGCATTTTGAACATCCCCAGAAGCAACAATCACGAAACTCTGATCGGAAACCTTCATCACCTCCAGAATTTCGTTCACAATGCGTTTAGCTTCATCATGCGCATCGAAGACCTCTTTCATGCCACCGTGGTCTTCATCAGCAAAGTTGCAGCCCTCCCCTACGTATAGGATGCGGGACTGCGCTTGAAGTTGGGTACAGGCACACACAAAGCTAATGCCCAGTAGTACCAGGTATCTCATAATTCTCGGGTTTTAGTAGGCTCCGTGGAGCAATTCTTAAGCAGTGATGTCCTTACTCATTTCCAGTAAGGCCAGCGTGATTCGATTAAGTTGCAGCTGGGCCTTATTCAGGTCAATCGTATTCAACTGAATAGATTCCTGCAGACCGGTATACTGTGATCGCAGAACAATCAGATTATTAATAGATTGCTCACTTACTGGTTTTGTTAACTGGTAATGTCGATTTAGAACATCAAAGGCCGCGACAGTCTCGTTTTGGGCTAGTAAATGCAAGCATTGCTTACGGATGGGATGAACGGCTTCATTGACCTTTGTGGCCAACTCCTCCGCGTACTTTTGAATAATTTTGGCATTCGCCTGAACCTTCTTTTCGGGTGCAAAAAATGGGGTCCAGATATGGAGAATGGTGAATGCATTAAGTGGTAGTAACCACAAAAATGACCGCCACAGATAGCCACGCAGACCCAAGTCGCTAGCGTTCACTGCCGCCTGGGAAAGTACATTGGTAGTGAGCACCAACAGGAGATATACAACTATCAATCCGAGCAGCGAACGTACACGGCCCTTCTCCACTAAACGGTTGCTAGCCCTCTTTTTTCTTGGCCGTCCCCAGAACAAAAGGACAGAGGCCGGCACTATAGCCAGGAGTAGCCAAAACCAGGCAGTAACAGCAATGGTGGCGTACTGCCCCATGACGGTCTGTAGCACTAGCAGGGCCACGTTAACGATGGCCAGTGGTGCCCACCAGCGCCGGAGTTTGCGCTGTGCTTCGTTGGCTAGGAAATAGTCCATAGGTTAATCGCGCTTGAAATTGGTAATGATTCCGGATCGCTGCAGGTGTATCCGACCTTGGATCTGGCTGCGTTCCACCTGCTCCACTGCATTATCGTCCTCGTGCTTGATGAACTCGTACACCAGCGCATAAATCTGATGATTGGTTCCAAGAGGGAGTTCCCCAATAGCTGGCGGAAGCGATACCGCACCGTGGCTCAACCATTTATTGGCCACCGCCAGCGAAACCTCCTCGTCTGGGTTGGGGGCCACATATTGATCCGTTACGATAAAGACAAACAGTCGATAGTACGCTGGATTGGCTTTAAGTAAGGCACTCAGATATTCCAACAGGGAGAAGTTTTCCTGCCGGGCCGGGCGTTCGGCCCAACGCCCTGGTTCTGATTTTGAAGTACCAGAGGGATGATCAAATTGCTCAATGGCCGTCACCAGCGCGAAACCATTCTTTACGTAGAAATAGTGATGCTCATAGTAGCCGTTGGCCTCCAAGGCAGAACGCAGGCGCCGATCAACCTGTGCGAGCTTTCCGTCAGTGGAGAAGTAATCGCTGATGGGATAGGAAGCCGAAGGGCTAGGTGGCGGGAAAGGAAACTCGGATAGGCCCGGGAGACGATCATTACCGTCACCACTCTGAAAGGCGGAACCCGGTTGGATGATAATAGAGTACTTGGCCCGCCGAAAACCTGCTTCCAAGGCTGCTCTGCGGTCGCGCCAAGAAGGCGTATTTTGCTGCGACATCAAAACAGGAACCACTGACAGGAATGGTTCTGGCACTCCCATACGGAACAACGTAAAGCCTACATACACATCGGCTTCCAACACCTCGGCAGCACGTCTTTGGGGTACCAAGCGGTGGTCTTGGATGAGGTGTCCAATACCTTGTGCTAACAACGCTATACGACTGTTCTCATCAATTTGATAGTTGAGTAATACTTGATTGTACAGCAGGAAAGCGCCTTCATCAGCTAAGACCGCGGTCACGGCTGGTACATTTGCTGCCAGGGCTACAAACTCTCGTTCATGGTTAGTACGGGCAACAATAGTGTCAATCAGCCCTTGTATCAGCGCATCATCGGCAAATCTGTAAAGCTCGTCTGGAAGCTCTTCTGGACTGTAGGAATGGAACCTCGGATTGGTCAAAGTCAAGCGTTCCTGGGCATGTACCAAGAGGCAGCCCGCTAGCAGGATAAGTGTCAAAAGGGTTTTCACAATTCAGGTTTAGGCGTTCTATAAATTTAACGTTTATCCGCAGAAATTGCAAGTTGCAGCATTCAGGAGGACGTGAATTGAAGCTGGAAAGGCCTTAACTCGGTACGGTTAAGGCCTCTACCAATACTATTGGACTATGGCGGTGCGGAGAGAAATGTTAACAAGGATGCTGGCACATCTTGTGCCTACTGGCAGCTTTTATGATCAATCTAAACTACCTGCACAATGGTATTGCCTTCGTATTTCGGGCTAGAGCGATTGAAGGGCGGCTGCACGGAGCTCACTGATAAATTAAAACGGTAAGTACCCGGACCAAGGGTATGCAGGGCTATCGGTACCGTAAGGTTTTGATTATCCAGTCCTAGTGTCCCGTAGTGATTTTTTACCAGGGTCAAGCGACGATTATCTTCCAGTGATTTAATGTAGACATCCGCCTTAAAGGACTCCAAGGCATGCTGCTCGGCAAGCTGCCGGATCGTCATTTGCAGGCAGGCAGACTTGATTGCATTCAAGTTGACGATTTTACCCGCATTATTCCCATTTGCAAATAAGGCTATGTTTTTTTGCACGCTTTCGCTAGCGGCTGGGCGGATAGCTTTGTCTGGGGTTGGCCTACTAGCTGTAGGCTGCTCAGTGGCTGGTTGGGGGGTTGAAGGCATTGATTTTGCGGCTTGTGGTGCCACCTGCTCTTCGAAGATTGCCTGGAGCTGTGCCTTCTGTTCCAATTCTAATTTCAATTGAGTTTGCAGCGCAGCCCGCTCTTGCTGCAGTTGCCCAAGCTGTTTTTTAGCGGAAGACCTCTCTTTTTCAAGTGTAAGACTCAAGCGCTGAATCTCCCCTTGCATGGCGGCTTTAGTCTGCTCTAACTTTTCCAGTAAATCAATTGCTCTGCCTTCGGCTATTTTTCTTTCTTGCACCAATTCAGCTTCGTGCGCTTTGGTCAGCGCAGTTCTTTGTTGCTGAGCGGCGGTGAGGTCAGCTTGTAGCTGCTGTTGCAAGCCCAACTGTCGCGTAATCTCCCTTTCTAATTGTTCTTGTTTTTTGAAGGTTTCCGGATTCACCGTAGCAGTATCATCGGGCAAGTGCTTCGTAATGAAAGCCATAATTGCCTGTGGATCCACCCCCTGGAAGGTAGTCCTCTCTTTCAGGATAGGATATTCCATTTCACCTACCAGCGGCTGGCCTTCTTCCATTCTACGGAAGATCAAGTTATAACGAAACCGGCTAGGCAGTACCGACTGTTGTCCGCTAGACTCATCTGCTGGCGAAACGGGTGCGGAGACAGTACGCTGCCCCCCGCCTTGTTTCTTCTTTGTTTTTGTATCAGATAAAGCAGCGGACTGTAGCGTAAGTAGTACGTCGAAAGCCGCATTTCTTGACTGGCGATCAGGAAAGTTCTTACTCCTCGCCAATTCTTTACCGCTACTATTGCTAAGGGTAAAATAGAAGGCTCTTTTATTTCCCAGTCTTTTTAGGGTACTCCCATCCGAGAGAATCTGACGGGCTGTATTGCGAACGCTCGTCCTCTCCTTTGCCGTAGGATATCCTCGACTAAATAACAAGGGCTGGCCATTTTCATTATTGATGTGAAAATAGTATAACTGATCTTCTGCAGACTTAAACGACTCGAAGCCAGCGTGGCCAACAGGAGAGCTTTGCTCCAGGCGGTATTCATTTTTTCGGGCAGCCATGGTAATAGGTTTCAACTTGGGTTTAAAGGTGAAAGGGGAACGAGCCCTGATAATGTCTCGCTCCCCTTTTTACAAATCGCTAGTGGAACTAGAAGATGTTGGCAGCGCCTAAATCAATAGTACCGGCTAGTACGCGACGGTCGGTGGTACCCCGTTGGTCAACCAAGAAGAACAAGGCTGTTACGTTGTAGCAAGAACCTTCCCGTAATTGGTTACCACCATTACCTACCGGAATCTCGATAGTACGAGTGTAGGGGGCAGGTTGTTGGGTTTGAGAGAGGTCGATAGGAGTTTGAGAACTGACGATAATGTCTTGTCCGCCCGCAGCGTCGTCCAAATTGACCTGGCAGTCAAACGCTACATCATCCACGTTTTCTGCGGTCCAGTTGAACTCTACGAATAAGGACTTCGGCGTAGCTGCCTGGTGATCCACATTGATTGTAATGTCAGTCATGGTGTGGTTAAAACCAGTAGCCGGACCGCCAGCGTTATCCGCAACCATAGCCACAGTAGCGCTGGTTACTTTGAATATTTGCTGTACGGGCAAAACCATTTCGTTTTGCGCTACACCTTTGTCGTCATAAAACTGAAAAGAAGCCATAATAATCTTTTTTTGGCATGTGCATATGCCTAAATAGGGAATAGGCACAATTAAGTGATTAAGTATTTGTGATGAACACGCCACAAAGATGTCAGACCAGAATTAAGAGCTTATTATCAAGGACTTAGAGGGAAATAAATCTTTGATAAAGATTCAATAAAAATCAGCGTTTGATCAAAATACTTATTTTTAATATTTAAATAAAGCATGAATTTTCTCTAGCAAAAAACCAACAACAGATACGCTATTTGGCATTCGAAAAAGTTATCTGCCGGCCAGATTTTAGTCAAATTTCATTGCTTCTTTACTCATAATTTAGTCATTGCTAACTATTTAGCCCGTAACTTTAGTTAACAAAGCACTGTTTAAAAAGATAAGTTCTATAGTGCTGGATGATTAAAAGGAGGAGTCCCTAATTAAGAGCATTTCCTAATCCTCCGTCTTATTAATCGCTGGCTCATTGTTGAGATATAGAGCGGTTGCCCCTTGGGTATTACACCGTCCCAAACTTTACATCACTACTATTTTGATCAGAGCAACCGAGCTTGCCCAACTACATCCTCCGAGCGTGATCTATTATTCCTATAAACAACGGAAGATCACTTCTAGGGATGGGGATTGGCCCCTATTCAAGACTAGTAAATCGTCGGCAACCTGCTCCATGAAGATCGGTTGTCAGGCCACTGGTACTTGAAGCCGATTGAAATGTAATAAACACCTTTAAACCATTTTCAGAACCATGCTTGCGCCCCATGTTATTTTCATTGGGTCAGATATCTACCTGGAGCAACTGCTGCATCAAATCGATGTAGGAATTGGTATTAGCAGCCATAAGACTAGCTACCGGTTGAAACGAAAAGATGTCAGAAGGAAAACCGTATTCATATCCACTTTGAACAAGGGTGATTGTCAGCATTTAGCCCGAATTCGGCAGGATTTTCCCACCTTGCCAATTTTGGTTTTGATCAAAGAGCCCAGCCAGCAAGATTTAATCCAATTGATTAAACTCAAGGTTGACGAAGTGGTGACCTTACCGGTAACATCTGAGGTCCTGAACCAGACCATCTACAAGCTCGGTGATTTGACCGAGCGGCTAAGCTGGATCACCAAAATGGGGCAGCTAAGTAGGCAGCTCAAAGCATACTTTAGGTTATTCCAACGGGTCATTCAGCAAACTTCGGCGCCCCTGAGAGAAATCAACTCCAACGCCATTGATGTACTGGGCATTAGTCCTTTCTCATCTCTGAATCTTCATTTTCAAAAGGACTTAGAAGAGGATAATGTGAATTGCGATGTGCAGGTCACCTTCTTTGGAGAGCATAAGATTTCAATCCGGGGTGAACAACTTCCCCCGATCAAGGGGAAAAAGAATAATTCCATACTTGCGTATCTGCTGTATCACTACCAAAAACCAATCCACAAAGAGATATTGATGGAGCAATTCTGGCCTAATACTCCAGCCGCCTCCGCAAAGAACTCCCTAAACGTAGCCATTTACACCATCCGGAAGCACTTTGATGCCTACTTCGAAGATTTTAATCTCATCTTACTGGAAAAGGAAAACTACTATATCAATTCCGAGCTGGATATTCGCTCGGATGTCGAACAATTCCTGAAGTTCTGGGAAAAGGGCCGGTCCATCGAAATGACCGAAGGAGCAGAGATCGCCTATGGCGCTTACAACAAGGCCCTCTCCTACTACAGAAGTGAATTCTTAGCGGATTTCCGTTATGACGAATGGTGTGAATCAGAACGTGATAACCTCAAGGAGTCTTATCTCGTTATTTTGAACTCACTAAATACTATTTTCTTCGACCGCGCGGAGTTCGATGCCTGTATCAAAATCTGCAAAAAGATGCTCGAAAAAGACCCCTATCTAGAAGACGTGCATCGTCGCCTCATGGAATGTTACGACCAAATGGGCCTGCGTGATCTAGCCAAAAACCAGTACACCAAATACGAGAAAAACTTGCAGGAAGAGTTTGAGATCCGCCCTTCGCGTACCACGCAGGAGTTGTATGTGAGGATTTGCGAGGGGTAAGACCAAACTAGGCAGTTTGATCCACTTCCTTATCAAGTAAGCAGCTCATGGACTGCTTAGAAGCACTTTTTCTGTTTATTCCCTAAACAGGAGTAACCTTTTACTAAATTAGAAAAGCAAGTTCGCTGGTGTTGTTTATATTTAATTTTGATACTGCTTACCCCAAGAAGAATAATAAGAACAAACCTAAAAGCCCTCGTAATGTGTCCTTTCTACCGAAAGCGTGTTTTTGAAAGCCTTGCCCTGTTGCTGCTAATTTGTGTTTTCAGTCCCACCGTTCAAGGGCAGCGGAAGATAGCGCTACCGCAACTCAGTTCTTCTTTCAAGGAAACGAACCTCTCCATTACTCCTAATGGCAAGTACCTTTTTTTCATGTCTGATCGTGGAGGACAGGTCTGGTCTGAAGAATGGGACCCGGACCCCGAGACGGGTGAACGTCGTTTTGACGGAGATATTTGGTACTCCACTTACCTGGATGGAGAGTGGCTACCGGCAAAGTGTCTGAATGCTACGGTCAATACTTTGCGCGGGGAGGATGAGCCAAACATCACCAGCGATGGACAGCGAGTGTACTTCCAAAGTTGGCGTGATAACTGGCGTTACAATGGAGGGCCGTATTACATGGCTCAACTAAATGGTGCAGTTTGGACGAACCTAGATGGTCTAGGGGGTGAAATCACCCGTTTTTTCAGCGAGCTAGGATCGCGGATGAATACAATTATGGTAGAAGAGCTTACGAAAGCTAACCTCCTCTGGAAATATCGTCAGTTGGTTATGCGCGGCGTTGATGATCCGCTCGACACCTTACGCCTGGAAGGCTTTGAGTTTCCCAACTTCTCCATTGCCACGGATGGGATGGCTGTTTCGCCGGATGAGAAAACATTCATCGTTTCCGTCTATATCCCCGAAACTGAGAACTACGATCTGATGATCAGCCACAAGAACAAGAAGGGCAATTGGTCTTATCCCAAAAGCCTCTCGATCAATTCCCCGGCTGATGAGAAATCGGTCTTCATCGCAGGAGACAACAAAACCATCTACTTTTCTTCCAGTCGCGCGGGCGGCTACGGGGGGCTGGATGTTTACAGTGCCACTTTGGGACAAAAACGAGATTGTAGTGAACCCGAAAACTTAGGATCAGCGCTCAATACAGCGCAGGATGATGAGGGCTTTATCCTCACGGCCAATGGCAAAAGAGGGTTCATGGCCTCTGATGGCAACATCTTTGAAATTGATCTCGACATGGAACCGCCTTCCGTTCTGGTGATCGATGGTGTCGTTGTCAATCAAGATAGCTTCCCACTGGCTACTAGAGTAGAACTGACGGATCTAAGTACCGGAGAAATACTCTACCAAACCACCAGTAATTTCCTCAGCGGAGAGTATGGTTTTTCTTTAAGCAAGCAGCTTGGTGATTTTCAGCAAACCTTTTATCTGGATGGTGAGTTGGTGGAAACGATCAACTTCAACGTCAAAGAAGATTCTCCGGACGAACTCAGCTATTATGTCCTCATTCCGGAAGCTAGATCACCAGATATTCCAAAGGACTTGTACGAGAAAGAGGTAGTAGTTGGGGAGGTTTTCCGCCTCGACAAAATCCAATTTGCGGCTAACGAGGCAGTGATTGATGAGATATCCCATGATATGCTCAACGAATTGGCCGCCTTGCTGATCGCCCGCCAAGACCTGGTGGTGGAAATTGGTGGACACACCAACGGTATTCCCGGCCATGAATTTTGTGATAATCTCTCGCAGAACCGCGCGAATGCGGTTAGGAAATATCTACTTGATCAGGAAGTACCCGGGCAATTTTTAGCAGCAAAAGGCTACGGAAAGCGATCCCCCGTTGCTTCCAACAAAAACCTGGAAGGGCGTAAGCTCAACCAACGAGTGGAATTAAAAATCCTTGAAGTGATTGAATAAACCCTTTTCCTCATAACAATTGTTGTTGATGACTCAGGAGCAGATCAAAGCATTATTTAAAGCGAACAAGTGGAAACAAGTGATCCACTTTTTGGAGCAAAGTGCTACGACCAGATCGCAGCGCAGGGATATTTCCATGTTCCAAAGCATGTATGACCGTCTACGCCGCCAGGAAGCACAGGGAACACTGACAGCAGAGCAAGTAGAGGCCCAAACGAATCGCCTGGGTATCATTCTTATTTATCTCATTGAGCAAGCTTTTGGGGAAAAAAGTGCAATACCAGAAGAATTGAGCGAAGCCCGCCAAAATCGGCGCAACAGACAATTTGCCTGGCTGGGATCAGCGGCAGTGCTAGCAGTACTCTTGATATTCATTAATAAGTCCTTCTTTCCGGAAGTTGATACTTCTTTTGCGACCACCTTCTACGTGTACGAAGGTAGTAAGACACAATGCCCAGACTTGGCTCCGGGGAGCAAACTCATTATTCATTTGGAAGATGATGCCAAGGATATTGCTTTGGATGAATTTTGCAAGATTACTATCAACGGAATTCCCAGCAAATTTCGCGCCGAGTCTATTCCGGTAGGTATTGCTTTGCAAGTGGAAGGTTACGAATTGGTCAAACAGGATACGACTTATTTACTAGACCAAGATGCCCAGTACATTGCTATCCAACGTGATGGCAGCCTGGGCTGGGTTTACGGAAAAGTCATTGAAAAAGATACCGCTATTGGTCTAGCCGGTGTGCAGGTAGAAATACGTTTGGGCCCCGAAAGCAAAATTCTGGAAACCGATTCCCTAGGAAATTTCAGAACATACATTCCTACTGAATTGCAGCGCGACAGCTATCCGCTGGTCTTCAACAGGAACGGTACAATAAAAAGCTACTCCTATATTCCAAACCCTTACGATTTAGAAGGTGCTATCGTCGGGTTTTAAATCCAACACAATACTATGGAAACTAAAGCAACTTTCAGAAACCAGATTCTACAAGTACTGTTTTTCAGCCTTTTATGCGTTAACTTATTGTCCGCACAGATCAGGTATACGGGTGTCGTATATGCTAGCTGCAACCAACAAGGCGCGACACCTCTACCTGGCGTTTCCGTTAGTATCCAAGGTATGGGTTCACCAAAAGTGACTAACAGCGATGGTTCATTTACCTTTGTTTTCAACCAAGACCAAGGTCAGATGGTCACTCTTAATATTTCTAAAAACGGCTACGAACTTCGATCTCCAAATCGTAGGATGACGGGCAATAATCCTGATGATCCAGCGATTTTTTACATGTGTCGGTCCTCGGAGGAGGCGAGTCAGCAAGCGCTAGACAGGGCACTCGTAACGAGATTGGAGAACATTGAGGAACTCATTGGACAATCGGCGAAAGACTCCCAAGAATATCAGGACTTACTGGCACAGAAAGAGGCTATCGAGTACATGCTCAGTAGACAAGACAAAAAGATAGAGGATCTGCTGCGCGAAAACTCCAATAAAGATTGGACCATACTTCACTCAGAAATAATGCAAACGCTGCTCCAACCGCAAGAAGGCATTGTGGAAGAGGAAGATGTTTCTTACCAAATCGAATTGGTTGGTTCGCTGCTGGATATTATCTGGGAAACCTACACCGAAGCAGAGTTAGATTCGTTACGACAATACGGCGATCCTGAAGTACAAAAGGAGGTGACACTAAACACCTTGCAGGCCTATGTTTACGCGGAGGCCTACGAATTTGAAGAAGCGGAAAAATGCTTTGTGCGCTTACGCGAATTAGAACCAGATAATGTAGAACACGTATTGGGATTAGCGGGGATGTATGATCTGCAGGATAAACGACAGCAGGCGGTAGAGCTGTACGAACAAGCCCGACAAATGCCAACCGAAGATGAAATACTACCCCTAGAAATTAGTATCGCCTTAGCCGGATTATACCTAACGATTGATCAACCCGACAAAGCGTACGGCTTACTAGCGGAAAGTCAAAACAAATGTAAAAAACTCATTAAGCGCGATACCACTAACTTTTACTTTAAACAGAGCCTACAGGCGGATATTTACGAAACCTATGGCATCTATTATCTGCAAAACAATCAGTTTAGCGAATCTATAGAGGCACTTAAAAAAGCCCAGGCTACTTACCGGAAATTCCACGAAGAAGAAGGCCGAGGCACCAATGCCTTGGCCACGATTAACACCAAAATTGCTAGCGTACTGGCCACTATCCATCGCTACAATGACGCCATGGGACTTCTAAAAGAAAGTAACGAGCTTTTCAGTTCCTTATCAACCACCAGCCAGGATGGCCCCGCCATGCAACGCAACGAGGTACTCTTCCAGATTGCCAACCTGTACATGGCCAGAAATGATTACGATGCAGCGGAGGAATTATTCAGTCAACTACGAATTACCTTTCGTCATCTCGTTCCGGCTTTTCCAGAAATTTTTCGCATCAATATCGCTAATGTACTGTACGCCGAAGGGCAGCTGAACCAACAACAAAAGAACTTTGTGATCGCCGATGGTAAACTTGATGAAGCACTACAAATTTATCGAGATCTGGAACGGAAAGGCTTTGGACCTTTCCCGGATCAGGTCGCTAATATTCTCAATGCTCGCGGAGATAATCATCTGAGCTACAAGAAATATGAAGAAGCCAAGCGGGATATGGATGCTGCCCGGCAAATCAACCAAAAACTAGTAAAACTAGCACCACAAACGCACGAACCAACATTGGCCGGTACTTATAGCTCTCTGGGGCGCTATTTCCGAAGGTTGGATAACCCAGACTCCGCCTATTACTACTTTAACAAAGCCCATGATATACTAGAACGCTACGCTGCTGAAGGTGAAGAGGTATACACTTCATCGTTGATCAAAGCGGAGGAAGACTTGGGCCTATACTACTATGGCCAAGGTGATAGTGACAAGGCGAAGGAAATTCTAGATAGAGCCCTGGAAAAAGCACAGGCACTTTTGCAGTTAGATAGTACTGTATTTATGCCTACCTATGCCGCGACCCTTTTGGAACACGGCATGGCCTATATGGATGAGAATGTGAACGAGGATGCAATACAGCGCCTAGAAGAATCTTTGGCCATCTACCGGGCTCTGGGCAAGGAAGAACCAGGGGTTTACGAATTACAACAGGTCACGATCCTTTGGGGACTGGGTACCATCTATTCCTTTATAGATGAGCCGCAAAAGACCCAGCGCTACTTTCAGGAGGCACTTGAAATTTGCGAAAATGCTCCAGAGGGAAAAAGGAAGCGGGTATTTGCCCCTTCAGAAGCCCGTATCTATCTATCCAAAGCGGAACTGAGCAGCGATGAGCAAGATTGGGATAATGCCCTGTACTTTTATGACCAGGCCGAAGAGCGATTTCGCAGGCTAAATGGCCGAAATTATCTGGAGGAGTACCACGACGCCATTGGCAATATCAACATTAGCAAGGCCCAAATTGGCCTCTTCCGCGAAGATTACGAAGCGGCACAAATTGCTAGCGATGAGGCGCGAGAGATCTACATAAGTCTAAAGGATGGAGCAGCGGAACAGGGAGAAGACAACCCCTACATCGCCAAACTGGCCATGGTGGAGATGGCTTCCGCCGAACTCCAGTCGGGACAGCAGGAGTACCACGAAGCCATGCAGAGCTACCGCAGAGCGGGCAATCAGTTTCGTCTCTTGAGTCAGAAAGAACCGCCTACTTACCAACTAAAAGAGTTGGAGACCCAGCAGGGCATAGGAGAAGTGCAGCAGGCACTGAGTCAGCGCAGTCAAGCGGTTCAGACCTACAAGAACTTGCTGGAGGAGTTATTCCGAGGTGCGGAAAAATATCCTGAGCATCACAAAGCCTATTATGGAATGGTAGTGGATGTCTACTATAGCCTGGGGCAAATCAACTACCGGGAATCACCGGCTGAAGCTGGAGGATATTTCAACCAGACCCTACAGCTTATTGCAGATACATCTTTGGTAGATAGCAAGCGCTACCGCTACAAGGAGGCCTCGAGTCACCTCTTCTTTTCGATCATGTACCTGAATGCGGGGCAAAACCCGGAAACGATTGAGAGCGCCCAGCGGACGGTCCAGCTAGTCGAAAGAAATTTCACGATGGATAATCCCAATCGCAATATCTTATTGATTCAAGCACTAAAGTTTCAGGCCGATGCCTATTTCCGACTAGAGGAATATGACGATGCGGCTAACCAATACCGAGCGTGTTTGCAGTTCGGAGAACGCGCATTAACGGATGTGTTTCCAGCTGTTACCTTGTTGCGTATGAAAATGAATGCCGGTATTTCCATCGAGCGTTCATCTGATGATACAGGAGGAGTATCACTGTTACAACAAGTTCGCTCAGATATCATTAATGCCGATCTACGGACGGATGCAGATAAAGAATGGGCCGCGGAGATGCTCCAAATCATTTGCGACTACATTGATTGTGATTAACCTAAAGCCCCTACTCATGAAATTTAGGATCTTACATCTTCTGGTACTTGGTATACCCTGCTTGCTCAGTGCACAGGTCAATTCGGGTTTCAATGCCCTGGATCGGGAGCGCTACGAACAGGCCAAGTCTTATTTCACCTTTGCGTACTCCACTTCCGAGGAACAGGTAGCAGCAGATTTTGGCCTGGCCAGATATTACGAGGCCACGCAGAAGAGCCAAGGAGACTTGGCAGAAGGGTGGCGGCATCTGCAAGCTTCGCAGAAGACCTTTGAACAAATGAGTAAGGCGGAAAAGGCAGAACTCGAACGCTACAAGATCAATACCAGTAGCTACCGTCGCTTGGTTAAGAACTTACAGCAGGCGGCATTCAATCGGGCCAGGAAGCAGTCTTCCATCCTGTATTTGGATACGCTATTGTTACAGATGAAACCCATTCATACCCATCTGAAGAACCAAGTTGAATCCTTGCGATCAAGCCTGGTATTGGATGCCCTGGATAGCTCACCAAATTATCAGACCCTTACCTCTTTGTCAAGGAATCACTTCGAATTGGTATTCACTAACAGCTTTAAGCACGAGACGGAGATTCGAGATAAGCTGCTGGTTGCTTTCCTCAATGATCCAGAAGGGGGCTTCAAAAACCTGGATAACTTTGTGAAGGATCATCCGAACAATTACTTCGCCAGAGATTGTTGGACTTCGGCTTTTGTCGGAACCGTAAACAACATGCGACTGGCTGGCTTGGTTGATTTTTCTCGGGAATATCCTCACAGCATGTGGCGGTTCCTGGCCCAGATTCTAATCGGAAACTATACCGACAAGGGGAAGGATCTTGACGCCCTGCGCAAGCTGAGTTCCGAACAAAGAGCATATGTGAACATTATGGCTATCCGCTGGCGGATGATCGATTTGGTTGAGCAGAATATGTACGCCCTAACGGAACGGGATATAGAGAACCTGTTCCGTTATCTAGACCAAGAAGCACCGGGCTATAATGCCTTCAATACATTGAAGATTGTACTACAAAAGCTACTGGATGATCACCAGTGGGACATGGCGACTGACTTGCTACAGCGTGCCAAGGCTTATTTCCCTGATTTTCAACCAGAAGATTGTGATAATTCGTACTACCATTACCACGCCAAGCAGCGTTGGTTTGAAGAGGTAATACCCATCGTTGAGCGTCCGGCTGAAGGAATAACCTACCGTCCCACCAAGGCTATCAATACTATAGACGGAGACGAACTTTCCCCGGTTCCTACGGCTGATGGTCACCAACTGTATTTTTCCGCAGTGGGCAGATCGGATGACAACACGGATGAGGATATTTTTGTGGCGGAGTACGACTTCACCAACGAAGAGTGGCTTGCCCCTCAATTGGTAGGCTCGCTATCCACTGACGCCAATGAATCACCCGTAGCTATCAATTTTAGTGGAAATGAGCTGATCATTTTCCGTGATGGCCAACTCTACTCCTCCCGCCTCGGCAGTCAGGGATGGTTGACCCCAGAAGTACTACCGCCGGCTATCAATGCTTTTCCCTGGATCGGAGGTGCTAGCTTTTCCTCGGATGGAAACACCCTGATTTTTGCTGCCTCAAAAACGACTCAGGCCATGTTTGAAGGCAGCGATATCGACTTATATTTTACGCAAAAAGATGCCAGTGGAAATTGGGGGATCCCCACCTCACTAGGGCGAGACGTCAATACGGTAGAGGATGATCGTTCTC
Organism: Bacteroidota bacterium; assembly: GCA_038528965.1. GTDB lineage: Bacteria > Bacteroidota > Bacteroidia > Chitinophagales > Saprospiraceae > Lewinella. The sequence goes on along the minus strand of JBCBEC010000039.1, from coordinate 19,483 downwards.
CGTATTTGTATCCGGATGATAAAACGCTGTATTTCAGTTCTGGTGGTCATCAAAGCTTGGGAGACAAAGATATTTACGTCAGTTATCGATTAGACGACAGCTGGACCAACTGGAGTATTCCCGTGGATTTGGGTAAGGAAGTTAATTCAGTAGACGAAGATTGGGGTTACATTATTTCAATGGACCCTAGGCGAGAGATCGCCTACAGCAGTAGGGCTAATCCACTCAATGATTTGAGCGATATCTATTGGTCTCCCCTACCATCGATAGCTAAACCAGAAGAGAAGATTGTTGCCTTGACGGGAGTGGGCGTAGGTAGTCCGGCAAGGACCGGTGCCAGCGTAATTATCACCGACCCTCAAAATGGAGACGTTCTGGCCAAGCTCCCGCTCAACGCTGATGGTACGTTTAATTATCCTATTCCCGCGCACTTGGACTGTGTCAACTACCACATCGAAGGCGAAGAGTATTTTCCGCAATCGCGATCCATCTGCAAGCAGGATATTGTGAATACTCCCGGGATACGAGACACCCTGCAACTGACCAGAATTGAGGATATGCCGATTACCAAAGTGGCAATTCCACTGCGCAATATCCTATTCGATTACAATAAATCGGACTTAAAACCGGAGTCTACGCCGGAGCTGGAGCGTGTCTACGACGTCTTCAAAGACAAGACCTGGATCATTGAAATTGCCGGCCATACGGATAACGCTGGAACACCAGAATACAACGAGCAATTGTCGCTACGCCGTGCCAATGCCGTGCGTGCTTATTTGATCCAGTTGGGTATCTCCCCAAAACGCCTAGAAGCCGCCGGTTTTGGTGAAACACAACCGATCCGGACCAACGAAACAGAGCTCGGCCGGAAGGAAAACCGGCGGGTGGAAATTCGGGTAAGTTATGGGGAGTGAGGGCGACGGGTGTAAAAAAGCCGGTGTGGAAAGGAGTCCAACACCGGCCAACTCTACTTGAGGTATGAGTCCGTGTAAGTTGTAAGCAGTATAATCTACTGAATCACGAATTTTCCATTGGCGGTATTGTTTGCCGTTTTGACCTGCCACAGAACTAACCCTTTGTGATCAGTAGGTAAGAGAAATTCTTCCCGGTGATTCTTAGAGGCCAGATTAACGGTCTGCGTTTGGATGATCCGCCCATCAATACCGAAAAACGTAATCTCTGCTTTTGAAAAAGGAGCTGACCATTCTTCGGCGAGTTGAATATCGAGTGTTACTCTCTGGTCAAAGCTGGGATTGGGAAAGGCATTAACGAACAAACTGCTCTTAGCGTCTAGCATGTCCGCACTAAACTCAGCGTTGTTGTAACGAATGAGACCTGCTTTCACTAATTCTTGCTCACGCTCTAAGTTCCGAAAGAGGGGTGTGATCTCTACTTTGTTTATCCAGTCTGCCACGATCTTAGTTAAGGCCGTGGAATTGGTAGTTGGCAACTGCATTTGGAAAGTCAAGTGCCCTGCGGCTACCGCTTCTGAATCAAACCAATGCAATTGTTTGCGATCATCCGCCCTTAGCTGATCCTTGCTCAGTCTAGGGTCGGCCAATGGCAGATATTGATCCGATTCATTTTGGATCAGAAATCCGTGTAATTGAGAATTTTCTACATTGCTCTGATCAACAGAAATTTCTAGACTTAGCATAGCAGACGTCTGATCGTACTGCACATTCCATTGGAAGCCATCAGAAACAAGATGCTTCGATCCTGAATTGGTCGGTGCTAGTCCTTGCGTATTGTAGTTGAGATCACCTCGCTTAATCGCCAGAAAAGCATCCTGAAAAACAAAAGTGCTAGGCCAGCCACCGCGAGGAACACCTATCCACCCACACTCTGTACGGCCATTCAAGTAGTTCGGGTAATCAATCTCAGAGGAAAGTGGATCTTCACAAAAAACATCGTTAAAGCCAGAAGCTTGGTTTCCTTGATTGATCAAGTACGACCACATAATTCGCCAGGGGCTACCCGATGGAATATTAGCTGCATCGCCATTAATAATGGCATTCATAGGTGCGAAGTCGCCCGCATCTATTGAACCATCACCATTCACATCTGCAGCAATCTTCAGAAAAGGATTTATGAAGTCAATTTGTTGTCCATTGACGTAGAGGCTGAGGATGGATAGATCATCAAAGCCCACTCCATTTTGCCAGTCCGCTACTGAATTACCAGGAACACTGCAGATAAGCTGGACGATATTTTGAGGACTGGCTACGGTACATTCCCAGTTCCCTCCAAAACCAATGGGAAAGTCGGCGCTTGTGGTACTACAGGTTTCTCCCAGGGTCACATAAGGAAAAGTAGCAGTGCAACGCGACATCGTTGGAAAAGTGTTGACCCTTACTACAGCATCTCTTAGAAAGCTTCCGGACCACGGGACAAATGGTGGATCAGGCTCTTGGTAGTTACACCCTTCATCTACCCGTATAGCGTGAGCTACCAACCCACGAAAGGTGGTTTGGGAATAGACCAAATTTCCTAGAAAGAGGATCAAGAGAGCGGTAAATAATGTGTTAATCAATTTCATAAAAATCAGTTTTTGGTTATAGAGAGACGTACGCTTCCCTGGCTAGTTTAGAACACAACCAGCTAGCGATAAAATATACACACTTATAATTAAGACAATACTGAGGTTCTTGGAACGCGTTTGCCCAATTGGGCTTATCCATTAGTTAAAAACGCCCCCTATCACCCCAACAAGGCCCAGGAGGACTAAAACCATTAAAAGTACATGATAAAATTAGGTTTTATTTTCAAATTTCACAAGTTCATCTTGCCATATAATATGTTAAAATTATCGTACAATAATTACTTCCCTTTATGCTACATCAATCATACGAAATACTAGCTCCTAATTTTGCAAAAAATCATCTAATAAATACAGTACGCAGTTCTTACAACTGTATCGCTATCCTCCCTCTTCAATGTAGTAAATCAATCCTATCACGGCTTATGATAATGTGGCAGTATTTCCTTTCGAAGATTTTACTAAATTAGCAATAATTATCGTTCTCTTCTACGTATTGGGGGTACTCAATCGTGGAAAAAATTACACCTTCATTCACTTTGTCTATTGATCTAACAGTCCCCCCTTAGACGACCTAAAAGAAACGAGACTGTAGTATGAAAACCTGGAGTATTGACGCAAGTGAAATCAACCCTAGTGAAATTCCAACCGATTACATTTTCAAAAATCAAACGATAAAGGATTACCTCGATCCTTCCTCCCACGAACGTAAATTGTTCTTGATTGGATCTAAAGGTTGTGGAAAGACACTATTGCTTCGCTTCAAAGCTTATCACTACCTGAAAAAGATGAACACAGATTCATCAAATGGTCTGATTATTTCTGGTAGTGATGAGTTGGTAGAGAGTCTAAGTTTTCAGACCAGAACGCTTAGTGCAAAGGATATTATGGCATTAGTAGATATTACCCTATGGCAAAAAATCTGGCAATTCTCTATTGCACTGCTGGCCCTTCGCAAACTTGACATTGAGTTGATTCCACCACTTAGACATCTCGACGAAACTTTTTTCAAGTATTATAGTCTAGGATCGATTGTTTCTAAGCTAATCAACAATCAAGATGATTATCTCCGAAAGCCACGCTTTGAAAACGATATGATGGAGCTGGCAGGTATGCTTAGCCTCGTCAAGAACCAGTTTGTCATGTTCGTAGATCGGTTAGATCAGGCGCTGGATCAGTTCCTATCAAGTTCAGAATATAAGTATCTTGATAATATCGATGGCCAAAGCATTCCGTTTAAAGTTTGGCAAGCTGCCCAGTACGGTCTTTTACACACCAGTTATGATCTAACCACCGGTAGTAATCCTCACATCAAGATTTTCGCAACTGCCCGTAAAGAAGCACTAGACGTAAAGTCGCAGGTATCGGCCAATGTCCGCAATTACTGTACTTTCTTGGATTACACGCCAGAAGAACTCAGGCAAATTTTCGAAAATAACGTTCGTCATACTGCGAAGAAGCACTTGTTCTCAGATCCCAATACGACGGATGCATTCGAAGCTTTTTTTGGCTTTAAAAACATGAAACACCCCGTAGCTAAGGATGAATACGAAGAGCAGCGAACGGAACATGTATTCCACTTCTTGCGCAGACACACCTTTGAACGCCCAAGAGAGATTATACAAATGGGGCGACTAGTTTTTGACAATTTACTCACCAAGGACGAATACGCGAACAGGTCGGCTGAAGAAAAGAAACAAGCCGTTCGCAGGGTAGTTAATGATGCTAGCTATAAGATTGTCTTCAGGCACTATAGCAATGAAATTGTTCCCGAATTCAGGGATGAATACATTAGAGAAATGGCTGAGGTGTTTGGGAGAAACTTAGTTACACTTGAATTGTTCCAAAAGGTCAATCGTGATCACGCTAACTACCTATACAGAGCTGGCCTAATAGGGCATGTAAAAAAGGGTAAGCAACACTTTTTACCCGCATCTATGCACATTCATGACACACATGTACGCATTCCACGATCAGACTATTATGTTCTACACCCTTCTCTTGATCCGATTTTCATGGAGAATCACTCTGGTCTTGGCTTCTACAGTGACTTTTGCATAGTTGGAAACAATTACGATTTCCACCCACCAGTCGTTGTACAATACTCTAAGAAAGGTTTAAAAAGCTTGTTACCCACCGAACTACCGGGACTGGGATCAAAAACAGAGTTTTGGCCAAGAGCTAATATCATGGTTGACGCTCATTCGCTTTACAAGGAATATTTTCAAATTGATGTGTCCACCTTCACTGAGCATAAACTTAGACCAAGAAAAATGATGAGGCAAGCCTTGAATATTTTAAGGATTGTTGCTCACATTAATGCCTTCGAGAAAGTCATCGAACATTTCAGCCTTCCTGAAAATTCTCCAATCCAAGCGAGACTAGCAGATTTAAAAGAGAAGCTGCGAGCGAAATATGATGAATACCATTACACAACGAGCATAGATATAATAAACGATGAATCACTTCGTCATTTTGAAAGTCGACTACAAGGTCGCCTGGTGGCACTTGGTATATTTATCTACTTATCTAACTTCAGCAACTTTCGAGTCAAGCAGGTGGTCCAAGAATACACTGTAGATATACCTAGCGGACTTGATCAGGAGGACACCGCCGTCCGTTTCTTGCGCAAAGCCTTCTTCATCGCTGGACTTCGCGCTAATGGAATACTCACTACAAATGACCGGAAAACAATTTTGTATAAGGCCTCTCCGCTGGAGCAGGAACTTTTAAAAACCTGGTGGGTTAATTACAAAGAGCACTATCTCTACGAAGAGAAGATCTTTGAGGCCAAACACTTTAAATACCTTGAAGCTCTTATTAGGAAAAGTAATAATTAGGTGTCGCCTGCACTACAATTTCTTGTTAACATACCTACGACTTCCCTAAGATGTTCCTGAGCGATTAGATGAGTCACATTCTGCTCTCCTTCAGAAGCATTTGAATTTTGCAAAACCCGCTGCAGATTTGTGGAGCGCCCCTACTCATTATCCACAAATCAAAAATCCAGCAGGTCATGAATGAATTCTTACTAACAATCGTTTTGGTATTGCTTCTTGTAATTGTCATGTTAGCGGTGGTTTTGCGACTGGTTTTTCGTGTCGGACATCCCTACGCAGGAGCGGTGGTCCCACCAGCAACACCAATAGGTGGTGGAAATGGCGGAAGCGGAGTAATTAATTTTCTAGCCCTAATACTGATCGTTGGGCTAGCTTACATTTTTCTGCGGCCGGAACCAGCACAACCCCAAGCCAACTACAGGTCAAAACAAGAACATAGTCTAGAGCACACAGCAGACCCTCCTTCGTATCATGATGATGTTTCTGAGGATGAAGCTCCAAAAGCAACTCAAGAGCGTGATTATCCCGAACCATTAAGAGTACACGAAATGGAGTATGAAAAACCGGAGCCGGAGATCACTCGATACAACCAAGCACCACGAAAGCAGGAAGATAGTTTCTATGCTATTCAAATTGGAGCATTCGCGGATGACTATTATGCGCAACGCAGTTACGAAGGTTTGCGCCAGACATTTGACCAACTACACATCATATACGTTTTCGGTGATAATGCACCATTCAAAATTGTGATCGGAAAGTTTAGCAACAGGGAAAAAGCTCAGGAATATCAGCGTGTGCAAGGCATCGAAGGATATGTAAGATTCTTTGACTACTAACACACAAGCACAGTTTGCGTAAATCTTCAGTATCCCACTATATTCCATAAGTCTGCAACAGAATGGAATTGTGATACCAAATGAGAGTGCAGTGCAGAAAATTTCTGCACTGCTATTTTTAATATTAAATGCCCTACTTGCACGTTAATCCGAGTCCTAACCTGACTTCAACTTAAGTTGCAACTCAAAACGCAACACCCTAGCCTGACCGGAACGATAAGGCAGCAGCTGGACGGCCTCTATCCACTCCATATCTTCAAGCTTGCTAATCCACTCGTTGATCAAGATATTTTCGGTCGTCTCCCCTTTAATCAAGATGGTCTCTTGCTGGTAACTGATCTGGCCCCTTCGATCATTAGGAGATGACTTCTCAATCGGGAACAGGTCTAATTCTCGCAAACGTATTCCTTCTGGAATGCTTATTGCTACCTCATCCCCTAGCAGTGAAAGCTTTGATTCTCGAACCACCTGATCGCCCAGTGCTAGTTGCCTTTGATCAATTTGTGAAGAAAGGCTGTCTAACTTTGCAATAAGCCCTTCCGAGTAATAAAGTTCTCCTTCTACCTTACTTAAGCTGCGACTCGTTTGACTGTAGACGAGGAAATTGATTAAGAGTGATAGGAATATGACGCTTAAGCCCGCCAAACCAAGCCAAGTGCTGTATTGATTTAGCTCATAAGACTGTCTACTGCGGAGTAAGTCGTCCTCAAATGAAATTGGCGCATAATCAATCATTTGAGCGATGCCCGTAGCAAAGCAGACCAGATGATGACTGCTAATGTCTTGATTATTGAGTTCCATCATTTGTAGGGGAGTCTCCAGCGAAACGCGTTCTAATCCCTCAAATTCTCCTGCTCGAAAGCTAATAAGGTATGGTGGGGCTTGAAGATCGCTTTGTCTGCCCAGTAGTGGAAGAAGGTTCTCTAGTACCGTTGTTCCAAGATAAAAGGCAACCACCAACAGATCATGCTTGGAGAACGTGGCTAATAGCTCATTGAGTTTATCCTTACGGATCACATTCAAAATGCTTGGATCTTGGGTAAGTTGTCCGGTAAATGCTTGTGGATCAGCTCCGGGCAGTCGACTATGGAGTAACTGTTGCCAGTTGGCCGACGGGTTTTCCACGGTTTTTTCTAGCACCCCTTTACCAGTAATCGAAAGCGCCACCGGTAGTTTCGTACCAACTATCTCAACCAAGTCTTTTAAACTGAAATAATCCGGAAACTGCTGCTCAATCAGCAGGCTATTATGCTTTCGATTGCAGATAAGTGCTCTTATCCGCGTTCCATCCTTATCCTCATGCAAATGAATAGAAAGTACTGATTTATACAGTAGTTCTCTAGCTTTCTGTTTTATCATCATCCGTTAATTATGGTAGGCTTTAGAAAAATCAGAAGCTTGTTTTTCTGTTTTGCTTTCCGCTGTTTTCCAAACAACCAACCGATCACCGGAATCCTACTCAGCCAAGGCAATCCATTTCTTGTATTCGATCGCAGTTCTCGTTCTAGGCCTCCTAGTACTACTGTTTCACCATTACGGGCCCGGATCATACTTTCGAAACGACGCGATACGGAAGGTGGCGGCGCATTAGGCCCCGTGTTTTCTAGGAATTCCGATTGTTCAAAGGCTATTTCTAAAGTCACTTGCTCATCCCCTGAAACGATGGGGTTAATCTCTACTAACAGGTTGGCCTCAATCTCACGGAAGATGGCAGATTGTACGGGAATGGGGCGATCAAAACCAGGAAAATTCACCTGCTGTTCTTGGAAATAGCGTTTCTCTCCAATACTTAAAATAGCCGGGTGGCTATTGAGGGTGGATAACTTCGGAGTAGATTTTATGTCAATTATGCCGTCGGCCTGCAGGGCAGATAAACTCAAATAAAAATTGGGCGAGACGCGGCCTAGATTGATTAAGCCTTGCCCGGTTAATAGATCAAGCACTCGATTAACGGCATCGGGGCTAAAGGTAAAGTCGGTACCGTTCTGGGCATCATCTCCCGAAATGATTCGACCTCCTGCTTCTCTCCCGCCGCTGACGATGCCCGCCTCAATTCCGTACTCTTCCAGTTTGCTGGATTGGACATCAATAATGGTCAATTCTATGTTCACTACCGGAACTACCTTATCTAGCTTGTGCAAAAAGTGGGTAATCTCCTCAATGTTGTCTTCTGATCCCGTCAACACTAGACTGTTAAGCTCATAGAGGGTGTCAATAACTACACCGCTCTGCATAATTTCTGGCACATAATCAGCCACTCCCCTGGCAGAACGGTACTGAAACTTAAAAACCCGACTGATACGAATACCCTCACTAATACGCGGACCAATCACGTAGGTTTGCCGCTGATATTCGAAAGTGTAGCCTGTGTTGCGAAAGAGGTCCGTCAGCAGCTCGGCGAAGTTCTTATCTGTGACCTGCAGGGTAACAAACTGTTCCGCCAATGATGGTGTGGTACTGCGACTTGGGCTGCTTTGGTCTCTGTTCCTTGGGTTACGTGCAGCACCGCCGCCAGCGGTATTAGCAGGAAGGTCACTGAGGATATAATAATCGTGCTTTAGTTCTTTGGCTACCTCCTCTACTATTTCCAGGATAGACACATTCTCTGCCTGAATATTGATTCGATCATCACCGGATCTGCGCATTCTTAAACTTCCATTGTCAGTAGTGGTGCTATTGCTATTTCTCGAAGTATTGCTTGGGTTATTGCTATTGGCATTAGCTGCTGGAACGCTCGAGTTTGTGCTTGTTGCTGCGCCAAAAGGATCGTTATCACTATCGTCTTCCAGGAGGTAATATCCGTTGGAAAAGTTCACCCTCAGCTCACTGCTACGCGCAAGCTGTTCCAAGGCGGCTTCCAGTGGAAGATTATTGATGTAGGTGGTGATTCGTCTATTTTTGACCAAGGGGTCTGCCGATACACTTTGCCCACTTACCTGCGATACCTTCCGCAGGATTTCGCTGAGGGTATCGGCCCGCAAATTCATGCGAATTAGCCCACTTCGGGCATCGTAACCAATTTCAGGTTCTCGCACGTCAGGGCGAATTGGCGGCGGCACATAGGTTTGTAAATGAATGATGTCTCCGGTTGGTTGGAGCTCCAGTTCAAAATTATCGCATAAATACAGTAGAATATCGTTTACCGGAACCTTATTAAAAGTGACGGAGACCTGCCTACGGATATCAGGCGCGACCGTAATGCTTGTTCCCGTGCTTTCGGCCAGAAAGCTTACCAATTCTTGGATAGGGCCAGTCAAGGAGATGGTAACGGGCTTGCCCAACTGGGTGCCTTCTTCGATTAAGATGTTAAGTCGTTTATCAATTCGAGCTAGTCGCTCGGCGTTTTTCTGTGCCGGTAATGACAAGGCAAAACCAATGCCCAGCAGGATTAAGAGTAAAGCGCGTGTGTTCATTTTTGGAACTTTAAGAGAGCAAAGGAGAGATTTCTTCCAGGGAGGTTTCCCCGTTTTTCAGTAGTTCAAAAGCGTTTGTCCCAAGTGAGCTGATACCTTTTGCTTGTAGAATGTCGCGCGTATCCAATTCTTTTTGTCGAATGAGTTGGCTCAATTCTCTATCAATCGGGATAACTTCATAAATGGCTTTTCGGCCGCGGTAACCTGTATAATAGCATTGCTCACAGCCGACCGCCACATGGTGCGTTCGTGGCACATTTGCGGTGGTAAACCGGCGGGGCAAGAGCGTTTTATCAAAGGCTTGTTCTGACTTGCAATGGGGACACAATATTCGAACCAAACGCTGAGCCACTGCTGCGTTAAGCGTGTCGGCCAACAGATAAGGAGGAACCCCCATATCCAGCAAGCGGCTCACAATACCCCAAGCATAATTTGTATGTATGGTAGAAAGGACCAAGTGGCCGGTTAGCGAAGCCCGGATGGCCATTGCCGCCGTGTCTAAGTCGCGAATCTCACCTACCATAATCACATCTGGGTCTTGCCGCAAAAACGTGCGCATGGCACTGGCAAAATCAAGGCCAATAGCTTCTTTGAGCTGCACTTGGTTGATTCCCTCCAAAGTGTACTCAATGGGATCCTCAATGGTGGTGATATTACGCCTAGCCTCATTCAGAATACGCAAGGTGGCGTAGAGCGTGGTCGTCTTACCAGAACCCGTAGGGCCACTAATCAAAACAATTCCATTAGGGCGCTTGATGGACTCCAGATAATTCTCCATTTCGGCCTGGCCAAAACCCAAACTATCAATGGACAAGGTTCCAGCATTCTGGGCCAGTAGACGCATTACAATCTTTTCACCGTGCAGGGTGGGAAGGCTGGAAACACGTATGTCCAGTCGATCTTGATCACGGCCCATGAATATTCGACCGTCCTGCGGCAGTCGCTTTTCTGCAATATCAAGATTAGCTCGAATTTTGATTTGATTGATGAGTCCCGGATAGTCCGTTTTGTCAAGCTTATACTTTTCAATAAGAATACCGTCGATGCGCACCCGAACCCGGGCTGCGTATTCAAAAGGTTCGAAGTGAATATCACTCCCCCCCAGGTTTTGCGTTTCTCGGATGAGGTCTTCTAAAAAGCTACGAGCTTTACTATCTAAGGTTTTGACCTGGGTCGTACTCTTTTCTGAACGGCGATAATACTTAGCGATTTGGCGCTGTAAATTTTCTTGATCGAGCGCCTGCAGCAGGACTGTTTTACCCAGGAGCATTTCCAACTCCTCCGTCAATCCATTTCCTGAATTACTTCTACAAAATAGCCGCACGGTGCCATTCTGCACCGCGTAAGGCAACACCTGATAGTGCCAGGCCTGTTCTGCTGAAAGCACTTGTAGTGCCTCAGCTTCAATGTTTTCCCATAGTTCCATTCCACTAAATCTATTTGCCTCCGCAGTGAATTTTTCACTTTCCAAGGCAGGTGTACGAAAGCGCGCTAAAAAATGTTTCTACCACTAGCCTACCCATAGGTATAAGTAGAGTAGTACCACAATGTGACTTGCTGCTAAACCGCTAATCAACGGAATTGAATATCCCGGTATGCGGTATTTGCCAGTTAGGAGAACAACTAAGAGCGTAGCAATAAGCCCCAGAATGTAGGCGGCTAGGAAAGGTAAAGTGGCAAAGACCGTAGCACTAATCGCAATAAAAACGACATCCCCCCACCCAAGCATACCGCCAAAGACATTCCCGGCAGATCCTTTTCTGATTTTGAAATACAGCAGGACCAGTAAAGATTGTAGCAATAGAAAACTCAGATTGACCACTGCTACCGACCAATCCAGTAATGGAAAGAACCAAAGCAGAGCCAACAGCCCATAAACGACTAATGACCAAACCGAAACGGAGCGGTGTTGCCAATCTTCCCAAGCCAGGAAAAGAAGCACAATGATGAGCAACCAAATTACCATTCTCCTTTAGTCTTTCACCAGTTCCCTAAGGTTCCCACTTTGATCAATTTCCCATTCATTGAATGTTCCATCCTGATCAAAATCGACGACGGCGATGGCTTTCGCCACAAAAGCAGATGGGCTGGCACTGACAATGGAAACGTTGTACTTGGCCTTCCCTCCTTCCGGAACCGTTTTCTCTGGTTCAAAACCTAGTTCAAGCAAATCATCCGTATACTTTACGTGCATCTGATGAAAAGATCGTTGTAGTTTCTGAATGGTAGAAAGTGCCTGTTGGGCCTCCAAACTATGGGTCTTCGCAATCAATGGCATGAGGTTGGGCAAGGCAATCAAAGTAAGAATACCAATGATGACCAATACCACTAAAAGTTCAGTAAGCGTAAACGCTTTTAATCGAGAGCTGCGTTGTTTCATTTTTTATTTTTTTCAAATATTCAGAGAGTGAGAGTGTGTTTGGAATTCAATAATCGGCCTTAAAATCGATCTTTTGGCCTTCCTCAGCGTTACCGAAATCCTCATTTAGCGCTGCTAAACTCCGGTTTCGGTGCCTTGATCAAAACCAAAATGACTGATTCTAAGTTGAAGATCGAATTTCCAAACACACTCTAAAACACATTACAAAGATAATGATACGGATCAATTCAACAAGAATCCGGTAGCTTAAAAGTAATATTCGGTTAATTTCCGACTAAAACTTGCATTATTAGAAAAAGCTATATATCATTGCAGCGTTAAGATTTTAAAAACCGCTTTCGCAAGCGGCTCTCTGAAAGTATTTATAAACGCGCTCCTTACCACTGATTTTTTAAGGAGACAACAAGGATGCTTTATTTCAATTAACGGGCCTCAATCATTGCTGATTGAAATGACCTTTCAGTGAATATATATTTCACTAGGCTACAGGTCAGGTTCAAATTGAAATCACCGATCTGTCTTAAGGCAGGTCACACTATTGAGTTTCCGGATATATAGCTCTCTATCCGGAGGGTATTTGTGCTTTTCCCAATTCTCAAACGTGAACTGTGTGATTGAGAATAGCTAAACACATCAGAAACAATTCATTCTATGACGCGCTTGATCCAGTTATTATTCATTTCAGTTTTTCTTTTTCTTTTGAATGGGGCTCATGCACAACCCATCAATAATTTATTAGGCAGTGTTGCTGCTCCCTCACCAGAAGCAACAAGTATTGGTAAGTATACCGAGATTGATGTCAACCTCTCTACGGGAGTACCTAACATTGATTTGCCTTTACACACAATTACCAATGGCTCAATTTCAGTTCCGATAAGTTTGAGTTATCTCCCAACAGGCATTAAAGTGGATGAAATGGCCACCTGGGTAGGAACCGGCTGGACGCTATTTACAGGAGGCAATATATCAAGATCAATATTGGGTAATCCTGATGAGAATATTGATGGCTTTTGGAATACTGATCTATATTATGCATCGGAATATTGGGATGGCTGCTTTAGTCCACAGGGCCATTTACCAACAGAGATCGCCAACGAAGTAGCCAACAACCGCATTGATGGTGAACAAGATATTTTCACCTTCAACATACCAGGCTATTCGGGTAAATTTTATGTACTGGATCCTAACGCTATTCCCAGCGAGGGTATCAAAATTGTCCCTAAACAGAACCTGCGTATTGAGACCTTGTATGATCCATACCATACGGGATCAGATGAACACCTGCGCCTGGAAGGCTTTATAATCACCGATCCGAATGGGATTCAGTACTATTTTGGGAAAAGTGAGACCAACGTAGCAGTGGATTATACCACCTTTGAAAATACAGTATCCAAGCAAGCACCAACGAGCTGGCACTTGGTAAAAGTGGTGAGTTTTGATGAACAGTATGAGATTGATCTGTCTTACCAGGCAGAAGACTACTATTACTATAATCGTCCGATGAAATATCGCCGCTATACCTTTTCGCACCATATTGGCCTGGGCAGTGGTCCCGCTGGCGAACCTGTTTATTTGGAACCTCATATTGCCGGCCAGTACCAGGCCAATACTACATCACTTCTAGTAAAAGGTAATCGCCTAAGTCAGATTAGTACTCCATTTGAGACGGTAAGTTTCCAAGCAAATACCAGTCGGGAGGACATGGAAACAGGTCCTTACGGTATGCCCAGAAACCGCTTGGATGCTATTGCTGTGCAATCTATTGGAGGAGTGCTATGCAAGAATTTTAACTTCGACTATGATTATTATCAAAGCGGTCAGGTTGAAAACCTAAGCTATAAAGATAAGCGCCTAAGACTGCTATCGGTCCTAGAGCAGAGTTGTGATGGTCAAATCTCTTTGCCTTATACGTTTAACTACACAGGTGATTTTTTACCTCGCCTTGGGGATAAGGCAATTGATCATTGGGGATATTACAATGGTGCAGTAGACAATAACGCTTCGATGAGCGTGCTCAACATACCCCCCACCACGCTTTCCGCAGAAAACTTCAACACCGGTGAAATTGATTTTTCACCCATGATACGTACGCTGGGTTCTGCGGATCGGGAGTCAAATGAAGATGCGATGAAAGAAGGCATCATCCAATCGGTCACTTATCCCACCGGAAAGGAAATCTTCTTTGCCTTTGAGGCCAACGAATACTGGGATGCCGAACCTGCGACAACCGAAACAGTCTTTGAGGAATTAACAGCACTAGTCATACCTCCTTGTATACCAACGGATGCCATAAGTCCTACTCCATTTAGAGCCTTAACCGGTACGACACCAGTAGAATACGAAATACTTATCAACGCCTGTGACAACGACCCACCTGGCACAGCCAACATTCCCATCTTATTTCAGCTGCTGTATGCAGATGATTCACCAGCGGGTTCGCCTAAAACAATAGAGTATGACAATAGCGATGGCTTTACCGTCGCCGGTATTATCACCGACCTGTTTCCCAATTTTCAATACAATGGCACAGAGTACAAAGTCAAAATTTACAGTCCTACTAATGCTACAGGTTATAAGCCCCATATCACTTTTACGGCCTTTCAGTATCGGGAGGTCACTATAGATAACAGTCAGAATAGAAAGGTTGGAGGTTTGCGGATACAGCAGATGACTGTTAGTGATGGTTTGGGCAATAATATGGTCAAGAACTATTCTTATATCCAAGCTAATGGTGATCAATCAAGTGGTAAGCTTAAGGGCGAACCACAATATGGAAGGGCCTACACTTATAGTTATCCTACAACGGTGGAAACTTGCCTTTGTCCGTGTACCATCAACGGTGATGCTTGTCATGTTTTTAATTTCCGTGTTCTTGAGTTTTCAGAAATCCCGCAAGTAGCTTTGAGCTCGTATGGTGATTACCACGTGGTGTATGAGCGCGTGGTGGAGGATTACAATGGTATAGGGCATAAAGTCTATGATTTTTACGGGCCGGATGCGGCACCCCATTCCCCCATTATTTCAACCACTGGCCCTGTGGCACCTCCGTTTCTAAGTCTGCTGACTGGTAAATTGCGTCAGGTAACCTCTTATAATGAACAAGGAAGCATCGTTGAAACGATTGAAAATCGTTGGGAACGAAACTATGAAATTAGTGACCGATACTATGTACGTGTTAAACCCTATATCTATTCTCTCTCGGCACCATTGACCAATGGTTGTTCTTTATCCGGCCCCACCAGTGTAACCTATTACACGTCCGCTATTTATCCTAATTTCACTGGTTGGGTAGTCCTCCAAGAAAGCACAAGCACCATTGATGGTTTATCACAAGTTACTGCTTATCAATACGATGGAATAGATGGAAGTGCCTTTGAGCATTATAATCCAACATCGATATCGCAGTCCAACATGGATGGAACTTATACCACCACCTACGAATATGCCAAGGAACAAGGTATTAGTACCCTACTCGGCCAGAACAGAGTTGGGGAACCAGTTCTTGAGATAACTGCCAGAGGAGGAGAAGTGGCTAGTGGTTACAGAAAAGCGAACTACTCGGCCGATGGTTATGCCCAAGCTTACTATGAGATTTTGAAAGATGGTTCCGAACTATTAAAAGCTACCCAGACTTATACAGATAGGGGCCAGCCAAACCTTTATGATCCACGGGGCTTTGCACCTTTTGACTACGCCTGGAATACAGATACGGACAACTCTTTAGCGGTTCCACTTTTGCTATCAAGAACCTATGATGTTGCCAATGGTCAGGATTGGACTATTGGGTATGAGTACTATAATGCTAACTACTCCCCGTTTATCAAAAAAATTACGGGAGTTGATGAGCAAGAACAGTCATTTGAATACGATGAGTTCGGAAGGTTAGTAAGACAAATTACTCGAAATGGAGCTGTTACCACCAGTTACGAATACAATATTGCCGCTGGCAATAGCTCCCTTACCACTACCACAACCTTTGCTGATAGTGGAACCGTGCCAGGTGCCCCAGCTCAGACAGTTGAACAATATTTTGATGGTCTCGGTCGCCTTACCAAGCAATACGTCAATGGGGTATTAAAAAATGAGGTCATTTACGATGCTTTTGGCCGGATTGATCAGCAGACTTATCTTCCTGGAACCTTCACCCGCTTTGACTACGATGATAGTCCTTTGAAGCGGATGGAAGAGGAGACCTTTCCTGATGGAGAAAGTGTAAGGTATGAGTATGGTGCAAGAGAGGGGCATTTTAGTGTTATTCGAACTAATGAACGAGGCTTTACATCGGAAACGCTGACCGATTTTCAAAATCGAACGTTTAAGACCATTGATGCACTAGACGGACAGACAGAGTATACCTACACTGCCCGTGGAGATATTGAAAGTATTAGTTCGCCAGCAGGGAGTTACAGTTATGAATATGACAATCGCTATCGACTGATTTCCAAGCTGGTCCCCGGAGCCCTGGCCAGCACGTATTGTTATGACGACCAAACAGACCTGCTATGTGCCTCAGTGGATGGTAATAAAAATCGTGTCAGTACGCGCTATGACGAGTACGGAAGAGAGGTGGAAATATATTTGGAAGAAGACAGTGGCGGGGTTGGAGATTGCAATTGTGACACTGCTGGAGAACTGGTATTGAGCTATAAATATGATGGAGCAGAAGTAGGTCAAGAGAGTAACCCTATTTACCGAGGTAAAATGAGCTACATGATGGCTTCCATGCTCGGTGCAAGTGGACAGGCGGAAACTTACTATACACTTGATGCTTATGGTCGAATGCAGGTGCAAAAAGACCTGATAGATATCTCTGGGAACAGTTTTGCTGCGGTTCAAGATCACCTACTCAATCAAGCCGATTGGTTATTGGAAACAGATCATAATGTTAGCGGAATTGGGCCGAATGGTGGTGGTTATGTACATCGAATGAATTACGATGATTTTGGACGGATAATTTTTGAGGATGCGGCTGGCGTCAATGTGGAGATGAAGTACAATGACCTTGACCAACTATTGTACAAAAACTTTGATGGTGGCTTAGCACGTCAGGACTATCAATATAATGAGCGAGGCTGGCTAACGGATATCAATATACTTCGTCCGGAGGTGCTGAAAGAGGAAGACTTGGAACAAGGCAATGATGTCGAATTCTGTCAATTACCCATCGGAGAGCAAGAAACCTACGTAATCGAACAAACCGTTGATCCCCAAGAGTTCTTTGAACTTCTTTGTGAAGGACAAACCGTGATAGTACCAAATGTTGATGAATGTCCACCTCCTAATCCTACCTGCTTGGAAGAATTTGCAGATTATCGATTGGAGATTTTCTATGTACCTGATTTTGTTAAGTACATTAATGAGAACTTCCCGGTAGCGGTAGATTTTCAAACTACACTAGCTTCACTGGGAAGTATTGATTTGCCGGGTCTTGAGTACTGCCTGGAAGGTAGTCCTGGTTATTCTCAAAATCCTGCCATTGATGTTAGTGCTCATTTTGGTGTATGTGAAAATGGTACTAATCTTAACATCGGCACCATGATAGAGCAAGACTTGATTAACTGGCTTGATGCCAATGGATATCAGTATGCAAGTGTGAATGTAGAGTATATTCGAAGTACCCTGAGCTTCGAAATCATCGAAACTAACAGACGATTCACCACTGCTACCATAGGTCAATACTTCTACGGTGGTAAGGATGAAAAAGAATTTGGCTATTTATCTCATTTCATAGATTACGAATTCCGCCGAACGAATGTAATCAAGAAGCCTTGTTCAGAAGACACCTTCGATTTTGATACGGATGCCCCAGGTAACACTGGAGGGGGATTGGCACAGGGAGGAAATGGTATTGACTTTAGCAACAACGTTCTACCACCGCTTGATCCTACTACCTTCACATTTCCCACCAACCTATACGAAGTCATCTTGGCCGATCAGCGCAAACTGTGGTTATTCGAAGATGAGATTCGTGAACTCAGTGGCAGTTACACCATCGGGAAAGTACTGACAGTTGCTTCTGCTGAACAGGTGTTCGAGCTTACCGCAGCAGATGAATCCATGTACCTAGTAAATTTCCCTGGTCTGGTGAACTTCCGTAATATCAATGCAAGCATTCGTGATATCAACGTAATCACGATGGGGCCAAACCCAGGGGATGAGTGCCCTCCTCCGGCACAAGGATGCGATGAGGTAATTCAAGCACAGCAAAATGCCTCACTCGATGACATTTGTGAACGAACTATTGAATTGTTTAATGCAGGTCTGATTAGCTATCCTTTCAATGTCGCAGTCGTACAATTATGTAACGGAGATATTACTTACGCACTTGATGAATTAAGCGATGACATTGCAGGCACACATGAAATATTAAATGTATTTCCTGTCGACGAAGATGGTCTCACTGTGCAGATTTTAGTTGGAGAGCCCTTCTTCGCTATGCAGTTCGCACACCAACCCAATGGCAATATCGAACAGATGAAGTGGAAGGTGGGTAATCGAGCTACTTCGGTCTATGACTACAGCTATGATGAACTTGATCGAGTAACCGGTTCCAGTTATTGGGAAGAGTATTACCTGGAGCAAACTACGATTCCTCAACAAGGAGAATCAGTTGTTACGCAAGAGTTAATTCAGGATTTTAATAATCGCTACAGTACAGGTTTCAGTTATGATGCGGGAGGAAATGTAATCAGTATTTGGAGAAATGGAGTAGGATATGCCTGTGGGCCAGAAGGTCGAATTGATAAAATGACCCTGACGTATGGTGGCACGGGCGGTCAACAATTAACCAATGTGCTGGATGAAGCACCAGCAGCATTACGCAAAGCTGGTTTTCGTCCACACCCTTCGGCTGACCATGGAATATTAGCCTATGTATATGACGACAATGGTAATATGATAGTTGACCCACATAAGGTCCTGAATATTGACTACAACTTCCTTAATTTACCGGAGCTAGCTAAGAAAGGCAGTCAGGAGCGCTTGAAAACGGTATATGATGCAATAGGACGCAAATGGCAGCAGACCAGTACAGCTGACGTGCTGGATGAGTATGGAGACCCAACCGGAGATACACAAACGGAAACCCGCGTGTACATCAATGGTATCGAGTATTCAGGAGAGGGGCAGAGTGCTTCTCGTCTGGCTTCCATCAACGCAAGTAGAGATGGTAGGATAGCCTATCAATATGAGGTTACAACAGGGACGCCCAGTGGTAAAAGAGTGGAGTACTACCATTCAGATCATTTAGGAAATGTGCATTTGACTTTTAGTGACCTGAATGCGGATGGTAATATCAAGGTTGGTGATATTTATGATCCCACTAATGAGATTATGCAGGAGCAACACTATTATCCATTTGGCCTTACTCATACAGGGCCTTGGTATGCTACGGTGGCTCCAGAAAATGCGTATCGGTATAATGGTAAGGAGTTGGATGAAGCGACAGGGCTGTATGATTATGGGGCCAGGTATTA
>JBCBEC010000038.1:0-70911 GCA_038528965.1 Bacteroidota bacterium | reverse complement strand
AGTTTAGTTAACTGATTCTTTCTCAACTTCAATTTAGCTATTCGACTTGGAACTCTTTTCAAACATAAGGGCTCACGTTAATAGCTCACTGCGTTCGCGGTTGGAGCTCGCAAGCTCGCGGTTAAGGCTCACTGCGTTCGCGGTGTTAGCTCGCTATGCTCGCGGGATAAGCTCACTATCGTTCGCGGTAAGTTTTCGCTTTGCTTGTGAGAAACTCGCTCCACTCGAGATTTCAGCTCACTACCTTTGCGGCGGCAAGGGGCTGGACTAACGTAGAGAGCTTCTTTCATAAACACTATCTAACTGGGACTGCCAATACAACAAGCTTTTCTAACGCGTTCAAAAGCTAACCCCAAGAACGAAGAGAAATCACCCTACGAGCAAAGCGAGTTTCTCCCGTGAACGACCCTGCCTGCACGTAGCCGTTTCGGCGAAGGCAAGGAGTGAGCTTCACCCGCGAGCTTGCCAGCTACCACCGTGAGCGCGACAGCGCGAACCTTCCCCAAACAAAAAGGCCCTGCGGCGGAAGGGATTTGCCACAGGACCACACAAATCGGTCTTGCACTCAAAAAAGGGTTACTTGGCCACTATTAGCTTGTGAACCCCCAACGGGCCACTCCCCTCTTGATACACATTTACCGTATAGACTCCAGAACTTAGTTTCCTTGTTGGTAGTACTAAGCCTTGGCGGCCGCTACTAACTTGATGTATTTCTTGTAGCACCAATTGGCCCATCAAGTTGTAAATCTGAATGCTTAGTTGCCCGCTATCTGGTGTAGTTACAGCCAGGTTCACCACATCCCGTGTTGGATTGGGGAAAAGTCGTAAATCAGCAGCTGCAATTAAATCTTGCGTATCTACCAGATCGTCAATATTAAGGGTGAAGAGTTCGGAAAACTCGGTAGCACCGTCTGGGCAAATAGCACTGACTTGATACTCATAAATTATTTCTCCATCAAACTCATCAATGCCCCAGAAATTCTCTTCGCTTTGGATTTCTTGCCAAGCATCGTCGCTACCTTCTGCACGGAAACGCAAAATGTAACCCTCCGCATCCGGCACCTCATTGCAAGAGATCAAAAGATAATCCTCGTCTTCGAAATAGATCCAATCGGACACCAGTGGTGCTTCACACTCTTCCAATTCAGACGTAGTTGTGAAGGAAAAAATTTGACCGTAGCCTAAATCGTCCTCAGGGCATACAATGCCAATCTGATACTCGTAGGTTGTTTCCGGATCCAGGTCTTCCAAATAAGCCTCCGGTTCCTCCTCTTCGAGTTCTACTTCTATCCATTCTCCGCCTTCTTCGCGGTAACGGAATGTAATTTGTTCTGCCCCTCCAACGTACTCCCAGAGGATGAATACTTCTTCTGAATTCAGCACAAAAGCAGTTGAGAAGGTGGGAGCATAGCACTCTTCCTCATCATCGTCGTCGCCTTCACCAGGGTCACCGGACATATTTAAGGTGAGATTGAATTTCACCTCGGCAAGCCCGTAGCAGGTCGGGTGACCGTAATTGCTTAAGGCGGTTAGCAAAACGTAGCGAGCAGAGTCTCCGGCGAAATCAAAAGCAGAAAAACCACCATAGGTTGCCTGGCCAGTACCCTGTTCGAAGCTGACGGTATCCAGCGTCAGCCATTCCTCACCATCCAATGAATAGTCGACTACCACTTCGCGAAAGCCCTCTGTAAGTCGATCAGCGGCATTGGCATTCCAGACATGAGTGGTGGAAAGGGTATAGATTTGACCGAAGTCGTATTGTACCCAATGTCCGTCGCCACGATCGGAATTAGGGCTGGCCGCCTCTTCGCAGGAATGCCAGGTATTTTCCCAAATGCTCGCATCAGGATCGGCACATTGGCCGTATGCTTGTGCCATCCCCAGAAGCATCAACACTGGGAGCAGCACGGATTTATATTTAGCGTATTGCATATTACTAGTTTTGATAAAATGGGATAATCTTACACCTGCATAAAGCCTATCGGCGGCGAACCACCTGGGGTGTAGAAATTGAGCAGGTTGGGAAAGATGTTGGTCAGGTCACTATTGGTAACCCCAAACCACTGAGCCAGCTCCGCGAAATACTCATCGGTGGAAGTCGTAGGAACGAGTACACCATTGCCCACATCCAAAATGCTATCTAAGGCCAAAGAAGGATACTGACCAAAGATTTGTCCACCATTTACTCCACCGCCCATTACGATAGTGTTACCTCCCCAGCCGTGGTCGGTACCATTACCATTGGAGGTAAGTGTACGCGCAAAGTCGGAAATGGTGAAAGTGGTCACCTTATCCGCTAATCCCAGTTCGTTCATGGCAGCGTTGAATTCGCCCAATGCCTTACTCACTACCCCAAGCATTGCGTTCTGGTTGTTCAGTAGTTCATCGTGGTGATCCCAGCCCCCAAATGTAATGAAGAAGGTCTGCCGACATACATCCAAAGTCTCCCGCGCAGCGATGGTTTTGGCCACCATACCCATACTTTGCGATAGGTAGGAGGGAGAAAAAGTAGTGCTTAGATTAACACCACCAATGGCAGTACTAAACTGCTGGTGGGCATCCTGTGCGTTCTTTACTACTCCGGCGTAAGTCTGCTTGAATACGTCTGTGTATTGCTCTTCCATCAGACTATTTACGGCTGTGGTACGGATCTGATCAATCATATCCGGGCCGTTATAGCCTTCGATACCGATACTTCCCGTTCCGGTAGGACGAATAGTGTATTCTGCCGTTTGATTACCAGACTGAAATACGTTTCGTCCAGATAGGGAAATACTCATGGAGATATTCTGATTGGCGTTCATATCCTGAAGAATATCCGCCACACGGCCACCCCAACCAAAGGCAGATCGGGAATTGGGTACCGAAGTCTGCCACTGTTGGATCTGATCTGCGTGAGAAAACAAACCTAGTGGTAAAGGCACCGACTCACTGAAGAACTGCTCACGTGTGGTGGGCTGCACCAACGTACCTACATTGGACACAAAAGCTAAGCGACCGCCGTCAAACATCTGCTGTACTTCCGGCATAGCTGGATGAACCCCCAATTCTGGCTGCCCACCTACCAATGGAGTAAGTGGTAGTAGGGAGTTTTGCGCTAGCGCCTGATTGGAGCGCGTAATGCTGTAGGCATCATAAGCACTACCGGTACGCGGCACCAACATGTTGAAGGAATCATTACCACCAGCCAGCAAAATGCAAACCATGGCTTTGTAATCCCCTCCTCCTAGTGCAGCGGCAGACTTAGCCGTGCGGGAAGCAGCGGCATTCGCCATCCCCAGATTAAAAAGCGTTGAGAAGAAAGTAGTGGTACCGATGGCTGCACAACTGGCCGTACCCAAAAACTTACGTCTACTAATATGTTTATGATCGTGCGACATGAGGATTATTTTAGAATGGCGAAATCAGGTGAAATCAGAACCAGGTAGATGGCCAGCGGAAGCCGTTGCTCTTCGTCCTCGACACTTTGCAGGGCAGTGACGATGGTCTCCTGCGTGCTCATCGACAGTTGACCAGCAGCCAAGAGGATGTTGAGTCGATCCACTAGCTCTACAGGATCAGTTAGTAAAGCAACCTCATCCGTGTAGTCTAAGCTTGTTGCCAATTGAACATTCGCCCCCTCAGCATTGACATCTTCCGTAAGATCATCTAAGGGATATCCTTCAAAAGTCCATTGATTGACCATATTGATATAGCCAATTGAACTCGAGGAATTGTGAATTTGAAAGACGGGCGCCACCAGATCTTGCTCCGCAATGGGTCCGTTAGGTTGGAACTCAGGCTGATAGAAATTGAATACGCTGGAAGCATACATTGGAATCTGCCCAACATTCTCCCCCCAAACGAATAATGGGTCTAAAAATACACGCGCCGGGTTATCAGCATTAAACGCCCGCAGGAAGTGCATATACCGGACAATCGGCTCACGAAGTTTACCTGCTGTGGGGTTGGCGATAGCCGCACAATCGCGAGCTTCAGGGTCTAGAAGAATGGCCTTCAGCACAGCGCCCATATCTCCACGAACACCTTCTCCGTTGTCGTTGAATACAGTAGCTACTCGATTAACATAGGCAGGACTAGGGTTTGAACTTACATAAAACTGGATGAGTGCTTTGCCAATAAAAGGACCCACATTTGGGTGTTGGTACAAATTATCCATGGCCATTTCAAAATCCTGTAGGCCGGTCTGCCCGGCAGGGACTACCATACCGTTTAAGAGGCGCTTTTCCCCTTGCTCGTGCCACTCTTCGTACATGGCCATAGGGAATTTACCCCCATCTTCTACTACCTCCCATATGTCTACCCCAAATTGTCCTTCAGGGCCACCTACTCCAAAACCGGTAAAGACCTTGGCAAACTCGCGAATGTCATCATTATTGTAGGTAGCTATGAAGTTACCATCCGGCGTCAATTGACGAGTGCCATCATTATTGAGTTCGTATAAACCAATGGAAAACAACTGCATGACCTCGCGTGCATAGTTTTCGTCGGGATGAATATTGTTCGCTGGATCAGACTTGGGGTTATTGAAATGGCTGAGATAAACTCCCATTGAGAGGTGGCGGCTGACCGCTGAGAGTAAGTCACGATAATTGCCAAAAGCATGCTGTCCCAACAAGTCAAAATACCCACTGGATAAGATCGTGTGGTCTTCGAACAGGTCACTACCAAAGGCGGAGACCACAAAAATTTGACTGAGAGCATAGTTCATGCGCTGCCGCAACAAATCAGGTGAGCGCAGCACTTGATTGAGCCAGGCAGAACGGAAAGTAATGCCACCAAAAGTAATCTCTTCGCCAGCTAGTTGATTTTCCAGGAAGTAACCAATGGGAAGAGTAGGTTCGGCTGGCAAAGCCATTTGTTCATCTAGCCACGCTTCGTAGCCCATTGCAGCCACCATTTGGATGGTTTCGTAATCGTAGCCAATAGTGGCTTGCGCCAAAAAGCGGGAGGCATCTGCTAGCAACTCGGGATCAGAGATGGGAAAACCGTCTACGGAAGTTCCACCATCCTCCTGCGTATTTTCTTGATGACTACTGGTGACGGTGATGCCGTCGTTATGCCCGGCACCTAAATAATCTGAATAGGACTGGGCGCTGATCCAGGGCGCTACACCCCAGATCAGTAACCCCAGTGGGATTAAAGATCTCATGTTTTTAGGCTTTGTTTGTGGTAGAAAGAGGAAAGGTGGAAATACCCTACCGGGAAGAAGGAAAAAGTTCGATAAAGATTGACTTTAGCTGAATAGTCTTATTTAATCGCGATCTTCCAGCTAAGCGTTTGCTCGCCATTTCGGGCCAGTAGGAGATATAGTCCCGCACTAAGATTACTTACATCAAAGGTAATATGCTGTTCCCTCATCAGGGTTGGTCCATTGATAAGTCGGCCGTGTAAATCATATAACTCAATGATCAGTTCGAGCTCAGGGTTATGAAGATGCAGGTTCAAGCTTTCCCTGACCGGATTAGGGAAAAGACTGATATCCCCAGACACTAAGAGGTGGTCATCCGTAGAGACATCAATGTCCTCTAACATCCACAAAACCGCATCTTCGATCAACTGTTCGAAAAAGGGAAAGCCACCAGTAAAATTGGAGCGTTTATGTCCTAAGGAGGTATAGAAAATACGTGCACCAGCGGCTCCTTCTCGAAACCAAGCCACTGGGCGATTCACATCATAAGTTTCCTCCCCCGTAGTATCTACTTCCATAACTACCTGGATGTCGTCATTGAGGTAGCCGTTTTGCCAATAGTAATACTCCTCTTCTTTCACCCAGGGAAAATCGATATTCTCGATGGAAGGATGTGGGATGATCTCATTGATAGTACCTATGTAGCTAGAGGAAGTATGGTTGGGGCCATTTTGAACGCTTCCACCCAAGGTCTCTGCGTACCAATCCCAAGCACCTTGATTACCACCGTTAGCCGAGCTATGACGATAGGTGTCACTAGCTGCATGAATACCAAGTAAATGACGGCCAAGCGTATCGACAAACCACTCTAAGGCAGCCTGTTGTTGTAGGTTAAGTCCGCTGCTTCCGCTGGTATTTGAGAAGACTACAATTTGTGCTTCACCCAGGTCCGTTTTATTAAAAAGGCTACCGTCTTCATCATGACGCACTACGAAGTCATGTCCCAGACCAATCTGTTGAAACATTATCAAAGACTCGTCCGCAGTTTGGTGATTAAAGCCGGTTGTCTCCGTGTACAGAATCAAGGTATCCTGAGCAAATAAAGACCGGCCGATGAAATGGCATATGAGCAACAGAAAAGATAAGCGGAGAATCTTGGATAAGCACATGATGGATGGAAGAGCTTGTCTACATTTAATGATTAGGTCATTGATCTATCAAAAATAAGACACAAAAATCGAATTAGTCTGGGCACTCAGACCTCAGACTAATTCGCATGATCAATCCTTCTTATCTAGTCTCAGCCTAGCCTATCCCCAGCGGACTAAACAACCACCAGAGCAGAAGTACCAGTGCCACTAGGACCACTGTTAAAACAACATCCCTCGTCCACTTAAAGGAAACAGGGGTCGCTTTTTTCTGGAAAGTAACCAAAGCCAATGAGGCCTCTGACTGCGGGGTACCTAGTTTGCTCACCAACATCAACAGCACTGAACAGAACAAGAATAGGAACAAAGCAAAGTGCAGGAAATTGATATCTAGGAAGTACGCCAAAGCTCCATCCGGAGCTACCGCAATGCTTTTATTATTGCGCATAAACTCCATCACCAAACGAAAGACTCCGATAGCAAACCCTGTCCACAAGGCCACGATTGCACCACGGGCATTGATCCATTTGAAGAAGAGTCCGAACAGAAATACCGCCGCGATGGGTGGAGAGATATAGGCCTGAATACTCTGCAGATAATGGAATATACCGCCCCCCATTAAAGCATCCATAAAGGGGATCCAGCCTAAACTAAGCACAACGAGCACTACCGTAGCCAAACGGCCAAAGCGGACTAGATCCCGCTCCGATGCATTAGGACGCATCTTTTGGTAGAAATCAATCGTCAATAAGGTCGAACTTGAATTAAAGGCCGAAGAAAGCGAACTCATTAGGGCTGCCAGCAAACCAGCAATAGCTAGCCCCTTGATCCCCATTGGTAAGACTTGGGTGATGAGTGCAGGCAAAGCCTGGTCGGCATCTTCTAAGGAGAAACTGATCATCCCTTTTTGCAGCATGGCATAGGCGATGACACCAGGAATAAAGAAAAGAAACACGGGCAGTAGTTTCAGATAGCCCGCAAATAGGGCACCTTTACGCGCATTGCTGATATCCTTAGCTGATAGGGCACGCTGTACAATATACTGGTCCGTACACCAGTACCAAACACCCAAAATAGGAGCACCAAACAACATCCCCGTCCAGGGATAATTAGTGTCCTCCATAGGTCGCCAGAGGTTGAAGAACTGGTTGACGCTAGGTTTACCTTCTTCCAAGGATGCCAAGGAAAGCGTTTCCATTAAACCATCCCAACCCCCTAGTTGCTGGAGGCCAAATATGCATACAACTATTGTTCCTAAAATCAGGATAAAGGCCTGCACCATATCCGTATAAATCACTGCCTTGAGACCGCCTAAGACGGTATAAAAACCAGTCGCTACTACCGTAATAATAGCACCAGTCCAGAAAGGAATTCCGAGCACTTCAAACACCAAGGCACCCGCGAAGATGATGAGGGAAATCTTGGTGATGATATACGCCAAAATCGAAACCACCGACAGGTAGTTCCGACACGCACTGGAATATCTCTTTTCCAAGAACTCTGGCATGGTATAAATACCGGAACGCAAATAAAAAGGCACAAATACCCAACCAAACAGAATGAGTACAAGGGAGGCCAGGATTTCAAAATTAGCCATGGGCATATCCGCTCGCGCTCCTGCCCCCGAAACACCAAGAATGATTTCAGAACCAATATTTGAGGCAAACAATGAAGCCCCAATGACCAGCCACCCCTGATTCTTCCCCGCCAGAAAATAGTCGACTGAGGAAAACTCCCGATCCTCTTTGGCGGAAGCCGCCCAACGGGCAATCCATAGTATAATACCAAAGTAGATGGCAACTACTGCAAAGTCTAAAAAATTCATGTTCGCATGTTTAAAGTGAGCATTGCACTGAAGCTTATCACTAGAACATTCCGGTTCGCTCGCAAAGCTCACTGTACTTGGTACTTAGTAACAGGTACTTGGTATAAGACTAAATTTACGATAATGAAATCCAAGTACTACGGACCTTGCCTTTGCTGACACTTCGCGCCTCGCCTGTCGGAGTACCCCGTATGGCGGACATGGCAAGCAGGCCAAATACCAGGTACAAAAAGTCCCGATTACCACCAGCTACTATCTAACCAGCACACCAAACCGAGGCCTACCTCAATCACGGGAAAACCTAAGGATTGGTCCAATAGTCTACCACAAACACCTTCTCTAAGTGTGGCTGCAGACTCGCTACAAAGGCCTGGTGCGCAGGGTGTGGCGTATAGATGCTATCGCGATCTTCTTCGGAAGCGAAGGTCAGTAAATAACAATGGGTAAAATCCTGGTGGAAGTCTTCCGGACTATCATTGATGCCCCACTCAAAATCTTTGATGACTGGTATGGCGTCTTGCAGGGCATTGAATGACTCATTGAGGCGATTGACGTCTTCCTCACTGGAGTCATCGTTGAACTTGAAAATAACGACGTGGCGTAGCAGTTTTTCTGTTACTTGGGATTCATTCATACTAGTGGTCGTTTCTGCTTCTTGTGGTGCAGCTTCTTGCGTTTCCTGACAAGCAGTAACGACTAGGAAAATAAAAAGCAGCTTGATTAAAAATGTGTTAGTTAAATTCATATTGAGCGTTGATTTGGGTGAGGTTTGCGCAATGGAGATTCCTGGTTTGAAAAACACTACTACAACCCTCTCCGTACTTGGTATTTGGTACTTGGTACGGGCTTAACTTCAAATTAAAGAAATCCAAGTACTTTGTACTAAATACCACGTACCGTTGACTAGATCCATATTTATAGTTTACCCACTAGCTGAGACCTAAAGTAAGCGTTCAATTTGTCGGGTTCTCAAATTATCCCGCCCATGCTACCTCCATCCAATTTAACGGTGGCCCCGTTGGTAGCTGCGGCAAGCGGACTCGAAAAATAGACAATGCTGTTAGCAATCTCTTCCTCGGTGGCGAATCTTTGCAGCAAAGAGGAGGTCCTCACCTCACGAAAGAAATCCACTTCAGCCTGAGCTTGGGTTTTGTTTTCTTGCTCCGCTATACTGGCCAGGAAGTTCTTTGCGCCTGCCGTCATGGTGGAGCCCGGCATAACAGTATTTACCGTCACCTTGCTTCCTTTGGTCAACTGGGCCAGGCCCCTCGAAATGGCCAGCACTGCTGCTTTGGTGGTACTGTAGGCGATCAAGTCAGCCGGAACTAATGTGGCGCATTCACTGGAGACGAATAGAATTCGCCCCCAATCCTTTTCGAGCATTTTTGGCAAACAGTGTCTGGCCAGCCGTACACCGCTCATTACGTTGACCTCAAACTGTCGCTGCCAGTCTTCATCTCTGGTCTCGAAGAAGGATTGAGCGGTATAGATGCCTACGTTATTGACTAATATGTCGATGTGGGGCAACTGTCTAATTAAACCGTCAACAGCCGTAGCATCTGCAAAGTCAGCAACAATGCCATCTACCTCAGCACCGGGAAAAGTAGCCTTTAAGTCCAAAACTGCTTTGTCTACTGTTGACGCTGCACGTCCATTGATGTACACCTGCGCACCTTCTTGTAAAAAAGTCTTTGCGGTATACAGGCCAATTCCTGCTGTTGAGCCGCTAATGAAAACTGTTTTGCCTTCGAGTTGTAAATCCAAAGTTTACCAATTTTTGAGCCCCAACAATTTTTCGCCCAGTTCAGATAGTTCCGCCTGATCGTATTTGGTCTGCTCCCAATTCCGGGGATCTCCAGGGAAAGCGAAGCCTTCTGGTGCCACCCGATTCTTCCAAGAATTGATCCGCCATTCCCGCAAGGCCTCATTATCCTCCTGAGCAGGCATCATGGAAATATACTGGGCAATTCTAACTTTATCTTCTGAGTTATTGGGGCGAATACCGTGCGGTTGCGAGCTATTGAAGATCAATAAATCGCCGGCGTTCAAAGGTACTTTTACCAGATGGTTTTCCAAACCCGTAATATCTGGTTGGAAATGATTTTGGTCCTCTGGTTGAGTTAGCTTCCAACTATCGTAATTGCGATACAGCCAAGGGATACACTGAAAGCCCCCCATCGTTTCATCCGTTTGATCAGCTAGTGCCAGGACGCCCTGTACATTCTGCGGCTTGGTCTCCGGGTCATAGTCCCAGTGGATAAAACCTTTGTATTCGTATCCGGGGCGAATGGGGAAGTTGAGGTTAGCCCGGTCGATAGTAACCCATAACCTTTCCGTTCCCCAAATATCCACGAAGGCATCGTACACGCGTTGTGTTTGGCGGTTGTTCCACAGGTGTTGATTGTTGTAAACCTCCACCATGCCTGTACCAGCCAGTTCTTTCATCTGTATTTCCGCCCGGGGATCCGTGTACCAACTTTCAGCATTATTGGGATCTTTTTCCTCGAATTCCCACAGAAAATCCGCCGTTTGTTGAGCCTGCTCAGCGGAGACTGCCTGCCGGATGATGACATAACCATTGTGCTTCCAAAACGCCCAGTCTTCCATACTGAGCACGCGAAGTGAATCTGGAGTAGCAGCTTGCCTCAGTTGTACCGTACTGCTTTTGGCGGTCGATGGGTTACCAGGAATTTCCTTGTGCTGGTTATCTGGTACCTGATTAGCTACTATAGTTTGATGATTATTCATGATCTGCAAGATTTATGTTGAACGATAAGGCAAAGTTCAAGCAGAAAACCAGCGGCGATTTTATCGTTTTTAGTAGCTATTTGTACAATATTGATATTTTTGAATAAACAGGAGGTTCAATATTCCAATAATGTCTTAAAATGAAGGTTCAGCTTGAAACCATTACCAGTAGAAATGATCGTTCCTTCAGCATGATGTTTAATCCACGATTAAGCGATTTATTCTTTTGGCATTTCCATCCAGAATACGAATTAGTTTATATCAAAGGAGCAAATGGTACCCGGCACATAGGGGATCATATTTCGCCCTACGAGGGGAGCGATTTGGTCCTAATCGGCTCTAACATCCCGCATCTGAATTTCGACTATGGCGTGCAGTCTGATTATCAGAAAGTAGTAGTGCACCTCAAAAAGGAGTTCGTTGAAGGTCATTTTTCGGATACGCCCGAATTGGCTGCTATACAACAATTGTTCGCCCTATCTAGCCGAGGGATTGCTTTTGCGGGCAAGGAGAAAACGTCAATTGGAGAAAAGCTTTTTGCCTTGCAGCACCTCCCCCCCTTTCAGCAATACCTGGAATTGACCGAAATATTACAACTGCTTTCGCAGCTAGAAGATGTTGAAGTATTGCACGAAAAGCCTTACCGAAACACTTTTAGTAACCGGGAACAAGAGCGGCTAAGGCTGATCTACGCCTTTGTGGATAATAATTTTCATCGGAAAGTTGAGTTAGATGAAATCGCCAGCGTTTGCTTTATGACCAAGGAAGCTTTCTGCCGGTATTTTAAGAAAATGACGCGCTATACCTTTATTGAATTTCTCAACCGCTATCGTATCAGTCACTCCAAACGCCATTTAATGAAGGGAAAAAGTGTGAGTGAGGCGTGTTACCTATCAGGCTTTGAGAGCCTTTCGTACTACAATCGGGTGTTTAAGAAGGTTACTAGTGAGAATCCTAGTAAGTTTCGTAAGCGGTACGTTTGAAGAATGATTTTGCCTCATTTCTATGTACTTTTTTCTTGGCAAAAAAGTACCAAAAACCCAAGCTTGGTTAAACGGGACGAAATTTAACTGAGCAACTTACTGTAGCCTTAAGATCACTGCGTTGCCCTTAATAACCCGCTAGATAATTTCTGCTCTCGTGTAGAGTGGGGAATCGGTACAACACATTCGTCTCAAAGGGCTTGTTAACAGTATACAACTCTTAAAACTGAAGCAAATAGTCCCACCCTCCAAAACCGCAACGAAATTATCTCTTGGGGTCCCTAAGAAACCAAGCACTACCTGCCTCCTGTTTAATTTACCTGGCGTAATACTAGTCAATATTGGATCAGTTGTTGATCAAATCCAAAGCGATCTCCTATCTCGATACTGACGCCCCAGGAGATGAGTCAATTTGCGTAGTCGGAAAAAGAGTAGTCCGAACTAAGCTCGGACTACTTCATACACCTGATATAAAACACCCATTGTATTATCCTCCAAGCTTCCAACGCAGCCCCATCCGAACCATCGAATTGAAGTAGGGTCGGAAATTAGTGGCTCGTTCCGCTTCGTTGCGCCAACGTTTTACGGTAGTACTCCTCATGATGACTTGCCAATCATCATTGAGATTATAAGTTGCCAGTATGCTATTGCGCCAGTAGGTATGGAGTAAGGTTTCATCCTCACCCGTCACCGCAGCGAACTGGGTATAGGGCCGGTAGAGATAACTGGTGCTCCAAATTAGAGCCCAAGGGCCCTGGCTGTATCTAAGCTTAGAGAAGATCCGAGCTTGGCGGTAGCCCAGACGAACCTGCAAAACATCCGAACGATTGAGCGCCCCCAACCCAGCTTCAAGTTGGACATTGCCCCATTTGCGAAAGCGATACCTGACGTCCAACTGCTGATAACGCCACAGGCGTTCCTCTAGTACTTGGTCTTCTTCCTCATCCAGAATTTCTATTTCCGATTCTTCATCAAAAACACGCTCTTGGGTATACACACGCTGATTGATATCGATGCTCGTAATCAAGTAACTAGAAGGCTTCTTTTTCTTGCGAAAACGCCGCTTCCACTCTGCTCGCACACCCAAGCGATTGTAACCGAGCTGGCTGGTAGAGGTGGCAGCAAACTGCTTACTTCTAGCGTGAATCTCCGCTTCCAACCAGGTATCTTTGGCAGGTCTCCAGGCGTAGCCTATAGCTCCCTCCCAGGTTTGGTAGGAAGTGGGAATCGTTAAAACTTCATTTGGATCAGCTCCACGCTCCGTCTGGTAATCGCGGTAGCGCAGTCGGGTGTATACGCTCTTGTCTTTTCTAAACTCATATTTGTAGGTCAAATCTGCACCTGGGCGCACGAGATTGGCAGACCGTAGTCCCGGAAAATAGTCATACAGTGCGCGGGCACTCACACTAAATTCACTCTTTTTGCCTTCTCGGTCCCAGCTCAAGCGGATATCTTCGTATATGAAGGCTCCGCTTTGCAGTGCTCGTTCAGCTACGCTATCTCCGCTGATGGTCATCTGATCTGGCCCTGCGTTGAAAACGTTGTATTCATAACCTGCTCCCAGTTCTGCCTGGAATTCAATATTTCCCTGGGCCACCAGAACGACTGGTAGCAAGATGGGGATCAACAATAGATATCTCATGATGGTGTGTTGGTGGGTTAAGGTGAAGGATATTGGGTAGATCGTAATAATATTCTCTCTACCCTATATCTTCACCTCGCTACGGATATTTTGCTATTAATCTCAAACCTTTGTGTTTCCTACTTAGAGAAGTTCAACCCTACTAGGGGCGTTCCTCCTTCTTTTTTACCGACGGCAAATGAGCTGCCTGCGCTTTCGGTATGTAGATAACTTTGGACGCTACCTCAACGGCAATTTGCTGTGAGGCTTGGGCCTGATGATTAGCGTAGGGTACAGCCATAACGATGGCCAATAAGAGTACTACGTAAGGTGTAGCGGATTTTGTCTGTTTCATGATGGAATTACCTTTTGTTCTGGTTCAAAAACAACCCTCCGATATAATTTCGATGAAACCAGGCAATACGCTCATTGACAATCACTTAATCGCCTGTTTTAATCGAAAATCGAATGCTAGTTTTTTTACCCTTGCTTAGTAAGTTAGTAGTTAGCTGAAATTGTTTGTAATGGTTGCTTCAAGCTAGCGCGGTTGGCCAGTTGAATACCGAGTCCAGGTCGAACGTTAATTTCCATAATTAAGGGCCCAAGTTCCTGGTCCAGGACAATGTCTACCCCCAGGTAACCCAATTCGGGAAATGCTTCCGCGGTTTGGATCGAAAGCTCCAGTAGCTCTTCCCAGTAGGGAATCTTCTTATCCAGAATTTGCTGCTGGCTATCGGGGTGTACGGTATGGTAAGCTTGCCCATCGTAGGCGTAAGCTAGGGTGCCGGCCTCCATATTAATCCCGATCCCCAAGCCCCCCTGATGCAGGTTGGCCTTGCCATTGGAGCGGGCAGTGGGTAAGCGGAGCATTCCCATAGCTGGCTTTTGGTCCAGTAGGATCACCCGAAAATCGGGTACGCCAGCTGGGTAAATCTCGTGAAAGAAAGAATGGGGAATAATGCACTGCTCAACGAGTACTCGATCACTGGTACCGAAGGAATACATTCCCATGAGGAGTTGTGCCAGATGAGAGAAGATCTGCTCATCGGATAGCACTCGTCCTCCACTACACCAGCGGCCTTCGCTGTCCTTTTTCAAGATGATAATCCCTCCCCCACCGGAACCTTTAGCGGGCTTTACAGCCAAGCGTTCGTAATGCTGTAGACTTTGCCAAACCCTAGGAATATCACCAATACGCTCGATGATCCCATAAGTACTGGCACAAGCAATACCAGCAGCATCCAGCGCTTCCTTGCAGAGAATTTTATCGTCTGCGTAGGGAAAAGCGTTCTTATCATTACGAGCGTAAACGTACCGTAAGTTGCGCTCATTGATTCCCAGGGCCCCTCCTGCCGGAGTGGGCGAACTAAACAATCGCTTTAACATGATTCGGTTAATTTGAAAGGGTTAGTGGAGAAAAGCGGAAGTGTTCCACAATGCGCAGGCCAATCCAGCGGCCCAAGAGCAGTAATAGTCCGATCATACTAAGGTAGAGCTCGGGGAAAGTGAGCAGCACCCCAATAAGCAATTCAGAACTGAAGACAGGATAACACAGCAGAGAAACCAGCAAGGTAGAGCCCAGCATTTTAAAGGCCTCCTCAAAATTATCCTCCGTGAGAACTTTGGCAAAGCGCTCCGCAGCGATGGCCATAATGACCAGTGGTAACATGAAAATACTTGGCCAGTTGTCCCACTCCATTCGGTAGCCCAAGTGGCCGAGCAGGAGCAGCGTTAATATCACCGCTAGTAGCATAATAACCAGCTTAGGCGTATGCAGTAATCCTAATCGGTCTAGACTATAGTGCAAGCCACTGATAACGATCAAAATGATGGCAAACGCACCAATGGTCCAATAGACATTATTGCCCACTAAAGACAGGGCAATCAGTGCTGGCAAAAACACCCCGAAGGTTTTCAAGCCGATTACATTTTTCAATAGGGCAATGAGCAAGGCTGCTACAGGTAATAATAGGATAGTCCGTAAAAGATCTATCGAAACGGATTGATGGTTGAGCAGGGACCATAGCATTGGAATCCGATCCGATGCCGCGCTCAAGGTGTGGTGTCTCTTATTGATTACAAACTGGTAATCGAAACCAATATCAGAGGTACGGCCGAGCAGGAACTCGTCACCGTGATACAGTTCCAGATAGTTGGCGGGCAAGCTCGCAAAATGGCCGTTTAGTACATCAAAGGGAATCCAGCTGCCCCGGTAGTAGGCTTCCGCCCAAAGATGTGATGTTCGTTTTTCGCTTTGTTCTAAAATAATGCCTCCAGCCACTCGAGCAGGAATTCCCTGGGCCCGACATAATGCCACAAACAATCGGCTCTGACCATTGCAGGACGCTCTCTGCCGCTTAAGGGCAGTCAAAGCATCGGTTAGCGCATTCGAGCCCGTATTGGCCAGCCCCGACACATACTCGTAGTTAGAGTTCATGGTATGCCCGAATCCTAACATCTTCAAGCTATCCGCAACAGCGCGAATGAGCGGATGATCAGACTGGATAGCTGCTGTACTGAGGCGGTACTGCTCCACAGAATCCGGAAAGTACTCGTCCAATGGGGCCACCTTTGGCAGACGGTAACTCAGCGCCTTACCTTCAAACTCAAACTGGTGCTTAAATACTACGTCCGTCTGACCAGCAGATTCCCAGCGCGCTCTTAAGCCCGTCTCATCCTGAGTAGTATGAAGTACTAGCTGCCCTTCCTCAGCCGGCACAGTTTGAATCCGCTGGCGATTATTCGACACCGGCAAGTAGCTTTCTACATAAGCCTGCTCGGGCAGGTGAAACATATCAAACTCATAGGATACACTGTAAGCTTCCTTGGGCAGTAGGTCCTGCCAACTGTAGCGCTGTTGCACTTGCTTAATTAAAACCAGAAGTAGTGGAATCATCAACAGCATGCCAGCTACGATACCGTAAGCATTTCGTCTTAACATTGAGTACATTTTTTTGGTCCACAAGTGTAAGTGTACTGGCGATAACTGGAGGTTGTGATTAATTAATTTGCTGCTAAGACGAGAGGGGTGGAAAAAACCCTACCGGGGAAGGGAGATTTTTTGAATTAGAGTGAGAATTATGATTAGAATTAGAATCTAATGAGGAGGCTCAGTTGGAGCAAACTGCTTCTTTCACTGCTTATAACTAACTGATTAACAACTGAAAATGTCATGGAGTATAAAAAGAGGCGTCTAAAGCGCTCGCGTGGGTTAATTGAAGAAAAATTTAATGTCCCACTATTAAATCTACTTCCCTAACATGTTTTCATCCCCCCACTGACTACTGTCCACTTTCTACTGTATACTGTATACTGGCTACTGGCTACTGGCTACTGGCTACTGTCCACTGGCTACTGGCTACTGTCCACTGGTTACTGGCTACTGGCTACTGTCTACTGTCTACTGTCTACTGGCTACTGTCCACTGGCTACTAACTCACCAATGCATCCGCACCACCATATTCGGTGTAAATGGCAGCATAGCTCGATCAATGGGTTCCAGAACAAAATCGTCAACAAGCTCGTCATCATCAAAGAAAGAGAAGTACTGCCGACTTAGTGTGTTTTCACGATTGTATACATTGAGAATGGAAAGGCCTATACGACCGTTTGCCCCCTTTGAACCTACCGGAAACTTATATAGGAAAGAAGCATCAAGGCGATGATAAACAGGAAGGCGAAAGGCGTTCGTCTGCGTAAAATCATATTCGGGCGAAATATTTTCTTCCCCATCATCACCCTCTGTTACTTCTACCCCAATGGCCTCGGTGTGGGCACGTCCAGTGCGAAGATTCCAGCTGAGGGAGAGGTTCCAACGATTGAATTCCCATTGATGTACCGAGGTAAACGAATGTGGACGATCGTGAGTGGCGGGAAATGGATCGCCCTCCCGAAATGAATCGAATACGTAGAATATTCTCCCGTAGGAGTAGGACAACCACGTTTGGTATTTATTCCAGCGGTTACGGAGCAATACATCAATCCCGTAAGCTGATCCAGTGCCTTCTTCGTAGAAATCCTCTTGCTGTAAGCTCTCGTCCAGAAAGGCGGGCGAAAAGGAGGTAACACCAGTAATCGTCTTGTAGTAGGCCTCTACTTCGAGCTGAAAGCTGGACGGTTGAAAAAAGAGACCGACTGAATAATGATTACTCAAAGCAACTGGTGGTTCGTCATCATCATCCGCCAAGATCCAGAGTTGCTGGTTTAAGCCGAGATCATTAAACTCGACAACCTGACTTAAGAACTGATAGTAACGCCCCGCCGAGACCCGAAACTGCCATTGCTCGTTAGGGAGATATTGAACAGACAACCGTGGTTCTACAAAATCTTGTTGTAAGGCCGTGGAGTAAGTCCACCGCAAACCCAACTGACTCTTCCAGGGGCCTTTCCGCTTGGTATTGAAGTCGAGGAAAAGAGAATGAAAGCTATTTTCATCCCGATCCTCATCAGCATCCTCCTGATTGAATACCCAATTTCGCCCCACTTCCAAATCTTGAAACTGGTAGCCAAAATCCAGCTGTGTACCCGCGGCAATTTGCCACTCATTGGTCCAGGTGAGGCTACGATCTTCAATATCATTGCGCTGTTCATAAGAAATACGATCTTCTACTTCCTCTTCTATGAGGTACTCAAATAGGAGCATGTACTCCACATTCAAGCTCGTACTAGCATATTGTAGTTTCGAACGCATTCGCTCACTCCATAGTCGGTCCCAGCTCACGCCAAAGCCCTGGCTTGTCAAATTCAGATCATCAAAATTGCGAAATTGCTCATCGTCTCCTTGCTCATCAGAGTCGAAGTTGAGCTGATCCATGACTCCAAACCAACTGACACCGAAGCGATCTCGTTTAGTCGGATGCCAAAGCCATTTTACATTCCAGTCATCAAAGACAAAATTGAGGTCTAGATCAATATTATCCTGTTCTTCTTGCTGGTTTTGCGCCTCACCAATTTTACCACGCTGAAATACCCGCTGTGAGATCCGTTTGTAAGTAGGGCTTTCAATAATGTCTGAATAGGCTCTTCTGCCCGATAGGATCAATGCCGATTTTTGTTTGAAGAGCGGCACCCGT
Organism: Bacteroidota bacterium; assembly: GCA_038528965.1. Classification (GTDB taxonomy): domain Bacteria; phylum Bacteroidota; class Bacteroidia; order Chitinophagales; family Saprospiraceae; genus Lewinella. Next base: position 52,383 of record JBCBEC010000038.1, on the reverse strand, counting down.
AAGGCAATATCAGCGTGCGTTAAATTGATACCAACGTCACCGGAAAAACGCTCAGGAATATCACTGACACTCTTGATATCTACCACCCCGGCCACCCGGCCACCGTATTCTGGCCCAAAGCCCGACCGGTAAACATCCACCTCGTCAACAATATAGGGGTTGAAGGAGGAGATCATACCGAAGAAGTGCCCGCCATTATAAATTGGGATACCGTCCCATAGAATGAGGTTTTGATCCGGGGTACCCCCTCGTATATTCAATCGTGTAGCAGATTCGTCCTGGCTTTGGATACCTGGCAGTATCTGAGTCATTTGTAGAACATCAGCTTCCGTCAAACCCGGTACAACATTGATTCGGTCAGGACGCAGTACAAAGTGGTCCAAATCGGTAGACTGTTCGATTCCTGCCGTAATGTATTCCTTGATGACTACCGCCTGGATGGAAAAGGCTGCTAAGGGTAAAGAAATGGTGGGGCAAGCCCCCAACTGCTGAACGGTGCGTTGCCGGGTTTCATAGCCCAAATAAGATATCTCTACCAGGTCTTCCGGTTCCCCGTACACGTAGAAATCAAAGCTACCGTCCGCTTCCGTGGAACCTCCTCCCTGGGTCGTTGATAAAAAGAGATTGGCAAAAGCCAGGCCCTCTCCCTGATCGTCCGTTATGCGCCCGCATAAACGATAGGTTGGAATCACGATCGGTTCTTTTGCCCGGAGCACTACAAACTTGTCACTGACCAATTCGTAGGCTATATCTGTTTCGGCAAAAAGCAACTCCAATGCCGCTTTCATTGGTAGCTTACGGCACGCGGCCGTGATGTACTGATCAGCGAGGATATCGTTGGTATAATTGAAGACCAGACCAAACTCGTCTTCCAGCGCTTGGATCACCGCTTCTACTGGCTGATGATCGAAGGTAGCGGTAATAGTTTGGGCGCTTGCCGAATGGCAAAAAAGTAGTACTAATGCTAGGAACACAAAACGCGGCATATTACCTAATCAGTTGACTGAAACACATCAACTACCTTGTCATCAATACGATATTGGCAGTCCACCGATGAAAATACAATCTGTAAAGCAGATTCCAACGCACGATGCGGAAAACCTCCATTGTAGCCCCGCAAAGTATCCAGATGCGCCGGATAATTAACCTGAATGGCGTACTGTCGTTCCAGCTCTTCAATTACTGTTTTGAAGTCAGCATCATTGAATTCGGATAGTCCGCTTGTCCATTCGGGCATCTCTTTGGCAGCATCAATGCTTCCTCGTGACATTTCATCTTCTTTTACCTCAATCAATTGTCCAGGCTCCAGTATCTCCTGTGGCTCTTCAGTAGAATATTCTACCCCTACCTTACCGGAATAACAGGCTACCCGAAACTGCTGTAAGCGGGCGTATACATCGAAAGTAGTACCCAAAACACTAACGGTACCTTGAGTAGTTGAAACCTCGAAAGATGCTCCTGGAACTACATCAAAGAAAGCTTCTCCCTTCAGTTCCACTAAGCGTGATCTATTGAATTGCCCGGACTGATAACGCAACTCAGAGCCAGCATTAAGCCACACTTCCGAGCCGTCGGGCAGTTCAACAACGGTTTTCTCTGCCAGCGGAGCACTAATGGTGGTCCAACTCTGGCTATCTGGTAATGCGACATAGTACACTGCCAGTAGCAGTACCGCAGCCGCAGCCGCGTACCTCCACCAGTTTCCTAAACGCCTAACGCGGGCGGGCTTTTTGGCCGGTCTAACCTTTTGCTGCAAAGCTTCCCAACTGGCTGCTTGATCCCGTTGTGGAGGCTCCAACTCAGCAGAAGTCTCAGCTATTTTGCGCAATAGTTCAGCATCTTCCCGAGCCGCAAAAGTAGCTTCCTCTTCGGGGGTCAAGTCTCCGCTGAGCCAGCGCGCCAAAAAGGTATCGTCTGTAGATTTTTTACTCATTCGACTGAATTACTGAGGTTTCTCTATTTGTCTATTAAACGAGAATGTCCCCATTTACCCTAACATGAAGCATACGATTTGTCTAGCTCAGTGGCCTTATGGCTGATTAATTGTCTCTCACGAGTTGCTATGAACTGTACGTAGTACTCAGTACAAGGTACTTAGATTTGATTATTGCAAATTTACGCTTACCAAGTACTTTGTACCCAATACCCAGTACGATGAGGTTTGCCTACCTCACTAGCCATTTCATCCGACTTGTAAAGAGCAAAGCTCATTTAACTATATTTTCCCAAACTCCTCACGCAGCGTCAATAGCGCTTTGTGCATCCGCTTCTCCACGGCCTTTTGGCTAATGCCCAGATGCTCGGCAATCTCGCGGTACTTCATCTTATCAATGCGGTTGAGCAGGAATACCTCTCGTTGCCCTTCGGGTAAGGCGGCAATGGCGGTCTCTAGTTTGATTTTAAACTCTTGCTCCTCCATCAAGAACTGTGGATCTTGACTGTTTTGATGTACCTGTTGAGTAGACTGAAATTTCAGTACGACCTTTTGGTGCTTAAACTGATCCAGCATTAAATTATTAGCTACCGCAAAGAGAAACTGTTTGGCCTTTTCGATGCTCACTTGAGCACAATTCTTCCACAGGCGCAGATAGGACTCCTGCACCACGTCTTCCGCCTGGCTGGCATCCCCAGATTTGTAATAAGCAAAGTGATGAAGTGCTTTCGAGTGTTCATCGAAAAGCCGGCGAAAATTATCCGGCTCGCAGCTACTGTCCTGTTGATTCATGAGAAACCAAAAATAGTGGATCGCAAGGAGTTAACTATAGCTAGAAGCGATTAAGTATGCACAACTACTAAATTATCCAGTTTGGACAGCCATTGTCTGCAAAAAGAAGGGCTAAACCTGGCGGATCGAAGCAGTATCCGAACAAGATTTATCATGATGCTGGAGTGATTTCCGTCAGTGGTACTCCAATGGAACATGGTGACCTTAGCTCTACCGTATTTTTCCATTAAACAAACAGGGCTTATGAAAACGGTAGATAAAATTATGACCACGGAGGTGATCACAGTATTCGAAACAGCTACCTTCTCAGAAATCAAAAGAGTTTTCGATACCCATCATTTCCATCACATACCGGTCCTAGACTTTAGCAACCAGCTCAAGGGAATTATTAGTAAAGAAGACTTAGCTAAGGCCAGCTACATACTGACCTTAAATACGACGGGAAAGACCTACACCGAAAAGGAGTTTGATTATATCTCGGCTAAAGACATCATGTCTAGCTATCCCGTATTCCTTACACCGGACGACGAGATTGATCTAGCAGCGGATGTATTTCTATCCAACAAACTGCACGCCCTCCCTATCCTGGAAGATGGTCGCTTGGTAGGAATAGTAACTACTCATGACCTGTTGCGCTATTCCTTCACAGAAATGCGAACGGGCGTATACCCTGCGTGAAAACGTAGATAAGATTAGAGAAAAGAGTCAGGCAATCACGAAGTCAACTCCCTTACTTAGCCTTGTGAATCCCCCACTTCGCAGCAGTTCAGTACGAGCTGCTCGTAGTCGGGGCGATCGTGAGAAAGTTTGTGAATGAAGGCATCTTTAATTTGCCCTTCGTGAACGACAAATACACCAGGCATTTGGAAACCGTCACCTACCTGCTTGTAGCCCACACCATTACCATCGATGATAGCCGCCTGGAATCCTCTGATCCAGGATTGTAATCCAAAGAGTTGAGTAAAATTGCCCTTGACCAGGCCAAACTTCGCGTAGTATTGGCACTGGGGGTCGCTGATGTGGATGGCTCCACTGAGATCATAACGTTGGAAGTAACGCTCCGCCACCTTATCATCAGTCATGTGTACAAAAATTATTTTCGTACCAACTTCCTCGATCCGATCTTTAATCTTGGCAATATCAGAAAGTGCCTCCCGGCAGAAGGTGCAACCAAAGTGCCGTAGGAATACCAATAGGACGGGTTGCTCGAACGACCGATGCCAGAGATTACTCCCGTCATTGGTCTTCATGCTTTCCATTATCTGTTGATCAACCGATATCGTACTCATATACTTGGTATGAAGCGAATTTTCTCTTTGCTTGACCATGATAACAACATTTAGCAGGAAAAATGTTCATGATTTCACACTGATTTCTACAAATCGGCGTGAATCTTCAGCAGAATCATTGATTCTTCACTGATTATCAAGTTAAAGTAAATCTGACAGGTGGGACTTCAAATTTAAGCAGGAAGCGTAACTAATTCAAGAATTCATACCCAAATATTCGCCTCTGATGAAGTAAGCTGACAAAAAATGGGCTGCCTACTGGTAGCAGGCAGCCCCATTGGTTCGCTGTTTCTACTTAAGAGAACCGAAATGAATTAAGCTTCACTTACGGCTAACTCTTTTTCGTATCTCCGAACCAAATTAGCCTGATTAAAGGCCAACTGATTTAATACTTTAAGCTCATCTTCGAGCTTTTCGGAATGCTCTTGTAACTCCACTAATTCGTTCAGCACTTTTCTCTTTTTGTTAATGTCCAAAATTCGAGTAAGGGTCTGTTTTAAGGCAATACGGGTTCTTAACAACCTCTGCTTGAGAGACCTTCGATTCATGAGCATTTAGGTTTGATGATAAAACGATTTGGCAATCGTATAAAAGCCATGAAGTAGTCACCTCTTATGGTAATAAAATGTTGCGACTGTAGACTCACCTCTCAAATACGATTGCTTAAAAATACAAATTAAATTCTGAAAAAGTCGCCCTTCCCAAATATTTAATAAGTATATCATTCGGTAATAAAAACTTCTCAGGTTGACCAATAGTTGGCCAGCCGAAAAATTTTAACAGTTTTATCCCTAAATATTACTTCTGGATTTTGGGCCAGTTGCGATAAATCACCCAGCCAGAGGCCAATACTACCAGGAAGCTGACGCCTGCTAAAGCTAGCTGTCCGTAGAGTAAATAGCCCGTACTAAAGAGTAAGCCGTATACCATAAAACAGCCCGCAAACATGCAGCTCAATTCTAGCATAAATGAACTAGTAGGAATTGGCGCGGCCAGTTCTTCGGCTTTCTTGGCGTACTGAATAACCGCATCCCAGCCGGGGGAATGCGGACGGACCAGGCGATAGAAACGGATTAATGTTTCTTTTGCCGTAGGGCGCGTTAAAAGTGTCACTGCCACCCAGCCTACGGTAGTAATTCCCACTCCGTACACCAGCTTAGCGTGATCTGGCAAGCCACCGGGGTGTACAAACTCAAAGTATAAGGCCACTGCGAAGGATATGACCATCGCAGCGATCTCCGAATAAGCATTAATTCGCCACCAGAACCAACGCAGGATAAACAGCAGACCGGTACCGGCACCAATTTGCAAAATGACGTTAAAGGCCCCCAGAGCGTCTTCCAAGGCCAAGGCCAAAAGCGCCGCCAGCACCATCAGCACCAAGGTAGCCAAACGGCCGACATTCACCTGCTCCTGCTCGCTGGCCTCCGGGCGCATAAAACGCCGGTAAACGTCATTTACCAGATAGGATGCCCCCCAATTGAGGTGAGTGGACAAAGTGGACATAAAGGCAGCTATCAGGGCCGCTAGGAGCAAGCCTAATAAACCCGAAGGCATAAATTGGAGCATTAGGGAAAAACCTAAATCATGCCCCAGTTTATCCAGGCCAATCTCTGGCTTCGCGAGCTGGATGTAGACCAGCTGTTCCTCCGCCAAAGGATCGCTGCGATTTTCTGGAGCAACCCAGCGGTTTTTCTCGGTATAGATATAGGCCAGGGATCGCACCTCTAAGGACATGGGGTGCTGATTTACAATTTGCTGTAAGCGACCATATTCTGCTTGTAGCTCTACATCCTCGCTAGCTGCCTGTCGGAGACTTAGATCAGTTAACAAAAAAGGAATCGCATCTTCTTTGAGAACGGAATTTAGCGTATCCGCCGCCGCGGGATGCACATAAACCTGATTCGCCGTTGGGTCGGGATTGACCTGTAGAGGGTAATACACCAGAGAAGCTAGGGCAATCAACAACCATGGCCATGGACGCAGGGCGTAGTGTGAGATATTGAATAATAAAGTGGCTCCGATAGCGTGTTTCTCGTCTTTTGCAGACAGCATACGTTGGGCTACGTATCCACCGCCGCCAGGTTCAGCACCAGGGTACCAAACAGACCACCACTGAACCGCCAGCGGTAGGATAAAGAGTGGCCAGAGCACTTCCCAATTATTGAAGTCGGGGAAGAAATTTAGCTTTCCCGTAAGGTTCGGGTGATTAAGTAAGCCCTGCAGACCTTCAATATCCGGCCGGTCAAGGATGACAATAGCGGCCCAGATCATTCCGCCCATGGCCAGCACAAACTGAAAAAAGTCGGTAATGATCACACCTCGCAACCCTCCTAAGCCAGTGTAGATCACCGTCACGATGGAGGCAATCAATAAAGTTTGGATCGGACTTAGCCCCAGTAATACCGCACCAATTTTAATGGCCGCCAGACAGACAGTGGCCATAATGACCACATTGAAGACAACCCCTAGATAAACGGCCCGGAAACCACGCAGGAAGGCGGCGGGATTACCACTGTAGCGCAATTCGTAAAACTCAAGATCAGTAAGCACACCGGAGCGGCGCCAGAGCTTGGCGTACAGGAAGACGGTAAGCATGCCGGTCAGCAAAAACGCCCACCAGACCCAATTACCAGAAACTCCATTTTGGCGTACGATATCGGCTACTAGGTTGGGGGTATCTGCACTAAAGGTGGTAGCCACCATACTGATACCCAGCAGCCACCAAGGCATACCACGACCTGATAGGAAATACTCTGTAAACCCCTTGCCAGCTCGTCTAGAAGTCCAGAGTCCAATGAGCAAGGAAAACAGGAAGAAGGCCATAATAATGCCCCAGTCCAGTGTGGTTAATTGCATAGTGGATTTTACTTTAGAGCAGCGTGATACCACCAGCTACTACTAAGGGTAATTAAATGACAACCTTCATTCTAGTTATTGGGGAAACGTATGGCAGCACTAGCCATTTCTTGCCCTACTATCTCCAAGCTGCTGCTGCGTTTCGCCCTCAAAATAGTAAAATCCGGGCGATGGTCTGCAAAACAACAAGGCCGCTCCTACCCTATTGGCAGAAGCGGCCTTGAAGCAGTAGCAAGCCGTGGCTTAAGCTTCTTCTTTCTTCTTGCGCTTACGGCGCGTTTTGAAGAGATTCACAATTTCTTTTTCCGTTAGGAATTCGAAATCCCGGAAGGTGGCAGAGACAAACTTCTTAATGTCCTGGTAGTCCTTCCCGCGCTTATCGATGAAACGCTTCAGCAGTTTCTTCACGTAAGACATGGAAAGCTCCTTCAGATCTTGATTGAACTGTTGGTTGCCAAACAAGCCCATGTAGACCGCAAATAGCTTGGTGATTTCGAAGTATTCGGCGTAGTCGCCCTCCTCCAGATTGGTAACGAAAGACTGGAAATACTGGATAATCGTACGACGGATACCTTCATTGAAATTAGAAAGACCTTCGTAATTCAGGTAAGTGTCACGAATGGCCTCCTGGGTACCTTCATTAGTATACCCGTCAGTATGAATCTTCTCAATGATATTGAAATACTCGCTCAATTGGTCCTTGGTGGTCCGATCAAACAACATGGCCAGATTTAAATCCGCTTGGGGCGTAAGCTTAGCGTCGGAATGAGCGTGTAGGTATAATAGAAACTCCAATACCTTCTCATCCGCCTCGGGTAGTTCCTTACGGAAACCTTCAATAGCTTCTGCTAAAACATCCTGGCTATCGTCTGGCACGTCGAAGAAAGCGCCGTACAGTACGCTTACTTTCATGTGCTCAGGGGTGCCGATCAACGCTTTATTGCCAACGAAGGCGTCTAGCAGTGGATGTAAAGAAGTATTGTCCTCCTGGGTGCTTGTCCGATAGAGAATGAATCGTTCCAGACTGGGGTATTCGATGGTCAACTCCGATGGCGTATCCGGAAAAACAACAGCCAGGAAATTCTCATTGCGGAACTGGCGGTTGTAGCGCGCATAATCCCGCTTACGCTCGTCCAATACCCGTAGGCGATCTGATTTCAATCCCTGGAGGTAATTACGAACCCGACGATTATCGATACTATTAATCAAGTTGGTCACCCAGATATCACTACTAAGGGCAAAACCAATTTGAATGGTTTGACCAATCCGCTTCTTCAGAATATCAAAGTTCGCAGAGTTACAGATAGCCAACAGAATATCCTGAAAATGGTGTTGGGGGCGCAGGTACTTGAGGTTATCACCTACCGTACCGCGTAATACGCTAAAGCCCAGAATCCGTGGCAAGAAAAGCCCTTCAAAGGCTGGATCCAACAAAATGCGCTCTAGATGTATCAGCTGTAGGGGATGATGGGCAGCCACATCTTGATAGACTAGATTGATATGCGGCTCAAACAGATCCTTGAGGTTATTATAGAATTCCTCTTCCTCCTCCTCCAGGTATTGTTGCAACACCTCGCTCGCCTGGATTTCAGCAGCAACATTTTCGAGTTTTGCCAGGTACTCTGCACCAAGTTCGTACATCTATCAAGTGTATTTGAAGAGCTATTTTTGGACAACTTCAATTACCCGTAAGCGGCGTATTTTATCCTGATTTTCGTACTGCGATCAGTCACTACGCGACTGCGTAGTTCCTTCCTTGGGCCTAAATCAGAACAAAATCTGCTCACTTTCGAGAAATCAGACTGTTCAAAACAAGCTCTAAAAGCGAACCTGGTAGTGCAACATTAGGCACTACCAGGTTCACCGTTTATCATTGGAATTAAAGTATGGTTCCGAAGAACCGCTGCAAATATACGTCATTTTTGGAATTCTCGAAACGGCTCCGGACGAATTTCTATAAATGCAAACTGCCCGACTACTATCAGCAGCCGGGCAGTTAAATTTCTTAAAGAAGGAGTTGGGAATTACGCCTCGTCTTTCTTTTCTTCTTCAGCAGGAGCTTCTTCCGCAGCTGGCTCTTCGGTAGCTGGTGCCTCCTCAGCAGCAGCCTCAGCGGCGGGTGCTTCCTCGGCAGCTGGCTCTTCAGCAGCAGGTGCCTCCTCGGTGGCAGCTTCTGCTTCCTCAGCAACCGGTGCTTCCTCTTCTACTGGCGTTTCTTCTACGATGACTGGTACATCACCAAAGCGATCTGCATGTAGCTTAGCCACCTCAGCAGCAGCAGCTTCACGACGAGCCGTAACCTTAGACTCTTTCGCCTCAATCCATTCTTGCCACTTCTTGTCAGCCTCTTCTTGAGTCAATGCACCTTTCAGTACACCACGCATGAGGTGCTTGCGGTACAACACACCTTTAAAACGCAGGATAGCGCGAACCGTATCCGTTGGCTGAGCGCCCTTCATCAACCAGTTGTAAGCTTCCTCCCGATCGATATCGATGGTGGCAGGCTTAGTCATTGGGTTGTAAGTACCTAACTTAGTGATGAAACGACCGTCACGTGGTGCACGTGAATCAGCTACTACGATGTGGTAAAATGGACGCTGTTTGCGACCTCTACGCTGTAAGCGAATTTTAACTGGCATCTTTAAATGTCCGTTTAATTGAATGATCCCCGTTTACCTTGACTAACAAGCTACGGGATTGCCATATCTTCCTCTTGTTTCAAAAGGAAGCGCAAATATAGAGTTTTTTTGGTTACCACGCCCGTTACGGTAAAAAACTAAATCTCCAATCGTTCCTGGTGTGCTGTTCCGAAAGAATAGTACTGCGAGTAAAAAGCAATTGGAATAGAGAATCAGAGATCGACATTACTAGGTCTTAGCCTGCCCATTCGTCCCCGCAAAGGGCCAATGTACCGTGAAGGTACTCCCTTCACCCACTGTACTTTCCACGGTAATATCGCCGCCGAACTTGCGAACCAGTTTTCGGCTAATCCCAAGCCCCATCCCGGTACCAATATAGTCTTGCCGGGTATGGAGGCGCTTGAACATCTGAAAGATTTGTTCGTAGTAGGCCGGCTCTAAGCCGATACCGTTATCGCTTACTCGTATCAGATGCCACTGCCCATGTTGCTCGTAGTTGATTTCAACAGTGGGTACTGCTGCATCATTATATTTGATCGCGTTCTCTACCAAATTCTTGATGGTTACTTGTAGTGCTTCCGCCGAAGCCTGAATTTCTGGTAGCGCATCGGAATAAATGCACTGCGCTTGCTTTTCGCTGAGGAAAGTGTCCAAAGAAGATTGTACGCGATTGCAAAGTGCAGCTAAATCCACCGGCTCAAAAGCAGGAGGTGCCACTTGTGGGTCCAGCATCGAGTAAAACTGTATACCTTCTACCAATTCGTGCATTTGGTTGGCATTTACCCGAATCATTTCCATAAAATCGGCCGAATCATCCGTAAGGGTGGACGCCAAGCGGCGTTTCAGTAAACTCGAGAAGCCCGATATATTCCGCAAAGGTTCCTTTAGATCGTGCGAAGTCACGTGCGTAAAGACCTTTAAATCCTCTACGTATTCCTGGAGCTGGGTGTTGGCGGTTTCCAATTCTGCGGTGCGTTCCGCCACTTTGTTTTCTAGTTCTGAATTCAATGCACGAATGGTCTCGTTTCGGCGCCAGGCTAAAATCGCCAAACCCGAGATAAGGAGCAAGCCCAGTAGACCCAGGATCGAAAAAAAGGTTCGTTGCTTAAGCTTCTCCTCTCGCTCCTGGCCGATCGTACGGAGAAACTCGTTTTCTCTTTCGTAGTCCGATAGTTGGTATTTGGCCTCCATCTCAGCCACTTGCCGTTGTACTTCTCCCGTTAGGTATTCGTCCCGCAGTTCAATAGCTTGGCTGGCGGACTGATAGGCGGCATCCCATCGGCCTAGAGCGGCATAACTTTTCGCCTGGGTAGGTAGCACATCGCGCAACACTTCATTGGCTTGCATTTGTCGGGCGAGAATCTCAGCTTGGGCCAGATAATAAGAAGCAGAATCGTATTGCGATAGCTCAGAAAATGCTTGCCCTATCTGAGAGGTGGCCTCACAAATATTGATAGCGTCGGAGCCTCGTTTTGCATAATACAAGGCTCGGTGGTACTCTTGAATGGCCGCTGGATAATCTGCTTCGAGCTTCGCAATAAGACCATAATTCGAATGGATCATGCTATTCTCAAAGTCCAGAAAATCAACTGTCATAAAGGCACGGGAAGCATCTAGGAAAAGCCGAGCAGAATCGGGTTCACCGAGTTCGGCATAACAGTGGGCTACATTATTATGACCTGTAAACACCAGGATGGAATCACCCTGCGCCATTGCTCCTTGGGTAGCCTCCCAGAACTTATCCTTGGCTTTCTGCACCAGTCCCTGTTCACCAAAGATGATCGCCATGTTGTTGAGTACAGAATTTTGCGCATCAATATCTTTAATGGCAATGGCCAAATCAAGGGATTGCTGGTAGCTTTGGTAGGCAGAGTCGTAACGCATTGTATACAAATACTGCCCCGCCCGCAGGTTAGTCAATTCGATTAGGTAAAAGGTATCCGGTAGGGCAGAAGCCTGATAAATCGCATCATCCCATGTATCATAGAAACTAGCGACATTGCCGGTAGCAGACGCAAAAAGGGTATTCAGGTAAAGGGCACGTAGATTGAGCCTTGTTCCTCGCAAAGACTCTGGAAAGTACTGCACGACCCGGTCCGCAAACCGAAAGGCATCTTCGTACTGATAAGCTTCGTAAAGCGAAGAGGCATAGTCTAGTTGTTGCTGAATGCGCAAAGAGTCGCTAGTAATCTCACTCCACAAACGTTCCAAACTATCGAGCTTCTGTGCACTAAGGTTGGCGCACAGAAGGACAGAAGCGAGGAGGGAGACTATTAAGTAACACAGTTTATTCATACGCAACGACTAGTCTTTGCTAGCCAGCGTGAAAGTTACGATTTCATTATGAAATTACAGATATCAAAAATCCCTCAAAGCCGCCACTTAATGTACAATACTAGACATTTAGGGCCCACACCCCAGAAAATGCATGCTATCGTTACTAGCGTTATGCCAATAAAACTGACCGTAAAAAGTGCTAGATATCAGTAATCTATCATGCGCAGGCTTACCACAAGTATTGAAGTCTACGGGCTGGAAGAAGAGGTCTGGTACATGATCTACTTTGCGACGGGAGTGAGAGTATGTCTTGCGACGGGAGTCGCAAGTAAGCGGTAGTTGGGAAATTGGTGGATATTGTTCAGCTTTGCAGAGAAATTAAGATTGTAGGAGCGCATGCGGATAGACATCATTTCGGTTTTACCAGAGTTATTGCACAGCCCTTTTGAACATTCTATCATGAAACGGGCGCAGCAAAAGGGGCTACTGGAGGTCGTTGTACACAATCTCAGAGATTACGGCATCGGCAGACACAAGCAGATTGACGACTATCAATTTGGTGGCGGTGCAGGCATGGTGATGATGTGCGAGCCCCTGGCAAAATGCCTGGATGATCTTAAGGGTGAACGCAACTACCAGGAGGTGATCTTTCTTACGCCAGACGGTGAGCGCTACCGCCAGGGAATTGCCAATGAGCTATCACTTAAGGAGAACATCATCCTCATTTGTGGGCACTACAAGGGCATCGACGAGCGCATCCGTGAACAGTATGTAACACGCGAAATCAGCATTGGCGACTATGTCCTAAGTGGCGGTGAATTAGCAGCTGCCGTACTCGTAGATTCTATTGGCAGGCTCTTGCCCGGTGTATTGGGTGATGAACAATCCGCCCTGACCGATTCCTTCCAGGATGATCTACTCGCTCCACCAGTATACACTCGACCCGCGGATTTTCGGGGTTGGAAAGTTCCAGAAATTCTCACTAGCGGTAATACGCGCAAGATTGAGGAGTGGCGATACGAGCAGGCGCTGCAGCGTACGAAGGATCGGCGGCCGGATCTGTTGGAAGGGGAAGCGTAAATTTAGTCTAGCGTGTCCTCCTAATCAATGATCATTGAAAACCTTAGGCGGTAGAAAGTAGAAAGTAGAGGGTATAGGGTAGAAGGAGATTTTCAGTTCGCTGGCTTTTCCCAAATGAAAGGCAATAGTATGGACTGGACTAGAAGCGCATAAAGTAACCACAAAATTAGCTAGCTTACTCTTCGTACTTTAAATAACAGGAACAAAGGGATCCTCATCCGGCGGTCATACTCTGTTTGCTCCGCAAAATTGGCCCTTGCTGGTTTGGACTCTCTAATTTCTTCTAGAGCAAAGCCGCTTTTTTGAATCAAGCGCACGTATTCCTCCAGTGTTCGGTGGTATTTAATGACCTCCTTGCCAATCCATTTATTGATTCGTTGCCCACTGTGGAAGTAGTTATCCACCACCCAATCTTCTCGCTTTACTTTTGCTTGTTGGTTGTAAGCCGCATAGTTACTGGTGATGATGGGATGTTCTACCGAAAAGATGAAACAGCCGCCTTCGCGCAAAGATTGATGAGCAACCGCAAAAATGTGCGCTAGATCTTCCAGGTAATGCAGAACAAGACGTGATAGTAAAATGTCATAAGATCGCCTCGTCACAGTGATTTCTTCTAATGTTTGTCGTTCGACGCTGGCTTCTGCGAATTCCAGTAGATGCTCCTGGGCAAGCCGGATCATATTTTCAGAAGCATCAATTCCACGGTAGCTCTTCAATCCTTGGCCCAGCAACTTGGCGGCGTAACGCCCGTCTCCACAGCCAAGATCTAGTAATTCTTTACCGGCTACCTCGGCAAGGAGTTCGTCGATAATTGGCTCCTCCAGCAAATCATTGGGTGAGTTGAGCCTTCTTCTCTTAGCAATATACCTGCTGAAGAACTCCTCATCGTCATATACATCGCTACCCTTATGCGCCATGCTATAGTTCTTTGATCAAATGTAGGACCAGATCATCATCAACCGTGATCTCGCTCCCATATACTAAAGGTGCAGCGGCCTTTGTTGCACCATTACCGTCTGGTTTATAGCCCCGGTTGATGTAGAGTATTTGTGCCGGTCCGTAGTCTTTCGTCAATCCAAAGCCAATACCCGCAAGGGGAGACACCTTCTTTATCCTGCGTTCTGCTTCGTCCATCAGGCGGGTACCAATACCTTGGCGTTGGAATTTTTGCAAGACATTGAAATCGACTATTTCGGGTATATCCTGTTCTTTGAAATACGGATAACTAGACTCCCAAACAATGGTGAGGTAGCCCGCAAATTGCCCCTCCAACTCGGCCAAGACAATATCTCGGAGGCCTTGCTCCTGATACTGCAAATACTGTTCGTATTTCGCTTGACTCTTACTCCAGCCTTGCTCTCGGAACGCCTTGCTGATGAGGGCACAGTCTTCCAAACGCAGCGCTCGAAGGCTCAATAAGGTCTTCAGATCTTTCTTCATGCCTTAAGCTTTAGTCCCGGTCTTTTTTGACAAAAAAGCAAAGCGAACTGAAAGGTTCCCGCTTAAGCGCCTTTAAATCCTTCTATAGCCCGAAAAAGCTGCCCTTCACGCGAAATTTTGGCACCACCTTCTAACATCCGAAAAAGCTCTGCTGCCCGTCCTGGTACGTAGCCTTTCTGTGCGGTATAGATTTGGAGTTTCACATCAGCTGCTTGCAGTATCTTAAACATCTCAGCCGGTGGTAAATCTGTGGTAAGATCAATCTCTGCTTTTCCTTCCATACGCAAGCCATTCATCACAATTTTGTCCTCCTGGCAGTGGAAGGTTTTGATATCATCAGGCGTACGGTATTCCAGGTATTGGATATTCCCTACTACCTTTTCAAAAACAATATCACTGAAGAGGTCAACAAGCCCTTCGGCCTTAGTTGGATCTTCCACTTTGAGTTTCACCCAATCCGGAGCCGTAATGGAATGGGTAACCAAAAACTGGACAAACTCTTGTTCTAATTCTTGTAATTCCTCATTATTGAGGCGACGAAATTTCATAAGCACTTCTTCACTGAAAAGTGGGGCAAAACTAGCGGGATTCCGGCAAAAGAAAAAGAATAAACGCGATTGCTTACCTTCACTGCAAAAGCACCAAAATGAAAAAGCGAAAGGCTTGGTACTGGTGGCTAGCTTTTATTGCTCTTTTTCTCCTTTCCCAGGATTATCTATTTGTACAATGGTCAAACGGTACGAGTTGGTTGGGGTTTCCCACTTGGATGAGCTGGTTCATGTTGCTGCACCTCGGGTTTATACTGGTCTTTTATCTCTTCGCTAAAAAGTACTGGGAATAAATGGTCTACGCTATTCTCTTGATCTACATAGCTGTTGTTTTTCTCGGTAGCTTGCGTGGGGCTAAACAGGATGCTACTACGCCGGAAGGATACTTTTTGGCCAATCGTAGTCTGGGTACCCTCACCCTATTCTTCACCATTCTGGCCACCAATTTCAGTGCCTTTTACTTCCTTGGCTTTGCTGGAGAAGGCTACCGAGTGGGCTATACTTATTATGTGGTCATGGCCCTGGGCACCGGTTTTGCTGCCTTTTCCTTTTTTCTGCTAGGCACCAAAATCTGGCGATTAGGCAAGGAACACGGGCATATTACGCCAGGCGAGCTGATCTATCAACGCACCGGTAGCAATGTACTACGCTGGTTGTACGCCCTGGTGATGATTCTTTTCACCTTTCCTTACTTATCCCTTCAGATTGTAGGAGCGGGTTATATACTGGAAACCATTACCCAACAACAGATTCCCTATCTCTGGGGTGCTACCTTCCTCACGCTTTTTACCATCGCTTATGTCTGGATTGGCGGTATGCGGAGTGTAGCAAAAACTGATCTCAAACAGGGCCTGCTGGCCATTGGTCTAATGTTGGCCGCTGTACTGGTTATCACCAACAGCCTAGGTGGGCTAACGAACGCCAATGAGCAGGTCTTCGCACTAGAACCCAGTCTGTTCAATCGCGAAGGCGCAGGAGACAAATATCCACCCCAAAAGTGGTTTAGCATCCTCATCTTTTGGTTGTTCTGCATTCCCATGTTTCCACAGATCTTCATGCGTTTTTACGTGGCCAAAGACCTGGACAAACTCAAAAAGTCGGCGCTATTGTACGGTGGCATCCCATTGATCATATCGCTCTTCCCCGTCATCATAGGCGTGCTGGGGCATTTAAGCTTCCCGGGGCTAGAAGGGAAAGCGGCGGACCAAATTCTCCCCATGATGTTGGTGGAGCACAGCAGCGAGTGGTTTGCAGCATTGGTACTAACCGGTGCGCTGGCGGCCTTTATGTCTACCCTGGACTCTCAATTATTAGCCTTGAGCACCATCGTTACGCGCGACTTCGTACTGCCCTTTCGAAAAGAACTGGCGCTATCGCAACAGGTGAGGATTGGCCGTATCTGCGTCATCCTCTTTGCCATTATTGGCCTCGGTATTGCCGCTCGCCCCTTTGATACCATTTTTGATATGGGTAAGCTGGCCTTTAGCGGTTTATCCATGCTATTTCCGATCACCTTGGCGGTACTCTATTGGAAGGTGGTTAGCCCCGCGTGGGCCGTTGTCGCGATTATCATCGGAGAAGTATTACTACTCGCCTTTTACTACGAATGGCTCCCTAACCAACTGCTACTTGGGTTTGATGCCTACCTTTTTGCGATGATCGTCGTGTTTATCATTTTGGGTCTGGGAGCAGTTTGGGGAAAGCCGCAAAAACGGGGAAGAGAAATCGAGTAATTTAACTTTTTCGATGGGGCACCCACAAATCACAAACCACTCTTGATCAATTACTTAACATCCCAATCTGACTTTAAAAAGTACACCAAAAAACGAGTTATTTAATTTTTTCGATGTTTTTTTTGGCTTCCGCCCTAGCACAGCTCCCTCCTAAGTCAGGCTCAATTATCCTGCCTTCCATTCATTAATACTCTGGATAATATCGTAAACTTGCAGCTTCAAATACCAACCTGCTAACGACTATGGAATTTATTATGCCTGACTTGGGCAATGCCGGTGTATGGATGAGTTTTCTCACCCTTACTTTCCTAGAGATTGTCCTCGGTATCGATAATATCATTTTCATCACTATTGCGGCAAATAAGCTACCAGAAGAAGAACGTCCCAGGGCGACTAATATCGGTCTGATTTTAGCGATGATCATGCGTATTGCCTTGCTGTTTGGCATTACGGCCTTGGTCGCCATGAATAGCCCGTGGATCAAAATCGATAATGCGCTCGTACAGGCTGGCTTTACCGGGCAAAGTCTAATTCTCATAGCAGGTGGTGTTTTTCTACTTTACAAATCTACCAGCGAGATTCGTCATAAGCTAGAAGGACACGAAGCGGATGCTCAGATGGGCAAAGGGACCTCTACCCTATCCAAAGTGATTATTCAGATTACCATCATCAACATTGTCTTCAGTTTCGACTCTATCCTTACTGCGGTAGGAATGACCAACGGGATATCAGGAGCGCTGGTGATCATGATCGCCGCCGTCATTATTTCGGTACTCATCATGATGTTGTTTGCTAACCCCGTGGGCAACTTCGTTAACCGCAATCCAACGATCCAGATGTTGGGCTTGGCCTTCTTAATCCTCATTGGCTTTATGCTGATCGTGGAGGGAGCACACCTAGCTCACCTGACTGTAGCTGGTGCTCAGGTAGGTGTAGTACCTAAGGGTTATCTCTACTTTGCGATTGCCTTCTCCTTGCTCGTTGAATTCCTGAACATGCGCCTCCGTAAAAATGTCGGTGGCACCGTGCAACTACACGGTATCGAAGAAGAAGCAGTCAAAGAAGGAATCCTCGAGCCCAATAAAGGGCAATAATGCAGCGGGTCGACTGGTCGAAATGGGCGCTGGGCATCTTTATCATCCTAGCTATTATTATTCGATGGGGCACTTTTTATCCCAGCGTCATCAACCACGACGAGTCAACCTATTTCCTCATTGGCAAGGGGCTACTGGAAGGCCAAACCTATCTAGTTGACTGCTTTGACACCAAGCCAATTGGTATTTTTCTGATCTACGCAGCCATGAGTTGGCTCAGTGGGGGCTCTATCTTTCTATTGCGCTTATTGACAACAGTCGTGGTAGGGTTTACCGCTTTTCTGGTCTTCCGTTTAGGCCGCAAGGCTACGAACGATGAACGCGTAGGCTGGGCCGCGGGCTTGGGTTATTTGCTCTTGTGCTCCATCTTTAAGTACTATGGGCTATCACCCAATACAGAGTTATTTTTTGTGCCCTTCGCCTTAGGCGCTGTTCTGTTGACCTGGGGCCCTGACCGACGTGTCTATCATTTTGCCGCAGCGGGTTTATTACTAGGCCTTGGATTTATGGTGAAGTACGTCATAGCCGCTGATGCTTTTGCTATCGGAGTTTATCTCCTCTGGCGAGGCTGGCAAGATAAACAACTGGGTAAGGCGATCTTCCAACAGTGCCTGCCCATGACGCTCATCTTCTTTGCCCCGGTCTTGCTCACCTACGCCTATTATTCGAGCATGGGCCAGTTGGATGCGTTTCTATTCTACACTTTTGATGTTACCAGCCGCTATCCAGTCGAGGCTAGTTGGGGCAGTCGTGCGGTATTTACGCTAGCCTTTTTTGGGCGTTTTTTTCCGTTTACGCTACTTGCCATCTTCGCATTTCGTGCTCCCCTTCAGCTTGATCGCCAATGGCAACAATTTTTGCTGCTCTGGCTAGTCTGTGTGGTGGTCATAACCATCCTACCGGGAAAAACCTTTGGTCATTACCAAATCCAACTCATGCCCGCCTTGGCCTTACTGGCTGCTACCTGGTTTGTGCAAGAACGCACGAGTCAGCCCTGGCTTCGCAAACTTTCTGGATCCTGGGCGTGGGGGATACTCGCTCTTGCCATCATCGGTCTTTCAGTTGGCCTAATCTCTTACTACACTAAAAAAGTGGATGATCCGCGGGTAGTGGCTGCCGAATTACAAGAACGTCTTGAACCAGGCGACCTGGTTTACACCGGAAATTACCATCATATCACCTACCATTTACTCGGTCAGCAAAGCCTTACTCCTTACGTTCATTCGTCTTTGCTTTTTTACGAACATCACGTGAACGCCTTGGAAATTGATTTGGAACAAGAGGCGCAAAATATACTTCGTCAAGATCCGCGCTTTGTGTTGTTGCGAACGGACCATCCACACAATAAGTTGACCGACTTGATTTATGACCAGTACACGGTCACTGATACCTTGCTAGACAAAGTATGGATACTGGAAAAAACCAACTGACATGACGGAAAATAACCGACTCGATATATCTCTTTTGATGCTTCGCCTCACTTTCGGCGGATTCATGATCTTTAATCATGGCCTAAGAAAATTGGACAAGCTCATGGCGGGTCCACCGATCAAATTTGCTGATCCTTTTGGTGTTGGGGCAGAACTATCTCTACAATTAGCCGTTTTAGGGGAAGTCATTTGTCCTATTTTCATCATTCTGGGTCTGTTTACTCGTGTTGCCGCAATACCAGCTCTAATTACGATGCTCGTAGCTGCCTTTATTATCCACGGTGCCGATCCACTTGGTGATAAAGAACACGCGCTCTTATTTGGAGTTGGATACCTAGTGATTATGATTCTAGGCCCTGGCCGCATTAGCATCGATGCCTGGTGGAAGAGTCGGCAACTCGTATAACCCCACCCAAAAATCCCCCTTTAATGAAAACACATATCTGGCCCCTGTACCTGACGCTTAGCCTGGTGCTTAGCGCGTGTGTCAACAATCCCGCAACCAATACTTCAAACACCCCCCAAATCATCCAAGGAGAAACGATGGGCACTTACTATCGAGTGACCTACCGCGCTGGTGAAAACACTATCCAGCAAAGCCAAACAGACTCCCTTTTGGTGGCGCTAAACATGGAGGTTTCCACCTACATTCCGGAAGCCCTAATCTCGCGCTTCAACTACGGCGACCTACACGCTATTGACGCCGAGACCATGCAAGCTGCGCCGCACTTCCTAGCCAATCTAGAACTGGCGCTGGACATGGCCGACAGAACGGAAAACTATTTCAATCCCACCATCATGCCCCTGGTTAATTACTGGGGTTTTGGCTACACACCCAAAAAGCCGGTTACTTCGGTAGACAGCAGCAAGGTAGATTCCCTAATGCAATTCGTAGGGGTGGACAAGATTGATTATGATCCCGTTATCCATTCTATATCCGCTATCCAATTAGACAAAGCCAGTCCGGGCACCCAAATTGATTTTTCAGCTATCGCAAAAGGCTACGGCGTGGACTTACTGGCTGCCTTTCTGGACGCCAATGGTATAAAGAGTTATCTGGTGGATATTGGTGGAGAAGTGCGTGCCAGGGGATATAAGGACGAACAGAATACTCCCTGGCGCATCGGTATTGCTATTCCCAAGGAGGAGGCTTCACCTACTGATATGCAAACAGCGGTACCGCTGGAAAACGCCGCCATCGCTACTTCTGGAAACTATCGCAACTTCTACGAATTAGACGGTCAAAAATTTAGTCATACCATTAATCCTTTTACGGGCTATCCAGAACGCAGCATGCTACTCAGTGCTTCTATTCTAGCTAAAGACTGCGCTACGGCCGATGGCTTGGCTACCGCTGCAATGGTAGCAGGCCTGGAAAAAGCCTATACGATGGTGGATGAGATGCCTGGTATTGAAGGGTATTTCATCTACGGAAATGAGCAGGGAGAACTCGAAGTAAAGATGACGGCTGGCTTTGCTGCCCTCTTTGAGTAATTTCCGCTGTACTTTCCCAATAACATTCTTATTTCAGTTGGCTACCTTTGCCCCAAATTGACTCCAATACATGGATCTACAGCTCACTCGCGACCTCCTATTTTTTGATATCGAATCCACCGGACTACACGTTATCCGCGACCGGATCATTCAGTTGGCCATGATCAAGTATTCAGCCAAGGGTAAAGCACCCGAAGAACGGACCTACCTGATCAATCCTGGTATTCCAATATCCGAGGAGGCCATGAGCGTACACGGTATTACGCCAAAGGACGTAGCTCGCAAGCCACTGTTTAATCAGGTAGCACAGGAAATCTACGACTTTATTGGCAACGCAGATTTGGCTGGCTATAACTCCAACCGCTTCGATGTGCCCATGCTGATGGAAGAGTTCGATCGGGCCGGATTAGAGTTTAGTGTAGAGAAACGTCGCTTGATCGATGTGCAGCGCATCTTTTATAAAATGGAGCCGCGTACCTTAAGTGCTGCCCTGCGCTATTACTGTCAGCAAGAGATGGAAAATGCGCACGATGCCATGGCCGATGTACGGGCTACCATTGAGGTCTTCAAAGGGCAGCTGAAAATGTACGAAGGCAAGCCCTACATCGACAACGATGGCAACAAAGTTCCTAACGCCATTCAAGCCGACATAAAGTCCTTACACGACTTCACTAACGACACCCGTTTTGTAGATGCCACCCAGAAAATGCGCTATGATCAAGACGGAAAAATCGTTTTTGCCTTTGGCAAATACAACGGTCAGCCCGTTGCAGACGTCTTCAAAAGGGATAAGAACTATTATAATTGGATCCTGAACAAAGAATTCTCCAGTCAGGTCAAGCAAATTGCCCGTCGTATAATGCGCGAAAACCAGCAACAGTAAGGATGAAACTAAGTACCGGATTATGTTGTCTTTTGATGGCTGCTCTACTCAGCGCCTGCTACGAGCCCACAGAAGGTTGCCTGGATGTGCGAGCCACCAACTTTGACTTGGATGCCGACGAAGCATGTGCTGACTGCTGCACCTTTCCCAGCCTGAATTTGCGGTTTAGTAATGTTTGGACCTACCCGGATACTACCGTCTCCCTGCGACTAGATACCTTTTATGTAGATGCGGCCGGAAACCCCTTCCGCTTCGATCGCATCCGCTTCTACTGGTCCAACCTCCGTTTGGTCACTAGCACTGGAGAAACACTCCGCATTATCGATTCGCTAGACCTAAGTATTGCCGAAGGAGGAGATACGAGCATGATCACTATTCTGGATGACATAGCACTCGCTGATATCGGCGGCAGCACAGAAACTGTTAGCCTGGGCACCCTCGAACCCAGTGGCACCCTCACTCAATTACAGGCTACTTTCGGAATTGAGGACCCCACTAACAAAGCGGTTACTACCTCGGTATCTACTTCACATCCCTTGGCTCCTCAGGCGGGGCAAATGAACTTGGGATCGGACCTCGGTTACATCTTTGCCAAAATCGAGTACTTTCAGGACACCACCTCTATCGACACTATCCCACGGGAAATCAACCTCTACGGCAATGACTTCCGACAGGACTTAATGCTCGACATGTTGGCCCCTACTCCCTTTATCGAAGGCTTTAATCCAACGCTGGTGATCGAGCAAAACATCACCAAGTGGTTTGAGGGTATTGATGTAAGATCGACGGATACCACGGCCTTAAAGAATAGCTTTGTCGAAAACCTTACACAATCCTTCACATTAACCTCTCTTTTGGCCAACTGACCGACTTAACTTTGGAGCATCTTAGTTGTTGACCTAACAGAAAAGAAGCTGTCTTCTGTAGGCAGAATTTGTGTTCTAAATGGACGTAGAGACTTTCATCCAAAACTTAAAATCAATTGCGATGCGCCAATTTTTCTATCTCTTCTCTATAGCTGTTTTGAGTAGTGTTTTATTCGTTGCTTGTGATGACGATGATCAAGGATCGGCCAACTTGGATGTAATTTTCAAGGCCCGTTACGGTGATGACCCCTTGGTTATGCTCGACCAGGTATACACTTATCCAGATGGTACTCCCATCAAGTTTCAGTTGGTCAACTATTACATTTCTGATCTAGCGCTCGTAGCCCAGCAGGATAATCGCGAAACGGTCCTGAGTGAGGTAGAGCTCATTAGCTACGCGGACTTCTACGACAGCAATACCGCAGATGGAGGTGTACGTTTTTCTTATGATGATTTAACCCCTGGCACTTACGACCAAATACAGTTTGGCATGGGGCTGAATGCCGAACTCAACGCCACCCAACCCAGCAACTATCAGGCGGGGCACCCTCTGACCGATAATTTCTGGTCTTGGGCCCGCGGCTACGTTTTCGCGAAAATCGAAGCAAATGCCGATCTCGACGGTGATGGCGAGTTTAGCGATAAGCTGACCTACCATATTGGTGCAGATGATTTATTTACTGTTGGCACGGTGAACAATGAGGTAGCTATCCAGTCGGGTAAGACCACAGAGCTAACCTTTGTGCTGGATCTTGAGCAAGTACTGCAGCGCGATGGCGACTTCCTTGATTTAAACGAGCTGTCCAATACGATAGACCATACTAACAATCCAGACATCTACCAGTTTCTATGGGAAAATATCGTTAACAATATTGCCCTGGTCAACTAAACTCGAGCGAAAATCCGTACAACTCCAATTTATGTAGGGCTGGTCTTATTGGCCTGGGGGCTTATCTCATGCTCTTCGGCCATCGGGCCGACCCCTTACGCTATACCAACGCCTCCCGACTTTATCGAAATGGTCATCCCTGCCGATAATCCAACTACGGTTGAAGGTGTAGAATTAGGTCGAACGCTCTTCTTTGATCCTATTTTATCCGTAGACAACACCATTAGCTGTGCCAGTTGTCACCGCCCTGAACTGGCCTTTACCGATGGTGCCGCGCTTAGTAGTGGTTTAGCAGGAAGAAAAGGTCACCGTTCAGCTCCTAGCTTGCTAAACGTTGGCTTCCACTATAAATCAGTCTTCTGGGATGGACGAAGTGCCAGCTTGGAAGAACAAGCCCTGCACCCATTGAGCGACACGCTGGAAATGGGAAACAACTGGAACCAGATTGAGCAGCAGCTACAATCCAACAGTGGCTACAAAACACTGTTTGAGGCAGCCTTCCCCGGTGAAGCTATTGATAAAGCAAATACGGCCAAAGCCCTGGCACAATTCCAACGCACCCTGATCAGTGCAGACAGTAAGTATGACCGTGTCCAGCGCGGGGAGGCGAGTTTTACTACACAAGAGCAACGTGGTTGGACCATCTTTTTCGATGCGGGTTACCCCGATGTGCCCATGGCGGAATGTAATCATTGCCACATGGATCCACTCTTTACCAATTTAGGTTTTGCCAATACCGGACTAGATAGTAGCGCTACCCTCTTGGACTTTCCCGATCCAGGCCTGGGGGCAATCACGGGAAATAGATATGATAATGGTAAGTTTCGGGTACCTACCTTGCGTAATGTTCTAGTAACTGCACCATATATGCACGACGGCCGCATGAGCCATATTAATGAAGTACTTAATCACTACAATAGTGGCGGAGCTTATGCGGAAAATGTCGACCCGAATGTGCGATCTTTACACCTTTCTGACCAGGACAAGGCAGATTTACTCGCATTTTTGTCAACGCTCACTGATAGCACCGCCCTGTACAACCCCAACTATTATCCATTCACAACTGACGATTAATGACTTTTTCAGCCTACCGATACCTACTTATATTATTTGCCTTCACCACGCTGCTATTCTTAGCCTGCGAAGATGACGACGATCCTGGCTGTATTGATTGTGGTGTTGAAGTAATTGAAGGAGAGTACAACCCAACCCCCTACGATTTAGTATTTCCTGATCATCTTGGAATCCCCATCATCCCCGCAGACAATCCACTAACGGAAGAAGGAGTTCTACTCGGTAGAATGTTGTTTTACGATCCTATTCTTTCAGCTGATAGCACCATGAGCTGTGTGAATTGCCATTTTCCAGATTTAGCATTTACTGATGGGCTGGATAAGAGTGTAGGGATCCAGGGTATTGAAACACCACGTAATGCAATGGCCTTGATCAATCTGGTTTTCATTGACAGTGTGTTCTTTTGGGACGGACGCGCTTTCACCCTAGAAGATCAGGCACTCTTACCAATTGAAGCCCACGACGAACTCAATGATACTTGGGAGAATGTCGAAGAAAAGCTGCGGAGACACCCGGACTATCCCAAACGTTTTCGATCTGCCTTTGGCATTGACCTCACCTCTGAAATCACCAGAGACCTAGCGGTAAAGGCCATTGCCCAATTTGAACGCACGCTCATTAGTGGCGACAGTAAATATGATCAAGTCATTTGGAATAACCAGGGCCGGTTTACCGAAGAGGAGCTATTTGGCGAACAGCTCTTTGAAGTAGAAACAGCCATCACACTGGAGCATCCGGGTTGTACGCATTGCCACAATGGTGTAAACTTTACCAATAGTCAATTCATGAACAACGGGCTTGATGACCCAGGTGGCAGTTATGAAGGTTTCCCGGATAGAGGCCGGGGTGCTGTGACTGGTGTAATATTTGACAACGGTAAGTTCCGCGTTCCAACCTTACGGAATATCGCCTTGACTGCCCCTTACATGCACGATGGCCGCTTCGCAAGCTTGGAGGAAGTACTAGACCATTACGCATCAGGTGGACACGGCGCAGAATTCTCAGATGCCAACATTCGCCCCTTCGATTTAACGGAAGCTGAGAAGCAGGCTCTTTTGGCCTATCTAAACACCCTAACGGACACCACATTCACAAATAATCCCGCATTCCAGAACCCATTCTAGAAAAAATTGCACTTTTTTTCATCAAAAAAGTTCGCACAAGGAATATTTTACATTACACAAATTATCACCATAAAATGTTGTTTGTCAATTTTTTACATTTAAAAAATGTGAAAAAAAACATCACAAATATTCATTTTTGTCTTTGTTGCCCCTACATTTAATTAAGATAATTGTAATGTCAAACAAAGGCACAGCTAGTAAACGAACTGGCTGGCAAACTTGAAAAAGTATTTGGGATATTAATTTGTAGGTAGTAAGTCAGGTGAAAGGGATTAAACCTGACTTACTACAACAAATTCTCGAATTTTAGAAGAGACACACACTACGAGAATACCATAAGATTCAAAAAGCAGTTTTAGACTGCTATATATTCGCAAATGTTCATGGGATTATAAATCTTGAGTCGTATCACCTGGGGAGAGTGATGCGACTCATTTTTTCCAGCTTGAAACCTTTCTTCCCTTCGCTTTGTTGTTTTAGATAACAGCGCGCAATAAAGAGCAAGAAAAGCAGTTATAATTACTGCTTACAGCAATTACTCCACACACTTCACTATCTACATCATCTACTAAGAACGCCCTGAGGTGCACTATGCACGCCGATTTCGGTGGTGTCTAAAGATATATGGCTGTCTAAGTTTTAGCAGCTGCAAGAATCATGGGATTATAATTTGTTATTAGCAGGTCGTGTTGCATTTGGCAGCACGACTTTTTTTTATTCTTGTGACTAATCCATTGAATAGTCGTCAAATTTTTTGTTAATTTGTGGGTACAAGAAGCAACGAAAGTTGTTTCTCCTTCCCCACCGTTACTTTTCCCTTACTTACTTGCCCTTTGGCAATGCCAGAGGACCGTGTTTATAAATACTGATATTCGAGCAGCACTACTTGCAACACTGTCTGCTTGAAACAGTATAACTTATTCGTATCAGTCACTCCATTTGTTGGTGTGCTGCTTACGGGTATACGGGCCTAATGGCAAACGCCTCCTGCCTAATGCGAACGCATTAAGAGGGTTGAAGTATTTAAAAAACTAATCATTAATCTACCATGACAAAACAGCTACCCTGGAAACACATTAGCCGGAATTATTTGCCCGTTAGGGCTCTTTTTCTAATACTGTCTCTTGCTGGGTTTAGCACACTAAACGCGCAACTTTCAGTATCATTCTCGGTTACGGAGCCCATCTGCTTTGGACTACCAAACGGCAGCGTGACGGCTTCGGCTAGCGGTGGCACGCCAGGCTACACCTACCAGTGGAATACTGGTGACGCTGGCGCTACGCTCTCTGGCATTAACGCTGGTACTTACACGGTAACCGTGACGGATGCCCTCGGACAAAACATCGTTCGTAGTGTGGAAGTAACGCAACCAGCCCTGGTAACCGTTGCCCTTGCTGCTGACGAACTTTGCAACAGCCCATTTGACATCACCGCTAACCCGGATGGTGGTATAGCCCCTTATGGTTACAACTGGAGCACTGGCGCAACAACCCAGACCATTACCAACGTTCCTATCGGTGAATACTGTGTAACAGTAACCGACAGTAACCTCTGTGGTGCTGTAGAATGCATCACCGTTACGGCCGACCCACCAACAGTTACGGTGACCACCAACAATGTAACCTGTCCAGGGGGCAGTAATGGTTCTCTCACCGCTTTTCCTGCTGCGGGGCAACCACCGTACAGCTTTGCGTGGAGTAACGGTGGTTCTGGACAAACGATCAACAACGTGCCAGCTGGCACCTATACGGTGACCCTTACCGACGCCAACGGCTGTACTGCAGTTGCAAGTGGTACCGTATCGCAACCACCACCAATTGTCATCAACTTAAATCCGGACAATCCCGATTGTGTGGGTGACACAGACGGTAGCGTAACTTCAACGGTTACTGGTGGTACGCCACCTTACAGCTTGTCCTGGAACACCGGCGCCAATACCTCCAGTATCTTCAACCTAGGGCCTGGCACTTATACCCTCACGGTAATTGATGCCAATGGCTGTGTACAAACAGCTAGCGCCACTCTGGTATACAACTCCAACTTAACAGTAGGCGGCGTAGGTACACCCGAAACTTGCCCCGGAGCTAACGACGGTTTTGCTACTGTAAGCCCAATGGGTGGTGTGATGCCGTATAGTTACCTGTGGAGCAACGGTGAAACCCAGCAAGTGGTGGATGATGCTGCTCCTGGCCCCTACTCCGTTACGGTTACGGATGCTGTGGGCTGTGTAGCTACAATTACCATTAACGTACCCGCCGCGGCACCATTTGACGTAACAGCTGCGGGCAGCAACCCAACTACCTGTGGAGTCAACAACGGTACGGCTACTGCAATAATCAACCAGGGAGTCGGACCATTTACCTTCTCTTGGAGCAATGGTGGCAATACGCAAATCATTACTGGACTTGCCGCCGGTGCTTATACGGTAACCATCACTAATGGCAACGGCTGTATTGAAACAGCAAGTACCACCCTAATTGCACCACCAGAGGTGTTTGTTTCCATTACCGCACCCCCAGTTCTTTGTCCAGGTAGTACGGACGGAACCGCCACTGCCAACGTAAGCGGCGGCACCGCACCATTCATGTACAACTGGAGTACCGGTGCCACTACACCATCGATTAGTGGTATTGGCCCTGGCAACTATTCTGTCATCGTTACTGACGC
This sequence comes from Bacteroidota bacterium, assembly GCA_038528965.1. Lineage (GTDB taxonomy): Bacteria > Bacteroidota > Bacteroidia > Chitinophagales > Saprospiraceae > Lewinella. The sequence continues at coordinate 24,272 of JBCBEC010000038.1, read as the reverse complement.
CAACGGCTGTGATGATATTGCGAATATTACGATCCAAGCTGCTCCGGCAGTGACCTTCACCCTTAGTGGTACGACCACGGTATGTGGTGAAGGCGCTACTGGTTCTGCTTTCGCTACCCCAACTGGTGGCACTGCACCATTCACTTTCCTTTGGAGTACCGGCGCTACCTCTTCTAGCGTAAGTGGTCTAGTGGAAGGAGTTTACTCCGTGACGGTTACCGATGCTAACGGTTGTTCATCTACGCAGTCTATTATGATTGATGTAGTGGACGATCTTGATGTCTTCGTTACTGGCACCAGTACCCTCTGTGCAGATGAAAATACGGGCTCTGCTACCGCAAACCCTTCTGGCGGTACTGCACCTTATACCTTTACCTGGAACAATGGTGCTAATACGCAAACTATTTCTGGCTTGAGCCCAGGCATCTATACGGTACTAGTAACTGATGCAAACGGTTGTACAGCACAGGGTTCATTTACTGTAACCAGCCCGCCAGACTTAAACGTTATTATTCAGGCTACTGATCCTGTCAATTGTTTTGGCGCATCAGATGCTACCCTCACCGCAGTAGCGAGTGGTGGCACACCAGCCTACACCTACGCCTGGAGTACGGGCGATACCGGAGCGACCATCACTGGTTTACCAGCAGGTACTTATACCGTCACCGCTACGGATGCCAGTGGCTGTACGGATATGGCAAGCTTCACAGTTACACAAACGCAGGAAATCGACGTTTCCATTACCGGTGAAACCACCGTTTGTGGCGCTGAAGATTCAGGTTTTGCGGGTACCGTTGTTAGTGGCGGCACGCCACCATATAGTTATAACTGGAGTACTGGAGCAGTAAGCGAAAACATCAGCAACCTCGTAAGCGGCACCTATTCCGTAACGGTAACAGATGCTGCTGGCTGTACAGGAGAAGAAAGCATTACTATTAATGTAGTTAGCGACTTTAGCGTGAGCTTGATTCCCCGGAACGCTCTTTGTTTTGGTGATAACAATGGTAGTGTATTAGCCATTGCCGATGGTGGCTCTATGCCTTATAATTATATGTGGAGCAATGGTGCCACCGGTAACGAGATTACTGGACTAGTAGCAGGTACTTACACGGTAACCGTAACCGAAGGTAACGGCTGTGTGACAGAAGTTAGCGCTACAGTTGGCCAACCAGGCATGCTCACTGCTACGGCTAGCGGTGTAGATCCGCTTTGTCCTGGTGATACTAACGGAAGTGCACTGGTCGATGTAAGTGGTGGCACTGCACCTTACCAGTACAGCTGGAGTAACGGCGGTATCACCAGTAGTGTTAACAACCTGAGTGCCGGTACGTATACGGTTACCATCACCGATGCTAACCTTTGTACGACTACCGCCAGCGTTACACTGAATGACCCACCAGCGTTAAATGTAAATGTGACTGCACCAACAATCACTTGTGGAGGTACCGCTACTGGTACGGCTACCGCAATTGTAACGGGTGGAACCGGTGCTTATACCTATATGTGGAGCGATGGCCAGACGGGTGCCTCAGCAATTGACCTGATTGCCGGTACATACTCGGTGACCGTAACCGATGCCAATGGTTGTTCTGAAGTGGTCGGCGCAATTGTGGTAAGTGAACTGCCACAGATCACCATCGACTTTAACGTAACCAACCTGGAGTGTACATCCGCGCCGGTCGGAGCGATCACCGCTTTTGCAAGCAACGGAACAGCGCCCTATAATTTTGCCTGGAGTAACGGGCAAAACGGCGCTACCATTACTGGCTTGGGCGCTGGAACCTACACCGTGACAGTCACGGATGCCAACGGCTGTCAAGCTGTGCGCAGTGCAGAGATCATTCAAACGGCCGGCTTCACAGCTGGAGCCCCAGGTACCAACGTAACCTGCTTTGGCTTCAATGATGGTTCAGCTACCGTGATTCCAAATGGTGGCCAAGCCCCATTTGCCTTTGACTGGAGCAACGGTGAAACGACAGAGACCATTACCAACCTGGCACCAGGTACTTACTCCGTAACCGTAACCGACGCTAACGAATGTTTTGCTACCGCAAGTGTAGTTATTTCTGAGCCTGCTCCAGTAGTGGCTAACGTAAGTGGAAATAACCTGGATTGTGGTGGTGATAATGATGGTAGTGCAACCGTAACGCCTAGCGGTGGAACAGGACCATACATCTTTGCTTGGAGTAACGGCCAAGTGAGTGCAACTATTACTGGCCTATCCGGTGGAACTTACACCGTAACCGTAACGGACGCCAATGGCTGTACTGCAACCAATAGCATCGTCATTACCGAACCTGCTGATCTAGACGTAAACATCACGCAGAATAGCGGTACTTGTAGCAACGTCAACCAGGGTATCCTGGTAGCAAACGTAAGTGGTGGTACTCCTGGCTTCACCTACCTCTGGAGCAATGGCGCTACCACCGCCACAGCTTCCAACCTGGCTCCTGGTACGTACTCCGTAACCGTAACCGATGCCAATGGCTGTACCGAAAGTGCCTTTGCTGCGGTAACGACTTTCCCTGCGCCAAGCTGTAGTGTGACGGTAGACTCAGAATCCACATTGGGCGACAATGGTGCCGTAACTGTAAATGTAAGTGGTGGTACCGCTCCGTTTACTTATGACTGGAGCAATGGTGGCGACACCCAAAGTTTGACTGGCCTGGCACCTGGCACCTACTCTGTTACTGTAACGGATGCCAATGGCTGTCAGACCACCTGTTCGGCTACCCTTGAGCCACTTGCGGGTCTGGGTAACTACGTCTGGGAAGACATCGATCACGATGGTCAACAAGATGACTTCGAACCACCAGTACCTGGCGTGACGGTTAACCTGAAAGACGCTGATGGTAATGTTATTGCCACTACCGTAACGGACGACAACGGCGAGTACTATTTCTTGGGCCTTGATCCAGGTACTTACTCCGTTCAGTTTGTCATTCCTGATGGCTTTGACTATACCTCTTCCAACCAGGGAGATGATGCGCTGGATAACGATATCGAGCCCGGCATGAACGGCATGACGGCCAACTATACGCTTGATCCAGGTGAAATTGATCTTACGATTGACGGCGGTATCTATGTACCACCAAATGGTGTGATCAGCGACCCTTGTTCATGTTTGAATAACTCTACTACGGAGGATGATGGCCAGTTTAGTGAGATCTTTACCATCCGGTCTTATCCAAATGAGACCTGGACGATTATCGACGGTAGTGGCATGTTCTTCGCACCCAATGGTGATCCACCAAATGCACCTGTTCCAGTTACCTTCCCACAACCTACAGTGGAGGTAGAACCTGGTGTTTATGAGTTTGCCTTCCGTCTGGTTGATGAGATCATGTACAGTGTGGTAACCACTAACGGATTTGACACCTTGTCGATTAGCAACGTTTGTGAATATCCTACCGTAAATATCGATGAGTTACCTCCGGCTGACCTATGCTTAGCGGATGCTCCTATCCAGTTAGGTGCTAACCCTAACATTCCGGGCAACATGATCTTTACGGTCAACGGAGTTATCACAACAGAGATTGATCCACTAGTATTAGGTACTGGTGACTTTGAGCTGATCGCAACCTTGGTGCCATTAGACGTAGAAGAGTGTGAAGCAACAATCGTAACCCAGTTTACGATCACCGATGAATGTCTAGCAACCGTGGGTGACCGCGTATGGCTCGACTTGAATTGTGATGGTGTACAGGGGGGTAACGAGCCTGGCGTACCTGGTGTGGAAGTAACCATTACCGGTACCGCAGAATTCAACGATCCTGATGTAAACATCACCACCTTTACGGACGCTAACGGTAACTTCTTCTTTAATGTACCTCCGGGCAACTACAAATTGACCTTTGGCGAAGTACCTGGTTTTGATCTCACCACGCCTAACCAAGGTGGCAATGACGAATTGGATAGTGATGTGAATCCTGTGACCTTGATGACAGACTTCTTCCACTTGGATCCGTACGAAGAGAACTTTAGCTTCGACATGGGACTTTGCCCAGAGTGTGTGAATATCACCTATCCTGGTGCCATTGGACAAGATCAATACTTGTGTGCCCCTGGTAACGATCCAGAACCTTTTGTAAGCCTGGATGAGCCATCAGGTGGTGAAGGAGAAATTGAGTACCTATGGATGTTCACGAATGGATTACCCAATACACCAATCCAAACCTGGACACCAATTCCGAACTCTAACTCTCCAACTTACGATGCCGGACCGCTGTTCTTTACGACTTACTTCGCACGTTGTGCACGTATTGAGGAGTGTGGACCATTCCTGGAGTCTAATATCATCGTAGTAGAAGTTGGTGACGAAACAGAGGCGATCATTAATGGCCCTGGTTTGGTATGCTGGAATGAGCCTACCACCTTTGTGGCGGAAGACCTTGCTCCATTCTCCGAGGTAACTTGGAACTTTACCGGAGGTGCAACACCATCTACCGTAAACGGACCAGAAGCCACTGTAACCTGGACCAATGTTGGTGTATTTGAAGTCGAGTTGATTGTAACGGTTGACGGCTGTTCTGCTTACGACTACAAGACCATCACCATTACTACCTCCCCTACTATTTGTGGCCAAGGGCTGGTGATTGATAGTGACGTAACCAACCCTGAAGCCGGCCAGATAATGGTTTCTTGGGAGATGAACGCTAATATCCCAGGCTTGAGTTATCATGTCGAACACTCGGCCGATGGGGAAAACTTTGAGCGCGTCGCTACGGTAACGGATCCGGTCAACGCCTTGAACGGCATCCATTACTTCGAGTTCTACTCAGAGGCACCAAAGCGTGGTTTGAATTACTATCGCGTACAGGTAGAGGATGACCAAAGCAACACCGCCTACTCCAATATTGAGGAAGTGGTCTTGTACAACGATTCGAAGATTGCCATGCTCTATCCGAATCCGGTAGAAGATGTACTCACGCTCGAACTGTTCGACACCTTTGACGAGCAGGATGTTACCTTGGAAATCTTCTCCGTGAGTGGTAAGCAAATGGCTACGCTAGAAGTAGACGCCGAGCAACGTCGTATGCAGTTAGACTTCAACGCTTACCCAGCGGGCGTTTATCTGGTACGCTTACGCTTAGGTGAGACTAATATTCGGACAATGAAAGTGGTGAAGCGTAAGTAAGCTACTCTCTATAAATTAACGATCGGGCGCTTGGTTCTAACCAGGGGCCCGATTGTTATTTCTGGAAAAACCTGTGCGCTAGCGTACCTAAAAGTCAGTAGTTTCAGCTAACAAAAATTAGTCATTTTACGCCCCTACCCTACTATTTTTACGGTGTTTTGAATTAAAAAAACCACGAAACCTTACCTTTGCGGCGCAAATTGAGCAAAATGATCAAGACGGATATTCTCATTATTGGAGCTGGGCCAGTGGGGCTCTTTACTGTATTCGAAGCAGGACTACTGAAGCTGCGCTGCCATTTGGTAGACGCACTCCCGATGCCCGGCGGACAGCTTACTGAGATTTACCCTAAAAAGCCCATCTATGATATTCCCGGCTATCCTTCGATTCTGGCCGGAGAGCTCGTAGACAACCTGATGGAGCAAATTGCCCCTTTCAAGCCTGGTTTCACCTTGGGTGAGCGTGCTGAAAGCATAGAGAAGGTAGGAGAAAAGATGTATCGTCTGACCACTAGTCGCGGCACCCAAATTGAAGCACCCGTCATCTGCATTGCAGCGGGTCTGGGTTGTTTTGAACCACGCAAACCGCCTATCTCCAATCTCGCCTCATTCGAAGACAAAGGCGTTGAGTACATCATCCGCGACCCTGAACTCTACCGCAAAAAGCGAGTAGTAGTAGCGGGAGGTGGTGACTCCGCCTTGGACTGGACGATCATTCTAGCCGATATTGCCGATGAGGTGACCCTGATCCACCGTCGGGAATCCTTCCGGGGTGCGCTGGATAGCGTGGAAAAGGTACATGACTTGGCCAAAGCTGGAAAGATCAACCTACTCACCAACGCTCAAGCGGTGGGTCTTCGTGGCAATGGCAAACTCACGGATGTAGTCATTAAACAGAAAGAATCCGGCGAAGTCATTAAATCTACCGATCACTTCATTCCGCTCTTTGGCCTTTCTCCAAAACTCGGCCCCATTGCCGACTGGGGCTTGACGATTGATAAAAATGCTATCGTAGTTAATACCGAGGATTACAGCACCGGCGTACCCGGCATCTACGCCATTGGCGACATCAATACCTACACCGGCAAGCTCAAGCTGATCTTATGTGGTTTCCACGAAGGTACATTAGCCGTACAATCTGCTTTCAAGTACATTTATCCCGATCAGAAGCTTAGCTTCAAGTATACGACGGTGAATGGGGTGAATGGGTTTGAGTAATTAGTTGAGTTAGTGAATTTAGTTGAATGGATTGTGTTGGCCCACTTTCGCTTACGCTTCAGTGATAAAATGAATTTAGTTGCTCTGTCCGTAGCAGCTTTAAGCGAAGGCGGAGATTAGTGTGCCTTCTGTGTCTTATGTGGTTAAGAAAAGCTAGATGGTTCTAGGATTGATTTCTTATATGTTCCTTCAATGCCTTAGATGGTTCAAAAAAGTGGTCAGTTACCCGTAGACAATATTCATTGCTCTCTTCTTCGTGCGCTATAACCTTTGACGTAAGTCCGGGGTGTATTTGGTGATTAGCTAGCATATTGAGTAGCGTAGCACAAATTCTAATGCTAGTTCCGATTCCCTTCCCGACGAAGCCTCTGGCACAGGCGGGCATTCCAATTCTAATTCAAACCAATTTCATTGTCACTGTCACTCATAGCTATAGGGCTACTTAATCGAACCATCTACGCCTGCGGCTTACACTTGCGCCATAGCTGGCTACCGCGTAGGAGCACGGTGGTTGAGAGCAGAAGATAGAGGAATCGAACCCCCATGTGTTACCATGGCACAGTTTTCAAGACTGCTTACCCACCATTGGGTGCTATCTTCTGGATTGAGAGCTAGACAGGATTCGAATACTGACGATTTTGCTATCGCAAAATATCAGCATCCTGGCAAGCGGAACGCAGTAAAGCTTCGTCAGGACCTGCATATCTTGAGTTGCAACCAGGGACCTGTAAACCGTTCGGAAACTAACTCGTATTAGTTGGATTAGGAGATTTAGTGAATTTGGTTAGGCCTCCTACGCTAAAGCTTCGGCGGCCGTAGTTAGTTGAATGGGTTGGCAATTAGAATATTGAATGGCGTAGCACAAATTCTTATGCTAATTCCCATTCTAATTCTAATTCAACTGCGGTAAGCATAGGCATCGAATACTGACGATTCCACTCTGTGGAATATCAGCATCCTGACAGGCCCAAAGGCCTCGTCAGAGACCCAACTCCCAGGGGAGCGCACCGACTAGCAATCGGGCATCAGCCGCCGAGCTGATATTACTTACCGAAATTCGTATCTATAAGAGGGCTAGTGCCAGTCATATGCTTCATTTTTACTTCAACTGTCACTTACAAATACATGTAGTGGAAACTCAGGGAGTCGAACCCCAACCTTCGGTGCTTCAAACCGACGCGCTTACCACATTACGCTAAGTTTCCAAGTGGGCAGGGGAGGGATCGAATACTGACGATTCCGCGCACAGCAGCGGAATATCAGCATCCTGACATCCTGTAGGGATCGTCAGGGCCTCCAAGGGGGTTAACCACCGATTTTACAGACCGGCCCGCTTCCACTTACGGACTACCTACCCATTAATACGGACGATCGGATTCGAACCGATAATCAACAGGATTTAAGCCTGTTGGCTTTGCCTATTAGCCCACGTCCGTGAATTGTACACCTCCAGGGAGTCGAACCCCGACACACCTGATTCTAAGTCAGATCGCTTTGCCAATTAGCGTAGAGGTGCAAATGAAAAAGGCTCCTTACAAACTATGCAAGGAGCCTTTCTCAGGTATGTATATGTGAAGTATACCTATAACACTGCCCTTGCCGTTTGCGGTAGCAACGAACTAAACAGACAGAGATATGAAGTATGGTTGTGCATGATTTCTAAATTGTACACCAGCAAATACAAGCGTTGGAGCGGGATAGTTCCAGGAGTTCTATTTTTTTCAAAAAAACTTTTGGTGCTAGGCCGCCACTCGTGCGTAAACAATCATAGCTAAGCCCGCAATAAAGAACAGAAACATGAGGCCTAATAGGCGATTGGTCCGCTTTGGAGCATCCGCAAACTCGCGCCAAATGAATACGCCCCAAGCTGCCGCGACCATGGTAGCGCCCTGGCCTAAGCCGTAAGAAATAGCGAAGCCAGCCTTTTCAGAAGCAATCATGCTAAAGGCCATACCAATACACCAGATGACCCCGCCAAGGATACCAATAGCGTGGAGCTTGGGCGTACCTTTCTGGAAATAATCAGCGTAAGTAACAGCCTCTCCTTTGAAAGGGCGATACATAAAGAAGGTATTCCAAACAAAGTTGGAGAGGAAGATGCCAATGGCGAAAACGAATACGGCACTATAAGGCGTAAACAGTCCCGCGGCGGGTTCGGCAAAATCCAAGGACATGGCAGCAGCTACTTTGCGGTAGAAAAAGCCCATCAAAACGCCACCAGCAATAGCAAGTAGGATTCCCTTGGTAGAGGCCGATGTTTCTCCCCCTTCTTTTTGTCGGTAAGCAATAGCATCCAATACAATAGCTACGGCTACCAGGGCTGTACCGATGAACAGCAAGACTGGATCTCCTACCGGGGTGGCCACATAGTTGACAATTACCCCCAGCACTAAAGCAATGCCAATTCCTACCGGAAAAGCCACAGCCATACCCGCGATATCAATAGCCGCTACTACCAACAGATTGGCAATATTGAATATGACACCACCGATAATAGCTGAAATAAAGGAGGCACTGCTCCCCTGTTGCAGATCTTCGAGAAAAGGTCGTCCCTCCTCTCCCGTCGATCCCAGGGTGAGGCCCAGAACCAAAGAGAACAGTAGGACGCCAATGGTGTAGTCCCAATAAAACAGAGGAAAAGACCAGGAGCGGGAGGCCAATTTTTGGGTATTAGCCCAAGAGCCCCAACACAGCATGGTAATTACACATAGTACTACGGCTAGGCTGTAAGTAGCAGGAAAGAACATAGGCGGTTGGTTTCGTTAGTTGAAGTCCTCGCGTCTGGAGACGCTCGGGAACGGTTGAGTTGGTTGATTTACTGAATTTGGTTGTGCTTGCGGCACTGGTTGGTTGAATTAGTTAGATGGTTTGAAGGTTGCGGTGCGCCATAAACTCTAACCACAACCTATTTTCACTGTCACTTTTACTTTCATTTCGATTTCAATCTCAGCCGGTTATAATTTGATGACGCAGCGGCGTAGAAGCCTGTGCCCCCGGTTGGGTAACAGCATAGGCGGCAGCCGCGTTAGCAAAGCGAATGGCTTCCTGTAGGGGCCGCCCTTCGGCTAAAGCTACTACCAAGGCACCGTTAAAGGTATCGCCGGCAGCGGTGGTATCTACTGTTTGCACCTTTGGCGCAGGGATGAGTTCCTCCAGATTTTCCGATTGCACATAGGCCCCTTGTGCGCCCATCGTGATAATCACCGTCTGCACGCCCTTTTGACGCAAGTAAGCAGCAGCATGAGCAGCACTATCGAGATCATTAACTGCAATCCCGGTTAGCAATTCTGCTTCGGTCTGGTTGGGAGTTATGATACTGAGTTCTCGCAGTAGTTCATCGGGTAGGGCTTGAGCTGGGGCGGGATTGAGCACAATCTTGGCACCTCCCTGTTTGGCCAGATGGGCCGCATGAACAACTGTCTCCAAAGGAACTTCTAACTGCATAAGCAAGTAGTCCGCAGCATCTACAGCATTTACTGCTTGGTTGATATCATGAGGCACCAGGGCAGCATTGGCTCCTAGAGCAACAGATATACAATTCTCCCCTTTTTGGTCCACCAAGATTAGCGCTATTCCTGAAGGGTTATCACTATCGGTGACGATGTAGTCGGTTTGAATTCCCAGCTCTTGCCAATCGACCATGGCTTGCTGGCCAAAGACATCCGCACCCAAGCGAGCAATGAAGGTTACGGCCCCGTTGAGCTTTGCTGCGGCTACCGCCTGATTGGCTCCTTTCCCTCCGGCGTTCATCATAAATGAGCCACCCAATATTGTTTCACCGGGTGCCGGCAAGTGGGAAGAGCGGATCACCATGTCCGTATTGCTACTACCGATTACTAGGATGTTTTGCTGCTTCATTGTGATAATTAAAGTAAAATAGCTAAATTGCGCACTCGAGTGTGCAATTTAATAAAGAAATTGCTAGCACACAAATTAGCGCTGAAAATATGGACAAAGACAAGCTGATATCGAAAGAGGTTATTTCCTTTAAAGAGTTGGCAGCCATTCTAGGCATCTCCCGTACAACAGTGTCCAGAGTACTGACGGGGCAGGCGCAGAAGTACCGCATTAGTGCTAAGACGCAGGCAGTGGTACGCGACGCAGCGGCCCAGTACAATGTCCAGGCAAATCAGGTAGCTAAGAACCTGAAGCTCCAAAAAACGAATACCGTTGGGCTGCTCATTCCCGATATCTCCAACCCATTTTTTGCCAACCTCGCCTTGCAGGCAGAGCTTGCTTTGCGCAAAGCAGATAAGATGCTCGTGCTTTGCAATACCAATGATGACACAAACACAGAACAAGCAACACTGGACCTGCTTTTAGCCCGTCAGATTGACGGCTTGCTGGTAGCACCTGTCGGTATAGAGGTAGGCCACTTTCAAGCAGCCATAGGTCGACCGATGGTATTCATTGATCGCTATTTCCCCGATCATCCTGTTCCTTATGCTGCCACCGACAATAAACTCGGTGCGCAAATGGCTACGCAGTATTTGCTAGAAAAGGGGCACCAGCAGATCGTCTGTATACAAGGCCTTGAGCACACCATTTCTAGCCAGGAACGGGTGCGAGGCTTTCAGGCAGCCATGCAGCAGGCAGGATATGAGGCCGCGCCAGTGAGTGGTGATGAGTTTAGCATTGCCAATGGTTATCGGAGTTTTCAGCAATTACTCCAGCAGAAAGTGCCCTTTACTGCGGTCTTTGCGCTGAGTAGCCAGATTGCCATCGGCATTTTAGAAGCAGCCAGAGATGCGGGCTTACGCGTACCGGAGGACTTCTCTTTGATTTGCTTTGATGAACAGCCCTACCTCAAACTGACCAATCCACCTATCACCACCATACAACAACCTATTGACACCATAGGCCAACGAGCTACAGCAATGCTTCTGGAGCTTATTGCAGGCCGCTCCGTAGATAATCAGTTGTTTCCTCCTTCGCTGATTGAGCGATCTTCGGTAGCTCCACTTTCATCCACTTAACTTCTTTGCTATGAAAAACGAAATTCGTCTGTTTGTCTTAAGCATTTGCTTACTTCCAGGCCTTTTATCAGGGCAAGTAAAGTTGATTTACGATACCGACTTCGGTGGCGATGCCGATGATCTGGGCGCACTGGCCATGTTACACCACTTTGTGGATCGTGAAGAATGCGAGCTCATGGCCGTCATGTGTTGGAACCTGGAAGAGTACGCCGTCTCCGCTATTGATGCCGTTAACCGCTTCTACGGGCACCCTAATATTCCCATTGGAAGTCGGCAAGGTGAACATACTTATGTAGACTGGAACCACAGCAAAGTCATAGCCGACCATTTCCCTCACGAACGTAGCTGGAAAAATGTGCCCGAAACGACTACCCTCTACCGGCAACTATTGAGCGGAGCAGAAGATGGAGAAATTGTCATTGTAACTGTTGGGCCATTGGCGAATATCTTGTACTTACTGGAGTCAGAACCGGACGATATTTCTCCCCTAACCGGACAAGCCTTAGTACGACAGAAAGTCAAAGAGTTTGTCATTATGGGTGGTCAATTTCCCAGTGGAGAAAAGGAGTGGAACTTTGATGGCGACATGCCAGGCGTCACCCAACAGGTTTTGGCGCAAATACCGGTTCCTATCGTCTTTTCCGGATTTGAGGTAGGCCAACCTATTAAAACTGGGGAAGTCTTCAATGAATTGAATAAGGACACACCACTCTACGTAGGTTTCCTGCATTTCACCGAATTCGCCCCCTGGTTTGAACGCGAGTTTAATGGGCGCATTCTAGACAACTCAACCTTTGATCAAACCGCCGTACTGTACGCAGTGCGCAATGGTGAGGGGCGTTATTGGAAAAAAGTGAGTGGAGGCTATTGCTTACCGGATGAAACGGGTGGTAACACCTGGAGTCAGGAAGGAGATAAAGCCCACTCTTATCTTCGTTTACTGAAAACAGCAGAAGAAATGGCCACCGTCATCGAAGCGTTTATGATGAACCGCTTCTAGCAGCGTTTACCACTGTTTCAGCCCTAGCAATTTTTCGCCTAGCTCCGAAAGTGCTGCGGTTTCATACCTGGTCTGTTCCCAATTACGAGGATCGCCGGGAAAAGCGTAACCTTCCGGAGCTATGCGGTTTTTCCAGGAATTGACACGCCATTGGCGCAAAGCCTCGTTTTCCTCCTGAGCCGGCATCATAGACACATACTGAGCGATACGTACACTCTGCTCCGAATGATTGGGGCGAATGCCGTGGGGTTCCATACTATTGAAAATGAGAAGATCACCCGCCTCCAGAGGTACTTTAACAATTTTGTCCTCTAGGCCAGTGGTATCCGGTTGGAAATGATTGCGATCTTCGGGTTGGGTCAGTTTCCACTCGTCGTAGTGCTTAAACAGCCAGGGAATGCATTGGAAACCGCCCATATTCTCATCCGTTTGGTCGGAAAGCGCTATTACCCCTTGCACATTTTGTGGCTTGGTATCTGGATCATAATCCCAGTGGATGAAGCCTTTGTACTCGTGGCCGGGGCGCATGGGAAAGTTGAGGTTAGCTCGATCTATCGTCACCCACAGTTTTTCCGTTCCCCAAATGTCTACGAAGGCATCATACACGCGCTGCATCTGGCGGTTGTTCCAAAGGTGCTGATTGTTGTATACCTCTACCATGCCCGTGCCGGCCAGTTCTTTCATCTGCATCTCTGCCCGGGGAGCAGTGTACCAAGTGGTAGAATCTGCGGGGTCTTTCTCTTCAAACTCCCAAAGGAAAGCTGCCGTCGCTTCGGCTTGTTCACGAGGAACCGCGTTCTTGATCACCACATACCCATTATTACGCCAAAACTGCCACTGCTCCATTGTCAGTACTCGAAGTGAATCAGGCGTAGCATGCTCACGCAAGCTCACCGTACTACTTTTAGCGGTAGAGGGATTCCCGGGAATGTCCTTATGCTGATTATCGGGGACCATGGAGGGTTGCTTTTGCTTCATGCTGATCAATTTTGGTGACTGGTCTTGGGGAACTAGGAAGTACAAGCTCTTTTCCCGATTTTACTCCACTACAGGAGACTTAATATTCTAACACCATACTCGGCATGATCAAGATAGTGAAGATTAGCATAATCGTTCTTTTCAGTCAGTTGCTGATCGCGTGTGCCCCATCTCAGAAAGGAGTTGAAGAAGTAAAGGATACGCCAAGGGAACAAATCATCAACCGGGACCAATACGCCAACCGACTCTACGGTTTCTGGCTGGGTACCTGCATCGCTAACTGGACAGGCTTAGTAACGGAGATGGACAAGATTGGAAACATCGGGGAGATTCAAACTGGTGATTTCTACACGCGAGTAGATTGGGGTAAACCCGACCAGCCTAACATCTGGAGTGAAGGCACTCCAAGTGACATTTCTCCTACTATTGATTTTGTCTTCATTGGACCAGATAGCATCTGGGGTGCGGATGATGATACGGATATTGAATACATCTATCAGGAATTGCTATCGCAAAACCAAACGACAATGTTAAGCGGTGAGCAAATCCGCGACGGCTGGCTAAAGCACATTCGGGCGGAAGAAGAGAATTACCTCTGGGTGGCTAACCAGAAAGCCTTTGACCTGATGCAAACAGGCATGGTTCCACCGGCTACCGGTGATCCGGAAAACAATCCGGAATACGAAATGATCGATGCGCAGTTGACCACAGAAATCTTTGGCCTATTGGCCCCAACTCGTCCTGACATTGCCCTAAAAATGGCTCAACTCCCCATTCAAAACGTAGCTCGTCAGAACAGCGAATGGATCTCTCAATTCTATGTATCCATGTTTTCACTAGCTGCTGCTACGGATGAGCAAGACTCCATGAAAGAGCGTGTATTTTGGATGGCGGAGCAAAGTAAAAGCTACTTACCGGAAAATTCTTATGCTGCTAAGATGTATGCCTTTGTATGGTCATTATACCAATCGGGTATTACATGGGAGCAGGCGCGCGATTCAGTTTATATCCGCTATCAAGTGAACGAACAGGATGGCTATGAACTCACTTCCCGCAACCTCTACTGCAATGGCTGCTTTGCCGCTGGCATCAACTTTGCGGCCAGTTTGGTGAGCCTGTTCTACGGTGAGGGCGATCTAAAAGAAACGATCAAAATAGGCGCACTGGCTGGCTGGGACTCTGACAATCCTACCGCTACCTGGGGCGGGCTGCTGGGGTTTATACTGGGTAAGGCAGGAATAGAAAAAGCCTTTGGGCGAACCTTCTCCAATCGCTACTACATTCATCGAACGAGAATTGGATTCGCCAATAATGGTGTAGACACTTTTGAGAGCATGGCGAAGAAAGGAATCGCCATTATTGATCGGGTAATCCAGGAAGAAATGAAGGGGCAGGTTGATTTGGAACGAGATGTCTGGCATATACCAACGGAAGAGAAATAATTGAGCATAGAAAGGCCAATACATTATCCCTGCTTACGCATCAGGAGGGTTCCTATTAGCCAATTCAGATACTCCAAAGAAGTTTACCTACCAAGTGTCTTCCGCGCTTCCTATAGGTAGTACGATCGTGATGCAAGGTGATAACACTCGCTTCATCACCATTGCCTCGGAGTCCATGCTTTCTGTAAATGAAAACAGCCAATCAAACGCAGAACGTTTCCGTGTAATTGATGCTGGCGACGGCCAAATTGCACTGCAGGCTAGTAGCGGCAAGTATGTGACTATCGATCACTCGCGACATGGTAGAATTCAAGCCACTGCCAGTACTATGGGAGTAAACGAAAGGTTTACTGTTGCTAATCTACCTGCGGGTGGATTCTCAGTAGCTGCCTACGCCTCGGGTGGTGTATTACTCGCTACTGGCGCTGAGGCGAAGAAGTTTATGTATCAAGAGCTTTAATAGTCAAGTACATAATTCAAAGCAATTGCTTCATCATCATTGGGGTTTCGGGAAAGAAGCCCCAATGATTTATTTTACCCACTATAGGCCGATAGAGATGAGGCAGCCGCTGCACATTCGATAACTAGCTGAGCTTTGGAGAAGGTTTAGCTACTGCAACAACTCTTCGCACCTCATGCTGACGCGGTACGAGTAATAGGAAGGAGAGCTACGAGCGTGTTGGGAAATTTCATGGGGGAAGACCTACCCGAAAACAACTACAACATTAGGTTCTCAGACAAATCTCGTGGTTGAACTGGGCTAGCGATGTGGAGCAGTGGTGGCTTTTGGCCACCAGCCCCTTGGGGCCGAGCGAATAGCGAGCTGCGCAACGTAGCGACCCTTTGGGTAGCCCCCACGAAAAAAGTCTAAGAACCCAACATTATTAAACCTCAATATTGAATACACTGTCTTAATTTTGCATACTTCTCCTAAAACAAGGTGGATAAAAGTTGAATAATGGAGAATAGCTATCAGGTTTTTCGCAGTCACTTCCCTTTTCTCTCCAATCAAGATCTTGAGAAAATCAAGGTACATAGCAGCATTAGAACACTGAAGAAGAAAGAGTTTTGGCAGGATGGCCAAAACCATTACAAAGTTGCTTTTCTGGTAAAGGGTGCAATTCGGGCATTTTATATCAACGAGAAAGGCAAAGAGGTTACGACCATTCTAAAAACAGCGGGGACAACAATAGTAACACCAGGGGCTGCTCATAAGCAACACAAGAAAGTCTACTTTTCTCAAGCGATCATCACAACCGAAATTATTGAAATCCCGCTCCCAGCACTGTTAATGCTATGCCCACAAAACGAACGGATTTTCCAATTCTATTTTCTCAATACCGTCAATCATCTCGATGCATTAATGGAAAGAGTAGAAAATCTCATTAGTCTTAAGCCAGAGGAGCGAATGCGATTTCTCTTGCAGCACAGGAAAGAACTAATAGAGACCATTCCGCACAAATACGTAGCTGATTTTATTGGAATTACTCCCGTATCCTTCTCCCGTTTGTTGAAAAAACTGACAACCGATTAACAGCTGTTAATTTCATGCATTCTTGGCAGTCCTAATTTTGCCCAAAATGGTAAGATGAATAACTGCATTAGTAAATTCCTTTGGATTGTTACTTTCATACTAACATCTGGAATAGTTTTCGGTCAAGAGCCCCCCGTCAACCCCTTTCTTATTGACTCGCCCTTCCCTTTGGCCCACCAAAATAACTACCGACAGGGATACAGTAACTATCCAGCTCTACTCGAATTCGAGAGTATCGATATTCGTCTGGCCACCACGCCAAACGAGCGTGTATCTCCCTGGTTACAAGTCTCAGAATCTTATCCAGATGGTTCCAGAACTGTTTGGGGATGTTCCAGTACACACATATGGAAAGCTATTTCAGAAGAAGCAGGCCTTACTATTATTGATGACTACCGCATTGATTTAAATCCTACTGATCGTAGTTGGTCTTTCATCATGTTACCTGATCATAAAGTGCTAACCAGTGATGATGATAAGCTTCTAGTCTTCACAGAAGCGGATATTAATGATCCCTTTTCAGATATTGTATTAGTCCAGGAAGTACTTATACCTAGTTCAATCGGCCAAGCGGTAAAATTCAACCGGTTGCACAATGGCAACATCATGTTTGCTGCTGATGACGGCTATTTCGGCCTACTTAGTCCTACGCTAGAACTCTTGGATACTTTTCAGCTGGATTTAGCTCCCAGCGAATCCATTTTTGGCCAAGGAGAAACGGCCTTCCATAATGATTATGCCTCGGATGAAACCGATGGGGTGTATACCGTCACCACTCAACGGATGATAAAGCTAGATGTAAGTGACAATAATATCACCCAGGAATGGTCTGTAGCAATGGACTTTGGTGGCAATGGTTTGCAGGGAGTAGGCACAACCCCTACCCTATTAGGCACTGATGATGATCGCTTGGTTTGTGTTGTCAATAGTCAATCTCCAGCAGAGTTAATCACTTTCTGGCGAGATGAAATACCTGCGGATTGGGATGGCATAGGTGGTCAAGATTTGCGGGTAGCAGCTATTGTGCCACTTCCAGGTTCTAGTCCCATCAATAATACTTTTGCTGCCGTAGAGAATAGCCCAGTTGCCTATGGCTACGGAATTGCTTGTGGACAGTACAACGGTTTTACCGGTCAGGACTGTCCGGCAGCCAAAGGCATTTATAAACTCGAATGGGACCCAGCAGCCAACGAAATGAATTTACAATGGCATCGCTCTGATATCAATTTGAATAATGTATTAATGTACAGTCGGCCAGACAACCTGATCTATGGCTCGGGCCTAGAAGACGATTGTAATTACTATTACTACGGGATTGATTGGAACACGGGAGAGACCAATAAGCGTTTCCTACTCGGAGAGGAATCTTTTTTTGATGATCCTGGTAATGCAAATATCATCCTAGAGGACCAATCGATTATTTTCAATACCAATCAACGCTTAGTACAACTCTATCCTGGGAGTCCTGTATCATCGGTAGAAGAGCGCTCTAGTTCTCAGTTACAGGTTTTTCCCAATCCGCTTACGGATCAGCTTAATATCAACTTCTCAGAATCATCATCTACTCATTACTTGAACTTGTATGACTATTTAGGGCGGCTTGTAAAAAGGCAAATACTAATTTCTGGATCTACGGTAACCATACCTACTAATGATTTACCGGCTGGAGTATACTTTTTACAGCACAAAAGTGATAAAGAGCAGGAAGTGGTAAAGGTGGTTAAGCAGTAGGTTGTAGATAAACCTATGCCCCTCTAATGATTGAAGAGTGCCCTATCATTCGGCTGGTTCGATCTGTTTGTCTTACCATTTAATTAGACTGGAGTAAACTGGGCCCAACATCGCCCACAATTGGGTAGATTCCAACAACGGTCGTCATGTCTCTACACTGTAGTACAGCTTTGACGAAAGAGCAAGGCACTTGGTCGACGGTGCACAGCTAAAAGCAAGTAAAGCTTACATGCTCCTTACCTCCGCTGCAAAGCTTTTCAATAAGAGTCTATCATAAAAGAAGAATGTTCGGGCAGTAGTAGAATGCGTAAAATCGATAGACCACCCACAAAATGTGGGTGGGTTCCCACCCTCAACTCCGGCCAACCGAGGTACTACCTGCTGTTAGGTATACAGCTCCCCCACCCTCGGAGCCCATGAGAACAGTACATATACCAATCCCACATGCTCCAGGAAGCATCCCAACAACAGTCTATGTAAAAAGAAAAACTCAGGCGTTCGTGAAGGAAATAGTTGTATACAGTTAGTCAACCTGAGTGTTGGTGTGCAATACGCTCTCTCAGCATATGCTGATTACAATAATACAGCAAAAGAATAATTAAACAAAATTTTTAACAAATTTAATTATTAAACATTTTAGAAATAAAACTATCTTGCCCCTCAATAATTGCTGTGCCATATAGAAGCACAGCCCACCCACCACTGATTCAGCAGCAGAAGGGGTACGCGAGGAAGAATCAGCCATAAAGAATGAACGAACAACTCTGGATGGAGCTCCGCGAGGATGCTCCTAGGGCCGTCGCTGCGTGCCTACTTTATCTCCAAGATCGCTACCCTGGACAGTGGCAGCAAAAGCTTACTCATCCACCCACCATTCTCGCGTATCTGCATACGCAGGCCTGTGATGTTAAGGTCGTTCAGTTCAAGCTCCCTAACCGTCAGGATTGGTACTACGAAACCTACCAAGCGAGCCAATTGCGTCATCAGGCGCGAGGGTTCCATTCCTTTCAACAAGCGGCAGCAGCGGCTATCTATAACGCATTTACCCAGCTGGAGGCATGAACCGGAGCATTATTCATTTAGACTTGGACTGTTTTTTCGTGGCTTGTGAGATCTTACGGGATAACCGCTTGCGAGGTAAGCCCATTATCGTAGGAGGTAAGTCGGATCGCGGTGTAGTCGCTTCCTGTTCTTACGAGGCACGGCACTTCGGCGTACGTTCGGCTATGCCTATCCGTTATGCGCTTCAGCGTTGCCCGGAAGCCTTGGTTATTCGGGGCGATATGGATATGTACTCCAATTACTCGCATCTGGTCACAACTATCATCCGGGAACTTTCTCCGGCTTTCGAGAAAGCCTCTATTGATGAGTTCTATATCGACATGACGGGAATGGATACCTTCTATGCCTCCTACCAATGGGCTCAGGAGCTGGAACAGGCCATTTATCGCGAATCGGGCCTGGATATCAGTTTTGGATTATCCATTAATAAAACGGTGGCCAAGATGGCGACTAACGAAGGAAAACCACGCGCCCAGTTAGAAGTGCCTCTACCGGAAGTACGCCCTTTTCTCAACCCTTTATCGGTGAGTAAAATTCCCCAGATCGGTAAGCAGACCTTCCGCATCCTTTCGCGTTCGGGTATTCGCCGCATTCGTACCCTGGCAGAAATGCCAGTAGCATTTATGGTAAACCTACTGGGGAAAAACGGCCGCACCATCTGGGAGCGCGCCAATGGTATTGACGAACGCCCCATTGTCCCTTACAATGAAAAGAAATCCATCTCTGCCGAACGCACTTTCACCCAAGACACCATTGATATCATCTACCTGCGTGCTCAGCTGCTCAAACTCACCGAGGGATTGGCCTATGAACTCCGGCAAAGTGGTAGACTCGCATCCGTGGTAAGTGTCAAGTTGCGCTATACCAACTTTGATACGCACAGCAAGCAGCGCCGTATTCCTTACACGGCCAATGACCAACAGCTCATTCGAGTAGTGCATGAGCTGTTTGGTCAGTTGTACGAACGTCGCATGCTTATCCGCCTGGTGGGCGTTAAGCTTTCCGGTTTGGTACAGGGCTATGTGCAGATGGACCTCTTTGAAGATACGGGAGAACAAACCGCACTCAATAACGCACTGGATGAGGTACGTAGGAAGTTTGGTAAAAGTGCCATTCAAAGAGCCGTAAACCTCCCCTCCCCCAATGAGCAAAAAACCAACCCTTAGCTATGTTACTCAACTGCAAAAGTTGGCATAGCCTGCGTTATGGCACCCTTAGTCCAGAAGAATTGGTACAAGAAGCGGCTGATCTGGGGCACGAGGCTATTGGGTTGACGGATATCAATACCGTCACAGGCATTTATGACTTTCTCTGGGCCTGTATTCAAAGGGATGTGAAAGCGATTATTGGGATAGAGTTTCGGGTAAACCGGAGCAATGAACTCCGCTACATTGGCTACGCACGTAATGCAGAGGGGCTGCGAGAATTGAATGCATTTTTGTCCTACCACAATATCAATAAGTTTCCCCTACCGGAAACGGCACCAGCTTTTCAGCAAGCCTACATCGTTTACCCATGGCAACCGGGGAAAGAGCGCAAACTGCGGGATAATGAATTCTACGGTATCCGCCCCGAACAAGTCAATCAATTGCACCGCCTCAACCGGCGTAGCCTGCGTTACTGCGTGGCCTTGCCCAGTGTCAGTTTTCGCCAGGAGGCAGATCATCACTTTCATCTGGTATTGCGATCTATTGAAAACAATACGCTCTTCTCCAAAGTGCAGCAGTTTGGGTATGCCACGAGTAATGAGTGTTTACTTTCTGCAGATCAAGCCTTAAAAATCTACCAAAATTATCCACAGCTTATCCTTAACAATCAGCAGTTTATTGCAGATTGTAATTTCGATTTTGATTTTAATCAACCCAAAAACAAACAGACTTATACGGGTAGTCGATATAGCGACAAGCTTCTTTTAGAAAACCTGGCTTATGCAGGTTTGGAAAAGCGTTATGGAAAAAACCATACGACTGCGCGGCAACGAGTAGAGAAAGAACTGGCCATCATTGACAAGCTCCATTTCACCGGTTATTTCCTCATTACCTGGGATGTCATTCGCTACAGCAAGAGCCGAGGTTTTTATCATGTGGGGCGCGGTAGTGGCGCCAACAGTATTGTGAGCTACTGCCTCGGTATCAGTGATGTGTGTCCACTAGAACTTAACCTCTATTTTGAGCGTTTTCTCAACCCTTCCCGTATCAGTCCGCCCGACTTTGATATTGACTGGAGCTGGAAAGAACGCGATGAGATTCTGGATTATACCTTCAAGCGCTTCAGTACGGAACGAACGGCCTTCATTGGCACCATTGGTACCTTTAAATACCGTAGCACCTTCCGAGAATTAGGTAAGGTATTTGGCTTAGCCAAACGCGAGATTGACCAATTGACGCGCAAGCCCGTTGACCAGCATCAGAAAGACCAGGTTGTCCAACTTATTCATCGATATGCCTTACGGCTAAAGGGGTTTCCCAATATGCGTTCGCTGCATTCCTGTGGTATCCTCATCAGCGAAAAGCCACTTACTTACTACACTGCCTTGGAGATGCCACCTAAGGGTTTCCAAACGGCCCAGTTTGACATGTACATCGGTGAACGGATTGGGTTTGAAAAACTGGATATCCTCAGCCAGCGTGGCATCGGGCATATCTACGACTGTGTACAACTGGTTAAGGAAAACCGTGGTGTAGACGTAGACATCTTTGCGATAGACAAATGTAAGCGTGACGAGCAGGTCAACGACTACCTACGCATTGGGAAAACGCTGGGTTGCTTTTACATCGAAAGCCCGGCTATGCGGGGTTTACTGCGCCGACTGAACTGTAAAGACTACGAGACACTGGTAGCCGCCTCCTCCGTCATTCGTCCCGGAGTAGCCCAATCAGGCATGCTGCGCGAGTACGTACGCCGACACAATCATCCCGGGAGTTTTGAATACCCACACCCTGTTTTTGCCGAGCACCTGGGGGAGACTTACGGTGTAATGGTCTACCAGGAGGATGTACTCAAGATAGCCCACCACTTTGGTGGCCTGAGCCTAGCCGATGCTGATATTTTAAGGCGCCTGATGATGGGAAAGAAAGAATCCACCCAGCGCTTACAGGAAATTAAAAAGCAATTCTTTGACAACTGTCATGCTAAGGGCTACTCCCCTACCCTAGTTAAAGAGGTGTACCGCCAGATTGAGTCTTTTGCGGGCTACTCCTTTTGCAAAGCCCATTCGGCCTCCTATGCGGTGGAAAGTTACCAGAGCCTTTACCTCAAGGTTTACTATCCACTTGAATTTTGCGTGGCCGTCATCAACAACTTTGGCGGCTTCTACCGCACCGAAGTCTACATACACGAGGCACGTATGGCCGGTGGGCAGATTGAACTGCCTTGTGTCAACCACTCTTTAGTAACGACTACCCTAGCGGGTAAGCAGGTCTATCTAGGGCTTCAGCATGTGAAAGGCTTAGGGCAAAGAACGGCTGAAACCATAGTACGAGAGCGGCAAGTGCGTGGTCCATACCAATCCTTAGAAAACTTCTTAAAACGCACGGCTATTGGCCTCGAGGCCGTGCAAACGCTCATCTTCCTACAAGCTTTCCGCTTTACCGGTAGGTCCAAACAGCACCTCCTCATCGATGCACATATGCTCAACAAGCGCCTCCAACCTAAACAACAAATGGCCCTATTTGAAGCTCCGCGCAAGCCGCTGCATCTCCCTCGCTTGGATAGTACTGACCTGGAACACGCTTTCGACGAGTTGGAACACCTGGGCTTCATGGTTACCTACTCCCCCTTTGATCTCCTGAAAACCAGTTTTCGGGGCTCCGTTTTAGTACGCCATTTTTTGGGACACGAAGGAAAGTACATTCGTATCGTTGGTTACCTGATTTGTATCAAAGACGTCCCCACACTGAAAGGTATGATGAACTACGGCACCTGGATCGATGCTGAAGGACAGCTCTTTGATACCGTCCACTTTCCCCAACAACTCAAAGCTTTTCCCTTCCAGGGAGCTGGTTGTTACCTGATGTACGGCAAGATCATTGTAGAATTTGGTTACCCCTACCTAGAGATCAAGAAGATGGCCAAGCTCCCTATGTTGGATGATCCGCGCTACGAAGACTCTAACGTATCTCCTTCTTTTCGGCACCTTAAGCGAGGGCTCAGTCATGATCATCAGGTGATTACCCGGGCACCGCATCCGGGGCAGGAGGAGGTGGATCGGTTGTTTGGGCGGGAAGACTAGGGGTTAAATTAGAGTTAGAATAAGAATTAGAGTTAGAATGATCCGACTACGCTAAAGCTTCCACCGGCGGCCGTAGCCTTACGCTTGCGCCAAAGCTGGCTAGCGCCTCCGCTGAGTAGCTCTAGCGCTCGCGGACAGCGTAGGAGCATGGCGGAGGAGCGCGTCGGACGAGGGAATTAGGGTTAAAATGGGTGCCGAGCACAGGGAATATCACACTCGATTAATACCATCAGCTATAATCTCCTTATCGAAAACCACAACTGTCCAATCCGGAGCAAAATCCAAATTTACTTCGATGGCTCCTTCATCAACGAATTCAGGTTCGGCCACAGAAAAAACACCAATCTGACGCTTCGATGAGAAAGAAATTAGCATTTTTTACAAACTCGATCTCCTTCCGCATCTGCTCGGCTAACTTCAATATTCGTTATCCTAGTGCCAATTAAGAGCTTGTTTGGGAATTTTGCGAACTGATTATCAACGATTTGTAGTTCTGTCTAAAGGGTCAAAACTGAGTTTGGCGGGCCAAATGAAGTTTTTAGCCTGACGCCAGGTTTACAAATCCTTGATAATCAGGAAGCATGCATTTCTTTCCCAAATTAAATTCCCAAACATGCTCTAAGCTGGACTTTCGGCATTTTGCTGAAATTGAAAGAACTCTGGGGCAAGAGTATATTTGAAGTATTCGACCCCTTCAATTATGCTACAACTACCACCAGAGTTCAGTAATCAAATATCAGCATTTAGAAGTGTATTCACCAAGCCGACATGGGAAAAAGCCCAATTGCTTATACTTGGTGCGATACTTTGTCCGGGGAGCCGAACTGTTTGCAATGTTTTGCGGACAGTCGGACTCAAGGATGAAAAGAGCTTTGATAAATATCACGCGGTACTCTACCGAGCCAAGTGGAGTGCTACAAAGGCTTTGACCAAAAGTCCCAATAGTATATTGGCTAACCTAATA
>JBCBEC010000037.1:0-72582 GCA_038528965.1 Bacteroidota bacterium | reverse complement strand
AAATTAAAACAAAGAATACGCTACCTTGAGCAAGCTCTGCTTTTGGCTGCTGCGTAAATGCCGAAAGTCCAGCTAAGCCAGAATTTGTCGAAAAATTACTTCCCTCGTACTGCTTTTGGTAAAGGTATAACTACCTGATAATGCGTTTATTCGAGTCAAGCACTCGAACTAAACGGGGGAAATTAATTTTTGACGTACACAAAATGGTATTTTTGCGCATCATCAATCTGTTGGGAGAACTAAAGTCTATGCAGGGATTGTTAAGGCGTGGGGTGACAGCGATTATATTTGTAGTAGTAATGATTGCCGGTTTATTCGGCGGGCCATACAGCTTTGTATTGCTATTTGCTTTGATCACCGGGCTGTGTCTATGGGAATATCTGAGCATTGTGCTGGCGCGAGATTCTCGTCACGACAGGGTACGTAAGGTGATTGGCATGATTATGGGGCTACTACCTGTAGTGGTAAGTGCTTTAGCGAAATTGGGCTTTGTGGGTGATCCCCAGTCCTTTGTACTGCTTACTGCCTTGCTATTTTCACCCTTTATCTTTTTGACTTTCGTTTACGAGATGTTTACCAAGTCGGAGCACCCCTTCGAGAATATTGCCTTTATGATGCTGGGCATTATCTACATCGGTGTACCCTTTGCGCTACTGGATTTTGTTGCTTTTAACGGCGAATATTTTTATGCCAATACGGTCTTTGGAATTCTGGTGTTGACCTGGATGAACGATACGGGGGCCTACTTAGTAGGTTCGCGTTGGGGCAAAACTCCACTGCTGCCTCGGGTGTCACCCAAGAAAACCTGGGAAGGCTCGGTGGGTGGAGTCGTCGTCACTTTCCTAACGGCTTTTGTTTTGTACCTCACCGTTAATGAACTTGAGCTGTTTGATTGGTTGATTCTCGCTTTGATTGTCAGTATTTTTGCCTCGCTAGGTGATCTGGTTGAAAGTATGCTTAAACGCAGCTTCTCGATGAAAGACAGCGGTAGTTTGTTGCCTGGCCACGGTGGGCTGCTGGATCGTTTTGACGGTTTTATTTTTTGCCTACCCTTTGTTGCCGCTTATTTGTTGTGGATTCGCTAAGTAAATTTTTGCATCATATTAATAATCATATATGATTCATAAAGAAGGAAGATTCATTCTCTCTGTTTCACTATTAGTACTGGGAGGAATTGCCATCCTTTCTCACCTCTTCTGGCCCGGTACTTGGGCTATGCTAACACAGATTGCCTGTTTAGTACTTTACCTTTTGTTTCTCCAGTTTTTTCGTAATCCAACTCGGTCCATCCCCGAACAGGATGACAACCTGGTATACGTACCCGCCGATGGTAGGGTAGTGGTGATTGAGGAAGCAGAGGAAACGGAGTATTTCAAGGAAAAGCGCTTGCAGATTAGCATTTTCATGTCACCGCTTAATGTACACGTCAATCGTACGCCCTTCGGCGGAGAGGTAAAGTACTACAAATACCACCCCGGAAAATACCTAGTAGCCTGGCATCCGAAATCAAGCACGGAGAATGAGCGTTCTACCCTCGTGGTTGACAATGGAAAGGCAGAGATTCTCTTGCGTCAAATTGCTGGTGCTGCTGCTCGACGTATCCGGACCTACGTAGAAGCCGGTCAGCGCCTGGTACAGGGCGAAGAGTTTGGTTTCATAACATTTGGCTCACGGGTGGATGTTTTTCTGCCCCTTGATGCGGAGGTAAAAGTGAAAATTGGTGATACGGTACGTGGTAACAAGGATGTGTTGGCGGAATTGAAGGGGTGATGGCCAAATTGTCTACACTCGTTCCCATTCCGGATTATCCCTTTCAGATTGCTCACCAGCAGCAGGTTCTAAGTATGGGTTCCTGCTTCGCGGAGCATATGGGGGGCTATTTAGAGCGCTGCAAATTCCAGCATTTACTGAACCCCTTTGGTATAGTGTACCACCCGTTGGTAATGGCACGGCTATTACGCCAGTTATTGGATGATCAACGGCCGAATGTGGATGACCTGTTCGAACAACAAGGCCTTTGGCGGCATTACGATTTTCACAGCCGCTATGCACAATCAGATGCTACCCAAGCCGCGGAATCCTTACGGCAACAACACCGAGCTGGTGCACAAGCCGTTCGTCAACTGGATGTTCTAATTCTAACCCTGGGTACGGCCTATGGCTATCAATTACGAAGCACCACCCAGTGGGTCAACAATTGCCACAAGCAACCGGCAAACAGCTTTGAGAAGCAGGTAGCAGAAGTACCCGAAATGGTGCAGGCCCTCACTACAGTATTGCGGGACTTAAAGCAAGTTAACCCCAAGCTCCAGGTAATCATTACCGTTAGCCCAGTCCGGCATTTACGGGATGGACTACTGGAAAACCAGCGCAGCAAAGCTCGCCTATTGCTGACTCAAGAAACCCTCTGTGCCGAGCTAGATTTTGTGCATTACTTCCCTTCCTACGAGATTCTACTGGATGAATTGCGGGACTATCGCTTTTATGCGGATGATCTGCTCCACCCCAGCATGCTGGCTATTGAAGTGATAACGGAACGATTTGCTGGCGCTTTTATGAGTGAGCAGACACTGGCTTTAAGCCAGCAGGTACAGCGGATTGTTGAGGCTCTGCTTCATCGCCCTTTACACCCGGAAAGTAACACTTACAGGCGTTTCCGAAAACAGACACAGCAACGGATTGATGCTTTACAGGAAAAGTACCCCTTCTTGGACTTTAGCTTAGATTAGACGAAGCAATAAAGTCGCACCCTACCTAGCCTGATTGTAGGCAGCTAATGGGCATCACTAGGACAAAAGTTATCATTTGGTGACTAGCATGTTGCCAGGAGAAGTCTACTTATCTCTTATCATATTCAATAGAAGATACTTGACTAGCGCACGCGTCGACGTTATCACGCAAAAAAGCTCGTCCATCACAAATTGTAGGGCGTTGAAGGCAGGTTTATTAAATTTACCTTTAGAATACCCCCTAATAAGAAATGCCAAAGAAGATCAAAATCATCCTTGTCGAAGACGATGAGCTTTTTGCCCTGGAGGTAAACATGATGCTCGACGAAGCCTTTGATGATCCCGAAGTATTACATTTTACCACGGCTGTAGAGGTTAGGAACGCGCTCTCCTCATTCGATCCCGATGTTATGCTTGTTGATGTAGTTTTGGAAGATGAACAGGCTAGCATTATATTGGCGGATTTCGCTAAAGCAAAGCAAATCCCCGTGGTTTTTATGACGGCCTTCAAAAGGGATGAGTTATTTAAGATGGCGCTGAAAGTAAACCCCTCCAGCTATCTACAAAAACCATTTTCTACCCAGCAGCTTAAGCGTACCCTAGAGCTGGCCATGGCTAAAGCCCAGCAACGTGGGCCAGAGGAGGGAGCTACCGCAGACCAATATGTTTTGCTAAAGGGTAAAGATGGGATACTGGAAAAGGTAGCCCTGGCAGATATCTACCTTCTAGAAGCTTTTGGTAACTATTGCCATTTTCATACCCTGGATCGACGCTATACTCAACGCATGCCACTTAAACGCTTTCAAGAGGTTATCCACTCGGAGGTATTTGTGCGTATTCATCGCAACTATGTGATCAACCTACTACACCTGACCAGCATCAATGTTCAAGAGAACATTGTGGTTGTGGCAGAGCAGGAATTCTCAATGAGTCAACGATTCAAAGCGGAATTACTCCGGAAGTTCCCCAAGTTGGGGTAAATTAGCCAGGTAGCCTGAACCTGAAAGCGTATGCTATGTGTAGTGAGGCGAATTAAAAAAAGGCTGTTGTGGCTCTTGTCGTTCCTTGTGCTCGGCCCGTTTTCTTTTGCTCAAACGGTAGAGGAGGTATTGGTTCAAAACCGCAGCTTTGGCCAACAAGAGTTATTAGGGGCTTCTCCAATTCGCAAGGCGTTTCAGGATCAATCTGGCTTTTACTGGTTAGCCTCCATCAATGAATTCTTCCGTTTTGATGGTCGCAAGTTCACGGGTTATCCAAATGAGCTCTTCGGTATTGGTGACGGAGAGACTCTTCAAACCCTAACGGACACTCAAGGCCGTATTTGGGTCTATGCACAAGTGGTCACTAGTAATATTGAACTAGTTTATAGAAAGGGATCACTGCGTATATTAGGCCCTGGCTCTAATATCAGTCCCCCCATTTCCTTATCAAGTTTTTTGCCAACAGCGTACCAATCTCATGATGCGATAATGAGCCTAATAGAAGATGAGGGCCGGCTATTCCTTATTTTGAATTGGCAGTTGGTGTTTGAATGGGAAGATGGTCAATTTCAACTGCTATTTGACGCCGGCGCCGCCGCAAATCTGCGGACAATTGTCTGGTTTTCGGCTCTGAAAAAGTACTTCTACCTTTCCAATGGAAACCTCTATTCGTTTGATCCCGATCAGCAAACATCCCACCAAATACTGCTACCTAGAGCAGTGTATGGTTTGAAAAAAGACGATAATGTCTTATTTCTGCCTGCATCGGGAGGCCAGGGAATCCGACATGACTACATTTGGTATCATCCAATGAGCGAAACTTCCACCATATTTCACACCTCAAGTATACTTCACTATTTGGCGAAGGACGGACGAAATCAATGGTGTTTTCAACAAGGCGATCAATTATTCCTGATGGAGTCGCAACCGTCAGGGCAATTGGATACCATATTACTGGGCCCTAGAGAGGAGTATTTAGCCACTACGGAAAGAATCGAGTATGCCAGTTACCTGAACGGAAATTATTGGTTTTTCTTTCATCGCTTTGCTGAACAAGTCAAATTTCAAAAACCATTATTTCAATGCTATTTGCAGACTGAAAGCCCAACCAGTATTCGTGATATTCATCCTATCAATGATTCATTATTATTATTAGCCACCTACAATGGTGTCGAGCTCATTGAGTTTGCTGGTGATGATGTGATCTCTACGAATATTTCAATTGACTCTTCAACACCCTTTGGCATCGCTGCTGCTCCGGATAGTACGCTATGGCTGGGGACACACAACTGGGGGGTTAATAAGTTAGATCTGCGTACAAGTAATCTGACCAGCCGAACTATGGGGTCAGACCCGCCGACCTTAAATAAGAGTCCGGCTTATCTTCCCTTTTACGGCGCCGACGAGCGCCTTTGGATGGGCATGGGTAACGGCTTGGGGCAATACTTGCCTGAACAAAATCTTCTGATCGCTCCGGATTCGGCTGCCTTTGCCAAACTCCGAGGCCATAACATTAGATGGGTTGGACCGGCGGCTGGAATTGGACGCTTCTGGCTGGCAACTGACCGAGGCGGGTATTTACTAGATACTAAAACACGGCAGATAATCGACAGTCTTTCAGTCGGTCCAGAGCGATCGTTGAATGCGATCATTCCCGTAGGTGAAGATTCTATTTGGGTATTGCCCAACGGAGATGATATTTATCTGTGGAAAAAAAATGTAAACGATTGGGATACTTTGGCCTTATTTCATCCAGAGTGGCAGAATAACTTTCATGCACTGGTTCCTGATCGTCACGGGAGTTACTGGCTGCCTTCAGATAATGGCCTGTTCCGCTATCATACAGCCACCCAGCAAGTCACGCGCTACACCGAAGCAGATGGCCTACCAAGCAATGAGTTCAACCGCGTGGCGTGGGAGCATTTGGCTGATGGCCGGATAGCGTTTGGCAGTATCAAGGGTCTGGTGATCGTCGACCCTTCCGATTTTGCAAATACTTCGATGGAGCAAGGCCCACCCCAGATGCAAATCACTTCCATCAGCTATGTTTTGCGAGACTCCTCGATCCAAGTGCCAGATACCGCTTATTTACAGCTGACGCAGGCCCTTCTACTTCCAGCTGAGACTCGGCAACTCCGCATCGATTTTGATTGGCTAACCCCTACGTCGAGCGAGCTTCGCTATTTCTATCGGGTAGTCGACGGTAAACGCCAGCCCAG
Source organism: Bacteroidota bacterium (assembly GCA_038528965.1). GTDB lineage: Bacteria > Bacteroidota > Bacteroidia > Chitinophagales > Saprospiraceae > Lewinella. The sequence goes on along the minus strand of JBCBEC010000037.1, from coordinate 66,654 downwards.
TTGGACCGAACTGGAAACGGGTACTATAGTATTAAATCAGCTAAGGTATGGCCGACAGCTAGTGCAATTGGCTGTTATGAAAAAAGAAAGTGCCTCCTTTGATGTACAAATCGACTTAGCGCTTAATGTTGGTTTTCCCTGGTACCTCTCGTGGTGGAGTATGTTGTTAGCAGTTGGGCTAATTATCGGAATCGTGCAGTTGATTTTGCGCTATCGCTTGTACCAAATCCATCAGAAAAATCTGCAACTGCAGCAATTGGTTGAAGAGCGAACAGCGATCATCAAAAAAGACCAGGAAGTTATTGCCGCTCAAAACGAAGAATTGCAGACGATCAGTACCGCTAAAGATAAGCTCTTTGGCCTACTAGGCCACGAGTTAAGGGCACCGTTGATGGGAGTAATTGGGCTGAGTAAGAAAGCGAGTTATTTGTTGCGAAAGAACCGCTTGGCAGACTTGGAAAAAATGAGTAACCAGCTCGACCGCTACGCTGTTGATACTCAGGATATGCTGCAAAATTTGCTCAATTGGGGCCAAGTGATGACCGGCGAAATGGATCCGGAGACCGAAGAGCTTCACCTCCCGGCAACGGTGGGTATAGTGCTACAAAAACTCTCCGATAAAATTACTGCCAAATCAATAAAAATCGTTACCGATTTTCCGCCAGAGGCTATGGTTTGTTTCGATTCGCAAGCGCTGAAGATTCTCCTCCGTAACCTACTTGATAATGCCATAAAGTTTTCCTTCGAAGGTGGCACCATTCAAATTGTTTTTTTGTCGGGTACGGACTTGGTAGGCTGGCGACTGGAAATTAAGGATGAAGGTATCGGAATGCCTGATCATATGCTCTCCCAACAAGCTGTTGCCCATTCCTTTTACAGTCGTAGTGGTACTTCTGGGGAGAAGGGTAGTGGTTTAGGACTTAATCTTTGCCGGGAATTGGCCCGGCAAAATGCTGCCACCCTAACATTCCAGAGCAATTCGCCTCGAGGAACGATCGCGATCGTGCGAGCGTTGGTTGAGAAGTAGAAATGACTATCTTCTGATTCTCGATCTCCAATTTGCTACTTTCCTATTTTAAACTTCCGATTTCCAATTCTCTCTTATCACAGTATTTCTTCCCTTTATCACATTGTCAACAAGAGATTGCTAAGGGTTTGCTGCTTATCCCGTATACTTGGTGTGAATTTTACCCTAAAGACTTGAAAATCGTGTGATCCAGTCGCTCCTTAGTTTTTAAATCGATCACATGAAAGAAAGAACAGCTCATCCTTACACCTAGAGCGTAGCGCTCGATCCCTATTCTATCCTTAATACACAGTAATGGTATTCTGTTGGGTGCCTGCCTGGTACACGCCAAGCTCAAATCAGGCTATGCGTCCCCGAAAGTTTGGTTCACGGTTACGTCCTGCAAGGATTACCTGTCTATGACAGTAGGTGCTTGTAGGTTGCATGAAAGTACACGGTTTTCATGTTGTATCCCTGTGCCAATTATCGAACCGGAGGGAGACAAAATAGTACTGGCATCAACTTATGCTGCTCGGGGGAACAGCTTTATAGGAGGTAGGGCCGTACCAATAGCAGGTTTCCACAGAATGCCTTTACAATTTTGTTACGTAAGGGTGACCAGTAAGTACCGGCCGCCTCGCTTCTAAATCGGATCACATGAAACATCTTAAAGAGTTAGTGCACATCGTTAACCGCAATAAGGTCAAACGAATTGAACTGTTGGACCTGAAGGCGGATGATGGCTCGAAAATTCAACGCTTCTACCAGATGATCAGCGGGGAAGAAGTACATTCCGATGCGGAGGCCTTCGCACTACTTTTCCCCGGCGCCAATTCGCGCTCAGCTTATCATAATCTCAAGCAACGGTTGCAGGAACGCCTTTTGAATACGCTATTCTTCATAGACGCATACCAGCAAGGGCATACGGATCGGCAAACTGCTTATTACGAACTACAAAAGGAATTTGCAGCCACTCAGTTGCTGTTGGCCAAGAACGGCCGCTCTGTGGCTATCGAGATGCTGGAAAAGGTATTCCGTCGTGCCGCCCGCTTCGAACTCACCGAACTCTCGGTATCAGCCGCCCGCCAACTGCGACTGCACTACGGCACCCGTTCCTTTGATCGTGAACGCTATCGGTTTTACGCCGATCGGTGTAAACACTACCAGCACCTGGCTCGCCTGGAGAATAAAGCGGAAGAGTATTATACCGAATTGATTTTAGCCTTTAAGAATGGTAGCACCTCCAATGATCAATTGCGCGAACGGAGTAAGATGCTGATGGCTGAACTTGGTGAGGAACAAGGTGCTGCCCTGTCCTATAAGTTCAATTTCTATCAGGCCTTGATCCGGCTGTTCTATCATACCTGTATCAACGACTACAGCTCAGCCATCCCCGTATGCGATGAAACTATTACATACTTTGAAAACAAACCGTATACCGCCAGTACGCCCATTCAGATCTGCCTGCACCACAAACTGGTTGCCTACTTGCAAGAAGGCAATTTCCAGCAGGGGGAGCAGGCCGCTCGCCAAAGCCAGCAACTCCTGGAGTCTGGCTCCTTCAACTGGTTCAAAAACCTGGAATACTTGCTCTTGCTCGCCATGCATACCGCTGAGCACCAGCAGGCTTACGAGGTCTTCTCTGAGGCTGTGAATCACAAACGCTTTGCCTACCTCCCAGAGCAAGTACGCGAAATATGGCAGCTCTATCAGGCCTACATTCATCTGCTCGTAGACCAGGGAGAGGTGCTACCCAAAGACAATGATTCCAACTTTACCTCTTTCCGGATCAATCGTTTTCTGAACAATGTCCCGCTCTTTTCCAAAGACAAACGCGGCATGAATATCGCCATCCTGAGTTTGCAAATCCTTTTTTACATCCAAAAGCGCAAATACGGGGAGGTTATTGACCGCATGGAGGCGATCACGAAGTACTGTTCTCGCTACTTATTTAAGGAAGGTACCATGCGTTCGTACTATTTTATCAAGCTTTTGCTTTGTCTGCCTAAAGCTAATTTTCACCGCGAGGCTGCATTACGCTACGCCAAACCCATTCTCAAAAAGCTGCAAGCCATTGACGTGAACGATACGAAGCAGTTCCACAAAATTGAAATCATCCCCTACGAGCGCTTGTGGGAGATGACCCTCAATATGCTGGATGCCAAGCTCGTCGCGCTGAGCCGCTATCGCCGGGCTGATGATTCCCGTTCTACCCACGCATGAAGGGCCTTTCCGCCCTGGCTTGATCCCGCAAAACCTTAGTAGGCGTGGAGTTCTATAGATGTCTTCGATAAGCCCTTGCAGAAGCTTGGGGTGGATGCGAAATGCGCTCATTTCAGTTGCGGTAGAGTGGTGTTTAAAGTATTGATTTTTAGCTGTTTATATTTTATTGACGAACTGAAAATTAAATTTCTTTCTGTGCTTCAATTAGACTTCTAGTCTCCAGCTCTACCTGCCTTGCCCAGTATATTTGTAGCGTCTTTTTAGTATTAATCACATGAAATCAAGATCACATGAAAAAGTTGTACACGCCCTTACAAAATCGAGAAGTAAGCTTCGTTATTATTGAAGATACCCTCGTGCCTTAAAGTCACGGTGCTTCCTGCTCTCACTCTCGATCTGCCCCTCGATAAGATCTTCCATCGCAATCGCAAATAGCTTCAAACTGCGATCCGAATAATTATCGGAAGAGCGCTAGTGCGAGCAAAATGAGCCTTAAGCGCTAAAGCAGTGCGCACTGCCGACGAATGTCAGCAAGTCTTTGTAACAAATCAGTAATCACATGAATAATTTCTACAACCTCGGTCGTACCGGCCTACAGTCCTTATTGAAACTGTCCCCCAAAACAAAGCTCCTGGGCCTCGGCCTGGTGAGCATTTTGTCGTTTGGGGCAATTCATTTGAGTAGTGGTGAAAGCCTCTCAAACCTATTCTTTATCAATACTAATTTGGATAAGGAGTCCGCCGCTCCGCTAGCGATGATGCCACCTTGCGGAGGCGCAGCCGGTGAAATTGGCGGAACCGCCTTTCTTGATATGAATGATAATGGGGTCGACAATACAGAAGTTGGTCAGGAAGGAATTATAGTTGAAGTTTTTGATTGTGATGGTACTCGTTTGTGCAACACAACAACAGACTCCGACGGTAATTGGTCATGTACAGGCTTGACCGATGGAGCCGACTACTTGGTCGAATTCAGTTTTCCCAATGATTTAGATTACCTGTCTCCCAGTAGAAACGGAAACGTTAATAATACAGATGTACAAACGATAACGGCTCCAAGCTGTGATGCTGACTTTGGTGTATTTGATCCAATGCGTTTCTGCCGCCCTGGGCCTCAAGGTCAGATGGTTGTGGCCGGCTGTGCCAGAAACAATACCGATGTTGTTTCACTTGTTTCCTGGCACTATTATAATGACCGCAGGTCAAGTATCGTAGGGTCAACGGTTACTCCTCACAATCAAGATTTACGAACTTTCGAAGTAGGTATTCCGATGGGAATTACTATGATGCGGGGAGAAAACATCGTTTTGCTTTCGACACTAGCATCTCCCAACGAAACAATATTCCCAACTGCTCCCGATGGCATTGATGTAATCTATGCCGTTGATCACCGCTCCGGGGGAAATAATACTCCCTCCGAAGTTTTAGTCAACCTTGGTGACTTAGGAATCAATGTATCCGGAGCAACGCGCTTCGGCCAATATGGTATCGGTGGTCTTGCAACTTCTGTAGATGGCAAAACGCTATACGGTGTGAATATGGCAGCGGGTAACATCTTCGCAATAGACATCAGTGATGTTGATTATGATCAACTACCCGCTACCGCCCCAACTACCGTATCAGAAATAACGATTCCCACCGGCATCACTAATTGTACCGGTGGCGTTTTTAGACCTAGTGCCTTAAAAGTAGAGCAAGGGAAACTGTTTATCGCCGGCGTTTGTGATGCTTCAGCTGGAGTAGACGCTGACTTAGAGGCCATTGTCCTAAGCTATGATCCAGAAAATGAGCAGTTTGAGCAAGTTTTCTCCTTTGAACCTAATACCTTTCAAGCTGGTGGTCTTGGGCTTGCGCAAAGAAACTGGGATCAAAACAAATGGGAAGAAGTCTCTATTACTAGTGGACTTCAACCTCATTTCCAACCTTTTATAATGGATCTGGAGTTTGATGATGAAGGCTCTATTTTCTTTGGAGTTGTCAATCGCGTCCAGTTTATAACCAACAACGCAGTTCGTAACCATACCGGTTATTTTGTGCGTACCTATCGAAACCCAGATGGAAGTTTCACCTTAGAAAATAACGGCCTCAGTGGCCCTTATACTTCTCAGGCAAGAATCCATCCTGGAACAGGTATTCCATCTGACCCGATCAACCACACCAATTCCGGTGGTCCGGGAAATAAATGGTTTTATGAGCAAGGAATGGTATCCCACCCCTATCTTTTCAATGGAGGAGTCTTCGTTTTGCCAGGCACCGGAGAAGTGCTGGCGGGTTTCACAGATCCCATGGATCTTAGTCAGTTAGGTGTTCGCTATTTTGATATCGAAACAGGAGAGACAGAATTTGCAGCTGTGTTTAGTGGTAACAAAGTAGTCCGCCTAACGGGTGTAGAAGTACTGTGTAATGGTGCCATCATTGAAATTGGCAATTACGTTTGGGAAGATCTTGATCAAGACGGCTTTCAGGATCCCTGTGAACCAGCTATTTCCGGATTACCAGTTACGTTGATTGATAAAGCCAACGATGCTATAGTGGCTGTAACGACGACGAATGCTAACGGTGAGTATTATTTCGTTGAGTCTACCAACGGGTTACAGCAAAATACGGAGTACGCCATTGTCTTCGGTTATGACGGCAATACTCCTTCGAACTCCGTTTTTGATCCCGCTACCGGGAAAATTTCGATAGGTGGCGTGGATTATAATCTTACAACGAATAATTCAACAGACCCTAATAGCTCGGACAGCAATGATTCGGATGCCAGTATAATGACGGCTGTGGGGCTGACAGACTATCCAATGATCATGTATACCACAAGCACCATTAGTGATCATTCGCTTGACGTGGGACTATTAGATTGTGCCCCAATCGTTGCTGACCCTAGCCCGATAGCAGGTACCTGCGATATGAATGACCTGGCTAACGATGATGCCTCCTTCAGCATTGGCTCCATCACCGATGGAGACCGAATTGGTATTGTCCAGGGAACAGATTATATGGGTGGTCCGGACTACGGAGCAGCAATAGATTTGCTGGGAGCTACCTCCTATCTATTTGAAAACTTAATACACAATACAGATTATACAGTTCGCGTATTTAATGGCGGAGATGATTGCTTTACAGATGTTTCCTTTAATGTAACACTCCTTTGTTCTGCGGCACCAGCAGCAGCTTGCGTGGACGGCCCCGGCATAATCGGTGGTATGGCCTTTTTCGACGCCAATAATGATGGAATCAGTACCGAAGGTGGACAGGAAGGAATTGTTGTGCAGGTCTTTGACTGTGATGATTTGTTAGTTGGCTGGACCAGTACCGGCCCTAGCGGCGAATGGAGCGCGGAAGGCCTTACTGACGGTGAAAACTACCGCGTAGAGTTCTCCTTCCCGGAGGATGGTAGTTTAGATCACCTAGCCCCTAGTTATCATGGCACAAACCATGGCACGGATGTACAGTTTGTAACTTCACCAAGTTGTGAGGTTGATTTTGGCGTACTTGAGCCGGAAACGTATTGCCAGGAACTTCCCCGCGTCGTATTTCCTTGCTACGTAAACGGTGGTTTAAATGCTACGGCGCCAGTTGATGTTTTGGTGTCTTTCCAATATGGTGACACCGGCTCCGGTGGCGTGAATAAAGTAGTGGAAGCTACTAAGAGCCAGATCGGTACGGTCTGGGGAGTCGCCTATGATAAGGAGAGGGACCTCTTCTATACCAGTGCTTTTTTACGCCGCCACGCCGCGGTAGGCCCGGAAGGTTTGGGAGCTATTTATGTTACCACGCCAGGCTTACCAGCCGACGCTGCCTTACTAGTAAACGTTCCTAATCCCGGCACCATAGATGATGTCGCTCGGAACCTAGGTGCACCCTCTGCGCCGGCGCATGATGACGAAGCCTTAGCCAAGGTTGGGCGAGTAGGATTAGGTGATTTAGATATTTCCCAGGAGGACGACCTCTTATTCACCGTCAATCTCAATACCAAAGAGTTAATCACTATCGACTTAACTACTTCGGCCATCACGAATACCCAGGCTATTCCTCAGACGGTATGCAATGCCGCCATGGGAGAAGCTATCCCATTTGGTTTGAAAGTACATCGAGGAAAGGTGTACGTGGGAATGATTTGTAACGCCATGTTTTCTCGAAACCGAGATGACTTAAAGGCAGCGGTGCTGGAATACGATATAGCAGCGGAGACCTTTGCCGCTGATCCCGTTTTGGAATTTGACCTAAACTACCTTAAAGGATCTAATACAACCGGTACGGGGGTTGGTTTGAATGGCGAACCATTGAATGAGCACGCCAATAAATGGTATCCTTGGCTCGACACTTTTGAAGAAGTGGAAATGAATGTTTTTGTAGCCGGCAACTTAGGTATCGTCACCCATTCCACGCCAATTCTATCCGATATTGAGTTCGATGCTGACAACCGCATGATTCTTGGTTTTGCCGATCGTACCGGCTATCAGTATAGCTTCAATAACTTGCTTCCTTCTAGTCATACGGGCTCTTACACATTAGATTTCACCTTCTCCGGCGGTGATTTGCTAAGGGCAGATCAGACTGCTGCCAATGAGTGGACCATCGAATCCACTATTGCCGCCGGCGATGAGTTCTACTTTGGTGAGGTATACCCCAGCCCACAGTCAGGTTTTGCCGCGGCGCACGAAGAAACTGCGCAAGGTGGGGTATTCTCCAACCTGATCCGCGACGAGGTGATTATCAGTGCGATGGATCCGCTGGTGATTAACTCTGGTGGAGCAATTTATCTGGATAACACCACTGGTGGCCAATCCCAAAATGGCTACCAGTTGTATGCCGGCATCATTGGACAAGGCTTATTCGGTAAAGCCGCAGGACTCGCTGATGTAGAAGGCGTTTGTGATCCTTTACCGATCGAAATCGGCAACTACGTTTGGTTTGATGACGATGAAGACGGTGTCCAAGACGCCTGCGAGCTGCCGGTAACTAACCTGCCGGTAACCCTAATAAATAAGGTAGATAATTCCGTCGTGGCTGTCACTACGACCGATGCCAACGGGGAATACTATTTCAACGAAACGGATGATGGTCTGCTACAAGAGATGGAGTACGCTATCGTCTTTGGCTACGACGCGAATACGCCCGCTAATAATGTCTTTGACCCAGCCACCGGCATGTTCCCGATTGGCGGCGTTGATTATGCTTTAGCAGCAGCAGACAATAGTACTGTTGGTCAAACCGACCAGAATGATTCAGATGCTAGCATCATGTCGGCAGGCGGCCTGGAATCCTATCCTATTATCATGTATACCACCGGCACCAGCTCGGATCATACGCTGGATGTCGGTTTGGTGGATTGTGCACCTACTTTTGCCTCAGCTACCGGATTGCAAGGTACCTGTGATATGAGCGATATGCCCAATAGTGATGCCGGTATCACCGTAACTGGTATTGTGGATGGTGATAGAATCGGCATCTTCCAGGGCAACGGCTACGCCGGTGGCCCGGATTACGCAGCGGCTATTGATTTGATGGGTGCTGATAGCTATACCTTTGAGAATTTAGACCACCTCGTACCTTACACCATCCGCATTTTCAATGGTAGCGACAACTGCTTCATTGATGTACAAGAAACGATAAATATCCTCTGTTCCCCCCTTCCCCCAGTGCCATGTGTTGATGGCCCTGGTACCTTGGGTGGAATGGCCTTTTTGGATGCTGATAATAATGGTGTTCAAATAGAAGGCGGCCAGGAAGGAATCGTCGTGCAAGTATACAACTGTGATGGTAATTTAGTAGGCTGGACAAGCACGGATTCCAACGGTGAATGGAGCGTGGCAGATCTTACCGATGGCGAAGACTACCGTGTAGAATTTTCCTTCCCGGAAGATGGCAGCCTGGATCAACTGTCTCCCAGTTATCAGGGTACAGATAATGGTACGGATGTACAATTCGTTTCAAGCCCAAGCTGTGAGGTTGATTTTGGTGTCATTGAATTTGAAGATTGCGAAGATGTACCAGCAGCAGTTTTCAGTGGATTTCTGCAGCCAGGCATGACCGTGGCGACATGTCATTCTGCCCCAGATTTTAATGGGAATCCTTTTGGTTCTGTACCCTCAGGATATGTGCTTGGTGTTTTTGATACACGCGATCCGCAAGGAAACGGAGCGCCATTAGGTAACAATTGGACGGCAGCTACTACAGGAGTTTATCACGATCCCACCTGGATCAATGCTCATCTAGGAGAAGTATTCGGAGTTGCTTTAGAGGAAGGTGCATCGAATCCAGATTTCTTTGTCAGCTCAACCGGATTGTCCCATACCACCGTTCTGAATATATTACCTCCTTCATCGACAAATTGTCCTGATTGCACAGGTGGAGATGTGTTCAGGATAGATGGTGTCACTGGAGCAATTACACATTTGGTAGGCTTGCCAAATAGCATATATACTGATGGAAACGGAACTAAACAAATAGGACTAGGTCAAATTGCCTATAACAGTGAGAGCGATGTACTATATGTTTCCAATATGGATAATGGGAATATATACATAATCGACGCAGATGATGGATCAATTATATCCGTCTTCAACCCTACCCCTTCGGTAGCTGATAATCCATCCGTTAATTTTACACCCTTTACAAGAAGGACCTATGGATTGCAATACAATCATTGTGAAAACAAATTGTACTATGCGGTTGCTGATGAGTTTTTATTCACAATGAATCCGCAGAGACTTCGGAACAATGTATTTTCTATAGAATTGAATTCCGATGGCACACCAATTATTCCTTCAAAGACTTTAGAATTTCAAAAAAATTCACAGGAAGGTATAGCCTGGATATCGGATATCAGTTTCAATGAAGATTGTTCTCAAATGTTGATTATAGAACAGGGTTCTGTAAATCCATTCACAACAGACTATCTCCATTTAATAGTAGCTCATATCGGTGCAGTCTCTAGGTATTCCCAATCAGTTAGTGGAGATTGGACTCTTAGTGCTAACCAAGCTCAACTAACGAATAGAACAACTGGTGGGGGTGATTTCGGATATAATAACTGGGGGCCAGATGATCAAGATAATTGTGATGATGCAATAGTTGTAATGTCTGAAGCAATTGCTATTCCGGGAGGAAGAGTTGATGGCATAGAAATTATGAATTCGAATAGTTCTGGTCAGGTACCTACTTCAAATAAGTATTTGGTAGACTTAACTGGACCAATAACCAATGATAAATATACTTCCTATGACTTAGAAGTTGTGGGGAATTGCGCTGGCTGTGTTCCAACCCCTATTCAGATCGGCAACTACGTCTGGTTTGACGATGATCAGGACGGTGTGCAGGACCCCTGCGAACTACCCGTTCCCAACCTGCCCGTTACCCTCTTCACCAAAGCGCCCGATGGTACGCTTACGCAAGTAGCAACAACTACCACTGATGGCACCACCGGTGAATACTACTTCAACGAAGTCGAACCGGAAACGGAATATCTGATCGCCGTTGGTGATCTCAGCACTCCACCGCTGTTTATCGGCGGAGTAGAGTATACCCTGAGTCCGCTCCAAAGTGGTGAAGGGGATAATCCTGGTCTCAATGACTCGGATGCCGTCTTCGATGACGTGAACGGTAACCTGGCGGCTAGCATTTGCTATACCACCAGTACTACCACCAACCATACCCTTGACGTAGGCATCTACGAAAAACCACCTTGTAACGAGAACGGTATGGGTGATGAGCTGACGGTTTGTGAAAACAACAATGCCATTATTGACCTCAATGATCTGCTTATCGGTAGTGACCTAGGTGGAGAATGGACAGCCGGTGTTAGCAACGACGCCAACGGGACCTTCGATGCTGTAGCCGCTACCTTCGATCCTACGGATGCCACGCCTAGTGCTACCTATACCTTTGAGTACCTCCATGCGGTTGATCCTTGTACACCGGATCCAGCGGTAGTAACAATAAATATTGATGCGCTGCCCAACATCGGCACACCTTCCAACATCACGGTTTGTGCTATTGATGATGCCCCCCTTAATCTAATTGATCAGTTGGCCGGGGCCGATGCGGGCGGCGTCTGGACGGCTGATGCCGGTAACCCAGCAAGTGGTACGTTCGATGCCATGGCGGGTACCTTCAACCCTGCCGGGTCCCTCGGCGGCACCTACAGCTTTACGTATACACTGACGCCGGTTATTTGCAACCCGGTTATGGAAACGGTTATTATCATTGTCCAGGGGCTGGATTTGGGCGATTTGCCGGATGTGACGATTACTGGTGTTACTGCTTATCCAACCCAATTGGCTGACTCCGGGCCTAGTCACTGTGTGCCGGCCAGTCCAACCATAAAGATCGGCGCCACCGTGGATACAGAATCAGACGGTCAACCTTCCGAATTAGCGAACGGCGACGATAGCGACGAAGACGGCTTTGATCCGGATGCGCAGATGTTCATCCGCGGCCAGGCGCAAGATTTGACGATTCCGGTCATGAACATGAGTGGCAGCCAGGCTAAGCTGACGCTCTTCATCGACTGGGACGGTGATGGTGACCTCACTGGAGCCAACGAAATGTATTCCACGAATGTAGCCGATATGGATACAGAGGCCCTGCTTTCTAACATCACACCTCCGGCTGATGCCGTGATTAATACTAACCTGGGAGTACGCTTCCGTCTGAGTACGGATATGGCGGCAGTAATGTCTCCTACCGGAAATGCTCCGGACGGCGAAGTAGAAGATTACCTGATCCAAGTGATGGCCTTTGATTACGGAGATCTGGCCGATGTTGTCGATGGTAGCGCTGAGAATGATTACGAAACCTCAGTCGCTAACGGCGGCCCGAGTCACAAACTCACTACGGACGATATGCAGAATATCATCCTCAAAATTGGTGCCGATGTTGACGACGAACTAGATGGCCAACCCAGCCCAGATGCCGACGGCGACGATGCTGACGAAGATGGCTTCGACCCAGCTGCACAGATGTTCATCTTGGAGCAGTCACAGGATTTGACAATCCCCGTGATGAACATGACGGGCGGTGCTGCTAAGTTGACACTCTTCATCGACTGGAATAATGACGGTGCCTTTGATGGACCGGATGAGATGTATTCCACTACCGTAAACGACGGCGACACGGATGCCGTCATCGCGGGAGTTAGCCCACCAGCTGAAGCGACTATTAACGATGATATTGGTGTTCGTATCCGCCTGAGTACGGATATGGCCGCCAGCATGAACCCTGAAGGCCCGGCTCCGGATGGTGAGGTAGAAGACTACGAAATTGTAGTGATGGCCTTTGATTATGGTGATTTGGCGGATGCAGCTGATGGAACCGCGGAGCAAGATTACGAAACCAGTGAAGCCAATGGTGGTCCGGTGCACAAAATCGTGACCAACGAGGACGATATGGTAACGCTTAAGATTGGCGCGACTATCGACGATGAACTCGATGGCCAGCCCAGTCCTGATGCTGACGGTGACGATGCCGACGAAGATGGCTTCGATCCGGCTGCGCAGATGTTTATCCGCAATCAATCACAAGACCTTACTATTCCCGTGATGAACATGACGGGCAGCGATGCCAAACTAACGGTCTTCGTCGACTGGAACAACGACGGTGCCTTTGATGGCCCGGATGAGATGTACTCCACCACCGTAACGGATGGAGACACAGAGGCGGTAATCAACAGTGTTACGCCGCCGGCTGATGCCACAATCAACGATGATGTCGGTTTACGTATCCGCCTGAGCACAGATATGGCGGCCAGTATGAACCCCGAAGGCCCGGCTCCGGATGGTGAGGTAGAAGACTACGAGATTGTAGTGATGGCCTTCGATTACGGTGACTTAGCTGATGGCGCCGATGGTACGGCCGAGGAAAACTATGAGACCTTGACATCCAATGGTGGTCCTGTGCACAAGATCACGACCAACGAAGACGATATGGTGACGCTGAAGATCGGCGACAGCATCGACGATGAAGGCGACGGTCAGCCTAGTCTAAATGCCGATGAAGATGGCGATGATGAAGATGGCTTTGACCCTAATGCGCAAATGTTCATTACAGGACAGGCCCAGGATTTGACCATTCCTGTGATGAATATGACAGAGACGGACGCGAAGCTGACGGTGTTTATCGACTGGAATAACGACGGTGATTTCGATGATCTGGACGAGATGTATTCCACCACAGTAGTGGATGGTGCTACAGAAGCTGTAATTGCAGACGTAACACCTCCGACACTGACCACGACGCTGAACGACCAGCTAGGAATGCGTATCCGCCTAAGCACAGACATGGCTGCAAGCATGAGCCCCGAAGGCTCGGCGCCGGACGGAGAGGTAGAAGACTACCTGATTATGGTGATGGGCTTTGACTACGGTGACTTGGTAGATGCTGGTGACGGTACCTCCGAACAGGATTACGAAACCACTGCTGCTGCTGGCGGCCCAAGCCACAAGATCATCACCGATGAGGACGATATGGTTTTGTTGAAAATCGGTGCTGCCAACGATGACGAAGCTGATGGTCAACCCACCGATGATGCGGATGGAGACACCGCGGATGTTGACGATGAAGATGGCTTCGATCCGGATGCTCAAATGTTCATCACTGGCCAGACGCAGGATCTGACGATCCCGGTCATGAATATGATGGGTGAGGACGCCAAATTGACGGTCTTCATTGACTGGAATAACGACGGTGATTTCGATGACCTGGATGAGATGTATTCCACTACCGTAATGGATGGTGATACAGAAGCTATCATCGCCGACGTAACACCGCCGACCTTGACCACCACCCTCAACGACGAGTTGGGTATGCGTATTCGCCTGAGTACAGATATGGCAGCCAGCATGAATCCTGAGGGTCCAGCTCCTGACGGAGAGGTTGAGGACTACGAGATCATGGTAATGGGCTTTGATTACGGTGACTTAGTTGATAGCGGCGATGGTACTGCTGAGCAGAACTACGAAACCGAAGCCGCCAATGATGGCCCGAGCCATATGATCATCACGGATGAGGACGATATGGTACTCCTGAAAATCGGTGCAGCTAACGACGACGAAGCTGATGGCCAACCGAATGATGATGCCGATGGCGATGTTGTAGACGTCGATGATGAAGACGGTTTCGATCCGGACGCCCAAATGTTTATTACCGGCCAGTCACAAGATCTGACCATCCCGGTCATGAATATGATGGGAGAAGACGCCAAGTTGACCGTCTTCATTGACTGGAATAACGACGGTAACTTTGATGATCTGGACGAGATGTATTCCACCACGGTAGCCGATGGTGATACGGAAGTGGTGATTGCCGATGTTACGCCACCAACGCTGACTACAACGCTGAACGACGAGTTGGGTATGCGTATCCGTCTGAGTACGGATGTGGACGCGAGCATGAACCCTGAAGGCCCTGCGCCTGATGGAGAGGTAGAGGACTACGAGATTATGGTTATGGGCTTTGACTACGGTGACTTGGTGGATGTTGGTGCAGCTACGGCTGAGCAAGATTATCAGACCGATGCACTAAACGGTGGCCCAAGTCACAAGATCATCACCAACGAAGATGATATGGTCTTGCTGAAGATCGGTGCGGCCAATGATGACGAAGCTGATGGTCAGCCCACCGATGATGCGGACGGTGATCTAGTAGATGTGGATGACGAAGACGGTTTCGATCCGGATGCTCAAATGTTCATCACTGGCCAGGCGCAGGACTTGACGATCCCAGTCATGAACATGATGGGGATGGATGCCAAACTGACTGTGTTCATTGACTGGAATAACGACGGTGATTTCGATGACCTGGATGAAATGTATTCCACTACCGTAATGGATGGAGATACAGAGGCGGTGATCGCTGATGTAACGCCGCCCACGCTGACTACCACCCTCAATGATGAATTGGGTATGCGTATTCGTCTGAGTACGGATATGGACGCGAGCATGAACCCCGAGGGCCCGGCCCCTGATGGTGAAGTGGAAGACTACGAGATCATGGTCATGGGCTTCGACTATGGCGATCTGGTTGATACCGGCGATGGTAGCACCGAGCAGAACTACGAAACGGACGCAGCAAATGGCGGCCCAAGCCACAAAATCATCACCAACGAAGATGATATGGTCTTGCTGAAGATCGGCGCAGGCAACGACGACGAGGCCGATGGCCAACAGTCGGAAGACGCTGATGGCGATCAAGTAGACGTAGACGACGAAGACGGATTTGATCCAGACGCGCAGATGTTTATCACCGGTATTCCAATGGATATTACCATCCCGGTCATGAATATGATGGGTGCGGATGCTAAGTTGACGCTGTTTATCGATTGGAACAATAATGGTGACTTTGGCGATGACGAAGAAATGTACAGCGCCACTGTTGCAGACGGTGATACCGAAGCGGTGATTGCCGGACTGGTACCGCCGCTGTTCGCCACACTGAATGACGATCTGGGGGTACGTATTCGTCTGAGTACAGATATGGACGCTAGTATGAACCCCGAAGGTCCAGCTCCGGATGGGGAGGTCGAAGATTACGAAATCATCGTAATGGGCTTCGACTATGGTGACCTGGCAGATACTGCCGACGGGACCGCCGAGGAGAACTACGAGACGGCCAGCGCCAACGGTGGCCCGAGCCACAAGATCATTACGAACGAAGATGATATGGTGATCTTGAAATTGGGTGCAGCTGCAGACGACGAAGCCGACGGCCAGCCAAGTACAGATGCTGATGGCGATGATAATAGCGAAGCGGCTGACGAAGATAGCTTCGTACCGGATGACTATATGTTCATTACCGGCCAGCCACAAGACATCACCGTACCGGTCATGAATATGACAGAGCAAGACGCCAAGTTGACGATGTTCATTGACTGGAATAACGATGGTGACTTTGATGATCTGGACGAAATGTATTCCACCACAGTGGCTGACGGCCAAACCACAGCTATGCTGACGGTGACGCCACCTACCTTGACCACGACGCTTAACGACGAACTTGGTTTACGTATTCGCTTGAGTACGGATATAAACGCCAGTATGAATCCAGAAGGAGAAGCACCCGATGGAGAAGTAGAGGATTACTTGATCACAGTGATGGGCTTTGACTATGGTGACTTGATTGATGAAGGAGACGGCGTTGCGGAGCAAGACTACGAAACTACAAGTGCGAATGGTGGCCCGAGCCACAAGATCGTCACCAATGAAGAAGACGAAGTACTTCTGAAAATTGGTGCCACGGTTGATGATGATGTCGATGGTCAACCGCTGTTGGGGGCTACTGGCGATGATGATACTGACGTTATGGACGAAGATGGCTTTGAGTCTGAGGTACTCAATTTCGTGACCGGTGAACCACAAGATATTGAGGTGCCAGTGATGAATATGTTGGCTGAAGAGGCCAAGCTGGTTATGTTTATCGACTGGAACAACGACGGTGACTTTGATGGTCCGGATGAAATGTATTCAACGCAAGTGCCTGCCGGTACGAACGGCGACGTAACCATACCCGCTGTTACACCACCACTGACGTCGACTTTGAACGATAATCTGGGTGTACGCCTACGGATCAGTACGGATATGACTGGCGTCATGAGCCCGGAAGGTGAGGTCATAGATGGTGAGGTAGAGGATCACGAAATCATCGTGGTACTAGGCTTTGACTATGGTGACTTGAATGACCCCGCCCCCGGAACAGGCGGTGATCCGGATGATCCGTTCACCCCTGCAAACTACCAGACGCTGGAGGAAGATGAGGGTGCCAAGCACGCCGTCATCACTAACGAAGATGATGAGGTGATCCTGAAGATTGGTACTGCTCTTGATGATGATGAAGACGGCCAACCATCACCGGATGCCGGTGTAACGGGTGGTGACGATAACAATGCTGTCCCTGCTGGATTGGCCGATGATGAGGATGGTATCGATTTAGAAATTGTTCCCTTATTTATCCTTACGCAGGTGACAACACTGGAAATTCCAGTGATGAATATGACTGACGAAGCGGCGACTTTAGCCGGCTTTATTGACTACAACAAGGATGGTGCCTTTGATCCAGTCACCGAGAAATACACCGTTGATGTACCTATTGGTGCCACGAGTGTAAATCTGGAGATCGGACCGATTCCGACCTCAGCAGTGGTGGGGCAGGATGTAGGTTTACGTCTGCGCTTGGCCAATGACATGACCGAGATTATGACGGCCACCGGCTGCGCCTTTAGTGGTGAGGTAGAAGACTACTTCGTACAGATTGTCGGTTTCGACTTTGGTGACTTGCCGGATAGTTATGTGACCTTAGGTGAGGAAGCACCGCACCATATTATCTCCGAGGACTTGAAGCTGGGTTCTTGTGTGGATGTAGAACTAGACGGTATCCCCGAGCCAATGGCCGGTATGATGGAAGGTGGTGATGATGCCGATCCAGGTCTGGTTACCTTTGGTGAGTGTGAACCCGGTGGTGGTGACGAAGACGGTATACAATTCTTGCATCCGCTAATTCCGGGCAACGAGTCGTGCCTGACCGTTGATGCGATGAATATGACCGATAATGATGCCGTACTTCAAGCTTGGATTGACTGGAACGGTGATGGTTCCTTCGGTGCCGGTGAGGAACTCGCCTTTACAGACCCAATTGTACCAGTTGGTGGAGCAGATAGTATTGAGTATTGCTTCCCAGTACCGACAGAGGTGGCCTTTAGCGAAGGAGCTCTCTTTGTCCGGGTACGTTTAAGTCCCGAAGGTGGATTGGCACCGGATCAACAGCTAGCACCCATACCATTTGGTGAGATCGAGGACTACAAAGTTCAACTCAGTAAGGTGGGTAACCTGGTTTGGGAAGACTACAATGGTGATGGCGTTCAAGACGAAGGCCCTGAACGTGGTTTAAATGGTGTTGATGTTGAACTGTTCTGGTACGGACCAGATGGTGATGCTCAGTTGCACCTGGATAACCGCACCTACACGGTGACGACGGCCAATGATGGCACTACCGACGGTATCTACAGCTTCTGTGGTCTGGTGCCGGGTACCTACAGCCTTAGTGTTCCAGAATTACCGGGTGAATTTGTGGCGAGTTGGCCAGATATCCCTGGTAATGAGGAGATTGATAGTGATGAGCATACCGGTGTGGAATTCACCTTTACTGATCCGTTGGCGCTGCCAATAGAAGAATCGGGTACGGGCGATAACCCTGGGGGTATCAATAACTTCCCGGACATTCAGGATGATCTTCGTTATGACTTTGGAGCTTTTATTCCTGCGGAAATTGGTGACTTTGTTTGGCTCGATGAGAACTTCGAAGACGCTGATAATACGCAGGACGATACCGGTACTGTTCCTGACACACCAATCCCAGGTGTGACGGTGAAGCTGGAGGGTAACGACAATATCGGTCAAGCTGTCGAAATGGAAATGCTGACGAATGCTGACGGTGCTTACGAGTTTGCCGGTTTGGCACCAGGTAGCTACGCGCTGGAGTTTGATGCCAGTACCGCGCTAGAAGATTGTGGACCAATCTTGTTAGCCGTTGAGCCCGATGTAGGAGGTGACGATAGCATGGATTCGGATCAGGATGCTTCCTTCCGGACCCCTCCCTACGCTTTGTTCTCCGGTGATGATATTATGACCGTAGATGCTGGTTTCATTGAACCAGAACTGAACCTGGCGTGCCTCAATGATGTGTTCGTTACCTTAGACGAAAACTGTTCCGCCGTCATAGCTCCGGAGATGGTCTTGACGGGTATCTACGCTTGTGTGGATGACTTTGTGGTAACAGTTGATGATACGAATAGTGATGTGATCACCGGTTGTGGTGAACACACCTATATGATTGAAGTAATCGAAGACGGCGAGATCGTCTACACCTGCTGGGGTAACATCTTCGCCGAAGACAAGACGGAGCCAGTAGTAGACTGCCCAGATGATATTAGTGATGTAACAGTAGAGTTTGATCTACAAGCGCTACAAGGCAGCCTTGACGGTACAGAAGACGTGATTGAGTTGAACGATTACGCTTGCTTCCAGAGCTTCTTCGAGCCTACGGATGGTGAGTACCTGTACGACTTGATCGAGTTCACCGTACCACAGACGGATGTATACAACATCCAGGTGGCGACCAACGGCTTTGGCTCTAACTTCGCCGTATTCCAGGGTGCGTTTAACGAGAATGATCCTTGTCAGAACATTCTGGGTGGCTCTGATGGCGCGTACTTTGTTGATCCATTTGGCGTGAACGCCTTCCTGGCACAAGACTACCGCATTGCGTTGCCACTGGAAGTTGGACAGACCTACACGATCATGATCGCCGACGGTCTGGCTGACTTTGGAGCAGGTACGGACTACATCATTGGTGTAGTGAGTGATAATGGCGGAACCTTCTCTGCACCATTCTCAGCACCTGCACCAGTGGAAGTAACCCTACCACTGTACTGCGAAGATCTGGATCTGGTAGAGATCACCGACCCAATGACCTACATGGTCAATGCAGATGGAAGTATCATGCCTGGTAGTATTTCTGCTGAACTGGCAGCGATTCTTGACCTGACCGGTTACCCAGATGTATCAGATAACTGTGGACCCGTATTGGTGACCGTATCTGATCTGGTAGAACCAGCCGGTGACTGCGGTGATATCACGATTACTCGTACGTTCTTAGTAGCTGACCGCGCCGACGGTGTCTGTATCGGAACGCCACGCACGGATGAGTGTACGCAAGTAATCACTTTGACGCTACCAACGATAGCGGATCTGATCATCCCACCATTTACGGTGACGATTGAATGTGACGAAGAGTTCCCAACCGATGGTTCAGTAGGCGGTCCAGACGACAACCCAGCAGCGAGCGTAACGGGCTATCCATTCCTGTTGACGGCTTCTGGCTACGTTGATCTGAACGATAACTACTGCAACCTGGGAGCGAGCTATAGCGATGAACCACGGATCGATATCTGTGAGGGTACTTACTCATTCCGCCGCGAGTGGAACCTGATCGACTGGTGTAATCCAGGTGATAACACCACCCGCGATCAGTTTGTGAAAGTAGGAGACTTCACCGGACCAGTGATCACTGGTGTTGATGAGGTGATTTCGATCTCTACTTCGCCATTCAGCTGTGTAGCGAATGTGCTCATTCCAAGCCCAATCGTAGTAGACGGTAATAATTGCGGTAGCGTCATTGCTACCACTTACACCATCCTAGCGAACGGCGAGAGCTTCTTTGCTGGTGGCAATATCAATGACGGCGACGTTGTAGATGTTCCAGTAGGAGAGCACACTTTGATTCTGTGTGCAGAAGATGACTGCTTGAACGAGACCTGCGAGGAATACACGCTATTCATTCAGGACGAGATCGAACCAACGGCGATTTGTGATGATGAGCTAAACGTATCGATCGGTGGAGGAGACATCCTCAACGGTATCGAAGGTATTGCTCGAGTCTTTGCTGAAGACATCGACGAAGGATCATCTGATAACTGTAGTGAAGTAACACTCGAAGTACGCCGTAACTTCTGGAGAGATGGCACTTGTAACCCAAGTGCTAGCCGCTGGAGTCCATGGGGTGATTTTGTAGACTTCTACTGCTGCGATATCGCCAACGAGATTACCATTGAGCTTCGCGTTACGGATGCAGGTGGTAATCAGAACATCTGCTGGATGATAGTTACGCCAGAGGATAAGCTGAACCCCTACTGCTACGCACCGGATGATGTGACGATGACCTGTGCGGAATGGCCAGTAGCCTTTGCGGGTGATATTGAAGCCGCCTACGACGAAGACTTCGGAGCTACATCAACCATGATGTCCTCCATCTTTGGTAATGCTACCGGTACGGATAACTGTGCGGTAGACACCATTGTAGAGCGTACGCCGAATATCCAGCTGAACGAATGTGGTTGGGGTTCTATCACCCGCCGCTTCGAAGCCTGGCAGCTACGCCCAGAAGGAGACGTGAATGGCAACGGACAGATTGATATCAACGAGGTGTACCGCTCCACTAACAGCTGTGCCCAGGATATCATCATTACTGAAACGCACGACTTCACTATCGACTTCCCAGAAGATGCGGATGCCGACTGTGGTGATCCTGAAGTGCCAACAGTAATCACGAGCACTAACGGCTGTGATGTACTGAGTATAAACATCGGTGATCCGGTTGTCTTCTCAGCAACGGGCGATGAGTGCTACAAGTACTCCATCACCTACGATGTGATCAACTGGTGCCTGTGGGATGGTGAATACACCGGCCATATCATCGATCGTCAGACAGAGGATGATGGTGAGAGCCTGCCAGTGGATAGAGCAGTAGAAGGCAACGAGCGGCCAGTAGTGACCTACACCGATGCGGATGGTCTATGTATTGACCGCCGCCACAGTGACCGCGATGGAGATAGCTTCCTGACTAACTGTGAGTCACCGAGCTTACCGAACTACGGTCGTTACATCTACACCCAGTTTGTGAAGGTGTACGATTCTACGGCGCCGGTAGTAAGTGTAGGCGAGTACGGTGGACCAACGGATAACTGTCCTGACCTGGTTGCTGGTCAGTTCGGTGATGACGACGGTGATTGTCAGGAGCCAGTGAGCATTCCATTCTCCGTAGCAGACGACTGTGAGCTATTTGATAATGACGGCAACTTAGTCATTAGTATCGTAAGTGCTGAACTGGACGCCTTTGCGGTAGATGCCAATGGCGATGGTAGTATCAAGTCCAACGAGTTTGTTGCTGACTTCGATGTAGCTAGTAATATTACGGACAATGGAGACGGTACATACGTATTTGCCGGTACCTTCCCAATCATCACCTCTGAGATGGGAGACAATGTGGTGCATGCACTACGCGTCCTCTTCGAAGATGGTTGTGGTAACCAAACCAGCGAGTACATCGAGTTTGATATCATCGACTGTAAGGGCCCTGCTCCAATCTGTATCAACGGATTGACGGTAACCTTGATGCCGAATGCGGATAACACAGGCTGTGAAATGGCAATCTGGGCCAGTGACTTTGAAGGCAGTCCAATCTATGACTGTACCGGTCAAGGCCCTGAAACCAACGCAGCCGGCCAACTCAGAGTAAGTAAGTACGCGATTTATCGCGCTGCAGATGTCAATGCTGATCCAGACTTCGTACCAAGCCCGGATGACACGGGTCTGGTATTGACCGATCAGGATGATCAGACGACTATTGTTTACGTTTACGCCTTTGATGAAGAAGGCAACTACGACTACTGTGAGACGTATGTCTTAGTCCAGGCACATGCGACTTGTGAAGGAGGAGAAACCGGTACCATAGCTGGTCTAATTGCCACGGAGGAAGACGAAGCCGTAGAAGGCGTAGAAGTGAATTTGAACGGTCTGGTAGATAACATGATGGTGACCCAAACGGATGGTACCTACGCCTTCGAAGGCTTGCCACTGGGAGGCGACTATACGGTAACACCATACCTGAATGCGAACCCACTGAATGGTGTGACGACCTTTGACCTGATCAAGATCAGTAAGCACATCCTGAATGTGGAGCCACTGGATAGTCCGTACAAGATGATTGCTGCGGATGCGAACCGCTCGAACACGATCACGACGCTTGACTTGATTCAGATTCGTAAGTTGATTCTGAACATCATTACAGAGTTCCCGGGTAACACCAGCTGGCGCTTTGTGTCTGCCGATCACGACTTCACGGATGTGACCAACCCATGGGCAGATGAGTTCCCAGAGTTGATCAGTGAGAATGATCTGGCCACCGATCTGCTGGATGCCGACTTTGTGGGGATCAAGATTGGAGATGTGAACGGAAGTGCACAAGCGAATGCACTGGCCAGTGATGACCGGAACCTGGAAGGTACCTTCGAGCTACAGGTAGAAGATATCGCCATGCAAATGGGTAACATCTACACGGTAGCCGTAACGGGTGAGAACCTGGAACAGATCAAAGGCTTCCAGGGCACGCTGCACATAGATGGAGCAGACTTGATAGACATTGAGTACAGCCTGGCAGAAGCAGAAAACTTTGGTTTACGCTTTGTCGAAGAAGGCTATATCACAATGTCATGGAACTGTAGGGACGCATTGCAATGTGTCCCCACGACTAGCAGTCCTGTTTTGTTTAGTTTAATCATCCGTGCCACGGACAACCGTCAGTTGAGTGAGGCACTCAGCATCAATGACAGATACACTCCATCCGAAGCGTACGAATCTCTCCCCCAAGGGTCGATAGATCCTGACATTCATCGTCAGTGGGGAGATGTCGCTCCGCGACAGAGAGGGCTAGACATCAACTTCACAGACGGCCTGGCCACTGGCCCAGTATTCGAGCTGTATCAGAACAGTCCAAACCCCTTCCAGGAGATGACACTGATCAGCTTTAATCTACCACAGGCCAGTGAAGCTACTGTAACCATTAGAGACGCTGCTGGCCAGTTGATCCGAGTGATCAATGGCGACTACGCAGCTGGCTACAATACGATTCACGTGACGAGAACGATGCTTCGTGGTGCTAGTGGTGTGATGAGTTATACCATTGAAACGAAGGAGCACAAAATGACACGTCAAATGATTGTAGTTCAGTAAGATTGATATACGAAGTTCTCGGGGAATTCTAAGTTCTCCGAGAACTCGATTAATCCAATTGGAAAAAGGTTTTTTGCGAACTGAAACACAATGTTACGACTGCTTATTACAATGTGATTACGATTTTTTAGAGGGTCAATGTGATAAAACGCATTGACCCATTTTTGGAGCAGTATGAAAAAACCTAATGCTTCATGATTTAGCACTCAAGTGCCATACCTTAAGACAGGATTGTTGATGTCTTTGTCAGTTGCCAATCTATTGGACAGTTTTATAAACCCGAGCTTCCCAGGGCCTCAGCGTAGCTGTATCCTGATCCGCATAGTTACCAACCACCAACTCCATCTCCGTGAGTGCTGGTCCAGGCAATTCAGATAGTTCGCTCGCCGAGAAATTGAGATAGAAATAGAACTCCCCCTCCTCATCCCAGCGGCGATAGGCATACAGCTGTGTATCATTGCCGTCAATCATCTCATATTCACCGTACACCCAGGTAGGATACTGCTTGCGCAGACTAAGTACTTTTTGGTAAAAGTAGAAGATGGAATCGGAATCGGCTAGTACGGCTTGGGCATTGATCTTGGGGTAATTGGGATTCACTTTAATCCACGGCTCTTCCGCAGTGGTGAATCCGGCATTGTGGCTATCATCCCATTGTACAGGGGTGCGCACGTTATCGCGGCCTTGCTTGTGTATGCCAGCAAGTAGTTGGTCCAGGTCACGGCCCTCGGCTTTGGCTTCGCGCCATTCGTTGACCGTTTCAATGTCACGATAATCATCAATGGAAGGGAATGCTACATTGGTCATGCCAATTTCTGTGCCTTGGTAGATACTCGGCGTACCGCGTAGACTCAGTAGCAAAATAGCCAGCAGCTTGGCAGATTCTATCCGGTATTCCCCATCATCTCCCCAGCGGCTGACCAGGCGCGGGAAATCGTGATTGTCCAAGAAAATACTCACCCAACCTTCTTCTCCTAGGGCTTCGTACCATTCGTTAAACACACCCTTAAAGTCGCGCAAGTCCCAATCGGCGATATCAAATTTTCCACCGGGCCCCCAGTCCAGAAACATATGGCCAAAGTGAAAAATCATGTCTAATTCTTTGCGGCTTTCGCCAACGTACATATTGCCAAGTGCTGCGGGTACGCCAGGGGCTTCACCAACGGTAGTAACATCATAGTCCGCTAAGGCCTTGTTATGCATTTCGTGCAGGAACTCGTGCAGACGAGGGCCGTTGGCGTATACCTTCTCCACAATTTTCGGGAAGTCATTCCAATCCACCTCTGGCCACTCCAAGCGTTTACTGATAAAGGGGATGACGTCCATCCGGAAGCCATCAACACCTTTGTCCAACCAAAAGCGCATCATACTGTACACCTCTTCCCGCACTTTCGGGTTTTCCCAGTTGAGGTCGGGTTGTTTTTTGGAAAAAAGGTGTAAATAATAGGAATCCGATTGCTCATCGTACTCCCAGGCTTCTCCGCCAAAAAAGGAAGGCCAGCGCACCGGTTTTTTATCTCGCCAAATGTAGTAGTCGCGGTAGGGGTTATCCTTACTCTTGCGCGATTCTTGAAACCAGTGGTGCTCATCGGAGGAGTGGTTGACGACCAGGTCCATCATCAGTTTCATGCCACGTTCGTGGATACCGGCTAGCATGCGATCAAAATCAGCCATGTTACCAAATTCGGTCATGATATTCCGGTAGTCACTGATGTCATAACCGTTGTCGTCGTTCGGCGATTGATAGATCGGACTCAGCCAAAGTATATCAACCCCTAACTCAGCTAGGTAGTCCAGCTTTTCAATAATTCCTCTCAAGTCACCAATGCCATCGCCATTGCTGTCTTTGAAACTCCGCGGATAAATTTGATAGATTACGGCTTCTTTCCACCAAGACTTAGTCATACTACTCCCAATTTATGCTTTGCAGGTATGATGCCCGTTTCACGAATACATACCCGATAGGACAGGCACCGATTTGCGGAAATTATTAGGCGGGTGAAGATGCCGCAAAAGCCAGGGATATACAAGCGTGAAGCCAATTATCTTGTTTATTGTAGCAGTGGCGATAGAGGTAGCTCTTCAGTTCCTGTGCAGCTTTGTGCATTTCGTAGTGCTGCAAGCCTTCGTAGATGAGTAGAGTTGTGGCAGATACCCAACTTGTATCTTCTGGTTTAGTCCAGGGCGGGGTAGTGGTCCGGAGCTGTATTAGCATATCTTCCGCCTGATCCTGATCCGGAATTTTTGCCCAGAGCGGTAGATACTGCAATGGCTGGGGGCTGTTGACCTGGCTGTTATTATTGGGATGAAGCAGATAAGTACCTGAGTCTACTGACCAAAACTGATGATTGGTTTCGTGGGTTAACACTTCTAGCTGCAAGGAAATTTCTTCGGTATCTAATCCGGCAGCTGTTGCCAGGGTACTGAGGAGTTCTACATTTTGAATCCACAAGGTCTGTAGGCCCAGTAGCTCATTTTGAGGAATGTCTCTTTCGCTCAGTGTAATAACCCCACTGGTCTCTGGATCTAATAATCTTTGCAATTGCTGACGATGCTGAAGTACCGACTTAAGTTCAGCAGCAGACAGCCCTGGAAAGCTCTGATTACGGGAGCACTCCCTGATTGCTATACCCTGGCAGAGTTGATAAGCTGGTAGCGGATGAGCTGGTGTTGGGTTAGCCGTCGGTGCCCAGAAATGCGAGAATAGTTGCTTTGCTAACGCAGGCTGGTGGTTGGTGAGGGTACGGAGTAATATCAGAAGTTCATAAACAGAGAAGCTCGACTCCTGGGCGGGAGTGGCAAGTGCTGCTTCAACTCGGTTTAGGATGACTTTCTGTTTTACGGAGTTCACCTGTCTTAATACTTAGGTGGCCTTTAAATTTAGGGTGTTTACAGCAAACTTTATTCTGGTTTGAGTCACCGGTTAAAACCAATTCCGTTTTGTACCAGTGGTTACTGACACCTGAGCACAATGATCTGCCCACCCACCTGATAAGGAGTACGGTCTTTTAGACGAATTGTTCCAAAGATCAAGCTTAAAAGCCTACTCCAATTCCACATGGCTAGCAACTAGCCTACCAGAACTCCAGCTTTGCAAGGGTAGGCACCTTCAATATAGTGCAACCCGTGCTGCAAGGTATTACCATCCCAGTCAATCCAGCGGTAAGCACAGCGGTGGTGGTCTACCGCAAAATCTTGCTGGCGCCAGTCAATCTGAAAAAAGCAGCTGGGGGTGACGTGCACATCCACATTTTGCCAGCGTACGGATTTGTCAACATGGTAGTGTCCGGTGAAGATGGTGATGGGGTAGGGGTGCTTGCTTAAGATTTCCAGCAGTGCTTCAGTTTCAGTCATGCTGTGGTTGTCATCCATGTAAGGTACGCCCATTGGTAAAGGGGGATGATGCATGAAAATACAAACCGGGCTGGCGTTGCGGTCTAGATACGCCGTAAGTGACTGTAACTCTGAGTCGTTGACGCTACCCTTGCCAGAATTGAGAAAGGCCACTGGGGCGGAATCGGTCAGGTGGAAGAAGAAATTTTCTCGCCGATCCTCAGGGAGTTCGAAGGTGTCAATGAGCATCTGGTCATCATCATGGTTGCCAGGAATTACCGCGTAAGTAAGTTGGCGTTTATCCAGCTCCGTTTTGATCCATTGATAAATCGCTTCTTCTCCGTCCTGGTAGCAAAGATCTCCACTGATGACCAGCAGGTCATGATCAGCCTGGGTGATCTCATCAAGAATGCGCAGAAAATTGGTGCGTACATCTACCTCGAACGGGTACTCCGTAGGCCCTCCGATATGGAGATCCGTAATCTGTATTATCCGCATGTTTTTTGGCTGTAGTTAACTCATTGTTTGCCTCCACTGCTCTCAGTACACATAGATACTAAAACCACCTCGAACCACAAAATAGCCCCTCTTCTAGTGTTCGATTAAGTGTTGGAAATAGGGTGTTGTTTAAAAATGTTTTAAAAGTGTCAAGTTTGTTTCGATATGTTATGTTGTTGTTAAGTATTTGGTTGTCAATGTTTTAATTCTTACTTGATAAAACAAACAAAAAATAAATGTTTAAAATAATTTGTTTGATAAAAACTTATTGTTTTATATTTGTATTGTCAGTAACAACCAGTGCAATTGCACCTTTTATTCGTTTCGCAAATTCATCAGCCATGAAATCAAATTCTACGCAGTATGTACCCCGGGGAGGGTATGATCAAAAGAGGAGGATGCAGCCCGGGCGCGAAACACCTGTCGGCCCGATTATTAACTGGACAGCCCTTTGGACCCGCTTGTGGCTGTTCCTTAAACGCATAGTTGCGGAGTTATGGTATCTGCTTTCTCGCCGCCAGCCTCGTACAGTAAGCCATTCTCGATCTGATCAGCCTAGCAAAATGCTGCTGTTCTTTCGGTCTTGGTCTTGGCCGCTATTAAAGGTAACTACCGTAGCAGTACTATTTTTCTACGTCATGCAGCGCGATATTCAGTTCTCTATCCAAATGAAGGCGCCCCTGGGGCAAGCCGTTGCCTACGATGAAACCAACGGCTCTGCTGATCAGATGGGGTTCGTGCAGTCCGTTTCCTTTTCCAGTGCTAAGCATACAGAACGCAATCATCCTGCTCAATTGGATGCCACCTCCGTGGAAAGTTACCTCGAGCGCTTTGGCCATATTGCGCAGGCCGAGATGAGCAAATTTGGTGTGCCTGCTTCTATCAAAATGGCACAAGCTATCATTGAGAGTCAGGCCGGGCAAGCAATGGCGACGAAAGTGGATAATAATCACTTCGGCGCTCCGATGGAAGGTCAACCCTATGAATCAGCCTGGCGTAATTGGCGCGAGCACAGCCTTCTGCTGGTTAATCGTTACAGTGCACTTACCAAGTACGGTAATGATGTACGTGCCTGGGCCCGTGGCTTAGAAGATATTGGCTACAGCAAGGCTCCCAATTATGCCAATCAGTTGCTAGAAATTATCGACCGCTTCCACCTGGAGCAGTTAGATGAACCCACGATATAAGTGTAGTTATGGAACAGCATGCTAGAACCCATTTATCAGCAATCACCCATTGTGATTAAAAAATCGTAACGTTTTGTTCTCCATTACCATCCGCCGAAGCTCCCAGAGCGAAGGCGGGTTTTTTATTTTATATAGCTACGGGTTCATTACTTTTCATTCTGTTCTTAAAAGCTCATGAGTAGAAGTCAACTTTCCACGTATCTTGCACCCCCTGAACCTTTAATATCTACTGTGGAGCAGCTTCCCATCTTATTCCAGGATGATCATCTAGTGGTCATTGACAAACCTGCTGGTTTACCCGTGCACAAGACGCGCGGGATGCCCCACGATGCGCCCTACGTAACGCAAGTGCTGGGCAAGCAGCTGGATGGATCAATCTATAATGTACATCGCCTTGATGCCAAGACCTCAGGAGTGTTGCTGCTGGCTCGTTCTTCTGAATTGGCACAACAATTAACCAATCAGTTTGCCCAACGGACGGTGCAAAAGCGCTACGTGGCAATTGTCAAAGGTGTTCCCCCCGCATCTGGTACATTAGATTTGCCAGTGAAGAAAGCTCGAAAAGGGAAAAAGGCCAAAGCCGTAACTCATTTTAAATTGTTGGAAACCTTGGCTACGGGCCGAGAACATCGGGAAGAAGCGAATCAGGCGATCAGCTTATTGGAGTTGTTTCCAGAAACGGGAAGATGGCATCAACTCCGCCAGCATTGCGCTCAGCAACGTTACGATATCATTGGTGATTCTGAGCACGGCGACTATGGTCTAAATCGTTTGGTAGCTGGTCTTGTAGGTTACAAGCGACTCTATTTGCATTCGCAACGGCTGACCTTCACACATCCGGTCTTAGCGCAGGAGATAATGGCAGAAGCAATGATTCCGAAGGTTTTTGAAGAACTCCTACAGTTATTCCGCGGAACGAGCGAGCACTAACTTCTTGATGATCACGATCTGCCCAAAATGATAGTAGGTGTGCTCTACCGTACCTAATAGATTACGGTAGTAGTTGCCGTATTTTTCCTCTACAAATGAGCCTTCAAGCACTTCCTGTTGGAGTTCTTGCACCAATTCAACGAGTCGCTCTGCATCAGTCAAACATTTCTCTTTAAGCGCAGTCCAGTCTGCTTCCGAGGTGATGGGAGGCATATCATAACTGTACTTGTCCCTCATCTCCAAAGGACCACCTTCCAGTACTTGAATTAAGCCTGCTGCGTAATAATTAAGATGAAAGGTGAGCAAGGCAATGCTATTTAGGCCTTCGATGGACAGCGTGGCCTGTTCCCAATTGAGGTCGCTGATCTGCTCCTTAATATTGGTGAACGCTACCCATTTTCCATCGATAAAGACTTCTCGGAGCTGATTGGCAACTTGTTTGGCTAAGTTCATGGTGTTGGCTACTGGTGGCTGGCAAATTTACGAAGGGTAGAGCATTCCTAGATGAAAGCCGTTTAGTTTCTATGTGGACTAAACGGCTTTCGAGTGCTAACCTAATTGTGGATGATTACAGCTCTTAGCGTGAACTTTGATTGGCCCGCAAATCTCTCCTACGCACCCTAGTGCGTTGTTTGCGCTCACGTTGTTTCTTAGTTCTGGGTACCCGTATACGGTTCGCATCCTTCTGGAGAATTGACCGAGCATTACTGAGGTTACTTTCCATATGCGCTACGTTTACAGCCGTAACGGCGTAGGTATAAGTCTCACCGGGGCGGGTATGAGTATCGTAAAAAGTCACCTTTTTCTGATCACCGGCTTGGATAGGGGTAATAGTGTAAATATTGGCGGGATCTTCAATGCTGCCTAGGCTTCTCCCTTCAAAGCGATACACGACGTAATAATGTGCCTCTTGACGTACGTTTTCACGGCTGCGCCCGGGGCGCCACTGTAGTCGGACCGATTCTTGTTTCCATTTAGGACGGCGCAGATCTACCGCGTTGAGTTTAGGAAGTTCTAGTTCCGGGCGTTCCTGCCACAAGGCTTTATGTGCGTAGTAGTGACGAAGACTATCCTTTAAGCGGAGTGGATTCCCCAAGAGGGACTTGGCACTAAAGAAAGCACTACCCAGGGTTTGGAAATTACGGCGATTAAGGTCGATTTGACGAGGGATTTCCCCCGGGTCATTCCAGGCTTCAACCTGATTGTTACCCACCTTGTAGGCACTGTGGCCAACGTAGATTGGCAAGTCGCGCGAGTTGCTACTCCACCACTGCACCAGGGTTTGGTGATCAGCGGGTTCAAAGCCAATGTTCCAGTACAACTGCGGCATAATGTAGTCAATCCAGCCTTTGTTGATCCAGTTGATGACATCCGCGTAGAGATCATCGTAAGAAGTCACTCCTGCTCTGGTAGCAGAGCCGCGGCGGGGGGCATCGGCCTCATTTCTCCATACACCAAAGGGGCTTACGCCAAATTGGATACTGGGTCGAGTTGTTTTAATGCGCTCGTGTAGCGCTTGTACTAGTTGATCGGTATTTCGGCGCCGCCAATCATTAATGTCTTTCACCGGGCCACCGTAAAACTTGAAGGTGGTACTGTCCGGGAATGGCGTATCCGCAATAGGGTAGGGGTAGAAGTAGTCGTCAATATGGATACCATCGAGGTTTTCGTAATTGTCTACCAATTCTCCAACGACATCTACCAGATGGTCTCGCACTTCAGGAATGCCCGGATTGAAGTACATCTTCGTACCGTAAGTGACCAGCCAATCTGGATGCTGGTGCACCGGGTGAGTGAGGTGTAAGCTACTGGTATCTAAATTCATTGACGCTCGGAATGGATTAATCCAGGCGTGAAATTCCATGCCGCGCTGGTGGGTTTCTTCAATCATGAAGTCCAGCGGATCAAATTCTTCTTGAGGAGGCGCACCTTGCCGGCCAGTGAGATAAGCAGACCAGGGTGCATGAACACTTGGGTAGAAGGCATCTCCCGCCGGGCGCACTTGGACAATTACCGCGTTGAGCCCCAGGTTTTGCATCTGATCCAGTAGGTTGCGGTACTGTTCTTTGATGGCAATCGGGTTGGTTGAGGGGGTGCGAGGGTAGTCAATGTTAAGAACCGTAGCAATCCACACTGCCCTTAGTTCCCGTTTGGGGGCTTGTTGCGCCTCGCGGACTAGTTTCTGTGCCCAACTGGCGGAGGTAAAGGTGAAAAGGAGTGCTAAAGTGAAAACAAGAGGTGTCAGACGTGTCATAGTTGTGTATGGTGTTTCCCAAAGGAGAGTAGTCCATTCGTTTTACCAACGAACGAATTAAGGTAATAAACTTTATTCGGCGATGAAATGGTATATTCAGAGCCTGATTATTTATCTAGGGTAAAGTTCCAAGTCGCAGATCGGAACCGCTCAGCGCAGGCTGTACGCCGAACGGGATTACCACTTCCGATTGGTATATACTTGAAGTCGAATGGTATTAAACCGTTTCCTGCTCAGCCAGTAGTTTTTCCAATGCATCTCCGGCTTCCTGTCGGCAAGTATTCTCCAGCCAATAACGATTCACGATATTCTCTGCTTGGCGAATTTGCATGTACAGTGCGGCAAACTTCTCCTCTTTTGAGCTACCACCAAAGGAGCGTGGTAATTGCTTGATTTGCGTCAGTTTCTTGGCGTAGCGCAAGAAGTTGGTGTATTGTTTTTTCAGGTCTACTGTCATCTTCCGATTACGAATCACGTAAATGCGGAAAGTGTCCAAAAGAGACATGAGTGCTTCGGTATCGCCCAGGGCGTAGTAGGTAGCCAGTAGTAGGTTGTTATAATTAAGGTGATATTTTACGTCGGAGAAGCGTACCAATAGTAAGTGGTCCAGGGCCTCGCTGTAGTTGCGTTTGGAATAATTGAGGTGGGCCATGTTATAATTGTAGGAGTTTTCCCGCGGTTTTTCCGGTAGGCGCTCTTTGTAAGTCTCCAGAAACTCCTCCGTCCACTCAAATTCACCCAGAATACAACCCAGTACAGTGATATTCTTGTAGTTCCATTCGTTGAGTAGGCCGTTGGTGAAGATTAGTCCATTGGAAAGACCTTCCTGGTAAAGTTCGAAAAGCTCTTTTTGGAAGTCGCGGTAACCTTTGTTGATTTGCCGCACACAATAGTTATTGGAGTACGAATACAAGTCACTTTTCTCGCGCGGGCTCAAGCGGTCCACCTGTTCTTTTAGGAGACGTTTGAGTTCCTGGTAATGCTCTGATTTCTCATCTTCCCTTAAACTCATGAGAATGGTGTAATACAGGTGGATGGAGAGATCATCCGCAAAGCGGTGTTTCTTTTCCCGGTAGTACTCCAGTACTTCTTCCAAGAAAGTATACTCAAACTTGGAGTTGATCAATAATTCGTTAGTGACCAGCTGACAGCTGTGGCGTAATTTTTCCAAAAAGTAGTAGCGATCCAACTGGTCATTGAGCGCCTGTAGTCGATCCGTTTTGGAGCGATCTCCGTGGTGAACCTGGTAATAGGCCATGGTATTAATGTAGCGAAAGCGGGCGTGATAGTGCTCCGAATCGCGGAAGGGATAATTGCTCAGGCGGCGATCCAACTGCTTAGCGCGGTTGGTCAATAGGTCAAATTGATTGTTGAAGTAGGCGTATTCTAGTAAGTAGAGCTCTTCGGCAAAAGGACGAGCTTCGTAGCGCTGCTGCGCAAGAAAGCTATGTAAGAGTTTTTTTAGACTCGACATGGTGTCGAATAGTAGCTGTTCTGAATAATCGGTGTCGGGAAAGAGTTTTTTGAAGACCAGATGCCGATCTAACTTCTTTTCGTTCTTGTCCACGTACTGGTAGAGGTACTGTAGCAGTTGTTTCGTCTTTTTGTGTTGGTTAAAGTAGGGGGAGTTTACATATACTTTAAACCGTTGACGAGTCTTACCGTCCAGTTTTTTTAGATTTTTCACCAGTTTACTGTCCCGCATATCGAAAAAATATTATTCAGAATTATTGCTTGAGTGTGAAGGTAAATAATTATAAATCAATTTTTTAGTAAAAAAGTATAATTGTATTTTATTCCAGAAACAGGTAAAAAAATACGCCTTTAATTCAATTATTCTCCTCACATTTGTATCAGCCTATTGGGAAACACTATGAAACGTTTCTAAAATTGGCGCTTGTTATTATTTGAGGAGCCTCTGGCCTGTAAGTAAGCACAAAAACTATAAAAAATCCCATTCCACATCGGGAACGCTTACGCTTCCGCAAGGAGATAAAAAATACAGCTATAGACTCCGGTTTGTGCCTAAAGATTTCGAAGGTGTCAGTGTTAAACTGGCACCTTTTTTTGTTTACGTACCATTTCACTTTTGGTTACTATTTCCTGTCTTTGATCCCCTGTTTCTTCCTGTTCGTCGGTTAAGTTATTTTTTTGTGAAAAACTTTGGAAACTTTGAACTATTGAAAAGTTTCCGGCGTTTCTACTGTCATATGTACGCGTAGCAAAGGCAGAAGCTGTCTCACTACAGGCAGTACAGGCTGTCCACGAAGAGAGTTTGTATTTCCAAACGTCTTCAAGGTCAGTAGATCAGCAGGAAAATGGTAAAAGAGCAATTAATAGGAAAGTCGGCGGAACTATTCATGCGATACGGTATTCGTAGTGTCAGTATGGATGATATCGCTAAGGAGTTGGGGATTTCAAAGAAGACGCTGTATCAGCAAGTAGAGAACAAATCGGATCTGATACGGCAGATTTTTATGACCCGCTCGACTGAGGAGCGTGAAGAGATTCACCGGATGCGGGAAGCTTCGCGCGATGCGATTGAGGAGTTAGTACTGGTGGCGAAGTTTATGATCAGTCGCTTGCGTTTGATATCACCGACTTCCCGTTACGATTTAGAAAAATATTATCAGGAAATACATCAGGAACTTAACCAGCTCCACATGACCTTTTTCGTGCAGTTCATTCAAGAAAACTTGCAGCGTGGAATCCGCGAAGGCTTGTACCGCACGAATATTGAAGTAGAAGTGGTGGCTAAGTTATTTGTGAGCATGGCTATCAAGCTCGGGCACAATGAATACTTCGCTGTACGAGAATACAAACTGGAGAATTTAGTGCAACAATTATTCCTCTACCACATCCATGGTGTGGCTTCAGAACAAGGTATGGAGACGGTTGTCGACTATCTGGGTAGGGGTGAGGCCGAGACTTTATAATCTATTTAAGTGAACCGCTACTCACAACGGTGAATAGCACTGAAACGAAATCAATCCAATGAATCACCCTATGCGTCTATGGTTAGGCTTAGTGCTTATGGCCTCGGTGCAACTGAGTTATGCGCAGTCTTCGGATCTGAGCATGGAGCAGGCGATCGACTATGCACTTACAAACAGCCCCAACATTCAAGATGCGCTGCTCAAAGTACAAGATGCGGAAGCCGTCATTAAACAAAGTAAATCGACGGGTTTACCACAAGTAAGTGCCAATGGTACTTACCAGCGCTATTTTCAAGTACCGCTCGTACCGCTACCACCAGAATTTACTGGGCCAGATGGTCCTAGTGAGGTTTCCTTTGTACAAAAGAATAATCTCACCGGCGTGGTCAATCTTGACGCTATGGTCTTTGATGCGGCCTACTTCGTGGCTTTGAAGGCGGCGCGGGCGGCCCGTAACTACGCTCAAGTAGAGCTCATGACTACCCAGCGTGAGGTCCGCAAGCAGGTGCGCGATGTGTATCTACCTGTCCTCCTACTACAATCGAACCTGGAGCAACTGGATAAAAACATTGAGAACCTGACGGTGCTACGCAATGAGACACAGGAAATCTACCAAGCCGGTTTCGCCGAGCAATTGGACGTGGATCGCCTGACGCTTTCCCTCGCCAATCTCCAAACCGAACGAGAAGCTTTAGACCGTCAATTCCAAAATTCACTGGAGGCGCTGCGCTTTACCATCAATTATCCGGATGGTGAAGATTTGACCATCAGTGATGATATGGAAGGACTCCTAGCCGAAGCAGACGGAGAAATGCTGGCCACCAAAGTGGAATACGTGCGCCGGCCTGAAGTTCTCCTTTTGGACCAGGCCTTGGTGTTGAGCGATTACAATATCCAAAATTTCAAGACGGGCTTCCTGCCTAGTTTGCGGGGCTTTGCTGGTTATCAGTATCAGTACCAGGGAAATGACTTTTCTAGCGGCTTCTGGGCACCAACTGGCTTTGTGGGGCTGTCGTTGAACATACCTATCTATGATGGTGGGTTTAAGCGTTCGCAAATTCAGCGTGCCACTATCTCCAGAGATCAAGTTTTACTGCAGAAAAGTACGTATCAGCGCTTGATTGATCTGGAAGTGGAAACGGCTCGTGCAACTTACACTAGTGCGGTCGAGCGCTTAGGAGATCGGGACGAAAACCTGGCGCTAGCACAGCGCATCTACGATACGACCCAAATCAAATACCGCGAAGGCGTGGGTTCTAGCTTAGAGGTAAACCAGGCCGAACAAGCCCTTTACACCGCTCAAAGCAATCGCCTACAGGCTTTATTCGAACTTCTCCAAGCTCGGATTGACTTGCAGGAGGCGCTAGGGCTGGAATAATAATATGGTCTTTAGTACCACAACAAACTGAATCAAAAACAACAAGCATACAGCTTTATGAGATCTATATTCCCTATCCTCGCCATCGTGCTCCTCGCCTTTAGCTGCCAACCTGAGGACACCGGTGGGGAGATACCTGAATCACTCGAAGACAAAAAAACACTCTTGCGCGAAAAGCAAGTGGCACTCAAAGCCTTAAGCGATGAGATTAAGAGCCTGCAAGATGCCATCAATGAGCAGGACCCTGATGCTACCGAAGCCCGAGCACTTGTAACCGCTTCACCAATTGAGCGAACCGAATTTGCCAGTTATGTGGTGCTTCAAGGCAGCGTTACAGCAGAGGACCTGGTAGACGCTAATGCTGAAGTTGGTGGCCGGATCATCAACCTCAGTGTTAAGGAAGGTGATGCAGTCCGCAAAGGGCAACTCATTGCCACCATTGATGTTGAGTCTTTTCAAAAGCAAAAAGAGGAACTACAGACTGCTCTGGACCTAGCTAATGACCTGTATGAGCGTCAAAAGCGTCTGTGGGATCAAAATATTGGTTCTGAAATTCAGTACCTACAAGCAAAGAACAACAAAGAACGACTGGAGAAATCTATTGCCTCAGTTGATTTACAGCTGTCAAAGAACAAGGTCTACGCTCCGATTAGCGGAGTAGTAGAAGTCTTGGCCAGGCAGTCTGGGGAGGTAGTCGCTCCAGGCCAACCGGTGGTGCAAGTGCTCAATACGGCCCAGTTGAAAGTTGCGGCCGATGTACCCGAAAACTACATCCGCGCCGTGCAGCGTGGTGAGCGTGTGGACGTAGCCGTTCCTGCCCTGGGTATGGAAAGTAGCTTGCCGATCACCCGCATTGGCAAAACGGTTGATCCGGCCAACCGCACCTTTGTGGTAGAAGTAAAACTGCCGGCTGATGCCGCCCTGAAGCCTAATCTACTGGCAGAAATGAAAATCCGTGAGTATACCGAAGAAGATGTAGTCGTCATCTCTATGGATAAGGTGCAGCAGGAAGTAAGTGGACAGCGCTACGTGTACGTGGCCGATGAAGAGGCAGAAGAGGGACTAGTAGCGCGTAAAACCTACGTAACCATTGGTGAAACTTACGATGGGCAAGTAGTAATTAAAGAAGGACTCTCGGGCGGAGAAATCTTGATTTTGGAAGGTGCCCGTGGTCTGGCCGATGGTCAGGCAATTCAAATCACTGAAAACTCCAGCACCAATGGCTAAAGAAAAGGATTATCGCTCGTTTGGGTTAACCGAACTGGCAGTTGATAATGCGACCAGTATTTTTATTCTGGCCTTTATGATCTTGCTGTTTGGTTTGCGGGCTTACGACAGTGTACCTAAGGAACAATTCCCGGAGGTACAGTTCCCTCAGGTTTATGTGAATACGCCTTATTTCGGTAACTCAGCAGAGGATATCGAAAGTTTGGTGACACGTGAGCTAGAAAAGGAACTACAATCAGTAG
The DNA here is from genome assembly GCA_038528965.1 of Bacteroidota bacterium. GTDB lineage: Bacteria > Bacteroidota > Bacteroidia > Chitinophagales > Saprospiraceae > Lewinella. Next base: position 28,883 of record JBCBEC010000037.1, on the reverse strand, counting down.
ACGGAATGAAAACCGTCCGTTCCACCTCTATCCAGGACTTCTCAGTAATTACGGTAGAATTCAATAGCGGAGAAGACATCGACGAGGCGGTTCGCAAAGTAAAAGACGCGGTAGATCAGGCTAAGCCAGAGCTGCCAAATGACCTGGATCAGGAACCTACTGTACTGGATATCAACTTCGCGGAGATTCCTATCGTCACGGTAAACGTCTCTGGAGAATACACCTTAGACGAACTGATCAAGTACGCAGAGTACTTACAAGATGAGATTGAAACCTTGGATGAGGTTGCTCGTGCTGAGATTAAGGGTGACCAGGAACGCGAGGTAAAGATTGACGTGGATCTGCGCCGCATGGAAAGCATGCAGGTGAGCTTTACGGATATCGAAAATGCGATTGCCAGTGAAAACCTCACCCTCTCAAGTGGAGAGATTGTGCGTGAGGATTTTCGTCGTGCCGTACGAGTAGTGGGCGAATTTGAAGAGGTCTCGGAGATCGAGAACATGATTGTGAAAAGTGAGGATTTACGCCCCATTTACTTAAAAGATATCGCCACGGTGACCTTTGGTTACAAAGACCGGACGAGTATCGCGCGTGCTGATCGTAACCCCGTTGTCTCGATCAATGTGATCAAAAAGCAAGGAGAGAACTTGCTCTCGGCAGCTGATAAACTCAAAGAGATTCTAGCGGAGGCCCAGGAAAATGTGTTACCAGAGGATCTGGATATCAGCCTGTTCAATGATCAATCTGATAATACGCGGGAACAGGTGTCCAACCTGGAGAACAGTATCATTTCTGGGGTGATTCTGGTGACCTTGGTACTCTTGTTCTTCCTAGGTTTACGTAACGCCTTATTTGTAGGTATTGCCATTCCGCTGAGTATGCTGATGGGTATCCTGTTCATTTACATGAGTGGGGTGACTTTAAACATTGTCGTACTCTTCGGTTTGATCTTAGCGCTAGGGCTCCTGGTAGATAACGGAATTGTAGTCATAGAAAACATTTACCGTTATGTGCAAGAAGGTTACGGACTGATAGATGCAGCCAAACAGGGCGCCGGTGAGGTGGCCTTGCCGATTATTGCTTCTACGGCCACTACGCTGGCGGCTTTTGTACCCATTGCCTTTTGGCCGGGCTTAGTCGGTAGCTTTATGCAATACTTACCGATTACCTTGATTATTGTACTAACCAGTTCACTGGTGGTAGCCCTGGTGATCAACCCGGTATTTGCGGCGACCTTCATGAAAGTAGAGGAGATTGCAGAGAACGAAGCAGACCGCAAGCGTAAAAGCCGTAATGTATTGGTCTTTGCGGCCGGTCTGGCGGGCTTAGGCCTTTTGGGACTTGTGGTAGGAGCTAACTGGTTGTTCAACCTGATGCTCATTACGGTTGTCATCAGTCTGATCCATTTCTTTGTTTTCCGCCGCGCGGCTTTACGGTTTCAGAATAACTTCTTGCCGCGTCTGGAACGGGGCTATGACCGCTTTGTGAATTGGGCTTTGTCTCGTCCGGGACTGGTATTTGCGGGCACCTTTGCCTTACTGTTTTTCGCGATTGTGTTGTTGGGCATTCGCCAACCAAAGGTCGATTTATTCCCTACCGCAGATCCGTTGTACGTAAATGCTTTCGTAGAGCTTCCGTTAGGTACAGATATTGAGAAGACCAATCGGATTGTAGAGAACCTGGAAGAGAAGGTTACTGAGGTGGTGGAACCTTACGGTGATGTGGTGCAGTCTATCCTAACTCAGATTGGAGAAGATACAGCTGACCCTAACGGGCCACCAGAGCCAGGATCTTCACCTAACCGGGCTCGTTTGACCGTTTCCTTCGTTCCTTCTCGCGATCGGGGAGAGGTGAATACCTTTGATGTCATGGAGGAAATCCGTGAGGTGACGGGTGGAATACCCGGCGTTTCTATTTCTGTTGATAAGAATGCGGACGGACCTCCTACCGGAAAGCCAATTAACCTGGAGCTGCAGGGCGAGGATATGGACCAGCTAGCTATCCTATCGGAAGAGGTGATTAACTATATCAATGGGCAAGGTATTCCTGGAATTGAACAGCTACAGGCTGATGTGAAAATCGGTAAACCGGAGTTGATTATCAAAGTAGATCGGGAAGCAGCCCGCCGCTATGGTATCTCCACCTTTAATGTAGCCAGTACCATCAGGACGGCCTTATTTGGTAAGGAAGTGAGCAAATACAAAGTAGGTGAAGATGACTATCCGATCTTTATCCGCTTGAATGAGGATTCTCGTGCGAGTATTGAGGATTTGACCAATCAGCGTATCACTTTCCGGAACCCAGCCAATGGTCGGATTGTACAGGTGCCTATTTCCGCTGTAGCGGATGTGGAATACTCTAGTACCTATTCTTCCATCAAGCGTAAGGATCTGGATCGCGTGGTTACCATCTTCTCCAATGTACGCGACGGTTATAATGCCAATGAGATCGTTGCTCAGATGACTGAGTCGCTGGAGAGCTTTGATATGCCAACGGGCTATACCTATGAGTTTACGGGTGAACAGCAACAGCAAGCTGAGGATACGGAGTTCTTAAGTGGTGCCTTCTTGGCTGCGCTTTTCTTTATCTTCATTATTCTGGTGGCGCAGTTTAATAGCATCACCGCACCGTTCATTATCATCTTGTCGGTGCTCTTCAGTACCATCGGAGTATTCTTGGGTTACGCTATTTTCCGTCAGGATATTTCCATCGTCTTTACTGGTGTAGGTATTATCTCACTTGCGGGGGTAGTAGTAAACAATGCGATTGTGTTGATTGACTACATCAATCTATTGGTGAAACAGAAGCGGGAAGAGAAAGGCGTAAGTAGCATGTACGATCTAGGGAAGGAAGAGATCAAGCAAAGTATCATTAAAGGTGGAGCGACGCGTTTGCGTCCGGTACTCCTAACGGCCATTACGACTGTATTAGGTTTGATTCCACTGGCAGTTGGCTTTAACTTTGACTTCTTTTCACTAATTGCGGAATGGGATCCAAAGATCTTTATTGGAGGAGATAACCAAGCATTTTGGGGACCAATGGCCTGGACCGTGATTTACGGATTAACCTTTGCTACTTTTTTAACATTAGTGGTAATTCCAGTTATGTATTGGCTGGCTTATAACTTCCGCTTGCGTTTGAAGACACTTTTTAGACGTTCATAGCCAAAAAATGGCATGATCTCACGTCAACTTTTTGTGACATCGAGTGGCGACCGAAATGTTAAGATCATAAATGCTGGTTTATTGGTCTTAGCTTCTGGTTTGCCAATAGCCTCAGAAAAGCAAAAAAAAGTAAACGAGGCTAGGAAGTATAAGAAAATTTCTATATGTTTGCATCAGAGCTAGTAGATAAACCTACAGCCGAAATAAATAGAAGTTTTACGCAATTTTTGCGTTTAAATAAAGATGTAATTTTTTTCATGTGATATGATTTTCAGCTGGAAACGCAAGTTTCCAGCTTTTTTTTGCCTTTTATTTTGCATTGCCATGTCACATTTTGTCAGTAAAATGTGTTTTTCCCAGGATCAAAGGTGCTTTATTTGTAATATCGAAAGCGATAAACGACTAATCAGTCGTCAAGATACAATTGGGTGAGTGTTTGTTCATAGTTAGAATCCCCCCTTAGTTGGGGGATTTTTTTCCACTATCCCAATAAAGAATTTGTGTTGTTCATAGTGTTTGTTTCGAACCCCGCCCCTTTGGCGGGGTTTTTTATTTCCCCTCCTCTATTTTCCTCTTTCTTTCTTACCTACCTTTGACAACAGCATTCCACCTGCAGCTGTTAGGGTGGCTATATCAGTTTACATAGATCAAAAGCTGTGTCGTATGCTACTAAATCTGGAAGACCTCAGAGAAGATTATAATCGGGACCAACTCACCATGGACCAAACGGATGCTGATCCCTTAGTGCAGTTCCAACGCTGGTTTAAGACGGCCCAGGAATCTACCGTAAAAGAACCCAATGCCATGACCCTGGCCACCGTAGGTGCTGATGGTCGCCCCAAGGCACGTATTGTCCTGCTTAAGCAAGTAGATGGCGACGGCTTTATATTCTACACCAACTACGATAGTCAGAAAGGTCAAGATATGGCGGCTAACCCTTTCGCTAGCCTGGTATTTTTCTGGGATGTCCTACAACGACAGGTTCGGGTAGCCGGCCAGGTTGAGAAGATAACCGCTGAGGAATCGGAAGCCTATTTTCAATCTCGTCCTAAAGGCTCGCAGATTGGAGCAACGGTATCACCACAAAGCCAGGTCATTCCAGATCGGGACGGACTCAAGACCAAAGTCGCTGAACTCGAAGCTCTATACGCCGAGACTGAAAAATTACCGCTTCCCAACAACTGGGGTGGCTATCGCCTGGTGCCAGACAAGGTAGAATTCTGGCAGGGTAGGAGCAGTCGTTTGCACGATCGGATTCGCTATCGCATGGTGGATGGTGCGTGGAAGCGGGAGCGCTTGGCGCCGTAGTTAGGTATATAGTTTGTCCGAGAACTTATCTCTACCTGAGAAGAAGTTTATCCATTGGAGCGCTGGAAATGATCCCGTTAGTGGATTGCCGGTTAGGGGGTGAAAAAAATTGAAAATCGGTGTCAAAAAATGGAACTCTTTGTATAAATACAACAACACATTGATGCGTTAACACGAATTTTTAATCGCTGAAAATCAACGACTTAAGTTTTGATTTGTGGATTTCTTCTATTCTACCTCCCGCAACAAATCCACCAACTCCGACATCCGTCCCAACTCCAAATACTCGAAACCTGCCGCCTGATGGGAGCTCACTTTCTCCATCTCCCAAGTGGTGTGATAGGGGATGTGGATAGCTTTACCACCAACTTGCAGAACAGGGAGTACATCCGACTTAAGGCTATTGCCCGCCATTAAGAACTGATCAGCAGGAATGTTATGGCGTTTGAGGAGGTCGCTATAAGTCTGCTCGTTCTTTTCGCTCACTACTTCTACGATGTCAAAGTGGTTGGCAATACCCGAACGCGCCAACTTGTTCTCCTGGTCAAACAAGTCCCCCTTGGTGATGCAGAGTAGGGTGTAATGCTCCGCGAGCGTTTTGACGCTATCCTCTACCGTTTCTAGCAGATGGACGGGATGATCAAGCATTTCCTTACCCAGGTCAATGATCTGCTGGATTTGGCTGCCGCTCACTTGCCCAGCGCTGAGCTCAATCACGGTCTCTATCATGGACAGCACGAAGCCTTTGATACCGTACCCAAACAAACGCAAGTTCTTCTTCTCGTATTCGTACAGCTTTTCGTCCAATTCCTTGGGGTCTGAAATAAAGTCGTCGGCAATAGCGCGGCAGGCGTCTTGGGTTTTGACGAAGATGGGCTCGTTCATCCAGAGGGTGTCGTCGGCATCTAAGGCGACGTAGCGGATATTGGATAAGTCGTACATGAGAGTAGGAGTAAATTGTGAAGTAGATTTACACTAGTGTCAGGTTTTCCCTGGCTGGAAACTCAAAATACTAATATCGAATCTAAAGTGTGGGAAGAGTGCCAAGTAGAGACATACATTTCATTCTTTCTACCCTCTACCTTCTTCCCGCTACAAGCTGAGGTGCAGTATAGTGTGACCTGGATCACCTCATTGAACCCTCAGCTTACACCAAACGACCATCTTCCATGATCAAACGTCGATCACTAAGTCCGGCCAGTTCTTCGTTGTGGGTCACGATGACAAAGGACTGCTGAAAGTCCTTTCTAAGTTGGAAGATCAGTTCGTGGAGTTCTTCTGAAGTCCCCGAATCCAGGTTTCCGGTAGGCTCATCTGCAAAAACGATGGAAGGCTGGTTCATCAGCGCTCGGGCTACCGCTACTCGCTGTTGCTCGCCTCCAGATAGCTGGTTAGGCTTGTGCGTTAGTCGGTCTTTAAGTCCCAGATATTCAAGTAGTTCAGTACCTCGTTTTGTAGCGGCCTCTACACTGGTTTGGTGGATATAGGCAGGGATGCACACATTCTCTAAAGCCGTGAATTCGGGAAGCAAGTGGTGAAACTGAAAGATAAAGCCAATCTCTTTATTGCGGAAAGCAGCCAACTTCTTACTAGGCAGATCAAATACCGATTGCCCCTTTATGATCAGCGAACCACTATCTGGACTATCAAGAGTACCTAAGATGTGCAAGAGTGTACTTTTACCCGCCCCGGAGCGACCAACAATGCTGACCACCTCTCCTTCTCCAATGTTGAGGTCTACTCCTCTGAGTACCTGTAGTGTTCCATAGGATTTGTGGATATCCTTTGCTTCAATCACAAGCTTTGTCTGTTTAGTACTGTTCTTTACGAGCCCAAAAGTAGGGATAAATGGCAGCAAAGCTGCCGGTAGAGGGTAAAAAGTAGAAGGTAGAAGGAATCACACGTCCTTCTACCTTCTACCCACTACTTTCTACCAGCTATCTACCAGAAGTACGCTACTACAAACGCTGTAATAATCAATAGTATTACAGAAAGGTAGCGGTAGTTTTGGTACCAGGGAAGACCTGCCAATTCGCGGGTCTCTTCCTCGATCAGCTTCGGTGTCCAGATCATACCCTCTAGCTTATCCGCAGTTGGAGCAGTGGTGACGAGACTAATGCCAACATGAGCGATGAGACAAACGAAGAATAGTACCGTGGTACGCAGCAGGAAGTGCATCTGGAAGAACCAGTGGTCGATTTCCATAATTGTACCACCAAAGAACCAAATCAAGGCAGTGACCAAGCCAAAGAGCAGGCTATAGAAACTACCATCACTAGTGGCCCCTTTCCAGAACAGACCTAGGATAAAGGCGGAAACTACCGGTGGAGCGATGTAACCTAGTACATCTTGCAAGTAGCGGAACAAATCGCCGTACTGCCCAATGAAAGGTGCCCAGGCAGAAGCCAAGATCACTAGCACCAGGGTTGAAATTTGACCGGAACGTACCAGTTGCTGACTGGTCATGTTGGGGCGTAATTTATTCACAAAGTCCATGGTGATCAAAGTCGAGGCAGAGTTGAAAGTGGCGGAGATACTACTCATCATTGCGGCAAGCAAACCTGCTACCACCAAGCCCAGTAGACCGGTAGGTAACAACTCAAACAACAAAGATGGATAAGTATAGTCTGTACAGTCCGCCAGGTCTTTACAAGGACCACTGGTGGTCATGTAAGCAATGTCGGCGTCTTTGAAAATCAAGTAAGCCAAAGTGCCAGGAATAACCATAATCAAGATCACGGGGAGCTTTAGTAGACCCGCAAAGAGGGCGCCCCAACGTCCGTGGTTTAAGCTCTTGGAACTCAGCACCCGTTGGACCATAAACTGGTTATTGGCCCAGAAGTAAAATCCGAGCAATGGAACACCGGTAATGAGGCCCCACCAGGGTACAATGGGACTATCGTATTGTCGCCACCAGTCGCCCTCGTTATCTCTGACAATACTCAGGGCTTGATCCGCATTTTTGTCGATAACACCGGCTGCGTTTAGTTCGTTTAGTTGGGCTACCATGCCACTCCAACCACCTACTGCTTTCAAACCGAAGTAGGTGAGAATAATGGAGCCAAAGATGAGTACGACAGCTTGTATTACTTCTGTCTTTACTACTGAGTTTAGGCCACCGGGAATCGTGTAAGCCGCCGCGGAGGCCGCTAGAATAATGATCACCACCCAGGGCGGTAGACTAGGGAAGATGAGCCCCAGTACAATAGTACCCACATATAGACTAGCCGCAGTATCGATTAATACGTTTCCTACTACCGTAATGAAGGAGAAGTAGTAGCGAGAACGCTCATCATAACGGCGTTCCATGAATTCTGGCATCGTATACACACCCGTCTTGAGATAAAACGGCAGGAAGAATATGGCAAAGAAGACCAATACCAGTACTGCGTACCACTCGTAATTGTACACCGTCATGTCCAACACATAGGCGGAACCGGCTAAACCAATCAGCGTAGAACTGGAAATGTTGGCGGCAAATAGTGAAATACCGACCACGGGCCAGGTTAAACTCCGTCCGCCCAGGAAATATTCCTCTGAGGAGGCGCGCTTTGATTGCGAAATACCGTAGACAATGATGCCTATGAAATAAACAGCAATGACTAGAAAATCAATGATTGTAAGTGAAGTATTCATAGTACTTACTGTAAAAGTTTGGTTAACAGTTTTGCTTCGGTTGTGACAAACATTGTCCAGGGCTTGGCAGCCCTTGCTTGCGTCTGCTCACATCAATGATTTCGGTTCTAATGGCTTGGCTTGGGGAGTCAGTAGGATGGGCAGAATGCCGGTTAAAAAAAAGAGCGAATACCCATATTGGATATCGCTCTCAAAAGAAATCACCCGACTGTTATAAAGTTTTATTTCTTGTGGTCATTCGTTTTTTTGCTTGCTCTAGCGAGCGGCAAAATAGGGAATTCTGTGTTTCTACCCCAATTTGGGGGATTATTTTTAATAAACGCTATTTGGCCACCTAATATTTCACGCATTTATTCTGAATCAGCGCCAGGCTTTGTACTGATTAATCAGCCCATTAGTAGAACTATCATGGCTTCCGATGACTTCGTCTCCAGGTAGTTCTGGTAAAATAGAATTGGCCAATTGCTTACCCAATTCTACGCCCCACTGGTCAAAGCTAAAGATGTTCCAGATATGGCCTTGTACAAATATTTTGTGCTCGTACATGGCGGTAAGGAGTCCGAGGGTATAGGGCGTGAGTTGCGAGAGTAAGATGGAGTTGGTCGGGCGATTGCCCGTAAATACTTTGTACGGAAGTAGCTTTTCAATGCCTTCGGTAGCCATTCCCTTGGCTGTTAACTCCTGGCGTACAGTGGCCTCGTTCTTACCCTTCATCAGGGCTTCCGTTTGGGCAAAGAAGTTGGAAAGCAGCAAGGTGTGATGTTCCCCGATTGGGTTATGACTTTTAGCGGAAGCGATAAAATCACACGGAATCAACTTCGTGCCTTGGTGTATGAGCTGGTAAAAGGCGTGCTGGCCATTAGTACCTGGCTCACCCCAGATCACCGGCCCCGTCTGATAGTCTACCGGATCTCCATTGCGATCTACATACTTGCCGTTGCTTTCCATATTGCCTTGTTGGAAATACGCTGGGAAGCGGTGTAGGTATTGATCGTAGGGGAGAATAGCTTCGGTTTCGGCTCCGAAGAAGTTGTTGTACCAAATGCCGATGAGGGCCAAAATCACCGGAATATTATCCGCTAGGGGGGTGCTGCGGAAATGCTCGTCCATTGCGTGGTATCCACTCAGCAGTTCCTCAAAACGATCGTAACCAACGGTACAGGCAATCGACAAACCAATGGCGGAGGTCAAGGAATAACGACCACCCACCCAGTCCCAAAATTCGAACATATTGGCGGTGTCAATACCAAATTCAGCTACGCCCTTGGCATTGGTCGAAACGGCAACGAAGTGTTGGGGAATGTCCGACTCGCTAGCGCCCTGCTCCAAAAACCAGCTACGCGCGCTGTGGGCATTGGCCATGGTTTCTTGCGTGGTGAAGGACTTCGAGGCAATGATAAATAAGGTACGCCCCGGATCAACCCGCTTTAGCGTTTCTGCCATGTGCGTTCCATCTACATTTGAGACAAAGTGCACATTGCGGCCTTCCTGCCAGTAGGGGCGAAGTGCTTCGGTGACCATCACTGGACCAAGGTCTGAACCTCCAATACCAATATTAACCACATCGGTAATCGTCTTACCGCTATATCCTTTCCACTCACCACTAATGATACGGCCAGAAAAGTCTTTTATCTGTTCGAGTACCTTGTTTACCGCCGGCATTACATTCTCATCATCTACCTCAATGGAGTGATTAGACTGGTTGCGTAAAGCCACGTGCAGTACCGCGCGATTCTCGGTTTGGTTGATTTTCGCACCACCTAGCATTTGCTCAATACCACTAGATAATTGACATTCCTCTGCTAGCTGTATGAGCAAGGTGAGCGTCTCTTCCGTGATGATATTTTTACTGAAGTCCACCAACATCTCCTGCCCCAGCTGGCGTGAGAAGGTCTGGAAGCGTTCGGTCTCAGCCGCAAAAAGATCAAGCATTTGCTGATCTTTCATTTTGCTAAAATGATCCTTTAGGGCTTGCCAGGCTTGGGTTTGGGTAGGATTTACTGATGCTAACATGAGGAGTGTGTTTGATTTTGACACCGGCGCAAGGTTAGGGTATTTTTAGCGACCAGACAAACTGGATAGCCGCTGGAAAGAGAAAATTAAGATTGGTTTTACGTTTTGTACTCCTTGCGAAGTGGGAAGGCGGAGATCGGAAGTGGGAAATTGAAGGGACAAAAGAGTGGAGGGTAAGGAAATACAAGCTCTAATTGACTATATCATTCATTAAGCTGTCTTCCCTCCGAATTCCGATCTCCTATTTCCGATTACATCGCTCCCACCTCCAAGTTTTGTTTCTAAAGGCTGCGCTGGGTCAAGTAGCGTTTGGCGAAGCGTTGGATAAATCCTTCCCGAGCCCGCCCGATAAGTGTGGTGTCTTTGCTCAAAACTTCCACGGCGGGGCGTTCTATGCCATTCCATTCTTGTGTACCCCAGCAGTTAGGACAATCAAACTGTACTGCTTCAGGGCTTTGACTAGTTGTTGTCGTGTTTGGCAAGCTTGCCAAGATTTGCGCTAATGTTTTCATGATTGAGGAATTTGGTTCGGATTTCAATTAATGTGAGTTAAATCAATGTTGGGCTCTTTGCATTTTGATAAAGGGAATGAATTAGGGAAAAAAAGTGGGGATGATGTGGTTAGTATCATCCCCAAACTGTTACGGTCATGCGTTGTTAAAGCTTGTTGCGGGTGGTTCTATTTATGGGCTAAAACCACACCGAAATAAGATCTTACATACGGTCTGTTACAGTGATCGTATAGTGGGGGGTTGGGTTAAGGGGGCAACTGTATTGGTACTCACCAGCTTGTAGCTCCACTACACCGGTACGGGCAGTTTCACCTTCGCCTACGAGTTTAGACAGGCCACTGTTTTCTACTTGCTTCTTAGCTGCGTCAGCTGGGGTTAGGTAGAAACCCAGGGCTTTGTCTACATTACGGTTGGTTACTTCGAAAATGTACTTACCAGGAGCAAGGTCCAGGTTGGTAGTCTCGTATTCGCCAGGTACCTGGCTCAGTTGCACTACGGTTACATTTTCAATGATGTTTCCACTGGTTTGGGCATTAGAGGCTAGGGGACTGAGGACTACTAAGGCCGCAGCCAAGAATTGAAAAAACGTTTTCATGTTGGTTTTTAATTGGTAATGAAAAAGTGATAGTTAAATGGCCTTTTGGTAATAAGGCCTTGTGTAAAGTTGGTTCGTTCGTTTTGTCTGAGGAGGTAGAAGGCGTTCAAGCGAAAGAGGGGGGAAATCCTTCTACCTTCTACTTCTCCCTCTGCCATAGCATCAGCGAAGGCAGATCTACTAATCGTCTAAGCGGTGATCGCTAAGCCCTGGAGTTTGTTTTCCAGCACTTGTTGACTTTGGTAGCCAACCATGCTATCCACTACTTCTTTGTTTTGCAGCAGGAACAAAGCTGGAATACTGCGTACTCCGAAAGCTCCGGCGATATCGGGATGATCGTCTACGTTGATCTTAAGTACCTCTAGTGAATCGGTATACTTGTTAGACAATTCTTCCACTACCGGGAGTTGCATCTGGCAAGGTCCACACCAATCGGCATAAAAGTCGATTAAGACGGGTTTGTTTTGTTCCAGAATCGTTTTGAACTCGGCTGCTGATTTTACTGTCTTAGCCATGATATGTTTTTTGTAAGTGATTATTTAAGCAGAAAAATTAAGCGTTCGATTTCGCTTTTGATTGATGGAACTAAGCGGTTCATTTTAAGCGTGCTCCACCAATCAAGAGCCTCAAGGAAATCGAGAAGCAATTTTTTGCTTCATATTGTTTCTGATTACATCACAAAGATGCAGGCCAAAACAGCGGAAAGGAATGGACAGCTTTCCCGGCGGATAGGACAATTTTCCCGCTGACGGTATTTTTTCCTATATCTGCTTGGATTTTGTTCCTTTGTATTGGTCTATTCAAACACCAATTTTATGAGCAACGTAAAAATCGAAGACTCGTGGAAAACGGCCCTCAGTGCCGAATTTCAACAGCCCTATTTCCAGACTGTAGCGCAATTTCTACGCAAAGCAAAAGAGGAGGGGAAGCAAATCTATCCTCCGGGCGCTTTGATTTTCAATGCCTTCAATACTACACCCTTACCCAAGGTTAAAGTTGTTGTACTGGGACAGGATCCTTACCACAATCCGGGGCAGGCCATGGGCTTGAGCTTTAGTGTCCCCAAAGGAGTAACTATTCCGCCTAGCCTCCGGAACATATACAAGGAGTTAGTAACGGATGTAGGTTTCACCGCTCCTAATCATGGCGATCTCACGCCCTGGGCAGAACAGGGGGTGTTTCTCCTCAATGCTATGCTAACGGTGGAAAGAAACAAACCATCCAGCCACCGGGATATTGGCTGGCAGAACTTTACCGATGCGGTTATTCGTACCCTCTCCCGGGAGCGCGAGCACCTGGTTTTTATGTTGTGGGGGGCTTTCGCCCAAAAGAAGAGTGTGCTCATTGATGGTGACCGACACCTAATTTTATCTTCTCCCCACCCGAGTCCGTTCTCCGCAAATCGTGGTTTTTTTGGCAATCAACACTTCAGTAAGGCCAATAAATACTTGGAGGAACACGGATTGGGGGCGATTGACTGGAGTTTGGTGTAAACGGAACCTAAGAAGTTCGTAATTTTGGGAGTCTGATTTTATCCCAAAAACATAATCCCGTGATTCGTCGCAACATCCACTTTCTGTTTTGTTTCTTACTGTTGACTGCCGGCTTATCCGCTCAAAAAAGTTTTGGTGGTCTGCCGCTGGGTATTTCTGATCCATCTCTACTTTTACCCGCTCCAAACCTGCGGCTCGCTGGGCCTGATATCACTGCTTTGCAAACAGCGGAGCAAGCTGCCCCAACTAATCGCTTTGCGGTTTCTCAGCCCGCAGATATTGATATCAATAGTCATGGCAACTGGACCATCCTCGAAGATGGTCGCCAAGTTTGGCAGTTGCGCATTCGGGTGCCAGAGGCTAGAGGCCTGCTACTCTTTTACGAAGATTTCAATTTGCCGGAAGGCGCTCAGTTGTTTGTCTACCAACCTGAAAGTGGTCAAGTCCTCGGGGCCTATACCCGTGAAAGTCAGGGCCGTTCGGATCGTTTCATGACCGGAATCTTGCGCGGGGAGGTGGCAATCATTGAATACCAGGCACCAGCCGATGATTTCACAGTACCCTTTCACCTCTGGCGAATCGATGTGGTCTACAAAGACGAAGCTTACGAGTCATTCAATGCGCGTAATTTTGGCTTTGGTACTTCCAATGCCTGCCACGATAATGTAGCTTGCCCCGAAGCAGCTGACTGGCAAGCGGAGCGCAATGCGGTAGCACGGATCATTGTGGTAGTAGAAGAGGGGACAGGTTATTGTTCGGGTACCCTAATGAATAATACAGCGGAGGATGGCCGTCTGTTGTTTCTCTCCGCTTTTCATTGCATGGATGGCTTTACGCCGGAATATGATATGTGGCGTTTTGATTTTTACTACGCATCCGATGATTGTACCAACCCGGTAGCCGAACCCAGTTTTCAATCGATCCTTGGTTGTGATTCTTTAGCCGGAAGGCAAGCCATGGATTTCCTCCTACTTGATCTATATCCGGAAGACGCCGCAGATATGGAGTTGCACTTTATGGGGTGGGACCGTAGTGGTACTCCTCCAGCCACTTCAGCTATTGTGCATCACCCCAGGGGAGATATCCAAAAGTTTGCCACCTCTACCAATGCCGCCACGATTTTTGGTAATTCTATCAATTGGAGTAATGGTGTTACTACGCCGCCCAATCACCACTATCGACTACGCTATACCGATGGGACTTTGGAGGTAGGCTCATCTGGCTCCGCTTTGCTGGATGGCAACCACCGGGTTGTGGCTCAGTTGCACGGAGATGCTGGTAGTACCGCCTGTGATAATGCCATCGCTTACTTTGGCCGCCTTTCCTTGGCCTGGGATGGCCCAGATGCTGGAGCTCGCCTCAAAGATTGGTTGGATCCGCTCGGCACCGACACGATGATGTTGGATGCCCTTGGTCAATTGCGTTCACCAATGGTTGCCACTGATGATGATGAGCCAGTAGCGGGGGTGGCCGTAAGTTTCTACGCAGATGACGTTTTTGTGGCCACAACGGTGACCGGAGCAGATGGGCGCGTTCCCATTCCTGCTGAGATGCCATCAGCTAGCGAAATACGTATGGACTTTGCCAAAGACAACCCTTTTAATAATGGGGTGAGCATCTCCGATCTTATCAGCATGCAGAAGCAGGTTCTGGGAACGGAACTGATGGAGCCTTACAAGATTCTAGCCTGCGATGTCAACAATAGCAACTCACTGACTACGCTGGATATGATTCGCATCCGCAAGTTGATTCTTACCATTACACCCGATTTTGGTGACGATGGAGTTCCTTCTTGGCAGTTCTTTAATGCAGCTACAAATATTGCTGATCCCACTCAACCTTGGCCGGCGGAATCACGAGATAACAGCTTTACCTTCCAGTTGACACCAGGCTTCCGTCTACCCGATTTTATCGGTGTGAAGTCTGGAGATGCCAACGGTAATGCGAGTGTAGATTAGAGTAAAGCTGACCCAGCAGTGCTGGGCTATTGCTAAGGTTTGTTTACGGCGGTTCTAAGCCGCGACTTCTGCCAAAATCCGCTCCACAAAAGCTACGCCTTTCACCATTTGGTCAATACTCACAAATTCGTTTGCTCGATGGGCCTGCGCAATATCGCCGGGGCCACAAATAACGCTTTGGAAGCCGCCGTTGGAGAATTGTCCTGCCTCCGCTGCGTAAGCAACAGTCTGCAGGTCTTGCACACCGCTCAATTTTTGAATAAGTGGCACAATATCCAATTGCTCTGGGGTATCCAATGCTGGTACTAAAGGGTGGAATAGTTCGGTCTCAATTTTTGTTCCCGCAAACTTTTTCTGTAGCTCAGGTAGAATTTCCTCGCAGTGCTGAACAAAGGCAAGATGGATGTCTTCAATGCTGTCCATGGGAATATTACGAACATCCCAGAGGAAAGAGCATTCATCCGCTATCACATTGTGGGCAATGCCACCCTTAAACATGCCAGAATGCAAGGAAGTGTGATTGGGCGTGAAGCGATCATCTACGTGCCCCTTAGCAACTAGCTGGTTCATGTAGTCCTCCAACCAAATCACGAGGCGAGAACACTCGTGGATCGCACTGACCTCATCACGGATGCGCGAACTGTGTCCGGCGGAGCCATGTACAGTTGTCTTGTAGACGCAAATACCTTTTTGACCTACTACTGGCTGTAGCATCGAAGGCTCACCAATGATAGCGTACTTCGGACTTTCGTCATAATAGTTCTTAATGGCTTCAATGAGTTCTGGCGCAGCTACGCATCCTACTTCCTCATCATAAGAAAAGGCCAGATACAGGGGACGCTCCAGCTTCGCCTCTACCATTTTGGGAACTACGGCCAGTGCGCAAGCGAGGTAAGCCTTCATGTCGCAACTGCCGCGTCCGTACAGCTTGCCGTCTTTTTCGGTCAAATTAAAAGGATCGGTATGCCAATCTTGCCCCGCAGTAGGCACAACATCCATATGTCCGGAGAGAATAATGCCACCATCAACGGCCGGCCCAATACGAGCATGCAAAGAGGCCTTACTTCTATCTTCATTGGGGACTAATTGGTAAGCCACGCCGTATTGGTCTAAATAGTCCGTAATCCATTGGAGAATCGACAAATTGCTAAAACCGCCAAGGACGGGGAACGAAACGAGTTTTGCGAGAATCTGTTGAGCGTTGAGCATAGCTGACTAGTGAATTTAGTTGGGTTAGTTCGGCCTCCGTTGTCGGCCTTAGTTAGTTGAATTAGTGATGCCACCTTCACTAAAGCTACGGCGGCCGTGGTTAGTTGAATTGGTTCGGCCTCCTGTGTCGGCCTTAGTTAGTGAATTTGGTTGCGTTAGTTCCATTAGTAGGATTAGTTGTGTAAGCATTAAAATTCTCCTTCTAACGCTAATTCTCATTCTAATCCTAATTCATTTTACTGGTATCCAAACCATACCGCCAGCAACAAAAACACCCAAGCAGCGATAAGGATCATTCCCGTTAGGGGCAAAATAAACCTTAACCAACGATCAAAGGGAACACGACAAAGCCCTAGCATAGCAATAAGCCCGCCAAGTGCCGGATTGAACAAGTTGGTTACCCCGTCTCCGATCTGGAAAGCCAGAATTGTCGTTTGGCGGGTGAGTCCCAATACTTCTCCTAGCGGAATCATAATGGGCAAGGTAGCCAGCGCCTGACCACTACCAGAGGGGATAAATAGGTTGATGATACTTTGGCAAACTGTCATCCCCCAGGCGGAGACCGTGGTGGGTAAGTTGGCCAGCAGCAGGGAGAACTGATAGGAGATGGTATCATTGATTTGCCCCATTTCCAATACTACTTTTATGGTGGCAGCATAACCCACCATAAATGCGCCGGGAGCCACCGCTCCAACAGCTTTTAGGGTAGCTTCGCCAAATTCTTTGCCACTCATCCTACTTACGGCCCCAGCTCCGATAGCGATCATGACGAAAATGGCGGAAATTTCGGTGAAGAACCAATGGTGTTCAAAAATGCCGAAAAGCATAACACCAATACCGATCAAGAAGACCGCGGCCACCAGAAAGTTATTACCCGTCATCCGGTATTTATCTAGCGACTGGGATAGTTCCAATCCACTAGTATCCAAGTCATTGCCCAGGCCCGCCTCAGGATCGGCAGCGATGCGGCGGAAGTAGCGGACATTGTACCAGGCGGTAAGTGTAAGGGCAAGAAAACACAGCGCCACCCGCAGGCCCGCCCCTGAGAAGAGGGGGAGCTCAGCAATTTTATGCCCCATGCCCACCGTATAGGGGTTAACTGGGGATAAACCAAACCCAACCGTAATTGCCCCCACCGATAAACCAGCGGCAAGGACTAAATCTCCTCCCAGCGCGAGGGAGACTACGGCAGCGATAGGAACCATCGCAATATTATTTTCATATCCAATTACAACTCCCAGTAAACCAAATAGATATGTTAAAATAAATACCAAAAAGTAACGTCTCTTTAGCCCTAGCTTCTTAATGATTGTACCCACGGCATTTTCAATGGCTCCCGTTTTATCCAGGATACCAAACATAATGCCACTGGCGAGGACCACAAACATAATGGAGGCTGGTGTAGAAGCGGTAAAGCCCTGCATAAAAGCCTTGAACAAGTCGAAGAAGCCTACGGGGGTAGAATCTACCAGGTGATAAGATCCAGGCACTACCTTGGTGCGACCTTCAAAGGCAATGCGTTCGTATATACCAGCGGGCAGTAGGTGCGTGAGCACGGCGGCCAACACCAAAATGCCGAATAGCATTACAACGGGGTGCGGGATGTAGTCGTACCATTTCTTACTCATGGGAAACTCAATTTTTGGATAGTTGTTGCTCTAATGCCGCTACTAAGTTTGGACCGTCTGATATTCCCAGTTCCAATCCCAATACTGGAGCTGCTAATTGGAATAGGAAGGCGGGTGGTCGACCGTCATCTCGCCAGCTGCGCAATGCATCAGCACCCGCACTTTTCGACATCTTCTCCCCATCTTGATTCCGGATGAGGGCATGATGAAAGAAATTGCAGTTGTAAAAGTCTTGTTGGTGGAGCAGATGGGCTAAATATTGTTGGCTCAGGCTAGAGTTCCAAAGGTCTTGGCCACGAACAATCAGGTTGATACCATAATAAATATCATCGGCCAATGAGGCAATCTGGTAGGCTGGAAGCCCATTTTTTTGTCGCACCACAAAGTCGTCCAATTCTGCTAAAGAATGCAATTGTAGACCTTTCTTCCAATCCATCAATTCAATGCTGCTAGCACGATCAGGGCCGTACACCCGCCAGGCAGTTTTCGCTTGGTCGAACGGAAGGTTTTTGTCACGGTAAGTTCCAGGATAGCGACCGTCCGGAGAGTGCTCGCGAATTTCCCTACGACTAGCAATACAGGCAAATAAGCGTTCGTCGGTCCGGAGTTGGTCAATCAGGATTTGATAACGGTTCAGTCGATGGTGCTGCGACCATTCCTCCTCCAACTCCAGTACACTGCGCGGCCCTTCATCGTAATCAAGCCCTAACCATTCTAGGCTAGTGAAGATATCTTCCACGTATTCCTTGCGGTAGCGGCCTTTATCCAAATCGTCAATGCGTAGCAGTAGCCGACCACCACTTGCCCGGGTGATGGCCCAGGTAAGAATAAAATTCATGGCATTGCCTGCGTGTAAAAAGCCGCTGGGAGTTGGAGCGATCCGTGAGCGAACACCCGCTGCTAACAAATCTTTCAGCATGACGGCCTAAAGATAGTTTAATGACCCATATTCGCGCGATATTCCCGATCTTTCCTCCTAATCAATGCGAAGAGCCATGACCAGAGTACTTTTTTCCTTTGCTGTGCTGTTAAGCCTCTCCTGGGCTTGTACTAACTCCAATCCACCGGCACCAGTGGAAGAGGAAGCCGTTGTTCAGGGTACCATTTTCTTAGTGCGTCATGCGGAAAAGCAAGAAGGGGATGACCCGGCCTTAACGGAAGCAGGACAAGCGCGCGCTCAGTCCTTGGCCAGGATGTTGGAAGCAGTACAGGTAGATGCGATTTTCAGTACTGATTATCAGCGCACCCAACAAACAGCTGCACCACTGGCTGAGCAAAAAGCCTTGGACGTCCAATCATATGATCCACGGAAACTGCCTGAATTTGCCGAACAGTTGCGCACCGACTATGCCGGAAAGACTGTCGTAGTGGTAGGCCACAGTAATAGCACACCCACTCTTACCGGCCTGATTGATGGTACGAAGGCACACGATAAATTTGACGAATCGGATTACGGAAACATTATGCTGGTTCAGCTATCCTCAAACGGAGCGGCTAAAACGCACCGTCTACGGTTCTAGTGATGCTATCTGATTATGAACGCTCCAGTTCATCCTTGATGGCTTGCTGTAGCTGGATTATTTTCTCTTCCAGCGTTTGGTAGAAGCTCGATGATCCAATTGCGGGCTTCCACTTTCTATCTTTTTATTGAAGCAAAAGGACCAAAATCTACTGGCCGAGCGCTCCCACTAAGATACAGATTGCTGCGCAATAGGCGCGGCAATTAAGCTTTCCGGTATCCCAAAAGCATCCACTAAGGCCATAGCCTCTGGGCGCAAGCTGGCACACAGGTGATCTACTTGCCGGCGGATAGCTTTACTCTTTACCGCCGCCAGATAATCTTGCTCCAGGTACCAAGCAGCATGCTTTTCGATCGTCTGTAAGGCGTATAGTGATCGCAGCTGGCGTAGGATATTATGGGCCGAAGATGATTTATTCTTTTCCACTACTTCCACGGTCGCTTCCAAGGTAACCCGCTCGATGAAAGCCTCTGCTACAGCGAGCATGTGGGTTTGGCAGATCATGGTAGCCTCATAAGCGCTTTTCCCATTTTTGATGTGTCCGCGCAAGCGTTGGGCCAGTGAGTACAATAGTCGGCGCTCCCGAAATTCGAAGGCTGCCATTTGAAACTCGGTACTCAACAAGTGTACCTCATCCGTATTGCGGATAGTGAAGGGGTTCTGCTCCATGAAAGCGGTATTGACCCATTGGCCCAACATACGGAGCACGGCCATATTACCATCCTCGTGGAAGGATTGCTTGTATTCGGTGAGTAAACCCTTGGCGACCAACTGCATCAGAACGGTGTTATCCCCTTCAAAAGTGGTGAAGATATCGGTGTCTGCTTTCATCGCCGCAAACTGGTTCTCTGCCAGGTAACCCTTGCCACCACAAGCTTCACGGCATTCCTGAATAGCTGCAGTGGTAAACCAGGTAGCGTAAGACTTCATTCCAGCGGCCAGGGTTTCAATCTCGCGCATGGTTTCTTCCGAACGTGCTTCGTACAACTTCGCGAGATGGTCAAGACCAAACTGGGTTGCGTAAGCTTTAGCCAATAGTGGCATTAAGCGCCTCTGATGACTGGGATAATCCAAGATTGGCGTTTCGGGACTACGAGCATCCGGGGCAAACTGTCGTCGGCCAGCACCGTAGCGTATCGCAATGGCCAGGGCCTTCTTCGTAGCGCTCAGACCTGCCCGTGGTACACATACGCGTCCACCTACCAGTGTGCCCAACATGGTAAAGAAACGGCGGGAGGGATTCTCGATGCTGGAGGTATAAACCCCCTCAGCGGAAACACTGCCGAAGCGATCCAGTAAATTCTCCCGTGGGACCCGGACTTGGTTGAACCAAATACGTCCGTTATCAACGCCGTTGAGCCCTAGTTTATACCCGTTGTCTTTGATGCGGATGCCTGGCAGTACTTGGTGATTCTCATCGCGCAGCGGCACCACAAGGGCGTGTACACCGTGGTTTTCATTACCTACGATGAGTTGCGCAAAGACGCTGGCTACTTTGCTGTGCAAGGCATTGCCAATGTATTCTTTGCCGGCCTCTTCCCGGGGGCTATGGACGATGAATTCATCCGTTTCCGGATCGTAAGTTGCGGTAGTTTCCAGTCCGCGAACATTGGATCCGTGGCCCGTTTCAGTCATGGCAAAACAACCCGGTAGTTTCAACGATCCGGTATCTGCTAAGTACTTATCGTGGTGTTGCTTTGTGCCCAAGGCAAAAACACTACCGCCCCAGAGCCCAAACTGTACGCCAAACTTGATGCACAAACTCAGATCGTGATAACCCAAGGTTTCAAACACCGCCGTGTAAAGGCTCATGTCATTGTGGCCACCGTAGGGTTCAGGGTAGGAGAGGGCACCCATTCCTTGTTCGGCCAATAAGTGACACCATTCCAGTACCTGCTCACGATGCTCCTCTTTGGTGGGCATGTGTCGCAGTTGAAAAGTAGGATCCTGCAGAATGGTGAGGGTCTTCGCTTTGGTTTCGGCGTAATCCCCATCCAAAATCTCCGCAAGCTCCTGGATGTCAAAACTGGCCCTTTGTATTTCTTCGGCCTTTACAGTTCCCTCTTCGGGTAGAAAGAGGTTGCGGTAGGTCGCCTGATTAATCGTACCTAAATCCTTTTCCAACTCAACAAGCAAGGAATGATCCCTTTTCGCCGGCCATTGGTCACTTGGGGATGATTCGCCCGCTAGTGCTATACCTAAGGCCACTAGACCGTGCTTATCCTTCAATTGTCGTGCTGCTTCTTGGCAGGTGATCTCCCAGAACTTAAAAAGGTCCCGAGCCGGTGGTTTACTCGGATTGCTCCAAACCAACAACTGTTCTTTGTCTTCATCGTTTAGGAAAGTGAGTTGCGCTGCTTTTTCACGAAGCTGTCGTACTTCCGAAGGTGTCAGTACTCGATCCGACCAAGCTGCGTACAGCATTGGGATCATCATGCGAATACCAGGAGAGAACGATAAATTTGTTTGGGGATTTTGACTCATTGCTTTTTTGATTTGGTGGGTATTTGGTAGAGGGTATAAAGTAGAAAGTATAAGGTACGGGAATCCATTTTATTCAGACTCAAAGAGATTAGAAATCTTGAGCCTTTCACGACTGGGTTTTCAAGCATTAATTTTAACCCTTGTCAGCATGATTTAGAAATTTTGCTTTACATCTTTCTACTCTTTACCTTCTACTCTCTACGATGTGAGGTTTTATAATGAAATAACTTATTACAGTTCTTTATACCTCGCATCATCATATAAAGCATTTCTCCACTACTTTTGTTGCTCTGGCAACTGTCAGGAAAATTACGACTTTGCGTTGAAAACTTTTGTAGATCAGATCGAAAGAGCGGTGGTGCTCCCTCATTTTCCGCCCCGGCGGATTGTCTCGCTGGTTCCTTCACAGACGGAGCTACTAGCGGACTTAGGTCTGGTAGAGCAAGTAATTGGCATTACTAAATTTTGTGTGCATCCTGCTGCTTGGCGTAAGGAAAAACAGCTGATTGGGGGAACCAAAAAATTACATTTGGATCGTATCCGTGCGCTCCAGCCCGATTTGATTATTGCCAACCAAGAAGAGAACGATCGGGAGCAAGTGTTGGAATTGGCGAGGGAATTTCCGGTTTGGGTCAGCAAGGTGACGGACCTTCCAACGGCCAAGGAAATGATTGTTGCCGTCGGAGAATTGACAGATACCAGCTTGCGTGCTAGAGAGATCACTCAACAACTAGAAGCCTCTTTTTCGGCTTTAGCCCAATTTACTCCCTTGCGTGTTTTGTATCTCATTTGGCGAAAGCCTTACATGGCTAGTGGCGGAGATACTTTTATCCATAGCATGCTATTGGCAAGTGGTTTTACCAATGTTTTAGCTGATCAGGACCGTTATCCTAGTTTGACGGAGGAAAAAATTCGAGCGCTAGCGCCGGAGCTTATCTTATTGTCGTCGGAGCCTTTCCCCTTTCGGGAACGACACCTTGCGGAGCTGTCAGCGCTTTGTCCTAATGCCGCCGTTCGTCTGGTAGACGGCGAAATGTTCTCCTGGTACGGCAGCCGATTATTGCGCTCAGCGGCCTATTTCCGTAATTTGCGTGCCGATTTAGAAACAACTTAATTGCTATTTTATCCTACTCCTTACAAAGGTATAGCCGGGGTTCAATCAACAATAAGCGATAACCAGTAGTTGGTATCCAATAAGACTTGGAGGTTTCCTTTCGAAGTACTAAATAGTTGACAATCAATAGTTGAAAATAAAATGTCCATGCGTTCCTTCTTTCTTTTGATGGCCATCCTGACGACTTCCCTTTTGTTTTCACAAGAGCGAAAGGCTCAACACATACCCGGACAGGTGTTAGTGCAGATGCAAGAAGGTGTAGACGCCGAAGAATGGGTCAGTAAGCAGTCCAGGCAATCTACTGCAGAATTGGAGCTACGCTATCTGAAGCCCTTGAGTGAACGAGCTAATATTCATTTGCTGGGTTTTGCGGAAGGCATGAATCATCGTACCGTACTACACGAAATGCTAGGGCTAGATCCGGCGGTGCAGTCTTTTCAGGATAATGCTACGGTAGAATTCCGAGGCCGCCCGAATGATGACCAGTATTTCCGCCAGTGGGATATGGAAAAGATAGATGCTCCTAGCGCTTGGGCGGCTACTACCGGAGGGACAACAGCCAGTGGTAAGCCCATCGTAGTAGCCATCATGGATAGTGGCTTTGATACCGCACATGTAGACCTTGTAGAGAATATCTGGAATAACCCACACGAAATACCCAACGATGGCATCGATAATGACAATAATGGCTACGTAGATGATATGAAGGGTTGGGATTATTTCTCTGATTCGCCCAGGATTGCACCGGGTAGTCATGGCATCTCCACTACGGCCATTGTGGGAGCGAAGGGCAACAATGGAGAGGGCGTCACGGGCGTCAACTGGGATGCTGATTTGATGCTTTTTAGCTTCCGTGATGTCGCCGATCTTGTCATGGCCTACGAGTACGTCATCGATCAACGCGATCGCTTTAATCGGTCTGAAGGGGCAGAAGGAGCTTTTGTAGTGGCTACCAATAATAGTTTCGGCCAAACGGGTATCCGCTGTGAACAGCAGGCCATCTGGGGCGCTATGTACGATCAATTGGGAGCAGTGGGTATCTTGTCTAGTTCTGGAGTAAGTAACCAACGCTTTGACGTGGAGGAGTTTGGGGATATGCCCGCCGATTGTACTTCCGACTATTTGCTGATCAGTTGTAATACCGACGAAGACGATAATCTAGAGGATGACTCCGCCTTTGGCAAAATAAGCGTCGATATTGGCTCGCCAGGGGAGGGCAGTATCACTGCTAAACCAGGCAATACCTACGGGGCTTTTGGTGGAAATAGTGCCGCCACACCGCACGTGACCGGTGCCATTGCGCTACTGTACGCCAGCAATTGTGAAAACTTAGAAGCGTCGGCCATTACTGACCCAGCAGGCACGGCTCTCTTGATCAAAGATATTCTTCTCCAAAGTGGAGATTTACTCGTGTCAATCGAGTTTCGCACCTTGACTGGTCGGCGCCTCAATCTTGGTAAAGCCATGGAAGATATACTCACCAGTTGTCAAAATACGCTGGGGCCCCTATCCATTTTCAACGTATATCCTAACCCTGTCCAAGACGAGCTTACCATCGAGTACGCCAGTCCGGAAAATGGTACTTATCGTGCCGAGTTGTACAATGCTCTGGGCCAGTTGGTCCGCCACCAGGAAATCATTGTTGGGGAAGTAGGTTTTCGCCGTTTTACCATCGATGCCAGTAATCTACCTGCCGGTACCTACTTCTTGCGCTTTGGCCGCGATGATGCTTGGGCGGAGGAGAAGGTGGTGGTGTATTAGGTTGACCTCCTTCGCCTGCGGCTTCGACGGTTGAAGTTGAGTTAGTGAATTTAGTTCTTACATAGTGAAAAGGTAGACAGTGTTTTCTTGGTGATCTTGGTGTCTTAGGTGGTTCAAAAAAGTAGTTAGTGATCCAGCAGACAGTGGGCGGGGTGAATTCTCTATGTGCGATAAGCATTCTAGCTCTCATTCTTACGGAAGTTCCCTTATGTGTTCTGGCGCGTCTTTTGTGATTTGAAAAGAGCTGTCAATGGCCATTGCTGTAGGATATGCTTCATCTCAGACATCTGAATCACAATCGCAGTGGCGATGAAGCTAGCGGCCGGTAAGCCATACTTTTAAACTGTCACTTTCGCGCTAATCATAATTCTGACTCTAATTCTAATTCTGATCCTCACTCTAATTCCAATAATTACGTACATTCCCTGGCCTAACCACCGGACTACACTAGGATGACACAGCGACTACTCCTTTTGGCTTTATTACCCTATTTAACCTGCGTTACCGGGTTTGCTCAAGACACCCTTTTTCTGCAAAATCCTTCCTTTGAGGATGAGCCTAGGCACAGCAAGGTGCCGCAGGGCTGGCTAAATGGCGGCTTCCCGATGGAAACACCTCCGGATATTGGGCCGACCGATTTTTTTCGAGCGGAAACGCAACCCAGTGATGGTGAAACACACCTGGTGCTCATTACCCGCGATTTTGGCACTTGGGAACGTATTGCCAATCCCTTGGCTTGGTCGATGAGCCCCGGGCAGTGCTACGAGTTCAGTATAGATCTGGCGCGGTCGCCGGTGTACTTGAGTCGTAGCCGACTTACAGGGCAGCACATTAGTTTTGTAGAGCCCGTTCGTTTGCGGATCTGGGGTAGCAACCTGGCTGATCGCCCGGATGAATTATTAGCCGTCACTCCGCTGGTGGAACATGCAGATTGGCAACGATATACTTTTCAATTGCAGCCGCAGCGCGCCCATGCACTTCTGATTCTGGAAGCGATGTACGCCAGCGGCTCTACGGTTCCTTATAGTGGTAATCTAATGCTGGATAATGCTTCGCACCTCATTCCAATGGAAGGCTGCAGCACAGATTACGAAAACCTGGAACGCTTGGCTGCGGAACCCATACCGGACTTGGAGCCCAATTTCGAGCAGCAAGAAGACCTTCTACCACGGGAGCAGGTAGATACAACAGAGGTCAATACCTATTTGCGGCAAATCATGGAGGGGCGAACCGATATTGGTTTGTACGGTTTAGCCAACTATGCTAGCCAGTTTGCTGGGCAACCGTGGAGCCTGGTTTGGCGGGAGCCAGAAAAACGAGCAAGAAGCGCAAGGAACAAATTGCTAAAAGATCGTCTGCGGGGGATGGGTATTCGCCAATATTTACGAGTGGGTAAGGTGAATAAACTGCACGGGAACCCGGTGGCAGGAGTGAAAAATGGAGAACAATTGTTGTTGCTTTTTTGGTAGCTTTAGGGCCTAGAATTAGACTAATTTTCAAACGCGCATTTTTATGAATTTTCAAATTACGCTACTCCTTTGCGTATTCGCTGCGCTGCAACTCTCAGCACAAGAACTAATCATTTTTAATAATCCTTCTTTTGAAGATACACCTCGTCATAGCCGTGAACCACGTGGGTGGACCGATTGTGGGCCGGTGACGGAGAGTCCTCCGGATGTTCAGCCAGACAAAACCTTTCAAGTCACGATGCCCGCTTACGAAGGTGATACTTACCTGGGCATGGTCACGCGTGATAATAATACCTGGGAATCTATTGGGACCAGGCTAAGTGCATCCTTACAGCAGGACCAGTGTTACGGCTTTCAAATAGCTTTGGCACAATCTGGATCCTATTATTCAGTAAGTCGAGCACTGAATGTTCCAGCGAACTATATCTCACCAGTTCGCCTGGAAATTTGGGTTGGAAACAGCCCTTGCGAGTTGGCGGAACTACTGGTACAAACCGAAGCCATTAGTCATAGAGACTGGCGCTTGTACACCTTCAACCTTCAGCCCAAGAATAACAGCTATAGTTATTTAATATTCAGTGTAAACTACACGGACCAGTTTATCAAACAGACCAACGGTAACCTATTGTTGGATGCGGCTTCTGATATTATCCCTAATGAAAATTGCGATGTGCCCGAGACACTAAATTTTCGTTCGGAAGCTCGTTTGGCTAATCGACCACTTCTTGTTTTTCTACCCGAACAGGATGAAATACCCAGTATGGAGACCTCTACTAAATTGGCGGTGAAGAACGCCTTAACAAGCATCGATTTTAGCTACGAGGAGGATGAGGTCGTACTGGAACACGACCAATTTATAGTGGCTGGTACTACGGAAATTCAGAACGGATCGCCTTTTTTGTATAGGCTTCAGCATCTACTGCAGTATCAGCCCCATCAGTGGGAATTGGTTATCGCTGAGGAGGACAAAAGCTTGTGTTGGCAAAAGATAACAGCGCTTGAGGCTGGGCTATCTCCGAATCTGGGTACTGAAATCTCCGTCACAGCTTACGACCGGAAAAAGTACCGGAAGGTTGATTGGTACGTCAAATCCATAAAAAAGGGTTTCTATCTTCGTAGAATTGAAGACTAAATAGTGTTGTCCATGTTTCGCATCATCCGATACATTCTTCCAATTCTTCTGCTGCCATTTCTACTGGATGCACAGGAGATCAAATTTCGCAATTCTTCTTTTGAAGGGTCACCTGGCTATTCGCGTATGCCACGTAAATGGGTGGATTGTGGATTCCAAGAGGAAAGCCCGCCGGATTTGCATCCCGAACCCCGTAATATTTTCAATGTGGATTTGGGGCCTTATGATGGTCGTACCTTTCTGGGCTTGGTTACACGAGATAACAATACTTGGGAGGCCATTGGAGGATTACTCAACTACCAGTTGGAAGCTGGGCAGTGCTACCGCTTTCAAATTGCGCTAGCCAGTGCGCCAGAATTCGTATCCGCGAGTAGAGCAACTGGTTTGCCAAAGATCTACAATGCTCCCGTCCGGCTTAAAATATGGGGCGGCAATGACTATTGTGAACTCCAAGAATTATTGGCCACCAGCCCTCCTGTACGAAACGGTGAATGGGAGGTCTACACCTTCTTGATTCAACCCCGGATGGGCAATTATTCGGTCATCACCTTTAGTGCCGAATACCCCGAAGATGCGGTAAGCGCTACCAATGGTAACCTTTTATTAGATGCCGCCTCAGCCTTTGAGCCGATGGTGGATTGTAATGTTTCGGGCAACTCTATTTCGGATCTGGAAGCTGCGGCCAGTGCAGCCCCAATTGTACTCAAGTTGCCTACAGCGGAGTACTTTAGTGAGGAGGAAAACCGCTTGTCTTTCCTAGCTAATACGTTGAGGGACTTCTGGTTTCTGGAAGATTACACCTTGGCCGATAAGCGGTTTCTACTAGACGGAGAGACGGAAGTGCGCAATGGTTCTCCACAGCTTTACGCCTTGCAACACGCCCTCCAGTTTACCGAAGGAGCCAAGTGGGAATTGGTGGTGTATGATCAAGACGAGGTAGCACGTGAACTCAAGGTGCTTAACCTAGGGCTAATGATGCCATCCGGATTGCCCACTAGCCTTAGTATTCAAACCTATGATGCCGAACGCTATGATGGTACCCGTTGGCAGTCAATGTCAATTCAGAACGGCTTGTACCTGCGTCAGGTAGAGGAGTAGGGGGAGCCGTCTAGCTCCATTCGAATAAGCATGCGACTCGAATATTTACCAGATAGTACTTCTCTGTCAAGGGCAAGTAAGAATATACTCGTGTTATGAACTTCGCTAATCACTGAGCATTATACCATAATTCTCTTCCGAAGGGTATCATAACATTTAATTGTCATGCAGCGCTCGTATCTACGTTGGGGTTTATACGTATTGTTCGTAGCCATTAGTTGCCTATTCTACTACCGATCAAGCCACAAGGCTAGACTGATGGAACAGTTGCGTTTTCGTCAAGTCACCTTGGCCTCTCCTGTTTTTGATCGGCCTGCAAAAAACAAAAATGATGATGCCTACATGTACTTCCGGACTAGAGAATATCCGGATGTACAGTTCAATATTTCCCGATCCCGATATAAGCTGTTGGCAAAAGAATTGATGGTAGAAGTTGTGGCGCGAGACACTATCGAAATATGGATCAAGGATAATGTGGAATCCAGCAGTCCGTACAAGACGGAGCAACAGGTCTACGGCATTTACCGGGGGGACACGACCTACTTAGATTTGGATAAGGTCCTGAGGTACGAAAAGCGCTCAAAGCTCTTCGGGAATATAATGTTACTGGTACTATTATTTGTGCTAGTGATTTACGATTACGTAAAAGGGCGACGGGAAGCACCGAATGACTGACACAGGCAAATAATACAGGTGCTATTCCTACAAATAGAAAACATGAGTCATCCCGAATTTTGGGATTTTGACTAAAAAAGGCCTTCTGTGTAAATTCGAGGAATTACCACACTC
>JBCBEC010000036.1:0-73320 GCA_038528965.1 Bacteroidota bacterium | reverse complement strand
TAGTGGAACGACAATCTGGAAGCACTATTAACGGAAAAACCAGAATATCGAAAAAAGGTAATCGGCATATCCGCCGAGCACTTCACTTCCCGGCATTAAGTGTGGTCAAGTACCATGAGGAGTTCACTAATTTGTATAACCGGGTTTACGATAGAACCAAAATCAAAATGAAAGGCTATGTGGCCGTTCAGAGAAAACTCCTAGTCCTCATCTATACCCTTTACAAGAAAAATGAAGCTTATGATCCGACATACACTCAAAAACAAAGAGCAGATCAAGGAGGTAGGCAGGGCACAATGCCTGCCTACACGGGATGATTATGCTCGAAAGCATAACCTCCTTTGGTCGTGCTAATCTAGAAAATTTTCAAAGAACTTAATGAGTTGCTAAACATAGCATCTCTAAATCTTTCCACTTACTAGTTCCGCTAACATCTTGACATTCTTCGTATTCCTCGAAAGAGGTCATGACCGTATCGTTGAAACTAAGGTAAAACCCAACATAATTCCCCCCTTCCCGATTACTGGACGTCCCATCGGAGAAAACCCAATTCAGATAGGTTCCATTGTCAAATTTCAAAACCAAGGCATAGTCCACAGTATCAAACTGTCCAAATGCGTAATTGTCTTCGTTGATATTTACATAGTAAGCCTCCACTATTGTACGACCAATGATGGTGGTAAACTTTCGCTGGATTACATCCTCCGTAAGATCTGTCTCAATACGTACTCCTTGCATAATCTGATCAACAGGGTCGGTTTCTGCTTCCAATAGATCATTGGGGGCATTACTTGGCTTCATCAAATTAGTATTGCTATCATCTCTCAGTACTTGCGATCCGAAATACCAAAAGAAACCAATCAGGCCGAGCAAGGGTATCCAGAACAAATCTTCTACTGTAATCATGTTTGCGGTTCAGAGCTTAAGTAAGAGCGTATTTCGCGGTGTTACCCTCAAATCTACAATAGAACTTAGAGAAATTATCAGATTGAGTTGCTATTGACAAAAACTTAGCTTCGCTTATCTTACGGATTCTATTCTGAAACCTGAGCTACCGTCAGAAAAACGCTAATAGCACTGTCAATAACATGAGTACACACTCCAACAATGAGCAAATTAATAAATGGTTATCTGAGCTTACCCTTGAGGAGAAAATCAGTCTGGTAGTAGGAACGGGCATGCACCTTCCGGGCATTTCACTAGCGGAGGTAGAAGAAAAAGTGCCGGGTGCCGCTGGTAATACTTGTGCTATCCCGCGGCTGGGGATTCCTGCACTTACGTTAGCTGATGGGCCCGCGGGCTTGCGCATACAGCCTAAACGAGAGGGCACTGACGATACCTTTTATTGCACGGCCTTTCCCATTGCCACTTTGCTAGCCTCAAGTTGGGATACCGAATTAGTGGAGCGAGTTGGTCAGGCCTTTGGTGCAGAGGTGAAAGAATATGGCGTGGATATTTTACTGGCACCAGGAATGAACATTCACCGCAATCCATTGGCGGGACGCAATTTTGAATACTACTCCGAAGATCCTTACCTAAGTGGCTATATGGCAGCGGCTATGGTTAAGGGCGTAGAGTCGCAAGGAGTAGGCGCTTCCATTAAGCATTTTGTGGCTAACAATAGTGAGACCAACCGTACGCTGCTCGACACCAAGGTGAGTGAGCGAGCACTACGGGAAATTTACCTGCGCGGATTTGAGATTGCCGTAAAAGAAGCGCAGCCCTGGACGGTGATGAGTGCCTATAATAAAATCAATGGTACTTATGCCTCCGAAAGCGAGGATTTACTGGAAACAATACTGCGGAAAGAATGGGGATATGAAGGGTTTGTCATGACCGACTGGTTTGCGGGTAAAGCGCCTGTTGCTCAAATGCACGCAGGTAATGACTTGCTAATGCCTGGCCTACCGGAACAGCGCCAAGCAATCTTAACTGCTATAAAAAAGGGCAAACTAGACGAAAGTATGCTTGATCGAAATGTAGCACGTATTCTCCGCGTCGTCTTGCAATCTCCGGTGTACCATCAGTATGCTTATTCGGACCAACCTGATTTGGCAGCACACGCGGAAATTGCCCGAACTGTAGCGGCTGAAGGTATCGTATTGCTGAAAAATCACGAGACTACCCTGCCCTTACAAGAGACTAACATTAATATTGCCGCCTTTGGTGTAGGCTCTTACGATTTCATTTCCGGTGGAAGCGGCAGTGGTGATGTCAACGAAGCTTACGTCGTAGCATTAGTAGGAGGTCTGGAAAATGCCGGTATAAGCGTCAATGAAGAGCTGAAAGAACAATACTTGCGCTACCTTACAGTGGAAAAGGCTAAGCTACCCGAGAAACAATTCTTCTTTGACTTGCTCCCTCCTATTGCAGAAATGCCATTAGATGCTGGAGCAGTAAAAAAACATGCCGATGCTAACGATCTGGCCTTTATCACCATTGGCCGCAATTCTGGCGAATTCCAAGACCGCCCAACTGAAGGCGATTATTACTTAACGCCCGCCGAAACAGCAATGATTGAAACGGTAACTAACGCTTTCCACGCAGTGGGCAAAAAAGTAGTGGTTTTGCTCAATATTGGCAATGTCATTGAAACCGCTAGCTGGCGCGACGAGGTAGACGCTATTGTACTAGCCTGGCAAGGTGGTCAGGAAGCGGGTAATGCCCTTACGGATGTACTCATTGGTAAAGTAACCCCTTCCGGTAAATTACCCACTACCTTCAATATCACTTATAATGACGTACCCAGTGCCGGCACCTTCCCTGGCCAGGAAGTTCCTAACGGAGACACCCACATGATGGGGGAATTAATGGTAGGAAAAGAAGCCGAAATCAGCTTTGACGAAGGCATTATGGTGGGTTACCGCTATTACAACTCAAAAGGCATAAAAACAGCCTTCCCCTTTGGCTTTGGACTATCCTACACTAGCTTCGCTTACACGAACCTTCAACTAAGTAGCGAACAGTTTAATAGTAGTATAACGGCCAGTATCACCATCGAAAATACAGGAAATGTGGCTGGCAAGGAAGTAGTACAACTGTATCTCTCTGCACCGGGCAAAACCTTAGAAAAACCAGCTTTAGAACTGAAAGGCTTTGCAAAAACCCGACTCCTAGCCCCCGGTGAAAGTCAAGTACTCACATTCAAACTCAACTCCAAGGACCTGGCTTCATTTGATACCGCTCAAAGTGCCTGGGTTATTGAAGCAGGTAACTACATCGTAAAAATAGGCGCATCTAGTACCGATATCCGCGCAAAGCAATCATTTATTGCTGATGGCCAAATCGTTGAAAAAGTCCACAAGGTATTGGTGCCAAAACCATAAAAACAGAAAGCTCACTAAGTTCGCATAAGTACAAATACTTTCCGCGAACTTAGTGAGCTTCCTCCGCGAGCAAAGCGAGCTCAACCGTGAGTGAAACGAACTCCTAAAACGTCACCTCAAGCGTCACCTCTTCATCGCCACGCTTCACTTTCACGGTAGCAGTATCACCTTTCTTAAAATTGGCCAGGCCTTCCATGTAGTCGTAGATATCACCTACCTCCAGGTCACCAACCATTAAGACAACATCACCGTTCTGCATCCCACCTATTTGTCCGGGGCGGCCTTCAATGACACTGTCTACCCGCATGCCCTTTCCTTCGTATACATAATCGGGCAGGACACCTAATGTCACCTTGAAGCTCGCAGCACTACGACCTTGACTTTCATTCTTGGTAGCAGTGAATTCTAGTCGACCTTGGTCATCTAATTCTTCAATGAAGGCTAGCATAAAGTTGCCAATTGACAGGATACCTGGGTAGTTAAGCCTGTGGGAATCATCAATTGGCTTGTGGTAATCATTGTGCTGGCCTGAAAAGAAATGAAGTGCGGGAATATCTTGTAGATAAAAAGACGTGTGGTCCGAAGCACCTACTCCAGACTCAGTAGTCTTGGCACGAATACCACCTACTCTTACCCCCTCCAAAGTAGGAGTGAAAGCGGGCGATGTTCCCACACCATTGATGACTAATACTTTTTCTTCGTTGAGGCGGCCGACCATATCCATGTTGAGCATATAGTTGACCGTACCCAAATTAATGGTTGGTTCAGCGACCCAATTTTTCGAACCAAGCAAGCCTAATTCCTCACCGGAGATAGCAAGGAATAGGAAGTTATTATTCTTAGCAGCAGCGTTATCCTTCAAGCGGCTGGCCAGATACAACAGCGCAGCTACTCCACTAGCATTATCATCAGCTCCGTTGTGAATCATGGGTTCTCCCGAATACAAGGAACCAAACTCACCGTAGCCTAAATGATCGTAGTGTGCTCCGATCACCACTGTGTTTTCAGCGCCATTATCCAAAAACGCTACTACGTTTTTTCCAACGCGCGCTTCCCCTCCTTCCGCGTGCGGATTAGGGTTATACTTAAAGTCAAACTCGTGGTACCAACTTCCATTATCGCCTTTAGGCTCTAATCCCATTTGAGCAAAACGCCAGGAAATATACTCGGCAGCCAATTGCTCCCCTTTCAAACCCGTTTCCCGACCTTCCAAATAGTCAGAAGCGAGGTATACAACATCCACCTGAATCTGCTGCAAGGGACTGTTCATTTGTGCCCAAACCGAACTGGTAAGCAACACCGAAAAAGCGATTAAAACTATGCGGGTCATATTCATCATTTTAAATGTCCGGCAAAGATAGGCAGCTACAAGGACTTGGTTTGCTGAGGATTGTCATTTTGTGCGTCATTGAATTGTATTAAGTGTGATGGACTTGAAATTTCCGTACGGAGCACTGTAATGAAATGTTTTGTAAAACATACCACCCACAATTGTGGGTGGGTTCCCACCCTACCGACCGGCACACCAGAGCCTCCCCATCCACTTGGCGTATAGCTTCCCCCACCCTAGTAGTTGCCATAATCACCCTCAACAAGGGGCGATCAATGCATCCACCGGGAAGCATCCAAACGAATGGTCTGTCTATTTTTGACAGTTATGTAAAATTTGGAAACTGTTCAGCGTTCGTGTGAGAGGATGAAAATTGATCTGATGAGTAGTAGCTGAACAGATTATAGAAGAGTCGTTCGACTTGTAATAAAGATAAATTTACACATTTTTTTTAATAATAAAATATTACCAACAAAAAAATCATCCTAAATTATTGATATACTCCATCACCAAATTCCGTCGGCGCACACTCACCGGAACCTTATCGCCATTTTTTAGCTGTAGATATCCCCCGTCTGTTTTGATAAAATCAGAGATAAACATTGGGTTAATCAGGTGCGATTGATGGACGCGTAGAAAAGCGTGCTCCTCCAAAATATCGGCAAAAGTCTTGAGGGTTTTTCCAACCAGAATAGGTTTGTGTCCTTGCAGATAGAAGGTCGTATAGTTGCTTTCCGCCTCCAGGCGAATAATGTCTTTGATCTCTACCAGCTGTATTTTATCCTGCGCGTGAAGGGCCATCCTTTGCGGTAGCTGAATGGACGGGCGATTAACCTCCCGCAGAATTTGTTGCTGTTGGTGCTGATGACCTAATAAATCAAT
The DNA here is from genome assembly GCA_038528965.1 of Bacteroidota bacterium. Taxonomy (GTDB): domain Bacteria; phylum Bacteroidota; class Bacteroidia; order Chitinophagales; family Saprospiraceae; genus Lewinella. Next base: position 67,782 of record JBCBEC010000036.1, on the reverse strand, counting down.
GGCGCGCTGTACCGCTTGCTGTAGTAAATCCGCATCAATAGGTTTGAGTAGATAATCCACAGCAGCGTAACGAAAAGCCCGAATTGCCTGATCATCCAGGCCCGTAGTAAAGATGATACTCCCCGACCATTCGCCTAGTATGTCCAACACATCAAAGCCGGTACCATCGGGTAGTTCAATATCCAAAAAAAGGAGGTCTGGTCGGAGCTGACGAAGCATCTTTGCCCCCTGCACTACGGTATCGGCAGAGGCTAGTATTTCGATATTCGGACAGTGGGTGCGTAGCTGCATGCGGAGCCGCTCCTCGGCGGCTGGCATGTCTTCGATAATAACGGCTGTAGGCATACGGTAAAGATAGGGGAAATAGTAATTTGGTTGGTTGGCTTAGCTCTAAACAAAACACCCTCTGTGTAGCGACGCTCTCGATAGCTATCGGGATCATCGCGTCACAGATTTGGTCATACCACACAAATCACTATTCGATAACAAAAAGGCCGAAAACCCGTATACAGCTATAATCAATCCCAAAGTGCAATCAGGCGCATCGCTACTGCTTTGAAAAAACTACCACATCTGACCATCCCGTTTTTCTCCTCGTCTACCCGCTGGAGCGGCTTCGTAAGTTGGGGATTACTTCTAGCGATTGGAGCTGGATTAACTTGGTGGACCCAAGATGGCCTTGCGCTTGCCTACTGGCTAATAGGGCACCTAATTATTGGTCTGGCCACCCCCAGACTAGATCAGATATCAAACAATAGTCGGACACTTTCACCCTGGCAGCGAGCGCTTCTGGCCGCAGCTATTCCTAGCCTTCTTTTTATAATTGTCCAGCAATGCATCCTGGCTACCAAAGGCTGGCGAGGGTTTCTCCATTTATCGGATCTCCCCTGGCAAGTATGGGGATACTGGCTGGCCTTACTGCCCATGATCGTAGGCTCTTGGCTAATAGGATTAAGACAGGTACAGCTACTGAAGCAACAACTGAGCGATAGTAAGCAAAGGATTGGATTACTGGTAGGTAGTGCATTACTTTTCGCCTTCCTAGATTTTACACCACTCCTTACGGCAGGCTATGTGCCATTAGCCCTCAGCTTGACTGTCTTCCTGATCACCCTTGATGTCTATCTTGACAATGAACGCTCCAGTATGACCTGGTTACTACTGTGGTGGCTGCTCACGGGGCTGCTATTGGGCTGGTTTGCGCATCGGCAAAGTTTACACATAGACCAGCGCTCACAACAGGTTTTAGCAAAGAGCATTGTGCAAAACGGGCAACCGGATACCACATTACGCTATCACCTCCCCTTTCAGTGGGATACACTCTCCCCTGTTACCGCAACGGAAAGACTCAGTGGTCCGTGGCTCAGTCTAGCTCCGGGAACCGGGCAGCAGCGCATTAAAGACGGTCGTACCGATTGGATCTTTCATCGTGCCGATCAGCAAGGCTTCATCATAGTAGGACGGAATTACGGTGGTTTTCGCCCTATCGCGGCCCTCGTTTCATTGATCTTCCTGGGAGGCTTAGCCTACAGTCTGTTACTTCGCATGAGCAGTTGGGCATTGCGGTACCCTTACGAACGTTGGTTACTCCCAGTCTTTGGTCCTTTCACCTTACGGATGCGCATACAGCTGGCCTTCTTCGTTTTGGTATTAGTGGCTTTTTTTCTCGTGACCATTTTCACCATCGATTTCTTCCGGGACGAAACCGCATTGTACGATACCTGGCTCGAACAGCTGCTCGGCCTTTACGCTTCTTTATTGTTGGTGGCTGGGGCCCTTGGCCTTTTATTAGCCAATAGTATCAGTGATCCGATCGTCCAAATTGGGCAAAAGCTGAGCAACACGCAACTGCAAGACAATGAACCACTACAGTGGCCCCGCCAAGACGAGATAGGCCGCCTGGTGCAGAACTATAACCAGATGATTCTGGCCCTGGATGAAAGTGCAGAACGCCTGGCCGCTAGTGAACGAGAAAGTGCCTGGCGGGAAATGGCCAAGCAGGTGGCGCACGAGATCAAGAACCCGCTCACTCCTATGAAATTGCAACTTCAGCAACTGCTCCGGTTGGAAAAGGACGATCCCGAACGGGCCCGAGAATGGAGTAGCCGGATTGCTAAAGGCATGATTGAGCAAATCGATGGACTGGCCCGCATTGCTACGGCCTTCAGTCATTTTGCGCGGCTACCAGAAGCACAATTGACCCAATTTGACTTAAGGGAAGTATTGCAATCTGTGGCCCAGCTGCATCAGATCAGTCGGGGTGAAATACAGTTGTGTCTACCTCCCGCCCCTTGCCTCGTAGAAGCAGATCGAGATCAGATAGTACGGGTGCTGAATAATTTGATCCGTAACGCAGTCCAGGCGATGGAACAGACCGATCAAGCGGAGCTACATTTGCGCCTGCAAACCCAAGAGGCTAACTATCAAATAGAAGTGCAGGACAATGGCAGTGGTATTCCTCCGGCCATTCAGGCCCGGATATTCCAACCCAACTTCACTACCAAATCTTCTGGCATGGGCCTCGGCTTGGCCATGTGCAAGAATATTATCGAGCAAGCGGGCGGCAACATCCAGTTCAGTACCCGCCCGAATGTTGGCACCACTTTCACGCTCACCCTCCCTAAACTGCAAGATAGCTGACACCACTTTTGCGGTAGCTGCAAGATCAGTGACAATCAGTGCAAGCGCGTATAGTTTACCTTCGCTTATCCGGATAACGACCATGGGGTACAAGTATCTTATCCTAACAATAAGGGGAATTGATCCATGGCTGAATTTGCACGTTTTTCACCCGATCATAGGTTAGCGTCCTTGATCCACGGGTATTGGTTTTTACGGACCGGCAAGCAAGTCAAACTGATAGAACTTGTTCCGGATGGTTATCCCGAACTCCTTTTTGTTCGGCAAGGAGCAGTTTGGTATCGGGTAGGCACGGCCGCACTGTGGCACGGCTTCAATAGCTGTGGTGTACTGGGGCAATTAGGTGGCCAATTCCAGATTTCCATTCCTCCGGAATGTGAGATTCTCTTCGTAAAGTTTCATCCCTGGACCCTGTATACTGCCCTGCAAACTCCAATGTACCTGCTAAATAATGCCATGACCGAATTAGCAGGACTAAGCCTTGGGCCAGAATGGATAGACTTGGAGCGCGACATTAGATCCGCTAATGACAACACTGAATGCTGCCGCTTACTCGATACTTTTTTCTTGCGCAAGCTTCAGACAAATATAACCACCTCCCCTTTATTACACTTCAGCGTGCAGACCATTTTTCAACGTAGCGGAGCCATTTCACTAGATCAGCTAAATGGACAACTCAAGGTCAGTAATCGTTATTTGCAGCGCCTCTTTAAACAGCAATTAGGATTAAGTCCCAAGCACTACGCTCGAATTATTCGGGTAAAGAAAGCCTCTATCCATATGCTCAATCCGCAGCTCAATCGGCCACTCGTACAAATCGCTGCTGAGTTGGATTACTTTGACCAAAGTCATTTCCTGAAAGACTTCAAGTCGATCGTAGGAAAAAGCCCCACTGCCTTTTTAAAACAAGAGCATGAATTTAGCCCCGAGGCGCTCGCCGTGTACCTGGGGCAATGGGCCTATTCTTAGACTCAAAAATCCCCGTAAGCGACATAGCTTGACAAAACCACAGCCGCTTTTTTACCACTTACCTCCTGCTGCACAGTCGTTCTTTACAACAAAAAATGAATCGGCTGTTTTCTCTTTTGTTCTTGCTGGCCATGAGTGCTAGCCTCTCTGCTCAGTTCTATCTAAACGCTAGTGATCAACTTCCCGACGAAGGCGCTAAGCAACAAAGTATGGATGTGCGCGCGGCAGATCTGGATCAGGATGGTGACCTGGATATCGTTCTGGCCAACGAATTTCAGGCCAACACTATTCTTTTCAATAATGGTAATGGAAACTTCATCAGCGCTGCCGCCAACGTACTACCGGCACGAATACAGGATAGCGAGGACGTGGCCATTGCCGATTTCAACGGCGACGGTTGGCTTGATCTCGTATTTTGCAGCGAAGATGATATCAATCTCGGCGAGCAAAATGTACACGAATACTATCTGGGCTCGGAGGAAGGCACCTTCAGCACTGGGCCAGATAATCTGGTAGACAGTGAAGCCAATGCGGTCATTAGTGCAGATGTGAACGCCGATGGCTGGCCCGACCTCATCTTCGGCAACAACGGCCCTACTACCCTACTCCTCAACGATCAAACGGGTAATTTTGTACTAGATGAAGATCGTATTCCGGCCGTAAACCGTACCACTCAAGACCTGCTTTACGTTGACCTTACGGGTGATGGGCACGCCGACCTCATTGAAGGTAATGAAAACGGCAACCGCTATTTCATCAACGATGGAAACGGCTTCTTCACAGATGAAACCGCCGAGCGCTTGCCCAACCTATCGAACCTGGAGACACGTAAAATAGTAGCTGGCGATGTAGATGGCGATAACGACCTAGACCTATTCCTTTGCAATGTAGCCTTCCTACCGGGACGAAATCCCCGAAACCAACTGTGGCTTAACGATGGTTCTGGCAACTTTACTGACGCCACCCTCGCGCAGCTGCCACTTGATGTGGACCTGACCTTAGATGCGGTCATCATAGACTTAGACGCGGACAATGACCTGGATATTTTTGTCACCAACATTGCTGGGGTACCCCAAAAGGTTTACCTCAATGATGGTTCCGGTGTCTTTGCTTTCGCCACCTCAGGCATTTTTGAGGAAAACTATATTCGCGAAGGTTTAGGGCTCTTCACCGCTGATTTCAATGGAGACGACCTAATCGATATCTACCTCTGTGATCGTAAAATCCCTACTACTAATTTCAAAGACTTGCTATTGCTCCGCGCCCCAATCACCGCTAGTGAGGAGCAGTTAGTGGTTGAGCAGCTCACGGTATTCCCTAATCCCCTTCAGGACACCTTTTACGTACAAGGAAATTTAAGCGACGTCATTTCAACAGCGCACTTGACAGATAACAGTGGACGAGCCCTGGCAGAACTAAAATTAGTGCAACAGGCCGATGACACCTACCAAGCACTTTGGCCACCACACCTCAGTAGCGGCATCTACTTCCTAAAGGTTGCAAACACCACCGTCAAGCTTATTAAGCAATAATGATTCCACGAATGGCTAGTTATCCTGAAACAGCAAAATCCGTGTAACTACACTAAATAAAAACTGGCCGACATTTCTCAAGACCGGACTGTCCCAATGCGGACAGTCCATTATCCTTGGTAGAGAATACATTTGTGCAAAATGTACGCTTCATGCTCAGAGTGGTTGTGATCTTGATGTTGGTCAGCTGTAGTTTACATTTGCGGGCGCAGAGTTGTTGTTCGGGTGGTGTACCACTGTCTAACAATATCGGCCTAAGCCCCCAGCAGAAGGGCACTTGGCAGCTGAATACGAGCTACGATCTCAATACGCTCAACACCTTAAAAGCAGGGACCACTGTCCTGAATGACGATTCCCGCCGTCGGCAAACACATTCTGTTCTATTCCAACTGGGCTATACCTTCTCTCGGCGCTGGTCCGCGGAAGTATTCGTATCCTATGTGCGGCAAGAGCGTCGTATTCGGCAGTTTGGACAAGAAGACTTTACTTTTACGCAAGGCATTGGAGACGCAGTGGCGCTGGTTAAGTACCAACTCATTGCCAAGGAGAAGCAATCTCTATTTGTAGGTTTAGGAGCAAAAATTCCTACTGGCTCTCCCGATTTACGCTCTCAACAAGGCCTTCGCCTAAACGCAGATTTACAACCCGGCAGTGGCGCCTGGGATGCCATCTTATGGACCCAATATCAGCGCCCCATTAAGCTGCGCCCCAGCATGACTTGGTCGCTTACCGGCATTTATACCACCAAAGGGACAAATGAAGAATACCTCGGTAATCAAGCCTATCAGTTTGGCCAGGAAGTGCAGGTGATCAGCACACTTTCTGATCAGGTATTCGTAGCAAAGCAAATATTCAATCCCAGCTTAATTGTGCGGTATCGTCAGGTGCAGGGAGATCAACAGAACGAACAACTAGTACCCGGCACCGGAGGAAGTTGGCTGTTTGTAGCACCCGCCCTCGCCTGGCAAGCGAACCCCCGATTTAGTATGTCGGCCAATCTGGAGCTACCAATCTTCGCAGAGGTTACGGATACGCAGGTGACGCCTACTCACCGCCTCCAACTGGGCTTATCCTATCTATTAACAAAAAAAGAAGCAGACACTAACCGTCGCTAAATACCATAGGTGATATGAAGACAACACACTACCTCCTACTCCTTTTGTCCTTATCAGTGATTCATTTGAGTTCCTGCAGCCAGGATGAAAACAATGAGGTTTGGCTCATTCCCGAAAACGATGTTTTTGATGGAGGCCCCGGTAAGGACGGTATTCCTTCTATTGACAACCCCCAATTCTCATTGGTCAGCGAGGTAGATTTCTTAGAAAACCAAGACTTAGTCATCACAGTTAAAGTGGATGATGACATCAAAATATATCCACATCCGATTTTGGATTGGCACGAGATCGTCAATGATGAAGTAGGCGGTAAGCCGCTAGCCATTACCTACTGCCCACTTACCGGCACTGGTATTGCCTGGGAACGGGACTTAGGTAACGGGGAGCTTACCACCTTCGGTGTATCCGGACTTCTGTACAACACCAACTTAATCCCCTACGATCGTAATTCTGATAGCAATTGGTCGCAGATGCAGCTGCAAGCCGTCAATGGCCAACGCGCCGGACAACGGATTCAAACGTATCCCGTAGTGGAAACCAGCTGGCAAACGGCCAAGGGGCTGTATCCAGACGCACTAGTCCTAAATACGAACACCAGCTTTAGCCGTGACTATGATCGCTATCCTTACGGAGACTACCGCACCAACGATAACCTCATCCTCTTTCCAATCGATAATTCAGATGATCGCCTCCCGGCTAAAGACCGCGGTCTGGGCATATTGATCAATGGAGAAACTAAGTTTTACCCACTCACTTTATTCAATACTTCTGGTGTGATCCTTGATCAATTTGCGGGTGAAGACTTACTCCTACTAGGTAATCAAAACGATAATTACGTAGTTGCCTTCGAACAGCAACTACCCGATGGCACCACCATTACACCAATAGCTACTCCCAGTACATCCGACGGGATGATGGTAGACACAGAAGGGAATGTGTGGAATTTATTTGGTGAAGCCGTCAGTGGCCCACGGACAGGAAGTCAGTTGCATCAGGTCGAGAGCTACATCGGCTTTTGGTTCGCTTGGGCCACATTTTATCCTGGTATCGAAATTGCCAATTAATTCCGTTTTGTGGAATTTTTGAGTTTGAAAAAATAACCATTCCATTAGTTTCAAAGCATTTGACAACCCCATAGCTGAACTTATCGGATCGACAAGTTCTCGGAGAACTACATAAATAGCGGAATGAATTCAGCGAAACAAGTAGGTAGGATATTTTAACCCAGGCATACCGCCAGGATTTTCTGCGAAACGAACTACGAATAGGATAATCTTCCACTTCTTACAAACCTATTCTCCTACCGAATAGCATCAAGCGCCAGTACAGATTAAGCGAGAAGGAACCAGCGCGGTACAGCAGCACCCAATTAGTAGTCTGATTATGTATCTTTGGGGCCGGATTTAAAACCGGAGACCGATGCGTAAAAATTATCTACTTTTACTGGTATGCAGCTTGTTATGGGTGGCTTGTGAAGCGCCAAGTGCAGAGCAAGAAGAGACACCCACCGAAAGTAATACGACCGAGATGGAAGCTGCCGAGTACGCTATAGTTATTCACGGAGGAGCAGGTACCATTACCCGAGCTGACCTCACCGAAGAACAAGACGCCGCCTACCGGGCCGCTTTGAACGCCGCCTTAGATATCGGCGAAGAGATTCTTAAGAACGGAGGAGACGCCATTGATGCTGTCGAAAAGACGATTCACTACCTGGAAGATTCCCCCTTGTTCAATGCAGGAAAAGGAGCCGTATTCACCAACGAGGGCCGCAATGAAATGGATGCCTCCATTATGCTAGGTACCGATCGGATGGCCGGTGCGGTAGGTGGTGTATCGAACGTAAAGCACCCTATTTCTGCGGCTCGGGCGGTTATGGAAAAGAGCCCTCACGTATTGCTTACCGGAAAAGGAGCAGAGCAATTTGCGACCGATAATGGCCTGGAAATTGTAGATCCTTCCTACTTCTATACCCAACGCCGCTGGGATGCGTTAGAGCGTGCTAAAGCTCGCGAAGCCAATACAGGAACCGCTGAGGTAGAGCTCGATCATGATGACCGCAAGAAAGGCACTGTTGGTTGTGTGGCACTAGACAAGAGCGGTAACATCGTAGCCGGTACTTCAACCGGAGGCATGACCAATAAGCGTTGGAACCGGCTGGGCGACTCTCCCATCATCGGCGCTGGCACCTTTGCAGATAACGCCACCTGTGGTGTAAGCTGTACCGGACACGGCGAATTCTTCATCCGCTGGGCAGTAGCTTATGACGTAGCTGCACGAATGGCTTACAAAGGCCTGGGCCTAGACGCTGCCGCTAAGGAGGTGGTCAACGAAGAACTGGTCAAAGCTGGTGGAGAAGGTGGCTTGATTGCGCTTGATCGCTACGGGAATGTAGCTATGCCATTCAACTCTGAAGGGATGTACCGGGGCTACGCTAAGCCAGGAGAAAGAGTCGTAGCTATTTACCAGGAGTAAAACGAGAGGAAAATTACTTTGCGATAAATCCTACTAGTTAAGTAGGAATTGTATATTTGCCGCTCAATTTGCAATACCATGGAAGAAATTGCGAGAGAATCCCGCTTGCGTAGCGTACTGAAAGCACTGAGTTGGCGAGTAATAGCTACGACGACCATCATCGCTATAGCCTATTTCACTACTGGTAACATAGAAGATGCGCTGAAGATTGGTGCTATCGAATTTTTCATCAAATTTGCACTTTATTATCTGCACGAACGGGCCTGGCAAATGGCGCCAAGAGGTAGCGTTCGCAAGATGTTCGGCAATAAAACTTCCTAGTATGCCTACTGAGAATATCCATCCCATCTTTGATCGGCTGGTAAATCGAGAGGAACGAGAGCAGCGTTTGCAACAGAAAGCGCGGGTCTTCTGGCTAACGGGACTATCCGGCTCCGGAAAGAGTACGATTGCCCAAGGCGTAGAACGGAAGTTGTTCGAAGCGGGCTACTTTCCGCAGGTGTTAGATGGGGATAATATTCGTAGCGGTATTAATAATAATCTGGGCTTTAGCCTGGAAGACCGTCAGGAAAACATCCGCCGCATTGCTGAGGTGGCTAAGTTGTATACGCATTCTGGCATTGTGGTACTGAGTTCTTTCATCAGTCCTACCCGAGCCATTCGGCAACAAGCCGCCGAGATCATTGGACCGGAAGATTTCCTGGAAATCTTTGTGGATACGCCCCTTGAAGTGTGCGAAGCACGCGATGTGAAAGGCCTATACGCCAAGGCACGCCGCGGAGAAATTAAAGGATTTACGGGGATTGACTCCCCTTACGAAGCACCTACCAAACCCTACTTAAGTATACCAACCGCCGAGATGAGCGTAGAAGAAGCTGTGGAGCAAGTATTTGCCGCAGTTATGAGCGCTATTCGGTTAGCTGAATAAAAAACAATCGAAAACTGAAATAATTATGGCGAGTGCCTATCACGTCAATCACTTACGCGAACTAGAGGCTGAATCGATCTTCGTTCTGCGGGAAGTGGCTGCTCAATTTGAAAACCCGGTACTGCTTTTCAGTGGAGGTAAGGACAGCATCCTGATGGCCTACCTAGCACGTAAGGCCTTCTATCCGGCTCGCATTCCATTCCCGCTCTTACATATTGATACTGGGCATAACTTCCCAGAAACCATTGAGTTTCGGGATCGTCTGGTAGAGGAATACGGTGCCCGCTTAGTCGTAGGTTCTGTACAAGCCGCTATTGACAAGGGAGAACTAGTGGAAGAGAAAGGCTACAATGCTAGCCGCAACTACCTGCAAACCCACGTACTGCTTGATTCTTTGGAGAAGGGCAAGTACGATGCGGCCTTAGGTGGTGGCCGACGCGACGAAGAGAAAGCGCGTGCCAAGGAGCGTTTCTTTAGCCACCGCGATGAGTTCGGTCAATGGGATCCGAAGAACCAACGTCCGGAGCTGTGGAACCTTTTCAACGGCAAGAAGCACTACGGTGAACACTTCCGCGTTTTCCCTATCAGTAACTGGACCGAGCTTGACGTTTGGCAGTACCTGGCGATGGAAAATGTACCATTACCTAGCCTCTACTTCGCCCACGAGCGGGAAGTCATTCGCCGCGACGGCATTCTACTTGCTGATTGTGATTACATTCCTAAAAAGCCTACCGAAACAGTAGAGCGCATGATGGTGCGTTGCCGTACCATTGGTGATATGACTTGTACCGGTGTGTGGGAGTCACACGCAGCCAACGTAGAAGAAATCATCCAGGAAGTAGCTACTGCCCGCCAGACCGAACGCGGTGGCCGCGCCGATGATAAGCGCTCAGAGACGGCGATGGAGGATCGGAAGAAGCAGGGGTATTTTTAATGTACGATGTACGATGTACGATGTACGATGTACGGTGTGCGATGTACGGTGTACGATGTACGGTGTACGATGTACGGTGTACAGTGTATGGTGTAAAATGAAGGTTTGATGGATAAAGAGGTATTACTGGAGCGCTTCAAAAAATGGTCTTTGGCAGTGATCTTAATGTGTAGGGAACTTCCGGAGGGTGAAGAGTTCAGAGTAATTAAATACCAAATTATCAAATCTTCCACATCATCTACCGCAAACTATAGCGCTAGCAACCGGGCCAAGTCAAGGGCTGATATGATCAATAAGCGGAAGATTGTAGAGGAGGAGTTAGATGAGTCGCTGGTGTGGTTAGATATGCTAAAGCGCTTACTGGATCGCAGCTGGAGTGATCAATTGATACTTCTTGAAGCAGAGGCCAACGAGTTACTACGAATCATAACAGGATCAATCATCAGCCTACGGCGCTGAAACATTTTTTGCAAAACTGTTCGTACAGTGTACATCCAAACATATAACATCGTACACTGTACACCTAACATAAAGAAATGGAACAACAGCATACAGAACTACTTAGATTTTCTACCGCCGGTAGTGTGGACGATGGAAAATCAACACTGATCGGGCGATTGCTGTACGATAGCAAGTCGATCTTCGAAGATCAATACGAGACCATCAAAGAAACAACCGCGCGTCGCGGTGAGGAAGGGGTCAATTTGGCGCTCTTGACGGATGGTTTGAAGGCCGAGCGAGAGCAAGGCATTACCATTGATGTAGCATACCGCTACTTTGCTACACCACGCCGCAAGTTCATTATTGCGGATACACCTGGGCATATCCAATACACACGTAATATGGTGACGGGTGCCTCTACAGCTAATGTGGCTTTGATTCTCATTGACGCCCGTAATGGTATTGTGGAGCAAACTCGTCGTCATGCCTTTATCGCCAGCTTGTTGCAAATTCCTCACCTGGTCGTTTGTGTTAACAAGATGGATCTGGTGGACTATAGCGAAGAGGCCTACGAGAGCATTAAGGAAGAATTCTCGGAGTTTAGCTATAAACTGGACGTGAAGGATGTTCACTTCATTCCAATCTCGGCGCTGAAAGGAGATAATGTAGTGGATAAGTCCGAAAAAATGGACTGGTATGGTGGCTCTACTCTACTCTACTACCTGGAGAATGTCCACATCGGTAGCGATGACAACTTTATTGATTGCCGTTTCCCTGTGCAGTACGTGATCCGTCCCAATACAGATGAGTATCATGACTATCGGGGCTACGCCGGACGGGTAGCTGGTGGTGTATTCAAGAAGGGCGATAAAGTGATGGTACTGCCTTCTGGTTTCACGACGGAAATTACCAAAATTGATACTTTCGATGGCGAGGTCAAAGAGGCCTTCCCACCAATGTCGGTAACGATGCTACTGAAAGACGATATTGACATCAGCCGCGGCGATATGATTGTACGGGAAAACAATGTACCGGAGATCATGCAAGATCTGGATCTGATGATCTGCTGGTTTCATGAAAAGCCACTGCAACTGCGTGGAAAGTATAGCATTCTACACACTACGCAGGATGCCCGTTGCATCGTCAAAGATATTCGCTACAAGCTGAATATCAACACCCTGCACCGCAATGAGGAAGATAAGCAGATTGGGATGAACGATATTTCTCGCATCACGATCCGCACTACCAAGCCATTGTTTGCCGATATCTACCGCCGCAACCGCAGTACCGGAAGTATCATTCTGGTAGACGAGCAAACAAACGAAACCGTAGCCGCAGGGATGATCATCTAATCCATCTGCTCTTGTGGTTACTACTACCCGTGCTACACCGGCTTGCCATGTAGCACGGGTTTTTTATTTAAAGTATGTTTAAAATTCATCGCACATTGAGAATCAGTGATTTATGGTTTTGACGAATCTCCTCTGAAAGCGTTTCACTTCGTGGCTGCTACCGCGGTGGCGGGTCAACTCCGAGGAGCGGAGCGACGATTACCGAAGGTAAACAACTGAGGAGAGGAGAGGAGAGGTGAGGTGAGGTGAAGTCAAGTTCATAAAGCACTGGTTTTCAGAAGTTAGACCACGAAGTAGCAGCGAAGCTAAATTTAAGCGTACTCTTATATCCCTACCTATTCACAGACAACTTGATGGCATAACCAGAAACCAGCGTGCCTTCAAGCTTAGCTCTGGTACCAGTCGCAAAAAGTACTATCTTTCCCCTAGCTTGGTAACGCCTTCAAACTATTGTCATGCTAAATGAGGGTCCTGATAAAAAGGCTAACCGCCGCGGATGGACGGCTGTCATCATTCTGATGATCGCCTACACTTTTTCCTTTCTTGATCGCTATATCCTCAACTTCCTGGTGGAGCCCATGAAAGCAGATATGGGCTTAACCGACACCGAAGTAAGCCTGCTACTCGGTGCAAGTTTTGGATTATTCTATTCCATTATGGGCGTTCCATTGGGGCGACTGGCGGATGTATACAGTCGAAAAAAAATCATCGCCTTTGGCGTAGCCCTATGGTCGCTAATGACTGCGCTTTGTGGGGTTACCAAGTCTTATGTACAGTTCTTTTTTGCGCGCATGGGGGTAGGAGTAGGCGAAGCCACCTTATCGCCGGCAACCTATTCAATGCTGAGCGACTATTTCCCAAGGGAAAAATTGGCTACGGCCATTTCTGTTTATTCCCTCGGCATCTATTTAGGCTCAGCCTTGGCAGCGTTGATTGGTGGCTATGCGGTAGAGCACCTAGCGGACGCAGCAGCGGTAGTCCTTCCTCTGTTTGGAGAAATACATGCCTGGCAACTCATCTTTCTTTTCATTGGATTACCGGGTTTACTGGTAGCACTGCTGGTTATGGTCATTAAGGAACCAGCAAGAAAAGGTACCATTACCTCCTCTGCTATCCCCCTCTCAGATGTCTGGGCCTATCTCAAGCAAAACGGGCGAAAGTTCTTTCTACTCTGTGGTGGATTTGCGTTCTTCTACCTAGCCATTTACGCCAATAGCACCTGGCTTCCCACCTATCTCATGCGTATCCACGGTATGGCTCCTGGCACGGTGGGAGAAGCAGCGGCGGTAGGGTTTGGTGTACTACCGGCAATCGGGGTTATTGCTGGGGGTTGGTTGGCAGATAAGCTAACGAAAAGAGGAGTCGTTGACGCAAAAATTAAATGGTCGTTTTGGATTGTGCTGTTGCTCATTCCGTGCTATGCTATTTTCCCATTTATGCCCAACGGCACCACGACGCTCTATGCATTGATACCCTTCTGTATCCTCCTCAGTTCACCAGTTGCTGCCGCAGCCGCGGCGGTGCAAGAAATAATGCCAAATCGGATGCGCGGTATCGCTTCCTCGCTATTGATTCTGTCCAGTAACCTCCTGGGGCTCACTATTGGCCCTACTTGTGTGGCCTTACTGAACGACTACGTTTTCGTAGACGAAATGGCCTTGGGTTGGTCCTTACTCATTATTTCTTTATTTGCTTTTTCTGTTGCAGCGCTGTTCTTTTTTATTGCACTGAGACACCCTAAGACACCAAAAGAGGATCCGCTACCCTCCTAATAATAAGGACTCAGACACAGTCTCTTTTACGGTCATCGATGTGGAGACGCATTGCAATGCATCTCCACAACAATAGTCTTACAACCCGCCCATTTTTTTATCTTAGGTCTTTCTTAGACTTGAACCGCTATCTACACAGGACATGAAAAACCTCGCTCTGCTTCCACTCTTGTGGGTGCTATCCTTTCCTATCTATGCTCAAAATGTAATTACGCAAACCATTAGTCAAGTTGCACCTTCCGTATTTGAGGAGGTCGAGCTGATGCAAAATGTTGCTGATCTTGGTACTGCATTTCGGATGGCTAATCCGGCCCTTTCCAACGGGATCACTTTTGAAATGGCAGAACTAGAAGTCAACGAGCTGTTGCTTCATCCAGCTGCACCAATGCGTTTACAGCTCCCCCTTCCGGAAGGTGGCAGGCAAAACCTGCTGCTGGTACCCAGCAAAAGTCAAAGTTCCTCATTTGCGGTCTACAACCAAGATGGGGTACCGCATACAGTAGATGAAAGTCAAGCCCAACACTACTGGGGTATTGTCGAGGGGGAAAGCCGATCGGTGGTAGCCATCAGTATTTTCCAGGAACAGATAATGGGATCCGTCATTAGTAGAAATGGCACCTACCATATTGCCGCGCTCAAGAATGACCCGCATGATCGCCACTTGATTTACCGGGAAGAAGACCTGGACGCCACCCTGGATTTCACCTGCGGTGTGGAGTCTCCACGCGATTTCGCTTTGGACCAGGAGGTCCTTGATCGTAGCAACAGTAATCCTGACAACTGCGTCTTGATGTACGTGGAGGTTGACTTTGACATCACGCAAGATAAAGGCGGCGTTGCCAACACTACCGATTACGTGACTGGCCTGTTCAACCAGATCACTTTGATGTATTTCAATGAATCCATCAACCTCAATCTACACGAACTGGTCGTCTGGGACGAACAAGACCCCTACACCGGACCATCTACCTCCCAGTACCTATCTCAATTCCGCACTGAAACCGGGCTCGACTTCAACGGCGACTTGGCCCACCTACTCGGTTATGAAGGGGGTGGCGGAATTGCTTCGCTGGATGTCCTTTGTAATACGTTCTTTAGCAAACACGGCTATTCCGGCATTAATCCAACCTTTAATGAAGTTCCGGTATTCTCTTGGTCCGTTCTGGTGGTCACCCATGAGCTTGGGCACAATTTAGGCTCCCCACACACGCACGATTGCGTCTGGAATGGCAACAATACTGCTATCGACCGCTGTGGTATCGAAGCGGGCTACGGCAATGATGATCCCTGTAACTTGGATGCCGGCCTACCCGAGGACGGTACCGTCATGAGTTATTGCCACCTCAACGGAGTAGGCATTGACCTGGCCTTGGGTTTTGGGCCGCAGCCCGGTGACCTCATTCGCGACCGCGTCTACAATGCCGAATGTTTGGTGCCCTGTGAGCCACGCCCAGAAGTCTGTGACGATGAGTTTGATAACGACTTTGATGGACTTACCGACTGTGAAGATCCTGATTGTGCAGAGTTTGTCGGTTGCTTGCCCTGTGAACAGAACATCATCAATTTCAGCCTCACTTTTGACAGCTACCCTTCCGAAACCTCCTGGCAACTAACCGATGAAAGTGGTACAATCATCGAAAGCGGGAGTGGATACAACGGCTCCGACGTAGGTATGACCATCAGTGAAGAGTTTTGCTTAGACGAAGCCTGCTATACGCTCACCATCTTCGACAGCTTCGGAGACGGTATCTGCTGTAACCACGGAGATGGCAACTTTGAATTAAGTAACGATGAAGGAACAATAATAGCCAGTGGCGGAACCTTCAGTTCTGAAATCAGTGTGGAGTTGTGCAACGGCCTAGTCCCGGAAAACTGCTTTGACGGCGTGGATAATGACCTGGATGGGCTCATTGATTGTGAAGATCCAGATTGCGGCGAAGAAGAGGTATGTATTCCCTGTATGGAAAATGTAGTCAACCTCATCCTTACCTATGATGATTATCCGGAGGAGACCAGCTGGGAAATCCTAGATGATCAGGGCGAAGTGCTCTTTACTGGTGCCGGCAGTATGGACATACCTGACGGCTCCACCGTGCAGTACGATTACTGTTTGCCGGATGGCTGCTATGATTTCCGGATTCTGGATAGCCAAAACGACGGCATCTGTTGCTTCTTTGGTTTAGGTAACTACGTGCTACAAAGTACTACCGGTGAAGTATACGCCGCTGGTGGTGAGTTTGCGTCGGAGGAAACCACCAATTTCTGTACCGAAAACTCCCTTTGTCCCCAGGGTACCACCTTCGTGGTGAGCGTTGCCCAGGATAGCGTGGCGGGAAGTTTGCGTCAAGCGATTAATTGCGCCAACGCCCTGGTAGAACTAGATACTATTGTGTTTGATCTGGCCGAGGATGACACCCTTTTTATCAATGGTTCATTACCAACCTTGGTGGATGACAATATCATTATCGACGGTGGTGGTGGACGAGTCATTGTCTATGACAACACTAGCCCTCTATTTACTATTGCGAGCGGTTTCAACACCATTCGCGGCTTCGATATGTACTCCGCCCGAGCGGGCTTTGGTAGAGCAGTTTTGATAGAATCCACCGCCAGTAACTTCCAAATCCGGGACAATCATATGGAGGACTTCCGCGAAATGGTGGATATCAGAAGTCCGGGAGGTTTGGTGCGAAACAATACGATGATTGGCTTCAATTTCCAGCGGATCATCACCATTCTTGCCACTTCGGGTCAGGTGATTGTAGATAGTAATACCATCAGTAGTAATGGTGGCCAGGGAATTGGCGTATACCTGGCAGCCGACGACATACAAGTCCGCGGTAATGAGCTCTTCAATCTGCGCAATGGTGTGCAGACTTCGCGCGCTAACCAGATCCTGATCGAAGGCAACATCCTGCACGACAACTGGTGGGGCGTCAATATTGATGGCAACCTGGGTGATGGTCAGTCGCACCGGATTAGCCAGAATAGCTTCTATTGCAACCTCTTCAACAATGGGATTAACCTAACGAATGAGGCCAATGCCAATAAACTACCTCCAGTTCTGACTTCTATCGAGGATAATTCCCTCTTTGGTACTGCCAATCCTGGCGATGAAATCGAAGTCTACATCAGTGATGATAGCAACTGTAGTACGGATGTACCATGCCAGGGTACCACTTATCTCAGTACCACTTTCGCCGATCCAGACGGTGTATGGCTGCTGGAAAACCTTGACCTGGTGGGTGGAGAAGTACTCACCGCCATTGCCATTGACACCGAAAACAATTCCTCCTCCTTTGCAGAATGCCTACAGTTTATCCCCTCCTGCCCGGAGGTCACGCTGAGCCTGGTGGCCAACCCAACAACGCTCTGCCCCGAGGATAGCGTACAATTGTATTTATCCAGCGATGAACCCTGGTTCGGCACTTTCTCCTGGCAGTACGAAGCTAATGGAGATCTAGAAACAGTGGATGAATTCCGCCTATTAGATACCCTGGTGCTCTTCCCAACGGAGAATACCGATTATCGCATCCTAAGTGCAGTGGGAGATTTCGAATGCCAATTGGAACTAGGCAATACCGAGGTACAAGTTGACGTGCTTGAGCCCGAAGACCTCATTGGCTTTGCGTCATTTGAAATTTGCCCGGGAGAAATCGTGAACGTAAACGAGGTACCCTACAGCGAACCTGGACTATACGAAACACCGCTAATCAGTGTAAACGGCTGTGATTCTCTCCTGCAGTTTGAAATCATCCTGCTAGAGGAGCAGTTTGTCCTGGAAGATATAGTGATTTGCGAAGGTGATGAGATAGAGATATTCGGCAACACCGTTACGGATGCAGGCTCCTACGAGGCCATTTTCACCGGGGAGAATGGTTGCGATTCCACTCACATTATCAACCTCTCCTTGATCGCACCAATTAACACGGAAGAAGATCTGCAAATCTGTGCCGGAGAAAGCATTGAGCTCTTTGGACAAGAAGTGAACACTAGCGGTGAGTATAGTGGTAGTTTCCTCAATGTAGATGGTTGTGACTCCACACATACCGTAAATTTGACGGTTGTAGAGACGATAGAAACTTCAGAAGCGCTTTCTCTTTGCGAAGGTGAAACGGTGGAGGTTTTTGGGGAACAAGTGAGCGAAGCTGGAGTTTATGAAGCCTCCTTCGTATCATCTGCTGGTTGTGATTCCGTACACCAAATTACGGTCACTTTGATCGATGCGGTAAACACCACTGGGGAAGCACAAATTTGCGATGGTGAGACGATTGAACTATTCGGAGAAATAGTTAGCGAAGCTGGTCAATACACTGGCATGTTCCTAAGTAGCCCGGGTTGTGATTCTACTCACACCATTACGCTCACCATACTTGAACCAGCATTCAGTGAGGAGACGATACAAGCCTGTGCAGGCGAAACGGTCCTAATTTTCGGAGAACCCTATACCGACGACGCACTGGTGTCAGAAACCTTTACTGGTATCAACGGTTGTGACTCGACTCATACCATTCAGCTCACCTTCAATGAAGCCATTGAGACCAACGAAATGTTGGCGATTTGCGAGGGAGATGAAATTGAGCTTTTCGGTAGTGTAGTAACGGAGGCGGGTACCTACTCTGCCATCTTTATCGGCACTAATGGTTGTGATTCCACGCACTTTGTGGATTTATCGCTTATAGCTCCAATCAGCACGGAGGAAGACCTCCAGATTTGCGAAGGCGAAACCATAGACCTCTTCGGGCAAGAAGTCAGCACCAGTGGTGAGTATAATGGTAGCTTCTTAAATATAGATGGCTGTGACTCAACACATACCGTAAACTTGACGGTAGTAGATATCATTGAAACAATGGAAAGCCTTCCACTTTGTGACGGAAGCACCGTTGAAGTATTCGGGGAAACCGTAAGTGAGGCTGGGGTTTACGAAGCTTCCTTCGTATCCGCTGCCGGTTGTGATTCCGTGCACCAAATCACGGTCATTCTGATAGAGGACGTAAGCACCAACGCTGAAGCACAAATATGTGAGGGAGAGACCATCGAGCTATTTGGGGAAATAGTTAGCGAAGCCGGAGAGTACAGTGCTACCTTCCTGAGTAGCCAAGGCTGTGACTCTACCCATACGGTGACCTTGACGGTGGCAGAAACTGCCTTTATTGAAGAGACCATTCAGGCCTGTACCGGACAAAGTGTGACCATTTTTGGAGAAGTCTACACGGATGACGTACTGGTATCAGAGACCTTCATTGCCACCAACGGTTGTGATTCTACACATACCGTAGAGCTGATTTTCACCGATCTTATTGAGACGGGTGAAATGATGAGTATTTGTGAGGGTGAGTCAGTGCTGATATTTGGCCAGCAAGTCTCAACAGCCGGCACCTATACGGAGGAGTTTGTTACCACGGAAGGCTGCGACTCCGTTCACACCATAGACCTCATGGTGTTGGATCACATCATCCAAGAAGACTTCCTCAACATCTGTGAGGGGGAGAGCATACTCATCTTTGGCAACGAAGAAACCACTGCTGGCACCTACGAAGCTACCTTCACGGCCAGTAATGGTTGTGACTCTACACAGGTGTTTCAATTAGAAGTATTGGAGGCTTCCTTCTTCCAGGAGGTTATCAGTATTTGCAATGGAGAGAGTGCTGAGATTTTTGGGGAAACCCAAACGGAAGCTGGTACCTATACCGCTATGCTCACTGCTGCTAACGGTTGTGATTCCGTGGCCACGATAGAACTAGTTATTTTCGATCTCCCTAACATTGAAGCCTTTATCAATGGTTCTTGTGAAAATGAAAACGATGGTAGTATTGCGCTAGCAAGTGATCAGTTCTCTTCGGATTATCAATGGGCGCACACGCCTGAGAATACGCCAGAATTATCTGGCCTTTCACCGGGCAACTATATCGTCACGGTCACCGATGATAATCTCTGTGAGAGCGTTTGGGAGTATGAGGTAGAAGCATTGCCAACACCAGAATACAACCTGGAAAGCACGCCGCTCAGCTGCGGGGATGACATGGATGGTATCATTCAAGTAATCAGTGATGATCCGAACCTCGAGGTCAGCTTTGCGGGTGGAGCATTTGGTAGTACCGTACTATTTGACGGACTCGCAGCTGACACCTATACCTTGGTGATCCGAACAGACGGTGGCTGTGAAGCAGAAGAACAGGTGACTCTAGATGCTCCGGAAAGCATCGTTCTAGCTGCCTCAGAAATCGAACAACCGAGCTGCGAAGGTGAGCAGGATGGTTCCATAAGCCTGCAAATCGAAGGTGGCAACGATGGCTTGACCTTTATGTGGAGCAATGGACTCAGTGGCCCCACCATCAGTAACTTAATGATTGGCGCCTATACGGTGACGATCACCAACGCCAATGGCTGTGATTTAGAAAGCAGTTTTGACTTACCAGGTGCTGCACCAATTGATGCTAACTTGCAATTGCTATTGGGCTGTGGCGATGGTCAAATCATTGCGGTAGCCAGCCCATCTGACGGACAACCGCCCTACGAGGTCAATTGGAGTGACAGTCAAACAGGTAATGTGGCCGTTAACCTGACCGCTGGTTTTTACAGTATTGAACTAACCGACGCCAACGGCTGCGACGTCACCGAAAACTTTGAGATTCCGTACGTCGAACCATTTTCAGTAGCGTACAACAGCATTGATCCAAGCTGCGCCGATAGTGAAGATGGCAGTATCGATCTCTTGATTAGCGGAGGCATCCCGCCTTACGACATCAGCTGGACACACGAAGCCGAAGGCCCTAATCTCGACAATTTAGCTAATGGCACCTACACCTACAATGTAGTCTCAGAAGGTTGCGGTCGATCAGCAAGTGTTACCCTCACTGCTCCGCCTTACCTAGAAGCTGAAGTAGAGTTTACCGTTAGTCCTCAACAAAATCTGCAGGGTACGGCCCTGGTCAACGGTGGTACGCCACCTTACTCTTTCCAGTGGAGCAACGGAAGTGGTTCCAGTACGGTCTTAGGGCTACAGGAAGGCCAGGAAATTGGATTAACCATCACGGATGCCAACGGCTGTGTATTCACCGAAACCTTTGTGGCCACCATTACCAATACCTGGAGTGTTGAAGCGGCGAATTTGCGCATTTTCCCGAATCCTACTGCTGGCCAGCTGTTCATCGAGCACACCAATCAGGGTTGGAGCTACGGACTGCGACTGTACAGCATTGACGGTGTAGAAATGACCAGCGCAATGGATATTCAATCGGCCCGCTACGAATTATCCACGCAGGATCTCCCACCCGGTACTTATCTATTGGTACTCTCCAATGAGAATTTCCGCCGGGTAGAGCGTATTGTGGTTATTCCGTAATACGGACAGGAAGTAATAGTGAAGGGCAGGATTAGTGGATAGACCATTGATCCTGCCTTTTACTTTTGAAAGGCAGCTACAGCGCTTCTAGATAGGCCTTTAAAGCATCCATTGCTGCTGCTATCCTTGGGCAGTATTCGAGGATAAAGGTCTCACCTAACTCAGTATCCGGCTCGGCTTTACGGTAATTTAATGCTTCTGCTCCATCAAAATCGACGAAAGACAAACGAGCCGTAAGCTCTTCCGAAGGGCGCCCAAAGGCCACTCCTGGCAGCAGTGCTACACCTGATTGATCCAGCAGATGCTCACATAAAGCAGCACTGGTCGTAACACCTTTCGCCGCCAGAGCAACTCGATGATTTTCAAAGTTGGGAAAGAGGTAAAAGCCGCCTTCGGCAGCTGGCATTTCAATCTGCATCTCCAGTAGCCGCTGGTGCACAAATTCGGCCACGCAGCGCAGGATATCTTGAGAATGGCGTACGTACTCGCTAATGGCAGGGCTACCCTCAAAGGCTTTCACAGCCGCAAACTGTACCGGCGCACTCACCGAGGTGAAGGTCTCACTGGCAATGGTAGCGAGCAGATTCAGCAGCGGAATGTGCTGTTTAGGGAAGGTAAACGTGCCCAAACGCCAGCCTCCAGCTCCGCACCATTTGCTCAAGCCACTACTAACAATGGTACCTTCCGGATAATAGGTCGCAATGGATTGGTGTTGTCCCTGATGATGCACCTCTCCGTAGATTTCATCGGCGATCACCAATACTTGATGCTCACGTACCACCTCGGCCAATGCTTGTAGTTGTTCAGGACTAAAGCTTGTTCCGGTGGGATTACCGGGGTAATTGATAATCAGCACCTTCTCCCCCACTACTTTCTCACAGGCTTCACGGAGCGTTTTAGCGGAAAGCAGCCATCCATTCTCCGCCCCAGTTTCAATACGATGAACAGGTTTGCGTGCTAAGACTGCTTGTGGCTCGTAGGAAACCCAAGAGGGGGCGGGCAGCAAGAGTGTAGCATCAGCGGCCAGCAGCAGGTCGTAGATGAGTTCTTTAGAGCCGGGGCCGATGAGCACTTGCTCAGCAGTACAATCCAGGCCTAACGTACGCTTATTGAAAGCCGCCACTGCCTCGCGCAGCTCTGGCAATCCTCGCACCGGTAGATAATCCTTGCGGTGGGCGTACTGCTGTAATGCTGCCACTACCTCTGCCGGCACCGGAAAGGGCGATTGTCCAAAACCTAATCGATATACGGTCTTTCCAGCCGCAACGAGTTCCGCCGAACGCTCGTTAATGGCTAGCGTCGCGGAGGGCTTGAGCTGTTGAATAGTAGGGCTAATTTTCATAGGTGGGTGGATTATTTGCAAACTCGTAGCGCCATTTACGTTATGGCTTGGTTGAAGAAATACCAGATAACCTCAGTATATATTGGTTCCGCGGGATTCATCCCGCCGTATAAATTTTAAGCGGAATGAATTCCGCGAAACGACAATAGGGGATGTTATCAGTTTAAAAATTAATCCTCTCTCAAAATAACTAAGACAAAGAACTACCGTCAATTAGTGCTTCTCCTCTTCGGAAATGTACTCTGTAGGGTTAGGCACTGTCCACTTTTCATAACCGACCGTCTGCTCCTGTGCTTTGGCAATTGCTTGCCCGCTGCGTCGTTTATCGCGGATCATGGCCCAGGTCATGATGAGACTGGTGCCGATGATGATATCCAGTAAAATACCTGGCTCAAAGCCTGGTACGATAGCACTCTCCGGAATCTCGTAGAACAGCAGGATGGTGATTAAGCCACGGGGGGCAATGTAGAGCTGTGGTAGAATATCCTTGCCAATGAAGATGCGTAGGATGATAAACCGAATCAGGTAAATCGTCAGGACGATGGCCAGGGAAATCAGCGTCACTTCCAGATTAGCGATAGATGCCAATGAGATGGTCAGACCAAAGATGACGAAGAAGAAAGTCCGCACCACAAAAGCCGATTCCATGGTAATAATGTGCAGCCCTTCGTACATCTGCTCCGCACGTTCCAAGTGCAGCCACTGGCCTAAGCGTCCGCGGAAGAAGACCTTCATATTGGCAATAACTAAACCGAAGACCA
The DNA here is from genome assembly GCA_038528965.1 of Bacteroidota bacterium. Classification (GTDB taxonomy): domain Bacteria; phylum Bacteroidota; class Bacteroidia; order Chitinophagales; family Saprospiraceae; genus Lewinella. Next base: position 44,179 of record JBCBEC010000036.1, on the reverse strand, counting down.
GAATAATGATGAGCGAACTCAGGTGCATTTTTTTACCAACTGCGTAGAGTAAAAGCAAGACCGCAATCAATAGGAAGAGCTTGGTATGACTCCGGATATTCTGAAAGATCAAAATAATCAAGTAACTGGCCACTACTGCTATCCCGATGGTAAGGAACAATGAGCCAGAAAACTCCACCAAGCCGGTGCCATGTTCTGCCGCTTCAAAATTTCCCGCTAGGAAATAGAACATCATAATCCCAAGAATATCGGAGAAAGTACTCTCGTAAATGTGGAATTCTTTCTTGTCTTCCTTGAGTCCCGTAACACTGGGAATAATGATGGCACTAGACAGGATGGATAGCGGTGTGGCGTACAACCAGGCGGAAGCAATATCCATACCGGGAACAAACTGATGCAGAATGAGGGCTGCTACGTAAGCACTGACCAATAGCCCCACCAGTGCTATCATCAAAGCCCTGGCAATGGGTAAATATTTCCCGGGCTTAAGCTCTAATTCCAGTGCGGCTTCCAGTACAATCATAATCAACCCCACTGTTCCCAGCACCTTTAGTACCGGTAGAAAATCAGGGCGCTGACCCATGACCGCATCCAGACCAAATTGTAGCGCGATCCCCAGCACAATAAGCATAAGTACAGAGGGAATGCTGGTTTTGCGCGCCAACTCTCCGAACAAAAAGGAGAGAATAAGGATTACCGAGGCACTGATAATAAGGGTATATGAAGACAAAGCTTCCATAGCAGTCTTTGCTTAAATTTTAGTAATACTGGCCAAAAATTGCTGTTCAGCCAATCGTTCAATAAGGTCGCGGAGGTGTTGTTCTTCGTGTAAAGCTAAATTGACCACCCACTCTCCGGCTTGTGCCTGGTTCAATTCCAGTTGTGTCTGGTGTTGCCAGTTGAGATACGGAATCACTTGCAATAGTTCTTCCAATTGGGCCTGAGCTGGCGTCTTATCTCCGTCAGGATTAGCCTTTATTTTCAAGCGAAAGAATGATCCGCTTTCCTCTCCCGTCAGAAGGGTATATCCGTTCTCCAATAAATCACCGTAATTCAAAAACAGGAGGCCTTTATTGGTCTGCAGTCGTATGCCAATGCGACCAATGTAGGTAATCAAACCGCGTTGCTGTCCGTAGCTCATGCGCGTACCAATGCGCAAGCTAGGATCAAAAAGTAAGATGCGGCCGCACCAGTAGTTGCGAAAGTGCTGCAAACTCGCCAATAAGGCTAGCGCAAAAATGAGGCCGTGGTAAAAAGGATGAATCAGAATGAAATAACTGACCAACAATAAGATGGCGATGGGCTCAAAAAGCAGTAAGGCGTAATTGAGCCAACGCTCCAAAACGTCCTGCCAGGTTTGGATGGTACTTCTCCGACTCAGGAATTGTTGCCCCAGGATCAAGAGTACGTACACGACGGCCAGGCGGAGGGCGTTGCCCAACAAGCCGGTCCAGGTATAATCAAAGTGTACTTGCCACAAATAATCCATTAGCTAATGTATTGTTTGGTCCGCAATTGTCGCGTGATGCTATTGACGGCCACATCACTGATCTCAAGCCAACCATCGATATGGCGGCGCAGTAGTCCCACACTCAACAGCCGCAGTAATGCTTCGGCGTAACGCGGATTGAAAGCGGGGCCAAATCTTTTGCGCAAACGATATTCATTGGTGCGTTTCTCCAACATAATGGTCCGCAGCAGTACGGCCTGGTCCGCGTCTAAGAAATTGGGTAAGCCGTAAAATGGGGATCGGTTCTGGATTACATTATCCTCATCCAAAGCCCGTATACTTACTGCCCACAGGCTTAAAGCTTCGCCAATATTTCCGTTGGCCGTGCGGTGAATCCGATTGACTTGTTGCTGAAAATCAGTGGCCTCTACCCGTAGGCCATTTTCATTGACCAGCTCTTTATGGGTCGCACCGTGCCGAATCAAAATCGCCTGGTAGGTATCTTCTTGGTTCATGCTATTCAGCGCAATCGTAGCCTGGAAATGCCGGCTAAAGTTCCGATTCAGTTCCAACTGCTGGCGCAAAACATTACCCGCTGCCACCAGGTAAAATATACGCGTACTGTTGCGATCAATATGCTGCCCCAAGCGCTGTACATTCCGGCTAATTGGAAAATCTTCACTGTGCCAGAGTTCCAGATCATCCAGCCAGATCAACGGTGGCTGATCAAAGCGGTATTTGCTCACAAAATTGAGCGCTTCCTCAAGGTCATAGCTCGTAGTGAAAGTTCTCCCCTGAAATTGGACCGTACTATTAGGCGAAAGCCGGATGGTTTGGCTAGGGAAATAGCGATTACTAACCAAATCTCCGAACAACGATTTCCCACAAAAGCGATCTCCCGTAAGGAGAATAGTTCCGCGGTAGCCTTGCTTCCATTTATTGACCACTTGAGCTACGCGCCGCAGCTCTGATTTCCGCCCTACCCAAAAGGACTCGCCAATGTAGCCACTGGTGAGAAAGATACTGGTGTAGGCGTGATTATCCGGATTAACCCGGCGGGTATCCACAAAGCGAACCACCTTTTCGGAGATGCTCATGGCGTCCTCCGTTTGTACATCCGTGAGCCAGCGTTGGACCCGCCTGCGTTGCCGATCGCCCCAGCGTTGGACGCGCTGAAGGAGCTGATTCTGGTTATTGCGAAACTGATTGAGTGTGCTCTGCAGCGGAACACTCAAAAAGAACTCGCGCTCCCGGAAGACACTGGACAGCTTAAAGTTCTCATCCATCCGATGATGGATCAACTCATGCAACTGCTCAATTTCAATGATCCGGTCATCCGTCTGTTGAATAAAACTGTGCAGCGGTTGGTTGAGGTCATCAGACAGATTGCTGCGTTCGCCATTTTCAGCGTTTTCATTATTCAACAGGATGGCCCGGTTACGAATGTTGATGAGGGCCATCTTGAGGTTGTTCCGAATATTGGTCGAAACTTCCCAAATTTCATATAGCAAAGGCAGTACTTCGGACTCTAACCAACGGGAAATAAAGCGCCGAAAATCAACATCCTTGACCTTTAGGACTGGTCCCTGCGCAGCTACCGGCACTTGCATTTCTCCAGAGAGCCCCTCTAACCCTTTTTCCAGTTGTTTTTTAAAAACCTTGCTATAATCAACCGGTGGTAATTGCTGCTCTTGGTTTTCCAAATAAATCGGAATCCGACCGGGGCTATCCACTCCCGTCTCATCGATGAAGGTAATGGTCGAACGAGCAATTTCTTGCAGGGTTTGCAGTTCGTCCAATCCCTGGTGGATATTATTGAAGATGGTCTCCCTGAGTTGCCGGAGTTGCTTACAATTAGCGTATAGGGCCTTCTGATTCGCCTTTAAATCATCCAGCTGGCTGCTAATCATTGTAATTTGCTCCTTGTAGACGGTCCAAGGTAGTGTTTGGTGCCCCCAGGCCTCCATCTGCTTACGCGCCTCCTTTGGCTTAGTGTTGAATTCAGCCTCGCGCTCGGGAATAATTTGTCCCAGGGCCTGAGCAGCTTCCTGCAATTGGTTTGCAGCATCAGATTGCCATTGCTGAAAGCTAGCGGCTTCCAAATTACTATCAGCTACCAGTAGCTGGGCTTGCAAATACCCAAAGGTAGTGTTGCGCCACAAGATCAGAAACTGCTTGGCAGCTTGTAACCATTCGTAGAAGAACAAATAATCGGCCAGAACGGGTTCGGGTTTCTCCTGAATAAAAAGGAGGGCTTTCTCATCTCCGTACCGAAGTAAGGAACCACACAATGCTTGGCCTTGCTGCACTAGCCGGGCAAACTGCTCATCCTCCGAATCAGTCCCCCAGGAGTTAGGGCCGGCGGTATCCAAAAGTTGATAAAAGGTGTCCAAACTTTGCGTGCTTTGCTCCATGCGCATAAAGATGAGGTAGCCAAAGGAGAATTCCAAAAATGTTAAACAAGCTACAGTAGAGACGAGTTCTATCGGCCCTTGTCACTGTATACTCTGGTGGGAGCAAGCAATGATTCCCTTAAATTGACATAAACAACCGATAAAGTTGAATAAAGGCCGTTATATTTAATGAAGTTGTCTAAAGTTTCTCAAATGAATTATTTACAAGTCATTAATCCTGAATACTTCAGCTATTTTTCGTCCCGGACCTTCCAGGTACGAAACTCAAAATGAGCTTTGTCTTCAGAATCAAGCACTTGCAACTAGTTTCATTCCAAAACCCTAGACAACTTCAATAAGAACTAAACGCTTATGAAAACAAACGCGCTCCTATTAATCTTACTGTTCACCACTGTAAGTACTGTCGAAATTCACGCACAGTCCAGCGAATTCAGAACGCAAAGAGCACAATTGGCCATGTTTAACATTGGCTTTAATGGTCTGATAGGTGGTGTAGGCAGCTTAATTAACAGCAAAAAAGACAAACCCAATTTTCGAACTTTCTTAAACGGCTTTTATAAAGGAGCAATTGGTGGTGGGATCAGCCACGTTGGTTTATCATTAACCCACCAAATAGAGCGACAGCAAAATATAGCCCTGGCTTGGCCCGCTAGAATAGTCAATGCCTTTGGTTCTTCCATTATTCAAAACGCGGCCGAAAACCGGAGAATGCTGGAAAGATTACATTTCAACTTACTGATCACTAGATTCGATTATCTACCCTACGAAAAGAAATTTTCCGTCCGGTTATTTCCATCTTCCATTTACGGACTCATTGTAGTCGGAAGAGGAGCCCGCTTTGATTTGGGTAGAACCCTCCAATCCGGTATTTTTTACTTCGAATCGGATAAGGGTTTTAGCACTTCATTGGGTAGTGGGTTAGCAACGGGTCAAGTCAGTTCCATTGGTATGGATACTGGCCTGCAAGGAGAGCAATTTTATACCGTTTTTGCCGAAGAAGTAGCGCATATCGTACAATACGACCGTAAAGTGGCCGGCAATGCTTTTTTCGCTACCGCCGATAAAAGATGGAAAGCTTCTTCAACATCTTACCAGCAGCTTTCGAAGTATATCTACTGGGATTTGAATGGACCACTATTTTGGTTGGGCTACCGATTAGAAGGAACGACCCATAATTGCAACTTCTTTGAACAAGAAGCTATTAATTACTCCAATAGGCGTGCCTACTTGTGCAATTAAGCAGTGCCAACAAGAGATATTAGGTCATCCCCGTCTTTAGCAATTACCAAAAACGGGGATGACACACAAATCAGTTGACTACATGCTAAAAATCGATACCCAGCCCCAGCATCAACTGGCGACCGGCCTGTGGATACAGACCTTGTAATAGTTGACCCTCACCACCAACGAAGGAGCGGTAAGACCAGCCATTAGACTCGTACAATTCGTCCATCCAGTTTAGGACCTGGAAGTTCAGGCGAATAGCCCGCAAACCACCAGGACGGATGGTGTACTGGAGCTGCCAGTCGCTGAAGAAATAGGGATCCAGGCTATTTGCTTCATCGGAGCTATTATCCAAATACCGGCGACCTACGTACTTCCCACGTAAGGCCAAGGAAAGGTCATGCTTTTCTGCACTTGGTAGAAAATCATACCGCAGCTCTGCCGCGCCCAATACGTTGGGTGAAAAAGCCAAATCCGTTTCTTCCCGCTTCACTGCTTGTTGACCAATCCAGTTGAAATCGGCATCGTAATCATCCACAAACTCGGTGAAGGAAACCACGCGGTTACGACTCAGGGTGAAGTTACCCTGCAAAGTGAGGTTATCCAGGATTTCTCCACCTGCTACCAATTCAATACCGGTCCGGTAGCTCTCGTCAACATTGGTCCGTAAAAGCGCCCCTACATCGTCGATTTGCCCGTTCAGTACCAATTGGTCTTCGTAATACATGTAGTAGAAGTTAGCCTGCACGGTGGCTTTCGACCACTGCTTTTCCCAGCCAGCTTCCAGGTTATACAGCTTCTCCGCGCGCGGACGGTTCTCTGGTGTACTGCCCACAAAATCGTTACGATTGGGTTCACGTTGCGCTACCGCAATACTAGCGTAGGCCCGTTGGTTGTTATCCGCACGGTACTGGATACCCGCCTTCGGATTGAAGAACTGCAAATCCGCTGTTTGATCGACGGTATTGCCCGTGTTGTCAATTCCCAAGAAGGTGTAATCAACGGTGCGCAATTGTAGGTCCAGGTAAGCATCCCAACGGTCCGTTAGTGCGTAGTTGAATTTGGTGAAGATGTTGAAATCAATCTTCTCCGCATCATTATCGTAGTAACGGTCACGGATTTCACTTTGGGAAGCAAAACGCGCCCAGATAATCTCACCAAAATGAGCGCCCTGGTAAATATGGTAACCACCACCTAGCGTAGCCCGGAAGCGACTATCATCGCTATTATAATTCAAACCGTAGGTTCCACCGTAGTAGTCATTATCCAACCAGCGACGGCGGATTAAATCAGTTGTATTGATGGTTTCCTGACCGATCGTAATCGGCGTTAGGCCATAATCAGCAAAGTCTTCTCCTGCTTTGTATTGCTCAAAGAAACCACCACCGATAGTCCAGTGTCCTGCTAGGTTAGCGTTCCAGTTGCGGTTGAACTCGTGGTTAAAGAACAGCTGTAGGTAAGTTTGACCGTAGTCATCTACCTCATTGTCATAAGGTTCGCCTTCTTTCTCGGTACCGGCCGTATTAGTGGTGCGCAGATCTGGGTCATCCACCAAACTGGCGTCTACACCATTCCAGGCCTGGTAAGTGACTTCGTTACCGTCAAAAGCAGTCAGACGAACAGAGCTTTTATCGCCGATCCAGGCGCCAGAGAGATACCAGGAGGACAGGTCTACACTGGCGCGATCAATGTAACCGTCGCTGGTAATGCGAGATAGGCGGCCATCAATCGTAAAGCCATTTTTCATCAAACCCGTACCGAAGCGCAGGTTCCCTTTAAGCGTACCAAAACTACCTACCGTCATATCCGTAGACGCGTAGGCCTCGCGATTGACCTTACTGGTATTGAGGTTGATGGTAGCACCAAATGCGCCAGAGCCGTTGGTAGAAGCACCTACACCGCGTTGCACTTGGATGTCCTCAGCCGAGGAGGCAAAATCAGGTAGATTCACCCAAAATACACCCTGGCTTTCCGCATCGTTTACGGGGATACCGTTGATAGTCACGTTAATCCGGGTAGGATCCGAACCACGAATCCAAATACCGGTGTAGCCGATGCCTGTACCCGCATCAGACGTAACCACCGCCGAGGGTGTCCAACGCAAGATGAATGGTACATCCTGCCCAACATTGTTTTGTTGGATGAGTTCCCGGTCCACCGTACTAAAAGTCATCGGTGTTCGATCATCCGCACGAGTGGCAGATACGACTACTTCTCCCGTAAATACCGGGTTTTCTTCCAATACCAAGGCAAGGCGGCTTTCCTGGCCCGGCTGCAAATCCACAACCTGGGTGCGGTAGCCAACGTAACTCACCTCCAGACGGGTAGCGGCAGCTGCCCGCTGTCCTAAATCAAAAAATCCATTTTCATCGGTAACTGCCCCCAACTGAACTTCGGGAGCATAAACATTGGCGCCCACTAACGGTACGCCTTTTGGGTCCGTAATGGTACCATTGATACTTGACTGTGCCGTAAGCGAAAAACTGGCACCCAGTACAAGCAATAGCACGCTGATGCGCACTCTCCAATTAGAAAAAAACATAAAAAATCTTTGTGGGTAAATCAAATACCGTCATCCCGGGGTAGGATACGGCAAGTCTTACCTCACACCCATAAGAGCTCGCTAGCTGCATGACGATCAATGATCGACAACCAATGCGAAATCTTAATTTTCCCTTCCCGGCATTATCCGGGCAGGTTCCTGAGCGGGGGAGTGATATTCTGAATTAGAATTAGAGTTAGAATTAGAATGAAAATGACAGTTAAAGTGAAAGTCTGATTAATTAGAGTCAGAGTTTTCGTGATTAAACAAACACCCTAACCTTCAAACCATCTAACTACGTCCGCCGAAGCCAGAGACGCAGGAGGACTAACCAAATTCACCAATCAAGGCCGCAGGCCTAACTAAATTCACTAACACAACCAATTCAACTAACTACAGCCGACGCAGGAGGCTGAACTAATACAACCAATGCAATCAAAATGGCAATAGCAATTCCAATCAAAATGAAAGTGACAGTTAAAGTGAAAGTCTGATTAATTAGCGTTAGAATTTTGACTAGCAATCTAAACCAATTCAACCAAATTCACTAATTCAACTAACCACGTCCGCCGAAGCTTTAGTGAAGGAGGACACAACTATTATCTCCCGCTCAAAGGGTATGATCTCAGCCAGGTGTGAACACTTTTGTTCAGTGACCCAGCACCCCTAAAAACGTCGGCAAAGGTATATAGAGGATGTGTAAAGTTGTTAATCGGAGTGTCAATAAAAGGCGCGTTGTAGACCGATATTCAATCCGAAGTAGCTGTTTCCAAATGCCCGTCGAGGATCCATTCGTCGCATATCTTCGCCGAATGTGTATTGGGTGTATTGAAGACGGGTATAGAGTTTCCAATTGTCCGACAGGTGGAAGTTGAGGCCAATGCCCAACTCATAACCAATACTGTAACGGGCCGGGCCGGATAGGGCACCGCTTTCTGGCGGAGTATCTGTCATGGGGTTAATGAAGTCGTCGCGTAGGTAGGAAGGAGGCGTGTACAAAAAACTATTGATGATGGCTCCTTGGAGGTAAACACAATTACATGGCATGCGGTACTGTATGCGCAGCGGAATATTCCAAAAGGCCGTTTTACGCTCCTGAATGAGATAATCATAAGTGCCTACCCCATCATCATCTGGGCCCGGAGGATTATACTTACCAGTGTATTGACGGGTGGTAATCCAACCAAACTGTTGCTGCAGAATACCAACACCAAGCGACATACGGCCTATTGGTTTTTCTACGTGGAGGCCAAAGCCATAATTGCCTAAAGTGCCACTGGGGTATTCGATATCGGCGAAGTGGAGCTGTGCCTCCGTTCCAATCAGGAAGCGTGGTACGGGTTCATTTTGTGCTTGAATGTGGTAGATGTAGGATAGCAATAAGAGGCAGAGAAGCAAGTAGGTTTTCATTGAGAGTAGTTTTGATTCGCGGCGGACAGGCAGTACTATAAAAACTTATAGGGCCCAGTAAATGCTGCACTACTAGCACAAAAATTTACCTTTAGGCTTGTACTAACGAAACTCACATGCCGCAGTTTGATTTCACAGAGACGCTTGTTTTTGAAAACGACCGAGTTCGCCTGGAACCTCTGCAAAGCAAGCATTTTAACGATCTGCTACCCATCTGTTTGGAAGCCCCCAATTTGCTCCGGTACTCCCCTTCGGCCTTTGGTACGGAAGAATACTTAAAGCACTATATCGATAGTGCCCTGAGTGCACGAGAAAAGCAGCAACGCTATCCCTTTATCACTTTTGACAAGCATACCCAGGCTTATGTAGGAAGCACCAGCTTTGGCAATGTGGTCAACGCGCATCAACGCCTGGAGATTGGTTGGACCTGGCTCGCTCCAAGCGTACAAAGAACCGGCCTTAACCGCAAGGTGAAGTTTCTTCAGCTCAGCTACGCTTTTGAAGAACTCAACTTTGTCAGGGTAGAATTTAAAGCAGACGCCCGTAACGAAGCATCCCGTCGCGCTATGGAAGGCATTGGTGCTACTTACGAAGGAACGCTCCGCAGCCACACCCTAATGCGAGATGGATTTCGCCGCGACACCGTCTACTACGGTATTTTGGCGGAGGAGTGGCCCAAGATTAAGACCAGTGTCTTTGCTGGTTTTTGAGACTTTGCCCTTTTGGCACAGTTTTGGTTTTAGCCCTGGTAAAACCTTTGGCATGAGACCAATACTTTCTATGATCAGCATTATACTACTGGCCTGTACGTTTCTCTCCTTTGGGCCTCATTCAGAAAACTACTTCGTAATTGAAGGCATGCAAGTGGAATGGGAATACGAGGGAGATGAAATCACCTTTAAGCTCCACTCACCGTACCAGGGCTGGCTCGCGCTCGGCTTTAATCAGCAGAACGACATTATGAACACCAACTTGGTCAAAGGGGCCGTCACTACGAAGGGGGTTGAATTACAGGAATATTTTATTCTAGGTTATGGCGAGCCTCAATCGGTAGAGGCGCTGGGCGGACAAAGTGCAGTGCAGGAGTTCGTTGGTTTGGAAAATGCGGATGGTACCTCCTTTCAATTCACCATGAAGACGCAACTGCAAGATGGGTTCCACTACGATCTATCGCCGGGGCAACGCGTATGGATTATCTGTTCCTATAGTATGGAAGATGACTTTGGGCATTACTCCGTTATGCAGCGTCATATCGAGATCACCCTCTAGGTTTTCAATAGCCGCAACATTTCCAAAGGTCCGCTGTTAGATTCGCAAAATAGTCCGATGAATCTCTGGTCAAAATCAGTGTGGATCTTTACGGGGGTGTTCTTGTGCTTTTGCCTGGTAGGGCTTTACCCTTCCCCCGGCCTTATTCTCGCAGTAACGCTGATGTTTGCGATTCTGATTATCACCCAGGCGATGGTCATTCTCAAGGATAAAGAGGCTCATTAGTCAGCTGTAGTCCTATGTACCTGCGGTATTTAGATCGGAGGTGGGAGGTCGGAGGTCGGAAAAATGTACTTCCCAATTCCGACTTCCCATTTCCGACCTCCCATTTCCCATTTCCAACCTCCCAATTCCCATCTCTGAATACCGTGAAACGCTTATTTCTCTATCGTCTGTTCCAAGTGGATATCACGCGAAGAACTTCCTAACATGATTGTAAAGACACCGGGCTCCATGACCCACTCTCCCTGCTCTTCGTTGTAATAAGAGAAAGCATCGTCCTTGAGCGTCATTTCTACCCGCTCGCTTGCTCCTGGTTCTAGCATCACTTTAGCAAAGGCCTTTAGTTCTTTCTCCGGGCGTTCTACAGCTGACTCATTATCCTTGACGTATAACTGCACCACTTCCGCACCAGCCATTGCGCCAGTATTGGAAACTTCCACGCTTACTACTACTGAACCCTCCTTCTTTTCGATCTGCAGATCATTAAAATCAAAGGAAGTATAAGAAAGACCATGGCCGAAGGCAAAGCCGGGCTCCACATCATAAGTATCAAAGTAACGATAACCTACGTAGATGCCCTCCGTATATTCTTGCTCCAGGGACTCAAAACCCGTCACCGCCAGGGAATGTGCGGGACTATCTTCTAATTTCACCGGAAAAGTCATGGGCAACTTACCAGAAGGGTTGAGTTGGCCGAACAGGATATTGGCTAGCGCGTTTCCGCCCTCCATACCTGGGTACCAAGCTTGCACAATACTCTTGGCACTAGCCTGCCACTTCTGCATATCTACGGGGCCGCCCCCCATGAGTACGATGATGGTATTGGGGTTGGCAGCAAGCACCGCTTCAATCAATTCATCTTGGCCGAAAGGCAAATACATATCTGGTTTATCAGTAGCCTCCGCATCATAGGCATTGTCGTTCCACTCATCGGAATAGCCATGGATGTAACCTCCAACGTAGATAGCAGCATCCGCTTGTGAGACTTGCTCCACCGCAGCGGCGATCAAATCAGCATTGCTACCACCCCCTTTCTCTACTTGATAGCCTTCGCTGTAATTGATGGTCACTTGCTCGCCCAAGAGATTTTGCAAACCTTGTAGCGGGGTGACCTCATAGAAGGCCTTTACCTGTGAGCTACCGCCCCCACCAGCGTGCTTGCGTGTTGCGTTAGCACCCACTACCGCTAGTGAAGAAATCTGGCCTTGATCCAGTGGCAAGATGCCGTCGTTCTTCAACAATACAATCGCCTCATCGGCAATCTGACGAGCCACCGCCTGGTGTTCTTTAGTGTTGTACGCCCCAGGAGCACGACCACCAAAGGCATTGATCCGATACATGGTCCGTAGTAGGCGACGCACCTTCTTATCGATCAGCGCCTCATCAACGGTGCCATTATTCACCAGCGTGATTAGGGTGTCACCCATGTGAAATTTGCTGTAATCTACATTACCCGTAGCCAGCATGGGAAGGTCACTTCCCATCTCTAAATCTACACCGGCCTGTACTGCTTCCATCGTATTTTTCACCGCATTCCAATCGCTGATCACAGCACCATCAAAGCCGTATTCATCCTTCAGAATACCATCGAGCAAGTATTCACTGTGTGCGCAATAATCACCTCGGAATTTATTGTAGGCGGCCATTACCGTATAAACGCCACCTTCCTGAACGGCAGCTTTAAAGCCCGGTAGGTATATTTCTCGCAAGGCCCGATCACTCATTTCCACATTGACCATCTCCCGCTCGTATTCCAGGTTGTTCGCCACGTAATGTTTGGCGCAAGCCGCTACCCCTTGATCCTGAACCCCCTTCACGTATCCTACTGTCATCACGGAATTGAGGTAGGGATCCTCCGTTAGGTATTCAAAATTACGGCCGTTCAAGGGGCTACGAATAATGTTGAGCCCTGGCCCTAGAATAACGTCCTTCTCACGGTAAGCGGCTTCACTTCCCAGTACGCTACCAAAAGAGTAGCCCAGTTCTGGGTTCCAGGTAGCTGCCAGTGCTGTTCCTACCGGAAGGTAAGTACTGCTATCTCTTACACCCTCGTCTTTGATCCAGTCGCGTCCGTGTTCGTGACGCACTCCGTGTGGGCCATCTGACATGATCAACTCCGGAATACCCAGGCGCTCCACTCCCCCACTGGTAAATGCAGAGCTAGCGTGAATCATTCCTACTTTTTCTTCCAGTGTCAATTCGGCCATCAGGGAATCAATGGCAGCCTCTATGTCAACAGTAGTTTCTTCGTTATCGGCTGGCGGAGCAGGCGTATCACAAGCAAAAATGACAATACAAATCAGGGCGAACAGAAGCGTTGACCAGCGAGTGGAATGATGTCTCATTATTGTGGTTTTAATAGTTAGTGTAGTACTATATCGTCCTTAGTGTAGAACATACAATATGGTCAAAGATAAACGAAATTTTATTCTAAGAACAGGGCGCTGTTCATCACAAAGTTGTGTTTCTACCCCTACCAAATGGGCTAAATCTGTATTCCCTGAAACAATATTGAATTTATTTTATATATCTGGCTAGATGAATGCCCGCTAGATCAGAATATATAAGTAGTTCTTCCTACATTAGATGTAGGATTAATAATTGTCCCTAAAACAGATGACTCCGTCTAATTACACACGTTACCAACGGTACTATTTGTGGGCTATTCTAGCAACGGCCTCGCTGATAGTGATCAATCAGGTGGTTATTCAGTACTACTTAGCACAGAAGCGCGATGATGCGCACTTGATAAATGTGACCGGCCGGCAGCGGATGCTGAGTCAGCGGCTACCATTATTAGCTTATACGGTGCAAGCTCGCCCCTCCTCTTACAACCATTCGGTACTCAACAACACCTTACACGAATGGAAACAGATGCATAGTTCGCTTCGTAGCGGTGCACTGGCTAAAGGCTTAGTAGAAGACCTGCCCAACGTACAGCAACGCTTGCGCAAAATGGATTTTCAGGTAAGTATTGCGGATGAGATGCTGAACCATCCTATGACGCTGGAAGCGGAGGACTTACAGGAGCTCGTGCTCAATCAACAGACTTTCCTCCAAGAAATGGACGAGATTGTAGCGTCCGTTGAGGCTGCATCGGACAAACGACTTACTTCCATTATCTACTTGGAAATCTTCCTCGCTGCGCTCACTCTGATCGTACTATTTTTGGAGGCGAGATTTATCTTCTGGCCTATTTTGCGATCCCAAACTGCGCAAAATCAGGCCCTACTCCAATCCAATAACCTACTGGAGCAATACGCCTACGCCAGTTCCCATCAGTTGAAGGAACCGGTCCAGAATATCTTGAATTTTGTGCGCCTACTGAAACGAAATATAAAACCAGTAGCGCAGAGTGAAGAAGCACTCTATCTGCAGTTTATTGAGAAAGGAGCTGCCGATATCAAAAGCAAAACCGATTCCTTGCTAAAGCTGGCACTGATTCAGAATAAACCACTACAACACGTCGCCATTGATTGCAGCCAGGTTATTCGCGAAGTTGCACGACCGTATATAGAAGAAGCCAGGCGCCAAGGCGGCCAATTAGTCATTCTACCGGTCGATGCAATAATCGACGGTGACGAAAATCTCTTTCGTGAGTTGTGGGATCGTCTATTTTCCAACGCCCTCAAATTTCAACATCAAGACCGGGTTCCCAACATTGAAGTTGCTAGCCAGATAGAAGGCGGGCGGCTCCTCATCAGTGTTCGCGACAATGGTATTGGAATTGAATCGAATTATCGGGAAGAAATCTACGAGATGTTCAAACAATTGCATCCCCAACATCATTTTAACGGTGACGGGGTGGGTCTAACCTTAAGCAAAGCCATCGTTGAGCGGCACCGTGGCAAGATGTGGTTTGAAAGTCTACCGGGGCAAGGCAGCATTTTTTATGTACAATTGCCGCTGGCGTAAATCTGTGTATCGATGAAAAAGTTCTCACTACTGGTATTTATCGACGACGATTATCCAACTAATCGTTTCCACGAGATCATCGTTAAAGAGTCTGGTTTGTGTGAGAACGTGCTATTTTTCGACATGCCCAATGATGCCGTCGACTACTTTAAGGAAGCCAGCCAGAAAGAGGACTTTGTAATGCCAGATTTGTTCTTTGTGGATATGAATATGCCGCGCTACAATGGTTTTCAACTCCTGGAACAACTAGCAGAAATATTACCAGTAGAAGATACTCGTGCCGTTATGCTAACTACCTCGGATATTCCCGGAGACCAGCAGAAGGCTCGTAACTATCCACAAATCCTAGGCTTTAGCATTAAGCCGCTTTCGGAAGAAATGCTACGCTCCTACCTTTGAAATTAAGTCAGCAGTAATCTTTGCGGATAACAGGCACAATGGAATTCCTCCTCCCGGATGCACGCTCCCTCCCACAAAGTGCAGGTTTTCAATGCGCCGGCTGAAATTAGGATGCCGCATGAAGGCAGCCATTCGATTATTTGAACTGGTACCGTAAAGCGACCCCAGATGAGAGCCCGTCCTAGTTTGAATTTCTGGGGGGCGGAGCACAAACTCTTCCTCAATCAAAGATGCTACGTCTACCTTTAGTACCTGCTGGATTTTCCGGAGTGTACGCTCACGTGTTTGTTCGACCAACGTATCCCAATCTTGCCCACGATCACAGGGAGCATTGATCATCACAAACCAGTTTTCTTTCCCGGCCGGGGCGTCATCATGGACCAGGTGGCTGGTTTTATTGATGTAAACCGTGGGATCATCGAACATATCTCCTTGTTCCATCGCCGCAAATTCAGCGGGATAGTCTTCACTGAACAGGATATTATGACAATTAAGCTCCGGAAATTCGCGCTGGATCCCCCAGTAGAAGATCAAAGCAGAAGTAGATTTCTCTTGCGCTAAAATCCGTTTAGGCTGTGGTTGCTGGGGTAGTAAATGGTCGTAGGTGAAAAAAACATCCATATTGCTGACGACCTGATCATAGTTCAGCTTTTCTTCGCCGCAGCGTACGCCAACAATACGTTGCTGCTGTACCAAAATCTCATCTACCCGCCTATTGAAGTGGAATGTAACTCCGAGTCGTTGTGCCAGTTTGTAAACCGCTTGCGTAATGCTGTACATGCCCCCTTCTGGCAGATAAGCGCCAAAGTGATGCTCAAAATGTGGGATGATAGTCAGTAGGCCCGGTGCTTTGTAAGGATTGGAACCGTTATAAGTCGCAAAACGATTAAACAGCTGCACCAGCTTGGGATGTTTCACTTTCTGCCGGTGCACCTTGTCCATCGTGCTAAACAGGCCAAAGGAGGGAATCCGCAACATGGCTTTTACCACTTGCCAATTCGTCCAGGTATCAAGGCGATGCAAGCTTTTCTCTAGGAAGGTACGGCCAGTAAGCTGGTATTTGCGTTCGGCATCGGCCAGCATATCCATTACATAATTACCCGAAACGTCCAAGACTTGCTCCACCTCCTGGGCAAAGGCCTGAGCCTCTGCGTGGGCGTGTATACGGGTACCATCTTCCCAAAAATAGTGGCAAACCACTGGGAGGCGCTGGTAGTTGAAATGATCGCGTGGGTTTTCACCCGCCAGCTCAAACAACTCATCCACGTATTGCGGCATGGTAAAAAGCGAGGGGCCCAGATCAAAGCGGTAATCACCCAAAGAAAACTGGGTGAGTTTTCCACCCGGCCCAGCTTGAGCCTCATAGACCGTCACTTGATGCCCTTGAAGCGCTAACCTCACAGCACTAGCCAATCCAGCAATACCCGCACCAATAATCGCAGTTCGCAAAGCTTTGATATTTTTTTGTCCTAACAAGCTAAAGTGCCTTGGGTTTATAGAACATAAAATAGAAGGGTATAAACTCACGAATTGAACCTATTATCCTATCTTTCGGAGCAAGATCAAAGGAGACCGGACAAAATGGCGAAACCAACCAAAAAGACAAACAAAAAGAAGAAAGCCACGGCACAGCAACCTAAAGCTGCCGCCTCGTTCTGGAAAACACCAATGGCGCGGTACAGCCTGCTACTAGTCGTCTTGAGTTTTTTAGTATTCGGCAATTCCATCAGCAATGGTTTCACCTACGATGACAAGCCCTTTATTTCCAAAAATTACCTAGTGCAACAAGGGTTTTCCGGCATCCCCACCCTGTTGACTACCGATTTCTGGACGGGTTATACGACTAGCTCACAAGCCAACCCTTCTTACCGACCGCTTCCACTGATCACGCTTGCGATAGAAAATGGTATTTTCGGTTTGTCCGCCCCCACCCACCATTTTTTCAATGTACTGTGGTACGCACTCACGGTGGTTCTATTATTTTGGTTACTGCAGCTCTTGTTCAAAGATCGATACCCGGGCTTGGCCCTGGCCGCTGCTATTCTGTTTTGTGTACATCCCATTCACGCTGAGGTAGTGGCCAACATTAAAGGACGTGATGATATTCTAGCCCTCTTCTTTGCCCTCTTATCCCTGTACTTAATCGTTCAACAGCTACAGCAGAAGAAGGGCATGGGTTACCTTGCAGGTGCGGCAATAGCTTTTTTCCTAGCGATGCTTTCCAAGGCACACGTGCTGGTTTTTGTCGCTATTGTTCCCCTAGTACTCTACTTCTTTACCGATGCCAAACGGGGAGATCTGATCAAAATGACCGCGCTGGTGCTTGTTCCCGGTCTGGTATTCTTAGGTTTACAATCAGCCATTATTGAAGGGGGTATCGTACAGGTTGTCGGAGAAATGGAGAACCCCATTCTGGCGGCAGAAACAACTTCCGAGCGTTGGGCTACCAGCGTTCATACTTGGTTGTTGTTCATCCAGAAACTCGTCTGGCCATTTCCGCTTAGCAGCGATTATGGTTTCGCAGTAATTAAGCCTGTGGGCTGGTCAGAACTGGGAATTTATGTGTCTCTACTGCTGTACGGAGCCTTAGCCTATTTTGCCATTCGCGGTTTACGCACCAAGCAACCTTATGCTTTTGCCATTATTGTATTCTTAATTACCCTGGCTCCTATTTCGCATATCGTCTTCCCTTATGTGGTGGCTTTCGCCGAACGGGCCATGTTTACGCCTTCCTGGGGCGGACTCCTCTTGCTGGTTTTGATGGGGTATCAGGCGCTAGCATACGCCCAAGAAAAGGGATGGATCAAAGCGGTAGCTCAGCGGAATCGCCTGGGTACTATTTTATTAGCAGTGGTGAGTTTAGTATTTGCGATCACCTCCTTTCAACGCAATACTGCCTGGGAAAGTGATCGTACCTTATTTAGTACCGACGTAAAGACAATGCCAGAGAGCTTCCGCTTGAATTTATTATTAGCTATCAGGATCATCGAAGAAAATACCAAGTCGCAACCGGTACCCATGAATGCGGAACTGACCGCGGCTAAACAGTACTTGGATCAAGCCACCGCCATTTCTCCAAATTTGATCAAACTGGCGACGACCTACGGTAATTTGTACAAAGCAACGGGAGACTTTGTGCAAGCCAATCAATACTACGATCAAGTCTTGGAGCAAGAACCCGAAAATCCCAATGTGCTCTTCAGCAAAGGCGTTATAGCGCAGATGCAGAATGATCTGGCTACCGCAGAGCAATTCTATAACCGCAGTCTGGAAATATTCCCCAACTATCCTGTAGCCCTGTCCAACCTGGGAATCGTTTATGGGTCTACCAACCGACTAGAGGAATGTATTGAAGTACTGGAAAAAGCCATTCAGTTGCAACCCGATATGCGTGGGGCTTATGATAACCTGGAACGGGCCTACAATCTAAAGGGTGATCCCGAAAAAGCCGCTTACTACAAGCGCTTACGGGGGCAAATACCCCAGCAGTAATAAAGTGACGCGAGATTGGGCTTAAACAATTACGTAAAGTGTTGTTAGTCAAAGCCCACCTCCTAGTAGAGAGTAGAATGTAGAGGGTATAAGGACGGCATATTGTCTTTCTACCTTCTTCCTTATACCACCTAAGGTTTTGATACTAAGCTACTTACTAAGTAACACAACCTCACGTTAAAGCAGAAAGGAACAATCAGCTACCACTAAGTATCGGTACATGTCAACATCTCCGACTTCCTCCGCATTGATCGAACAAGCTCAGTTGTGGCTCCGGCAGTACTATAAGCTGGACGGCGAAATACGCAGTTTACCCGGCGAGGTAGACTACAATTTCCTGGTCAGCATAGATGATCAAAAGCGCTACCTCCTAAAGGTGAGCCGCGCCGGAACCGATAAGCAGGAACTCGATTTCCAGATCGCCATTCTAGAATATTTGCGGAACAAAGACCTGACGTTTAATGTCCCACAATTAATAGCCACCAACAATGGGAGTTTTGTGGTGGAGGCCACTGGAACATCTGGCCAACGACATTACCTGCGTTTACAAACCTGGGTCGCTGGCCGTATGCTGGATGAGGTACAACCACGTTCAGCAGATGTACTGCAAGATTGGGGAGCAACCACCGCCGAACTGAACCTCGCATTGCGATCTTTTGATCATCCCTATGCGCACCGAGCATACAAGTGGGATCCTAGCCGTACGTTGGAGTCTCGCCCGCACGGACAGTGGTTTAGCGAAGAGCAGAAACAGATTGCCAACTTTTTCTGGACTCGCATAGAAAAGAAAGTTGAGCCCCACTTGCCCAGCTTGAGAATGGGAGTCAATTACAATGATGCGCACGAGCAAAATCTATTGGTCAACACGGACAAAGCCAACCCAAAAATAAGTGGTGTGATCGACTTTGGAGATGCGCTTCACACCCAAACCATCAATGAACTCGCTATTGCCTGTGCGTACGCCATTATGGGGCGGCCTGATCCACTTACCGCAGCTTGCCAGGTCGTTCAAGGGTTTCATCAAACAGTCCCTCTGGAAAAGCAGGAAGTGGCCGTACTCTACGATATGATTGCCGCTCGCCTACTGATCACCGTAGCCACTGCCGCCGACAACCTGCATGCCGAACCCGAAAACCAGTACCTGCAAGTAAGTGCACGTCCCGCTTGGGAGGCACTGGCAAAATGGCGCGACTACTCCCCTACCCTCGCTCATTATCGCCTGCGGGCAGCTTGCGGTTGGGAGGCGGTTCCCAACCGAGCTCATTTTGAGAAATGGATATTGCAGCAGCCTAGCATTCATCCAGTGATGCCCTTAGCGGGAAAGAAAGTTGCACCTCTTGACCTAAGCGTCAGCAGTCTAGACTTGGGGAATAATAATCGCTTTCTGGAAATTGGTCCCTTCTGTCGCGCCATCGATGAAATCCTGGACAACGCATCTGCTGATTTTGGCGTAGGTGGCTACGGCGAAGTCCGGCCCTTCTATACGACTGATGCCTACCAGATAATGGGTAACGAAGGCGCTCAGTGGAGAACTGTTCATTTGGGACTAGATGTTTGGGGTGCAGCCCATACTCCCGTCTACGCCCCACTAGCAGGCACTGTGTACAGTGTAGCCGATAATGCTGGCGAACGCGACTATGGCCCGACCGTCATTGTAGAGCATAGCATCAACGAGGAGCTTGTCTTCTACACATTGTATGGACACTTAAGCCAAGATTCTGTCACCCATCTAATCATAGGCCAAACGGTAACAGCCGGAGAGATCATTGCCACCCTAGGCCCCGCTCCGGAAAATGGGAACTGGCCACCTCATCTCCATTTTCAAATTATCCTCGACCTTTTGGACGAACAACAGGACTTCCCTGGAGTCTGTTACCCGTCGGAACGCACTACTTGGTTGAGTTTATGCCCCAACCCTGCATTGCTTTTTCCCGAGCTTCCAGAATTGCACGAAGACAGGTGGGAGCAGGAGGCTATTTTTCATAAGAGAAGTCAATTCTTAGGGCGAAGCTTGAGTATTTCCTACTGGAAACCGCTCCACATGGTTCGGGGATTTGGGGCGTACTTGTATGATCAAAACGCCCGACGCTACCTGGATACCGTAAACAATGTAGCGCACGTGGGCCACGAACACCCCCTAGTGGTAAAAGCAGCACAGCGCCAGATCGCAGTGCTAAATACCAATACACGTTACCTCCACGAAAACGTGGTACGCTTTGCCGAAGAACTGGTCCAAACGCTTCCAGCAGAATTATCCGTGGTACACTTTGTGAATTCGGGCAGTGAGGCCAACGAGCTGGCCCTGCGGATGGCCAAAAGCTATTCTGGACAACAGGATATAATCGCCTTGGAGGTAGGATACCACGGTAATACCGGAGCTTGCATTGATGTCAGCAGCTACAAATTTGATGGTAAGGGTGGCAGTGGAGCACCACCCCATACGCATATTGTACCCATGCCCAACCTCTACCGAGGTCAGTTTCGGGATCCCGCCACTGCTGGCAAAGCTTACGCTACAGCGGTAGGAGAAGTCCTGAAGCAACTACAACAACAAGGAAGAGGACCAGCTGCGTTTCTGGCAGAAAGTATCCTAAGTTGTGGTGGACAGATCGTTTTGCCGGAGGGCTATCTAAAAGCAATCTACCAGCAAGTTCGAGCAGCGGGCGGCCTGTGTATTGCGGATGAGGTACAAGTAGGCTTTGGGCGGGTAGGCAGTCATTTTTGGGGCTTCGAACTGCAAGGTGTTGTTCCGGATATCGTAACGATGGGTAAACCTATTGGTAATGGCCATCCACTGGCCGCCGTAGTAACTACTCCAACGGTAGCCGAAGCCTTCGCCAACGGAATGGAGTTTTTCAATACGTTTGGGGGTAACCCGGTCTCCGCCGCAATTGGCAGAGCGGTGCTCCGTGTAATCCAGGAAGAGGACCTACAGGCCAACGCTCAGCAAGTGGGTCAATACCTGCGCCAAGGTCTACTGACGTTACAGGCCAAACACTCCATTATCGGGGATGTCAGGGGGCCTGGCTTTTTCCAGGGCATAGAATTGGTCAAAGATCAAACCACGCTGGAACCCGCAGCTGCCGAAGCAAGCTACCTGGCTAACCGCATGCGCCAGCGCGGTATATTGATGAGTACGGATGGGCCACACTACAATGTGTTGAAAATCAAACCTCCCATGTGTTTTGGTCAAACCCAGGCTGATTTCTTGCTGGAGAATCTGGACTTGGTGCTGCGGGAGAATATGTTTCAACTGTAAATAACCCCGCAAGCTTTAGAACAAGAGTGCCGCAAGCCCTATGTGAATACCAAAGGTTGATCTACCGTAACGATCTATCGTAAATTCAGATACTAGTTGTCGCCGGTTAAAGTCTGAATAAACCTGGGAACTCAGGAATAGGTTATACCCGAAATCCAACCCCAAGCTCAAGGCTATTTGATCATTAAGCATGGTACGATTGCCTAACGCAATGGCAAAACCTACAAAGCCCACTTCCGGGTTCTCATAACCGCTATCGTATCGATCCATTGCATCTTGCTCCGTGACCGAACCATCCGTCACAAAAGTCGTTGGTTTACCGCTGAGCTGTCCGTAAAATATACGAGTACCAACGTAGCGTCCAATTGGAGCCAAGGTGCTTACTCCTTTACGTCGACGGGTGGTCCGATAAAATCCCAGTCCAGCCCGGCGAAGCGTCACCCGAAGATCAACCTGCTCCACACCAGCTAGATTATTTACGTTAGTTACTTCGTGCGTTAATTGGCTTTGCTCCAGTTCTAAAGCAACGTAATAACTACGAGCTGTGATGTAATTCAAACTGATTTTAGGAACAATGCTGACGGGGCTCCTTGGCGGTTCATCACTTACTACAGAAGACGAAAGCAGGTGTTGATAGTAGACCGTTGGCGCCAGTTGCGCCTCAACGAAAAAGCGTTTACCCAAAAAACCGGGAACGTGCTGCTGAGCGTGAACCGTACTGATAGTGATGCAAAAGGTCAACGCCAGATATATAATTTTAGGTAGGTGCTTCATTTTAGTTTGATTTTACAACTTGGTTCAAAGCGTCGTACATCTCAGATTGCAGAAAAGCACGATCCAGATAGAATTGGATGAATTCAGACTTTACATAAGAGCGGCGGCCCGTTTCCGTATCAAATACAGCCACCAGCAGTAAGGATTCACCCGAGGAAAACAACTTTGCCAGTAGCCCTCTCTTCGCTACGGAAATCGCGATAACCGACATGACGTAGCGCGAGTTATAACGCTCCGCAAAGTCTTCCATATCTGCGCGATTGTAGGCTTGGTAGATAAAATCCTCTGCGTCCAACTGCGTACTCACCCAGCTGCTCGCCACAGCGATGTCATTTAGTTCATCTACATCATCGGCCCGGAGCTTAGCGGGATCGAGCGTTCTCATGCTAACGCCCAAATCTTTAGCGCAGTCCGCCAAAACATCATTCATCAGCTGTTGTTGCGCTTCGCTTTTCTCAAAATCCATGGCGTAGTCATTACGCCCGCTCTGGTCCAAATGGATAAAAACGGGATTAACAACGGTAACCCGTTTGATGCCTAATGAGACCCCACGCTTTTCGCGCTGCTTCTGGTACTTTCGCAGCCGGGTTCGCTCCCGATTGGTTTCTGGTTCATAGAAATCAATCTCCGCCTGCCGTTCCTTACCGTAATCAAAACCTTCCTCTGCCAGCGCGCGGAAATCGCTATCGTTCAGCACGGCAGTGAACATCGTTTTATCCCAAACCGTGGGGGTATTTTCATAGCCCTCGCGTTGCTGATTGCGTTGAATCTTGTCAAGCTTACTTTCTGATTCTGTTTCTTCCTCCGTTTTCTCCTCTTCCGAGGAAACGCTGGTACTCTCCGTTGGTCCAACCGATGAGGCCATCTTGAAGTAGTCCAAAGATTCGATATCGTGTTCCAGATAGAGATCACCAAATAGGTCTATCAGGATCGCCTTGGTTTCCTTATTGTTGGGCTCCTGCTGATAGCGGGCATAATTGTAGGTGATAGCCAGTAGCGTCAATTCTTCGGCGTTCATTTTGTTGATGGCGTGAAAAAGGGCCTGTGATTCTCCTTGCACCTTTTTCCAGCGCGGAGAATTCACATCTCTACTTTGACCATTACTACGAAAACGCGCCCAGCCATATAGCGCTTTACCCACTATTTCCTTGGCGTAAGCGTTCTCACCGTAGGTCTTTTCCAGCAAAAATCCAGTGTAGATTGCTTCCGATAGCTGTTGTTCCTCCAGAAATAAACGGGGAAGCGTTACCCGGGCACGCTGACGGGCCATCTCGAAGCGTTCGCTCGACACGAGAAACTCCTGGCGTCCTTCATTATCCAAGCCCGTAAGGCGGTCACGCAGCTTAATGATACGACTATCAATGGCGGGGTGCGTACTGTTTTCCTCGTCCTCTTCGGGAGGTGTAATTGGGGCAATTTCTTCGATGACACATTTTGCCGGTAGCGTAACGGATAGTTCCTGCAAGTATTCCAATTCAAAAGGAACTTCGTCAAAAGGTAAATGGCCATAACGCAGAACATCAAAGACCCGTACAATGGAAGTGAAGTCATAGTTGGTTTTGAGGAAATATTCGGCCCCAATTTCATCAGCGCTCATCTCTTGTTCGCGTGAGTACTGATTCTTCATCGTTTCCGCTAGGTCAAATTGTTTACCATCGCGGTCCTTGGTTGTGATAACCGAATTGTCAATCTTCATGTCTTCGACAAAACTATCCATCACGTGTCCTTCAATAATGTGCACCAATTCGTGCGATAAAACAAAGGCCAGCTGTGCCTCATTTTCCAACTGCGCTAGTAAACCCAGGGAAACGAAGACGATACCTTGATCAAGTGCGAAGGCATTGACCTCGGAGGTCTTTAAAACGTAGGCACGAGGTTCCTTTTCGCGGATGCTGGGATTGGCGGCAATTACGGTCTCCATTACATCATTGACGTAAGCCCCCACCGGATCGTTATAGAGGACATAACCACTGCGTAGAAGTTGATCTAAAACGTAGGTAGACTCTAAGAGAAACTGATTGCGTTGTGAATCATCATCGCCGATACGATAATTGCGTAGGGCAGTACGATACTTCTTAGCGGGTGAGGTAACCACTTCTTCGGGTAGGGTACCAGAGCTTTCGAGCGGTGAAGTATCAAGTTCTTGGGAATGCAGGCAAGTTGTACCCATGACCAGCATGAATACCGAGAGCCAGAGCGCTTTCATAAATTTGAATTTAGTTTAATAAGGTGTTACTTCAAATGTAAGGTAAATATTACTCAGGTCGTAATCCTCGAAGCATTCGTACCAGCTTTCTATACGGCGGTCAATTTTGGCAGGACGAATGTTACTTTTATCCACCAAAAGCTAACGACAGCGGATGTCTGTTTCGTGTTATTTGTTGGTCTATCGTCTTTCCTATTTGATGCAAGCCTAAAATAAATTGGTGGATACGCTCACCGAAGAGCCAAACACCTAAAGCACCTATTAACCAGACCGATTCCAGAGGAGGGTTTGTCAGCCGGTATATAAAATCGAACACTCCGGAGAGCGATTTCAGTTCCCTCCCAGACAAATCAGAAGGTGTTTAGCTAGCCTCTGCGCAAATTGTCTTTAGTTTGTGGCGCTGAATCACCCACTGGAGTTCGAGTCTATACATCAACTTATTCACATTAACACATGATCAGGACTAGTATGTTCCTCCTGCTCGGAGGATTGCTTTGGCTCGCCCAACCTAGCCAGGCACAATCAATTTCCACCACTCAATCTATTGAAGCCACCGTCGAAGTAACGTATGCTGAATACCTGGGTAGCACACGCCCGGTACGACAGTTGATTCCCGTTCCTCCGACTGATCCCGAACGCCGCAAGCTTATGAAAAAGCCGCGTTCGGTACCCGAAAACTTTCAGGGGCGTGGCAAGCAAAACTTAGCATTTCCGGAGCGACAGCTGAGAATGGAAGATCCCATTCGCCAAAGTAGTCTCAACGGAGATAGCTCCATTGTAGAATTATTGGTCAACATTGACGGTATTACCTCAGGTACTTCCCCAAATGATCCTTCCGGGGACATTGGTTTGAATTATTACCTACAAGCGGTAAATGCTACGCGCTTAGGCGTATTTGATAAGCAAGGCAACTTAATCAATACCTTCTCGGCCAATACCATTTGGAGCGATTTGGGCTTTTCTTCCGCCGGGGACCCCATCATCCTCTACGATCAAGAAGTTAACCGCTGGTTGATCACGGAATTCCCTAGTGGTAGCCAACTGCTGGTTGCTATTTCGCAAACGGACGATCCACTGGGCGCCTGGGATGCCTACAATTTTGCTACGCCCAGTTTTCCTGATTATCCTAAGTACGGGATCTGGGGCGATACCTACACGGTGACCACCAACGAAGGTGGGCCGGGCACCTTGCACGCTTACTTTATCGATCGTGAGGCTATCCTCAACACGGAAGCCATGGTGAGCATACAACGGATTAGCCTACCGGGCTATACGGGCTCCGAAGGAGGCTTTTTGGTAGCAACACCAGTAGATTGGACAGGCGCTAACACGCCAAATAGTGATCCGCTACTCGTGACGCTCAACGACTCTTCCTGGGGAGTCGGACTAGAAGATGCCATTGAAATCTACGCAGTAGATGTTGACTTTGACAATCCGGATAACACTACGGTAAGTAATACCACCGTCCCTACCTCTCCCTTTGATGCCTACGCCTGCGCTGCACCAGGCTTTGGTTTTGCCTGTATACCGCAATTGAACGGCAGTGGACTGGATGGCATCCCCGAAGTAGTGATGAACCAGGCGGTGTACCGCAATTTTGGTTCGTACGAAGCCATGGTTATGTGTCACATGACGGATGCAAATGGCAATGACCTGGCGGGCATCCGCTGGGTAGAAATGCGTCGCAGTGGTACCACT
The DNA here is from genome assembly GCA_038528965.1 of Bacteroidota bacterium. Lineage (GTDB taxonomy): Bacteria > Bacteroidota > Bacteroidia > Chitinophagales > Saprospiraceae > Lewinella. Next base: position 17,905 of record JBCBEC010000036.1, on the reverse strand, counting down.
GATTGGGAATTATTTCAAGAAGGCACCTGGGCACCAGATGATGGTTTGCACCGGTTTATGAGCAGCGTACAAATGGACGACCGGGGGAATATTGCGCTAGGCTACAACGTAAGTAGTGAAGATACCTACGTGGGTGTACGCTTTACCGGCCGCCGCGCGAGTGATCCGCTGGGTGAAATGACCATCCCGGAAGTCGAAGTGGTAGCAGGAGAAAGCAGTATCTTATCAGGAGGGCGCTTTGGCGACTACGCCCACATGACCATTGACCCGGTTGATGATCGAACCTTCTGGTACACCACCGAATACGCAGGGCCAATTGAGGTTCGTACGCGAATTATCTCCTTTGTAATGGGCAAAGACACTACCGACTTAGCCGTACGCGCCTTGGTAAGTCCCCTTAATGCTGCGGAGCTTACGACAATGGAAACCGTATCGGTTGAAGTGCGAAACATTGGCCTAGATACCATCGAATCGTTTAGCATTGGTTATGTGTTTGAAGGTGCGCCAGAAGTTATTGATCAGGTCACCCAAACGATACTGCCCGATAGCAGTTACATCCACACCTTTGGACCTACCGTAGATATGTCCACCATTGGTGATTATGAGTTTACCCTTTTCGCTACCGCACCGGACGATGATCTGGTGCGCAATGATACTTTAGGCGCTGTGGTCAGTCATCTGGCTCGTTTTGATGCCTCCGCCAGTGCAATCAATATCGGTGCATCATTACAGTGTGGTGATTCCTTCCCATTAGAGTTGGAAGTGACCAACCTGGGTACGGATACGCTCACGAGTTTGACGGTGGAGCTAAGTCTAAATGGTACTCCGCTCGACCCGATCACCTGGGAAGGCAGCCTGGAGAGTGGCGCCTCTGCCAACCTCACCGCCTTCATTACTGGCGCTATCGATGGCATAAATACCTTAGAAATTACTACCACTAACCCCAATGGTGTGCCGGATCAACGCCCCGAGAATGATTCCTTCACCCGCGAGATTGAGGTACTACTCGATGGAGTGGACATCTTTTTGAATATCCTCACCGATGAGTATCCGAACGAAACCACCTGGGAGGTCAGCAACGAGAATGGTGTACTACTATACGAAGGTGGCCCGTACAGTGACCAGTTCACAGAGATTCAAGAACGTTTCTGCCTGGACCCTGATGAGTGTTACACCTTTACCATATTCGACTCTTTTGGCGACGGTATCTGCTGCCAGTTCGGCGAAGGTAATTACGAGATCACCGATGCTGATGGTCTTCCTCTGCTTACAAGCACGGGTGAGTTTGGAGCTTCGGAAACCAACGACTTTTGCGCCATCTTCACTTGTACACTGGACGGTGAGGTAGAAGTAGCCCTAGAATCATCTGCAGGTGCTGGAGATGGGACCATCATGGTCTTCGCTACAGATGGGGTTGGCCCATTCACCTACAGTATTGACGGTGGCACCACTTTCTCAGAAGGAAGCACCTTTACTGGTCTTGCCGCCGGAGAATATGAGGTAATTATTGCTGGTGCTGGTGATTGTACCTACTCCGAAACAGTAGTTGTAGGCAGCTGTACGCTGGAGTTCCTCACCGCTACCGTCATGGGTGAAAGTACTGAAAATGCCAATGATGGCCAGATTGAGATTGCCGTAGAAAATGGGGTACCTCCGTACACTTATACCCTCAACGGAGACAGTCAAGGCAATCCATTATTCGAGAACCTGGCAGCCGGTGATTATACCATGGTGGTAGAAGACTCTTTGGGCTGTACCGTAACGGTAGATATCATGCTAGATATCATTAATTCTACCGAAACTATTACTATCGGCAGTGCGGCGGTATTGGTTTACCCCAACCCTACGCTAGGTGTATTTCGGGTGGAGTTACCTGGCTTGGAAGCCAACTCTGTTTTCCTTCCGGTAAAAGTCTACGATGCGAAAGGCAGCTTGCTGTACGATACGCAGTTACCACAATACAACGGCCGCTACACCGGACAATTATCGCTTTACGCTTATCCAGATGGCGTGTATTATCTGCGCTTTATGGATGACCGCATTGAGCAAATGACAAGGGTGATTAAGGCTACGGAATAGGATGAGAAATGGTGAAAATGGGTGGCAAAATTTTGGTGTAGCCACGTTAATGCGTTAACGTGTTTATACCTTGAAAACGGAATTTTCGCCATTTCCTCCAAAGCCAAATCTCTTAAAGAAGAAAGCCCCGAGCAGTACGCAACTGCTCGGGGTTTCTTTATAGGGGAGTTCTCGGAGAACTCTTAGTCCTCCGATAATTCCCTGACCTAAAAAATTATTTTAGAACTACCATTTTCTTGGTAGCTGTACGTTCTTCAAGCTGACCAGTTTTGCTGGTTCCTTTGGTGCTTAAGGTGTAACTGAGCACCCCACTAGCACCTTGAATCTGGCTCTTCTTCAGGTGGATGGTATTGTAACCAGCAGCATAATCGCCCTTTAAAATGGTTAATATCCGACCACTAGCGTCGCTTACCGTTAAGGTCGCTTCGGCGTCTTCCGGCAAATTGAAGCCAATCAAGGTTTCGGTCTGGAACGGATTGGGTACATTTTGGTAGAGCGCAAAGACACCTTGTGTGGCATCCTGACCTTCAAATACCACATCCACATTCATGGTGTTGCCATTGCCGTATGCTTCTGCTGCGGTGTAGCGATTGTTAATACTTATCGCATCGCTTAATTCCGTATCGGCCGTTGCGCGAATCACTAAACTGAATAAGACATTGTCCAACGAAGCTTCAGCGTAGGAGGACTTGTTCCACGACATAGTGAGATGGCCTTGCTCGGCAAAACGTAAACCGAAGTTCTCTGCTTGGACTGCACCATATTCGATGTCAATCAATTCTACACCATTCAGCTGTAGTGTACCCTGAAAACCTTCGATACTCCCAATATCCGATCCGCGGACAGCTACGGTGTATTCGTTGCCAGTAACCAGGATCGCATTTTCAACTGTGAAGTTGAACGTACCATTGAGCTCGCGGTCATCACCAGCCAGGGCATTAGCTTGTGCGCTACCATTCACATCCCCCACCTTAACGGCTACAAAATCCTGCCCTTCTAGCACCTCTGGTGGAAGGTTATTGATGCTGATCAGCTCTGGGAATTCTTCCTGCCAAGGATCAACCGTATTAGGGAAGCTGTAGGCTGCGTTAATGAATCGCCAACTGGTATTGTTCTGGAACTCCGTCTCAATGTTCAGGATCAATTTGCGTAAGCGGATCATATCCAGCGTAGTGACCGTCTGTGAGTTATTGACATCAGCAGCCAGCAGTTTATAGGGAGAACCGAGTTGTTCTGTACCCAAGATATGCTTGCTCATGATGACTATATCAAAGGTGGAAACACCATTCAGTGGACCCGCATTGAGGTAGGGTGTAATCGAATAATCGCCGCCAGCCTCTAGCTCAAAGCTATAGGTACCATCCGTGTTAGTTACCATCGTTTGCTCTCCGCCATTGATACTCACTTCCACACCTTCCACTGTTTCGGCATCCTCGGTAGCAATGATACCCGCCAACGTGCCCGTACCTCCACTATTACAGGTAGTGTGCTGCTGCACCAGGACATAGGTTTCGCAGAAGTCAGAATTACCTTCCTCATCAAAGGCGTAGATACGAACCACGGTGGTTTCCTCATCCTCGTTGGTAAGGATCAATCCGGTATCAGCTGGATCAGGAGTAAAGTCAGGATCAGCTTCAATATCGGCCAAGCGATAAATGGCGTAGGAGGTTACCCTAGAGCGGCCAAAGATGTTGAATTCCGGCCCTTGCCCCGAACAATCGTAGATGGGTGAACCTTCAAAGTCAGCAGCCCAGATAGCCATTTCGCAGCCTCCGTCTTCCGTTGGCATAACTGTGGCCGTGAGGCCATTGATACAGATCGGTGCGGGTCCTTTACAATCGATAATATCAAACTCGATGTACTCGCTCACTTGATGACCACAGCCATCCTCGAACAAAACGCGCAGCGTGTGAACGATATTCGGCCCCATCGCTTCGGTGATGATCGGGTAAGAGCCACTGAATACAAATGTTCCGTCTCCATTGTCGGTAATGAAGTCGATGACATCAAAGTCGCTGACGAATTCGTTGGAGGTAATATCACTATCGCCGTTTACATCTACCGCAAAGGCATCTAGCTCCGCAGATACGAGACTCACGACCAAGTTGCCAGCACCATCAAACAGCTCACAATCATCCGAAACACTAAAAGTAATACTGACGGTTTCTTCGCAGTCGCCATCATCGTCGCCGAACTGACCGGGTAATAGATCAGGACAATTATCAGTAGGTCCGCCAAACGTCCCCACAGTTAGTGTGGGAGCAGTGGAATCGTAGACCTTCACAAACTGCGTGTAGATATAGCGACCAAAGTTCGGGAGCTGCGGTGATTCACAGTTATCCAGGAAGCTATCACCATCGCGATCGTTATGACGACGATCGATACACAGTCCGTTGGCATCATCGTAGGTAACTACAGGGCGTTCATTGCCCTCCACTGCGCGATCAATTGGTAATGCCTCACCGTCGTCCTCGGTCATGCGATCGATTACGAAGCCGGTATATTCACCATCCCACAAGCACCAGTTGATGACATCATAGGTGATGGATAATTTGTAGCACTCATCGCCAGTAGCAGTGAAGCGGACTGGATCACTAATATTGATGCTAAGCACATCGCAGCCATCGGTTTCGGTAATGATAGTTGGGATTTCCGGGTCGCCACAGTCAGCATCGGCATCCTCGGGGAAGTCGATGACAAAGTCGTGTTCTTCGGTAATGATGATCCGCTGTGAACAGCTGTTGGTGGAGCGATCCACCTCATTGATATCAATTACGCCATTACCATTTTCATCACCTGCAGGCTTCAATTGCCAGGCTTCGAAACGGCGGGTGATGGTACCCCAACCACATTCGTTCAGGTCAATATTGGGTGTACGCTCCACGATGGTATCCACCGCACAGTTATCGGTTCCAGTGGCATTGCCAAAGATCGCCGACATCATGGCAGAGGTGCCTCCAAAGTCATCATCATAAGCCTGAGCGATATCACCCGAGAAGGCCAACGGTAGCTCCGTACAAGACAAGGTCGCATCAGCTGGTGCAAAGCAGAACGGATTGATCTTATCCTCTGGTGTCACTACCTGCCAGCAGATATTTTGGTTGCCTACCGCATCCGTGACGCGTAACTCAACGTAAACCTCGAGGTTAATATCACAGCAGTAGAAATCAACAAAATCACCCCACGGACTCCAATCATCAGCATTATCACTACAGTCACCATCGGCCCAGAAGTTCCGGCGAACCTCCAGGGTAACCGTACTGCAATTATCGGTAGATCCTTCATCCACATCCGTTGCCAATAAGCGTGCCTGACCCAATAAGCCAATGGCACTATCGCCACCGCCGATAGAGACGTTCAATTCATCATCGCAAATTGCAACTGGTGAGATTTGATCTTCCACCGTCAGTACAAAGCCACACTGCGAACGGATACCACAGGCGTCCTGGGCCAAATAAGTGATCGTGTGTTCGCCACGCTCCAAGCCAGTCAGGATATAAATGTTATCAGGATCAGTGGTAAGCGTATCCCCATTGAGGGCCACCTGATAAGACACCTCCGAACAAGCATCTAAGATGTCAAGAATCGGCACTTGATAAGTAGCCAGACAATTGAAGGGCGAAACACTAATGGTCTCATCTTCTGGACAGTTCAGATCTGGACCATCGGCATCTTCTACGCGGATGATTTGCGTAAACTCACGCACATCCGTAAGCGGATTAGGCAAACATTGGTTGATTACCCGCCAAGTTCGGAAGAGGATAAAGCTGTTATCACAAATGAAGAATTCTTCATCGTCGTAGTTCATCGCTGCGGAGCAATAAATAGCATCCAGCAAACTCAAACCGTTGATGGTAGGATAGCCCAGGTTTTCTGGATCTGTCAAAGATGGATCAGCCAGGACAGCAGCACAGTCAAGTACTGGATTAGCAATTCCATCAAAGTTCTCAGGGAACATGACTTGGTCTAAGTCCAAGGCATCCATGATGATGGTTTGCACACAATCATCTGAGTTGCCAAAACCATCAGCTACGGTCCAGGTACGAGCAATTTCAAAGCGTGGATCACCACAGGAACCGTTGTCCATTAGCGTATCCACAAAAGTTATGATCGCGCCTCCAGGCACACAAGAAGTTACTTCTGGGAAGCCAAGCAATTCCGGGCTAGTCATATCCGTACACTGCACTATCGTATCCGGTGGACAGATGAACTCCGGAATGAGTTTGTATTCGATATTGAGAATACCCCAGCAGCATTCACCGGTATCCGGATCGCAGATTTCAGCATAGAGCGTTTCTCCCACGTACTCCTCAGTCACCGTAGGTGAGGTAGGAATAGGAAGTATACCCGGGCCAGGCAACTCTTCGTAAACGGACACGATGTAATTATCATAACAGCGGTACAAATCGCCGGTCAATACCATATCAGCCGTCACGGTAGCTTCACAGCTTGCGCCCAGGGAGAGATTCAGCTCCCCAATACAAGCTAGCTCCTGATCGGTCATAAACTCCAGCACTGTCAAGTTATACGTACAAGAGTCGGCATTTCCAGAAGCGTCCGTGATGATCAGCGTGATAACCGTATCTCCAATTGGCACCGGTGTTCCCGGAGGGAAAGAGGACAGCACATAATCCGGGCAGTTATCAAACTCAAAAACTGGTGTAGTCGGGTACGCGTTCGTTTCACATTCACCTGGACCGAGCTGGATTACCAGATCATCCGGGCATTCAATTTCCGGAATCTGAGTATCCAGAACAGTCACGGTGAAGCCGCAAGTGGAAACATTACCCGCGGCGTCTGTCAAGGTGTAAAGTACGTCGGTTTCTCCTACCATAAAGAAGTAGGTAAACTCCGTGTTTTCTGGGAATATGGGGAGCATCTGGTCCAACTCTACCGTACCATCTTCGAAGGTAATTTGTAGTTGCACCGTTCCTCCCAGACAGTTATCAAATAGAATCGGGTGTAAATACGTGTATTCTGCACCGCAGAGATCAAGGTCGTTTTCCAGGGTGACGCTCATATCATCATAAGGCTCACGTGCACTCAACAGCAGAGACCAAGCATCAATGGTAGTCGGATCAGTGGTAACGACACCATTATGCGCAATCTGCAGCGTCCAATCGCCCTGCGCTTGCTCACCGTTGAAGGCCTCAATATCTCCACTTGGCACCAGTGCTAAACCACCGGCCAGGTTGCCACAGTTATCAGCAAATGGAGCTGCTAATTCCGGATCACCATCCAAGGTGAAATCAAAGGCGGTAGCTCCAGCACACTCCTCAGCTAGTAACTCAATTTCCGTTCCTACTGGGCTGATCAAGGTGAAGGTAAGATCAGAGAAATCCCCTGCCGTACCAGCAATAGCCAGATTGACATCGGCTACCGTGAAGAATTCGGATACGGTTACTACCGACTCTACACAAGCACCGTAGTCCACGGTTTCGGCGCTGCCGTCGTAGGTAGCGTAATCACCGTAAAGGCCACAAACTGCATCCTCATCGTCCGTCACCGTTACCGTAAACGGTGTGCATTCCACCCGCGTAGTAGGCTGGGCTTGAATAGCCGTACTGGTACCGTTAGGCGTCGGTTGTGGCAAACTAGGATTCAAGCTACCAATAGTGGTTGGAAAACAGGCTTCTCCTGGTACATAGTCAGCAGCGGTATCAGTATCCCAAACGGTAGTTCGGATAATTCCCGCACCGAAAATGGGGCTAACCGTTCCAGACCAATAATCAGATACGGGACGATCCGCTAAGTTGTAGTTATCGGCAGTTGCCAAACCACTAATATCAAAGCCATTGATCACAGCTACATCCAGAATAGAGCGAGACAAGCTAATGATGTAAGCAGCAGGCTCATCGGCTGGCAGGTCCGCCGCGCCGGGTACATTAAAGTAATTATCGGATTGTGAGTCGACACCATCACCGAAGTGGATGGTCAGAACCTCACCGGGTGCTAAAATCGTGAAGGTGGGTACGGCGTACATTTCGCTACCAGCAGCCGTAATCCGCTCAATCATCAGACAACTCACATCCATGTTGGCGGAGTTGAAATTGGTAATCTCTAGGTAATCCGCAGTGGCCGGGTTAGCCGCCGCATAGACTGGAACGGGGACGGTTCCATCTACGGGATTACTTAAGTCATGGGTGATTTCCGTGATGAGCAGCAAAGGCATATCCTGAATCGCGTAGCGAACTGTACTGGTGCCCAGCTCAAAGAAGGTTCCACTAGCATCATCAAGTCCGCTAGCTATCTCATTACCATCTTCATCTTCAATACGGAACGTGGTGGTCACATTATCAATACAGTTATCCTCCAAATTAGAGGGTTCAATATTATCTACTACGGCACCACAGTCGCCAAAATCATTGGTAGTCGTCACATCGCCTGGACACTCGAAAGTAGGCGGCGTGTGGAAATCGTTGACGATGATCTTTACATCACACAAGGTAGAGTTACCTGAAGCGTCTACCGCTTCAAAGGTATTAATGGTAATACCAACCGGATACAAATCACCCGAGGTGAGGCCCGTATCATCTACTTGTGTAACCACGGGAACGCTACAGTTATCTTCCGCTAATGGCAAGGAATAATTAGCAAAAGCACTGCACCAAGTGGCTGGTGCATCAACAATAACCGCCGGCTCCGGACAATTGATAAAGTAGGGTGCATCATCATCCGTGACCGTTACGTTGAAGCTACACTGGCTGAAATTACCCACAGCGTCTTCGGCATAGTAGGTAACAATCGACAAATTCTCCGTAGGAGACTCGTGCAAAAAGTTATAAGTCGCAGTAAATTGATCTGGAAGTGGGTTTGTGATATCCGGATTCAATAGTGCGGTGATATCGAAGGGCCCTGCTACCGTTCCATCAGGATTCGTGATGGTATAGGTGTAGAGGATCACATCACAGTTATCTGTGGGTAGGGGATGGTCCCAAGTGTATTCTGCTTCGCAAACCAGTTCTTCTGTGAATAAATCTACTGGTCCCAGGCTGGAACAGTCGATTTCTGGCGTACCCACTTCATCGTCATTGTCACAAGAACCAGAGCGGAACAACTCACAACCGCGGGCATCCACAATCGTAAAGGACCAAGTGGGTTGGGTGTAATCCACCAATAGGTTTCCTAAATCTTCGGTGAAGTCAGTAACATCAAAACCAGCTTCTTCGTCGTAGGTGAATTCACCGTCTACATCATCAGCGATGCCATCGTTATCAATATCCAATTGTACACCACCGTACTGAATGGTGTAAGGCTCCAAACCGCCAGAGATTTCACCCAGATTTACCACACGGTTGTTTTGCTGGATACACTCACACTCTGGTGAAGCCATATCCAGTGGCTGGCGTAGTTCGAATACGTCTTGGACCAAAACGTAACAACCTTCCAGGTTGGTAATACCAGGCTCAACCTGCCCAGCAATACCCAATACGTAGGAAACCGTTACGAAACCAGAACCCGTACCCGGCGTGTATTCTCCAGTCAGTGGATCAACGTATCCGGCATCACCTGGATCATCAGGGCTGGTACCGATCGTAGTTCCAGAAGTAGGAGACCCAGGTGAGCGTACAAAGGTAGAAATACCAAATACACCTACGACATCATCCATGTCGAGTACCTCCTCAATGTGCGTAATGGTGGTTCCATCTCCCTCAGCAATGGTAAGATAATTGGCAAAGGTGAGCTGCTCGTCATTATTTGCTTCTAGACAAAGCTCCGGAACATCAAGGTTCACTTCAAAGTCGGTGAAGTAGTCTTCAACGGTTACTACTGATAGACAACGGCGTTCGTTGCGCTCGTCTGTGGCAGCATCACCATCGTGTTCGGCGGCATCCAGTACGCGAATAATCACTGTATTTTGACCTTCTTCAAAACAGTCAAAGGATACAGATTCACCAAAGTCTTCGATACCATCTGATTTAGACACTTCAATAGTGAGTTCACCCGGGCAATTGTCTACACTGCCACCGTCCAGTTCAGCAGCCGTTACGGTTGCACTTCCGGTCTCATCAAGGCGGATTGTTACATCACTACAGTAAGCAGTAGGCTTCTGGTGATCTTCAATGGTAATTGTGAACGTACAAATCTGCGTTTCTTGTGACTGTCCACAAGGAATGGATGGATCGTTATCATCAATTTCACCGTCACCATCTAAGTCGGCAGTCATGGTATAAGTTACGGTAGTAGTCCCTACCTGAAACTCGGTGCCGCTAGCATCATCCGTTCCACTGGCTGGAGAAGCGCCATTATCGGCGGTCCAAGTAATATTCGTATTGCACTCTAAACCAGCTAGGGGTGCAATACCAGTTACGATACGTGAGCACGCATCGACATCATTTCTGAGCGTCAAGTTTCTTGGTAACACCAGAATTGGATCACCAGGTACCACATTGACGTAAATCGCATGGATTGTCTGGATACCATTGCAAGCAGTAGCTTGGTATTCCACGCGGGAGCCGTATACGATCAGTTCTTCGTAGTCATCAATATCAACTACCGTAGAATTACGATCATCATCGCAATCTTGTGGGTAGTCCATGATGACATAGTCACCATCTGAGTTTTGGCAAATCGCGGCCTCATTACCGTTGGCATCTACATATACTTGGTTACCGTAAGCATCGACATAGGCTACCTCGTCCGGAGAAGGTTCTAAAACAGAGCCCGAGGTAGGTCCAGAAATTTGTACGATGTCTTCGATCAATTCACCTGTACAACCATCTACTGCTAGTGGGATTTCCCAGTTCACGGCCTCACCACAATCCGCACCAGTAGCAAAGGTGTATTGTCTTCTGGGGTTCGGAAAGCGTGGTGCTTCATCATTTGCCACCCTAATGGGTAGATCATACATTGCGGAAGGTGCAATATTGATATCAAGACCACCTGATTCCAATACTTGGGTGATCATTGGACCCACGATTGGTACCAAATCGATTGGCACCACATCCAATAGGTTCATGCCCTCCGGACTCACACAAGGAGAATAAGGCGCAATAACCGAAGCCGTTACGTTACGTACGGTGATGATACCTTCTCCATCTACATTGTTATAAACAAATTCACTACCGTCACCGGAACCGTCAAAGATAATTCCCGCGCCACTAAGAACCTGATCAAAGGAACCGTCACCATCAGTATCGGCCCAAACGACTGAAACGGCGGTGGTTTCAACTATTTCCTGGATCGGATTGGCCACGAGGTCTCGAAGGGTGGCGGTACAAACGGTGGTGGATTGCCCAGAAATTGGGACGGTAAAATCAAAGTCTAGGAATTCTAGTGGCTTCCAATTACTGGTTCTAACACAAGGTTTTACACCAGCGATATTGGTACAAATTCCTCCGTTTGGTCCACAGTTGGCACAAAAACCCGTTGGGAAAGGAATGGAGACATCATCGACCAGGTCACACACGTCAGAAATTCCTGGAATATTATCCGCAAGTGGTAGGTCTAGTGCTTCCCCCGTAGGATCGAAGGTATCTTCTGCCAGACCAAAATCCCAGCTTACATCAATTCCCTCGTCGGCGCACGAAATGATTGGATCCAAGGTCCCCCCTTCGGAAAAGTTATTCTCTTCTACGTAATCACCGGTTACGACTGAAGCTTCGAAGAATGGTACGGTTGCACTACCTACGTCGAAGGCTACACCAAACAGCTCGATTGTCACAAAAGTATTCACCAGGATGGGACACACTTCAGCTGCCGGATCAAACTCCAGGCATTCTTCGTTGCAGCCAACACTGGTGATTGTAATTGTGCTACAGGTGGTGACACCACAAACTGCTTCAAGGTCTGAGCAGTCATTTGTGGCAATGCGCTCCTCGTAGCAGATTTGCAAACTTCCTACAGCACTAGATGGATCAGACACGATGATGGTTGGGTTATCCGTCATCTCATCTGAAATACTTACCTCCACGTTTGTACCCGTAACTGACCACGATCTACTGAGATCTCCGGTGTAATCAAATTCAAGCGGGCTTACCTCAATCTCTAGATCGTCATCGCCATCCCAACAAGTAGTAGATGAGGTTATGGCAAAGCTAGGGGTAGGTGTTTCTGGGAAAAAGACCATGGCGTCAGCGGTCAGCACCTCTCCTACTCCACTGCAATTACCTGGGTTTTCTAAGGTGTAAGTCACATCTATACAACCGAAGCCTGAATAAGAGAGGTAATCTCCAAGTATTTCTGCACCGTCGACGTCACTCGTTAGGGTGAAGGTTCCTCCTTCGGTTGTTACATCTAAGAACAGTTCCGTCAAGTCAAAATTCCCCGTGGAGCCACAAGAGAACATACCATCTTCTATGGTAGCCACAGGGACTTCATAGACCTGAAAAAGGAATTGATCCACTAATTCTTCGCCACCTTCACAGGTGAAGACGTAAGAAGCAGAATTAACAGCTTCGCGATCCAGTGTACTGAGTTCAATTTCGGCAGCGGATAAGTCGAGGGTTCTGCCATCGTCCAGCACACCGGTGCCCTCGAAGTTGTCAAAGGTGCTGGTAGCTGTTTGTATTTCCACGTAGGTTCCAAGGTCTACATCATCCTGCCCTTGGCAGAAAACAGGAATGGGATCATCCGCGATGGAATAGCTATAATCAGCTGAAATGTCAGATACTTCGGCATTGAAGTTATTCGTACCGGTATCAATATTTTCTTCATCGTCATCAAGCTGTGGAAACCAACCCTCACCGAAATTATTATAAGTAATGGTGATCTCACTATCGGCCAGTACACTTGCTGCTAATGCCGGGGTAAAAATGAACTCTTGGCAAGAGGGGCTACCCTCGCTAGTAGACGCCGAGACTTGTACGGTAATTGTACTCTGACCTTCAACAGTTACATCAAAGTTTTCGTCGTCATCGTCCATGTCTCCCCAGAAGCAGATTTCAATTTCTACGTCTGCGTCAAATACCACACCAATTAAACCACCATCACCTACCGCGTCGGTATTACCAGGTATAGCGGCAGTAAGAGAAGTGGTCTCGGAAGCTGGATTTTCCTGCGGATCAGCCGTAGCATCATCTTCAAAGTTTTCGGAAGTGACAATATCATCCACCTCCCAGGTGCACGTATTTTGCGCTTGTAGGAGGTTCAGCGAGCAGCTGATTAGGAACAATAAAGATAGTAAGGCATAGTGCAGCTTTCTATTTGCGAAAGAATCACAAACAAGGCTACGCATTGGTAGTAGTGGAGTCATGAGATCTACAATTTGTCGTCTAAACACGGTATTACAGCCATAGTGCTTTACAGTGCACTATGGACAAAAGCAAAGTCCTTTAATTGGGTAAATGAGGGCTGGGTGGTGAGGCCGAGGGTAACAGCTTTTCATCGTGATTTATCGCCCGAAAGATACAGTACGGGCACAGTTCGAAAAGCGAAAAAAAGTAGCACAAAAGCGAAATTCAAGGTGATAATTGTAGTTAAACTGGTTATTTACAGCTCCTCAATAGGCTTCACGCCGAATTCCTCCTTGTAGAGTTTGGAGAAGTAATGAAGGTTATCAAACCCAAGTTGATACATTACTTCGGTAACCGTTTCGAACTGTCCGCTTTTTAGGAGTTCACGAGCTTTGGCCAATTTGATGGTTCGTTGGTAACGCTTGGGCGTCATCCCAGTAAGCGCTTTCAACTTTTGTTGTAGACGGCGGTAGGAAATATTCATTGCCATTGCTGCCTCGGTCAATTTGAAGCCAGGAGAAGCAAGATGCTGTTGCATAATCCTTTCCAGTTCTTCCAGCCAACGTAAATCACTAGCGGTTACTTCCTTGGTGAGCTTCTCCCCTGCTGCACTGTCTTGATAATTGCGTAATAGGTTTTTGATTCGCGTCAAAAGCTCCTCTTCTTTGAAAGGTTTCACTAGATAATCATCTACCCCAATGCGTAGTGCTTCCAACTTAACCTCCGAGCGCTGACTAGCAGTGAGCATAATAATTGGTATAGCGCACCATTGCGCACTTTGCTTAAGTTCAGCAAGAAGAGCCATGCCGTCCATGACCGGCATCATAATATCCGAAATGATCAGCGCAGGTAGCTCTTGCGTTTTGAGGTATTCTAAGGCTGCGGCCCCGTGCGCTGCAGTTACAACTTGATAATTAGGGGAGAGAACCAGCTCTAGATAAGCACGCAAGTCTACGTTATCCTCTACTACCAAAATTGTAGGTCGATTAACCAGTGGAGTTATAATTGTTCCGGCAGCAGCCACGTCTACCGGCAGCGGCACCTTAGAAACTGGGACACTCTGAGCGCCTAAATCTATGTCTTGAGATTCAACCAACGGTAATTGAAAGTAGAAAACACTCCCCTTTCCCACTTCGCTCTCCGCCCACACCCGGCCTCCTAATATACTTGCCAATTCGTGGCATAGGGCCAAACCAATGCCAGATCCATTTTGCTGATTAGACCGGCTTACTTGATAGAAGCGCTCAAAGATGCGTTCAAGATCCTTTTGGGCAATACCAATGCCCGTGTCCGCCACACTCAGTTGAAGTTGATCTCCAAGTTGTCGTGCGTGGAGCAATACCTTGCCTCCGGAATTAGTGTACTTTATCGCATTACTCAGGAAGTTGGAAATAATCTTTTCCACCTTATCTTGATCCAGCAGTAGTACCAAGGATTCTGGCAATTGGTAATTCAGCTGTAGCTCAATTGACTTTAATTTAGCCATACTATCAAAGGCCGAAAGGTTATTCCGTAAAAAGGAATATAGCTGGGTACTGGTCTCTTCCACCCCTAAACGATTCACATCTAAGGAGGAAAGGTCCAGCAACTCATTGATACGTCTGAGTAAACGCTGCCCATTTTGCTGCATCAACTGAAGACGTGGAAAGATTCGGTTATTACTTGTACTCTGCTTCAACACCCCCTCTAGCGGGGCTAAAATCAAGGTAAGCGGAGTTCGGAGTTCGTGCGAAACGTTAGCAAAGAACCGAGATTTGAGCTCATCTAATTCACGCAATTGAGCTGCCTGGGCACTGATAATGGCATTATCTCTTTCAATCTGGACGGTACGTTCCTGTACCATAGCCTCTAGTTGGGTTTTGCGTTCACTCAAACGGCGGATCCGCCAAAAGTAGAACTGAACAATGCCCAGTACTGTCACAGCAAAAGTAAGCAGTATAAACCACCACTGAAGATAAAACGGCCTGAGCACTTGTAGCGGTAGTAAGAGGTCTTTTTGAGCATAGCGCTTATCCGTGCTTTGCCCTCTGATCCGAAGTACATATTTGCCATAGGGTATGCCACCTAATTCCAGAACATTGCCCGACATGCTCTGAAACTCCTTCATTAAACCCTCTATTTTATAGGTGTAGTGGAGTTGTTGTGGCCTAAAATAGTCGAGCACGCTCACCCCCAAGCGAAGAAACTGATCCCCAGGCTGAAGCACGATCTCCGTAATCGCAGCTCCTTGCTGTTCACTTCGTTGCTCTCTTTTGCTATTATGAAGCGTTAGCGAGCTAATATGAACAGAAGCGTTATAGGCTGTCGCCTCCAACACCTCTGCGGGATCAAAGCCAACTACCCCGTTCAAAGAGCCGAAGTACATCCTCCCCCGCTTATCTTTAAAGTAGGAGATTCGGTTAAACTCAGCCGCCGCTAACCCACCTTCGGTGAGAAAGAGTTGAACCTCTTCCGTTTTCTTATCAAAACAACTTAGGCCGTGGAGGGTGCTAATCCATAAACGCTCTTGATCATCCTCCAAAATGGCGTAGAGAATGTTCGAGGATAAATTATTTTCACTGGTATACTGTTTATAGCTACTGATGGTCACCTCGTCTTCATTGAGCCTGAAGCGTACTAAACCATCTGAATTAGTAGCAGCCCAGTACTCGTCACTGCTGTCTTTATAGAGAAAATGAACATTATCCAGTGGTAAGTAACTAGGTGGCTTTGCAGCAGAGTGATAGTGCTGTTTCACACCTTGTTCCTTATCTAAAAGGTATAAGCCGGTGTTCGTTACAGCCCATAAGTTAGATCCATCCTCCAATAGTTGCATGATGCTGCTACTGCGCAATTTTTCAAAGCCATTATATTGCTGGTAGTATCTCAGAACACTATCCTGTTCTAATTTCCATAGCAAACCAGAATACAAGCCTCCCGCCCACCAGCGTTGTTTACTGTCTCGCATTATTGCCCAGAGCCCCTCCTCTTCTGAAGGAGAAAAATGTTCTTTGACCGAAAAATCCGCAGGATCTAGTTGAAATATTCCGTCTGCACCTCCAATCCACAGCTCGTCTTGGTTAGCAGCCCATGTACATTTGATTCGGCTACGACCAGAAATCCACTGCCACTGTGATGGGTTGGTAAGTGATACATATTTATCTTGAATAATCAGTTTTTCATCATCAGCCCATAAGCCTCGCGTCGCCAAGTCACTGGCGTACCTTTTAAATACGGGTTTACTCACTTTTAGCAGCTGTAAGCCTCGGGGTGATTGTTGCCAATAGACCCCCCGATTATCAATAAAGTGGGTATAGCGGAAAGTGTTATTACCCAGGCTAGTCTCTGCTACTGCTGGAATTACTCGCTTCTCGTCTAAATCGATTATTGAGAAGCGATGATCTGCATGGGGAACATTCAGGACTAGTTGATTTTCAACTGAGTTGTATACCACCAGTTGCTTGACATAGGGCACTCTTTCTGGTGTAGAAACCCGAAAAACTTCCTTTATTCCCTCGTCCAATGCTTCTACTATAACAACTTCTTGCGTATTACCTTGAAAATAGGCGAACCAGTCTTCATGTTCCCGGTAGCCGCTAATCCAAAATGCGTGGTGGGGTATAGAAAATGATTTCAGTATTTGACTTCGATTAGGGGCATATTTGTAATGCATACCACCTTTATAAGTTACCCATAGGCCATCCTTTTTATCCGTTATCCATACAGCTCCCTTGAACTCGGGTATCGCTTCAAAACCAGTTTCAGGGTGGTAATAGAAAAATTCATTTGTGTAACGCTCTTTGATGTACACCCCACCTCTCCTTCCTTGCCAGAACTGATGAACTGTACTCGCAAAGGGCACACCATCAGGGAATTTTTCTTCAAGCGGAGTAACATTCAGAGTTTTGCGGTTAAATAGATCAATATGAACACCATCCGTCAGCCAAAAGTACCCCTCGGCATCTTCTACTATGCTAGTTCCCTTAATAGGTCCCCTTAGATTGGAATTCGATTTTGTTATCCATTTAGAACCATGCCCATCAAAACGCCCAACACCTTCTTGAGTATGTAACCAAATAAACCCGATTTCATCCTGATAAATACCTGAGACTCGATTACTGAGTAATCCGTTAACAGTTGTGATGTTGTACGATTTATACACATACTCCTGAGCCACTACTCTTTGGGCCCAGCCACAGAAAGCAAACACCAGAAATAACTTGGCCGCTAACTTGTACATGAAGGACGATTCCTTTACTGCGTTTACTAATGCACTTGGCAAAGTGTGACATTTCCGATAAACTTCGCTCGGGATAAGCTCCACCCTCCCTGTTTTTGACACGGAAATAACATTTGACTGACTGTTTGGGGTAACCACCATTACTTTAAAGACAGCTCACTTACGAAAAGACATAGGTTTAGGCATACAAATCTTTTCAAGATATTCTCCGGCAATGTGATCTCATTGAATATTAAAATAGGAAACCCCGGACAGTTCAGGACCGTCCAGGATTTCTTCTTTCTTAGAAAAGTTCTCGGAGAACTTGGAGTCTACGGTTGGGACACATTTATCTTTGGTGAATGCCAAAGAAGATAACAACCTACCCAGAGGGCTATAGCGAGAGCTTGTTTATGCCTACGACTTCTAACTTAGATCGAGCTTGGTCATCACA